>NZ_QFFU01000002.1 GCF_003131185.1 Pseudomonas ovata | reverse complement strand
TTACAACGAGCAGCATCCACACAGCGCCTTGAAATATCGCTCACCGAGGGAGTTCAGGCGCTTGGCGGCAGCATCAATTTAACGGGGAGTTGGTGTCCGGTTTTGTAGGGGCTAATCCAGCGATGAATCCGCGATCTCGCCAGCGACGACGAACGAATGAGTTGAAGTCGTAGGGATCCTCAAGATCCAAATTATCTGCATGATCTGAGACGATGACCTGGGGCATCAAGCCAGTTTCTGCCTCTGTTTCCACACAGAACTCTGCCAGCTGACTGAACATGTTGTTCACTGCCACCAGATCTGCATCCTTTTTGTCGGATCTGTTTGCTTGCTCAGAGGCTTTCGTAGCCTCGAATGTCTTGTCCTTGTCCAGCGCGGGGAAGTACACCTGAGTAGGTTGGTCGAGAAAGAGAATAGGGGGTATCTTGCAGTCTTGATCGTGGTGTCGTGCGAATTGATAATGCAGCGCCATGAAGAGCGCCAGATGGGAGTAAAGCCAATTAGCGCCACTGCCCATGGAGCGCAGGTACACACGCTTCTCGTCGCTCTGCTGGTACCACAGCTCGAATGTAGTGAGGTCAAATTTCAGCTTGCAGGGGATGTAGGTTTCTTCGAAATTGAACCTGTCGCCATATCGAGCAAGCGCTGCATCAATTTTTTCAGAAAGGGCGGCGACCTTGGTGTCTAGGTCGTAGGCTTTGATCAAGCGTTTGAGCTCCTTCACCTCTTCCCTGAGCTTGAGCTCTTGCTCGCTGAGCTCGATGCCCGATTTCAGCTTTTGATTCCTCAGTCCGATCTCAAGCTCCACCTTGATTGAGATTGCCTGTTCATTGGGGTTCTTGGTCGTCGTGAGTTTTTCAAGCTCCGCATCAAGAGGGGCGGTGGCAGCCTGGATTTTAGCGAGCTCGTCGTTGTATTTACCGATCTGCTTGATGAGGGCGCGTTCTTCGTCGGCGTAGCTCTCGACGGCATAGCTTGAGAGGGTTAGCTCGCCATTGAGCCAAGTAATGGCGTCGAAGAGTTTACCTGCCGCTACAGTGGGTAAATCGGTGTGAGAGTCACACATCGGACAGTGAGTATGTGAGATCTGGGTCGATTTCGGCGTACCGTCCGCCCGCATAGCCTTGGTCAAACTTTTCGCGGAATTTATCGATTCACGCACCTGAGCGAGTTGTCGGGTAGCTGCCCTTTTCTTAGGCAAAATCACGGCAGCTGCATCCTCATGCGCCTGACGTTTTGCCTCAATCGAGTCGGACTGGAAGTTGATCCGCACCGCGCGTTGAGAGATTTCTTCTAGATACTTATGGGGTTTGGCGTAGAGCTCATCTGCCGTGGCGGTGGTGAGCGGATGGCCAGCCAGGGCTTCGTAGGTATCAAGAAGATGCTGGTAGTGTTCGACAACCTCTGCCTTTTTCTTTGCTTCACGGGGAATCTGGTTCTGGATCCTCTTAAGAGTCTCCTCGGCGACATTCAGCTCTTTGACTTTGTCAAAGTAGTCCTCGTGGACGAGCCCCATCAGAATTTTGAAATGCGCGATGGCTTGCTCACGCTTTTCCTTCTCATCAAACCGATAAAACACCGCATGCTTGTTGGCGACCAAATTTTGGTGCTGGAGCATGAAGCTTGCAAATGTGCGGATTGAGGGTGTCGGGGATTTCGCCCCAGGAACATTCAGCCTCCACGCCTCCTCATCCACATTCTTGAGGGTGATGTTGAAATATCGGCCGAGTTCTTTCTTAAAACGTGGCTCAGGATACTGGTGCCGCTCCTCGGTAAACCGCTCTGGGGTTGCCTGTAACGCTTCGAGCAAAGCTTGGTGAGTACCTGGCCATTCTGTGAGGTAGCAGCCACCATCCGAACTAGTACGGGCCGCCACCAGGAGATGGCTCGGGAACTCAAGCGCGATGAGATAGATCTTCGCCCGTTCGGTGATGCGCCCCACCGGTATCGTGTTTTCACTCGCGCCAAGGCAAAAATCGAAAATTTCCAAGATCGCGCTTTTGCCCGTGGAGGACGCGCCGGTGATGATGTTCAGTCCACGCTCGAACGGGACGTGATGCAGCTGGTCTTGAGTATCAACTACGCCGATGTAACGCAGAAAACAATTCATAGTGATTTGAGCCCTAACATCCTGTAGATCGTAACGATGTGCTCTGTCCCAAAGACGGTAGCGAGGCGTTCAGCCGCCTTCATGATCCTTGGATTAGCGTTCTCTGCTCTGTTTTCATCATGCAAGGTCACTCCCATCCGCTGGTCGAAGCCCAGACTTCCCTCGGCGGACAGAATCAGCAGGCATTCGTTGGTCAGTGACTTCATTTGCTGGACTCGCTCGACCAGCCCGGCCAACCTCTCGCGCTTTTCGCACATGGTTCGCAGCGAGCTGGTGCTCTTAGCCTTGTGAAGAAACTCTTGAGTCGGGGGATACAGCACCAGCGGGAGAATGAGGTAGCTCAGCAGCACGTCCTGTTCCGTGGTCTCTCTGTTGTTGTAAAACTGGTAGATGATCGGCGCCAGCGCGATGGGCGATCGCTGCAGCGTGTAAAGATGGTCGACTGGGCGTGCGTTCATTCGTCCCATAGCCTCCAATGAAATTCTTCATCTCGGGTGCCAGGCTCCTCATCCGCCAGCAAGTGATAGATGCCGTTTCGAAAGGTTTGAGGAGTGTCCTGAAAACTACACAGGGGAGTGACTGGGACGGCGCAGCTCTGCGAGAAGAACTGGCGGGAAGCCGCCAGCTTCTTCGACCTGTCGGAATTTGAGTCGAGGTTTTCCATGGCCGAATCTCTCGCCCAAAAAGCAGCCTCGTGATGATTGTGCTGGTAACGTGAAATGTCATCTGGGCTGACAGAGCAGTCCCGGATCATCCCTGAGACGTGCTCGTGCGCCTCAAGCAATTCAAGGTGGCGCGCGATAAATGTTTCTCCGCCCCGATCTCGATCAGCTTGCGGGCAAACCGCCGGCTTCGCAGGTGAGGCTCAGCCGCCTGACGGCTAATTAGTTCGGTGTTGATAGCGGGGAATGTTACCGGGCCCACCATGTGCCGTTTTGTAAGCTCCTGGAGCTTGGCGTTGAACTCACGCCCTTTGATTTCCCAGCCCTGGTCGATACGGCTGGCGTCCATCATGAAGCCGAACAGGTCATTGACGTAATCGTCTTTCCGGTTGGGGTTGATGCCGCCCAGCTTCTCTTTTTTATACGCCGCGATAAGGGCGGCCAGGTTTTGCTGCTCTGGCAGAATTCGAATCTTGGGAATTACGGCGAGGAGAGACTCTCGTGTCTCTTTGCTTAAGACAGCTTGTCGTTGCGAAGTAAGCTTACCTCGCATGGGCGGAGTGCCGTCAGCGGGCGGCTTCAACTCCTGCTTACGTGACTTGCGCTTGCCTATCACCGCGTCGATGGAGGTCAGCAGACCTAGGCGCTGGGATGGGTCGCTTTCGTTCCATTGACTCAGCGTTGATCTACTACCGAAGCTTTGCGTCGTCAGCAGGATTAACTCCTCAAACCGCTCATGATCGAACGCCGGCTTGAGCCAGTTATGCAGGGTGTTCCAGAAATTGGTGTGCCCGTCGGTGAGGTCGTCTTCCCACATCTTGACCTCTATGGCGCCCTCCCTATCGACGGCAACATCGCCGAATACCTCGATCCAGAGAGATTGATCATCGTCGAGCTTATGACAGTACTCGATGGCGACATGGATCTGGTACTTGATGGCTTCGAAGAGCTTTCGGGCTTCAAAATCGATTGTTGACTGCATGGCTAACCTAGCGGGTGCCCGAAGCACACCTCATTATTGTTGCCATGAGGACGTTCGGGGGATGGTGAATCCGAGGCTACTGCGCGGCGGCTCATGCATATTACCGTGACCAGTGGCAGATGGCCATTTTGGATCCTGATTGAGCTGCCAGTTTGGCCATTGGAGTACGCCAAGTTTCCACTGTGCACTCGGACATCCTTGGACAGGAGCGGCAGGTCATGCGCAGCGAGCTACGGGGCAAATCCCAAACTACCTATACGCCAGTCAAGTCCTGTGGGCCCAGATAAATGATGTCGATCGTGCTCGTGTCTTGGCCAACGTTGACGCGCAGCAATCCCCTCCGGGCGGGATTCATCGAATTTTGCAGAGTCCCTAGGAGTGCGCCGTCAACCGCTAATACTTGCGCTTTTCCTGCATGTTCGTACAGCTGAAGTGGGGTACTTGGAGGTGGTGAGGCGTCCAGCCAGTTGACCTTTCCCCAATAAGAACGTTTGGCCCACGTGTGACTCTCACGCGGCTCGAAACTACCCATGAAGTCGAGCCAGATGTTCCTCGTTTCGGCGGTCGGCCAATTGGGCGAAACGTTTAGCTGTGTCACCTCTTCTGAAAGAAGCCAGCTCCGGAGCTCATCACTTGTATCGAATGTGGCTCCGGTATCAGTGACGGCCTTGATGGCAGCCATCCTTGAGCTGAAGCCCGCTTGAATCAATAGTGCCGCTGCCCGGTTCAGCGTTCCAGTTTCAACTGCTGCGACGGCCAAGCCAAGCTCAAAATTATCGAGAGGTAGTTCAACGACCGTATCATCGTTAGCTTCTGCCCGGACTCGGATCGCCTCCATTGCCCAAGGCAGGCGATAGACAAGGCCGTTCTCTATAAATCTCAGGGTTTCTGAGGCTTCATCAGCAGAATGGCTGGTTATTGCTCGACCTTGCAGCCATCGCTTTAGAATGTCCTGCCAGTTTGCAGGTAGCGCGTCGGGCATGAAGGGATAAAAGGAAAACACGTGTTGAGCAATAGCAGTAAGAGCCTCGATTGCAACGCTTTCATCATCCTGGATTATTCCCGCGTTCGCCGTCACCAGCAATAGATTGAGCTCCTCTGCCAACGCGTCAAGAGTCTTGCCTGTGGCCAGCCCGATACCTGCCAGAAAGTAGCCTCGACGCTGGACGGAGCTAGTTTGGCTCCAAATCAGCGTGGCACGTGACCTCAGGCCTGCTTTCAACGCGTTCTGAGTGTTTTCATCACAACGAAGTAATCGGCGATGCCATAGCGAGGATTGAAGGATATCGTCAAGTGCAGACTCAATGTTGCTGTCGTCAACGTCACTTCCGCCAATCAAACTCAGGACGGCTGTGTCGAGAGTGGCCACATGTCGTTCCCAGTCGGCCCGAGCAACCTGGCTTTCCTCAGGCTTCTCTGAGTCAAGCTCAGGAAAGCTCCACGCCATTGCATTGTTGGCGACGTACTCGACTAACGCGTCAATGTCGCCCCCAATTTTTCTCGACATGCGCACTAGCAGCGTGCCAACAAGCTGGACTAGTCCGCTTTCCATGTTGCGGGCGCCTAGGTCACTGATCAATGCTTCCCAATTTTTTCGTCGCTGTCCTGCCTTGTCGAAGATGGGGAAAAGCACCATACCTTCGACATCGACGTAAGCTCGTCCTGCCCGACCAATAACATTCTTGAATTCAGAAATATCAATTCGCTCGCCCGATCGGTGCAAGGAATGCATCACCACTGCGGTGGCAGACAAATTTAAGCCTTGCGCTAGGGTAGGTGAGGATATTGTGACCCTGAGGACACCTTCGCGAAGCAAGCGCTCAACCTCCTTGCGATACGCCGTAGGCAACGCCCCGTGATGCAGCGCAACACCCAGGCGCAGGCATTTCAGGATTGAGCTCTCCGCTCCGAGCCATTCTTCGCCAAGTGCGATGGCAGTCCTCAGCTTGGCGGGATCAACCTCAAGAAGAGATCGGAGAGCTTCGCGCTCGTAGAGATCAATAATCACATCCGCATAAGGTTCGACGCTGCTTCGTTGTGGGCAGAAGATGAGTACAGTTTGCCCATCATCAATAAGGCGCCAAGCTGTAGCAAGGCAGAGTTCGCGTTGATCATTAGGAAAAATCTTCGTCCGGCGGCGTTTTGGCCGCACCCAGGCTGGGGGAACGCTCCCCTCTAGATAACGTTGCACCCAAGGGCGCTCATCACCAACGCGCAGACTGAGACGGGCGGTGGAGTTGGTGGCATTCCAAGTGACTTCACCGAACCGAAGCCGGGTAGGGCGCCAATCGTTTTTGATCAGATCGCCTGGGTGATCTTTGCGCAGCCAGTTAGAAAAGTCTTCCAACTGATCGCCATCTGGAAGGATTGCCGATAGACACACAATTCGGCGTTGATCCGCGTCTGCACGACGCAGCAAGCGTTGGATTTGTACTTCGTAGCGTACTTCACGTTCGTTGAGACCTATCATGTGGCCTTCATCGAAAACCAGCAGGCCGACGTCGTTCAGGAGGTCTGGGTCATTGCGCAGGGCAAAGTCTATTTTCTCTGGTGTTGCGACGATGATGTTTCGGCCTCTGATTGAGTCCTCATCAATGCCGCTGACGCCAATGCTGCCGTAAAGCGCAGAGATCGTTTTACCAAGAGGCCCAAAGCTTCTCTGCAGAGTAACCTCAGTCTGAGCGGAAAGCGCCCGTAATGGAGTGATAAACGCGACACGCTTGCCGGCAGCCAGGCACCGAAGGATGCAAAGCTCTGCGATTCGGGTTTTCCCCGCGCTGGTCGGGAGCGAAACCACGAGATCGTCAGTTTGATCAGATGCTCGGTGGGCAGCATCGATTTGTGAGGGCCAAAGATCAAGCTCAGCACGAGGTCGCTGGTGCAGTAGGGCAATGAACAGCTCACGGAGCTGTGGCCAGTCGGCTGCCTCTCCTCCGGTGGGTTGAGGCGGTACATTGATGTGGAAAGTGTTAGACCACAGGTCTGTGATCAAATGAATCGCAATTCGGTACGCCCACCACTGGGGAAGCATGTTCATTTCACTGGAAATGGCGAGGCCAGTTCCAAGCCGATCCTTCGCTTGCGTAACCAGTACTTCTTCACCTCGTTCAAGCGCGGATATGAAAAGCGCCATCCCCGCCATGAAAGTATCCGTCAATGCGGTGTCGAGACTTTCGAAAAGGAAGTCATCACTGTCCTCCGATAGTTCTTCTGCGGCCTCCAACCTGTCCAGGGTTCCCTTAATTTCGGCGGCGATGGCCGCGTCGCTACCCTGCCCAGATGCACGATAGTCGAAGACCATCGTGCGAAGCTCTTGGAGGTTGCGTCTCATGAGCAAAGCGAGTGCTCGCTCTGGTAATGTGAAATTATTTTCCGTTACTACAGCTTGAAGCAACGAGTAGGCCCTAGCTGAGAGGTGCGCTAGGTGGTAGCTCGCGGCCGTCATGACAAAGTGAAAGTCTCGATCTATTTCTCCGGGATTGCCTTTGGCGATTACGGCTTCAAGAGCAGTCGCCGCTTGTTCGAACGCAGTGCGAGCCTGGGCTGAGTCGCCCTGAAGATCTCGCAAGCGCAACCCAAGGCCGAGTAGGGAGTAGCCGTATGAGTGCAGGTCATAGCTAAGCTGTGGCGCGAACTCAGGGGCATCGGGGGGAAGCACCCCGTCACGCCAGATAATTGCTCTTGCTTGGCCTCGCGCGATGAGACGGCCGCGGAAACCTGCGGTTGCCGCTTCGGCAATACTCGCGACGATTGCTTCAGGTGTTGTTGGCATTAGCGATCACCTGATCATAGACAGCGGCAACGAAGAGGGGGTGCTCATCCACATGCAAGCCTATGGCCCACTGTTGGATGGCCCCGGGATAGCTTTTTAAAGCTGCGGTCAGAAGCGCTTCTGGCGCATTGCCTGAAAAGGTAAAAAGCAGATGTCGAACGTCCTTAGGCTGTATGCCGTCGATAAGCTGAGCGTCATCAATAGCATCCGCCAGCTGTTCGTTGCCCAATTCCAGCAAGCGCTCGGCGATGAACGCGAGCGCGTGAGCAGAAGGCAGACCACCGTCCTTATCAAGGCCTTGGCGAGCCTCCGTTAGCACTTTGTTTGTGAGTTTGGCCCGACTCTTCGCTTCTGCCTTGATGAAGATCAGTCGATGTGTGGCAGGATCCTCCAACATGCCAATGACGTCATCGCCTCGCATCGCCATGTTCCGGTGGTCTTTCCAGCGAAGTCTTTTGATCAAAGCGCGAAAGCCGCCGCTCTGCGTATCAATCCACTCCGTCGCATAGATCTCGCCGAGGTCACCTGACCGGATCTGCTTGGATGTTGGAAGCTTACCCTCAATTAACTCAGCTGTGGCCGGCTTACCAAGACGTGCAAGTGCTCGTGCTATGCGTTCTTCTGAAGCGTAATGTCCTGGGATGACAGAGGCTGTCGCATCAACCCCTGTCTGACGGTTGGCTGTCTGACCCGTCAGCACTCTGCGAAAGTGGTTCCCAACAGGCTCATCAGCGCAATCGCACCAATCGTTGAACTGCACCATCTAGTTTCTTCCTTGAAGACTTTTCCGCGAAGTGATGAAGCTGGCTACGTCCCTTAGCAGAGCGCGCGGGGTGGCCGACGTGAGTATCAGTCTATCCGCGGGGGGCTAGTCCAGGCTATTCAAATTCCCTTCCAGACGGTTTCCCAAGATTGCAGGCGCTAGCGAGCGATAGACCTACGAGGTGTAAGATTTGACGACATAACAGAGGCTCTAAATCGGCTCAGCATGTTCAAGGGACGCTGCCGTGAGGATCGTAGCACTTGGCATCGAAATATCGGCAAGAGCACAAATGTACTCTTACCTCTTCATCCTGTGGGCATCTCCAATTCCTGGCACGGCTTCAACCTGTTCCAGGCCGCCCAATCTAATACAAAACGCTGGCTGATCGTCCCTCTGGCTCGCTCGCGTTTAAACCTTTAATCACCAGCGGCGGATGCTGAGGGTGTCCAACGATCAAGCAGTCACTTGCTTTGCGCGCGTAAAGGTCAACCCGAAGACGCTTAACATTGGGCTAGAATGTCGAAATTTTTAGGCGTAGGGATTCTGCATGTTTTTGGAATGGACGCCATCAAGGCTCGGGCGCTTGTTAACCGGATCTGCGCGCTGGCGCCTTCTAGTCGAGAGCGATCGCGTCGTCGTAATCGTCGGTGGTCAGCAGTACCACATAGCCCCTGAAACGCTTCCAAGCTTTGAAATCAAACGCCGCTTGTTGTGGTCTGAACTCGTGTGGCCGGCAAGCGCGGGCGTGCGCTTTGGTGGTCTTTGGAACCTACACGCCCCGACCCTGCACCGTGCGGTGGACGATCTCCTCAAACGATTTCGCTGCCACCGGTTCGACTCCTACTATGCGAAGCTTTCCCAGTGGCTGACAGAAGTTGATCATGCATTAGCTATCGCTGATGAGTAACCGTCCGGGCAACACACCTTCCTGACACCATCGCTTAAGGCGATGGTGTCCACCTAAATTTAAGTGGACACCATTTCTAGCCTTTTTAAGCGGACGCCTATGCCACAAGAACGCCGTTCCTATTCCAAGTCCTTCAAGGCCCAGGTCATCGCCGAATGCGCTCAGCCTGACACCTCAATCGCCAATGTCGCGTTGACCCACAACCTCAACGCCAACCTCGTCCATAAATGGATACGCGTGCATGCGCAGAAAAACCTGACACTTCAAACCGCCTTTATCCCGGTCAAGACATCGTCGCCGGTGCCGATACATCAGGCCCTTCCTGCCACGATCCGAATCGAAGTGCCGCATTCAAAAGGCGTAGTCGTGGTGAGTTGGCCGGCAGAAAATGCAGCGGCGTGTTCTGCTTTCCTGCGAGACCTGCTGCGATGATCCGCATCGACTCCATCTGGCTCGCCACCGAGCCCATGGACATGCGCGCCGGCACTGAAACTGCGCTGGCGCGAGTTGTTGCGGTGTTCGGTGCGGCGAAGCCGCACTGCGCTTATCTGTTCGCCAACCGCCGCGCCAATCGTATGAAAGTGTTGGTGCATGACGGCGTGGGGATTTGGCTTGCAGCCCGGCGCTTGAATCAAGGACGTTTCTTTTGGCCGGGCGTGCGGCACGGCTCTGAGGTTGAGTTGGATGCCGAGCAACTTCAAGCCTTGGTGCTCGGCTTACCTTGGCAACGCGTCGGTTCCGCAGGAGCCATCACAGTGCTCTAACTCGCCTGCCATGGCGCGCTTGCCAGCGCAATTGGCCCTTCCGTCTATCGCCGCCACTGGCCCTCTCTGGCAAAATCGGCGGCATGACTTTGCATCCGAATCTCGATCAATTAAACCCTGAAGAACTGCGTGCCCTGGCGGCGCAGTTGATCCAGCGCGTCGAGACGATGGACAAGCAAATCACTCATCACAAGTCGGTCAACGAGAAACTGGCCCACGAGATCGCGCTGCTCAAACGCTTCAAGTTTGCCAAGCGCAGCGAGCAGTTGAGCCCGGATCAAGCCAGCCTGCTCGACGACTTGATCGATACGGATATCGCCGCTATCGAAGCCGAACTTGAGGCGCTGCAACTGGCACCTGTCGAAGCCAAAGTGCGCCAGCAACCCAAGCGCGCACCGCTGCCACCGCAGTTTCCTCGCACACTGATCCATCACGAACCGGACAACAGCCACTGCCAGTGCGGCTGCGCCCTCAAGCGCATCGGCGAGGATGTCAGCGAGAAGCTCGACTACACGCCGGGCGTGTTCACCGTGGAGCGTCACATCCGTGGCAAGTGGGTCTGCGATCAGTGCGAAACCCTGATCCAGGCACCGGTTCCGGCGCAGATTATCGACAAGGGCATCCCGACCGCCGGCCTGCTGGCCCACATCATGGTGGCCAAGTTCGCCGACCATCTGCCGCTGTATCGCCAAGAGAAAATCTTCGGCCGCGCCGGGCTGCCCATCGCCCGTTCGACCTTGGCGCAGTGGGTGGGCAACTGCGGCGTGCAATTACAGCCGCTGGTTGATGCGCTGCGCGAAGCCGTGCTGACGCACGGCGTCGTTCACGCCGACGATACGCCGGTACAAATGCTGACGCCTGGCGCGAAAAAACTCATCGCGCTTACGTCTGGGCTTATGCCACCAGCCAGTTCTCCGATCTGGCGGCGGTCGTTTACGACTTCAGCCCGAGCCGCGCTGGCGAACATGCTCGAGTCTTCCTGGGCAGTTGGAACGGCAAGCTGGTCTGCGACGACTTCGCTGGCTACAAGGCAGGCTTTGAACTGGGCGTTACAGAGATCGGCTGCATGGCCCATGCACGCCGCAAGTTCTTCGACCTGCACGCGACCAACAAGAGCCAGATCGCCGAAAAAGCGCTGCACTACATCGCGGCCTTGTATGACGTTGAACGAGAAGTCCGCGAGCTGGAACCGGGTGATCGACAGCGAGTACGGCAGGAAAAAGCAGCGCCAATCGCCGACGCACTTCATACCTGGATGACCGCCCAAAGACAGCTTGTGCCTGAAGGTTCGGCCATCGCCAAGGCCGTGGATTACAGCCTTAAACGCTGGATAGCGCTGACGCGCTATCTCGATGACGGTGCTGTGCCCATCGATAACAACTGGTGCGAGAATCAAATCCGGCCGTGGGCTCTTGGGCGCTCGAACTGGCTATTCGCAGGCTCGTTACGCAGCGGTAAACGTGCGGCGGCGATTATGAGCTTGATCCAGTCGGCGCGGCTCAATGGGCATGATCCATATGCTTACTTGAAGGATGTTCTTACACGCCTGCCGACGCAGCGTGCGAGTGAGATTACCGAGCTGTTGCCGCACAGGTGGATGCCCGTTTAATCACGCAAGGTGTGTTGGGCAGACGCTTACACTGATCGACCGATGCCGCAGCTTTCGCCAGATGAATAGGATGGCGCAGCGGTAGCACCGCACTGGATGTCCCCAGCGCTATTCGTTCGGTCTTGGCAGCCAGGTATCCCAGGTAAACGAAAGGGTCGAACACCTGGCCGACGTCGCCAAAAGTGGGGTCGAGCAGCGGAACATCGCGAGCCCAGAGTGCTGCAAAACCAAGTTGCTCAGCCCTGCAGGCGAGTTCTGCGTGATTGGCCAGCGTCGGTACTGCACCCTTGTAGGACTCGATGGCCATGATGAAGCCGAGGGTGAGGCGTCCTTGCTGAAAGGCGCGCTCGAATCCAGTGTGGTGACTCAGATCGACGCCAAAACTCATTGGGCAGCCACCGCAACGCCATAGGAGTCTTCGAAGAAGCGGTAGCGCGCGATCAGTTCGTTGACGACTTCAAATTCGATCGCGAACTCGCTGGTGATGGTTTTGCCGGTACGAATTATTTGGCACTGCAGAGAGCCCAGCGCGACACCGCGTTCGTAATCGGCCATCAGCCACTTGATGTTGAATTCCTGGGGCTGCAGGTAGGTTCCAAAATCACGATAAAACGCAGCCACTGCAGCACGGCCTTTGCGCTCGCCAACCCAGGGGGCTATGTCAGACGTACCCGGAATGCTCCAGTCCACATCTTGGCTGAAACACTCCGCAATGGCTTCCGGGCTTTGTCCGGACGAGATCTTTGCGAAAAGGGTGCGGATCACTTCGAGGGTTTTTTCAGTGCTCACGGTTTCGCGGCTCCGATTGATAATGAGGGGGGCTTTCAGCTCCGCGTGGGGGCGCTGAAAGCAGGTACGACAAGTGAATTATTTACCGAATTGGCTCATGGTTTTTTCGTAGGCGCTATTTGCCATCTGCTCTAGAGGAAGCTTGCGGTGGGTGTCAGACAACACTTCCAGACCCCAAGGGCCTTCATAGCCAGCAGCCTGAACAGCTTTTATGAATGCCGGGATGTCGAAGGTGCCGTCACCCGGCAGGACACGCTTGTGAATGGTGTCCATCCACAGCGGCTCAATGGCGTACTTGTGTGCATCGTTGAGCTCGATCGACTTGATGAAGCGAGCAGGAATCTTGGAGATATCGTTGAAGTCGACGCCACCACGCTGCAGGTGCCAGATGTCGAGCAGCAGACCGCCGTTTGGCTGGTTTGCGCCTTCCACGATGGCCAAAGCGGTTTCGATGGTGCGTACGTTGCTGAAAGGCATGATTTCCAGAACGATGTTGGTACCGACTTCTGCAGCCTGTTGGCTGAGCAGGGTGAACTCTTTGACCATCAGCTCGATGTCTGCAATGTCCTCACCGATGCCAGGGCCGATCTTGATGGAGCGCACGCCTAAGGCTTTGGCTGCTTCAAGCAGTTCCTGGCGTACCTTGTCCGACTGACGACGACGTTCGCCGGTGTGATACCAGTCAACCAGGAATTCCAGCTCGACATGCTTGATACCGTTCTTTTCGAGAATGGTTTTCATGGCGGGATATCCAATCTTATCGACGGTATCCATCATGCCGTTGTGAACCAGGCCGATGCCTTTAAAGCCAGCGTTACCGGCAGCTTCCATCCGGTCTTCGAACGAGTACGGGCTGACCTCGGTCGGACCCATCGGATAGATGTCACCCGCAATAGTCCAATACGCAGCAAGCAGCTCAATGTTTTGAGTATTCATTTTCTCTGTCCTCTTTAGGGTTGGAATCAACTTGGGAACAGATTAGGGTAGAGCTTTGATGCGATAAACCTCATTAGGCTCCTTTTATAGTGGAGTAAAGGTCGACAATGGCGCAGGTTGAACAGGCTTTAAGTGGTGTGTTGATCTTCGTGACGGCCGCACGGGCTGGAAGCTTTACAGTGGCTGCTGATCGGCTTGGCATTACCAAATCAGCGGTGGGGAAAAGCATCGCGAAGCTCGAAGAAAGGCTCGGATGCAAACTCTTTCATCGAACAACACGAAGCTCGGGCCTGGCCGTAGATGGCGAGGCCTACTTCGCAAGCTGCTCGGCTGCGGTAGATGAAATCCTCGCCGCAGAGGCATCATTGACCAGCCATCAACAAACGCCCAGTGGACGCCTAAGGGTTGACCTGCCTGCCGCCTATGGCCGGAGCGTTGTGCTGCCGGTGCTGCTGGAAATCCTGGATTCGAATCCTGACCTCAAGTTGACGGTGACCTTCGCCGATGCCGTCATTGACCTGATCGAAGAGGGGATCGATTTCAGTATTCGCTTTGGAACATTGAAGGATTCCAGCGGCCTTGTAGCTCGTCGACTTACCGTGCAGAAGCAGATTATATGTGCCTCACCCAAATATCTCGCTAAGCACGGCTGCCCTGAATCTCTGGAGGAGCTGCAGAACCACAGTTGCATCGTCAACTACCGACGTGGGCAGCGGACGACTTGGAGCGTTCTGGATGGGGACGGAGAACTCACACGCATCACTCCCCCCGGAACTCATGAAGTCGGAGATGGCGATGCCATCGTTTCCATGACGGTGGCTGGGCAGGGTATTTGCCAGATGCCGAGCTCTTTAGTTCGAGATCATCTTGAGGCGGGGCGGCTAGTTCAGGTTCTTGAAAAATACAATCCAGGTGACGTGGAGATCCATGCGGTATGGCCCCAAACACGTCACCTGCTACCGAAGGTTCGGCGTGTCGTGGATGAACTCGTACTGCGGGCAGAGCGTGGGGCGCTGGATTGAATAGCGTTTTGCGATCTCGAATGCGCGCCAGCAGGAAAGCCCCACTGGCGTTTATCGGTCATGGGGAGTATTCCGCTGCCCAGGCTGGGTCTGGGCAGCAAAAATAACTTCAGACCAAGGTTACTTCCTGCCCGAGAAGTTCTGACGATTTGAAAAGCGCCTCGAGGATCAGGTTGATATTGTGTGCCTGAGTTGCGGGAACTTGAGATGGCAAGCCTTCAGTAAGTGATTTAACAAAGACGGCAGCTTCTCGATCAAAATAAACCGGGTTGCCAATTTCAGCGATCTCAGGTGAATACACGGTTTTTCGCACAGCCCATACTTCAGGGAAACTCGTTTCGTTCCAATGCGTCCAGCCTTGGGAGTGGCCAACCTTTCCATCGTGATACAGCTTGTACGAGGCGGGCATTGGGGTGGAGTGCATCACACCGTGCGTACCGTACGCTGTCATGTCCCAGCTTTCCGTCCAGGGCAGGGGATCCCAGGACATGAAGTCGATGGTGACTACTTTGTCGTCGTAATTCAGCATCGCGGTGGCGGCGTCTTCGCGCGCCGAATCACTCATTTGACCTGCAAACTTGGTGATCCTGGCGTTCACGGAGTTAGGCATACCAAAGTGCAGCAGGATCCGGTCGATGGTGTGGCATCCAATCACGTAGAAGGCGCCACCCAGGTCTCCTGGCTGTTTCATGTGGTTGGTGTCGGCCTCGTCATGCGAGCAACCTGCATGAGCCCGCACCTGAAGCACCTTACCGATCTCTCCGCTTTGGAGTACTTGCTGCATTTTTTCCACTGCCGGCGAGAACCTCCAGCAGTAACCCACCTGGAAGAGGTTACCGGTGCGCTCAACCGCTTCCACGATGCGCAAGGTATCGGTCGAGTGACGGCCTGCAGGTTTCTCACACAGCACCGCCTTGCCTGCTTCCAATGCCTCGATGGCCCAGTCAGCCATCAAGTAACTTTTGGGATGCACCAGGACGATGTGTACGTCGGGGTCGCTTAGAATGTCGTCCTTGCTGCGCGCCTGAAGACCCAGCGCGTCGGCAAAAGGTTCAAGCAGCGGACTGTCGTCGTAGGCCCCGAGAAACGCTACGCCCGGGATACGCTGGAAGGCCTTTACACGCCCTGACGTGTGAGGGTGGGTGATTCCCAGGCACGCCACACCCAGCTTGGTTTGATTGTCGATCTTGATAGCCATCATCTATCCTTTTGTTTTTGTGGTCAGTACGGATGCCACGTATGGCAGAGGCTCCCAGGAGTCTTGCTCCCCGGGCGCGCGTGTCAAAGTGGGTGGGCGGTCATATCACCGAGCGGATGCTGCCACCGTCGACACCCCAAACACTGGAGGTCACAAAGGACGCCAGATCAGACGCCATGAAGACAATGACATTAGCCACCTCTTCCGGAGTGCCAAGGCGATCAAGAGGGAGTTGGCGTAGCGACATCTCATGCTCCACTGCGGCTTGAGGCTCCATCCCATGGACTTTGGCCATGGTCTCAGCGAAGCCGCCCGACTTGGTCCAGAAAGGCGTCCAGATAGGGCCCGGCGCAACGGCGTTGACACGGATGTGCGGGCCTTCACTGCGGGCCAAGCCTTTGGTTACGGCGAGAACAGCTGCTTTAGAGGCGGAGTAGTCAAGTGGGCAGGGTTCTGGCTGTCGGGCAAGGTCGGAGGCGTTGTTGATAATGACGCCGCTTTGTTGAGCCCGCATCACCGGGAGGATTTTGCGGCAAGCACGTACGTAGCTCATGAAGTTGAGTTGCATGGTTGCTTCCCAGTCTTCATCAGTCAGGTCGTCGAACATCCGCACGGCGCCAGAGCCTACGTTGTTGACGAGCACATCAACCTTCCCGCCGTAGATGGCCAGAACGCTGTCGATGCCATCGTTCATGCCGCTCAGACTGCTGAGGTCAGCTTGACTGACAGCAACTGTGGCGCCCAGAGCCTCAGCCTCGTGCTTCAGTTCTGTGAGGGCTCCTTCATCCCAGTCCAACAACGCGAGCTGGCTGCCTTCGGCTGCAAACGCCAGCGCAGTGGCGCGACCGATACCTTTCGCTGCGCCGGTGATGAGCACGATCTTGCCGGCAAGGTTGGTTTTCATATCTGATACCTTCTTTTTTTGAGCTGTTGAAGCACGGGGTGCTCGTTTCTTATTGAATCGAAGCTCAGTGTTAGAACAGGTGTTTATTACATGAAGTAGTCAACCTGGTGCCGAGCAGTGCGAACGTTTCCTAGCGCTTCGCGAACTCGCAAATGAGCGGGGTGCGTGGCATAACCCTGCAGCGCTTCCATGGAATCGAATTCCGAATACAACACCACATCACAGGCATAATCGATCTTGCTGAAGTCGACGCCGATCTCTAGCTTGAGAAGGCCAGGAATTACACTGCGAAGCCCTTCGAAAGCATTTTTGAGCTTTTCTATATTGGCTGAGCGCTCATGCTCAGTTTCGCCAAGCAAGTTCCACATGACGATGTGTTTGACGGGTCGCATAGTCCTCTCCGAGGTAAGTGTGCGAGTACTGGCTATGGCCTGCACACTGCAAGCCGGGTAGACAAGAAATGTATGTGCGCTAAGCGTTGTGCAGGATGAAGTCAAAATCCAGGGTGTAATAAAGAGAGTCGATCGAGTTACCGTACGGATCGATTCCACTCTCATGGCGAACCCAGTCTGCAATCAGGGACGAACGGACACCGAATACCGCATCCGAATCCAGATAGTCGCCACCCTCTCGGAACACGTGGGTGACTAGACGCTGATATCCAGGGGCAGTGATCATGAAATGCAGGTGGGCAGGGCGCCATGGATGCCGATTTAACGCCTCCAGCATCTTTCCAACCGGGCCATCATGGGGAATGGGGTAGCACTCAGGAACGATCGTGCGGAAGTGGTAATGCCCGTTGGCGTCGGCCTGGATAATCGCCCGTCCGTGGTAGTCCTCCAGGCCAGGCTTCTGGACGTCGTAGAAGCCGGCGTCGTCGGCTTGCCAGACTTCAATGGTCGCATTTGGAATGGGGGTGCCATCTTTGGCTGTAACGGTGCCCTTCACAAACCAAGGGACACCTGGAAGCCCGCCACTGATGTCTTCGCCCAAGTCGTAACGAGGAGCGTTGGCGACATGGAAGGGTCCGAAAACCGTGGCTTCAGTGCAGCCTTCCGGCTTCTTGTGATTCTGGGCGATAACCAACGTCGACAGGCCCAGCGTATCGGACAGGAGGATGAATTCCTGTCGTTTGTCGGTGGTGATATGACCGATTGCGGTCAGAAACTCGATACCCTTTTCCCATTCCTCCTCGGTCAGATTAGTCTCCCGCGCAAATGCGTGGAGGTGCTGAACGAGTGAGGTCACGATCTCATGCAGGCGCTGATTCTCGGTCCCGGCATTTCGAGTGAGGACAGCTTGTGTGATCGTCTGCTCATCTAGGTTTCGCATGGAGATGCATCCTTTTTTTATTTGAGTCAGGAGAGACCTGAGGTGACCTACTCCTGGGGAACATCAGCTGTTGGCTGGCAGATGCCTGTTCCCGAAACTATAGCGATACGCTAAAGTCACTGGCGGTGGAATAAAATACTAAAAATGAAAATCTTTCTTTCACCACAGAAATAATCTCCCCCTTCTTGTGTGGATGCCTAAGGATGGATCGATTTACTGAGCTCGAGCTTTTCGTATACACGGCTGAACTGGGAACGCTGAGTCGCGCGGCTGAAAAGCTGGAAATTTCCAATGCCGCTGCCAGTCGTCACCTCGCCGCGCTCGAAACACGGCTCGGCGTTCGGCTGGTGGAGCGGAGTACGCGCCGTTTATCACTTACCAACTCAGGGCATGACTTTTATGCAAAATGCAAAAGCCTGCTCGCTGAGTTAGCGGATGCAGAGGCCACGGTCAGTGCTGCTCTGATTGAGCCAGCGGGCACTCTGACGATCAGCGCCACCATCTCTTTTTGCATGTTGCATATCGCCCCCATCGTGCCTGAGTTTCAGCGCCGCTACCCCGGAATCAAGGTCAAGATCATCGGCGCCAACCGGTACTACGACATCATCGACAGTGAGATTGATTTAGCGGTTCGAACGCGTGAATACGAAGCCGATTCGAACATTACTGTCCGTCGGCTGGCCGAGACCAGGCGTGTACTCGCCGCTTCGCCCAAATACCTCCAGCGCAAGGGGATCCCCAGGACCGTGCAGGATTTGGCCGAGCATGATGTGCTGATCTATAGCCTTGCGAACCATCCCAACACGATGGAGTTCACTCGGGATGGGGTGCATGAAAGCATCAAGGTGCAACCGGCCTTGGAGACGAACGACGGTCAGATTGTCAGGGCAGCAGCACTGGCGGGGGCAGGGATACTGGTACAGCCCAAGTACATCATCTATGACGACCTAGTAGCCGGTAGACTGATACCCGTGATGGATGATTGGGATCTGCCTCGATTGACCATCAATCTGGCGTTTCAGGACCGACGTCACATGCCCGCAAAGACTCGCCTTTTCATCGACTTCTTGCTCGATCACTTCAAGCGTAGCGACTACGAGCGTTACTGGACTCGATGAAAAAAGCCCACTCGACTTCCTTCACGGTCACCGAGTGGGTAAGGCAATAGTTAGCTAAACAGGGCGTTTTCCTTCATATGCATCTTGCAGCAATTGGCGAATCCCCTCGCGCTCGATCGGTCGCGGGTTCCAATAGGGATTGCTGAGAGCAATGTCTGTCGCGCGATCAAGATCCACCTCGGTGAGCCCCAGCTCGCTCAGCTTCATGGGGGCACCGAGTTTTTGCGCGAGATCGAATAAAGCACCACCGGCTGAATCATGTTTCCCGCCCAGGGCTCGAACGATGCGCGCGGCTGCGTCCGGAGCCGCACTGGCGTTGTAGGCGATCGCGTGGGGCAGCACGATAGTGTGTGTCTGGGCGTGGGGGAGGTTGAAGCTGCCACCCAGCGTGTGACACAGCTTGTGATGCAGGGCCATGCCTACATGGCCAAGCACAGTGCTGCACAACCAGGCGCCATACAGACAATCGCTGCGGGCATCCAGATCGTCAGGCGTGTGGTTGATGCGCTCCAGTCCCTCGGCCATCGCACGAATGCCTTCTTCTGCAATCAGCGACATCACAGGGTTTCCATCTTGGGCATAGAGACCCTCTGCAGCGTGAGCGATGGCGTTCATGCCACTCATGATCGACATGCCCAGGGGGAGGGTAGCCGAAAGCTCTGGGTCATAGATCACAGTCTTCGGTAAGACTCGTGGATCTTTACCTGTTTTCTTGATGCCGTTTTCGGTCAGGCCATACACTGGCGTCATTTCCGAGCCAGCGTATGTCGTGGGGATTGCCAGAATTGGCAGGCCTGATTCCAGCGCGATTGCCTTACCCAAACCGGTAGTGGAACCGCCGCCAATGGCAATAGCACAATCAGCTCCCAGTTCCTTCGCAACTTCCCGCGCTTCACGAGCGGTCTCGATGGGGACATGCATCACTGCTTTATCGAAGATGCCGGCAGCACGCTTGCCCAGAATATCGGCGATTCGCTCAGCCTGATCACGTTGCTCGGGTGTGCACAACACAAGGGCGCGTCGGGATTCGAGGCGGTCAATCTCTGCCTCCAGCTGTTGAAGGGATCCTTTGCCAAAGATCACGCGAGCTGGCAGGCCGGTGTAAGTAAAGTTCTTCATTTTGTCAGGTGTTCCTGTCGTTGAGAGTTGGCGCGGCTATCTCTCAGGCCGTAGAGATCCGCTCTGGCAGTGCGCGTTTACGCTGGGATAGCTGTCGGCTGATAAGCGAGCAGCTTCCACTCGCCGTCGCGCTGTTCCCAGACGGCCAAGGCTTTATTGCGCAGCGTCTTGCGGACGCCACCTGCCGTGATTTCACCGTTCATCTCGCCGAAGACGAGCGCAATGTCCCCAACGACTTTGATGGACTCGATCGGATGTTCAATATGGTGATAGACATAAAATCCACCCAGGCACTTGTCGAGGTAGCTCTCAAGCGTATCAACGACTCCAGTGGAGTGGGCATAGCTCAAATCAGGATGCGCGTAAGCTTTGAAGGCGTTGAAATCGCCAGCGATGATTGCTTCATAGCGCTTGCTTTCCAGCTCGCGAATTAATTCTTCAACGGCGTTATGGTTTTTCATGCTAGGCCTCTTGGGGTCTCTCGTGGGCATGTGAGCGGGTGTCGAGGCATGCCTTTTCTTGTAGCCACCTGAAGCGGGCCTTCCCAGCTTCAGGTCAGTCCCAGCCTATAATTACGAATGGGCTTATAAAACCTCGCTTTTGGAAATCTTTATTTCATAGGTGGAAAAATATCCTATGAGCCTTTTATGCTGGTTCCTAGTGAGTAAAAGCGTCCGACGTTGGCCCAATGCTGCACCCTTAAAGATCAGCAAGGGTCCATCGAGCCTTTTCGATGGCTTGGATTCTTCCGCTGAGTGAAAAAGAGATTTCAGTTTCTGGTATTTTTCTTCCTAAAACGCATGCCTAAGATCGTCCCCACAACGACAGCTTCTCAAGCTGCACTAAAACAAGAACGGAGACATAGCGATGTACTTGCTCCTTGCCTTCCTCCAAATCTTCAGCGCCGCTGCGAAGGCGTTGTTGATTCCTGTATCCAATATGCACCGCACCGAGTGGGCGGCTAACGCTACGTCGGTCGAAGCAGCGCAATCTCGATTCAACATCAATCTTTCCTCTTGGCGTAAATGGGGATATCCCTCGGATTTTTCCCGGAATTCGTCGATCCCTCTCGGCGGAAGATCGTTCGCGAGCGCCTCTTCGGTAGCCAATTGGTATTGAAGTGCGATAACTGGAAACGCGTTTCCCTTTTACAGCTTGTCCTGGATCTAGCAGGGCTCGCACGCCTCAATCTTTGCAACTGCATCTCAGGAGTTACACATGAGCAATCAAAACGTCGAATTGTTGGCCGCCTACTTCACTCTGTCGGGTGACGTGTACCCGTTCGGCCCAACCGAAATCAGCCCATTCGCATTCCGGGATCGTGTAGAGGCTGCGGCTGAGGCCGGTTACAAGGGTGTGGGCCTCATTCACGTTGACCTGATGTCGACCGTTGATCGCATCGGTTTTCGCGAGATGCGCCACATCCTCGAAGCGAATGGAATCAAGCACATTGAGTTTGAGTTCCTGACCGACTGGTACCTGGACGGTGAGGCGCGCCGCGCCTCCGATAAAATGCGTGCGGAGCTTTTCAACGCCGCCCAGGAGCTGGGTGCTCGTGCAGTCAAGACCGCGCCAGGGCTACACCAGGAAGAAGCGAATATCCCGTTAATGGTCGAGCACTTTGGAAAACTGAGCGCTGAAGCCGCGACCTACGGTACCGACATCGTTCTGGAGATCATGCCGTTTAGTAACGTGCGTACGATCGATACTGCGCTGGCTCTGGTCCAGGGCGCGAACCACGACCACGGCAAGCTACTGCTGGACATTTGGCACTTAGCGCGTGGTGGTGTCGACTTCAGCGAGATTGCTCGCATCCCAGCAAAATTCATTGGCTCTGTCGAACTGGATGACGCTGACAAGTACGCCGTAGAGCCGCTGTGGCAAGACACTATCCACAAACGCCGTCTACCAGGCGAAGGCGTGCTGGATGTGCCGGCCTTCATCAAAGCCGTTCAGGCTACTGGCTACAATGGCCCATGGGGTGTGGAAGTGCTGTCGGAAGTCGTGCGCAAGCTGCCTCTGCAAGAGATGGCTCAGCGAACCTTCGAAACCACCATGTCTCAATTCAAGTAACGCTAGTAGATCCGCATGTTTTTGCGCGGTGGAAAATACCCACCGCGCCACCCCCCTAAAAATAATAGGCAGCCAGGCTGTCAAGGGAAAAACCATCATGTTGCGTATTGCCGTATTGGGTGCTGGGCGTATCGGAAAAATCCACGCCGCTAACGTCGCTACAAATCCTCGGACCAAACTGGTTGTGGTCGCTGACCCGTGGAAGGAGGGGGTTAATGCGCTGGCTTTGCAACTAGGTTGCGAGGCAGCCTACGACTATGCATCGGCCATTGAGCGTACTGACGTCGATGCTGTGCTTATTGGGACTCCTACTGAATTTCATATTGAGCTGATGCTGCAAGCTGTGAGGCTCGGCAAGCCCGTTATCTGCGAAAAGCCAATCGACATGGACTACGAGCGCGCGAAGGCTGCTGTCGATGAGCTTGAACGCCTGAATGGCCGGGTAATGCTGGCATTCAACCGCCGATTTGACCCCGATTATCTGCGCCTGCGTCGTGCAATCGACGATGGTGAAATCGGGGTGGTTCGACAAGTCATCATCACCAGTCGTGATCCGGCGTTGGCCGCAAGGGCCTACCTGGAAACGTCTGGGGGCATATTCCGTGACATGACCATCCACGACTTCGACATGGCTCGGAGCCTGCTTGGCGAGGAGCCCGTCGAGGTTTTTGCAGTCGGTAATCGACTGGTGGATCCGACGCTCGAATCGATTCCGGATTACGACAGTGTCATGGTGCTTATGCGCACCGCTTCTGGTCGTCAATGCCACATCAACTGTTGTCGTGAGGCCGTATATGGCTTTGATCAGCGCCTGGAAGTTTCCGGTTCCAAGGGCATGCTGTTGAACGAGAACCATCGTACGAACAGTGTCCGTCGTTATGGCGCAGAGGCGACTGACGTGGCGGATCCTCTTCTCAACTTTTTCCTGGAGCGTCACGCCGACTCCTACAAGATCGAGCTCAACAGCTTCCTGGATGCGGTTGAGAATAACAGCCCGATGCCAGCAACACCGCGTGATGGCCTGCGGGCGTTGCGCTTGGCGAACTGTGCGAGTGAGTCGGCTGAGACGGGCAAGATTGTAAGCGTAGGGAATCATTAATCTTTCCAGGTCGTGAGCCCCGGCCCCTGCAAGGGGCTCCATCTTACTGAGCAAAAAAACCAGAACGGATGTTTGAAGTTGACGTAGCAAAACATAGTTGCAAGGGGCTGGCACACCCGCCCTGGACCAGGGATTGAACATCGCCTGGCGTGCACTGATGACGGTTTACAAAACAAATAAAGGTACCGGTCATGAATACAGATACACAAGCCCTGAGCGGGCTGGCTCATAACCACGAAAAGCTTTCCTCGACGCGTATAGCCTTTATTTTCGTGACGAGTCTGTTTTTTATGTGGGGCCTCTCCCATGGACTTCTCGATGTGCTGAACAAGCACTTCCAAGACACCCTCCATATCTCTCGCGGGCAGTCAGGACTGGTTCAAACGGCCTACTTCGGGGCGTACTTCATCATTGCCTTGCCCGTCGGTCTGTTTATGGAGCGCTTTGGCTACAAGGCTGGAATTCTGGCAGGACTCGCATTGTTCGCTGTTGGGGCGCTGCTGTTTATTCCGGCTTCTATCGCCGGTACATTCGCGCCATTTTTGGTTGCGTTGTTTGTCCTGGCCTGCGGCCTAGGCTGCCTGGAAACCGCTGCAAACCTATATGCGGCTGCCTTGGGTGACCCTGCAAAATCAGAACAACGACTGACATTTGCTCAGTCTTTCAACGGTCTGGGAGCGTTCATCGGCCCGGTCATTGGTGGTGCGGTTTTCTTCGCCCCACCTATTGAATTCAATGGTAGCCGCGTTGATCTGGTTTCGGTGACGTATGGAGCGTTGGCATTCATTGTGATGTTGATGTTCATCGCCTTTGCTCGAATTCGTCTTCCCGAAATTCGCAACGAAAAATCCTCAGAAGCTCTCACGCCAAATGGAGATGAAGTTAGCCTTTGGAAGAAGAGCAGTTTTACTGGCGCGCTCGCCGCCCAGTTCTGTAACGTCGGTGCCTACGTCGGTATCGGTGCGTTCTTCATCAATTACACAATTGATCACTGGCAAGGGATCTCTGCTCAGAAAGCGTCCTATCTGCTTTCGCTCGGGATGCTGGCTTACATGATCGGTCGATTCGCTGGCACGTGGGTAATGCGCTACGTTCCCGCACGTTTATTGTTGATCCTCAATAGCTCGGTGAGCATGGTGCTGTGCATCGTTGCCATTGCTGGATTTGAGCGAATCTCGATCTTCGCGGTTGTCGCTATCTATCTGTTCATGTCAGTGATGTACCCAACGATTTTCGCGATGGGCATTCGTGGGCTCGGCACGCAGACCAAAAAAGCCGGTTCATGCCTGGTGATGACGCTCGTGGGTGGTGCCTTTGTTCCATTGCTGATGGGTGTACTCGCCGATCACTTCGGCATTGCTACGGCGTTTTATGTGCCACTGGCATGTTTTGCAGTCATCGCCTGGTATGGACTGAGTCAGCCGCCCGTCACCCCGACTGCTAAACCTCACTAAGTCAAAGTCCACGCAACGATGTGTGGCGGCCCCGCTTCGCGAGGCCTGCTGCAGCGGATTCGGCTTGTCAGAGATTATCTATTGGCGGTAGTCGGCGAGCTTAAGCCCAGGAGGGAAGCTGAGTTCGAAACCGCTGTCGTTCAGCCCTTCATGGTCATCCGGATAAACCAGGACCAGGCAGAGCAATATAGCGCGATCCAATAACTGGCTTCTAAGCCGAGGATATTTCGGCGGGTGCCTGTACCGATACATTTGAGGACTTCGAGATGAAAACCAACAATAAACATCGAATGCTAGCTACCGCAGTGGCAACTATTTTGCTGATGACGAACGCAGCCACGTTTGCCGCTGGTGAAAAGATCGCAGTGAGCTTCCAGACGCTCTCAATTCCCTTCTTCATCTTCATGCACGAGCAGGTTGTTCAAGAGGCTAAAACATTAGATGTCAAGCTGCTTGTTCAGGACGCCCAGGCTTCATCTTCCAAACAGAGCTCAGACATCGAAAACTCGCTGACACAAGGCGTCGCCGCGGTTGTATTGACGCCAAACGATGTCACGGCGCTCGCGCCTGCGATCAATGATGTATTGGACGAGAAGGTGCCGGTAATTGCAGTTGACCGGCGCGTAGAGGGAACCTCTTCACCCGTCCCATTCGTCACAGCAGACAACGTGGCGGGTGGTCGGCTTATGGGCGACTGGGTAGTAAAGAACCTGCCAACAGGCGCCAATGTGGTGCTCATCACCGGTCAGATCGGTTCCACAACTGCGATGGATCGTGCGAAGGGCGTGCATCAATCACTGAGCGCTGCCGGTAGCAAGTTCAAGCTCGTCGCTGAGCAATCCGGAGAGGCTGATCGGGCCAAGGCGATGTCGGTGGTCGAGAACATTCTCACCGCTTCGGCAGGTAATCCACCTGATGTGATCATCTGCTCCACCGGCGATATGACGCTTGGAGCTGTCGAAGCGGTGCGCGGCATGGGGCTGGGCGACAAGATAAAGATTATTGGCTATGACGCCTATCCTGAAGTGCTCAAAAGCATCAAGGCTGGTGAGATCACAGGCATCGTCGAGCAGAGCCCAAGCAAGCAGATTCGCACAGCACTGCGCCTGGCTGTGGACAACATCAGAAACGGCACCAAGATCGAGTCGGTGACCATTACGCCATTCATGGTCACGCGGGAAAACCTTGATCAGGCCGAGCAGTTCAGCGCTATCAAGTAGTCCATGGGGTCACGCTTTTGAAGGCAGTGGGGGAGGGAGCAATGCTTCCTCCCTTGTGTAGCGAAACCGGGGCTGGGAGGCATCGAGATGAACGATAGGCTGCTGCAAGTTCGCAATATCAAGAAGACCTTTCCGGGTGTCGTCGCGCTCAACGGCGTACAGCTCGAAGTCGGGAAAGGTGAAGCCCATGCTTTGCTGGGTGAAAACGGCGCCGGCAAGTCCACCATTCTAAAGATCCTGGCTGGGGCTCAGCCCGCGGATGCTGGTCAAGGCTCACTTGAATTCAATGGTCACGTGCTTGGGGAGCATGACACCCCCATACATCGCCAGGAGGTAGGCATCATTACGATCTACCAGGAATTCAACCTTATTGCCGACATGTCAGTCGCCGAGAATATGTACCTGGGTCGTGAACCACTACGACATGGTTTCGTTGACTGGAAGCAGATGTTCAGTGACGCGCAGCATGTGCTGGACGATCTTGGTTTGCACATTACGCCAAAGACAATGGTTCGCAAGCTGAGCGTGGCAGAGCAGCAAATGGTCGAGATCGCCAAGGCGCTCACCATGAATGCAAAGCTCATCATCATGGATGAACCTACGGCTGCGCTCAGTGGCCGTGAAGTCGACAAACTTCACGAAGTCATTGCAGATTTGAAGGCTAAAGGGATCAGCATCATCTATGTGTCGCACAAGCTCAACGAAGTGAAGGCGTGTTGTGATCGCTATACCATCTTTCGCGACGGAGCCTACATCATCTCTGGCGACGTTTGCGACGTTAGTGTTGATGACATTGTTCGACTGATGGTTGGCCGGGACGTGGAGTTTGTCCGCAAACCGCTCACGGGAGCACCAGGTGAGGTGATGCTGAAGGTGCAAAGTGTTTCCAGAACAGCGGCTGGTGGAGGAAGGAGTCTTCATGCGACGCCATTGCTCGACATGTCAGTCGATGTACGGGCAGGGGAAATTGTTGGTTTCGCTGGGCTGGTGGGAGCAGGCCGCACTGAGCTGGCTCGCGTGATTTTCGGTGCCGACGGATGCGATGAAGGGATGATCTACGTCAATGGACGCCAAGTCTCGCCATTCAAATCTCCCAAAGAAGGTATCGCCGCTGGCGTTGCGCTTGTTCCTGAGGACAGGAAGCAACAGGCCTGCTTTTTGAGCCACTCAATCCGTTGGAATATGAGTTTGCCCAGTCTGGGCGGATTGCAGCGTTGGGGCATGTTTATCGATGACCGGGCTGAAACCCAGCTCATCCAGGACTACCAGAAGCGACTGCGTATCAAGATGGCTAACGACAGCGTGGCCATTGGAACACTGTCTGGCGGCAACCAACAGAAAGTGATCCTGGCTCGCTGTATGGCCCTCAAGCCGAAGGTGCTCATCGTCGATGAGCCAACGCGCGGCATCGACGTAGGGGCCAAGGCGGAAGTTCATCAACTTCTGTTCGACATGGCCCGTGCCGGCGTCGCCGTGATAGTGATTTCTTCCGAGTTACCTGAAGTCATGGCGGTCAGCGACCGGATTGTCACGTTCCGTGAAGGACAGATAACCGGCATTGTCTCGGCTGATGAGGCAACTGAAGAGCTTCTCATGGCGCGTATGGCTCAAGGCGTGAGCTCATCGTTTTCGCAGCAAGGCGTGGCCTGAACGGGTTGCACCCGCATCGTCTATCGAGTAAATAAAAATGATCAAGCCAGCATCGAGTGAATCAGTCGTGGAACGCGGGAAAAAGATTGAGATAGTCGGGTTCTTTGAGAAGTATGGCGTGTTATTGTTTCTCGTCGCACTTATCGTCATTTTCACCCTGTACAACCCAATGTTCCTGTCTGCGCGAAACATCAAAAACATCCTTACCGAAGTGTCGATCTACGGGATCATAGGTGTGGGAATGACCTATGTGATTCTCACCGGGGGAATCGATCTCGCGGTGGGGTCGCTGCTCGCATTCGCAGCCATCAGCGGTGCATTTTTGATGCAGGCACTCGGCGGCGACTTCTTCATGGGATGGCTCGTTGCGATGCTCGCAGCTTGCGCTGTCGGCACAATGGCGGGATACCTCCATGGCAAGGTGGTTACGCGGTTCGGCGTACCTGCATTCATCGTGACCCTTGGCGGTTTGACCGTATGGCGCGGTGCGACACTCATTGTGAATGATGGCGCGCCTGTGAGCGGTTTCAATGAAGCCTTCCGCTGGTGGGGAAGAGGGGACGTACTGGGTGTACCGGTTCCTGTTCTGGTCTTTCTGGTGGTCGCTCTGGTGGGATACATCGCGCTGCGCTACACGCGATATGGCCGGCAGGTTTATGCCGTTGGCGGTAACCCCGAAGCAGCGCGACTCTCAGGATTGAGTGTTCAATCTGTCGTTCTGAGTGTTTATGTCATAACCGGCTTCCTTGCTGGGCTGGCTGGATTCCTGCTCTCCGCCCGACTTGGATCTGCTGAGGCCGTTGCCGGCACGGGTTACGAGCTGCGCATTATCGCTTCAGTGGTGATCGGTGGTACCAGCCTGTTTGGTGGTTTAGGTGGCGTCGGCGGCACGATTGTCGGAGCGTTGCTCATCGGCGTACTCATCAATGGCCTGGTGATCATGAACGTGTCCGCGTATTACCAACAAGTGGTGATTGGAATCATCATCGTGTTGGCGGTCGGTTTCGATACGTATGCCAAATCCAGAGGCAAATCATGATTGGCTGAAGCGCCATAGAAAGTTTTTAACCGCCCCCCTGGAGCCTCACCTGTAGGTGACTTTAACGGTCGATCTCGCAAGGTTGGCTCCAGGCTGTATACACACGATGCAACTTGAGAAAAGCCCACGTCGCTGGAAGAGAAATCTTCCGGGCAGGGTTCGGCTGTCCCAAGAAAACCCAATAAAAATAATAAGTGGAGACGCAACATGCGATTAAAGACTGTTTTCTGGAGTGTAGGTTTGGCTGTAGCGATGCCGTTGTCTGCAAATGCGCTGGATTTCAGCGGCTATCTTCGTACGGGTACGGGTAACGCCCTTGATGGCGGCCGTCAGTCCTGCTTCCAGCTTCCGGGCGCGCAATCCAAGTACCGGTTGGGTAACGAGTGCGAACAGTACTTTGAGTTTGATCTGCGCCAGGAACTTCTCGAACTCGATGATGGCTCCGCCATTAGTGTCGAGGGTATGGCTCAGCTGTACAACCAGTACGGCCATACGCCGAAATTTACCGGGAACTACGGCTTTGCGCGAATGAATCAAATGTATGCTGAATGGAGCAAAATGCCCGCGCTTAACGGAGGCTCTTTTTGGGCGGGCCGCCGTTACTACAATCGAAATAGTATTGAAATGAGTGACTACTTCTACTGGAACCAAAGTTCGAATGGTTTCGGCTTTGATCAGGTAGGTATCGGTGATCTCAAATACAGTTACGTTTTTTCTCGCAAAGACAATCTCTTCCAAAAAGACTTCATCAACCGCCACGACTTCACCGTCAGTGGCTTCGATACCAATCCCGGTGGAGCCTTGCAATTGGGCGTGAGCTTCCTCGACAAGCCAGATAACAAAGATGACTCGCACACTGGTTGGTCAGCCATCGCCCAGCACAAGCAGAAAGGCTTTCTTGGCAGCCTTAATACTTTCGCGGTGCAATATGGACAGGGCCCAGGAACGGCTTTGAGTTACACCGGCGACCCAACCCTGGACAACGCAAACCAGAGTTGGCGCATGGTGGAGTACTTCGACTGGCAAATGACTTCGCGATTCAGTGGGCAGTTCCAGATCGTCTATCAAAAGGACAAACGTCCGGACGGCGATGATCAAAACTGGCTTTCTGTGGGGGTACGCCCGGTCTATGCATTCACTGAACAATTCAAATTGAGCACCGAAATCGGTCGAGACCAAGTGGAGGCCCCTGGTGGGACGCGCAAACTGACGAAGTTCACCATTGCGCCTACTTGGTCTCCTGCAGGGCCTGGCTACTGGAACCGTCCAGAGCTTCGTCTGTATTACACCTATGCGTCCTGGAACGAAGCAGCCCAACGCGCAGCGAATCAAATGGCGGCTGGGTCAGCGCTTTCGGATACCGGTGCCTTTGGTAATGCCTTGCATGGCTCGAACGTTGGTGTGCAGCTTGAGTATTGGTGGAAATAGGCGAATCAGCCAACAGGGTTACGTCAACTGACCTCCGGGAAGCCCTACCGCCAGCGAAGTCTGGGTAGGGCTTTCGACTGTTGAATTGTAAGGAGGACCTGTATAGGGCTCACGCCAGCATTGGTTTTGTTTTTTGAATCAGGACCTAGCGCTGAGCGCGCTTATTGACGTAGTGAACAACAAGGTTGCGAGCGCTTCTAACGTTTTTTTCTGACATTCTCCGAGAGCATTTCTATATGCCAAGGCCCGTTGTAACCGGTTAACCTGACGGACTCTATAAAACCAGTCAAATCGAAGGCTCCATCTGCGCAGAGCTGGCGCCGGTGCCACGTCGCGGCGTGCGCCGCGGGCAATGTCATGCGCCTCCTTGAGGTTGAGGCCAATGTCGGAGTAAGCGCCGATGGAGCAGCGGTTTTCCTTCCCATGCAGCCGATACTTCAATCGCTAAACCTTGGAAAGGGATTTGCCGACCTTGCTCGACGCCCTGACCTCCAAGTAGAGGCCAGGAACTTCGCCATCGGCGTGTTTACCAGATTCGGTCAGCGAGCGGATCAAGGCCTCGCTGAGTTTCCGTTTGAAAACAATCGCATTATCTGGGGGGCATCCTTTTTAAGGAGCCTAAATTTGCGCCCAATCAGGCCCCCGTGAGCCGTGGAAGCCATTGGATCTAGACAGGCGCTTGGAGACTAAGGTCTCAATAGGTGATTGTTATAAAAAGACTTTATGGGATTTAGTGAAAGTCCATCACAAGCTATCGGGATCCCCAAAAAACATCTGAATCCGCGACCTCAACCACCTCTCCGCCGGGTCATTGTCCTGTGCCCCGCGCCAGGCCATGTGCAACTCGAAGGTCTGCGACTCCAGCGGCAGGTCCTCGGACCTGACCCCGCCGTTGGCGGTCAGCACTTCGGCGGCATAGTCCGGCACCGTGGCAATGATGTCGGTGCCGGCCAGCAAGGTCGCCAAGCCGTTGAACTGCGGCACCGCCAGCACTACATGGCGCTTGCGCCCCAGTTTTTCCAGGTATTCATCCATGAACCCCGACAGGTCGCCGGCAAAGGACACCAAGGCATGCGGGCGGTTGCAGAAGTCGTCCAGGCTCAGCGGGCCGGGGATGGTGTCGGCGCGCAGCACTTGTGGGCGGCTGCGGCGCAGGACCTTGCGCTTGGCATTGGCTGGCAGGTCGCTGGTGTAGCTGACGCCCACCGAGATTTCGCCCGAGGCCAGCAGGGCCGGCATCAGGATGTAATTGACCCGGCGCACCACCAGCACGATGCCGGGGGCTTCGGAGCGCAGGCGCTTGAGCAGTGAGGGCAGCAGGGCGAATTCCACTTCATCGGACAGGCCGATGCGGAACACGGCATTGCTGGTGGCCGGGTCGAACTCCGAGGCGCGGCTGACGGCCGTGGAAATCGAGTCCAGGGCCGGTGACAACAGGCTGAAGATTTCCGTGGCCCTGGCAGTGGGCTCCATGCTGCGCCCGGTGCGCACGAACAACGGGTCGTCGAACAGCCCGCGCAGGCGCGACAGGGCGGCGCTGATGGCGGGCTGGCCGAGAAACAGTTTTTCGGCGGCACGGGTCACGCTGCGCTCGTGCATCAGGGTTTCAAAGACGATCAGCAGGTTGAGGTCGACACGACGCAGGTCATTGCGGTTCATACGTGGGGGCTCGGGCCATTTGTCGATTCGGACATGTCGCGTAGGGCTGTAGGAAAACGCCTTGTATCGACACCGGTGCGCATAGTACGGGCAAACGGCACGGGGGCGGAACGATTAATTCGTGCGGGGCAGGATGCGGGTCAACGGTGTCGAACGGTTGCAAAGTGCCGGCCACATGCGAACAATGGCCGCCGCCTGTGCCGGGAAGGGAACGTCTCGACAGCAGATCGTATCTATTGCGAATCGATGACAGGCATGTCGACTATTAACAGCCACTGACTGGTTCTGCCGGGAAAGCCCGGATAAAGTGCAGGGCATCTAGGTTCAAAAGGCGAGGTTCTCAATGTCCCGCACGATCCGTTTTCACCAGTTTGGCCCGGCCGAGGTGCTCAAGCTCGAAGAGCATCCCGCCGCGCTGCCTGCGCCTGGCGAAGTGCAAATACGCGTCCAGGCGATTGGCATCAGCTGGTACGACGTTCTCTGGCGGCAGAACCTGGCCAGCTCCAAGGCGCGCCTGCCGGCAGGCCTGGGCTATGAAATGGCCGGCGTGGTGACGGCTGTGGGCGTCGGTGTCGAGGACCTGGCGGTGGGCGACAAGGTGGCCAGCTTTCCGGCAGCCGACCCCAACCAGCATCCGGTGTACGGCGAAGTGATCGTGTTGCCGCGTACGGCCCTGACCCGCTATCCCGACGTGCTGACGCCTGCCCAGGCCAGTGTGCATTACACCCCCTTGCTGATTGCTTATTTCGCCTATGTCGATCTGGCGCGCATCAAGGCCGGTCAGACCGTGCTGGTGACCGACGCCAGCCACTGCGCAGGACCGTGCTTTGTGCAACTGGGCAAGGCCCTGGGCGTCAAGGTCATTGCCGCCACCAAGACTGCCGATGCCCGCGACTACCTGTTGTCGCTGGGTGCCGACAAGGTGGTGGTTACCGAAGAGCAGGACCTGTTGATGACCATCAACAAATACACGGCCAATCGCGGTGTGGATGGGGTGTTCGACGGGCTTGGCGGGCCGCAGATGTCGCTGATGGGCGATGTGCTCGCGCCGCGTGGCAGCCTGGTCCTGTACGGCCTGCAAGGTGGCAACCAGACGCCGTTTCCGGCCTGTGCAGCGTTTCAGAAGAACATCCAGTTCTATGTGCATTGCCTGGGTAACTTCACCGGCAAGCCGGAGCTGGGCATTGATCAGGACGCCGAGTCGTTGCAGCGCGCCTTGCGCGACATCAATCAATTGACTGCCGATCGTGTGTTGCAGCCGCTGGCGATTCGCCCGTTTGCCTTTGAGCAAGTGGTGCAGGCACACCGTTATATGGACGGTTGTCCGATTGGCGGGCGAGCGGTGCTGGAAGTGACGACTGACTGATCACGTTGGCGCGGTTAGCGGCTGCTTTTCTTCAGGCCGATACAGTAAGGCCGAATTTTTAGAGCATTCCCCAAGTCAAGGCATTGATTGTTTCCAATCAATGCCTTTTTCTGCTTTTGGCTCCTACACGGGGCTGCCGTTATTGTAGGAAAGTTCTCTACTAACCAGGGTCTGTGTCTGGTATTTCAATGCGTGATTAAACAACGCGGGTCTGTAGGGTTCTATGGTTTCAAGTGGCCTGGACCCTGACTGTTTTTCCAGGTGCCTTGGCGCGGGCCAGTCGCCACCGGTCTGGCGCCTGGAATTCACGGTTTCAAGCCTTGAGTAAAACGGCGTTTTCAGGTGTTTAAAAAGGCAGGAGTGTCGGGTCGATGTTTAATTCGATGCGTGTATTCATGCCGCTGAGTTAATGTTTTGCGCCTGGCCTGTCGCTTGTAATCGAGGGAGTGATATTGATAATGAATTGATAACTACTACTCAGGGAATGAGCCATGTTCGGTTGTCAGATCCATTGTCTACTCCGCTTCACGCTATCGGCGGTTTCAACTTCGCGACGGGCAGGGCCAGCATGATGAGTGCCATTCATGAACAAGCCATGAACTATGTCTACCAGCAAGTGCTGCAACGGCTGCTGGGTTATTTCACCCGGGCCGAACGCACCGCCCTGCAATTGCTGATACAGCGCCTGATCGTGGCCGCTGGCGGCATTGAGCGCATGAGCAGCTTCACGGTCATGATTGCCTTTGGCGGCGGCAAGGACAGCGCCTACACCGTGGCCTTGCTGCGTGCAGCCCAGTTGAGCATTGCGGCAAGGGCGCCCGGCACCTTCAACCTGCGTGTGGCCACCCTGCGCCATGCCGGCATCACGCCGGCGGTGATGGGTAACATTCATCGGGTCTATTCGGCGCTGTTCCTGTATGACGATCCGCGGGTCGAAATGCTGGTGTTCGACCATCAGTACACACATGCCTTCGAGCCGGACCTGCCATTTTCCAGTGCCGGACGCGAGCAGAATCGCTGCGACATGCTGCAGGCCGGGCACCTGTCGGCGGGTGATGCACGCACCACGTTCTGCAACAGTTGCTACCTGGGGCTGGCGCAATTTCTGGGGCGGGCCATCAGTTGGGGCAATGGCGCCGACGCGGTGGTCAGTGGCGACTCGCGCAAGGAACAGAAGCAATACATCACCTGGCTGATGCGCCTGGCCCAGGGCAGCGGCCTGCACACCGGGCACTGGCGTAACCAGAGCCTGCAGAGCGTCATGCGCAGTCTGGATCATATCGGCCAGACCTGGCTGCATGAGCTGTACGGTGAGGACGAGCCAGAGGTGTCCTGCGTTCGACCACCGCTGCTGCCGGCCAAACCGCTGAACCCGACCTTCGTGCCCATCAATGACCTGGTGTGCGGCAAGGCCGATGATCACTGGAACCTGCTGACCGAGTTTCTGGCGTTTCGCTTCGAGGACCTGGCCTTCAGCTTCAGTGAGTCCGATTGCGCCAACCCGTTGCTCATGGCCCATATGCAGGGGCTGCGGGCGCAGTGGGTCGAGCAGCGCGAGTATGCCGACGGGATTGCCGACTACCTGGTCCTGGCACGCAGCCTGATGCGCAGCAAACAGATGCCGGTGCGACTGATCGAGCAAGCCATGGCCGCCTATGACGGCGAGCAGCGCATCGAGGCGCGACGCGAACTGGCGGCTGATTTTGCCCAGCAAGCCTATGACCTGAGCGAGGCACAACTGGTGTGCATGCTGTTCTCGCCCTTTGTCGATGGCGGGGCAGGGCTGGAAGCGTTCTTGCGCCGTTGTCATCCCGGCATGCTGGTGGCCCTGGCCGACCTGCACCGGGCGCTGGACGGCCAGAGTGCGCCGGATCAGGTGCTACTGTGGCTGGTGGAAATCAGCGGGCTGAGCCTGCCAGGCTTGCAAGGGCTGTACAAGCGCCAGTCCCTGACGCGCACCGACCCCACCTCCATCATCGCCCGTATCCGCCTGGCCGACCCTGATCAGCGGCGTATCCGCCGCGTCGATCCACACAGCGGCGAACTTCAGGTCGTCAGGCTTACGGGCCGCTGATCGCTGTGCCGATGCCGGCTTGCCTGAACGCAAAGCCCGGCGCTTGATTTCCATGCTCGATCCCCCGGTTGCCTGCCATGAAAGACAAAAACGATTTCGCCTACCAGGCGGTGTATCGCTATCTCGTTCGCCTGATCAACGAGGTGCAGACCGATTCGACCCTCAAGATGCCTTCGCTGCGCCAGTTGGCACGACGCCTGCGGGTGTCGATCTCGACCATCCAGAGCGCCTACTCGCTGTTGGAACAAGAGGGGCGGATCTGCTCGGTGCCCAAGTCGGGGTACTACGCCTTGCCCGCCAGTTGTGAAGAAACGCTGACGGGTGAGGGCGGCAGTGTGCTCGACAGGCTTTACCATAACGTGCGCAGGCCCGGGGTAAACATGCTCTCGGGCGACGAGCCGAGCCTGTTGCTGGCATCGCAGGGTGTATTGCTGGGCACCGAGCGCGAGCTGGTGCGCCAATACCCGCAACGGCTGGATACCGGCTTCCAGCCGTTCGGCGACATGGAGCTGCGCAGCGCCCTGGCCGCACGCTATACCCACGATGCCCAGGACTGCTGGCATGCCGAGCAGGTGTACATCGGGCCCGACCTGCTGGGCATGCTCAAGGCGGTGGTGCACACCTTGCGCCTGGCCGGAAGCTGCGTACTGGTCGAGTCACCCTGCCACTGGACTCAACTGCGGTTGCTGCAATCCTTGCAGGTGCAGGTGGTGGAAATGCCACTGGATGATGACGGGGGGGTACGCCTGGCAGCACTGGAGCAACTGCTGACAGAACACAGCATCAGCCTGGCGATCCTGTCTTCACGGCTCAACCCGGTACGCGGCAGCGTCGCCCCGTTGCATAACCGCCAGGCCATGGCGCATCAGCTCAATCGCCAGCACATCTGGGTGCTGGAAAATGACAGCCACGGCGAACTGGCTTTCGAACCGCGCGACACTTGCCTGCGCGAGTGGATTGATCCGCAGCGGCTGTTGATTCTGGGCAGCTTCGACAAACTGCTCGGGCCCGAGGCGCCCTACGGTTATCTGTTGTGCCGGCATTTCGAGCCGTTATGGCAAGACTATTTTTTGCTGCGAGCCTTCGATCTGCCACCTGTGCGACAGAAAGCCATTGCACGGCTGTGCAGCAGTGGACGGATGGATCAGCACCTGACCGAGTTGCGTGGCTTGCTTGAAGCCCGCATGCAGGTCATGGGGCAACTGATGGATCAGCACCTGGGCCGCTGGGTTCGCTTTGAAATGCCCCGGGGCGGCAGCGGTATCTGGGCCGAAACCCAGCAAGGCGTAGATTTGCGCCAGGTATTCGACACGCTGCTGGCCCGTCGGCTGGTCATCGCGCCGGGCGAATTGTTCAGCCTGAGCGGTTTGCACCGCCAGTACCTGCGCATCGGCTACGCGCTGGACTGGCACCAGGATGTGCCAAAAATGCTTGAAAACGTTGGCGAGGCCATAAGGCTCAGTCAAATTCGCTGAGTAGTCGATGTGTCAGGCCCCGGACCAGGCGCCCCAAGTCTGCCAGGTCGCTGTCGGTGAGTGATCGCTGTGCGGCTGTTCAAGACAACTGCAGCAGATTGCCAGGCAGGCTGAAAAGCTCCATTTCGGCCTCGATGGCTTCAATGATCACTTCCACGTCGCGGGCGTTCATCACCGTGGCGCAGGGCAGCCCCGCGATGGCCACGAGGGTTTCGCCGCTGGCGCGATCAAACAGGCGGGCAATCATGCTGCAGGGGGCATCCATGGTGGCTTCAAAGCCCACAGGATGGAAATGCCAGCGCATGAGTTGGCAGGCATTGGGAAAGGTGACCTTGTTCATGAGACCCACCTGTTACAGACGAGCACCATCCGATGCCAGAGTGTCAGGGCAAGACGTCTCTGCGCAGGGCCGTGTGTCAGTACCCCAAGGGGCGGACAAATTCCTGCAGGTTTGTCAGAAATGTCTTGAACGAGCACTGAAAATAGCACTGCATTGCGACAGGCAACAAACAATCAGGCAAACGGTCGCTTATTATTTCGATTTGTTGAGGTGGGTCATGTTTGTAACAACCTCTGCGGCCGTTCAGGCCGCGCCAGCCTTGTTTTTCCATTGAAGCGTGAGCATATAGAAGGCAAGCTGAGGCCTCGAAGTCGAGGACTGTGCAATGCTGAGAATCACCCTGTCGGGACTACTGCTGGCGTCGCCGGTTCTGCAGGCGGCCGACACCGTCAATATCCATAACTGGACTGACTACATTGCGGCCGACACCCTCAAGGGTTTTCAGTCTGCCACCGGTATCAAGGGCAACTACAGCACCTTCCTGAGCAACGAAGACCTCAATACTCAATTGCTGGCGCGTGCCTCTGGCTACGACGTGGTGTTTCCCTCGGTGCACTTCCTGGCCCGGCAGGTCGATGCCGGCGCGCTCAAGGCACTGGACCGGCGTCAATTGCCGAACTGGAACAACCTCAATCCGGTGCTGCTGCAAGCCTTGCAGGTCAACGACCCGGGCAATGCCCATGGTTTCCCTTACCTGTGGGGCAGCACCGGCATTGGCTTCAATCGAGCCAGGGTCAAGGCTGCACTGGGCGACAACGTGCCTCTGGACTCCTGGGACCTGGTGCTCAAGCCCGAGAACATGAAAAAACTGGCCGAGTGCGGTGTGGCCCTGATCGACAATGCCCCCGAGATGCTGCCCATCGCCCTGAATTACCTGAACCTGGCTGCGCATAGCGAAGACCCGGCCGACTACGTAAAGGCTGAGGCCCTGTTGGCCAGCGTGCGACCTTATGTGCGCTATTTTCACCAGAACAGCTACATCGCCGATCTGGCCGAGGGCAAGATATGCGTGGCCGTGGGGTTTTCCGGTGACATTTCCCAGGCCCAGGCGCTCGCCGCCAAGGCTGGCCGCCATGAAGCCATCGATTATGTGGTGCCCAGGGAAGGGGCGCCGATGTGGTTCGACATGGTGGCGATGCCGATCGATGCGCCTAACGAAAAGGCCGCCTATGCCTTCATGAACTATTTGCTGCGCCCTGAGGTGATTGCCAACATCACCAACCAGATGCATTACGCCAACGGCAACGAAAAGGCCGATGCCCTGATCGCGCCGAAGCTGTGGAACGACACCACAATCTACCCCAATGCCGACATGGTCAGCCGCATGTTCGTCCTCGAAGCCGTAAAACCCGAGGTTGAAACATGGCGTAACCAGATCTGGGAGCGCATCAAACGCCCGCAATGACGCGCCAATAACCCGTATTGGCAGGGGGTTCTTCACGCTTTTTCGACGCCCGAGCGCATATTTTTCCCGGGCGCTTGCAACGGTGTGCCTTTTTTCGACTCTCATGCAGGTCTTCTTCATACCGCAACATACGGCGACTAGCCTCTGGACAGGCTGTTGCAAGGACGTAATACCCACCGGATGGATTCATGAAGCCACCAGGTCTGGCAATGTTGCCGCAGTGACTGGACAAAATTGCATTGATAAAAACCTGCACCGGATTCTGAATATGATCAAGCATCTCACCTCTTCCCTGGGCCATTGGCGCAAAGCCCGCTGGCTGGCTTTGCCGCTGGCGCTCAGTGCGTCGGCGGTCTTCTGGTTTTCCAGCGGCCAGGGCGTGCATGCCGAGCCCAAGAACGGCACCCAGACCCTGGTATTTCTGCGCCACGCCGAGAAGCCGGCCATGGGCCTGGGGCAACTCAATTGCCAGGGGCTTAATCGTGCGCTGGACCTGGCCGAACTGTTGCCCAACGAGTTCGGCAAGGCCGACTTCATCTTCGCCGCCAACCCCAGCCGCCAGGTGGAAGAGGGCGAGGGCGACCATTCCTATAGCTACATCCGGCCACTGATGACCATCGGCCCGAGCGCCATCAAGCTTGGCCTGCCGGTGAATATCGACTTCAGCGCCAACGACACCAGCGATCTGGCCCATGAATTGATGGAAGCCAAGTACCACGACGCCACTATTTATACCGCCTGGTCTCATGGCTACCTGCCGGACCTGGTCAACAAGGTGGCCGAGGAGGCTTCAGGCAAGAAAACCCGGCTGATTGATGACTGGACTGGCGACGATTTCGACTCATTGCTGGTGATGACCCTCAAGTGGACCAATGGCAAGGCCACCCTCGATTATCAGATTCACAAGCAGAACCTCAACAACGGCACCGTCAGTTGCCCAACCTGATGCCGGTGGCCGGTAGGCTGCGCTGGTGTTAACGCACGACGGCCGCTAGTGTGTGCAGCTTTTCGCTCAAGCCTTCGCTGAGCGGAGCTGCCCGGGTCAATCATGAAAACCGTTCTTGCCGTCTTTTGGCTGTTTGTCGCCTGCCTGTTATCGGGCTGCATTGGCGCCCCTTTACCCCTGACCCAACAGACCGCCGAGCAACTGCGCCAAGTGCCGCCGGTGCGGTTTGTCCTGACCTTCGACGACGGCCCCAGTGGCTCGGGCTTTTACAACCCTACCGAGCAGGTGCTTGAGGGGCTGGCCGATAATCCGGTGCAGGCCGGGATCAAGGCGGTGTTCTTTGTGCAGACCGGTGCTGTTGGCGGTGGGCGAACCGAAACGGGCCGTGAGCTGATGCGCCGTGAAGGCCGTGAGCAGCATATCCTGGGATTTCACAGCGCCACGCCACGCCACACCAACCACCGCTCGCTCAGTCCCGAGGCGCTGGAACAGTCACTGACCGACGGCCTGCAGATCATCCAGGCCCAGAGCGGCCAGCAGGCCACGCTGGTGCGTCCGCCGTTCTGGAACTACGACCAGCGCACCTTCGCGGCCTACACGCGCCATGGCCTGCATGTGTTGCTCACCGACCTGAGTGCCAACGACGGCAAGATCTGGGGCTTCAACATGAGTCCGCGGCGCCGTGCGCACTTTCTGCGAGAGGTGTCGCTGGTGCGAGAACGCATGGTGCGGGGTGAATTGCCGGCGGTGGATGGCGCCACGCCAGTGGTGGTGACCTTCCATGACATCAACCGCTACAGCGCCCGGCATGTCCAGGAATACCTGCAGATCCTTATCGACAGCGCCCGCCAGAACGGTGTGCCCCTGGCGCCCAAGCCCTTCTATGACAACCCCGCCGAGTTGCAGCGTGCTGCCATGGCCCGCACTGTGCAGGATGGCCAGACCCTCGTGCATCTGCCGGGGCTATGGGATTGGGTGTGGGATCAGAATGGGCATTGAGTGTACACAGGCGAGGCGGTACGACGCTGCGCATAACCCATGCAGGAACGGCTTGAGCCTGGAAAGGCGCCACACGTAAGCCTTGCCTTGGCGTTGTGTCACTGGCACGCGCTAAGGCACAGCGCTGTCGCGCAGCAAATACAGTCCAGGTAGGAGCGCGCTTGCCGGAATGCCGGACCACCGCGACCGAGTGCGTAGCGCTCGTAAAATTTCGGAAACGCTGAAATTTTACGACTGCTACGCAGCCGGTCGCGGGCAGAGCGCGCTCCTACCGATCACGTGTTCGTATTGGCCAGCAACCAGTCCCGAAACACACACAACGACGGCAAATTCTGAAACCGTGTGGCATACGCCAGGTAATAGCTGCGCCCGCTGTTCATCGGCTCGAACAGGCTGACCAGCTCGCCACGGGCCAGTTCGTCACGCACCAGCACGCTGGGCACCAGGGCGATACCGATACCGGCGGCCACGGCCTGGATCAAGTGTGAGGTGACCTCGAAGCTCGGGCCGGGTCGCAGGATATGATGGTCAAGTCCGTTATGCTCGAACCAGTCCGACCAGGCATTGGGCCGCGAGACCACACTCAGCAGCGAGTGTTGGGCCACGTCCTGTGGGCGCATCCCGGCATGGCCGGGCAGGGCGTCGGGGCTGGCGATCACCCGCAAGGTCTCGGCCATCAGCGGGTGGGCGATATAGCCTGGCCAGTTGCCGTTGCCTGCGCAGATCAGCGCGTGCATGTCCTGGGCGGCCGAGCTGAGGTCGTTCAGGGCGATACGCGAATGAATGTGCACCACAGACCCCGGATGCCGGGCGTAAAAGTCATGCATCTGCGGCAGCAGCCAGCGTGAACCGAAGGTCGGCAGCACCGCCAGGTTCAGGGTGCCGCTTTCGGATTTATGCGCAATGGTCTGCAACGTCGCGCTGCGGATCCGCCCCAGCGCAGCGGCCAGTTCATGCTGGTACAGGGCGCCGGCCGTTGTCAGTTCGATGCGCCGGCCGTCGCGCTTGAACAGCTCGACGTCCAGTTGTGCTTCCAGGGCCTGCACCTGGCGGCTGATCGCGCTCTGGGTCAGTGCCAGTTCGTCGGCGGCCTTGGTAAAGCTGCCATGGCGCGCCGCCGCCTCGAAAGCGATCAACAGCGACATCGAAGGGGTCAGGCGTCGTGGGTTCATAGGCGTCAACATCGCTCATTCATAAAACTCATGCAAAACCGCCGGGTTTTACATTTGCCAGTACGTCGGTTGTGGCCGAAAATCCACCTCAACCGTTGATAGGCCGTGGCCGGGCGTTGGCGCCAGCATACGTGTTCTGCATATAAAAAGTCTTCGAGACAGGAAGTACGCCATGATTGCCTTGCTCAAACCCGCGACCGGACAGGCCGACCTGTATGACCGCTTCCTCACCGCCCTGGCCGGTGCAGGCTTTGCCGGCGACATTGCCCGTGACCATGGGCTGCGCACCGTGCTGGCCACCGACAACTCGATCTACCAGCGCCTGCCGCAAGCGGCGGTGTTTCCCCGCGACAGCGGCGATGTCGAAATCGTGGCGCGCCTGGCCGCCCGGCCGGAATTCCACAGCATTGTCCTGACCCCGCGCGGCGGCGGTACGGGCACCAATGGCCAGTCGCTGACTGACGGGGTGATCGTCGACCTGTCGCGGCACATGAACCGCATCCTGGAAATCAATGTCGAGGAGCGCTGGGTGCGGGTGCAGACCGGTGTGGTCAAGGACCAGCTCAATGCCGCACTCAAGCCGCACGGGCTGTTCTTCGCCCCGGAGCTGTCGACTTCCAACCGCGCCACCATCGGCGGCATGATCAACACCGACGCCAGCGGCCAGGGCAGTTGCACCTACGGCAAGACCCGCGACCACGTGCTCGACCTGTCCACCGTGCTGCTCGGCGGCGCCCGGGTGTACAGCCATGTGATGGATGATCAGGCCGTGGCCGCCGAGCAGGCCCGCAACGACCGCGGCGCCGAGGTGTATCGCTGCGCGCAGGGCATTGCCGATGAACAGGCGCAACTGATCAAGGACATCTTTCCGCCCCTCAACCGCTGCCTGACCGGCTACGACCTGGCGCACCTGCGCGAAGCAGACGGGCGCTTCAACCTCAACAGCGTGCTGTGTGGTTCGGAGGGCTCGCTGGGCTTTATCGTCGAGGCGCGCCTGAACGTGCTGCCGATCCCCAGGCACTCGATCCTGGTCAATGTGCGCTATGCCGGCTTCATGGATGCCCTGCGTGACGCCAAGGCGCTGATGGCGCTCAAGCCACTGTCGATCGAAACCGTCGACTCCAAGGTCCTGATGCTGGCCATGCAGGACATCGTCTGGCACGGCGTGGCCGAATATTTTCCGGAAAACCCCGAGACCCCGACTCTGGGCATCAACCTGATCGAGTTCAGCGGCGATGACCTGGACGACGTCGAACGCCAGGTGCATGGTTTCGTCGAGCATTTGCAGCGCGACACCTCGGTGGTGCGCCTGGGCCATACCCTGGCCGTGGGCCACGCCGCCATGACCCGCATCTACGCCATGCGCAAGCGCGCCGTCGGCCTGCTGGGCAACGTCAAGGGCGAGGCGCGGCCGCAGCCGTTCGTGGAAGACACCGCCGTGCCACCGGAGAACCTGGCCGATTTCATCCAGGAATTTCGTGACCTGCTCGACAGCTACGGCCTGCAATACGGCATGTTCGGCCATGTCGACGCCGGCGTGCTGCATGTGCGGCCGATCCTGGACATGAAAGACCCGGCCCAGGCGGCGTTGATCCGCCCGATCTCCGACCAGGTGGCGGCGCTGACGCAAAAGCACGGCGGCCTGTTGTGGGGCGAGCATGGCAAGGGCCTGCGTTCACAGTACGTGCCGGGCTACTTTGGCGAGCTGTACCCGTCGTTGCAGGCGCTCAAGGCGGCCTTCGACCCCCACAACCAGCTCAACCCCGGCAAGATCGCCACGCCGGCCACAGTGCCGGCCGCCCGCCTGACATTGGTCGATGAAGTGGAGCTGCGCGGCGAGCTGGACCGGACCATTGATGAGCGCGTGTGGCAGAGTTATGAAAGTGCCGTGCATTGCAACGGCAACGGTGCCTGCTACAACTACGACCCCAACGACGCCATGTGCCCGTCGTGGAAAGCCACCCGCGACCGCATCCATTCGCCCAAGGGCCGTGCCTCGCTGATCCGCGAATGGCTGCGCCTGCAAGGCGAGCAGAACATCGACGTACTGGCGGCCAGCATCAAGGCCCGCTCCGGCAACGCCCTGAGCGGGCTGCTGGGCAAGGCGCGCAACAGCCTGGCCCGGCGCCGTGGCCAGCAGGACTTCTCGCACGAGGTCTATGACGCCATGGCCGGCTGCCTGGCATGCAAGTCCTGCGCGGGACAATGCCCGGTCAAAGTCAACGTGCCGGACTTCCGCTCGCGGTTTCTCGAGCTGTATCACACCCGCTACCTGCGCCCGCTCAAGGACTACCTGATCGGCTCGCTGGAGTTCACCATCCCGTACCTGGCGCGTTTCCCCAGGCTGTATAACGCCACCATGAGTGCCAGGCCAGTGCGCTACCTGCTGGAGCACGTGGCCGGCATGGTCGACAGCCCGTTGCTGAGCCTGCTGGATTTCCGCGCCGCCTGTGCCCGCTGGAACGTTGGCATCGCGACGCCCGAGCGCCTGGCGGCCCTGAGCCCCGCACAGCGCGAGCGCACCGTGATCCTGGTGCAGGACGCCTTCACGCGTTATTTCGAAACCCACCTGGCTGCCGACTGGCTGGAACTGATCAGCCGCCTGGGCTACCAGGTGTACCTGGCACCCTATGCCTCCAACGGCAAGCCGCTGCAAGTGCAGGGTTTCATGGCTGCGTTCGAAAAGGCCGCCCATTACAACAGCCAGACCCTGGGCCGTCTGCAAGGCTTCGACATCCCGCTGGTGGGCCTGGACCCGGCCATGACCCTGGTCTATCGCCAGGAATACGCCAAGACCGTAGGCGCCGAAGCCCCCACGGTGCTGTTGCCGCAGGAATGGCTGGCCACCGCGCAACTGCCCGAGCGCGAAGACACCGGCAAGGTGTTCCGCTTCCTGCCGCACTGCACCGAAAAGACCAACGAGCCGGGCAGCATCGGCTTGTGGCAGAAAGCCTACTCGCGTCTGGGCCTGAAGCTCGATGTACTGCCCAGCGGCTGCTGCGGCATGTCGGGCACCTACGGGCACGAAACCCGCAATGCCGGCACTTCGGCCATTATCTATGCACAGTCCTGGCAACCGCTGGTGGCCAGGCACGCGACGGATGGCGGGCTGGTGGCGGATGGTTACTCGTGCCGCAGCCAGGTCAAGCGCCAGGACGGCAAGGTCGTGCTGCATCCGCTGCAGGTGGTGTTGCAGCAGGTAAGGGCGGGCTGATAGCGCTTGCAAGGACCGGGACTGTCCAGATGCATGTGGCGCCCGGTCTGCAGTATTGCCGGCTGAAGCCGGTCCTGCACGATGGTATCGATCAGCGCGGTGGGGCTGGTCGTTATTCCTGAAAATCCCACTGAACTTCCCGGCCCGTCACAGGCCCATCTTGAAAGGGCTATCTACATTTACCCATTCAAGAGGAGATTCAAGGATGCCTACAGCAGACGGCAAGATTCGCTATGGCGTAGTGGGTGGCGGGTCGATTTCCCAAGGGGCGTTCATGCCGGGCGTCGGTCAGACCGAGAACTCGGTGCTGACCGCCCTGGTGACCGGGGACCCGCAAAAGGCCGATCAACTGGCGGCGTTGTACGGGCTCAAGGCCTATCGGTATGAGGACTACGATTCGCTGCTCAAGTCCGGTGAGGTCGACGCCGTTTACATCGCTACGCCCAACTTCCGCCATCGCGAATTTGTCCTGCCGGCCCTGGAGGCCGGTGTCCATGTGCTACTGGAAAAGCCCATGGCCACTAACGAGGCTGATTGTCACGCCATGATCGAAGCGGCCAATCGCACCGGCACCAAGCTGATGATCGCCTATCGTCTGCACCACGAGCCGGGCACGCTGGAGATCATCGAGCGGGTGCGGGCGGGCGACTTTGGCGAGCCGCGCCTGTTTACCTCGACCTTCACCCAGACAGTGAAAACCAGCAATCATCGGGCGCAGCATGGTTTTGGTGCCGGCCCTGTACCCGACATGGGGCCTTACCCGCTGAATATGGTGCGCCAGCTGTTTGCCGACGAACCCATCGAAGTCAGCGCCTTTGGCACCAAAACGCCGGGCCGGGACATCAGCACCTGGGATACGGTGACGGTGGCCTTGCGCTTTCCGGGCGAGCGGCTGGCGCATTTCACGGTCAGCTACAGCCTGCCGGACAGTGAGCGTTTCCAGTTGATCGGCAGCAAGGGCGAGGTCGAGGCCTCGCCGTGCTTTGGCTACGGGGAGGGCGTGAGCATCGGTTACCGGGCACGTATCGGCGATAACACCCGTGAGCATCTGCAACCGGTGGTGGATCAGTTTGCCGGTGAGACAGCGTATTTCTCCGACTGCATTCTCAATAACGAGATGCCCGAGGCCGATGGTCAGGAAGGCTGGCGCGATGTGCGTGTAGTTGCAGCCATCGAGCGTGCACTGGAAACCGGACAGCCCCAGGTGCTGGAAAAACTGCCAGCCCGACGCGGCACCGACCGGCACCAGCAGCGCCAGTTTGAACTGGCCGAAGTGCCTGGGTATATCGATACCGAATCGCCTACGGAGTAAAAAACAAGCGGTCTATAAACGGGGCCGGTGACGCAAGGGGCAATGACAGCCTTACGTCACTGGCTTTTTCATGCAGGCCGTCGGCGGTGATTGGAGCCAGACAGCGCTCGCGCCGCGCCCAGCAAAGCCAGGTGCGTCAGGCCCTGAGGCAGGTTGCCCAGGTAGCTGCCGGTGTGCGGGTCAACCATTTCCGAATAGATACCCACGCCGCGCTCCAGCCCCTGTACGGTGGCCTCGAACACCCTGGCCGCCCGTCCGCGATCACCCAGCAGCGCAATGGCCTCGACCATCCAGAAACTGCAGGCCAGGAAACAGCCTTCTTCGTGCTCGACATCGGTGTAGCGGTAATGGAAGGCGCCGCAGCCCAGCTCTCGGTCGATGGCGTCCAGCGTGCTTTGCAAGCGTTCGGCGTGTGGATAGCCGAAGCGCACGGCCAGCGCCAGTGAAGCGTCCAGACGGTCACTGCCTGGATAGAACAGGTAGGCCTGACGCTCTTCGCTCCAGCAATGGGTTTCGATCCAGGTCTCGATGCGCTGGCGCTCGCGGTCCCAGCGCTCACAACAGGTCGTGGGCAGATGACCGTCCCGGGCCAGCTCTACTGCACGGCTCAGGGCTTGCCAGCAACTGATTTTCGACATGCTGTAGTGCTGTTGTTCGGGCAGTTCCCAGATACCGGCATCCTTGCGGCGCCATTGGTCCGCGCATTGATCGGCCAGGGTTGACAAGGTCGTGGCACTGGTGGCATCGAGGATATTGCCGGTATCGATAAAGCACTTGGCGGTCTCGAAGATATCGCCGTACACCCCGTGCTGGGTCTGGTCGGTCGCGTCGTTGCCCACGCGCGGCGGCGAATGCTTGTAACCGGGCAGATCCAGCACGCTTGCACGTTGGGCCAGGTCGCCGCACAGCGTATAGCACACATGTGGGCCGTGTTCGGCCAGACGCTTCAGAAGCCAGGTAAAAGCCGCCTTGGACTCCGGCTGCGCGCCAATGCTGAGAAAAGCCTCGATGGTGTAGCCGGCATCACGGATCCAGGCAAAGCGGTAGTCATAGTTCTTGTCACCGCCGATGCGCTCGGGCAACGAGGTGGTGGCCGCCGCCATGATCGACCCGCTGGGCGAGGACAGCAGCAGCTTGAGCGCCAGCGCGCTGCGGGTCACCAGTGCCTTGTACTCGCCTTCATAGGTGAGACCCTCGCTCCACAGGCGCCACTCGCGGTCAGAGCCATCAATGCGCGCATCGATCAGTTCCAGCGGCGGCACCACCAGCGGCTCATCGCGTCCGGCCACAATGGCCACCACTTCTTTCTGGCCTTGATGCAGGCTCAACCGGGCCTTGATGCCCAAGTCGTTGTTTTCTTCAACGTGCAGGCTGTCACTGTGTAGAAACATGCCCAGTACCCGCCCGGCATGAAACACATTGCCGTTGCCGGTCGGCGTGATATACGGGCTGACCTTGTCGGCCTGGGTGCCGAAGCTGATGCGCACCTGAAAGTCGACATGACCCTCGATACCTTCCAGGCGCCGGCCCAGTTCAGCCCACGGCAGGCGACCGGCCGGCCCACTGTTGAGCGACTCGGTCAGGCGCGCCTGGCCCGTTGCGGTCAAAAACAGCGTTTCCACCACGTTGCTGTCCGGCAGGTAGCGACGCTCTACGCTGTAGGCGCCTTCCGGTGTGATCAGAAAAAATCCGCCGGATACCGGGTCCAGCAAGCGATCGAACAACGGCGGTGAATCCATGTGCGGCACGCACCACCAGTCGACGGAGCCATCCTTGCCCACCAATGCCACCGAGCGACCATCGCCCAGGGCGGCATAGTCCTCCAGAGCCAGATAGCCATCGGCGTCGCGTTGCGGCATGCCTTGCCGTTCACCGAGAGGAAACGTTGAGTTCATGGAATCTGCCAGGCCAAGTAGGAAAAACCGGACACACGCCTATATTCGCGTGCATCCACATGAGGATTCCGACTTCACCCGACAGGCAGGGTTCGGGGTATTTGCGTGAGGGGCCATACCGTCACTGTCGCCAGCAGAAGCGTCCGGGCGGCGATCCGTTTACGCCATGAACCGGCCTCATGGTTGGCCAGGCTTTTCAGCCTGAAATGCCCAGTGACTGCAGCCTGATTCTGATCAATCAGTAACCAGCTGTTTTAAAAGTAATTTTTTATGACATAAGGGCTTCACAGATGTAAGAAAAGTTGTTAAATTGCCGGCCATTCCAGCGCAGTGCAGCAACAGCGCTTGCGGGAATGTTCAAACGAGTGCCAGCCACTCACTGCAATACAGGGGCGTCGCCAAGCGGTAAGGCAGCAGGTTTTGATCCTGCCATGCGTTGGTTCGAATCCAGCCGCCCCTGCCATTTCTACCTTTCTTCTGTAAATCCCTCACTTATCCAGTCGCTGATCACCAGGCGGGCCGGATTTTTTGCGTTTCCTGATTTTTACCTGGGCTCACGGCTGTTTTGCGCCAACTCATGGGTGTGGATGACACGCTCTGTTCAATGCAGTGTGCGCGACGCGTCAAATGGCGCTACACTCGCGCCATATGTCGCACAGGGAGATGTCCCCATGATTACCGCACAAGCCCGTACCTCTGAACGCACGCCCACAGAGTACTTGTTACGCATCGATGCGGGCCAGCTCAGCCCGATGATGGTCTACCGGCTGACCGCCAAGGGTTTCGAGCTCAAGGACGTGCTGGACATGCTGTCGCTTTCCGATCTGTATTCCAACCGGAAGATCATGAGCCGTATCGTGGGCAAGTCCGTCAGGACGCTCCAGCGACAGGGCAGTCGTGAGCAACCGGCTCATCTCAACTCCCAGCAAAGCGCCGTCGCTTTCCAGTACGCCAAGGTGCTGGAGCATGCCATCAATGTGTTTGGCGATCAGAAGCTGGCCGAGGAATGGCTGGGACGTCCCTGCAAGTACCTGGACGGCAATGTGCCGCTGGACGTCATCGACAATCCCGTAGGATTCCAGGCCGTCGAGGATTACCTGGAACGCATCGAGTACGGGGTTTACCAGTGAATCCATTGCCCTGGTCCGGCGCCTGGTACGCCTGGCGCCTGGACCGCGAGGTGTACAAGGATTCCTGGGACAGCGGCATCGGTGCCCACAAGCTCGGCGGCCGCTGGAACCCGGCGGGGCGCAATGTCGTCTACGCGTCGGCTGATCCTTCGACCGCCATTCTGGAGGTGGCGGTGCATGCCGGCTTCGATGCGCTGGACACCGTGGCCCATGTGCTCACCTGCTTCGAGGTAATCGAGCCGAGCCTGATCAAGGTCGTGCAGTCCGAGGACGTGCCCAACCCGGTGTGGCTGTCGAGCGCATCCGCCTCGCCCAACCAACAGAGGTTTGCCGATGCCTTGCTGGCTGAACACCCCTTCGTGTTGATTCCTTCTGCCGTCACCCGCCACTCCTGGAACCTGCTGGTCAGTTGCGAACTCGCCGAAGGCAAGTATCGCTTGATCAGCCAAGAGCGCTTCGGTCTCGATACACGCCTGATCAAGGGCTGATCCGGCCTGGATGGGCTACGTCAGCCTTCCTCCTTCGCGCAATTTTTTATACAGCGTGGTGCGTGAAATCCCCAATGCCTGTGCGGTGGCAGAAATGTTGCCGCCATGGGCCTGCAAGGTTTGTTCGATGGTTCGCTGTTGCATGGCCTTGAGTGACGCCACAGGCGCTGCTGTGCCCGTTGAAAGGCCGCACAGGTGTTCCGGCAGAATCACGGTGCTGTCTTCGGCCAGGGCGCAGGCCAGGCGTAAGGTCTGCTCTAGCTGGCGAATATTGCCCGGCCAGCGCTGGGCCAGCAGGCAGGCCAGGCTGTCCGGGTGCAACGGGCGACTGCGCAGTTGACGCAGCAGGCTGTCGATCAGGTGTTCGAGGTCCTTGCGTTCGCGCAGGGGCGGCAAGTGAGCGGTCAGGCCGTTGAGCCGGTAGTACAGGTCTTCACGAAAACGTCGCGCGTCAATCAAGGCCGGCAGGTCACAATGCGTCGCGCTGATGAGGCGCACTTCCAGCGGCCGGCTCTCTGAACTGCCCAGGCGGGTTACGCGCCGTTCTTGCAGCACGCGCAACAGGCGGGTCTGCAAGGGCGCGGGCATGTCGCCGATTTCATCCAGCAGCAGCGTGCCGCCGTGGGCCTCTTCAAGCCGGCCGCTGGCGCCGCCTTTGCGCGCGCCGGTGAAGGTGCCGTCGCTGTAGCCGAACAATTCGGCTTCGATCAGGCTTTCCGGAATCGCCGAGCAGTTGATTGCGACAAAAGGCGCGTCCGGACACAGGTCATCATGCAGTGCGCGGGCAAAGACTTCCTTGCCGGTGCCGGTTTCACCCAGCAACAGCACCGGGATGCTGGCGCCGAAGGCTTTGCGTGCCGCCTCGAACTGGCGATTGAGCTGGGGGTCGCGGCCCAGCGGAGTCAGGTCGTGGTGACTGAGCGCAGAGTGCCTGCGCGCTCGGGCCCCCACTCGATGGGCATACAGGTTGGAGCCGTCGTTGAGCTGGACCAGTCCCGGCGTATGACGCTGGGCGTCAGGCGCCGGGTCGCGGGCAAAGCACTGTTGCCAGTGCGCCAGCGGCCCGGACAAGCCCAACAGCCGGCGTGCCGTGGCGTTGGCTGCGCGAATCTGGCCGTCACCGCCCAGCGCCAGCAAGCCTTGCAACGGCGTACCGATCAGGCGTGGGTCGTGTTGCAGGCTGAGGATCTGGCAATCGTCCAGATGGGCAAACAGGCGGTTTTCCGTGGCCATGGCGGCCAGGCGCAACTGATCGAGCACCGCTTGGGCATTGCGCTCGCCAATGCCGGTGATGTCCAGGGCGCCGATCAGCTCGCCGTGCACGCCATGCACAGGCATCGACACACAGAAGAACCGTTCGAATTCGCTCAAGTAATGCTGCCAGCCGTGTAATACCACCGGCAGGTCTTCGGCCAGGGTGCAGCTGGGGGCAGTGGTGCCGATATCGGCCTCGTGGATCCGCCGGCCGATCTGCAACGGCCCCAGCGTATCGGTGCTTCCAGCGTGGCGGGCCTGGACGATCACCCCGCGGGTATTGACGCAAAACAATGTCCAGGACTGCCCGCCGAAGACCTGCCACAGGCGTTCGATTTCCGGCTGCACGCAGGCACCCAGTTGGCGGTCGCTGTCATCAAGCTCGAAGATCGGCACATCGGGGCGGTGCAGGCGCGACTCCCAAGGGGTCAGCCCGGCATCGCGCGAGCGCTCCCAGGAGCGGGCAACGGAGTCGGGCAACAGCCCGGCAGGCAAGGAAGCCCCTTCAAGCAAACGCCGGCGGGCGCCGGCAAGGCGCTGGGGATCGGGCAGCAGTTGGCTATCCATCAAGGCACCCTGATTTTTTATTAGTGGTGGCTGCTGAGTAGAACCCCGCACAGCCACCGGTGTAAAGGGTGATAGTAGCGGGTCAGAACAGCAGCAGTGCCCGCAGGTTGACGCCGACATCCTCGCGAAAGCCCCCTTCGGCCTGCACGTCGTGGGTCAGTTGCGCACTGAGCTGTACATTGCGGGCGACCATCTGCTGGAATTCGAAGCGAACCTGTTGCACCTCGGTCTTCTGGCCAATGTAATCACCGTCAATGAACTGCTTGCCGCCCGTGCTGGCCGAATAGCCCAGGGCAATGCGCTGGCTGGGGTTGAAGTCATAACGCAGGTTGGCCTGCACCTGGTAGGTCGGGTCTTGCTCCAGGGTCTGGCGACCGCTGCCAGCGTCGTCGTTATCGCCATACAACACCGCATCGCCGTACAGCTCCAGCGAGGTCTTGCCCCACAGCGGTTCGACCCAGCCCAGTTGCAGGTCGAACTTGTAGCGGTTCTCGCCCAGGTTCAGCGCGTCGCCCTTATGGTAGCTGCCCCACGGCACATACAGCAGCGGCGTGACGCCGAAGTAACGCCCGCTGGCGCTGGCGCCTGGCTGGTTGACCAGCCAGAAGGTCGCGCCAAAGATCGGGTCGGCCATGCCGCTGGCGCTGCCCAGCGACTGCCCGCCGATTTTGGCGCCATAAACATGGCCGAACGGCAACAGCACTTGCGGGTCGACGGTGATCCCGGCGATTTCAGTGAAGTGGATCAGGCGCAGGATGCTGATATTGCTGCGCAACCGGGTGTTGTCCGACACCGTGCCGCCGCCTTCGGGGTTGAAGCTACTGGCGCGACCGTGTTGCTGATACCAGGCGGCGACGCTGGTGCCAGGGGGCAGGGCGGTGTAGTCACCGGCATTGACGTCGACGGCGTGGGCGTTGGCAGACAGCCACAGGCTGGCCGCCAGAATCGAAGACTGGAGGGCTAAAAAGCGCATGATCGGTTCCTGTTATTTTTCTAATGGGAAGGAGGGCCGCCACGGCCGGGGCCGTGGCGGTGGCAGTACTTCAACTGCCGATCATCAGCACCGGCTTGAGAGTGATGCCTTTTTCGCTGTCTTCAGCGGCCTGGTTGATCTGTTCGAAGGGGTAGAACTTCACCAGCTTGTCGAAGGCAAAGCGTCCTTGCAGGTGCAGTTCGACCAGTTGCGGAATGAACTGCTGCGGCACGCTGTCACCTTCGACGATGCCGCGGATGCTCTTGCCACCGAGCAGCAGGTCATTGACGTCAAACTCGGCCGTGGTGCCCAGCGGCGGCGCGCCGACCACGCCCACGCAGCCCAGGCTACCCAGGGCGTCCACGGCCTGGCGCAATACTTGCGGACGGCCGGTGGACTCCAGGGCGAAGTTCACCCCGCCGGTGATCTCGCGAATGGTCGCCACCGCGTCGCTGTCCCTGCTGTTGATCACATGGGTGGCGCCCAGCTCCAGCGCCAGTTCCAGGCGTGAAGGCACCACGTCCACGGCAATGATCACCGAGGCGCCTGCGACCTTTGCCGCCAGCACCGCCGACAGGCCCACGGCCCCGGCGCCAAAGGCGACAAAGCTGCTGCCGGGGGTGACCTTCAGCGAGTTGATGACCGCGCCGGCCCCGGTCTGGATGCCACACCCCAACGGGCCGAGCAATGCCAGCGGGGCTTCCTTGGACACCTTGACGGCATTGTTCTCGCGGCTGATGGCATAGGTGGCGAACGATGACTGGGCGAAAAAGTGGTCATTCAGCGCGGCGCCGCTTTCATCCTGCAGCGCATGCCCGCCATGCGGGTCGGCACCGCTGAAATTCCGTCCGAAAAATTCCTGGCAGTAGGACGCATGGCCGCCACCGCAAGGTTTGCAATAGCCGCAATAGCCGTAGGTGAGCACCACATGGTCGCCCACCGCCAGGCCGCGCACCTGCGGGCCGATGGCTTCGACCACGCCAGAACCTTCATGGCCCAGCACAGCCGGCAGTGGCACCGGGTAATACTGGTCACGCACGATCATGTCGGTGTGGCACATGCCGGTGGCGACAATGCGCACCAGCACTTCATCGTCCTTGGGTTCGCGGATGCGCGCCGGTTCGATCACGAACGGTGCGCCCTTGCTACGGGTGACAGCGGCTTTGATGGCTCGAGAAGGTGTGCTCATTATTATTGTGCTCGTGTGGGTGTCAGTACAGGTTGAGGTTGCTTAAAGCGGGTAGAGCGGCGCATCGCCCTTGAGCGTCAGCCATTGCCACTGGGTGAATTCTTCCCAGTTGGCCGGGCCGCCGATGCTGGTGCCGTTGCCGGAGGCGCCCACGCCACCGAACGGGTTGATCACCTCATCGTTTACCGTCTGGTCATTGATGTGCAAAAGACCTGTGCGCAGGCGCTCACCCAGTTTCAGGGCGCGGCCCACATCACGGGAAATGATCGCGGCCGACAGGCCATATTCGGTGTCGTTGGCCAGGCGAATGGCGTCTTCATCGGTGTCGAACGGCACCACCACGGCAACCGGGCCGAAGATCTCTTCATGAAAGGCCGGGTTATCCGGCTGTACACCGCTGAGCACCGTGGCCTGGAAAAACAGTCCGTCATACTCGCCGCCGGTTTCGAGGCGGGCACCGGCCTGCCGGGCGGCCTGCACCACCTGGTAGGCGTGGTCACGTTGCCGGGCATTGATCAGCGGGCCCAGGTGCACCTCGCCCTTGGCCGGGTCGCCCACGGTCAGGCTGCGGGCCTTGGCGGTCAGGCGCTCGACAAAGGCGTCGTAGATGCCACGCTGCACCAGCAGCCGGCCGGTGGACATGCAAATCTGTCCCTGATGCAGGTACACGCCCCAGGTGGCGTTGGCCAGGGCGGTGTCCAGGTCGGCGTCGTCCAGCACGATCAACGAGTTCTTGCCGCCCAGCTCCAACGACACTTTCTTCAAGTGGCGGCCGGCCACTTCACCGACCTTGCGCCCGGCGCCGGTGGAGCCGGTGAACTGGATCATGGCTACATTCGGCTCGGCCACCAGCGCCGCGCCGGCCTCGGCCGCGCCCGGCAAGACATGCAGGGCACCGGCTGGCAGGCCGGCCAGTTCGAACAGTCGCGCCAGAATCAGACCGCCGCACACGGCAGTGCGTGGATCGGGCTTGAGGATCACGCTGTTGCCCACCGCCAGCGCCGGCGCCACCGCACGAGCAGCCAGGTACAGCGGAAAGTTGAACGGTGAAATGACCCCGATCACGCCCAATGGTCGCCGCCGCGCCAGGCTCAGGCGGCCAGCCGAGGTCGGCAACACTTCGCCCTGGCTGCGCGAAGGCAGGCCTGCGCTTTCATAAAAGGCCTTGATGGTCAGGCTGGTTTCAAACGCTGCCTTGGGCCGGGTGGAGCCGCTTTCGCGGACCAGCCACTGGACGATCTCGTCGAAGTGCTGTTCGGCCAGTTGTGCCGCTTTACGCAAGACGCGGGCACGTTCGTCGTAGGGCTGGGCAAACCAGTGCACCTGCGCATCGCGCGCCACCTTGGCCGAGCGGGCCACGGTGTCGGCATCGGCCAGGCCAATGCGGCCGAGGGTGGCACCGCTGGCCGGCTCGATCACATTCTCGGGTGGCAGTGGCGCGTTGACCCAGGCGCCATTGAACAGGCGCTCGTTCCACAGGGCGTTGGGCAGCAGGGTTGACGTATCAGGCATGACGCATCCTCGTTGTGCTTGTTATCGGCGCCGCGCAGGGCTGCGTGGCGTTGCTGATGAAGGATGCTCAGCAGAAGATGTGCCAACCCGGATTCATTGGGGTTGGCATGGTTTGAATGTGCAGGAGGTGAACAACTGAACAGTGCAGTGTCCAGAACCTGCACACGCAGGCGAGGGCGTGTTTTCGTATGGCTGACATGCCTCTGCGTTTCAGGGTACGAAACCTGCATAATGCACGCCGTGCGTCAGAATAATAACGAGGTTCCATGAAGCGCGTTTCGGACGGCCTGCAGCGACTGCCGCACAAGACCCTGTCAGGCTGGCTGGCGGTGTTCATCGCGCTGGTCTGCATTTCCCTGACCCTGGCCACCGCCTGGCAGATCTGGGAGTCCGCCAGTGATCGTCTGGCCAGTGCGCGCGCAGGGGTGTTCAACGTGGCCCGGGGCGTCGAGCAGCATGCGATCGACACCGTGCGCCAGGCCGACAATACCCTGAGGAATCTCGCCGAGCGCATCGAGGTCGATGGCATGGGCCCGGAGCAGCGCTTGCGCCTGCATGCGCTGATGGCGCGTAACGTGGTGGATGTCGAGGGCTTGCAGGGGCTGTTCATCTATGACGAGCAAGGTAACTGGGTTGCCAATTCCTTTACCCAGGAGCCCAGCAACAAGAACAACAGTGATCGCGATTATTTTATCTATCACCGGGACAATCCCTCGGTGCTGGTCAATGTGGGTTCGATCGTGGTCAGCCGCACCACCGGGGAACTGATCATTCCGGTCAGCCGCCGGCTTGAAACGGCTGAGGGGCGCTTTGCCGGGGTGGTACTGGCGACGTTGCCAGTCGCTTATTTCCAGACCTTTTTTGCCAGCCTGAACGTTGAAAGCGATGGCGTGATCCTGCTGGCGCGTGACAACGGCGACCTGTTGGCGCGCCGGCCAACCATCGACGCACTGATGACCACCAATATCACCAAGGGAGAAATCTTCAGCAAGCACTTGCCTTATCACGCCAGTGGTGTGGTGTTTGTCACCTCGGTGGTCGACAAGATTGAGCGGCTCTATGCTTACCGCCGTGTCGACGGCTTGCCATTGGTGATTGCCGCCGGGCTGTCTTCGGCCTCGGTATATGCCTCATGGTGGGACTATGTGCTGCGCTCGCTGCTGATCACCGGCCTGCTGATCGTTGTGCTGTCGGCCTTGGGCTACCTGATCTGGCGGCAGATCCAGCAATTGCTGGTGGCTCAACGCGAGCTGGGCGCGGCGCATCGCGAACTGGAGCAGATCGCCCACACCGACGGGCTGACCGGCATCGCCAACCGGCGCCGGTTCGACACGGTGCTGGCCAGCGAGTGGACGCGTAGCCGTCTTGATCAGGTGCCGCTGGCGCTCATCCTGCTGGATATCGACTGGTTCAAGCAGTACAACGATCGTTACGGTCATGTGCAGGGTGACGAATGCCTGAAGCGTGTTGCACGCCTGATACGCGACACCCTGCCAGCGCAGGGGCTGGCGGCCCGCTATGGGGGAGAGGAGTTCGTGGTGCTGCTGCCCGGCATGGCGCAAGGCGATGCCTGCGCGGTGGCCGAGCGTATTTGCGCCGCGATTGCCGAGGATCGACTGGAGCATGCGGGCAGCCCCTTGGGCTGCGTGACCATCAGCGCCGGTGTGGTCAGCACGCTATCAACGGCGGCAGCCACAGCGACTGACCTTCTGGCGTGCGCCGACCACTGCTTGTATGGTGCCAAGAAGCAAGGCCGCAACAGGGTGTGTGCCGAGTCGAGCGCTGAGTGTGCGACGGCTTGAGCCAGACCCACCAGGTCGAGAGGCTGTTCAAGTGCGGGTTTGCCAAACCTGAATAATCGGTTCAAGGACGTTGCATGAAAGTTGGCGTGATTTCCGATACCCACGGTCTGCTGCGTCCTGAAGCGCTCGCCGCGCTGCAGGGGTGCGAGCGGATCATTCATGCCGGTGATATCGGCAAGGCCGACATTCTGGATCAACTGGCGCAGATAGCCCCGGTGCAAGTGGTGCGCGGCAATAACGACCTCAAGGCCGCCTGGGCCGCGGGCTTGCCTGATCAGCTGGCGTTCGAGCTGAACGGCTGGCCGGTATTGCTGGTGCATGACAAGGCCGATGTGCCCGCCGATCTCGAGGCAGCGGTCAGGCTGGTGATTACCGGGCATTCGCATAAACCGCTGATCGAATGGTGCGGCGCACGCCTGTACCTCAACCCTGGCAGCGCCGGGCCACGACGCTTCAAGCTGCCGGTGACACTGGCGATCTTGGACGTACAGGCTGCAGGGATGGAGGCACGGCTGGTGAGCTTGCTGGATTGACTGAACGCTGGCTCAGAACGATCCCAATAGCCGGCCCAGCACCCCCATCGACGCTTCGCTCTGTACAGTCCACGGATAACCGCTGTTCAGCCGCGCGCAGTGGGTAAAACCGCGGGTGGCCGAGAACATCGGGCCTGGAGCGATGCTGATGCCTTGCGCCAGGGCCATTTGATACAGCTTCAAGGAATCGACCCGCTCGGGAAATTCGAACCATAGAAAGTAACCGCCGCCAGGGCGGGTGACCCGGGTTTCGTCGGGGAAGTGGCGAGCGGCAGAGGCGAGCATCGCCCCTTGTTGCATTTCCAGGGTGTGGCGCAGCTTGCGCAAATGGCGATCAAAACCTCCGTGTTGCAGGTAGTCGGCAATCGCGGCCTGGGCCGGTACGGATGGAGAGATGCTGGTCATCAGTTTCAGGCGGCTGATCGCTTGCGCGTAGCGCCCGCCCGCCACCCAGCCCACCCGATAGCCGGGTGCCAGGCATTTCGAGAACGAGCCGCAATGCATGACCAGGCCTTCAGTGTCCAGGCTCTTGACCGGGCGTGGGGCGCGGGCGCCGTAGTACAGCTCGGCATAGACATCGTCTTCGATCAGCGGCAGTTCATGGGTCTTGAGCAGTTCATAGAGGGCATGCTTGTTGGCGTCGGGCATGCTGGCGCCCAGCGGGTTCTGCAGGCTGCTCATGAACCAGCAGGCCTTGATGGGCAGGCGCTTGAGGCTGTCGGCCAGGCTGTCGAGATCAACGCCTTCGCGCGGATGCACCGGGATTTCCACGGCCTTGAGCTTGAGCCGTTCAAGCATCTGCAGGCAGGCATAGAAGCCTGGCGCTTCGATGGCCACCAGGTCGCCGGGCTGGGTCACGGTTTGCAGGCACAGGCTCAGGGCCTCCATCGCACCGTTGGTGATGACCAGTTCCTCGCGGGCCGGGTGCACGCCGCTGTTGAGGTAGCGCAGGGCGATCTGCCGGCGCAGTTCCTGATTGCCGGTGGTCATGTCGGCAATGACCGCATGGGGCGAGAGGCCGCGCACGCTGTGCGCCATGGAGCGCGCCAGGCGTTGCAGCGGAAACAGGTCAGGGCTGGGGAAGGCCGAGCCAAAAGGCACCGTATGCGCGTCTTGCAGGCTGGCCAGCACCGAGAACACCAGTTCGCTGACATCCACATCGGTGCCTGTGCCAGGATTGGCATGGATCACCGGCTCGCTGAGGGTCTTGCTGGCGTGCTCACGCACGTAATAGCCGGAGCGCTCGCGGGCCTGGATCAGGCCACGGTCCTCAAGCCGGTAATAGGCCTGGAACACGGTCGAGGGGCTGACCGCAAAGCGCTGGCTGGCGACCCGTACCGAGGGCAGCTTTTCGCCGCCCTTCAGGGTTCGAGTGCGGATCATCTGAGCAATGTCTTCGGCGAGCTGTTCGTAGCGTTTCATAAAGGCGCAGACAATCCGGGAGTCGAAAGCATCAGCATGCCCGGCCTGAAAAAACAACACCAGACGCATTTTCCGGATTTTTTTGCATATCAGATGCGGCAATGCGCCGGGATCTGATCCGCTTCAATTACGCGGATCTGGACCTGTCTGACACTGAAATGTCCCTGCAGACTATTGGCATACCGTAATACGGCATGCACAAATCGGAGGAAATATGGCATTTCAGATTCGCAAGATCGTCACCTATACAGAGCAGATCCTGATCGAGGGTGGCAAAACAGCCGAGACGCCGCTGACCATGGTCGCCGTGGCAGCCATCATCACCAATCCCTGGCATGGCCCGGGTTTTGTTGAAGACCTCAAGCCGCAGATTCGCGAGCATTGTTCGTCCCTGGGACAGTTGATGGTGGCGCAACTGAGCCAGGCGATTGGCGGTGCCGACCGTATCCAGGCGTATGGCAAGGCCGCTGTGGTCGGTGAGGAGGGAGAGATCGAGCATGCCTCGGCGGTCATTCACACGCTGCGTTTCGGAAATCACTTCCGCGAGGCTGTGGATGCCAAGAGCTATCTGGTCTTTACCAACAAGCGGGGCGGGGCGGGCACTTCGATTCAAGTGCCGATGATGCACAAGGACGATGAGGGGCTGCGATCGCATTACCTGACGCTGGAAATGCGTATTGACGATGCACCGCGCCGTGATGAAATCGTCGTAGTGCTGGGCGCCGCTGACGGCGGCCGGCCGCATGCGCGGATCGGTAACCGTTACCTGGATCATCAGGAGCTGGAGGCCGAAGCGGTAAGAGGGTGATCTGATATGGTTTTTATTGTGGTTTCTGCCTCTGTAACCGGATCAGTCCAGCGCTCATCATCTGTTTCATGATCACTGATGTGCAATGGGGGCAACCTGATGGGCAAGATGGCGATTTTCATGCTGGGTTTTCTGGCGGTGACAATATTGATCGGTGCATTGGCGACCATACCGCCGCCGCTGTAAACCCTTGAGTCAGAGCCCTTGAGCAATCAGGGGCTTTTGGCGTTTCGGGCAGGGCTGTATACACTGCGCGGCATTTATACGCTGCGGGCAGGGCCTTTTCTGTGACACTTCCTCTCATCATGCTTCCCGGGCTGCTGAACGACGCACGCCTGTGGGCGCAACAACAGGCTGTTCTGGAAAAAGACCGATCAGTCCATATCCCTGATCTGACCCAGGACAACAGCATTGCCGGCATGGCAGCGCGGGTGCTGGAGACCGCGCCTGAACGTTTTGCCCTGGCGGCACTGTCCATGGGCGGTTATGTAGCGCTGGAAATCCTGCGCCAGGCACCCGGGCGGGTGGGGCGGCTGGCGTTGTTCGACACCATGGCCCGCCCGGACAGCCCGGCCCGTGCGCGTGTACGCCGGGGGCTGCTGGAGCTGGCGCACATGGGCACCTTCAAGGGCGTGACTCCGCAGCTGCTGCCCAAACTGATGCATCATCGCAGCCTGGGCACACCGGCTGCCGAGCTGGTTCGTGCCATGGCGCAGGCCATTGGCCGCGAAGGGTTTATCTCTCAGCAACAGGCCATTATCGGTCGCGCCGATTATTCGGCGCTGCTGGCGCAGATTCGTCCTCCAACGCTGATTGTGGTGGGCGAGGACGATCAGATCACACCGGTGGAAGAGGCGCAATTCATGCACCAGCAGATTGCCGGGTCACGGCTGGTGGTGATTCCAGAGTGCGGGCATTTACCCCCCTTGGAGCATCCGCAGCACACGTGTCGGTTGTTACAGGAATGGCTGATGGGCGCTTAGCTGTTTTAGGTCGTTTGTAATACCACCCCATGATAAACACAGAACGATTTTACACCTCAACTTCCGGGAAGCAGGGTCAATCAGGGTTTAACCTGCCTTGCGAAACGTCAGGTTGATACGCTGTGAGCCCAGCAGGGGATGGTGACCCTCGGCAATCGGCAGAATGCCGTGAAAGCGCAGGCGGTCTTCACGCCCCCATACCAGCACGTCACCATGAAACAACGGCACACGTTGCGCCTTGTCACTGCGGTGCAGGCCACCGAACTGGAAGATCGCCGGCAGGCCCAGTGAAACCGAAACCACCGGCCAGCGATGGTCGCGTTCGTCCTTGTCCTGGTGCAGGGCCATTCTGGCGCCAGGTACATAGCGGTTTATCAGGCAGGCATCGGGGGAGAAGTCTTCGAAACCTGTGTGCTGTGCCGCCAGGCGTGCCAGCGCCAGCCAGGATTCGGGTATGGCCGGCCAGGGCTGGCCGCTGAGCGGGTCGAGTTCGGTGTAGCGATAACCGTGTCGATCAGTGATCCATCCCAGTCGTCCACAGCAGGTCATGGCAACCGACATACGGTGACCACCTGGGGTGTGCATGTGACGAAAGGGGGCAGCGGCTTCGATCCGGTCAAGCAAGGGCAGCCAGCTTTCCAGATCAGGCAAGGCAAATCCACGCAGCAGTGTCGCTGCCGGAGCAATGGACTCGCGGCCCTGTGGGGTATCGTCAGCGAAAAGGTCTAGGGTCAGCGAGGGAGGCATGGCCGTTTTTCGTTCGTTGGCTCATGACCCGCCAGACGGGTCTGGCGGGAGGCGACAGGTCAAAGCGCTTTACTGACCTTGACGTCGCTGATCACGTCGTCGCCCTGGCCGTGCATTTTTTCCAGCGCAGCGCGCGCTTCTTCGACCGAGGCCGATTGCAGTTGGGCGAATTCGAAACGGCGTTCGCCGTTGAGTTTGTAGCTGATGGCAAACTTGGTAGTCGGTGCAGGGCTGGTCACGGTCACTCCTGAATGGGCAAGGGTCAGCTCAGATTCGAATGCGAGCGACGCACGATCTTGATCGAGTGGGTAAAGGTGGGCTTGTGGCCGGGGTTCTTGTCGGGCTTGCGTCCGGTGGTATCGATGGTGATGTTCCAGAAACCACTGCTCGGCACGGCGATCTTGGCCGGAAACCGGTCGAATGCACCGCCATGATAGGTATGCCGGCCGCCGTTTTTGAAGCTGCGAAAGTTCGCGTCGCTCATCAGGCGTATATTGCAGGGCCGTGAGCACTCGATGACGACCAGATCGTCTTCGTTGAGGTGCTCACGCTGGTGTACGAACTTCATGAATATCTCCGCAACAGGCTTCTTGCAAAAGCGGAACGATACCACGAGGCACCGGGCGTTTTGCCAATTGGCTCACAGTTATTTGCAGGGTGATGGCAAAAAGTCTGCAGGGTCGGGATTTTATTGCGTTAATGCGTGTCGTAAGCGCTTTGGATTTGGAGGGATTGATTGTATGAAAATGGCCGTGGTGATACTGGCCCTGGCGATGGCCGGGTGTGCATCCGTCGAGGATATCGAGCACTCTCCGGCAACGTTGAGCGTTATTTCCGGCAAGAAGCCGAACGAATATGCCACCTGTTTTATCGAAAAGATTGGCGACAGCCGTACGCCTCCGTTGAAAGAAGCCCGTAACGATGGCGTACGCTTGATTATTGCGCAAAAGCTGAGCGATGCGCCTGCTGCGATCGTTGATATCGAAGATCGCTCGGGCGGCAGCTCGATCAAAGTGCATGAGCGCCTCAATAACCTTCCTGTACGTGGCGGTGACGTCCAGCGGGCTGCCGAGGCGTGTATTTCGGGTTGATCGCTGTTGCTGTCGGCCCGTCAGACCCAACACCGGCGGGCTGCCATTACTTGCAGACCACCAGGACGTTGCGATGCTTGTAGTTGCCGACGTCCATGCCAAGCGTCTGGTCTTCGGCTTCGGTGCGAGCGGTGCCATCAGTGCCGACAATTTCGTAGCCGGTGCCCGCGCAGGAGTCTTCGGCTTTCTCGTAGCATTTGGCCCAGGACATGGCTTCGCCGGAGCAATCGATGCTCAATCCTTGCTGGCCGTTCTTCAGGTGCGTAGGGGAGGCCGTGGCGCAACCGGTGAGCACCAGTACGGCAAAGAGAGGCAAAAATCTGATCATGGTGTTCACTTCTACAATCGGGCTGTAAAGACGCTTCAGACACAGCCTGACGTCACACCATCAATGACAGGTAGACGTACAGATCTGGCGGAATACGGTTCATGCGGTTTTGGACCGGGGAAGAGTGCCATCGTTCCGCCATGTATCTAACGTGATGCGGCATCATGTCCCTGTCGCACGTTGGTCATGACAGTGCAATGGGTTGGCGGTGCAATTGTCGCAAATCCTGTCAGGAGTGACGAGCATGCGACTTTGCATCATTGGGGCCGGCTATGTTGGCCTGGTGACCGCCACCTGCTTCGCTGAAATGGGCAACCGTGTCGTGTGCGTCGAGCACCAGCCGTCGCGCCTGCTGCTCTTGCAAGGCGGCGAATGCCCGATCCATGAGCCGGGTCTGGAGGCCATGCTCAAGGAGCATCTGGCCAGCGGGCAATTGAGCTTTACCGGCAGCCTGGCTGAAGGCCTGCAGTGTGCAGACATTATCTTCATTGCCGTGGGCACGCCCTGCCAGGAAGACGGCTCGGCCGATGTGTCTCATGTGCTGGCGGTGGCCGACCAGATCGGCCAGTGCCTGGTGCGAGCAAGCCTGGTGGTCAATAAATCCACGGTGCCTGTCGGTACATGCGAGGCGATAGGGCGACGCATCAATCAGCATCTGGTGCAGCGTGGCCTGGACATGCGCATTACAGTGGCAAGTAACCCCGAGTTTCTCAAGGAGGGGGCTGCCATCGAAGACTTCATGCGCCCTGACCGGGTCATCATCGGGTGTAACGAGCCGCAATCGGCCGAATTGCTGCAACGGCTCTACAGCCCGTTCCTGCGTAATCGCGAGCGGGCAGTGGTCATGGACCTGCGTGCTGCAGAGTTTACCAAGTACGCGGCCAATGCGTTTCTGGCCACGAAAATTTCCTTTATCAATGAAATGGCCGATTTATGTGCACACCTGGGTGTGGATATTGAGCAGGTTCGACGCGGCATCGGTAGCGATCGACGTATTGGCACACATTTTATCTATGCCGGTTGTGGTTACGGGGGTTCATGCTTCCCAAAGGATGTTCAAGCGTTGATCCATACAGCGGGTCAGCAAGGGTTCGATGCCCGCATTCTGCAAGCCGTGCAGGCGCGTAATACCACCCAACGACGTTGGTTGTTCAACGCCATAAACCTTTATTTCGGCGGTGGACTTAAAAACCGGGTAATCGCGGTTTGGGGGCTGGCTTTCAAACCCGGTACGGATGACATACGTGAAGCGCCCAGTCTGGTGCTGATCGATGCGCTGCTGGCGGCCGGTGCGCGTGTCCAGGCCACTGATCCGGCCGCCATGGCAGCCGTGGCCGAGCGCTGTAAAGAGGCAGTCCAGAGCGGTCAGCTACAGTTGCATGAGTCGCCGTATCGCTGTGTCGAAGGGGCTGACGCGGTGGTACTGGTCACGGAGTGGAAGCCATATCGCCAACCGGATTTCATCCGTATCCGCAGCGTCATGCGCAGCCCGGTGATGTTCGATGGCCGTAATATCTACGATTCAACGGAACTATCTGCGCGAGGATTTCTCTACCATGGTATAGGAAGGCCAGTGGCGGGGCATTGTAAGGTGAGCGCCGCCTGATTAGACTGCGCCGACAATGCCACGCCTTACATAAGGACTTATATGATCAAGAAATGCTTGTTCCCCGCAGCCGGCTACGGCACTCGCTTTTTGCCAGCGACCAAAGCCATGCCTAAAGAGATGCTGCCCGTGGTCAACAAGCCACTGATTCAATACGGCGTGGAAGAGGCGCTGGCAGCAGGCCTGAATGAAATCTCCATCGTTACGGGTCGTGGCAAGCGTGCCCTGGAAGACCACTTCGACATCAGCTATGAGCTGGAACACCAGATCAAGGGCACCGACAAGGAAAAATACCTGGTCGGTATTCGTCGCCTGATCGACGAGTGCAGCTTCTCGTACACCCGCCAGACCGAAATGAAAGGCCTGGGCCACGCCATCCTCAGCGGTCGTCCGCTGATCGGCAACGAGCCTTTCGCCGTAGTCCTGGCGGACGACCTGTGTGTCAACCTCGATGGTGACACTGTGCTGGCGCAGATGGTCAAGCTGTACAAGCACTACCGTTGCTCGATCGTCGCCATTCAGGAAGTCGATCCTCAGGAAACCAACAAGTATGGCGTCATTGCCGGTGAAGAGATCAAGCCAGGTCTGTTCCGTGTCAATGACATGGTCGAGAAGCCAAAGCCGGAAGATGCGCCATCGAACCTGGCCATCATTGGTCGTTACATTCTGACTCCGGATATTTTCGAGCTGATCGAGCAGACCGAGCCAGGCAAGGGCGGCGAGATCCAGATCACCGACGCACTGATGAAGCAAGCGGCGCAAGGCAACGTGCTGGCCTATAAATTCAAGGGTCAGCGTTTTGACTGCGGCGGCGCCGAAGGTTATATCGAAGCCACCAACTTCTGTTTTGAAAACTTCTACAAGACTGGCAAGGCGTTCTGATTCTTCACGCCTGTTAATCTCAAGCCACTGCGGCCTGGCGGCGAACCTTCAAGGTTCGTCGTGATGGCCGCAGTGGCTTTTTGGTTTCTGTGGGATTGCACAGCAGTTATGCTGTCAATCTGCTCAAGGAGACAGTAATGGCTTACGACTTCGATTTGTTTGTCATCGGCGCAGGTTCCGGTGGTGTTCGTGCGGCACGCTTTGCTGCAGGGTTCGGGGCGCGTGTGGCTGTGGCTGAAAGCCGCTATCTGGGCGGTACGTGCGTCAACGTGGGGTGCGTGCCCAAGAAATTGCTGGTCTACGGCGCGCATTTTGCCGAAGACTTCGAACACGCCAAGGGGTTTGGCTGGTCGCTGGACTCGCCTGAGTTTGACTGGCCGACCCTGATCGCCAACAAGGACCGTGAGATACAACGGCTCAATGGCATCTACCGTAAATTGCTGCTCGACAGCGGCGTAACGCTGCTCGAAGGTCATGCCAGGCTGACCGGGCCTCACACCATCGAGATCAATGGCAAGCAGTACAGTGCCGAGCGCATCCTGATCGCCACGGGCGGCTGGCCACAGGTGCCGGACGTGCCGGGGCGCGAGCATGCAATCACCTCGAACGAAGCCTTTCATCTCAAGGTCCTGCCCAAGCGCATTGTGGTAGTCGGAGGCGGTTACATCGCCGTAGAGTTTGCCTCGATCTTCAATGGCCTGGGGGCGCAAACCCTTCAGGCGTACCGTGGCGACCTGTTCCTGCGAGGTTTCGATGGCAGCGTGCGCAAGCATCTGCACGAAGAGCTGCTCAAGCGCGGTGTGGAGGTGCGTTTCAATTGCGATATCGAGCGCATCGACAAACAGGCCGATGGCAGCCTGAAGCTGACGCTCAAGGATGGCGGTACGCTGGAAACCGATTGCGTGTTCTATGCCACCGGTCGCCGGCCGATGCTCGACAATCTTGGCCTGGAAAGCGTTGATGTCCAGCTCGACAAGGAAGGTTATATCCAGGTCGATGAGCATTACCAGACCAGCGAGCCCTCGATCCTGGCCCTGGGTGACGTGATTGGCGGCGTGCAGTTGACGCCGGTGGCACTGGCTGAAGGCATGGCCATTGCCCGTCGTCTTTTCCAGCCTGAACACTATCGTCCAGTGGACTACAATCACATCCCGACGGCAGTCTTCAGCCTGCCCAATATCGGGACGGTGGGGCTGACAGAAGAGCAGGCCGTCGAGCAAGGCCACTCGATTCAGGTGTTCGAAAGCCGTTTTCGACCGATGAAGCTGACCCTGACGGATGATCAGGAGAGGACCTTCATGAAGCTGGTCGTCGACAGTTCGACGGATCGGGTGCTGGGATGTCATATGGTGGGGCCGGACGCCGGTGAGATTGTCCAGAGCCTGGCTATCGCCTTGAAAGCCGGCGCAACCAAGCGAGTATTCGACGACACCATGGGCGTGCACCCGACGGCGGCTGAAGAGTTTGTGACCATGCGCAGCCCGGTATCGCGCTAGCCAGACAGCAATACTTGTGCCCCACACTCAGGATGAGAATGGGGCTGGACACGGTTTGAGGATGGATCCTGTATTGAACAACCAGATGCCGGCGGCGGCAATGCCATTGAATCCAGCACAGTCCGACAACGAATGCGTGCGCGAACTCGATGCGCTGCGCGAGAGCGAGCGTCAGTTCAGGACCCTGGCCGACAACATGAGCCAGTTGGCCTGGACAGCGGACCCTGCCGGTGTCATCCATTGGTATAACGAGCGCTGGTATGCCTATACCGGCGCTTCGCTCGAAGCGATGCAGGCCTTGGGTTGGCGCTCGGTGCATCATCCCGAGCACCGCGAGCGGGTTGTCGCGCACCTGCAGTACTGCTTTGCCACAGGCTCCGTATGGGAGGACACCTTCCCCCTGCGCGGCAAGGATGGCAATTTCAACTGGTTCTTGTCGCGCGCGTTGCCGATTCGCAATGAGCGCGGGCACATCACTCACTGGTTGGGCACTCACACCGACATCACCGCCCAGGTCAATGCTGAAGAGGCATTGCGCGAGCTCAACGACAGCCTTGAGTTGCGCGTAGCTGAGCGCACTCGGGAGCTTGCAGAGGCCAACCAGCGCTTGCAGGTCGAGATTGCCGAGCGTGCACAAGCCGAAGAAGCTCTGCGCCACGCCCAGAAAATGGATGCCATCGGCCAGCTCACCGGCGGTATTGCCCATGACTTCAATAACATGCTCACCGGTGTGCTCGGCGCACTGGACCTGATACGGCGACGCCTGGCGGCGGGGCGGGTCAATGAGGTCGAGCGTTACATTGATGCGGCCGTCACCTCCGGCAACCGTGCGGCAGCGCTGACGCAGCGCCTGCTGGCTTTCGCCCGGCGCCAGTCGCTCAAGACCTGCGATGTGCAGGTCAATGCCATGGTGACCTCCATGGAAGAGTTGTTGCGCCGCACCATTGGCGAAAGCATCGAGTTGCATATCGAGCTTGAAGATCACGGCCGGGTGATTCGCACCGACGAGCATCAATTGGAGAATGCACTGCTCAACCTGGTGATCAATGCGCGCGATGCCATGCCCGGCGGCGGTCAGTTGTGGGTGCGCAGCCAGCTCACGGTGCTGAAGGTTCGCGACAGTGAGTTGACGCCCGGTCAATACCTGCAGCTCAGCGTGCAGGACACTGGCTGCGGCATTGCCGACGAGGTGATTGCACGGGTGTTCGATCCGTTTTTTACCACCAAGCCCATTGGTCAGGGTACCGGTCTTGGGCTGTCGATGGTGTATGGCTTCATGAAGCAGACCGGCGGGCATGTGCGTATCGACAGTGTGCAGGGGCAAGGCACCTGTATCCGCTTGTTCATGCCCTGTGAGGCGCCGTGTACGGTCGGCCGCGAAGATGCGCTTGTGGCGCCGCTATCGCCTCGCGCCAGCCAGGGTGAATGTGTGCTGGTGGTGGAGGATGAAGATGCCGTGCGCATGCTGGTGGTCGATGCGTTGCGTGAGTTGGGATATGCCACCCAGCAGGCCGGCGACGGGGCCGGTGCGATTACTCGCTTGCAGGGTGGGGAGCGTATTGACCTGTTGGTGACCGACGTAGGGTTGCCAGGGCTCAATGGCCGCCAACTGGCCGAAATTGCCCGCCAGTTCCGGCCGGGCATCAAGGTGTTGTTCATGACCGGCTACGCCGGCAATACCCAGGCCCGGCAGGACTTGCTGGAGCAGGGCATGGACATGCTGATCAAGCCGTTCAACGTCGATGAGCTGGCTGTCCGTGTGCGCGGGATGCTGGAAGCATAATCGCTCTGGCTTGAAGCAGCGTCCTGTCAGGCGTCTTCTACAGGGGGCGGTGGCAGTGGCTGCTGTATCTGCGCTTGTAGGTTTTCCAGAGCTGCTTCCTTGCGGCCCAACAGCAGTTCCAATACACGATTCTGCTGCAGTGCATCGTTCAGGTCCTGCTTGAACCCCGCGCCGTCCGCCAGCGCGGCTTGCAGGCGTACTTCCAGCTGTGCGCTGCGGGTGATGGCTTTCTGTTGCTCGGTGAGTGCCTTTTCCGTCTGCTTTTGCGCTTTGTCCAGTTGGGTCTGGCAGCTGTGCAGTTCGCGGGCGGTATTGCGCTGTTCGACCAGCAGTCGTTCGTTATCCCGATTCAGTACGGTGATCGACTCCTGGTGCAGGGACAGGGTCTGCCGGGCTTGGCGCAACTCCATTTGCACCTGTTGCAACTGGCCTTCATGACGCTGTTGATCCTGCTCACGCTGTTCCTTGACGGCTGTGCGGTAGTGCTCCAGCGCGTCCCGGGCGTGGCGGTGCTTGTCTTCCAGTGACTCGATCTGCTTGTCGCGATCAAGCAGGCGTGATTGCAGGTCCTGGCTGGCCTGGGTGAGGCGGGTGTTTTCGGTCCTTTCCTGTGTCAGTGCTTCGCGTGTCAGTGCCAGGGCCTGACGCTCCTGAGCCAGGTGTTCACTCTGGGTGTCATGCAGTTGCTGCAATTGCGCCAGCTGTTTCTGTACAGCTGCCATCTCCTGCTGCAGGCCCAGGCGCTGACGTTGTATTTCTTCCTGGGCCTGATCGATACGCTCCTGAGCCTGGCCCTGAAGGCGCTCAGCCAGGCGCGCAACCAGTTCCCCCAGTTCTTCATTGATAGCCGGGGCAGGGCTGTCCTGTTCTTCAAGTTCGCGCAAGTAGCGGTGAATAGTCGTCTTTGAGCCGGTGTTGCCCATTTCGACGCGTACGGCATCAATGCTCGGATTTTCCCCGCGCGCCAGCAATGCCAGTCTTGCCTTATGCACCAATGCCTTGTTGATACCGCCGCGTGCCATGCTGGCTCCTACGATTTCGTACTGTGGTATGTATCCTGTAATTACATACTATTTATGATTAAAAAGTTAGTGTTTTTTGCATTTTTATCAAGCGGGATATTGGCGTATTATCCCGTGTCATACCCCTTCAGACGGCGTTTGACCCGTCCAGGCAGTACGAAACCAGGCGGTTCTTAACCATGAGTGATGTAAATCGCTATATCGAGGCCGCCACGCGCGACAACACCCGGCGCAGCTATCGCGCGGCCATCGAGCATTTCGAAGTGAGTTTTGGCGGGTTTCTGCCGGCCACCAGCGAAAGCGTGGCGCGTTACCTCGCCGCGTATGCCGGCGAGTTGTCGGTCAATACCTTGAAGCTGCGCCTGTCCGCGCTGGCTCAGTGGCACACCAGTCAAGGCTTCGTCGATCCGACCAAGGCACCGATGGTGCGCAAGGTGCTCAAGGGCATTCGCGCCCTGCATCCGGTGCAGGAGAAACAGGCCGAGCCTTTGCAACTGGCCGACCTGCAGCGCGTGGTCATCAACCTCGACGCGCAGGCACGCCTGGCGCTCAGCGTGCAGGATCATGCCCAGATGCTGCGCTGCCGCCGTGACGCCGCGTTGATTCTGCTGGGGTTCTGGCGCGGCTTTCGCAGTGACGAGCTGTGTCGCCTGCAGGTCGAGCACATCAAGGCAGTGGCCGGGTCCGGCATTACGCTGTACCTGCCACGCAGCAAGAGCGATCGCGACAATACCGGGCGCACCTTCCAGACGCCGGCCCTGCAGCGGCTTTGTCCGGTGCAGGCCTACCTCGACTGGATCGACTGCGCGGCACTGGACAGCGGCCCGGTGTTTCGCGGCATCGACCGCTGGGGCAACCTGGGCGGGCAGGGGCTGCACGCCAACAGCGTGATTACCCTGTTGCGCCAGGCCTTCGAGCGCGCCGGCCTGGCCGCCGAGGCCTACAGCAGCCATTCATTGCGTCGCGGTTTTGCAACATGGGCGCATCAAAGTGGATGGGACTTGAAGTCGCTTATGGCCTATGTGGGCTGGAAGGACATGAAGTCGGCCATGCGCTACATTGAAACCTCGCCTTTTGGCCCCCATGTAGGTCAGGAGCAGGCGATAAAGGTTTCTTCTATTAATAGTGAGCCTTTATAGAGAAAACCAATCGATGGCATCGACTTTGCCAATGAGCCATGCCCATCGATTGTGCGTAAGCTTCACTTCATCGAATTCAAACACACCTCTTCACCAACCATGGAGATTCACCGATGCCTATCATCAACAGCCAAGTAAAACCGTTCAAAGCCACCGCTTACAAGAACGGCAATTTCGTTGACGTCTCGGAAGCCGACCTGAAAGGCAAATGGTCTGTGGTGTTCTTCTACCCAGCCGACTTCACCTTCGTCTGCCCGACCGAGCTGGAAGACCTGGCTGACAACTACGCTGAATTCCAGAAGCTGGGCGTTGAAATCTACAGCGTTTCGACCGACACCCACTTCGCCCACGCGGCCTGGCACAACACCTCGCCAGCCATTGGCAAGATCCAGTACACCATGATCGGCGACCCGACCCTGACCATCTCGCGCAACTTCGACGTACTGATCGAAGAAGCCGGTCTGGCTGACCGCGGTACTTTCGTGATCAACCCTGAAGGCCAGATCAAGATCGTAGAACTGAATGACGGCGGCGTAGGCCGTGACGCTTCCGAGCTGCTGCGCAAGATCAAGGCCGCTCAGTACGTTGCTGCCCACCCAGGCGAAGTCTGCCCAGCCAAGTGGAAAGAAGGCGAGGCTACCCTGGCACCGTCCCTGGACCTGGTCGGCAAGATCTGATCTGCATGACATCGATCGGGGTGCCGCACGCTTGAACATGTAAACCGCATCGCCCCATCAAACGCCCGGGCGGTCATCGCCTGGGCGTTGTTATTTCTACCGCCTGAAAACAGGAAGCCGAAACATGTTGGACGCCAATCTTAAAGCCCAGTTGAAATCCTACCTGGAACGGGTCACTCGCCCCATCGAGATCACAGCGTCCCTCGATGACGGCGCCAAGTCCCAGGAAATGCTTGCCCTGCTGCAAGACGTGGTCAGCGTCGGCAAGGACATCACCCTGTCCACCGAAGGCACTGATGCACGCACCCCTTCGTTTGCACTGAACAGCCCGGGCCAGAACATCAGCCTGCGCTTTGCCGGCATTCCGATGGGTCACGAATTCACCTCCCTGGTGCTCGCTCTGCTGCAAACCGGTGGCTACCCGCCAAAAGTCAGCGCCGAGACCATCGAACAGGTGCGCGCCCTGCAAGGCGAGTTCAGGTTTGAAACCTATTTTTCGCAGTCCTGCCAGAACTGCCCGGACGTCGTCCAGGCCCTGAACCTGATGGCAGTACTCAACCCGAACATCCAGCACGTCGCCATCGACGGCGCGCTGTTCCAGGATGAAGTCACCGACCGCAAAGTCATGTCGGTGCCCAGCATCTACCTCAATGGCGAAGTGTTTGGCCAGGGCCGCATGGGCCTGGAAGAAATTCTTGCCAAAATCGACACCGGCGCCAGCGCTCGCCAGGCCGACAAACTCAACGCCAAGCAGGCCTTTGACGTACTGGTTATCGGCGGCGGCCCGGCGGGTTCTGCGGCGGCGGTGTACGCGGCACGCAAAGGCATTCGTACGGGCGTGGCTGCCGAGCGTTTTGGTGGGCAGGTGCTTGACACCATGGCCATCGAGAACTTCATTTCGGTGCAGCACACCGAAGGGCCCAAGCTGGCCATGGCGCTTGAAGAGCACGTCAAGCAGTACGAAGTCGACATCATGAACCTGCAGCGGGCCGATCAGTTGATTCCAGGCAAGGCCGGCGAGCTGCACGAAGTGAAATTTGCCAGCGGCGCCAGCCTCAAGGCCAAGACCCTGATCCTGAGCACCGGTGCGCGGTGGCGTGAAATGAACGTGCCTGGTGAGCAGGAATACCGCAACAAGGGCGTGGCTTACTGCCCGCACTGCGACGGCCCGCTGTTCAAGGGCAAGCGTGTGGCCGTGATCGGCGGCGGTAACTCGGGCGTAGAGGCAGCCATCGACCTGGCTGGCATCGTTTCGCATGTCACGCTGCTGGAGTTCGACAGCCAGTTGCGCGCCGATGCGGTGTTGCAACGCAAGCTCAACAGCTTGCCCAATGTGACTGTGCTGACCAATGCCCAGACCACTGAAGTGACGGGCGATAGCGAGAAGGTCAACGGCCTGCGTTACAAGGATCGTGTAAGCGGTGAGGCGCGTGCGGTCGAGCTGGAAGGCATCTTTGTGCAGATCGGCCTGTTGCCTAACAGTGAATGGCTCAAGGGCACCATCGAGCTGTCGCCTCGTGGCGAAATTGTGGTCGACGCTCGTGGTGAAACCTCGATCCCGGGCATCTTCGCGGCCGGTGACGTGACCACCACGCCTTACAAGCAGATCATCATCGCCTTGGGCGAAGGTGCCAAGGCCTCGCTGAGCGCCTTCGACCACCTGATCCGTAGCAGCGCACCGGCCTGATCAATCCAGGCGCGCCATAAAAAAGCCCCATGAGCGATCATGGGGCTTTTTTGTGCTCGCCAGGCTGTTACAGCGGCGCAGGCTGGATGATTTCGACCCAGTAGCCATCCGGGTCCTTGATAAAGGCCAGGCTATTCATGCGCCCGTCAGCCAGACGTTTCTGAAACGTCACGCCCAGTTGTTCGAAACGCTCGCAGGCCTTTACCACGTCAGGCACCGACACGCAGATATGGCCGAAGCCGCGCGGATCACTGTTGCCATCGTGATAGGAAAATTGCGCGTCCTTCTCGGTGCCGTGGTTATGCGTCAACTCCAGTACACCCGGGATCGACTTCATCCACTGGTGACGGGCGGCGTCATCGGCCGGGATCTGCGTCTTGTCGACCAGCGCCAGAAAGTACAGGCTGAACTCCGCTTGCGCAAAGTCACGCTTGTCCACCAGGCTGAAGCCCAGCACGCGGGTATAGAAGTCCAGCGAGGCGGTGATGTCCTTGACCCGCAGCATGGTGTGGTTGAACACAAAACCCTGGGTGGCCGCTTCAGGCGCGGCAGTCACGCCAGGGAAGGTGTCGAGGTCGTGCAGGCTCATGGAGGTCTCCGGCTTGAGGGGGGTACAAAAAGGTAAATGATACGGGGCAGGGGGGGCGATGCCAAATCGATACCTGCGCCAGGGTTAATATTGAGGGCATGCCCCTTGCTCCGGTTCCCTAACGGCCTCAGACTTTTCCGCTCCTCTCGCCGTAAGGGCTCGTCATGCTTTTCACTGTTTACCGATCCTCACTGGTCGGCTTCGCGCTTGGGCTGTCGGCCCTGGTGGGGAGTGCCCAGGCTGCGGATGCCATGATTCTCTGGCCGGCCGGCTGGGACGTGGAGTCGCTGCCAGTTACACCTGAAAGCAGTGGCAAGCCATCGATCCAGCTCAGGCAGCGGGCGGTCAAGAAAGACTCGACCGGTGAGCCGAACATGATCATGGAGTTGACCCAGACACGCCTGACCGAAGGCCATGAAGTCAACGTTCAGGGGGTACTGCTGGAAATGCGCAAGGCCATTCAGGTCAACTTTGCCCGCGGCGGTCTGCAAAGTGCCTGTACCCATGCGCGTGAAGTGAAGCTTGGCGGCGTACCGGCGATGGAGAGCACCTGCACCATCACCCAGAACGGCGTGCATGTCATGACCCAGACCCTGGTCGCGGCGGCCACGGCGCAACAGGCCTGGTCGTTATCTTATGCCGGCTCGGCCCAGGCGTTCGAGGCCAGCAAGCCAGAGGTAATGAGCATTCGCGACAGCCTGCGGTTGGGCGAGGCGCCTTGAGGTTTTCTGCAGGCAAAATAAAGCCCGCGTGAGCGGGCATGGGGCGCTAGTCCTTTAGCAGCCTTCATCTTGAAAGATGGCATGTGAAAAAAGCGTGAATGTTTTGAGCCTTTCGATCATTCAGCACCCTTCTGTAGCCGGTCACAGGGAAATGGCCTACACACAAGACATAAGCGTCTGATTGCCTGTTCCATGAATGTGTGTCCCCCCCCCCTTAAGGGCGCCTCTAAAAACCACAGGTATTGGCAGCACTGTATTAACGCAGGCCCCGCCGTGATTCCGGTCCTTTCTCGTCTAATGTCCCGGCACCCCGTCCCTTAAGGCTTTTATACGTTTAAAAGTGCCGAAAATTTATTGACGCCATTATTCTAACGGCCGTCGTTTATATGACATGCTTCACTTTTTTTATATAGCGTCGCCTGCCGGGATGCGCAGGAAAATATCTTCACAGGCTGACCTTGCCTCAATACGGCGCGCGCTGCACCGACGGCGAGCACAAGTTTTTCTATTAATAGGACTGTCATAAAAAAGCCCTGCAGGGCAGGGCTTTTCAAAGTGCCAGGTGCAGTCAGGTGCGCACCCAAGTGTCGACAGTGTCGACGCCATATTGCTCTTTCCAGGCTTTCAGGCCCCGATGGTTACCGCCTTTGGTTTCGATCAGTTCCTGTGTGTGCGGGTTCTGATAGACCTTGACCACACGGGCGCGGCGACGCTTGGGGCCAGCCGGCGCTGCGATCAGGGTCGTGGCGCTGCCTGGATCAAGGATCGAGATGACGTCGCGCAGGCTTTTGCCATAGCTGCCCATCAGGTCCTTGAGCTGTTGTTCGAATTCAATTTCTTTCTGCAACCCAGTGTCTTTCTTCAAGGTTTCAAGCTGTGCAAGCTGTTCCTGAAGCGCTTTTTCTGCGGCGCGAAACTCGGCAAGTCTGGACAAAACATATACTCCGACAGTCTATTGGCCGTGACCGGCCAAACAAAGTGATAAGACAAAAATCTTTGACCCGATTCGCTTATTCGAGGCCTGGCGTAAGGCCGGACCCATGATAAAAACTAACCGTTCCATCGATCACCCCCCGCTCACCGGGCGGTAATAAATCAGTGGCCCGTGAATAATGCCCTTTTTTCTTCGGTTAGAAAATAGTCTTGTGCAACGGTCGAATTCAACAGGCACTTCAAAATGCACAGTCGGGTGTTATCCGCCGCGCAGGTTGTAAGTTATTTCTGAAAGTTTGAGGGGCATTGTCGCCCCCTCGGCACCTGTAACTTTGCAGGTTCTCTACAGTCCCTGTTGCAGGGCAGGATCGTCCGGGTTCTGCTGCTCGAGTTCGGCCAGCAGAACCTGAACATGTTGTAACTGACCGCTTTCACGGGCGTACTGGATCAACAGTACCCGCGCCTGCCGATGGGCCGGCTGGGCTTGCAGAATATGCGTCAGTTGCTGCTGCGCCGCTTCCATTTGCTCCAGCGCATGCAGGGCCACCGCCAGGTCGTAACGATAGGCTGTGTTCTCTGGCGCCAGTTCCGACGCCTTGGCCAGGCTGAGCAGGGCATATTCGGTCTGCTCGTGCTCAAGCAGCCATTGACCCAACGCATGTTGCAGCACTGGCGAATCCGGATGACGCTCCAGCAGTCGGGCAAATGCCTGGCGAGCCTGTTCCTGATGTCCGGTTTCATCCATCAGCGCCAGCCGCGCCAAGGCAGCGTCAAGATTGTCCGGCGCCAGGTTGACGGCTTCCTCAAGAGCGCCCAGGGCCTGGATCTTGCGACCGGTCTGCTCGTACAGGCTGGCCAGTTGCAGGCGATTCTCGGCAGTAGGCATTTGCTGTTGCAGACTTTGCTGGAACATCTCGGCGCTGTGTTGCATGGCCGCGAAATAAAGCCCTAACTCGTCGGGTGATAGCTGGGTCAATGCCAGGGTGGCGTCGAAGCGTACGCTTGCATCGGGGTCGCTGAGCAATGGTCCCAGCAGCACGCTGCGATGGCTGCGCGGTAAAAGATCGAGGGTTGCCTTGATGGCGGCCTGGCGTACGGCAGGTGAATCGTTGCCAAGATGGGCATCGAGCAGTTTGAGGGCTTGCGGGCTGGGGTAGTTGTGCAGTTCGGCCAGCAGATTGATACGCTGTTCGTCCTGCAGGTCACTGCGTGCCAGTTGCTGGTACAGCATCCTGGCCGCGCCAGGCTTGCCATCATGCGCCTGGTCAAGCGCTTGCTGATAGGTATGACTGAGCTTGACCGGGACGGTGCTGACCGGTGTATGGCGCCAGGCCAGGAATGCCACGAGCAGCGCGCACGCCAGCGAAGCGCTCAGTAGCACGCGACGCCAGCGGCGCAGATGAGGCTGAAGAGTTGAGTCCTTGGGCATACCGATATCCACTCTTTGAGACACGCAGCTTCAAAGAGACGAGCGCGGCTGTCAAATCCGTAGGAGCGCGCTTGCCCGCGACCGAGTGCGTCAGCGCTCGCAAAATTGATGCAACGCCACAAATGTACAGTTGTGAACACATTCAAAAATCTGCGAAACGCTACAAATTTACGACTGCTGACGCACTCGGTCGCGGGCAAGCGCGCTCCTACAGGGGGTTAAATCCAATGGGCAATAAAATCAATGATTTTTGAAGGTCAGGCTTACGCCTGCGGCTGCCAGCCGCCGCCCAGCGCCTTGTAGATGGCCACGATGCCCTGATACAGCTCGATCTGGGCCTGCGCCTGGGCGTCTTCGGCGGCCAGGCGCTCGCGCTCGGCGTCGAGCAGCACCAGAAAATCCGCCGTGCCTTCACGGTACTGCACCGAGGCCAGGCGGGCTGCCTCCCGGCTGGCATCGCTCTGGCGCAGCAGCGAAAGCAGACGCTGTTGACGTTTTCCATAGTCGCTGAAAGCGTTTTCGGACTCTTCCAGCGCCAGCAGCACCTGTTGTTCGTAACCGGCCAGGGCGCCTTCGGCGTCGGCGTCGGCGCTGCGAATCTGCGCCCGCACACTGCCCAGGTCGAAAGCCGCCCAGGTGATGCTCGGGCCCAGACTCCAGGCCTTGGCGGCCGAAGCGCCTATTTGCGAGCCCCGGCCGGCCGTGAAGCCGAGAAAGCCACTGAGGCTGACACGGGGAAACAGATCGGCCGTGGCCACGCCAATACGTGCGGTGGCCGCGGCCAGTTGCCGCTCGGCGGCACGGACATCAGGACGCTGACGCAGCACCTGGGTGGGATCACCCACTGCCAGGGTTTTGGTGATCGCCGGCAGCTCGCCCGGGCTCAGGTCGACGCTCAGGGCGTTCGGGCGCTCACCCAGCAGGGTGGCGATCCGGTTACGCTGTCGCACCTGCTCGGCCTGCAATTGCGGCAGGCTGGCTTCAACCGCGGCCAGACGCGCATCGGCACGCACCACATCGAGCTCATTGCCGACCCCGGCGTCGCGCAACTGACCGGTGACATTGCGCGAATCCTGCTGGTTTTTCAGGTTGTCGCGGGCAATGGCTTCGCGCAGTTGCGCGCCGCGCAGCTTGCCATAGGCATCCACCACGTCGGCAATCAAGGTGACCTGCAGTTGATACAGGTTGGCCTCGGCCACCTGCTGATCGGCATCACTGGCTTCCAGTTGACGCTGGATACGACCGAACAGGTCCACTTCCCAGGCCATGTCCAGGCCCAGGTCATAGCGCTCGGTGTTGACCCGTTGCTCAGTCTGGCCGGGCACCTGGCCCTTGCCGATGTCACTGCTGGCCCGGCTGGTAATCACCGGCATACGGTCATTGGCCACGTCATCACGAATCGCCCGGGCGGCCTTGAGGCGGGCAAACGCCACCCGCAGGTCACGGTTGCCGGCCAGCGACTGGTTGACCAGCTTGTCCAGCGTCGGGTCCTGGAACTGCTGCCACCAGTTGGCGGCGCTGCGGCTGCGATCGTAGGCAGCTTTTTCAGTGCTGGCCTGCTCGCTGGCCAGAATCTGCGCGGCGGCGGTGTCAGGGGCCTTGTAGTCAGGGCCGACGGCACAGGCCGCCAGCGCCAGCACCAACAGGCTCGGGACGAAGAGTTTTACCGCGCTCATCAGTGCGCCTCCACAGGCAGGTTCGGTTGTTGCACGCGACGGGCCGACTTGCGGGCCTCGCGGCGTTCGACAAAGTTACGGATCAAGACATAGAACACCGGCGTCAGCAGCAGACCGAAAAAGGTCACCCCCAGCATGCCGGAGAACACCGCCACACCCATGGCGTGACGCATTTCGGCACCGGCGCCGCTCGACAGCACCAGGGGCACCACGCCCATGATGAAGGCGAACGAGGTCATCAGGATCGGCCGCAGACGCAGGCGGCACGCTTCGAGCACCGCATCCAGCGGGCTCAGGCCCTCGGCTTGCTTGTCCTTGGCAAACTCGACGATCAGGATCGCGTTCTTGCACGCCAGGCCCACCAGCACGATCAGGCCGATCTGGGTAAAGATGTTGTTGTCACTGCCCGCAATGATCACCCCGGCAATGGCCGACAGCAGGGTCATCGGTACGATCAGGATCACCGCCAGCGGCAGGCTCCAGCTTTCGTACTGCGCAGCCAACACCAGGAAGGCCAGCAACACGCACAGCGGGAACACGAACAGCGCGGTATTGCCCGACAGGATCTGCTGGTAGGTCAGGTCGGTCCACTCGAAGGTCATGCCGTTGGGCAATTCGCTGTTGAGCAGTTTCTCGATGGCCGCTTCCGCCTGGCCCGAGCTGTAGCCGGGCGCTGCTGCACCGTTGATCTCGGCGGTGATAAAGCCGTTGTAGTGCATTACACGGTCGGGACCTGCGGTGTCGGTGACCTTGACAAAGGTGGCCAGCGGGATCATTTCACCCAGGTTGTTGCGCACTTTCAGCTGGCCGATCTGGTCAGCGTCCTGGCGGAACTGCTGCTCGGACTGCACGTTGACCTGATAGGTGCGGCCAAAACGGTTGAAGTCGTTGGCGTACAGCGAGCCCAGGTAGACCTGCAAGGTATCGAAGATGTCGCTGATCGCCACGCCGTGGGTCTTGGCTTTCTCCCGGTCGATGGCCGCGTCGACTTGCGGCACGTTCACGGTGTAGCTGGTGAACAGCCCGGCCAGTTCCGGCACGCTGCGGCTCTTGGTGATGATGTTCTGGGTTTCCTGGTACAGCGCGTCATAGCCCAGGTTGCCACGGTCCTGAATCTGCAGGCGGAAACCACCAATGGTACCCAGGCCTTGTACCGGCGGCGGCGGGAAGATCGCCATGTAGGCTTCCTGGATCGACGCATACTGGCCGTTCAGGGCGCCCGCAATGGCATTGGCCGACTGGCTCGGGTCCTTGCGCTGGTCAAACGGCTTGAGTGCCACGAACACCACGCCGTTGTTGGGGCTGTTGGTAAAGCCGTTGATCGACAGGCCCGGGAAGGCGATGGCGTTCTCGACGCCGGGTTGCTTGAGGGCAATCTCCGACATACGCTTGATCACGTCTTCTGTGCGGTCCAGGCTCGCCGCATCCGGCAACTGGGCAAAAGCCACCAGGTATTGCTTGTCCTGGCTGGGCACAAAGCCGGTCGGGGTGCTGGCAAAGCCCATCCAGGTCAGGACCATGAGACCGGCATACACCACCAGCGCAATGCCGCTGCTGCGAATGACCCGCGCCACGGTGCCGACATAGCCACGACTGGCCTTGTCGAAGAAGCGGTTGAACGGACGGAACAACCAGCCACCGAGCAAGCGGTCGAGAAACCTGGAGAAACGGTCTTTCGGCGCATCGTGGCCCTTGAGCAGCACAGCGGCCAGCGCCGGCGACAGGGTCAGCGAGTTGAAGGCCGAGATCACGGTGGAAATGGCAATGGTCAGCGCAAACTGTTTATAGAACTGCCCGGTAAGCCCGGAAATGAACGCCGCCGGGATAAACACCGCACACAGCACCAGGGCGGTGGCGATGATGGGGCCGGTCACTTCGCCCATGGCCTTGTGGGTGGCCGCGTAAGGGTCCAGGCCCAGCTCGATGTTACGCTCGACGTTCTCCACCACCACGATGGCGTCGTCGACCACGATGCCGATGGCCAGTACCAGGCCGAACAGCGACAGCGCGTTGAGCGAAAAGCCGAACATGTGCATCACGGCAAACGTACCGATCAGCGACACCGGCACGGCCACCAGCGGGATGATCGAGGCGCGCCAGGTCTGCAGGAACAGGATCACCACCAGCACGACCAGAATCAGCGCTTCGAACAGCGTATGGATCACCGCCTCGATGGAGCCGCGCACAAAGATGGTCGGGTCATAGACGATTTCGTAGTCCATGCCCTGGGGGAAGCCTTTCTTCAGCTCGGCCATGCGAGCACGCACATCGTTGGAGATGTCGATGGCATTGGAGCCCGGACGCTGGAAGATCGGAATGGCCACGGCCGGCTTGTTGTTGAGCAAGGAGCGCAGCGCATACTGGCTGGAGCCCAGTTCGATACGGGCCACATCCTTCAGGCGGGTGATTTCGCCGTCGGCGCCGGCGCGTACCACGATGTTCTCGAACTCTTCTTCACTGACCAGGCGACCCTGGGTGTTGATCGACATCTGGAAGCTGGTGGCACTGGGCGAGGGCGGGGCGCCCAACTGGCCGGCGGCGACCTGGCGGTTCTGCTCGCGAATGGCATTGACCACATCGGTGGCGGTCAGGTTGCGCGAGGCGGTCTTGTTGGGGTCCAGCCAGACCCGCAGCGAGTAGTCGCCCATGCCGAACAATTGCACATCGCCCACACCCCCCAGGCGCGCCAGCTCATCCTTGATGTTGAGCACCGCGTAGTTGGACAGGTAGAGCATGTCGTAGCGGTTATCCGGCGAGGTCAAGTGCACGACCATGGTCAGGTCGGGCGAAGCCTTGTCGACGGTGATGCCGATACGAGTCACTTCCTCGGGCAGCTTGGGCTCGGTTCGCGTCACGCGGTTCTGCACCTGCACCTGGGCGTTGTCCAGGTCAGTGCCCAGCGCAAAGGTGATGGTCAGGGCCAGCTTGCCGTCGGCCGTGGCCTGGGACGACATGTACAGCATGCCCTCGACGCCAGTGATGGCCTGTTCCAGCGGCGAGGCTACGGTTTCACCGATGACCTTGGGGTTGGCACCCGGGAAGTTGGCACGCACCACCACGGTGGGTGGCACGACTTCAGGGTATTCACTGATCGGCAACTGAAACAGCGAGATGGAGCCGGCAATCAGCACCAGCAAGGACAACACCGCGGCGAAAATGGGCCGGGATATGAAAAAGGTCGAGAAATTCATCGGATGTGTCCCTTAACCGCGCGGCGCAGTGGCGCTGGCGAGTCTGGCGGTGGCCTTGTTGTTGATTTGCGGGGCGTTGCTGGCTTCGAGCGCCTGGCGTTGCTGACGCAGGGCGGCCAGGGTCTGCTCGCTGGCCATCGGCGTCACCTCGGGCTCGACGGGCTGGCCGGGGCGTACACGTTGCAGGCCCTTGACCACAATGGTGTCGTCCTTGGCCAGGCCGCTGCGCACGATGCGCAAACCTTCAAGCTTGGGCCCCAGCTCGACCGGGCGGTAGGTCGGCTTGTTGTCCTTGTCCATGACCAGCACGAATTTCTTGCCAAGGTCGGTGCCTACCGCCTCGTCCTGGATCAGCACTGCCGTATAGGTCGCGCTGCCGACCAGCTTCAGGCGGGCATACAGGCCCGGGGTAAAACGACCATCGCTGTTGTCGAACACCGCACGGCCACGGATGGTGCCGGTGCGCGGGTTGACCTGGTTGTCGACAAAGTTCATCTGCCCCAGGTGCGGGTTATCGGCTTCGTTGGACAGGCCCAGGTACACCGGAGTGGCCTGGCCACGCTGGCCCTGGCGTGCCAGTTCGTTGTATTTGAGGAAGACGCGCTCGTCGGCGTCGAAGTAGGCGTAGACCTTGTCGGTGGACACCACACTGGTCAGTGCGGTGACGTCGGCCGTAACGATGTTGCCGGTGGTGATCTCGGCGCGGCTGACCCGGCCTGTGATCGGGGCGGTGACGCGGGTGAAGCTCAGGTTCAGGCGGGCCAGGTCCAGTTGCGCCTGGATGGCGGCCACACCGGCCTTGGCTTCCTGTGCCGAGGTGCTGCGCGAATCGGCCAGTTCGGCGGAGATGGCGTTATTGGCGCGCAGGCGGTCACCACGCTGGGCTTCGTTCTCGCTGCGGTTGGCAACGGCTCGGGCCTGCTGCAGCTGGGCTTCCAGGCGGCGGACTTCAGCCTGGAACGGGCGCGGGTCGATCTGGAACAAAAGGTCGCCTTTCTTGACCAGCGCGCCGTCGGTAAACGCCACCTGATCGATCTGCCCGGAGACGCGTGGCCGCACTTCGACGGTTTCCGGTGCTTCAAGGCGCCCGGTGAACTCGTCCCATTCATTGATTGGCTGTTCCAGCACCTTGGCCACGGTGACCTTGGGCGCCGACGGCGCAAGGGTGGCTTGCGGCGCCTGACCGCAGGCGCTGATCACCACCAGGGCCAGGGCAGTGAGGGGGTAGCGCAAATGATGAAGAGACCGAGCCATGGGAAATCCGCCAGAAAGGGTTGTAGATGGGCGGATTCTGTTGCGCGAGGGAACTATTAACGAATCGAATGAAGCAAAGGTTAATATCGATCTGAATGATGTAAGACAGCGTCGCGGTTGAAGCCGCTCCTGCAGCGCCAACCGCGAAATACATCAGCGCCCGTCGGCGACGTGACGCTCGACCTCGTCGACCTTGCGTTGCAGTTCTTCGGCTTCCTGCTCCTTGGTCCTGATCGAGGTGGGAGTAATGACTTCATCCACGGCCTGGGTCTTGTCGCTGTGGTCTTCAAGATCGCGGCGGACCACATCAACAGGGTTGCCTTGTGCATCGGTGGCCCGGCCGGCAGTGTCGTCGCGTTCGTAAGTGCTGTTGTCGCTCATGGGACTTCCTCCTGTGCATGTAAGGTTTCGAGATCGTCGCGCACAAGGAGTTCGGGTTTTTTTACCGCCAGGTGAACGGGCGGTAAACCCCGGCGTAGAATCCGCTCCACCCGTCATCAACAGGCAATTGCATGCGCTACCGTCGTCTTGATCTGAACCTGCTGGTCGCGCTGGATGCGTTACTGGCCGAGTGCAATGTCAGCCGTGCCGCGCAGCGCCTCAATCTGGGCCAGTCGGCGACCAGTGCGGCGTTGGCACGCTTGCGTGAACATTTTCAGGATCCGTTGCTGATTGCCGTTGGCCGCAACCTGGAGCCTACGGCCCTGGCGCGCCAACTGGCCCCCAAGGTGCAGGACATGCTGGCCCTGGCCGGTGAGCTGCTGGACACCGCGGTACTGTTCGACCCGGCACAGTGTGAGCGTCGCTTCACCGTGGTGGCTTCCGATTATGTGGCGGCCACCTTGCTGCCACGGGTGAGTCGCGAACTGGCGCAGGTTGCGCCTGGCATTACCCTGGTGGTGCGTGATTTTCCCTTGCCACGCGACGGTGATGTAGTGGCCGAAGCCCTGGAGTACCGGCGCAGCGACCTGGTGGTCGTGCCACAGCAGCGCCTCAACCCGCGTTACCCACAAGCGCCGCTGTTGCGTGATGAGCTGTGCTGCATCGTGTGTGCCGGGCAGTCAGCCTGGGCAGCGGACCTGAGCCTGGCTGACTACTGCGCCGCCGAGCATGTCGTGCGCGAGTTCGCTGACGGCCAGAACCTCTCGCTTGATGCTCAATACCTGCGCGACATTGGCCTGGAGCGCCGGGTAGCGGTTACGGTGCAAAGCTTTTCGTTGATGGCTGACTACGTGGTCGGCACGGCCCGCATCGCTACGCTGTTTCGTCGTCAGGCCCAGGCCCTGGCACAACGTTATCCGCTGCAACTGCTGCCTGCCCCCGTCGCGTTTCCCGCCGCCGAGCAATTCGTGCAGTGGCACCCCCAGCAGGATCAGGACCCGGCCCTGGCCTGGTTGCGCCAGCAACTGCTTGCCCAGGTTCAGGCCTGAGGATCACCCGTATCGCCGTAAAGACCCAGCTCGGCAATGGCCAGCAGGGCACACTGCTCATCGTTGTCCGAAGTGTCGCCGCTGACACCGATCGCGCCCAGCACCTCGCCCTCGGCAGTGCGCAGCAGCACGCCGCCGGCCACCGGGATCACTTCACCGCCGGTCAAGCTGTTGATGGCATCGAAGAATCCCGGCATGGCGTGCGCCCGTCGCGCCAGCTCGCGTCCGCCAAAGCCCAGGCCCAGGCAGCCCTTGGCCTTGCCTGTGGCAATGGACGGGCGCAGAAAGCTGGCCTGCTCGTCGCGCAATACCGCCAGAGGATGACCAGCGGCGTCCAGCACCGCAGCCGCCAGCGGGCGCAGGCCCAGGTGCCGCGCATGTTGCAAGGTAGCGGACGCCAGTTGCAGCGCCATTTCGACTGTCAATGCACGCATCTTCACAAGCCCCCTCTGCCCAGTTGCGCGACCCGGTCGCGGGTGTACAGGTCGGTCCATTTCAGGCTGTTGAAGTCCGAGACCTGCTTGGGGTTGTAGGCGGTGCGCGTCAGCGTGACCGGCACGCCGGCCTTGTACACCGCGTGCAGGCGCTGACGGTCCTGCAATAAGCGGATGTCGTCCAGCGGTGAGCCATCGAGCACCAGCAGGTCCGCCTGTTTGCCGGGCACCAGCGTGCCGAGGGTCTCGCCACGCGGCATCAGCCGCGCACCGACGTTGGTGGCGGCATACAGCGCTTCGGCGGGGGTAAAACCCAGGCGGGTCACCAGCAGTTCCAGCTCTTTGGCATGCCATTCGCCGTAAGGCGTTACGGCAAAGCCGCTGTCGCTGCCACAGGCAAACGGAATGCCGGCCGCCTTGGCACGCTTGAGCACCGGCGTGCCCAGCTCCAGCGTGCGTGCACAATAACCGGCGTAGCCGGTGGTAATCGCCGGATCATGGGGCTGGCAGAAATCCACGGTGTTTTGTGGAAAGGTCATGGTCGGCGCCAGCACGCTGCCGGCCTGCAACAGCGCCTCGATGCAGGCGTCATCCATGTAGAACGCATGAAACACCAGGTCGACACCGGCCCTGGCGGCATACATCACCGCTTCCCGGCCATAGGCATGGGTGGCGACCCGACAGCCCAGGCGGTGGATCTCGTCGACCATCTCGCGGGTTTCATCCAGGGTAAAGGCGGCGATGATCTCGCCATTGGGGCGTCTGTGAGTGCCGTCCATGGCGATCTTGATCAGGTCGACACCGTCCTTGGCCTGCCTGCGAATCTCGGCAATGGCCTCGGTGCGGCTGGTGACCAGCGCCGCGGTGAAGAACTCCGGCGCACCGACCCGGCTGGGGAACCAGTCATTGAGGCTTTGCCGGTTGGTGATCACCCGGCTGCTGGCCGCGATGCGCGGGCCTTCGAACAGCCCGGCGTTCACCGAGTTGCGCACGGCGATGCTCAGTTGCCCGCTGTCACCGGGGCAGATCATCGACGTCACGCCGGCCGCCAGCACATGCTGGGCGAAGAACATGCCGCGCAGGGCGCGAAATTCGTCGCTGGTCCACAGGTCGATGTCTTCTTCGCTCTGGGCATTGCCAAAGGCCAGGTGCGTGTGTACATCCACCAGGCCTGGCATGACGAAATCCCCGCGCACCTCGCGGTCGCCAGGCTGCGGCTGTGGCGCTTGGGCGCTAGGCCCCACATGATGGATCAGGCCGTTTTCGATGATCAGGGTCTGGTTGTGGCGGACCAGCAGGTCAGTGCCGTCGAACAGGGTAGAGCAGTGCAGGTGCAACGCGCCCATGGGTCAATCTCCTCGTTTTGTTATGAGCGAGGAGGCTGATCGATACCGAGCCGCGGGACCAACAGTTCCTGTCGATGGGCAGGTATCGATGCGCTCGATGGTGGCAAGGCAACCTTTACCCCGGCTTCGGTCATGTCGCTTTTGCGTCACAGCGTGGCCGACTCGCCACGCTTAAAAAGGACAGATGACCGTAAGAACGAGGGGTTGTTGAAAATACGTCAGAGACGTATGATTTCCGCCCATGCTTACCATTATTGAATCACCTTTGTTCAGCAAGCTTTGGCCAGACTATTGGACCGAAGAAGAACGAGGTCTCTTTATGTCTTTTCTGGCAAACAATCCAGAGGCGGGTGCTGTCATTCCTGGATCTGATGGTTGCCGAAAAATACGCTGGAATACGGATGGTCGTGGCAAAAGCGGCGCAGTGAGGGTGATCTACACCGCACAGCTTGCCAGCGGCGCCCTGGTTGCGCTGCTCATTTATGGTAAAGGCGCGACCGATAACATACCCGCACACATTCTGCGCAAAATCGCAAAGGAGCTGAATCATGGCCCTGACTGAAAAAGAGCTGCTTGAGCGTGATGCCAAACGTGATATTGGCGAAGAATTACTGGCTTCTATCAGGGAAGTCAAAGCCGGGCGCTACGGTAGTGTGCATAAAGTACAGCTGACCGAGGCGGCCGAAGCACGTGGCAAGACCGGCCTGTCGCAACCGAAATTTGCAGAGCTGCTCGGGGTGTCTGTCAGGACCCTTCAAGAGTGGGAACAGGGCCGACGCACACCTTCGGGCGCTGCACGGTCTTTGTTGCACATTGCCGCACTGCGCCCGGATGTGTTCCGGGATGTGCTGATGGCTTAGTGGCATCGCTGCTCTGGCGCGGGCAAAGGCGCAGAACAGGCTCAGGACATTGAAATCGGTGACCGCGATCAACAATGGCAAGCCTGTGGGGTTATCGCCTGGGTGCGCGGCCTATCAACATCAGTGAAAACGTCATGAGAAAGAGCGCAACCATGGGCAGTGCGAGGCTCAAGGGGGCGGCGGCGTAGTACCGCAGAAGCTCGGTAATCATGAGGCCAGGCTCGGCAGCCGGAGCGCTGACGCCCAGGCCCAGAAAGCCCAGTGTCGCCAACAGCATGATCGTTAACGCCGTCCCGAATGTGGAGAGGGTCATGAGCATCGCAGACAACTCAGGCCACACATGCCGGCGTAGCACGTAGAGCAGCCCCAAGCCCTTCAGACGGCTTTCAGCCACGGCCGGCGACGCCAGTACGGTACGGCAGAGCGCGCGGGTCATGCAGAAGTATTCAGTCCATAACACCACGGCAATAGCACCATACACTGTCAGCAAGGCGCCCGGCATGATCGCGACGATGAGCAGTATCAACAGTAATCTGGGCAGCACGAGCAACATGTCGGCCAACAGCCCCAGGCATTTGTCGATGACACCGCCCTTGCAGGCGGCCAGGATGCCCAACAGGATTCCCGGCACTGCAGCTGTGATGACGGTGACCAGAGCGAACCCCAGCGCCAGCCGCACAGCGGCTGATAGCCGTGCCAGCATGTCGCGCCCAAGGCTGTCTGTGCCCAGGGGATGTGCCTGCACGGGGCCTGACAGGATCATCGCAAAATCCTGATCCGCGATACCCACTTCCCAGATGAAAGGGACCAGCACGGCAAACACAACCAGGCCTGCGAGGATAGAGCGTCCGACGATGCGGGACAGCGCATGCATGGCTGGAGGTTTGCTCTGGACAGCGATTTGAGGGTTCATGATGGGCTCCGGCAAGAATCGATGGCTTGCCAGGTCACCCAGGAGCTTGAGCATCACGAACATCAGTCCGATCGCCAAAGCGGTCCCCTGTATCATGGGCACATCGCGCTGTACGATGGCATGCACCAGTTCTCGGCCGATGCCAGGCCAGGAAAAAAGCATCTCGACGACAATCACGCCCTCGATCAGAGACACCCATTGCACACCGAGACCGCTCACCAACGGCGCCAGGATAGTGCGCAGGCCCTGCTGCCTGAGTGCGCCAAAGGCACTGAGCCCTGCACGTCGTTCGGATGCGTAGTGGGGTGAGGAAACAATTGCGCGGGTGGCGTCGCGGGCGACCGGTGCAGATACGGCCGCCAGGCCTAGCGCAAGGGTGGCGATTGGAAGGATCGAGTGAGCCACTGTACCGTGCCCGCCAGGTGGCAATACACCCAGTGCCACGGCGAAGATCATTAGAAAAATGATCCCAAGGACGAAGTGCGCAGTAGCGCGTGTCGCTGTGCTCAAGAACAGGAGTGTGCGATCCACCAATGCCCCCGGACGCAAGCCCGCCATAATCCCCAGGGCAGGCCCGATGATCAGGGAAATCAGCATCGCGCCGATGGCCAGGGTGATTGAATGGCCCAAGCCTTGAGCGACGCTGTCCGCTACCGATTCTCCGGAAATCATCGATACGCCTGGATCAAAGATCATCAGCGTCATCCAGCGGAAAAAAAGCCCCGGCAGCGACTCGTCAGGGGACACGTTGGCACCGCGCTGGAGGATGACTGACAAAAACGTCAGTGCGCCAACCAGTAATGCAACCATCACGGCGTGCAACAGGCGAACGCTCAACAAGCGAATCATTGCGTGCACTCCTCAGCCAGGGCAGGTTGCGGGTTGAAAGGGGCATACACCTTACGGCCAAGGGCGAGTGCCGACGCCCCTGTCGTCATGGCTGACGGCGCGTGCACCAGTGAAATGGTCTTGATGAGCATTGAATGTCCATGGCTTGAAAATATAAAAAGTCTGTTCGGGCAAACGGCGTCGATGGGCATTACAACCCGGCAGTGTCGCGCAGTGATACGCCATTCAGATTCGTAGCGTTCAAGGCTTCAAACATTGCACGATCACAAATCGGTTGGGTTCCGAGCCGAGGTTGCCGGAAAACGTGCGCGTTACCCACAACCGCCGGTTTGAAGATCAGACTGGCGCCCCCTGAGACGCTGTAAAACCTGAGGTCTTCCCCGGCGTCGTGATCCCGTTCGTACTTGATCCTGACGCGCGAAGCCTCTTCATCAAGTGCGTCCAGAACGCGCACTACATTACACAGGTAGTAGGGCGGGCCGGCAGAACCGTCGGCTTGCGTAAACGCACACGCCGTAAACGCAAACGCCTCGGGATCGACAGATTCAAAGACCTGCTTCAGGGCGTTTGAAACTATCCAGAGGCCGGCCAGGATTTCGAAATCCCTCGGTGGACCGCCCAACGCTGGCCGGTGAACCAGTTGAGGACGTTCAGGGTATTGATTGGCGTTGCCGTCAGGTGGCTCCATCGTGTTCCTGCCGGCAACAAGAAGGTTTTCTTCGTTGGTGATTGCCAGCCCGGGTCCTGTGCCGTCATCCCAGTGACTTGCCCTGAGGACGAAATACTGACCCTTCTGACAGCGCATTGCAGTCGTGGCGGGTATTTCACGTGAATCACTCATGGCAGCCTCAAGGTCAGGTGCGGTGTCATGTGTTGTTGACCTGGACGTCGTCTAATGACCTAACATAAATCAATGGCGGCTATTTGAAATAGCACACCTGTACTATTGCGCGCACTGTGTCAGGTTCACCTTATTCATCGGTGGACCTGCTATCCGCTCAATAACGGCGTCGCATAGCCCGGGTCCTGCACCTGGCTCATTTTAAAACTCAGCAGCAATGATCGAAGTTCAGCAGGTCGCACGGGCTTGGACAGAATGGGTATATCCGGGTCATCGAGTGATTGCTTTACATGCTGTAATTCATGGCCGGTAATGACAATGGCGGGTATGCGACGGCCGTGCAGTTCGCGCAGATAAGCAAGGCTGTCGGCACCGGTCGCGGTCCGGTCAAGGTCAAAGTCGGTGACGACAAGGTCGCAGTCCACGCGGGTCTGGGGGATGGCTGAGGCGGTGTGCACATCGCAGCCCCACTTTCGCAGCAACATCGCGGTCGCCTGCAGCACGTTGTGGTTATCTTCGATCAGCAAGACCCGCAAGCCACCGAGCAGGCGTTTGTTCCAGTCGATATCAGGCACGGGCGCCACGGCGTGTGCAGGTACGATGGGCAAGCCGCTGATGATCACGGACGTGCCGTGGTCCGGGCGTGACTTGATGTCGAGCTGAAGTTTCAATAACCGGGCAATACGGCTGACAATGCTCAATCCCAGGCCGACACCCTCGATGTCTTGATCGCGCTTTTCGCGTACCCGATAAAACTCACTGCACACATGCGGTAGATGTTCGGCCGCGATGCCGCGACCCAGGTCGTAAACGCCAATGCTCAGTTTGCCTTTATGCTGGCGACAGCCAATCAGGACCGGTTTGTCGGGCGCATATTTGAAGGCGTTTGAAAGCAGGTTCTGCACCAGGGTACGCAATAAGGCAGCGTCGCATCGTACATGTTGGCGGCACGGCCGCAGCCGGACTTCAACACCGGCCCAGTTGGCAGCTTCACTGTTCTGACTGACAAGGTTGCCCAGTAACGCATCGACATCGATACTTTCCAGGTGCGGCTTCATATCGCTCTGGTTAAGGGTGTAGATATCCAGCAGCGAGCGGAACAGTTGCTCAACAGCGCTCAAGGCCCGGTCGATGTTGTCGACCAGGCGCCGCTCATCAGTACCCAGGTGCCCGTCACGCAGGCAGGCGGTGAACAAACTGATGGAGTGAATCGGCTGACGCAGGTCATGACTGGCCTGGGCCAGAAAGCGTGACTTCGCCTCGTTCGCAGCCTGGGTTTCCTCCAGTGCGATATGCAGACGCGAGAGCAGGAAATAAACGAATAACGGCAGCACCAGCATCGTCAGGATCATCATCACGGCCACGGCCGGGTGCTCCTGCAGAAAGGGGGTGAGCTGGATGATCAGCGCCAGTGATACCAGGGCAAGGCCTGTGGCCAGCAACAGGTAGGTACGCCCATAGCGCATGCCGTAGCCAACGGTCATGCTCAACATGACCGAATAGACGGGCAGCATCGCCTCGCCCCCGACGGTAATGGTGACAATGCCGGCCAGATTATCGACCACCAGCGCAAACATTCGGCGCGGCGTGGATTTTCCAGGCCGTTGAGCGATCAGCACGATCAAGCCGGTATTGACGGCACCGAAGGCCAGGCAATAAGCCAGAATCACCCACATCTTTGTGGCTGACATGTCCTGCAAGGCATAGGCGATCAGGGTGTACAGGGAGGAGGTCACAATGACCGCCATCCGCAGCAGCGCCTGGATCATCTCCAGGTCTTTGTACTTGGAAAGTATCGACATCATGGCTATCGCGGTCCGTGCTCCGGGGGCGGGCGAAAATCAATGCAGGCTTTACCAGATGGTGGCTGCGATAAAAAGCGCCTGATCCGGTATGAAATGAGCGCAGGCTTACTTGATCGCCAGGCTGGAAAACTGGGCGGCCGCCGCAGAGCGGGTGGAAACGCCCAGTACCTTGAGCAGGCTCGATACATGGATGCGAACGGTAAAGGGTGATACGCCCAGTTCCTTGGCAATTTCCTTGTTGGTTTTTCCAGAGGCCACCAGGCTCAATACCTGTTTCTGGCGAGACGTCAGATGGCTGAGGATTTTCGAGTCTGCATCATTCATGATCGAGCCGCCGGGCTTGTACTTGACGATGATTTCACCTTCGCGAATGGCGAGGATGGACTCGGCGATCTCCTGAGGGTCAATGTTTTTGCCAATGAAGCCGTCTGCGCCATGGGACATGACCAGGGAGATGGTCTCCAGGTCATCGACCATGGACACAACGATAATTGACGTGCGTTTGAATTCGGCACGCAGCCCGGAAATGCTCTGCATGGAACTAAGGCCAGGGAAGTGCAGGTCAAGAAAGAGCGTATCAACTTCAGGGCCGGATCGCGCCAGTGTCAGCACTTCATCCAGGCTGCTGGCTTGCTCAATGGTCGCCTCAGGCAAGAGGCGCTCGATGGTTCGAAACATACCTTCACGAAACAGCGGGTGGTCGTCAGCCACGATAATTCTGCACGACATTCGTCTGTCTCCGTAAATGGGTGGTCTCCTACCGGCCCTGATGCCACCTGTCTGAAAAACGCTACGCACTCAGACTTCAAACCGACCAACAAGTTGCACTAAGGTAGAAAGTATTTTCCCGATATCAAGGGCATGCCCAGGCCATGCTTCTCGTGCGTCTTATTGACTCATTCACTAGTACATGTGTGCTATGGAGCGTTCGCATCAATTCAAATACTGTTTCCTGAATGAACACCTTCTAACTTGCCGCGCTTCGTCAGGACTCAATCAATGACTGTGAACACGCTAAAACCCCTGGCGCCTTTCACCCTATTGGTGCTGCTCAGCGCCTGCGCAGGCCCACCGCCAACACCGCCGAACACTGCGCCCTACACCCCGACGCAGTGTGGCGCGATCAAGACCGATGCCATGGTGTTTCTGACCAAGGCCTGCGACAGCCAATTGCAGTCGGGAGGCGAGCCGGTCACCTGTGGTCCTTTGCGTGACGAGATTGCCAAAGTGATCACCCAGGTGCGGCAGGAACCGGCTCGCATCATGGCCGCACAGCGTGGCAACGATTGCCCCGAGCCGGTGATGGCAAAGATCAGTGCCGACATGGACAACGCCATGCAAACATTGAACAGGTACCAGGCCGCGCAACTCGATGAGTTGATTCCCAAACAGTGCGCGCGCATTGACTTCAGAACGCTTGATGCACTCAGCCAGCAGTGTGAACAGCAATTGGGCGAGCCGGGCAAGTCAAGTACAAAGACGGCGTGCATCAGCCTGTCTAAAGCATTAGACGAGATGGCGCCTGTACTTGATAAAGCCGATGCACAAAACAGGCAGGATCCGCAGGCGTGCAGTCACTCGGCCAAGATGATAAACGCCCATGTCGGCAAGGCGTTGAAGCCGGTGCAGGAGTACCACACGCGCACGTTTGATGAGAATCCGACATGGTGATCAATACGCTCAAGTCTTTGTTGCTCGCCAGCCTCACGTTGCTCGGTGCCTGCGCCTCGGTGCCAGAATTGATGGCTCGCTCGGCCTGGGAGGGCCGCAATGTCAATGAAGCCTACCAGCAGTGGGGCGGGGCCCAACAGATGAGCCAGAATGCAGACGGCGTCTTTGTCCTGGTCTGGTTCAAATCCCATTGGAAAACGGACACGGTGTACCAGGGCAGCAGTGAAAACGTCAGCGCTGGGGTGCGCCACATTACCAACTACTACGCCGACGAGACGAGAAATGTGGATTGCAGGATCACCCTTTATGTCGGACCGGATCAGATTATTCGCAAGGCGGACTCCGAAGGCGGGTGTGGGCCACACATGACGCCGCCCGGGAAATGACCAACAGCCAGGCGACAGGCAGCACCGCCACGAGATGCGCACGTGGCGGCGCGACGCAGGCCGGCTTACTCGGCTTTCAGTACATACGTGGGTCCCCAGGTTGAATCACCCTGGGCTTCTCGGGCCTTGATCTGAAGGGGGCGGTAAGTCAGGCCCTTGAGGGTCTGCGCCAGTTTGGGTAAGCCCCAGTCCGCGGGATTGTCGGCCTGCCTGACGCCTTCAAGTTCTCCAGGCAGTTGCACCAGCGAGAGTTGTTGAAGCTCGCAACGCATCTGTTGCTGATCCGCCTGCTTGCAGCTGTTCTGCTTGAAGGTGGCGGCAGGAGGTTCTGCAAAGAAACCATCAATCAGAATGACCTCGCCAGCGGCTATGTCGAAGGCGGCAAACGCCTTGTCCAGCGTGACATCCACCGCACGGGCTTCGCGGGTTTGTTGTTCGATGCTCGGTGTCCAGCCCCCTGCAGAGGTCTGTTGCTTGACGTCGTAGGATGAGGTCCCCCAACTGGTGCATTCGTTGTTGACGACACGCCTGGAGGTGCAGTAATCCTCCTGGACCGTCGCATTCCTGTAGCTGGGGTCTTCCCATTTCTGTCCGCGCTTGAACTCATCGATGGTGAATGACTTGAGCATTGCATGACCAAGCGGCGAGGGGCTGAGGGTGCGTGCACCGGGCGTTTCGAAACCCGGCGTGCGTGGCAGGTTGTAGCTCACGCCGCTGATTGAGTAATGGCCGGGGTCGACCAGATAAATCATGTACATCGTGCGTCCGAAAACCACCTGGAAGTAAGCATGCGCCGGGTCGTCCTCATCACCGCGGTTCTTGGTGTCGTAGCCCACCTTGATCATTGACGAGGGCCGCGAAGTGTTCGTCCACTCTGTGGTTCCTGAACGCAACCTCAGGAAATCGGCGATTGAGTCATTGTTATTGAAGTCGGTGTGCAAGCTGTCAAGGCTCGCAGTGGGCACGACCAGGATCGCTTTGCCTGCACGCTTGAATTGCGCCAGCATTTCATCTTGTTCATTATTGCGGGCAAACCTCGACGCGGCGGGCGTAGCACTTTGTGCAGCAACCCCCTGCGCGTTGCCGTACGGCGAGGCGGCAGAATAAGGGGAGGGCGTCATCGGTACGCAGCCGCTCAAAACGACACCCAATACAGCGGTCACAGTCCCCGGTGCCCGGATAAACGTTTCATTGAAGATCATGATGCTGCACCTGTTCAGTCGTATGTCGCGCTCGTGCTTCGTGCGTGGAGACTAATGGCAGCCCGGTCACGCGCAAATAGTACACGTGTGCTATTGATAGACACGGGTCTGCTGGCTCACCCTGCTCACAAGAACAGCGCACGAAGGTGTCAGGCCTTGATGTGCCACACCTTGCAAGGGCAGGTCGATGCACGCAGTACCCTTACAGAGGCGAAAGCGGCGCGCCGGACTTACCCGGCAAGGACTTGGCGTTTAATTCGCATAAACCACAGGATGCCTTCATGCGCGTGACCGATGACAAGGTGTTTGGAAGTGCGCGCGTGCGTTGCCTGATGGCGCTGGCGATCACGTTTTTTGCGGTGACGACGGCGTCGGCCGAGCCATCGTCAGCGCTTTCGGAGCCGGTGGGCGGCTGGCGTTACAACGGTCTTCTGGATACCAGTGAAGCCCCGCGCGTCGCTTATCCTACACCGCCCATCGACCGAGGCGCGCAGCGCAGTCGCACAATGATCGAGGGCCAGATAAAGGCCCTTGGCAAGCAGCGCGGCCCCAATGTCCTGGCCGTCAACGGCAACCCGTTGAACCTTTACACCGATGAACAGGGGCGCTTTGCCCGGCCATACGCCTTCGGTGCGGGCTCCAACAGCGTCGAGGTGCGCAGCGCCGAAGGCAAATCCCTCAAGCGTGTGCAGTTTTACGAAGCCAACAACCAGCGTACGCCAGCGCGAATTCGTGTGGTGCTGGGGTGGGATGATCCAAACGCCGAACTCGACTTGCACATCGTGACACCTGACGGTCAGCACGCGTTCTTCGGCCACCCGGAGTTGACCAACGGCGGCGGTCTGGACCTCGACAGCGTTGATGGACCCGGCCCTGAAATGTTCACCATGACGGCGCCGCTGCAGGGCACCTACCTGATTTACGTGAACTACTGGGGTAATTTCAGCAGCGCCGGCGGTTACAACTTCGATGAAACCAGCAACGAAAAAGAAATGATTACCTCGCAGATCAACCTGGTGCTCAACGAAAACACCGTCAATGAAAAGCGCGAGACATTCATTGTGCCCTTGCGCGGTATCGGTGACCTGCTCTTGGTCAAGACATTCAACTATTGATCATCCCCTCCCACGGATGAATTGGGTTTGTGAACATGAGCGATACCTCGACTTCAGTGATTGACGAGTCAACCGGCACGCCTGCCCTGAAAACTTCCCGGCGCTGGCCGTTGCTGTTGGGCGGGCTTTGTGTCGCCGCCGGTGTTGCCGGTGCAATGGGTTGGTTCATGCACAATCCCAAGGCGCCGATGGCCGAGATTGCCAGCGATAAACTGCGCTTGAGCCGCCCGGATGGCTTGCTTGAAACCGTCTCCCTAAGCCAGTTGCCCAAGGATTTGCTGACGGTGCCGTTCCTGAAGGACACCCTCACCGAAGATTTTGTTTTCTATTATGAAACCCACGTCGACCGCCTCGGGCTGATCGGCAGCCTGCGCAGGATCATCTACGAATATGACCTGACCTTGCAGGACACCTTGATTGAGCAACTCCTTGACCAGCCAGCGGACATCGCCCTGTGGCGGGGCAAGGACGGGCGCCTCAAAGACTTCCTGATGGTGATGGATCGCGGCGGCATGGCCAAGATGCTGGAGCCATTGCTCAAAGTGCTCTACGACCCGCAATTGAGTCAGATCGGTGTGGTGAAGATCGGCTCGGACGAGGTGCCGCTTTATCTGCTCAATTACAACGCCAGCAAGTCGCTGGCATTCGCCTCCTATGGCGACAAGCTGGTGGTGGTGTCAAACCCGAACAAGCTCGCCGGTCGCGATTCGTCCACTTATGAACGCGAGCCCTCCAGCCTGAGCCAGCCTTTAGGCGCAGAAATCGGCAGGTCCGCCCCGGAGTCAGGCAGTATTTCGCCTGAAGCGCTCGCCGCATTGCTCAGTGGCGAAAAACTGTTCAACGAGGCGTTCGGGCTGCCGCCACGCGCACCGCAGGTCAAGCAACGGTTGTCGGTCAACACCAGTGTTCTGGCCATGGGGTATCAGCGCTTCATTCCGAACTTTGCCGGGCTGCGTTTCGAAATGGACGAAAAGGGCTGGCACAGCTTTCTGGCGCTGAACGAAACCGAAAATCAACCCGACCTTGATTTCAAGCCCATCTGGCAGGCGATGCCGATGGGGGCCAGTGCCTGTGTGGCCTTGCCCCTGGCGGTGGCGCAGCAAAAGCCCTTGCTGGTGAAGCTGGGGGCGCAAGAGCCGGTTGCGCAGGCGCTCACTGCGCATGTCTCTGATGCTGCCGGTCTTTGCTGGTACGCCGAGTCACGGTTGTACACACCGTTGCTGGTTGCCCACCTGACCGACAAGAACAGCGCCAGCCTCGATGGCGATCTGGGCACGCTGTTTGGGGCCATGGTCGGCGCCCGCGAAGCCAGGACCGAGGGGCATCTGTTCCCGGTGGTCGATAAGCAAGAGGGCGATACCCATCAATGGCAGCGACAAGTCAGCACCCGCTTTGGCCCGTATCTGGCCAGTGAAGCGCAAAATCCTGACGCGGTCAGCGGCAAGGCTTTCATGAAGGTCAGCCTGGCGCGTCATGGTTCGACCCTGTTGTTCTCCCTTGATGACCGACTCGTGGACAAAGCGATCGGCACCCTCGACAAACGCTTCCCGCCGCTGGCTGATGTGTTGCCAGGCGATCAACTGGTCCCGATCTATTTCAACCCTGGCGCCATTGCGCAATTGCTGCAGCAGGAAACCCTGGGCAGTCTGCCCAAGGACATGGAGCCGGTTTTCTACAATGCCGCACAGACTCATCTGATCCCCAAGCTGCAGAAACTCGGTGGCTACGGCAAGTACGCGCTGACGCTGCCGCAAGGCACTGAACCCGATGGCTACTGGCAGTGGCTGCCACTGGAGTGGAAGCCGCTGTGAGGGCTCTGAGCCGAGGCCTCGTTCTGCTGGCGATACTGTTCGGCAATAGCGCGTTTGCCGGTGACGTACCTGCGCTCGACGCCCAGCAATCCCAGGTGTTTCGTGCCTGGTTTGTACGCATTGCCCAAGAGCAACTGACCCAGGGCCCCAGCCCGCGCTGGTACCAGCAGGATTGCGCCGGCCTGGTGCGCTTTGCCAGCAACGAGGCGCTGAAGGTGCATGACGATAAGTGGCTGCGCAGCAATGGCTTGTCCAACCGCTACCTGCCGCCCGAGATGCAACTGAGTGACGCGCAGAGAGGGCTCGCGCAGCAGTGGCAGCAAGGCGATGGAAACACCGGACCGTATGTGAACGCGATCAAGCTGATTCAATTCAACAGTCACCTGGTAGGGCGCGACCTGGCCCAGGCCCGGCCCGGTGACCTGATGTTTTTCGACCAGGGCGACGACCAGCACCTGATGATCTGGATGGGCCGTTACATCGCCTATCACACCGGCACCACGACCCCCACTGATAACGGCATGCGCTCGGCAAGCCTGCAGCAACTCATGACATGGAAGGACACCCGATGGATACCCGACGCTGCCAACCCGAATTTTATCGGTGTCTATCGACTCAACTTTCTCTCCCAATGATCGGTGCCCGCATGCTGCGTATTTGCTCTCTGATTTCATTGTCGCTGGCGCTTCTGGTGCCTGCTACGTGCGTCAACGCCGATGACAGCGTCCCGTCAAGCGGCTACAGCGCAGTACCGGGAGAAAGCTTTTTCCTGCTGGCGGACAGCAGCTTTTCCAGTGATGAACAGGCCAAGGTGCGCCTTGAGGCGCCGGGCCGCGACTATCGACGGTTCCGCATGCAGCCGTATGGCGGCGCGGACATCCGCGTGTATCGCATTGACAAGCCCATGGAGTTCCTCAAGCGCCAGAAAAACCTGCACCGCGTGGTCAGTGAGGGGCAGTTCAAGGGCGAAGGGCTGTCCAACACCCTCGCGTATCTGTGGGACAGCTGGTATCGCCAGTCCCGACGCGTCATGCAGCGGGCGTTTTCCTATGAGTCGCGCAAACAGGTCACAGAGGAAGTGCCTGAACTGAAGATGGGTAAAGCGATGTCTGCGCCGACCCCTTACGAGGCGCAAGCGCAGTTTGCGTTGATTCCTGGCTTGCCGGTGGTCAGTCAGTTCCGTTACCCGATCTGGGATGCAAAACCGATCCAGCCACCGGCCGGGGTTGACCTGGACGGCTCGTCCAGCGAGTTCATCAATGTAGTGCCCGGTAACGTTTACATCCCGCTGGGCAAGTTGAAGCCGGGGCTGTACCTGGTCGAAGCGCTGGTGGGCAAGTACCGCGCCACGACCATGGTGTTCGTTTCCAATACCGTTGCAGTGAGCAAGGTGGCCGGTGATGAGCTTCTGGTGTGGGCCGCCCGCAAAAACGAAGGCCGCCCGGCCGGGAAGGTCAACGTGCTCTGGACCGATGGCCTGGGCGTCATGAGCAGCGGCGTGACCGACGCGCAGGGTTTGCTCAGGCTCAACCACGTGAGCCCCGAGCGCTCATTCTTGATCGGTGAAGACGACGAGGGCGGTGTTTTCATCGCGGAAAACTTCTATTACGACAGCGAGATCTACGACACCAAGCTGTTCGCGTTCACTGACCGGCCACTTTACCGCCCAGGCGACTGGGTGTCGCTGAAGATCGTCGGGCGGGAATTCAAAAATGCCCGTGATTCCGTTGCCCCAGCGGCTGCCGATGTCGAGGTGACTATCCTCGATGCCACCGGTACGGCGTTGCAATCGCTGGTGCTGAAGCTTGATTCGCAGGCGGGCGCCCAAGGCCGTTTTCAACTGCCGGACAATGCCGTTGCCGGTGGCTACGAAATGCGTTTCAGCTACAAGGGCCAGGCCTATAGCAGTGCGTTTCGCGTGGCGGAGTACATCAAGCCGCACTTTGAGATTTCGCTGAACCTGGCCAGACAGGACTACAGCATCAACGAGCCGGTAACGGGCAACCTGACCTTACTCTATCCGGACGGCAAGCCGGTCGCGAATGCAAAGCTGACCCTGAGCTTGCGTGCTCAGCAACTGTCGACCGTCGATAACGAGCTGCAATACCTCGGGCAGTTTCCGGTGGAGTTGAAGAGCACCGAACTCACCACTGATGCCAAGGGTAACGCCACGCTCGACCTGCCGCCGGCGGTCAGGCCCAGTCGCTATATGCTTACCGTGTTTGCCAGCGACGGTGCTGCCTACCGGGTCAGGACCACCAAAGAAATACTGATTGACCGTGGCGCCGCCAGCTACCGCATTACCGCAGCGCAACGGTTCAGTGCAGTCGGCGAAAAGGTTGACTTCAGCTATAGCCATGAGGGTGGCAGCGAACAAACCCGGTCCGTCACACCGGCCAGCTATAAATGGGTGCGGCTGGAGGACCAGACCAGCGGCGGCGACAAGCTTGTGGCGGCGAATCCGCGTTTCAGCGTGAGCTTTGATCGTCCCGGCACTTACAACCTGACCCTGATGGATGAAAACGGGCGCTTGCTGGGCGCCACGGGGCATTCAGTCAGCGGCGACGGCATCAAGGCGGTGGCCGGCACCGTGGAGATCGTGTTCGACAAGCCAGAGTACAAGGTCGGCGACGAAGCGTCGGCGCTGATCACCTTCCCTGAACCTGTCGGCGATGCCTTGCTGTCTCTGGAGCGGGACAAGGTCGAAGCCACGGCGTTGCTGTCCCAGGGCGGCGACTGGTTGAAGCTGGAAAAGCTCAACGACACCCAGTACCGCGTGCGCCTTGGCGTGAAAGAACACTTTGCACCGAACCTGACCTTTTCGGTTCTGTACACCAAAGGGGGTCAGTACAGCTTCCAGAATGCCGGGATCAAGGTGGTGACACCGCAGATCGACGTGACCATCACGACCGACAAAGACACTTATCGGCCCGGTGACACCGTGTCGGTCGACCTGACAACCCGGTTCGCCGGCAAGTCGATTCCCGCGCACCTGACGGTCAGCGTGGTCGACGAGATGATCTATGCGCTGCAGCCGGAAATTGCACCGGCCATCGACCAGTTCTTCCACCATCCGCGCCGCAACAATGTGCGCACCAGTGCCAGTTTGTCCTTTATCAGCTACGACGTCGCGTTGCCCGGCAGCCCGACGGCGCCTGGCAAGGCCAACCGCAGTGATCGCGGGGTAAAAGTGCTGGAGCGGCCGCGTCGTGAAGACGTCGACACCGCCGCGTGGGCGCCTGAACTGGTGACCGATGCGAACGGCAAAGTGCGCTTCACCTTCAAAATGCCTGACTCGCTGACGCGCTGGCGCATCACGGCCCGGGCCATCGACCAGGCCGGACAAGTGGGGCAGAAAAAGCAGTTCGTGCGCTCGGAAAAACCGTTGTACCTGAAATGGAGCGGGCCAACCCGCTTCCGTGCCGGTGATAAGCCGGACCTGGGTGTCTTCGCATTCAGCCAGGCCGACCAGGCGGTCAAGGTAGAACTCGTGACCCATTTCGGGGGCGTCGAGCAGCGCCTGCCGGTGACCTTGAACAAAGGCATCAACTACATTGCGTTACCTGCCTTCGCGCTGGCCAGTGGTGAATGGAAGGCCGAGCTGGTGCAGGACGGTAAAATTGCCGATGCATTGGCGGTCAGCCTGACGGCTACCGGGGAGGGCTGGCAGGTTACACAAAGCCAGAGTCTGGACGCGGTCAGTGGCGAGACACCGCTGACCTTGCCAGCCGATGCGACGGCCATTCAACTGCGCCTGGACGACAGCGCACAAGCGTTGTTCCGCTCGGCACTGGATGATCTGCTGAGCGACCCCTATGGCGGTGTCGAGCAGATAGCCAGTCGTTTGCTGCCCCTGGGCATGGCGTATCCGGTGCTGTCATCCGACCCTCAAGTCAGGGACCGGTTGCGCCTGATCATGCAAAACAGTCGCTTGCGCCTGGTGCATCTGGCGGACCCGTCGGCGAGCTTCAGCTGGTGGGGCCAGGGCAGTGAGCCGGACGCGTTCCTTACCGCTTATGCCTATTACGCTGACTGGCACGCCAGCAAGGCGCTGGAGTTGTCGTTGCCGCCGGAGCACTGGCAGCGCCTGCTGGACGTTTATGCCAAGCAGGCGGGCCATACGCCGCTGTTGCAGCGCGCACTGATTCTCTCGTTTGCCAGGCACATGCAATTGCCGGTAAACACGTTGCTCAGTGGCTTGATGAGTGACCTGGCAAAGGTCGGCGAGGGCGCTCAGGCCAATGTGATGGACATGCAAGAAGGCAGCATCGTCATGAATGCCCCGGATTCTGCCTTGGGCCTTGCGGCTGCGCGGGTCATGACGGCTTCGCTCGCCAGGCAGAACAAGGTGGTCATGCCTGAGGCGTTCAGCCGTCAGTTGCCGGATGCCCAGCAGCGTCTGGATGTCAGTTCCGAGCCATTCGCCGAAGCCTTGAACCTGTCGCTCAAAGGCTTCGATCAAGAACGTGCGCGTGCGTTGCTGCAACGGTTACTGCCGCAGCAATCAACCCTTGAGCGCGCCTTGGCGCTGAGCTGGTTGCAGCGCAGCATCGAGCAGGCGTCGCCGACTGTCGCGCTGGCGCCGGGTGAAGGCTGGAAGAAGCGCTACGGTGCCAGCGGTGAAATGTACTGGACGTGGGAGGGTGCCGGCCCGGTACCGTCATCGTTGTCATTGGCCGGAGCCCAGGAACGGCCTCTGCGTGCGCAGCTCAGCTATCAGACCCGACAACCAGCGGCGCAGCCACTGCCTGTGACCGTCACTCGGCGCCTTTCTCGCCTTGTGCCGGGCACTGAAGCGTTCACCTTCACCCTTGAAGCCGTCAATGGCAAGCCGCTGTCCAGTGACAGCCTCTATCTGGATGAGGTCATTATCACCAGCAAGGCTGCCAAGCCACTGCGCTACGGCATGATCGAGGTGCCATTGCCACCGGGCGCTGATATCGAGCAAACGACCTGGGGTATCAAACTGCAGGGCAAGGCGGGCACGCAAGCGACGGCGCTTGAGAAGGCACGCTTCGAGCCGGGTCAACTGGGCTATGCCATGGCGGTGGATACGTTGAACGGTGAGCTGCGCATGCGGCATCTGGTGCGCTTCTCGCAAAAAGGCCAGTTCAATCTGCCGCCGGTGCGCTTCACTCAGGTCTACGCACCGCAGTACCAGGCCTTTGAGCAAAAACCTGCATTCGGTCAGATCAAGGTCAACTGACATGCGTTCACGCAGGCTGTGGCTGATGTTGCTTTTACTGCCTGCGCTGACCTTGGCGCAAGAGGACCAGATTCAGGTCGCCTTGAAAGGGGAGCTGTTGTCCCTCAACCGTTCCGGGCTTGTTTCGCGAGCACCACTGCCAGCGGAGTTACAGGCCCCGTTGGGCAGTCTGTGGAAGTTGTTTGTCTACGCCTGGCTGGTGGACACAGGCGCCAGCGAGCCTGCCTATCAGTGCCGAGGGCAATCCAGGGAAGAGGTGTATTGCTGCACGGCCGGTGGCAGCATCGGCCGCGATCAGGCCTTGGTAAAGTCCTGTGGTCTGTATTTCGAGCCCCGGCGTCTGGGCATATCCGAGCCTGACTGGCGGGCGTATTGGCAAGCGCGCAAGGCACCGCAATGGCTGCTCGGTACGTCCACACTGCAGCCGCAGACCCGGGTGCCCGTGGCGCAATTACTGGACACCCTCGCCACGCTGCCGGCACAGGACCAGGCACGACGGGTGCTGCTTGATGTAGTGCTGGGCGCGGCCGACAGCAATGTCGTCGGCGCTCTGGGCGGTCTTCTACGGGTCAAGACCTGGAGCTGGTTTGCCGACAACGACGACGCTGCGCAGCGCGAGGGCGGTTTTGCTGGCTGGACCGCGGAGGGTACGCCCCTCTGGGCACAGGCACAGGGCACCAGCCAGACGGTGCTGCGCAATTACAGCGAGGCGCTGGCGTCGGTCCTGCCCGCAGGCTGGCCCGCTGAGCCTGGACGATGCGTGAAGGTCGACCTGTTTTCACGTTACCCGATCGGCCATGTACTCAAGGCGGGCCGCGCCGTTGAGTCAGGCCCCTTGCTGGGCGACTATCGCGTCGAGTTTTTGAATGGCAATCAACTGGACATTCACAGCAACGGCGAACTCTTTCTTGAGAAAGACACGCTCGTCGCCAGGCTTGATCGCGAAGAGTACGTTGCCCGGGTGCTGCAACGTGAAGCCCAGGCGGAGCCGGCCGAAGCGGCCAAGGCGCTGGCCGTCGCGATTCGTACTTACCTGCTGCAAAATGCTGGCCGCTCCGGCGAATGCCTGACCATCGATGACAGCAGCAACCGGCAGCGCGTAGCGCCACGCCCGGCAAGCGCTGAATCACGCCGTATTGCGGCGTGGACCAGCGACCTGATTCTCGCGGGCACGAATGTCACTTACCATTCGACGCAACCGGATGCCGATAAATTGTCCTGGCAGCAAGCAGTTGAACAAGCCAATGCCGGTCAGCGCTACGACGCCATCCTGGTGCAGGCCTACCCTCGCGCAAGCCTCAGTCGCTGGGACAATCCTGTCGCGTCCTGCACAACACTGCCCGCGGCTCAGGACTGGCTGCAAAAGCAGCGCAAGATCTGGCGTCAACAGCTCGAAACCGAGGTTGGCTACAACGAAGTCAGTACGTTTGCCGTGTGCCGCGTAGCCTTCGGCAATCCCCATGTCGACCGCGAGCGCAACCGGATCTACGTGCGTGGCGTTCTTTCGCTGCAGGACCGTCTCGACCTGACGCACGAGTACCTGCACCTGGCGTTTGAGGCGCACCCCAATGGCAACGATGAAGCGTACATCGAAGGACTGGCCCGGCGTCTGTTGCTGGAATAGCACCCTGACCCTGGGAATGACCCGATTCTTTTGTATGAATGACAGTGAGGGATTGACCATGTTTGTCTGCATCTCCGGTATTGCCCGGCATCGGGTAGGGTGCGCCGTCAGCGTTTGGCTGAGCAGCGCAATCGCCCCGGCCCTGGCTATCATGCCGGTCGAGCACCCCGTCGATGCCATGGCGGCGCTGGAGGAACTGCGCTCGGAGGACCTTGCCTGGACCTCGCCCAGGATGCAGGCGTTCATGCGGCAATGGCTGGATGTGGTTGAACTGGATGAATCGCCCTGTGCGCCCGCTGAAGTCAAGTTATCGCCCATGACGACGGTCTGTGAATATACCCCGGACGATCAGACCGGCGCTGCCGGGCCATCACGCCTTCTGCTGGGCATTGTCGGCAACGATAAAAGCACCGCCCGCCTGGCCAGTGTCGTGAGTACGCGGCGTCTGAGCGACGAAGCCTGGAAGTGCCAGCCAGCGCCGCTGGATACCTTTGTGTGTGTGCCGCTCGGCGGCGACAGCGGTGAAGACGACACCCTGTTTGCCCGGTGGGATAAATGGCTGCCTCGCACGCAGAGCGAGTGGTATGCCCGGTATGCCATGGATCCTGAAATGAGATACATACAAAGCGTCCTGGCGTCTGGCCAGCCCATGCCAGCCGATCTACCGGGCTTGCTGGCCTGGAAAAAATGGCAGGGCGTGGCAATGAACACGGTACGGATCGAACGACTGGTGCTGGTTGGCCAGTTGTGCCGTGTGTTGGAACCGTCTGATGCGGCGACCATTGTTCGCAATGCTCACGCTGAACTGGACCAAGACAGGCGCCAATTGGCTGATCAGGACAGGCGTCGCGCCAAAGACTGGCTGAGGGCGCTGCGTATGGGCGCCACTCAGTCCGCGAGGATGTCCGATGTGACGGACGAGGCGTCTTGCCAACGGTTTGCCGCGCCCTATGGAACCCTGTCAAAGCTGTTGACCTGGACCGATAAACCGCAAGAAGCGAGCCCGGGTGTGCGCGCCAGTCCAAGGACGTTGCCCTGATAAAGGCTCATCCCGGGCCTCGCTGGCGAGTCACGGGGTTGAAGGGCGGGCTGTAGTCAAAAAAGCCCCGCCCTTATTTTTTGCTCGATGATCTGACCTAACTCCCTGCCAGGGGATTGGTAGAACAATGAGGCGTGGGGGCAATGGGGGGCATGTTTGAAAGGGTGTGGATCGATTACGTGTTGTGAGTAACCGCAATACTGGCAGTAGACCGACTCGCCCCTCAGCTTCCAGTGTTTGTTCCAGGCCTGCAGTGGAAGATAAGGTATGGTCATCTGGATCCGGCCGCCTGGTGAAGGTGAGTCGTATGTGTCTGACGGGGTTCATGGGCCGCGCCTCTCGTCAAGGTCGACGTAAAAGGCGGCCCGTCTTGAACCCGATAGTCAATGTGCATGGCAAAAACGATAGGGTTTATGTATCCATCCATACACAGGTGACGGGCGCTGCTGGCTGCGGTCGATTACAGCGAGTCATCCTGGATGCGATACAGTCTCCAGCAGGCCTCGCGCTTGAAGAACAATGAGCGCTGATAGCCCGTGTCGGCCTTGGTCAGTCTTATCATCGCCTGGTCTGGTGCCGTGAGCTTTTTCTCAAGCGTCAAGCCTTCATCGCGCTGCTGCTTTTCGCTCGGCATCAGGGGGAACTCCAGCCGGGCTTTGTCCAGCAGTTCAGAAACCGGTCGGGGTTCGGGCTGCGCCTCAGGGTCAATGAATTCGTTGCGCAACGGCGTGCTGACAAAGGCTTTCTGCACCGCAACGTCGTTCGCGAAGCGCTCCAGGAAGCCATCAAAATTCTGAGACGGGCATAACGCAACGCCTGCTGACGAAGGCGGTGGGGTGCCGGCGGCGAAAGAGAGGGGGATGTACAGCGTGGCAGTCGTCATTGCCAGCACAGCGCCTGCGCGAGTGCACCATTGTTTCAACATAGTCATCACAGCCCCTGCGACCATTCTTTGTGAATTGCAGCGATGCGTTCAGCGTAAGCCACTGAAAGACAGGCGGCATCCTTGCATACCCCGGCCAAGGCATCGCGCCATACTTTCTGTTGCACGCCCATTGGGTCTACAGCCTCGCCCGTCTCACCATCGACGCCCTTGGTTTCTCTCCTGACACTGTCGACCAGAGCCAGCATTGTCGCTTCCTGGCCTCGCAGACTTGCACTGGAACACGCAATGTCCTCAAGCCGGGTCAAGGGTGCACTGTCGTCGCAGCGTTCTGCAAAGCCAAAGTCGGAATCGCCGCGTGGGATGCCATCGGTGCCGGCACTCGCATTCAGGGCCAAAGCCATGAGGGTGCTGGCGACACACAGGCCAAGCCGTTGTTTCATGGGGTCGCCTCGTTCAAGTCATTGCCACGATAGAGTGTCCTGCGACACCGTGAAAATACTACACCTGTACTATTGAAAAGCCTTGATGGCTGGGCGAATCTCGATGGTTGAGCCCCTTCATTGAAACGGATTCCAATCATGATGCGTTACCTGCCTGCGCTGTGTACGGCCCTCTTTTGCCTGTCCGCTTCAGCGAAAGATCAATACTCTGCGCAGTACGATGCCTGTGTCGCGCGGTCTGAGGGCATCACGTTCAACATGAATGAATGCGATAACAAGGAACTGGCGAAACAGAATGCGCGCCTGAATACGGCCTACAAGGCGGCCATGGCGGCGCTTTCGGACGAGCAGAAAACGCAACTGCGCGATGCGCAGCGACTGTGGATCAAGTACCGGGACGCCAATTGCTTTATGTACTATCACTTTTCAGGCGGCACCATGGACCAGATCAACGGTGCCGGCTGCGAGTTGAGCATGACGGTCAAACGCTCGGAAGAACTCAAATGGTTTGCCGAGATGAGTGAGTAGCACTTCCACCGTGACCTGGACGCCCGGTTGCCGCCGCACCAGGACCTGCGCCTGACGGCTATATCGATCAAGGGTAAGACAATGCTTTGGGCACCGGATACTGGCTACCGTCAAATGTCAGGGTGACGCTGGGCAGGGCAGGTTTGGCAGAAATTTTTTCGCAGGCTTGGCCTTTGGGGCGTTTTTGGGTGTCAATGATCTTCTGCTCCACCTTCAAGGCGGCAAAGCCATCATCACCGCCCGTATAAGTTTTACTAGAATGATCTTTTATAAACGGAATTTGAATGCACACTTCACCGCTGGCTCTGTCTCCAAGGCCTGTGGCCATTCTCGGCTCCGGGCATGCGCTGCCGGACACAATTGTCACCAGCGCCGCTCTCGATCATGAGTTGGGCCTGGCAGCGGGGAGCGTCGCGCAGATCAGTGGGGTCGTTCAGCGGCATGTCGCGTGCCGCACCGAAACCGCCGCCAGCCTGGGCGCGGCGGCGGCCCGACAGGCGCTAGGGGCCGCCAGTCTCGAGCTGGACCAGATCGACCTGATCGCTTGTGCCAGTGGCACCCTGGATCAAGGCATGCCGTGCAATGCCGCCTTGCTGCAACGGGAACTGGGCATGGGCCACTCCGGCATTCCGGCCATGGACATCAATGCCAGTTGCCTGGGCTTTATTGCTGCCCTCGACACCTTGTCCTGGCCCTTGGTTGCCGGTCGTTACCGGCGTGTTCTGCTGGTGTGCTCGGATATCGCGTCCTGTGGGCTCGATTGGCAGCAGGTGCCGGTCAGCGGCATTTTTGGCGACGGTGCGGCGGCTGTTGTGCTGGGTGTCAGCGAAGGCGGGGCGAAGATCATCGCCTCGAACCTGCAGACATTTTCCGAAGGTGCGCACTTATGCCAGATTCCGGCAGGTGGGTCGCGCTTTCACCCGCAGCGTATCGATATACCCTTCGAGCCCTTGACCCGATTCTCCATGCAGGGCAAAGGCGTGTTCCGTCTTGCCTCCAGGCACTTGCCGACGCTGACAAACGATCTGCTGGATCAGGCAGGCCTGACCCAGGATCAGATCGACTGGGTGATTCCTCACCAGGCCAGCCAGCAAGCGATGAAGCATGCGTCCAGGCGCCTGGGGTTTGCGCCAGAAAAAGTCATCGACATTTTTTCTCATCATGGTAATCAGGTTGCTGCTTCACTGCCGACAGCGCTGGACATTGCGATTCGTGATCAGCGCATTCAGCGCGGGCAGACATTGATGTTGATCGGGACCGGTGCAGGCCTTTCGATCGGCGGCATGATCCTGGAGTATTGATGAAAATCCTGGTGACCGGTGGCACCGGCTTCATTGGCCGGCATATCGTCTGGCGACTGGTTTGCCAAGGGCATGAAGTGCTGTTCAGCGGACGCAACGCTTCAGCCGCGGCCGATGTCGTCCGCCATAGCCAGGGCACGGTGCGCTGGCTTGCACTGGAGCATGGCTCGGCAGCGGCAGCCAGAACGCTGCTTGAGGCGACGCGGGGCTGCACGGCGGTTGTCCATTGCGCGGCATTGTCCTCGCCCTGGGGAACCACCGAGGCTTTTGCCCAGGCCAATCTGATGGCCACCGATGAGGTACTGAACGCCTGCCGCGTCAATCAGGTGAAGCGCCTTGTGCACCTCTCGACGCCCAGCCTCTACTTCGCCTTTCGTGATCGGCTCGATATCCACGAAAACGAACCGTTGCCTGTGCCTGTCAACGAGTACGCGCGCACCAAGGCGCTGGCTGAATTGAGTATTCAGGCGGCAGGTCTTGCCGAGGCGGTCATTTTACGCCCGCGTGCGGTGTTCGGTCCGTGGGACGGGACATTGTTGCCGCGCCTGTTGCGTGTCATGCAGCGTGGGCACATACCGCTGATGCGCGGCGGCCGGGCCCAACTGGACCTGACCTGTGTCGACAATCTGGTGCACGCGGTCGAACTCAGCCTGAGTCAACCGTTGCCACGCCCCCTGTGTATCTACAACGTGAGCAACGGCACGCCGCTGGCGTTCAAGGAGCTGCTGCAGCGCATCGCCGAACACTTTCAACTGACCTTGCGTACTCGACGCCTGCCATGGCGGTTGGTGGATGCCGTGGCGCTGGCGCTGGAAACCAGTGCCCGGCTGCGACACAGGGGTGAACCGCTACTGACCCGCTATGGCGCCGGGGTGCTTGCGTTCAGCCAGACCCTGAATCTGGACGCCATACGCAAAGAGCTGGGTTACCGCCCGGTGATCACGCAAGAGCAGGGCATTGGCCAACACGCGCAATGGTGGCTTGCACAACAGGGGATTAAACCGTGAGCCGCACCGTCAGCCTCAACGTATTGCGCGCCGGTTGGTGCCGGCATCTGGCCTGTATGGCCGATCGCAGCGCCCGCTGGGCGCCGACACAGTTTCCGTCACTGTGCGGGTTGATTCGCCATCCCGACGCCGGCTGGATCCTGTACGACACCGGTTACGCTGAACATTTTTTCAAGGCCACCCAGGCCCTGCCAGAGCGCTTGTATCGCGCAGCGGTGCCGGTGCAACTGCCCGTGCAGGAGCAACTGCTCGCCCAGCTGAAGACGTTGGGCATTCAGCCCGATGACATCCGCACAGTGATCATTTCGCATTTTCATGGTGACCATGTCGCCGGGTTGCGCGATTTCGACAAGGCGTCCTTCATTGCCCTGGATGCCGACCGCCAGCACATTGAAAGCCTGCGCGGCTCGCGTTGGCGGGCGACCCTGGGCGGTCATTTGCCAGGCTTGTTGCCGGACGATTTTGCCAGCCGCCTGACCCCCGCCGATCATTGCAGGCAAGTCGCCCTGCCTGAGTGGATGACCCCTTTCAGTCAGGGGCTCGACCTGCTGGGCGACGCCAGCCTGATCGGTGTGCCGCTCCCGGGGCACAGCCATGGCCAACTGGGCCTGTTCATCCCGGATGCGCAAGGGCGTCCGGCGTTTCTGGTCGCTGACGCTTGCTGGTCGGTGCCCGCTTGCCGCGCCGAGCGACTCCCGGCTGCGCCGGCGGTGTGGTTTGCCGGCCACGACGCCAGGCAGTACCGCCAGACCTACGCTAGCCTTGGCACATTGCTGCGCCGAGAACCGGCTGTTGCGGTGCTGCCGTCGCACTGCACATACGCCTGGGAGGCGTTCCGGGATGAGCAATGAAGGCTTGAGCGCAACACTGCGCAGTGTGCTGAGTTTTCTCGACAGTCGCTACCGGTTGCGATTTACCCGGCGCGAACACCTGCAAGCGTGGCAGGCGCGGCAATTGACGTATTTTCTGGAAACCGTGGTGCGCCAGTCTGCACGGTTCAAAGACCATAGGTTTACCCACCTGGCCGACTTTCCATTGATGGACAAGACCACAATGATGAATGACTTTGCGGCGTTCAACACCTGTGGCCTCGGGTTGGACCAGGTCCTGTCAGTCGCACGGCAGGCAGAACAGTCCCGCGACTTCAGCCCAACGCTGGGCACTATCACCGTTGGCCTTTCCAGTGGCACGTCCGGGCACCAGGGGGTGTTTCTGGTCAGCGCGCTTGAGCGCCAGCGTTGGGCCGGGATTCTGTTGGCGAGAACCTTGCCGGCCCGGTTTCTGCCAAGGCTGCTGTGTTTCTGGCAAGCACCGCTGCGCATCGCTTTTTTCTTGCGCGCCAACAGCCGCTTGTACACCACGCTGAGCAGCCGCCGAATCGATTTTGCCTTTCACGACCTGACGCTCGGGCTGGACGCAGCCTTCAAACGCCTGGAGGCCCAGAACCCTGATGTGCTGGTGGCCCCGGCAACGGTGTTGCGGGGCCTGGCTGAAGCCGTGCTGCACGGGCGCTTGCGCCTGCGCCCGAGCCATATCGTGTCGGTGGCCGAAGTGCTTGAAAGCACGGATACCGATGCAGTTCTCAAGGCCTTTGGGGTAATGCCACGGCAGATCTATCAAGCCAGCGAAGGTTTTCTCGGCTACACCTGCGAGCAGGGGACGTTGCATCTCAACGAAAGCCATCTGCACATCGAGCCGCAGTGGCTTGACGACCAGCACACCCGCTTTCACCCCATCATTACCGATTTCTCGCGGCGTACACAGATGATCGTGCGCTATCGCCTCAACGACGTGCTGCATGTCAGCGAGGTCCCTTGCGCCTGCGGGCGGGTCGAAAGGGCGATTGCCTTTATCGAGGGCCGTGCCGACGAGGTGCTCTGGCTGCCTGACCTGGAGGGGCGGCAGTTGCGCGCGCTGTACCCGGATGTCGTGCGCCGGACCCTGCTGATGCACGGCGCAGCGCTGCAGGAATATGAGATCCAGCAGACGAACCTGAACTGGCAGATCAACGTGCAGGCCAGCGCTGATCACGACGCACTGTGCCAGGCGATCGACGAAAGCCTGCGCCAGTTGTGTGCCCGGCAGGGCGTAAAGCCTGCGCACATGCGCTTTGGTCACTGGCAGGCACCGCCCGCGCACGTCAAACGCCGACGCCTGAAACTGCTGCAATTGCCTGAAGGGTTGCCATGCGTGTACTGATTCTGGGCGCCCGGGCGCCGGCGTGCCTGGAGTGGGCGAGGGCATTCAACGCTGCTGGCTGGACCGTCAGCGTCGGTGATTCGCTGGGGCAGCCGTTGAGCCGCTTCAGCCGCTCGGTGCACCATTTCGTCCGTTTGCCAGAGCCCAGACTCGATCCCGCAGGCTGGATCGAGGCGCTGGCCAGGGTCATTGAGGCACAACGCATCGACGTGTTGCTGCCAACGTGCGAAGAAGTCTTTTATCTGGCCCATGGGCTGGAGCGTCTGGCCCCTCTGTGTCGAGTGTTGACCTGTGATTTTGCGCTGCTGCACCGTTTGCATCACAAGGGGCAGTTCGCGGACCTGATCCAGGACTGGACGTTGTCGGCGCCCGAAACCCGCCTGCTGACGGATCGCCAAGGCGTGTTGGCGTTCGGTGCGCAGGCTGCGCAGTGGGTGTTCAAACCGGCCTATTCGCGTTTCGCCTCGCACACGCAGGTTCAGCCCGACGCGACGCAGTTGGCTAAGGTCCAGCCCAGTCTCGAGGCACCCTGGGTTGCACAGCGGTTCATTCAGGGCCGGGAGTATTGCAGCTTCAGCGTATTGATCAATGGCCAGTTGCGAACCCATGGCGTCTACCAGCCGCGCTATCGGGTGGGCCGGGGGTCGGGCATCTATTTTGCGCCTGCGACGCCAGAACCTGTGCGTCGCTTCATCGAGCAGTTCGGCCGTGAAACGGGCTATACCGGGCAGGTCGGCTTTGACTTTATCGAAGATCAGGCTGGCCGCTTCCATGTACTGGAGTGCAACCCGCGAGCCACCAGCGGCGTCCACCTGTTCGACAATCAGCGTCAGGCGCTGGTGAGCAGCCTTGGCGAAGCTTGCAGCCGCGTGCTTGAGCCGACGCAGGAGCCGCGGATGATCGCACTGGCGATGCTGTTACTGGCTGCGCCTTCACGCGTGTCGAGCCGCACGTTCTGGCGTGATTACCACCTGGCCCGCGACGTGATCGTCCAGCAAGGTGATGTGTTGCCGCTGGCGGCTCAATGGCTGAGCCTGGGGGAAATCCTCTGTCGCGCCGCCTCCCGGCGCTGCGGGGTGCTGGCGGCGTCCACCGCCGATATCGAGTGGAACGGCCAGGCCTTGGAGAGACCACAATGAAGCTGGTGTTTCAGGCGCAGCTCCTTCAGGAGCCGGTGACCGCCCACGACAGCCCCGCCCGACACTACGTACGCGGCTGGGCCGAGGCCGGACTGATCGCCAATGTGAGTACGCGGATGGCGCTGCTGGACACTGGCACGCAGCAGCTTGTGGTCAGCATCAATGACGGACACGACCCCGAAGACAACGGTTATGTGGTGTCGCCGCGTACCGCCTACAGTGGCTACGCCCGTGAGGAACTCAAACGCCTGGGCCGCCCGTGGCTGACCCGTCCCTTGAGCCTGCTGACCCAAGGCGTCGACGCCTTGCTGGGCGCGGCCAGGGTCGACAAGCTGGTCCAGGTCAATAACTGGTTGCTGTCGACCAACCTGTACCCCGCTGACTGGGATCTGGACGAACTGGCGCCGATCAGTGAGTTCTTGCAGCGCACCTTCCCCGATCACGCGCTGTGCTTTCGCTCGATCAATGCGTTCAGCAACCGTGAACTGAAACAGCGTCTGCAAGCGCTGGGCTTCCTGAGTATTCCCAGCCGGCAGGTGTATGTATTCGACGGCCGTAGCGGGGCGGATGCACCGTTCCTGCGGCATCACAACACCCGGCTCGACCGCACACTGTTGCGGCGCAGCCCCTATGAAGTGGTGTCGGGCTCCGCCCTGAGCGACAGCGATTTCGTGCGGGTAGAGCAGCTTTATAACCTGCTGTACCTGGACAAGTACTGCCGACTCAACCCGCACTACAGCGCCCGCTGGATGCAGCGCGGTCAACGTGAAGGCTGGCTGGAGCTGCGCGCGCTGCGCAACCCGCAGGGCCGTATCGATGGCGCATTGGGCTGGTTCGCCAATGACGCAACCCTCAGCGCGCCGATTGTGGGTTACGACACCGGGCTGCCACAGAAAACCGGCTTGTACCGGCAACTGACCTGCCTGTGCCTGCTGGAATCGGTCGAGCGCCGTACAGTATTGAATTTCAGCTCCGGTGCCGCGGGTTTCAAACGCTTGCGCGGCGGCCAGCCGCAGATCGAATACAGTCTGATCAGGGTCGCCCATCTGCCCTGGCGGCGGCGCTGGGTATGGCGATTGCTCAGCGCCCTGCTGCATGGAATAGGTGTACCGCTCATGAGGGCACTCAAACTGTGATGCAGCGTACGCAATGGTGGCCGGTAGCGCTTGGCCACGAACTGAAAAAAGCCCCACTGGCGTGTCAGGTTTACGACTTGCCACTGGTGCTGTTCCGCAGCGACGATGGGCGTGCGGCCGCCTTGCCGGATCGCTGCCCGCATCGCTTCGCGCCATTGAGCCAGGGCCGGGTTCGCGATGGACAGATCGAGTGTCCTTACCACGGTTGGCGATTTGCAGCCGACGGTCGCTGCACCCGGGTGCCCGGCACTGATCAGGCTCCCTCCAGCACAGCCTTGCTCGACAGTCTCGTCTGCTGCGAAGCCCATGGCCTGGTGTGGGTCTGCCTGAGTGACCCGGGTGCGCTTGCTACGCCGGTTGCCCCGGCCGGGCAAGGTCAGGCACTCGATACGTTCTGGATGACCGACCAGGTGCAGTGCTCATTACAGGATGCTGCGGAAAATTTCCTGGACGGATTTCATACCCATTTTGTTCATGCCGGATGGATCCGTCATGACCTGCAGCGCCAACGCATCACGGTCCGCGTTCGCCCGCTCAAGGACGGTATCGAAGCGATTTACAGCGAGGAGGGCAAACAGTCCGGGCTTATCTCGCGGATGTTCGAAGGGCAGCGGGGCAGGAGCATGGGGCGTTTTCGCCTGCCGGGGCTCGCAGAAATCGAGTACCGCGATGGCAACGATCACCTGAACCTGCTGGTCAGCGCCTGGATGACGCCCTGCGCAGCGGGGCAGTTGCGGGTCTTCGCACGCGTTGCGACAGCCAGGGGCAAAGTTCCGGCCGTGCTGAAACGTGCCGTATTGCGGCAGATGTTCAAGGTCATTCTGCGTCAGGATCGACAGATTCTGGAGCAGGTCAGCGCCAACAGACAACGCTTCCATTCACACCCGGTCGCGCCGCTGGATGGCCCTCAAGACTTGCTTGGGCCAGGCATCCGCCAGTTGCTTGAGCAGGGTCAGCCGCTGGCGTTTGAAGAGCGAACCTTCAATATCTCGCTCTGAAGGGCACCTGAAAGCACAGCAGCGGCCGGGCGGCAATCGGCTTCAGCCGTTCTCACTGCCGGCTCTGCGCATCCTGGCGATTGACTGTGTCGTTGGCGATTTTCTGATAACGCGGTGCAAAGTGTGGCAGCAGTAACCGCGCCCAGGACGAGACGATTTTGCTGGTTTCCTGAGGGCAGCGTGCAGCCCTGGACTTTGGAAGCAGCCCTCGATCGACAATCGAGGCGTACTCCTGCGGGTTACGGCCGTACACCATGCACAGCAAGTTGTAATAGCGCTGTTCGTTGAGTGAGTGCTCGTCCGAGAATGTATCGTGGGCGGCACTGCCGCTTTGCAGTGAGGCATTGGTCTTGAACCAGGTGGCAGTCATCGACAGGACCCGGGTGAGCTGCTCGGGGGGTTCATCACGGTTTACATGCATCAGGATCATGGTCGCCGCCATTTGATCGACCGCATCTTCTTCACGCCCCGTGGAGGGCAGGTTCAACAAGTCGATAAAGGCATGGCCGGTCTCATGCAGCAGAATAAAGCGCAGGTTGGACTTTACGTAATCGGTCGGGAAATCCGGGTCGTTGTTCACGTTCAGTTCATCGGCCTGGCGCAGCAGGTAGTTGACCATTTCGTAGCACAGGAAGACGGCAGAGTCTTTCGGGCTGTAGAACGCATTCACCATGCCGCACTCCATGCCCACATAATGCAGAGGGCGAGGCATCATGAACATGCCGTCCATGGCGTCAATTTCGACATTACCGACCAGCAGGTCGGCCCGGCGGGTGAAACGATAGGCTTCTTCGAGCCGGGCATCACGAGGCGCCTGGTACGTATAGGAGAACCGCGTGCCCTTGCCGTCCGAGACATCCGGTTTTTGCGCGCTCTGCGCGGGAGGTTGCTGCTGTGCCGGTTGTTGCTGTACAGGTTGCTGCTGCACAGGTTGTCTGCCGGGTGGTGGCGTATTCGCGCTGACCTGAGGCGGGTTGCCGCCGGGCTCGTTTTTAGAAGCCTGAGCCAGTGCAACCAGGTAGGAATAGTCAGGCTCTCTTGTCTGGCGAGGGGTGTCGAAGGGCTCGAAGCTGTTTGAAATCAACACGGAAATCGCCTGCATTTCTGCGTCCCGGCTGCCGCTCCAGATCAGGTCATAACCCCGCACTTCGCTGCCACGTTGTTCATAACGGCTGTAGTATTTACCGGTGCCGCGCTCACCGGCGAGGATGAACAGACCGCCTTTTCTGAACGAATAGGTCACGGTGGATTTACCGTTGCCGGTCAGGTCGGCGTACAGCGTGTCGATGGCATCGGGCTTGACGTTGTCGATACGCATGACCTGGATCGAAACACTTCTGTCTTCGGAATCTATATTGACGAAGCTCGGCTCCGGGTGGGTGGTCCTGGTGAGCAAGGCCGAGGGGTAGGCCAGCGTCAAGCCGGACTTGGGCTCGGTCATGGTCGTCCAGCCATACTTCTTGCGTGCAGTGAGCGCCAGCCCCCCCAGGTGCACCGCAAGGTCTGCATTGAGTACCCCGGTGCCAGGTTGCTTGTATTGCTGCTGAACCGTTGCAATGGCGTCCCGGGTGCCTTTGCCAAACTGGCCATCGATCCAGCCGTTGTAAACGCCGCCCCAGATCAGGCCTTCCTGGATCAGCTTTCGCTCATCGACATTGAGCGAGCCTTCAGTGTTGTCGGCATTCTGGGTGGCGTAGGGGTTAACGGGGGCTGCGGCACCCGCCAACGCGCCGGCAGGCTGCCCGGCAAAAGTCGCGACAGTCGCAATAAATGCCATGTGCAACATGCGGTTTTTCCAGCTCGTCGAGGAGCGGGTTGCTACGGTCCCTATCGTCAATGGAATAGCTCCTGAAATGCGCTCGCCAGCCTGTAAGTTTGTCATCGTCCTGCTTAGTTGTCAGGGAGTGCTTCGTAGCCCTCGAGTGCATAGCCACTGACACTCGTCCCGCTCAGGTGGGCGCCATCACACCTGTAACTTCGTCGCTCGTAGCTGTAGGACGTCCGTATCTGCTTTATATCGGGCAGAGCACGCCGGAACTGCCAGCCTTCCTCTACGTCGTAAGCCAGGCGCTTGTCATCGAGGGCGACCACACCCTCGGAGTAAATCAATGTCTGCCTCGATCCGCCGTCATCGGGTAACGGCTGCGGGTCGGCTTTTTTCTGGTCGGTTTGCCAGGTTGCTTCAAGAAATGCACGGCAAGCGTGAGCGCTGGGCAACGTGCGCGCTTCGAGGGCACTCGGTGGCAATTGCCCACTGGCCTGGACGCAGGCTGGCAGGGCCAGCAGTAAAAGCCAGGCCATGAAGCCTGTTGCAGCCTCATGAGGTGTTGCTGTCCTGACGAATCCAGTCACCATGCTCCGTGGTTGTCCTTGAGGATTGGCGGTGTCTGACGTCGGTAGTGACGTCATGCTCCAGGCAGGCATTGCCGGGAGTGGTTATCAGCAATTTACGGGGAAACGGTGAAATGCCAATAGCACATCCGTACTATAGATATCCCGATCATTATTCGTCACCCTGGATTAATGAGTAAAACTCAATGCATCGGGAAGAGGGTGGCCTGTAAACCTGATCGACAGTGTTTCGATAAGCATCAGGTTCAAGACCCTAAAGGATCCGATTGAATGAAGTCACCTGCGGTTGCAATCTTTTTGCTGGCTTTCATGTCTCAGCCTGCCTTGGCGCGACCCATGGATTGTGCAAGGGCATCCGCTGCAATAGAACATTTGATATGCGCCGATTCCCGGCTGGTCACTGCTGACGCGGCCATGGCAAGCGCTTATGCATCGATCCTCAGGCGCACCGATGATCCTGAGATTCGCAGCGTGCTGCTCGCCAGCCAGCGTCGCTGGATGGCTGCGAGAGACCAGAACTTCGAGGCACTGCGTGACGGCATTGATCCCCGGACAGGTGAGCCCTATACCCCGCAGGCGCGCAGTCATATCGTACTGAAGGCTATTGAGGCGCGTACCCGGCAACTGGGTCGGATTGCCGATCAGGCATCGGCCAGACCTGAGCTGATTCAGCGGGCGATTGACCAACGTGCGTTTGATGCAGGGTTCACAGGCGGCCGCTTCGCCGGAAGCAGTGTGGCCTGTGAGTTTGTACCGCAAGCGGATGCCTATGCCTACGGTTGTTTCGGGACGCGCTTTCATCAGAATAACAACCGGATCTGCAGCGTCTCCCAAGACTGGGCCAGCGGGGACTTGTATCAGACCCGCGCTGTCGCAGAGGTCGTTGACGGCAAGCCGAAGCTGATTGCGACGTGCCGTCCCGGTATCCAGGATTGCGCTGAGGGCAGTCCTGGCTGGAGTACCCGGTCCGGTGATCCGGATGCAGACACGCAACGTCTCTATGACCAGGTCGATAAAACACCCTTGGCCAGGCTGGACGTCGAACTTGACGACCCGCAAGAGTTCGATGATCCGTGGTTGACGCAATGCCTGACAGCGCCCGGTTTTCCATGGGGCCTGTCGGTTGACCTGAACGCCATGTTCGATGAGGTTTATGCTTCGAAAAAACCGGTCGGATTCGAGCAGGTTGATGTCAGCAGCGTGATCACCCGGTATTTTCCGTTGAATACCCGCAAGGCCGCGCTTACCCAGGCATTCACGCCGTCCAGGACGTGGACGATTGTCGAGGACCTGCCCGACAGGCTTGTGGTTCGGGACAATCGGGGGCGGGCGATAGTGGACCCTGATGCCAGTTCCGTTGTAATGACTTTCGCGTTCAATAAAGACAGCCTGCTTAGCCAGGTGCACGCTGTTCGTGTAAAAAGCCAGTAGTTGTATGAAGGGGCTCGCCTCGGCTTTGCGCCGGTTCATGCAGGAAGAGAAGGCATCATTGAGGGTCTTCCCCGGCACTTTTCAATAACGGGTTCTGAAGAAATAAATGACCATGCTCAAGACATCCCTTGGCCTCGCCGTTGCATTGGCATCGACTCACGCTCTTGCTGGGGGTTTTGCCCGCACCGAACAAAGCATCAGCTCCATGGGCAGTGGTCAGGCAGGGCGTGCATCGGCCGCCAACGACGCCGGCACTGTATACGGGAATCCGGCAGGCATGGCGCGCCTGGACGGCACGCAGATCAGCGCCGGCGCCACGTTCATCGACGCCTCCACTGATATCAGCCATGCCAGCGGTCGTTCCACTGGCAGCAATGACGGCGACATGGTGCCGTTCAGCACAGTGCCCTTTGGCTTCTATACGCACACGCTCGATGAGCATTGGTCCTTTGGCCTGGGGGTCTATGCACCGTTTGGTCTGTTGACTGACTACGAAAACGGCTTTCAGGGGCGCATGTTTGCCAGCAAGAGTGACATCAAGGTCATCACGCTTCAGCCCACCGTCAGTTACGCCTTCAATGACAGGTTGTCGATCGGCTTCGGGCCTACCTTCAATCGGATTGCGGGCACGCTTGAGTCAGATGTCACGCTGAATCCGGCCATTGCCGACACCCATGTCAAGGTCAAGGGTGACGATACGGCTGTAGGATTCAATCTGGGGGTGCTGTTCAACGCCACCGATAGCACCCGGATCGGGCTGACTTATCACTCTCAGGTGGATTACAAACTGGACTGCCATACCCAGGTGGCGACGGGCGCGGGCACACCTGCGCCGTTGCTCATGAGCAACCGCTATGACTGCACGCTGAAAGTGAGCACGCCGGAGTCATACGATTTTTCGGTTACCCAGGACGTAACCGATACCTGGAAGCTCTTCGCGAGTGCGACCTGGACCGGGTGGAGCAGCATGCAGGACCTGAGTCTGCGCAATCAACCCATCTCGGCAGCGCAAGGAGGATCGTTGGCTTCGGCTTTGACGGGCTCCATTCAGGAAGGGCTGAACTGGCATGACACCTGGGCTTATGCCATCGGCACGGCGTATCAGTTGACCCCGCAATGGATCGTGCGCGCCGGTTTGACACTCGATCAATCGCCGACCCGCAACACCGATCGCTCACCCCGTACGCCGACGGGTGACCGGCAGCTGTTCAGCCTGGGAGTTGGTTACAACGCGACGCCGCAATTAACCATTGATCTGGCTTACACCTACCTCAAGGAGGAGCGTATTGACGTCAGTCGCTCAAATGCACTGGCCAGTTACCGTGCAACTTATCAAAGCGACGCTGACATTGTGGGGGTCGGGGCCACTTACCGGTTCTGAGACAGACCGATTGGCCGCCCAAGGGCTGTCCGAATAAACCGGTAGTACAGATGTGCTATTGCCTGAAAACGGTGGTGAATCCTAATCTTCAAGCACCCGCCGTCTATCTTCTATTATCACCTGCGCCCGGAGGCTGTCTTTGCTTAAAAAACTGCTGATCGGTGCACTCGCGATCCTGGCACTCGTATCCGCGATGGTCCTGGTTTTGGCTGTTTTCATCTTTACATCGTTCACGCCCGATCGAACGCCGACGTTCAGTGTGCCGTTGGACATGCAGGGCCCCATAAGCACAACCCGTCTTGAGGTACAGGTGACCGAACCCGATCGTTATGCCGTGACGCTGCGTTATCCCTACACCGGCGGCGTCGAACGAGACAAGGCCTGGGCGCTGGCAGGCGGCGACACCCTCAAGGAGGGCGTCTGGAACGAGCGAGGGTCTTCGCTGGTGTTTCAAGTCCGCATTCAAGAAATCCCCAGCGAGGTAGAAGTACTGGACCTGCACGTAATACACCCCAAACTGAACTCATGGGAGAGCAACTACCTGAACGCCGAATTGATCAGGACTACGCTTGAGACGGGGCTTTATCAGGTGTCAGTGCAGCGCGAGGGAAGCCTGGCCGATACGCCTCCAGCCGCTCTTGAAATCCAGTTTAGCAAGGCTCATCGGGCCAAATAATCCCGACGCCCGAAGACAAGGCAAGACCGGTTCCAGTGTCTGGCTTTTTCAAGAAGAAAAGGGCGCGTGTATGTACGACGCCCGTACACCCGTCCATGCATCACCGCCAGCCCAACGGCAGGGTTACTCATGAAAGACCGGAAAAACGCTGAACTGGATCAAGCCACGCTGAGGTTGACCGTGGCGACGGTGGCTATCACTTATGTGTCGCTGATAGGGTTTTTGCCAGGCTACAACGTCGCGCAATATCAGCCCATCATTGCTTACTATGTCGGCTTCCTCGTTATCTCCTTTATCTTGCGCCAATACATTATCAGCCGCCCTGGCGTATTTCCGGCACGCCGGGTATTCGGGATGGTGCACGACTACACCGGCATTTCCGTAGGGCTGGTGGTGGGCGGGGAAGCGACACTGCCCATCTTCAGCGTGATGGTCTGGGTAACGCTGGGGAACGGTATGCGCTACGGCTCGCGTTACCTGGCAATTGCCGCCTCCCTGGCCCTGTTGGCGATCCTGATTATCTATCAGCTGACGCCGTACTGGCAGGCACAGCCTTTCATGGTCCTGATGCTGGTCGCAGTCACGATCCTGGTGCCTGGCTACGCCCATATTCTGTTGGTCAGGACGCGCCAGGCGTCAGAGCAGGCGACCGTTGCCAACCAGGAGAAAGAGCGCTTTCTGGCGCAGGCCAGCCATGACCTTCGTCAGCCCATCCACTCCATCGGCATGTTCACCGCCTGCCTGCGTGCAAGCCCGCTCGGCGATTACGAGCGCAAGCTGGTGGACAATATTGATCGATCCCTGCACAACGTGGCGCAACTGTTCCGCTCCATCCTGGACATCTACACACTGGACAGCGGCAAGGTTTCGGCCAAGTCAGACGTGGTCAACCTGGGCGAAATGCTGGCTGAAATCGCTCAGCAGAATATCGCTGCCGCGCGCTGGGCCGGTGTCGAGCTCAGAATCCGGCCTTGTAACCGGTGGGTGAGGGTGGACGTCACGCTGTTGGCCACCATGGTCCAGAACCTACTGTCCAACGCACTCAAATACGCGCCAAACCATCCAGTACTGATCGGCGTACGCCGCCACAAGGGAGGATTGTCGATCAGTGTCCATGACCAGGGGCCGGGTATCGCCGCCGAACATCTTCCTAACGTATGGGATGAGTTTTATCGGATACGCCACGAGCGTGACAAGGATGTCGAAGGCGTTGGCCTGGGCCTGTCGATTGTCAAACGACTCAGCCAGATTATCGGCGTGCAGATTCAGATTGAATCACGCATAAACCGTGGTACCCGCGTGACCATCCACGGCCTCGAAGAAGTCGCGACTCCCGTGCAGCAGCCGCGCAAAAAACCCTTGGGGCACAGCCTGCTTCAGGGCGTCAGGATTTGCCTGGTAGAGGACGATAACAACGTTCTCATGGCCACCGCAGCCTTGCTTGAGCGTTGGGGATGTGTTGTCCAGACCGCCAGCTCGGCGCAAGGGTTGAGCACCGACTGCGACATTATCGTGGCCGATTACGATCTGGGGACGAACGCAAACGGCCTTGATTGCATCGACAGTATCCGCCAGGCCCGGGGCTGGGACGTTCCGGCACTGATTGTCACCGGCCGTGAAGTGGACATCGTCCAGGAGGCATCGCAGTCAAGAGACATATCGGTCTTGTCAAAACCCTTGAGGCCTTCGGAGCTGCGCCTGACCCTGCTGTCGATGTGCGAGAAAACGGCGGAACAGGTCTGAACACATGACCCCGCCGGGCTGACAAGGGCGCGCCTCAACCGCCACGAATCTATCGTCATTACCGATCGTCACGCGCTTGTGCCGTGCCTTTGACGCGCTATTACTGGCTGTTCGGGCAAGCCTGGAGAGGTAAGCCCAGATCAGGCCTTCCTGAATCAGCTTTCGCTCATACAGGTTCAGGGAGGCTTCGGTATTATCGACAAGTCGGGCAGGGGCCGGATCAGTCGCAGGCAGAGCGCCGGCATGTGTATCCAGCGGCTGCCAACTGCACACTGACACCAGGGTGATGAACGCTACTCGCAGCAGTGGCGTTTTCCAGTTCGTGGAAACGCGGGTCGCTACGGTGTCTGGCGTCAATGGAAAAGTCCCTGTGCTTCAGGTGGGGCTGGAATGAGTATGTTAGCCAGCGCAGGCTGATGCCGGTCAACGCAAGTGCTGAACCAGTTGCCAACAGTGCTGCCTGTACTCGAACAGATAAGCCTGGGGTGCACCGAGGGTTCTGATGACTTCGTCGTCAGCCGAAAACTCGGCCTTGATGAAATCCGCACGCATGCGCTCGCCATCGGCAACCAGATCGAGCTTTATTCGAACCAGGTCGCTGGTGTCCTTTTCGGGCTCATCAAAGACCCAACGAGAGTCAACCAGTGCAACCCGGAAGGGTTCAGCAGGGCGATGCACGGTTGGGGCACTGTAGGCTTCACGCAAGGCGGGATCGGTGACGAACGTTTCGAAAAAAGTGCCAAAGCCATCGGCCGTTTTTTCGCAGGCTTGCGCCGGCATTGCCGGGCGACCGGGGTCAGCGGCTGTCGGTGTGGAAAAGGCTGCCACGCCGGCACAACTTGGCAACAGCAGCGCCAGCACTGCGCGGGTGAACAGGCGTTGCGCCATGAAGAAGCTCCTCGGTGAGAGACGCAGGTCATCGTCACTAGCGTGGTGGTTGCGCAAGAGGGCATCAATAGTACAGGTGTACTACGAAGAGAAATCCCGGTCAGCGGCCATTAAATATAACTCTACTAAATGTTCCTTTAGTTTAGTTATCAGTTATTTTTATAGTGTTGCAGTCTGAAAGAACGGGCTGGGCAGCACGTTCAGAAAAAACATCATACCCCTTGCCTGTGATGAATAGACCGGACAGGGCACAAACACGTAACAACGCGGTCTTTATAGACTTCAAGCCCATCAGGATCAACCCCATGCCCATTTATCTGGCTGCTGAAGAGACATTGAACGTAGGACAGGCCTTGGCCGTAGATGCTCCGGCGCAAAAAGGCTTTTTTACGGTGGCCTTCGAAGACGATGGAGACACCGGCTATTTCTATGCACTCGACATGCGTGACGACGATAACCCGGTCCGCGATGCACTGCATATCTACGACGTGGCCAGTGTCTCCGACCGGACCAAGCCGTCGACCGTCAAGGTCGGCTGGTCGACGGACCACACCAAGGCTGTGTTGATGATCAACGACTATCCCCATGCCGTGTTCGATTTCCAGGCCGAACAAGGCTACTGCCGCACCGGATTTCCGCCACCGGCCAGTACCGGCTGGTCTGTGAGTGGGCATGACTGGGATGACGCGGCGCTTGAACTGTTTGCCTGATGGGCCTTACAGGCCTTTCATGCACTTGCGGACATCCTCATCGATAAGATTGTCAGGCTTCATGCACTCACGCAGGGTTTTTCTGTCAGCTGTTCTATCGAGCTCGCGTGACTCAGTGCGTGCCGGATTGTTGCGATCCCGGCATTGAGGTGTGTTGTTGATCCCGGGTGTGCCCGCCATGACGTCGCAGAAAAACGCATTACTGAGCGTTTGCATGTGTTTGCCCAAGGGCTGCGCGACTGAAGAAAGCGAACCGGCCGACCACGCGGGTGAACAGGCGCAAGCGATTATGAGCACCACAGTGCGTTTCATGATTCATCCTTGAATTAGACCGTTGCAACGGCAGAGGCGAGATTATGGCGAGCATTTGCAAGTAATGTCGATTAGCCATCACCTTAAACCACACGGCATCACGTATCTAAAGGACGAGCAATGTGCGAGTACGCCTGACATTTAGTCTATGGGCCGCCTCACTGGCGATCAGCAGCCTCTCAATCGCGGACGAACTTGCGCGCCAGGAGCAAATCAAGGCATTTGGCGCGGCCGGATTCAACGGCACGTCCTCGGCGTGCGAAATCGAGGAAACAGGCAACTACACGCCTGTCACGATGGAACTGGTCAAGGATCTGAACGGAGACGGCCGGCAGGATGCACTGATCACTGAAGGCAGCGCCTCGTGTTACGGCCTTGCAGGCACGGGGTTCTATCTGGTCAGCCGACAACCTGACGGTCAATGGAAACTCATGGCCAGTGAAAGCGGCTCCGCTGAGTTTCTCGCCAGCAAGGGTCGCGATGGCTGGCCCGATATTCAGGTCGTCGGTCCTGGCTCATGTTTTCCGGTGCTGCGTTACGATGGCGAGCATTATCGGGTTCACCATCGTATGGGTGACACATGCCATGAATAACGAGTATGGACGCCGGAGGTTTGAAAGCGCCGACGGCTGGGCTTGAAATCGAGCCACCCCGTGGCCAGACCTCTGCATATATCATTACGTATAATGTATATTATGTTAAATCACGTATGCCTGTAAGGGATTGTTGCCCTCGTTCTTGTTGCTATGGCTCGTATGGCCCCCATCTACTGCCACGGAAATGATCGATGTACCACTCGCTGCAACGGAATCGAACGCTCAGAAAAACGCCCTTCGACCTGCCGGCACTGGTCGCCGGTCATGCGCGTTCCCAGGCACAACGGCAACGCTCGACAACCCTGCAACGCACTGGCAATGTTGATTCCAAGAACAGCGCTGACTTCCCGCGCCGCGACACTCAACTGGTCAGGCGCGCATTCAGCCAGAAACAGGTCGTACTCGGCGTATAACTCTCGGGCCAACCCGGGTTCTGCTGCCTTGGGGTTATCTGCGCCGGGCACTTCCATGAAGGCATCTTGCTCAACGTAATGCTCAAGGGCGTTGGCGTAATCCTCCAGGCTCGAGTGCGGCTGCTGTCGCTTCTGCACGCTTAAAACGTCTGCAAAAGTCGCCGCTTCCAGGCACGACGACAGACCGTACCGGGCGCCAAAGTCCGACACGCGACGCTCATCGTCTTCATCAAGGTTCGAACCCAGGTAAAAGCGGCTGTCTAACAACGCTGTATCGCCCTGAACATAGACCCAGGCGTATCGCCGCCATAAAGCCTGATCATCAGAGCATGCCGCGACAGCTTCTACTGTTTCGCGAAAGGAATTGAGCTTGAACATCCTGCAACGTCTCCTGCAAATGGCGCGTGTAATATGAGTAATGGCTGCTGACACGGCACTCACGTCAAATCATGAAGATCCTTGCCATTGGGCTCAGTCACCAGCATCTCGGAAAAACTCACCGTCAAACCTGCGCGTTCAGGTGTACACGCCATCGGCCCGACCCAGTACTGGTCGGCCACGGGAAACGGTGCCAGCCGGATCAGTGACCATTGTTCGCCATCGCTCGACGCCTGAACTTTCATAACGCCCTTGCTGACGGTCACGCGCAGCCAGAAACCCTCTGCGCGTCCGTTGAATGAACCGGTTGCCCAGTCCGACACACCGTCCGTGATGACAGTGCTCAAGAATGGGACACCGTCATTGACCTCTACGGTGATCTTGGCCCAACGCTCTGCGTCGATTCGCACCATAAGACCGGCCTGGTCGTAGAGCGCCTGAAAATCAGCGGACACCCTGGCTTGCGCAGTAAAACCGCCCGTTCGCTGTACACCGAAAAAATGACCGGTGTCCCGGATAAATCCGTAATGCGTCACCCGCCAGAAATCGCTGCCCGCGTCTGTGGTGAACGACAGCGTATTTGCCGTAGTCGACCAGGCTTTTGGCTCATTCAACCATACGTAACGATCAAACATGTTCATGCCCTGCTTGTTGATGAAGCCGTCTTATTGATCACACTGATGATTATTATCGAAAGGCTCGCCTGTCGGCTGCCAGAACCGACTCCTATAATCGGCCCCCTCCGCTTTTACCGTCTGTTTCAGGCGACATTCCCTCAGGAACCCGCATATGCCAAGCGCCCGCCAGGCCCCTCCCGAACATAATCAACAAAGCGTCAGACAACAGTGGTTGGCCATTCTCTCGGTTGCCGTGGGGGCTTTCGCCCTGGTGACCAGTGAGTTTCTGCCGGTAGGCGTACTCAACGATGTCGCCAGCGACCTTGGTATCAGTGCCGGGCAGGCCGGCCTGATGATCACCCTGCCCGGCATCATGGCCGCCTTGGCGGCCCCGCTGCTGTCTGTAGGCATTGGTGCCCTGGACCGTCGCTACCTGCTGATCGGCCTGACCCTGATCATGATCATCGCCAACGCGGTCGTGGCCTACGCCAGCGATTTCAACCTGCTCTTGCTCGGTCGCGTGCTGCTGGGCATCAGTATTGGCGGTTTCTGGGCGACGGCCATTGCCCTCAGTGGTCGCCTGGCACCCAAGGGGGTGGGCGTTGCCCAGGCCACCTCGATCATCATGGTCGGCGTGACCCTGGCCACCGTGCTGGGCGTGCCCGTAGGTACCTGGCTGAGTGGTCTCATGGGCTGGCGCATGACCTTCCTGGTCACCGCGCTGGTGGGCATTCCCGTGCTCCTGGCGCAGATTCTCCTGCTGCCAAGGCTCACGCCGGACAAAGCCATTCGCATCAGCGACCTGCCCGCCTTGTTCATCAATCCCCAGGCCCGGGTTGGATTGATTGCGGTCTTGCTGATTGGTCTTGCGCACTTTGCCGCCTACACCTATGTCGCGCCCTTCTTCAAACAGAGTGCCGGCTTTGATGGGCCGACGATTGGCTCACTGTTGCTGCTCTACGGCATCGCTGGGGTCATCGGTAATATTTTCGCCGGCTTCGCCGCCAACCGCAGCGTGCGCCATACCCTGATGCTGATCGCCTTGCTGATCGGCATCAGCACCGCCCTCTTCCCTTACTTCGCCACCACCCTGACGGGCGCGGCGATGCTGATAGCGCTCTGGGGCTTTGCCTTCGGTGCCTTCCCGGCCTGCGCCAGTATCTGGATGTTTGTCGTGGCGCCCAAGGAGGTCGAACGCGGCATGCCGCTGTTTGTCGCCTTGTTCCAGGTGATCATTGCGCTGGGCTCGTTCTTTGGTGGGCAGATCGTCGATCAACTGGGCAGCTCGGTGCTGCTGAGCCTGGCCACGGCCCTGGTCGGCTGCGGCTTCGTTACAGTGCTGGTGTTGGGACGCAAAGTCAGTAACAGCCTGGCAGCCCAGCCCGGCTGATCATTGCCGAGGGTACGGCCAGAGGCGGACATAGCCCCTCTGGCCCGCCTGACGATACGCCCATTCAAGGTTGGGCGTATCGAGTCCGGGCAAACACATCAGGATCCTGGTCCTGATACTTCTTCATGCGCCGCCATAGCGTCGTGGTACTGATCTTCAACAGCTTTGCCGCCTCCTCGCGATTGCCGCGTACACAGGCCAGGGCCCGGAAAAGCACTTCCTGCTCACTGTCGCCAAGGCCGCCAGGCGGCGCACTCGTGGCAACGGTGGCCGTGGCATCGGGCAAGTCTTCCAGCACCTCCTCCACCCAGTCACCGATCATCTCCCGGCCCTGGCTCATCACTGCCAGGCGCTCGACGACATTGCCCAGTTGGCGAATATTGCCCGGCCATTCGAATGCGCTCAATCGCGCCAGTAACGGATCGCCGACCATGGCGGCTGGCAAGCCAAAGCCTTTGAGCAAGTGGCCAATCAGTTCGGGAATGTCTTGCCGGCGCTCGCGCAGCGCGGGCAGTTGCAGTTTCAAAACGCAGATGCGGTAGAAGAAATCCTCACGAAACAGCCCCTGTGCCAACAAGTGCGTCAGGCGCTTGTTGCTCGCGGTGATGATGCGGATATCCACCGGCGTGACCTTGTCGTCGCCTATGCGCACCACCTTGCGCTCCTGCAGGGTGCGCAGCAATTTGAGCTGGATGTCTGCCGAGGTTTCGCTGATCTCGTCGAGAAAAATGGTGCCGGTGTGCGCCATTTCGAACACGCCGGCCTTACCTTCGCTCAACGCGCCGGTAAAAGCGCCTTTGACATAGCCAAACAGCTCGCTCTCCAGCACGCTGGGGGCGAACGCCGCACAGTTGATCGCCACAAACGGCCCCAGCCGGCGTTTTGAAGCATTGTGGATGCTCTGGGCAAACAACTCTTTGCCGGTGCCGGTCTCGCCTTCGATCATCACGGTGCTGTCAACGACAGCAAAGGTCTGCGCCAAGCGCTTGGCCTTGATCAGCGCCGGGCTGCTGCCGATGATCGAATCAAAGGTGTTTTCGGCCACATGCAGGCGTGCCTGCCGGCGGCGCATTTTCTGCTCCATGGCCTGGATTTCAGTCTGTTTCTGCAAGGTGGCGACGGCCCCGATCACCTGCTCGCCCAGCGTGATGGGCGCAATGCTGAGGGTCAGTGACAGACGCCCCAGGGTAATCAGCGCACCGCGTACCGCCGTCGCCTTTTCCAGCACGCGGCCGAAATAATCCTGCTCCAGCAAGCCGGCAACCGTGTCACCACAGGCCCGGCCGCCGAGGTACTGCGTCGCAACGCTGTTCATATTGGTGATGACGCCCGCGCTGTCGATACTGAAAATGCCCTCGGACACACAATTGAGGATCGACTGGATCATCTCGTAGCGGCTTTGCAACTCCAGGCGCTTTTGCAGCCGCTCTTGCTCGATCCGCAGCAGGTGCAACGCCTCGTCGATCGCGTCGAAGGCGGCATCGGTGTCGGCCTCGGACATGACGTAGCTCATGCCGCGAATCTTGACCGCGCGCTCCAGGGATAACCCACCGATTGCCACCTTTATACCGTCGGCCCGCAGCCGATCCAGCTGGGCCTCGGTGGCCTGTGCACTGCCAAAGGGATCGATCAGGCAGATCGCAACCTCAGGCATGAACGGCCGGGCCTTTTCCAGGATCGTCGCATAGCCGTCCGAGGTGGCCAGGAAGGCGATTCTGTCCGACACCTCACGCGCCTTCTGGTAGGCATTGATGCAGTCGAAGAACGTATGCCGGACTTCCACGATCGGCACCTGCAGACGCTCACGCAACACGCTGGCGGTCTTGCCACGGCTGATGATCACGCTGGCGCCCTCTTCCACCAGCCGCTGCGCCATCAGGACCGCATCAAGCTGTGTGGCCTCGGCCACCGAGACCTTCAATCCGCGCAGGGACAACGCCCGGTTCATGACCGCCGTCAGGGTGGTGGAGGGAGAAATGACCGCAAGTTGGCTCAGCATTGAAGGTCCCTGATCAAAAGGTACAAGACGGCACGGTATTCACTGGTGAAAGCTTTTGCAATTTATTGAAATAAAACGTCCTTTCATTAGCGCCTGAAAAAGCACTCATAAAAAAGTTAAGCGATTGATTTTAATAGCATTAATTCTTTATAGGAAAGCTGGCACAGCCTTTGCCATTTCATCGGTAACAACAATACAAATAAAAGGAAACAATCGATGAAACTCGTCTTTATCGGGTTCGGCGAGGCGGCCTTCCACCTTGCGCAGGGTCTGCATACCCAGGGCGATCTGGAGATGGGCACCTTTGATGTCAACGCCCGCGACCCTCAGCGCGGTCCCCTGATTCGCCAGCGTGCCCAACAGACCCGCGTCACCGTTTTCGACTCGCTCGAAGCCGCCTGCCACAACGCCCGCTTCGTGGTGTGCCTGACCAGCGCCAGCAGCGCACTGGGTCTGGCGCAGCGCATCCTGCCCTTGCTGCAGGCCGGGCAGACCTACGCCGACATGAACTCGGCCGCCCCGACCGTCAAGCAGGCCATCGATGCATTGCCCAGAGCGGCAGGCGTCGATTTCTGTGACATCGCGGTGATGGGCACCGTACCGGGCAATAACCATCGTGTGCCAATGCTGCTGGCCGGCGACGGCGCCCAGGCTTTCAACCAGGCGTTCAGCCCTTATGGCATGCGCCTGAGCGTTCTGGCCGCGCCGGCCGGCGCGGCCTCGGCCATCAAGATGCTCAAAAGCGTGGTGATGAAAGGCCTGCCGCAATTGCTGATCGAGGCCTTTCAGGCCGCTGAAAAATTCCACGTCCTGGACACGCTGGTCGAGTCCCTGGGCGACTCGCTCAACGGCAAGACCGTCGAGCAACTGGCCAATACCTTCACCGCGCGGACCCTGATCCACGCCCGGCGCCGCAGCGCCGAGATGACTGACGTGGTGGCCACCCTCGAAAGTGCCGGCGTAGACGCCTCAATGTCCAGAGCCTGCCATGGCCAATTGGAAAAACAGGCCGCCATCGACTGGACCACCCTGCTCGGCCCTGACGCCAGCGACATGGACTACCGCACCGCCATCCAGCACCTGACCCGACTTTCCTGAGGACACCGTCATGAACACTGAACACTACCTGCCCCTGCCCGACCTGATTCCCCAGGACTTGCTTGATCGTTTTCGCCAACTGAGCCCGGCGCAATTGTGCGACGGCATGGCAAAACTGGGTATCGCTCGCAATGGCGCCATGGACGCCGACCTGATGCCGCTGGATGAACGCAAGGTCATGCTCGGCACCGCGTACACCGTCGACACCGAAGACGGCGACAACTTCCCCATCCATGTGGCGGTGTACCAGGGCCAGCCCGGCTATGTGCTGGTCGTCGCCGGCAAGGGCTACCCGGGCCGCGCCTACATTGGCGACTTGATGGCCGGTGCGGCACAAGCGGTGGGCCTGGCCGGCATGGTGATCGACGGCTACGTGCGCGACAAGGTGCCGCTGGCCGGGCTGGACATCCCGATCTATGCCAAAGGCTTCATGCAGCGCAGCCCCGGCAAGCAAGGCCCTGGCAAGATCAACACCCCGGTGACCTGCGCAGGCGTCGAAGTGGCCGCCGGTGACCTGGTGTTCGGCGACTACGACGGCGTCACGGTGGTGCCCCGTGCACGCTTGCTGGAAGTGCTTGAGGCCTCGGAGAAAAAGAATGCCTACGAAACCCAGCGGCGTGAGGTGATCGACCACTACGTACGCTGCCGCGACAGCGGCGCACCGCTGCCTGAACTGGCGCCTGCCTGGGTCACCGAGCTGCTGCAAGGCCAGTAACCCCTCCGGGCCCGGTGCACAAGCCGGGTCCGCGCATCACCGCCGTACCTCTCAATAAAAATAATAGGTGGAGACGTTCAGATGCTGACAGTTCTGGGCTACGTATTAATAGCGGCATTCCTGCTTCTGGTGATCAAACAGAAACTCTCGCCCTTCACCGGGTTGATCGTGGTATCGCTGGCGGTCGGGATCCTGGCCTGCCTGCTCAACGGCGTGCCGCTCGACACGATCATCACCTGGATCAAGGAAGGCCTGTTCTATTCCAGGGGCGCCGACGGAAAAATAACCCTGGGTACAGTCAATCCGACGGTCATGATCCTCTTCGCGGTGCTGTATTTCAGTCTGATGATGAACGTCGGGCTGTTCGATCCGTTGTGCACCTACCTGATCCGCAAGGCCAACGGCGACCCGCTGAAGATCATTCTGGTCACCGCCCTGACGTCCGCCGTGGTGACGCTGGACGGCGATGGCACCACTACCATATTGATCATCACCACCGCCTTCCTGCCGTTGTACAAACAGATGGGCATGAAACTCTCCAACCTGGCGATGCTGATCATATTGCCCTGCGGGCTGGGCAACTGCCTGCCGTGGGGCGGCCCACTGGCGCGGGCCGCCGCGGTGCTCAATATCGAGGTCAACACCCTGTTCGTGGCGATCCTGCCGATCCTGGGCGTGTCGTTCATCTACGTGTTCATCATGGCCTACATCATGGGCGTCAAGGAGCGCAAACGCCTGGGCTACGTGGCTGGCGAGAAAGTCATCGTGACGCCGCAGCAGATTGCCGGGATGGTCAAGGTCATCGAAGACCACGACAAAGCGTTCAAGCGGCCCAGGCTGTTCCTTTTCAACCTGGCCTTGACCCTGGGCATGCTGGTGATCCTGATCGCCGGATGGGCCAGCGGGGCGGTCGTGTTCATGCTCGGCACGGCATTGGCGCTGACGCTCAACTACAGCGCCGTGGAGCAGCGCGAGCGCATCACCGCCAATGGTGGCGATGCCGTGGCCGTGGCTTCGATCATTCTGGCGGCGGGCTGCTTCCTGGGGATTTTCAACGGCAGCGGCATGGCGGATGCGGTGGCTGTGCACATGGCCAGCCTGATTCCGGAATCCATGGGCAGTCATACCGCCCTGATCTTCGCCTTCCTCGGTGCGCTGGCCTGCTACGCCCTACCGGTGGACGCCTATTATTTCGGCATCCTGCCGGTGGTGGCGCCGATCGCCTACAGCTTTGGCATCACACCGACCGAAATCGGCGTGGCGTCATTCATGGGCCAGGCGCTGCGCTATGCCAGTCCGACAGTGGCCTGGCTGTTCCTGCTGATGAACCGCACCGAGATGAGCTTCGGTGAATATCAGAAAGAGTTTTTCAAATGGTCGCTGCCCATGTTCGGGATCTTCCTGGTCACCGCGATCGTCACCGGTGAGCTGCCGGTGGGCTGAAGCCTGTGGACGGCAGGCTCGCCAAGGCTGCGCGGCGAGCCGACCGGCACATAACTTGCTCTTCTTGCAGCCATCGCCTGCAGGAGGTCCCCATGCTGCATTCCCACCTCACCACCCTCAATGCCGTCTCGCTGATACTCGGCACCTTCAAGGCGCAAGGCTTGCCCGCCGAAGCGCTGCTGGACGGCAGCGGCATCTGCGCGGCGGACCTGAGCCGTGCCGACACGCGCATTGCCACGCATCAGGAGATGCAGGTATGCACCAATGCCGTGGCCTTGCAGCGTGACATCGGCCTGGTGGTCGGACAGCGTATGCATGTCTCGTCCTACGGCATGCTCGGCTATGCCCTGCTCACCAGTGCCACTTTCGGTGACGCTTTACGCCTGGCCCTGCGCTATCCGGCGCTGCTGGGAACACTGTTCGAGCTGAGCCTGGAAGAAGATGGCGAACGGATTTGGTTTACCGCGGGCGACTACCGCGAGAATCCGGCCCTCACCGCTTTCAATGTCGAGCTGTGCCTGGGGTCGCTGAAAGTCATCTGCGACGACCTGCTCGGCCATTCATTGCCCCTGCTGGGCGCGCGTTTCGAGCACGACGCGCCGGACTACCAGGCGCGCTACGCCGACTGCTTCGACTGCCCGTTGCAATTTCAGGCAACCGCCAATGCGTTTGCCTTTGACAAGCGCTGGCTCACCCAGCCGTTGCCGCTGGCTGACACGGTGACTCACCAGGCCATGGTTGAGCGCTGCCGTAAACAGAACACCGAGTTCATCGGCCGCGAGACCTGGCTGGGACGGGTACGCCAGTTGCTGGCGGCACAACTGCATGCCGCCCCCGGGCTGGACGGGCTGGCCCGGCAGATGAACTGTTCGGCCCGCACCCTGCGGCGGCACTTGCACGACCTGGGCTGTAGCTATCAGGAACTGCTCGACGAGCTTCGCTTCGAACGCGCCAAGCAACTGCTGGTCCAGGACCGTTGGCCGGTCTACCGCATCGCCGAGGCCCTGGGCTTCAGCGAGACCGCGAGCTTTCGCCACGCCTTTGTACGCTGGAGTGGCGTGGCGCCGAGCCAGTTTCGTGCATGACGCCCCATTGAAGGGCGAATTGCGGACAGACAATCTGGCCATATTTATCCCCTTTTGGCCGCCCCTGCCATTCTCATAAACCGCGCCCACGGCAAGACTGCAGGCACCGACACCGCCTGCAGAGAACAACAAATGCTCACGATCTACTCCGATGATCACCACCTGCACCACGGTCGCTGTGAACTGATGGACGGGCAGTTGATGCCCTGCTTTGAAATGCCCTCGCGCGCCGACCATGTATTGCAACGGGTCAAGGACCGCCAACTGGGCCCGGTACAGGCGCCGCAGGACTTCGGCCTGGCACCGCTGCAACGCATCCACAGCCGCGATTACCTCGAATTCTTCCAGGGGGCCTGGGCGCGCTGGGCTGCCTTCGGCCAGGACGGCGACCTGCTGCCGTTCACCTGGCCCGCCCGTACCCTGCGCCGCGTATTGCCCACCAGCCTGCACGGCCAACTGGGTTATTACAGCTTTGACGGCGGCGCACCGATTACCGCCGGCACCTGGCAGGCCGCCTACTCGGCAGCGCAGGTCGCGCTCAGCGCCCAGCAAGCGATCCAGCAAGGCGCCCACAGTGCCTTCGCCCTGTGCCGTCCGCCGGGGCACCATGCAGCCGAAGACTTGATGGGCGGTTATTGCTACCTCAATAACGCCGCCATTGCTGCCCAGGCCTTTCTGGACATGGGCCACAAAAAGGTCGCGATTCTGGATGTGGATTACCACCACGGCAACGGCACACAATCGATTTTCTATGCGCGCAGCGATGTGTTGTTCGCCTCGATCCACGGCCACCCGGAGGCGGAGTTTCCATTTTTCCTGGGCTACGCCGACGAACTGGGTGAAGACGCAGGCGTGGGCTTTAACTTCAACTACCCGCTGCCGGCCGGCTCTGGCTGGGAGACCTGGAGCGCAGCGCTGGAACAGGCGTGCATGGAAATCGACTATTACGATGCTGATATCGTCGTTGTGTCCCTGGGCGTGGACACGTTCAAGGACGATCCGATCTCAAAGTTCAAGCTCGACAGCCCCGACTACCTGGCGATGGGCGCACGCATTGCCCGCCTGGGCAAACCCACGCTGTTCGTGATGGAAGGCGGTTACGCCGTGGAAGAAATCGGCATCAATGCCGTCAACGTTCTCGAAGGTTTTGAAGGGGCAGCGCCATGAACATGCTCAAGTCACTCATCCTCTGTACCGCCGTCATCGGCGCGGTCGCGCAGGCCGAAGAGAACACCCTGCGGGTCTACAACTGGTTCGACTACATCACCCCCAAGGCCCTGGAAGATTTCAAGGCGCAGAACACCGGCATCAAACTGGTGTACGACATCTTCGACACCAACGAAGCGCTGGAGGCCAAGCTGCTCACGGGCAATTCCGGGTATGACGTGGTGGTGCCGTCCAATGTGTTCCTGGCCAAGCAGATCGAAGCCGGCGTGTTCCAGCCGCTGGACCGCAGCCGCCTGCCGAACTGGAACCACCTCGACCCCAAGCTGATGAAGCTGATCGAGGCCAACGATCCGGGCAACAAATTCGCCGTGCCCTACATGTACGGCACTATCCTGATCGGCTTCAACCCGGACAAGATAAAAGCCGCGTTGGGCACCGACGCGCCGGTCGACAGCTGGGACCTGATCTTTAAGGAAGAGAACATCAGCAAGCTCAAGCAGTGCGGCGTGGCCTTGCTCGATTCGCCCTCGGAAATTCTGCCACTGGCATTGCAGCACCTGGGCCTGGACCCCAACAGCAACGACCCCAAGGACTACGTCAAGGCTGAAGCGCTGTTGATGAAAATCCGCCCTTACATCACCTACTTCCACTCCTCCAAGTACATGGCCGACATCGCCAACGGTGACATCTGCGTCGCCGTCGGTTACTCCGGCAGCTTTTCCCAGGCCGCCAACCGCGCCAGGGAAGCGAAGAACGGCATCAACGTAGACATGCGCCTGCCCAAGGAAGGGGCACCGATCTGGTTCGACATGCTCGCCATCCCCAAGGGCGCCAGAAACCCGCAGGACGCCTACACCTTCATCAACTACCTGTTGCAACCCCAGGTCATCGCACCGATCAGCGATTTTGTCGGCTACCCGAACCCGAACAAGGACGCCACCGAGCAGGTCGACCCTTCAATCCGCAACAACCCCAACCTGTATCCGACCGAGGCCGCCATGGAAACGCTGTACACCCTCAAGCCCCTGGCGCGTGATGCGGAGCGGGCCAGGACCCGGGCCTGGACCAAGATCAAGGCAGGCACCTGATTAACCTGCCTGATTCAGGAGCCGGAACAGTCAGTGACCGGCAGGGCCCCCCAGGCGTGCTCATGCCGGCCAGGGGGCCTTATTGATTGTCAATGTCACCGATGACTGTGATGTTCATCGAGGGGGCTGGCTCGCCAGCCTTGGCAGCAGCCTTCTTCTCCTGAACAACGATGTAGAACTCCTCACCATGCTTCACTGCACCGTACAGCACCGCTTTCTCGATCAGTTCGCTGCCGCGCAGGTGACGCAGCATCATCGGGTCCTTGCGCAGGTCGCGGTACAGCGCCAGACAGAGAAAGACCATCACGACCACAAAGGGCAATGACACGACAATCGTCAGGTTCTGCAAGCCTGTAAGGGCTGCGCCCGGGTTTGCCGGGTCGCCAATCACCAGCATGATCGCGGCAACAGTGCCGGTCAGCGCCCCCCAGAAAATCACCGTACGCCGTGACGGCGCTGTCGTGCCGCGCTCCGAGAGCGTGCCCATGACCAGCGATGCCGCATCCGCCCCCGAGACGAAAAAGACAGCAACCAGCACCATGACCAGCACAGAGGTTATCGACGACAACGGATAGCTGTTCAGGAGTTCGTAAAGCGCGTGGTTACTGTTGACAACACCGTCCACCAGCACCAGGCTGCCCTCGCGCACCGCGTCGATACTGGCGCCACCGAAAAGGGTGAACCAGATCAGGCTGACCAGGCTCGGAACCAGCAACACGCCACTGACAAATTGCCGGATGGTGCGCCCACGACTGATGCGGGCGATAAACATGCCCACAAAAGGCGTCCAGGAAATCCACCAGGCCCAGTAGAACACGGTCCAGCTGGCCAGCCAGCTGTCCATCTGCGGCCCGCCACTGGCACTGGTGCGCGCCATCATTTCCGGCAGCAGTTTGATGTAGATACCGATCGAAGTCGGCAACAGGTTCAACATCAGCAGTGTTGGCCCGACCAGAAAGACAAACACGGCCAGTATCAACGCCAGAATCATATTGATGTTGGAGAGCCACTGGATGCCTTTGCCGATGCCGGAAACCGCCGAGGCAACGAAGGCAATGGTCAACACCGTGATAATGACAAGGTAGAAAGCCTTGCCGGGGTGATCGATCCAGCCGTTGTATTCGAGACCGCCTGCAATCTGCAGGGCCCCGAGCCCCAGCGAAGCGGCCGAGCCGAACAATGTGGCAAAAATGGCCATCATGTCGATCGCGCGCCCCAACGGCCCATTGGCATGATGGCCGATCAGGGGGCGGAAGGCGTTGGAGACCAGCTGTGAACGTCCGCGTCGAAAGGTACCGTAAGCGATCGACAGGCCGACGATGGCGTACATTGCCCAGGGGTGCAGGGTCCAGTGGAAGAGCGTGGTCGCCATTGCCACTTGCATCGCCTCGTTCGATTGACCGATGGCCGATCCGGGCGGTGGCGTCATGTAGTGAGACAGCGGCTCGGCAACCCCGAAGAACATCAGGCCGATGCCCATGCCGGCACTGAACATCATCGCCACCCAGGAAATCGTCCGGAACTCGGGCTCTTCGCCATCGCGCCCCAAAGGAACCCTGCCGTACCGGCTTGCCGCCAGCCACAGCACGAAGACGACGAACAAGGTCGATGTCAGGACAAAGAACCAGCCGAAATGCACGATGACCCAGGATTGGGCGGTAGACGCACTCGCCGCCAGGCTTGCCTGGCTGATGATCCCCCAGAAAATGAACGCGATTGCCGTGAGACTGGTAATGCCGAATACGATCCAGTCGATCCGGCCTTCAAGATGACGGTCCTGCCGTGCTTCTTCACTTTTGGAGGGGTCGGTTACGCCAAGCGCCAGGGTTTCAGCGTTGTTTTCGGTTGCCATCAATAGCCATCCATTTTGGGGAATCTGCAGGTTTTTCTTGTTTTATCGGTAACACTGCATGCAGTGGGCGCGGTGCCCACTGGAGACCCCCGGATTATCCGGCTCTCGTTCCCTCCTCTTGTTCTGGGAACGGCGTGGCGCGAGCTTTGAACGACTCGCGCAACACGACGTGTCCCCTCAATGCCCCATCACCTCTGCACCCACCGGCCTGTCACCCTGCGCAAATCCATGAACCCGCGCGCGCGACGCAATACCCAGGCTCAGCAGCAGCAATAGCAGCAAGGCCCAGGGAAACGCCCCCGCCCCCCATTGCCCCAGCAAGACGCCCCCCAGCAATCCACCGCCGGCAATGGCGCTGTTCCAGACAACCACGTTCATCGACAGCGCCACATCAGCGCCCTCACCTGCCGAATCGGCCAGCGCTGTCTGCAACAGCGTGGCGGCGCCGCCAAAGGTCAGGCCCCAGATAAAAACCCCGATGTAAATGGCCAGCACAGAACCTGCAAACATACCCAGGAAAACCGAAACCGCGGCAAAAGTGGCGAGGCTGGCCAATACGGTCTGGCGCAGATGCCGATCAACCAGCCGCCCGGTGATCCAGATGCCCACCAGGGCCGCGACACCAAATGCCAGTAACACCCGATCCACCTCATCCGCCAACCCGGCCCGGGAAACAAAGGGCGCGACGTAGGTGTAAAGAATGTTGTGCGCCAGCATCCAGGTGAAGACCACCCCGAGTACCGGGCGTACGCCTGGCGTGAACAAGACCTGGCGCAAGGCCAGGCGTTGCGAAGCGGCCTGGCCTGGGTAATCAGGCACCTTGACCAGCACCCAGACGATCAACAGCAGGGTCATCCCGGACATCAGACCAAACGCCAGGCGCCAGCCCATGGCCCCACCCAGCCAGGTGCCCAACGGCACGCCCAGCGACAAGGCGATGGGCGTTCCCACCATCGCAACGGCCATCGCACGGCCCTGCAATGACGGGACGACCATACGGCGGGCATAACCTGCGATCAGGCTCCAGGCCAGCCCCGCAGAAACACCCGCGAAAAACCGCGCGATCAAGGTCAGCCCGTAACTGGACGACAGCGCGGTGACGGAGTTGAACACCAGAAAACCGACAATCGCCAGCAACAGCACGGTCCGGCGCCGCCAGCTCTGCGTGGCGATGGTCAGTGGAATGGCCGCCAACAGCGACCCCAGGGCATAAACCGTCACCATCTGCCCGGCAAAGGATGCCGAGATTCCCAGGCCATTGCTGATCTGGGGTAGCAACCCTGCGGGTAACGTCTCGGTCACGATGCAGATAAACCCCGTCATGGCCAGCGCCAGCAGTGCCGCCAGCGGAAGCTTTGGGTCTTCTTTGTCATCTGTTGCCATTTGATCCTCCTCACTAATATACCGATCGGTATAAATATAGGGAGAAGCTGTCAGGTGGTCAACGACTTATGTATCGATTAGTATCCAAGTGCATTCAACGGAGAACTGACATGGCACAGATGGGACGCCCACGCACCTTTGACCGTGATGTGGCAGTCACTCAGGCACTGCACCTGTTCTGGGAGCATGGCTACGACGCCACCTCCCTCAGCCAGCTCAAGGCGAGTATCGGTGGCGGCATTACCGCCCCCAGCTTTTACGCAGCCTTTGGCTCGAAGCAGGCACTGTTCAAGGAGGTGATGGAGCGTTATCTCACCACCCACGGCCGGGTCACCGACAGCCTGTTTGACACGACGCTGCCCCCCAGAAAAGCGATTGAACTGACCCTGCGACGCTCGGCACACATGCAATGCGAGCCCGGTCATCCCAAGGGCTGCCTGGTGTCACTGGGCCTGATGAGCGCGTGCTCGGACGAGAGCAAAGCCATCTCTCAGCCTCTGGTGCAGGCGCGCGAGCAGAACCGTAAAGGTATGGTGGCCTGTATCGAACGCGCCATCGCTACAGGCGAACTGCCCGAGACGGTAGTCCCCACGACGCTTGCTGCGGTGTTCGACAGTTTTCTTCTGGGCTTGTCGACCCTGGCACGCGATGGTGTCACGCATGCAACCCTGGACGCTGCAGTGACTCAAGTCATGGCGCTATGGGACAGCCTGTGCCTGAATACGAACGACACGTAACGCTCCAAAACTGCACACTCAGTGCATCATTTCTACCCACGCAAGACTTCCCAAGACGCAAAAATGCTCAAACAAGAACGACTTTTTACTTGAAAATCAAATAGATAGACTTTGTGGCCTGCATATTGCTGGTTGAAGCCTGCCGCTCCCTGCGGTATTCGCTTCCCCCTCATGCATGTGAAGGGTGACCAGCCCCAACGATGCGGCTGCGTCTTTAAGTGAAGCGACTCACATCCCCAGCCGACAGCGTCGTCGGCATGTGAAATCAGGCCTCCTTCCCCCTCGCCTGCATTTCTCCCCAGACCTCTTCGCATTGATCACCCACCCTCGAACCTGACCGTGTTCGGTGGCGTCGATGTGCAGGCTCTGGTTTCAGGAGTCTTCCGAATGGCTATGAATCGTCGAACTTTCCTGCGTTCGTCCGCTGTTTCCGCGGCAGTATTGTCCACCTTGAGCCTCAAGAGCTTCTCGGCACTGGCCGCCGGGGATGCGATCAATATCGCCTCGCTCTACGACAACTCTGGCGGTCTGGACATCTACGGCAAACCCATCGTCGACGCCCTGACCTTCGCGGTCGAAGAACTCAATGCCCAGGGCGGCCTGCTGAACCGTCCGCTGAACCTGATCAAGTACGACACCCAGTCGAACATGCAGCTCTATGCACAATACGCCCAGCAGGCCGCGCTCAAGGACCGTGCAGCGGTGGTGCATGCCGGCATCACCTCGGCCTCGCGCGAGGTGGTGCGTCCGGTGCTGGACCGCTACAAGACCCTGTACTTCTACAACAACCAGTACGAGGGCGGGGTGTGTGACCGCAACTTCTTCGGCACCGGTGTCACCCCCGGCCAGACCGTCGAGAAGCTGGTGGCCCATGTCACCCAGCAGTGGGGCAAGAAGGTCTACATCGTTGCGGCAGACTACAACTACGGACAGATCGTCACCGCCTGGGTCAAGAAGTACGTCGAGCAGGCCGGCGGGCAAAGCGTCGGTATCGAGTTCTTCCCGCTGGATGTGACCAACTTCGGGGCGACCATCTCCAAGATCCAGGACGCCAAGCCCGATTTCGTCTGGTCGGCACTGGTGGGCGGTGCGCACATGTCGTTCTACCGTCAATGGAAAGCGGCCGGCATGACCGGCAAGTTGCCAATTGCCTCCACCACATTCGCCGGCGGCAATGAGCACATCGTGCTGTCGCCCGAGGAAAGCAACGGCATCCTGATCTGCCAGAACTACGTCCAGGAACTGGCCACGCCGCAGAACCAGGCCTTTGTCGAGCGTTTCCACAAGCGTTTCGGCGCCGACTACCCGTACATCACCGAACTGGCGATGGGCGCCTATCAGGGCATGATGCTGTGGGCCGAAGGCGTTCGCCAGGCCGGCAGCGTCGAGCGCATGGCGGTGATCGAGGCCCTGGAGAAAGGGATCAGCCTGGACCTGCCCAGTGGCAAGGTCAGTGTCGACCCTGCCACTCATCACTGCGTGCTCGACGTGCACATCGCCGAAGTGCGCGATCGCCGCCTGGAAGTGGTCCAGAGCTTTGCCCAGCAAGCGCCGTCGGACACCGCTGCGGTGTGCGACCTGGTGAAGAACCCGCGCGACGCAAAACAATACAGCATCGCGCTGTAAGGAGGCGGTCATGGATTGGGCTGCCATTTTTTCCCTGCAGATCGTGGGCGCCATCGCCACGCTGGTGCTGCTCAGCATCGGCCTGGCAGTGGTGTTCGGGATGATGAAGATCATCAACCTGGCCCACGGTGAGTTCATGATGCTCGGCGGTTACGTCGCCGTGCTCGCCACCCATCACCTGCACGTGCCCATCTGGATTTCGATCCTGGTGCTGGCGCCCTTGAGCGTCGGGGTGTTCGGCATGCTGGTAGAGCGCCTGCTGGTGCGGCACCTGTATGGCCGCATGATCGACACCATGCTCGCCACCTGGGGCCTGAGCCTGGCGCTGACCGGTGCGGCCACCATGCTGTTCGGCAACACCACGGTGGGCATCAGCTCGCCGCTGCCGGGTATCAGCATCGGCGCTTACCAAACCAGCGGCTACGGGCTGTTCGTGATTGCCGTGGCGGTGGCGGTGCTGTTGGGCATGTGGGCACTGCTGCGCTTTACCCACTTTGGCCTGTGTGCCCGCGCCACCATGCAAAACGCCAGAATGGCGGCCGCCCTTGGGACCAACCCCGGGCGTATCTACAGCCTGACCTTCGGGCTGGGTGCGGCGCTGGCCGGCCTGGGCGGTGCCGTCCTGGCGCCGTTGACCGGCGTCATCCCGACCTTGGGGGCCAGCTACATCGCCAAGGCCTTTATCACCGTGATCGGCGGCGGCAGCGCGGTCATCACCGGCACGCTCAGCGCGGCGGGTGGTTTCGGGCTGATCAGCCAGGTCGTGACCTTCTTCAGCACCCCTGTGTTCGGTGAAGTGGCGCTGTTGCTGGCGGCCATCGTGCTGATTCGCGTGTTGCCCCAGGGCATTACCGGTCGTTTCTTTCGGAGGGCGTTCTGATGCCTGTCAATACCCGCATGCTGTTACCCGTGCTCGGCTGCGTCCTGGCCACCGGGCTTGTAGTGGTCCTGCCACAGTGGCTGGACCTGTTTACCCTGTTGTCCCTGACCATCTACCTGGTGATGGCGCTGCTGGCGCTGAGCCTGGCCTTTATCTGGGGCTTTGGCGGCATCCTGTGCTTTGGCCAGGCAGCGTTCTTCGGCCTGGGTGCCTATGCCTATGCCATCGGGGTGCTCAATATCGGCGACAGCACCTGGCCGGTGCTGCTGGCCATTGCGGTGCCGGCACTGGTGGCCGCCGCCATGGGCTACTTCATGTTCTATGGCGGCATCAGCGACGTGTACCTGGGCGTCATCACCCTGGCAGTCACCTTGATCCTGTTCAATGTGATGAACTCCACCTCCGGGCCCGAGTACCACATCGGCAGCGCCTTGCTGGGCGGCTTCAATGGCATCCCGGCGATTCCCACGCTGAACGTGCCGTTCAACCCCGAACAGGTGTTGGAGCCGGAAACGTTATTCCAGGTGATCGGCGCCGCGCTGATCCTGTGTTACCTGGGCCTGCGCGGGCTGCTGGCCAGCCACTTCGGCAAGGTGGTGGTGGCGATTCGCGAAAACGAACAGCGTGCCGGCCTGCTGGGCTACGACACGCGCCTGCACAAGCTGATCGTGTTCAGCCTGGGCGGCGGCATCGCCGGGCTGGCCGGCTGCCTGTTCGCCAACTGGGGCGCGTTTGTCAGCCCTGGAGTGTTCGGGCTGGCGCAGTCGGCGCAGATCATCATCTGGGTCATCGTGGGCGGGCGCGGCACCCTGTTCGGGCCGATCCTGGCCTGCATCGGCATTCAGGCACTGATGGCGCGCCTGGGCGAGCAACAGCACATCGACAGCGGCTTTGTCCTGGGGCTGATCCTGCTGGCCTTCGTCATGCTCTTGCCTCGTGGCCTGCTGCCAACCCTGGGCGCCTGGGTCACGCGCCTGTGCCAGCGCCGTCCACGGCCTGTACCGACACAGGAGCCTGCCCAATGAGCCTGTTGCAAACCCAAGGCCTGGGCGTCAGCTTCGGCGGCGTCCATGCGGTCAAAGAAGTGGACTTTACCCTGGAAAAAGGCGAACTGCGCTGCCTGATCGGCCCCAACGGCGCGGGCAAGAGCACGTTCTTCAAGATGCTCAGTGGCCAGTTGAAGCCCACGCGTGGCGTCTGCCACTTCAAGGGCCAGCGTATTTCCGGGCTGGCACCGCACCAGGTGGCACGCCTGGGCATCGGCATCAAGACCCAAGCGCCCAGTGTCTTCGACGGCCTGGATGTGCTGGAAAACCTGCGCCTGGCCGCCAGCCGCCTGCAAGGGGCCGGTGAGGCCCGCGACACCGCCGGGCAGACCCTGGAGCGCATCGGCCTGACCGAACTGCGCTCGCGCCTGGTCGGTGACCTCGCCCATGGCCAGCGCCAGTGGGTCGAGCTGGGCATGATCCTGGCCTCGCGCCCGGCGCTGGTGCTGCTGGACGAACCGGCCGCCGGCATGACCTATCAGGAAGTGCGCAAGACCGCCGCGCTGATCAAAGAGATCAATGCCCACAGCACCATCGTGGTGGTCGAGCACGACATGGCGTTCATTCGCCTGATTGCCGGCACCGTCACCGTGTTCAATCAAGGCGCGATTCTGGCCCAGGGCAGCTTTGCCGAGGTGACCCAGGACCCGGCCGTGCGCGAAGCGTACCTGGGCAAGCAGGAGATCAAACATGCTTGAAGTCATCGGTTTATCGGCCGGCTACGGCCGTATCCCTGTGCTGCGCGACATTCGCCTGAGCTGCGCGGCGAATACCTGCCTGGGTGTACTGGGCCGCAATGGCATGGGCAAGACCACACTGTTGCGCGCCTTGATGGGCGAGCTGCCAGCCATGGCCGGCAGCCTGCACATGGCCGGCAAAGACCTGAGCAAGGCCGCCGCCCACCAGCGAGCCCGTGCCGGCATCGGCTATGTGCCCCAGGGGCGGCAGATCTTCGCCCACCTGAGCGTGCGGGAAAACCTGCGCATGGGCTGCGTCAAGGATTTTGACCAGGCCGACGCCACCCTCGAGCGCATCCTGGCGTATTTCCCGCGCCTGCAGCGCCTGCTCGACCAACCGGGCGGTGCGCTGTCCGGGGGCGAGCAACAACTGTTGGCCCTGGCCCGCTGCCTGTGTGGCGCACCGGACATCATCCTGCTGGACGAGCCCACCGAGGGCATCCAGCCATCGATCTGCGACGAAATCATCGAAACCCTGCAGCGCTTGCGTGTGGAACAGCACCTGGCGGTGATCCTGGTGGAACAGGACATCGAGTTTCTCAGTGCCTTGTCCGACCGCATCCTGATCATCGAGAACGGCCAGCTGGTGGACGAGGTCGACCCGGCCAGCACCAGTGCCGAGGCCATCGCCGAGCGCTTCATGGGCTTTCATGCATAAGGAACCTGTCATGTCTATTCAACGCCCTACCCTGGATGAGCTCGCCGAGATCGGCCACCGCCTTGGCCTGGAGGCCGGCGAGCCGTTGCTGCGCGAGTACGCGGACATTCTTGAAGCTGTCTGGCAGGACTACGACCGCCTCGACACCCTCGCCAGCCCGCCGCCAGCCTTGCGCTACCCACGCGGCCCCGGCCACATCCCAGAGCGCAACCCCTACAACGCCTGGTACGTGCGCACCGACATCCAGGGCGCCGCCACCGGCAAGCTGGCCGGCAAGCGCGTGGCGCTCAAGGACAATATCTGCCTGGCCGGCGTACCCATGATGAACGGAGCCTCGACCTTGCACGGCTACGTACCGGACCTTGATGCCACGGTGGCCACCCGCGTGCTGGACGCCGGTGGGCAGATTCTGGGCAAGGCCCATTGCGAGTTTTTCTGCGTGTCGGGCAGCAGCCACACCAACGCCACCGGCGCGGTGCATAACCCGCGCAATCCGGGACATTCCACCGGCGGCTCATCGTCGGGCTGTGCGGCGCTGATCGCCGCCGGTGAAGTGGACCTGGGCATCGGCACCGACCAGGGCGGCTCGGTGCGTATCCCGGCGGCCTATTCCGGCATCTATGGCCTGAAGCCTACCCACGGCCTGATTCCCTATACCGGCATCATGCCCATCGAAATGACCCTGGACCACGCCGGGGTCATGAGCGCCAACCTCGCCGACAACGCCTTGATGCTCGAAGTGCTGGCCGGCGCCGATGGCCTGGACCCCCGGCAGGACCGGGTGGTGCCGACTCAGGCTTACACCCAGGCGCTGGGCAAGGGCTGCGCGGGCCTGCGCATCGGTGTGGTGCGCGAAGGCTTCGGGCACGCCAACTCCGAGGCCGATGTCGACGCGGCCGTGCGCCGTGCGGCGGCCCTGTTCGAAGGCCTCGGCGCCCGGGTCGAGGACGTCTCGATCCCGCTGCATGCCCTGGGCCATGCGATCTGGACGCCGATTGCGGTGGAAGGCACCACCCAGTTGTTGCGCGGCTGCAATTACGGTTCGAACTGGAAAGGCCTGTACGTCGAAAGCCTGATGCAGGCGCAACAGGACTGGCAGCGCAAGGCCGGGCAATTTCCCCATGACCTGAAAACCTGCCTGCTGGCAGGTGACTATGCCTACCAGCGCTATGGCGGCCGCTACTACGCCAGGGCCCAGAATGCTGCGCGGCAGTTGCGCGCCGCCTACGACCGGCAATGGCAGGACTTCGACGTGCTGTTGATGCCCACCGTGCCGCTCAAGGCACCGAAGTTGCCCGCAGCAGACGCCTCGGCCAGCGAGTGGGTGCAACGCGCGCTGGAAATGAACGCCAACACCGCGCCGTTCGATGTCACCGGTCACCCCGCGCTATCGATTCCCTGTGGCCTGGCGGCCGGTCTGCCCGTCGGCATGATGCTGGTGGCGCGCGACTATGCCGAGGCCATGCTGTACCAGGTCGCGCACGCGTTCGAACAACAGATCGATTGGGAAAGCCTGAGCTCATGAACACGGACTACAAAGTCGGCCTGCTGTTTTCCCGGAGCAGCCTGACGGCAGCCTCGGAAACCACCCAGGCCAATGCCACGCACCTGGCCATTGCCGAGGTCAACGACGCTGGCGGCCTGCACGGCCGGCCGCTGGTGGCGGTGGATGGCGACCCGGGCCCTGACCCTGCAGACTACCGCGACAGCGCCCTGCGCCTGTGTGACGAACAGCAGGTGCAGGTGCTGTTCGGCACCCACATGTCGAGCACGCGCAAGCTGGTGCTGCCGGTGGTCGAAAGCCGGCGCCGCTTATTGTTCTACCCCACCCTTTACGAAGGATTCGAGTACTCGCCTTATTGCTACTACACAGGCTCCGCGCCGAACCAGAACTCGGTGCAACTGGCGCGCTACGTGCTGGCGCATTTCGGCAACCGTGTGTTGTTCGTGGGCGGCTCGTACGTGTACCCGTTCGAGTCCAACCGCATCATGCGCGAGCTGTTCGAGCAGGCCGGTGGCGAGGTGGTGGATGAAATCTACCTGCCGTTCCATGCCACCGCCGAGGATTTCGAGCGGGTGATGCACCAGGCACGGGCCACGGCGCCGGACGCGATCTACTCGACCATCGTCGGCAGTGACATTCCGGCGCTGCATCGCGCCTATCGGCAGGCCGGTTTCGATCCGGCACACATGCCCATCGCCAGCCTGGCCACCAACGAGGTCGACGTGCTGTGCATGAGCGATGAAGAAGCCGAAGGGCATGTGTCGGCGGCGCCGTGGTTCTCGACCTTGCAGACCCCGGCCAGCCAGGCATTCGTGGCCCGTTACCGGGCGCGCTTTGGTGACCAGGCCCCGCTGACAGCCGGGGCCGAGGCGGCGTATTTCCAGGTGCACCTGTTTGCCGAAGCGGCACGCCGGGCCGAGGGTTCGTCCATCGACGCCCTGCGCCAGAGCCTGGCCGGTGCGCTGTTCGACGCCCCGCAAGGGCGCGTGCAGATCGATGCCGACACCCAGCACACCTGGCTGTGGCCACGCATCGCGCGCCTGGACGCCAGGCGCCGCTTCGAGCTGGTGGTGCAGAGCGAGCAACCGGTCAAGCCCAGCCCCTATATGGTCGACTACCAACTGGACGGGCAGCCATGAGCGCCGGGAGGGACAGATGAATAGCGCCCCTTCGCTGTTGCGCGAACTCAAGGGCCTGCGCGTGCTGGTGATTCACCCGGTGGACGCCGAGGCGCGTGTGGTGCTCGACCAGTTGCAGCGCATCGGCTGCATCGTCGAGCAATGCTGGCCGGTGCCTGCGTGCCTGCCGGAACACACCGACGTGGTGCTGCTGGCGGTGGAACTCAGCCAGCGCCTGAACACCCAGGCGCTGGTCGAGGGCCTGAGCGAGCAGGCACCGCCGATCATCGCTGTGGTGGGGTACGAAAACCCCTCGATGCTGCAACTGGTGCTGGAAACCCAGCCGGCGGCGGTCATCGAGCGCCCACTGCGACCCTTCGGCCTGCTGACCCAGTTGCTGATGGCCCGCGCCGCCTGGCGCGCACGCATCGACATGCTCGCCCAACTGCGCAAATTGCAGACCCGGCAGCCGGCAGTCTCGAAGATTTCCATGGCCAAGGCCCTGTTGATGGCCCGCCACCGCATCGGTGAAAACGACGCCCACCGCCGCCTGCAACGCGATGCCATGGCCAGCCGCACCAGCATGGAAGCGGTGGCCCAGACCATCATCGATGCCGGCCTGCCGCCCCAGCCCGACTAAGCACTGCGGTGCATCCAGAAATAGACAGAGGTTCTTTATGCAAGCCTTCAATTTCAGTACCACTGCCCACCTGATCTGCGCCAGCGGCGCGGCGGCCAGACTGGCCGAGCATTGCGCCGAACGTGGCGCACGCAACGTGCTGCTGGTGACCGACGCCGGCATTGTCCGCCATCACCTGCTGGACACGGTGCTGCCTGGCTTTGCCGCCGCCGGTATCAACCTGCAGGTGTACAGCGACGTACTGGCAGACCCGGCCGAAGCGCTGGTGCTGGCCGCCACGCAACAGGCACGGACCATGAGCGCCGACCTGATCGTCGGCTTTGGCGGTGGCAGTTCCATGGACACCGCCAAGCTGGTCGCCTACCTGGCGCATCCCGGACAACGCCAGGGCCTGAGCGACATCTACGGCGTCAACCAGGCCAGCGGCACCCGCCTGCCGTTGATTCAGGTGCCGACCACGGCCGGCACCGGCTCGGAGGTCACGCCGATCTCTATTGTCACCACCGCCACCGGCAAGTCCGGCGTGGTATCGCCGCAATTGCTGCCGGACCTGGCCATTCTCGACGCGCAACTGACCGTGGGCCTGCCGGGTCCTGTGACCGCGGCAACGGGGATCGACGCCATGGTGCACGCCATCGAGGCCTACACCAGCAAGCTGCGCAAGAACCCGATCTCCGACCTGCTGGCCCGCGAAGCCCTGCGCCTGCTGAGCGCCCACCTGGAACAAGCCGTGCGTGAACCGCATGACCTTGAGGCCCGCCAGGCCATGCTGCTGGGCGCGTGCCTGGCCGGGCAAGCCTTTGCCAACGCCCCGGTGGCCGCGGTGCATGCACTGGCCTACCCGCTGGGCACCACCTTTCACCTGCCCCACGGGCTGTCGAACGCGCTGGTACTCAATCAGGTGCTGGCGTTCAACCTGCCCGATGCCCGCGAGCACTACGCCGCACTGGCGCCTTGCGTGCTGGGTGAGCGACTGGCCCCGGGCGACGCGGCCGCGCAGTTCATCGACGAGCTGCAGCGCCTCCATGCCGCTGTCGGCCTGCCGTTGCGCCTGCGTGATGCCGGGGTCACCCTGGAAAGCCTGCCTGAACTGGCCCGCAGTGCGATGCAACAGCAGCGCCTGCTGGTCAATAACCCGCGTACTGTCCTGGAAGCGGATGCCTTGGCGATTTACACCGCCGCCTATTGACCCCGGGGGGCGCTTGTCGGCGCCCCCGGCTCGATCCGGTAATACGCCTGCGCAGTCCCCTGGAAAAAAGCCTCCTGCTGCGCCGGCGTATCCTCGGCCAGAAAATCCGCCATGTGCCGTACCAGGTCGCCATAACCGATCCGCAACCCGGCCACCGGAAAGTTGCTGGCAAACATGCAGCGATCATGGCCGAACAGCGCCAGTGTCTCGCGCACGATGCGCCGGTTCTCATCGACACGCCAGCCCGGCTCCGGCAAGCCGAACTCCGAGACCTTGACTGCCACCCGCGGCAGGCGGGCCAAGGCCTGCATGCCGCGGTGCCAGCCGGCCAGCCCTTCAGGGCTGCGGTCCCAGGGCAGCCCGGTATGGTTAAGGATCACCGGCAGGTCAGGAAAGCTTTCCAGCAACTGCGCCGCCTCCTCAAGGTGCCACCAGGGCACGCGCAGGTCCCAGGACAGTCCATGACGTTGCAACAAGCGCAAGCCCTGGTGCCAGGCAGGATCCTGCAAGCTGCCCGACGCGCCCTTGACCGCATCACGCTGTGCAGCGCCCTTGGCGGTCACGGGTTTGCAACGGATACCGCGCAGCAACGGCGATTGGGCATGCGCCTCCAGCAGCGCCTCGGCCACGGCCTGATCGGTCAGCGGTGCCCAGGCCACCAGCGCCATGGGCAACGATGAGCGGGCGTGCAGCGCGGTCAGCCACTGGGTTTCTTTCAGCGGCTGCCCGCGCTCATGCTCGGCCTCGCAATGCACCGAGGCCACCAGCCGAAACTCACGGGCATCATGGTGCAGGTCTTCGGGCAGGTAGTTGCGGCGCAGCGCCTGGTAGTCGCCCAGAAAGAAGCCGGGGTCGCCCTCACCCTGCAACCACGGATACGCCAGCCGGGACAGGTCCCAGAGGTGGTGATGGGCATCGATCAGGGCGAGCGGCGTCATACCACAATCACCTGCGACACGTCGGGCTCCAGCAAGGTATTGAAGTAGCGGGTCACTTGCCGGGTCTGCAGGTCGAGCATGCCGACGCGCTGGTCCTTCAAGGTCACGAACGCCAGATCCTTGGTGGGGTGAAAGCTCATGGCAATGGCGGTGCTGGCCAGGTCGATGCGACCCAGCTCGTTGAGCGCAGTGTCGAACACCGACAGCGAGGTTTCGCCGTAGTTGGTGACATACAGCTGATCATTGCGGTCACGGTAGATGCGCGTCGGGTCGATGCCGGTCTTGCCCCGGGCGACAATCTCCAGGCTGTCGGTGTCTACGGCCACGATCGAGTTGTCGCTGCGGGTGGCCACGTACAGTACTTTTTCGTCGGCACTGAAGCAGTTGCCCTCAGGCCGCCCACCCGGTTGCAACGGTTGTGGCGCCTGGGTCGGGTCCTGCGGCTTCAGGCGCGTCACCGTGTTGCTGAGCAGGTTCAGGGCAAAGGCCGTCTCGCCGTCGCGGGTCAGGGCGACCAGGTGGCTTTTGTAGCCGCCCGAGGGAATGGCCCGGTCCGGCACGTCACGCTCTTGCGGCGCATCGAAGATCAGCAGGGTCGAATCGCCTTCGCTCAGCACGTACAGACGGCCCTGCTCGTCCATGGCCAGCCCGTGCGGGCGGCGATACGGCCAGATGTCCAGCGTGCGCACGTGCTTGCGCGCCTGCAGGTCGATGACGAAGATCGAGGTGCCGCCCTCGCCTTTATGGCTGGAAGTTTCAATGCCGTAGTGGCCGACGTAGGCATAACGGTTTTGCGCGTCCACGACGAACTCATGGGGAAAGTCCGGCAGGCGGATGTGCTCCAGGGCATCGCCGCTTGCAACGTCATAGAAACTGAAGGTATGGGCACATTTTTCAACCAGCAACAGGATTTCACGACTCATATCGATACTCCGCAAGGGATGGCAATCAGCAATGGATGACAATCAACGTTCGCAACGCACAGGCAGGAACAGCGCCAGCACAGCGGCCAGGGCCAGGGACATGGCCAAGGCATAGATGCCGGCGCCCTGGTCGTAATAGGTGATCAACAGACCGACGATGTAAGGGCCGCAGAACCCGCCCAGGTTACCCAGCGCGTTGATCAGCCCGCGTGCACCGCCTGCCGCTTCGGCGCTGAACAATTTGGGCGGAATGGTCCAGAATACGCCCGCCGCCGATTGCAGGAAAAAGCCGCAACCGACCAGCGCACTGTAGGCCAGCCAGATGTTTTCACGCAGCACCACCGACAAGAACAGGCACGCGGCGAACCCGGCCAGGGGAATGCAGACGAAGATGCGCCGCTTGCCGGTGCGGTCCGAGAGGTTGGAAAACAGGAACATGCCGGCCAGCGCGCCCAGGAACGGCAGGATCGACAGCATCCCGACCATGCCCATGCCGCTGTGGGTCAGGTTCTTGATGATGGTGGGTAGCCACAGGGTGAAGCCGTAGATGCCGAACTGATAGAAAAAGTTGACCGCAATCAGGTGCCAGAGGGTGCTGTCCGGCAGAATCTCGCGCAGCGACTGACTGCCCTTGCCTTCCTCGCGCAGCCTCTCCTGCTCCTCACGCAAGGTGTTGACCAGGTAATCGCGTTCTTCATCCGAGATCCACTTGGCTTCCTGCGGCCGGTCGCTGATGGTGAAGCACCACAGCACCATGACCAGCGCCGACAGCACACCGGCGACGATGAACAGCATGCGCCAGTCATAGACCGCAATGATCCAGCCGGCCAATGGCGCACTGATGATGCCGGCCAGCGGCACGAACATGATCACAATAGCGTTGGCCCGACCGCGCTCATGGTCCGGGAACCAATTGGCAATCATGGTCAGCACCACCGGCAGCATGCCGCCCTCGGCCACCCCGAGGGCAAACCTCAGAATTAGCAGCTCATACTCGTTGCGCACAAAACCGGTGAGCACCGAAAGCACCGCCCAGGCCAGCAGCGACCAACCGATGAAGGTCTTGCCGCTGCCATGCACCGCCAGCTTGCCGCCCGGCACCTGCAAGAACAGGTAGCCGATAAAGAAAATACCGCCGGCAAACCCAACCATGCTGGCCGGCACGCCCAGGTCGCTGGCCATGCCGCCGGGCATGGCAAAGGCGATACTGATGCGGTCCATGTAAGACATGATGCACGTGATCAGAATGGGCGGAATGACCCGCAGCCAGCGCTGGTTGGCCACCCGCGCACCGGCGGTGGTCGAGGCGCGGACATCGACGTTATCAAGGGTGCTGCTCATGCGCAGGCCCTCCGCGCAGTCGAATGACTTGCAGCGGGAGCCACGTTGGAAGTGTCCGTCATCATGGTGTCCTTTTTAATTATTGTTGTCAGTCGTCGGTAACGCAGTGATAGGGATGACGAGGCCTCAAGCGGCGCGTGTCGTGCCCTCCTCGGCCTGCCCATCGACCAGGCGCCGGATACCCAACGGGTTGGCGTCCTTGAGGGCATCGGGCAACAGGGCGTCGGGGTAATTCTGGAAACACACCGGGCGCAGGAAACGGTCGATCGCCAGCGAGCCCACCGAGGTGCCGCGCGAATCGGACGTCGCCGGGTACGGTCCGCCATGCACCATGGCATCGCAAACTTCAACGCCGGTCGGGTAGCCATTGAGCAGGATACGACCGACCTTTTCCTGCAAGGCCTCAAGCAGCCAGGCATGGCTGGCCAGCTCTTGCGGCTCGCCGATCACGGTGGCGGTAAGCTGGCCGCTCAGGCCCTTGATGGCTTGCTTGAGCATCGTTTCATTCTCCAGCTCGACCACCACGGTGGCCGGACCAAAGACTTCTTCATGCAACACTTCATCACCGTCGAGCAAAAGGCGCGCCTGGGCCTGGAACAGGTGCGCGCAGGCCTGGTTGCCCGGCTGTGCCTGCCCGGCCAGAAGTTGAATCCCGGTATGCGCCTTCAGGCGTTGCAAACCCTGTTCATAGCTGGCCAGGGTGCCGGCATTGAGCATGGTTTGTGGCGCCTGGTCGGCCAGGTGGGCGCCCAGTTGCTTGATAAAGGCGCTGAAGGCCTCGCTGCGCACGCCAATCACCAGGCCCGGGCTGGTGCAAAACTGGCCACACCCCAGCGCCACCGAACCGGCCAGATCGCGGGCAATCCGCTCGCCATGCAGGCTCAGGGCTTCAGGCAACACGAACACCGGGTTGATGCTCGACATCTCGGCGAACACCGGAATCGGCCGTGGCCGTTGCGCCGCCAACTGGCTCAGGGCATTGCCGCCCTTGAGCGAGCCGGTAAAGCCCACCGCCGCCATCGCCGGATGACTGACCAGCCACTGGCCGACGCCAGCGCCGTAAATCATGTTGAACACGCCCGGCGGCATGCCGGTGTGTTCGGCTGCGCGGATGATCGCCTCGGCCACGCGCTCGGCGGTTGCCATATGCCCGCTATGGGCCTTGAACACCACCGGGCAGCCGGCGGCCAGCGCCGAAGCGGTATCGCCGCCGGCGGTGGAAAAGGCCAGCGGGAAATTACTGGCCCCAAACACCGCGACCGGGCCCACCCCGATGCGCATCTGCCGCAGGTCCGGCCGTGGCAGCGGCTGGCGCTGCGGTAAGGCGCGGTCGATACGGGCGCCATAGAAATCGCCGCGGCGCAGTACCTTGGCAAACAGGCGCATCTGGCCGCTGGTACGGGCCCGCTCACCCTGGATACGCGCCGCCGGCAAGGCGGTTTCGGCACACACCAGGTCAATGAACCCGGCCTCCAGTGCGTCCAGTTCGTCGGCGATCCGGTCCAGGAACGCCGCGCGTTGCCCGGCCGGCAGGTTGCGGAAAATCGGATAGGCCGCTTGCGCCGCGCAGGCGGCCTGGTCGACCTCGGCTTCGGTGGCCTGCACGAAGGCATGCGCCAGCGGCTCGCCGGTGCTGGCTGCCACGCTGTGCAGCAGAACCGTGCCTTGCGCGCTGCGCTGGCCGTTGATGAAATTGTGTCCGTAATGGGATGACATGAAAGCTCCTGGGGCCAGGGCGGCGCCCGCTCGGGCGACGCTCGCCGGCCAGTGATCACTCGATGATGTTGAATTCGCTCAGGTACTCATCGGAAATCTCAAGGCCCAGGCCGGGCGTGTCATCGTCAAGCTGGATAAAGCCATTGACCGGTTGCGGCTCACCCTTGAACACGTAATAGAACAGCTCGTTGCCGACCTCGACATCGAACACCGGGAAGAACTCGGCCATCGGTGAGGCGGTGGTGGACATGGTCAGGTGGTAGTTGTGCATCTGGCCGGCATGGGGAATGACCGGCACCGACCAGGCCTCGGCCAGGGCGTTGATCTTGCGTGCCGCGGTGATGCCACCGACGCGGTTGGTGTCGTACTGGATCACATCGACCGCACGGCGCTCCAGCAGGTCCTTGAAGCCATAGGAGGTGAACTCGTGCTCGCCGCCGGAAATCGGCATGATGCCCATCTTCTTGAGCTCGATGTAGCCCTCGATATCGTCGGCAATCACCGGCTCTTCCAGCCAGCGCGGCTCGAACTCGGCCAGTTTGGGCAACATGCGCCGGGCGTATTCCAGGGTCCAGCCCATGTAGCATTCCAGCATGATGTCGACATCGGGGCCGGCCAGCTCACGCAGTGCACGCACTTGTTCGATGTTGCGGCGCATGCCGGCCGGGCCGTCCTTGGGGCCGTAGCCAAAACGCATCTTCAGTGCGTTGAAGCCCTGGCTCAGGTAGCCCTGGGCCTCTTCCAGGAACAGGTCGAGGTTGTCGTTGGCATACAGCTTGGAGGCGTAGGTCCAGATCTTGTCCTTGGTGCGCCCGCCCAGCAGTTTGAACACCGGTTTGTTGACCGCCTTGCCCATGATGTCCCAGACCGCGATGTCGATGGCCGAGATGGCGGCCATGCCAATGCCCTTGCGGCCCCAGGCGTGGCTCTGGCGGTACATTTTCTGCCAGATGTATTCGTTGTCGAACGGGTCTTCACCGATGGCGATGGGCGCCAGGTAGGTGTCGATGATTTCCTTGGCGACCCGTGGGGCCAGGGCGCAGTTGCCGATGCCGACGATCCCGGTGTCGGTTTCTACCTCGACCACCAGCCAGCCGTGGAAACGGAACGAGCCCATGGCATCGCCACGCTCGAACAGGATGTCGCTGGCATTGGTGCAGAAATGCGCCTGGGGCGGGACGACCTTGCCTTTCCACTCGAATACACGGGTACGGATCGCTTTGATTTTCATGCGTCAGGGTTCCTGTCTTTTGTAGTTGTTGTCGACGAATCGATGAACCGATTTAGCCAGTTACCCGCCGACGCGGATAATCACTTATGCATATCCAGTGATAGCTACAGGTAATAGGTTGGCGCAGATGGTCGATGACGGGGTTATAGGAATCTGCCCTTGAGTACGTGCGGAGTAGGAGCGCGCTTGCCCGCGACCGAGTGCGTAGCGCTCGCAGAAATCTATGAAACGCCACAAATTTACGACTGCTAACGCAGCCGGTCGCGGGCAGAGCGCGCTCCTACGATCGGTGCCGGCAAGCGGGCGCCGCCCATAAAAAAACCGCATGGCGTGCAAGGCACGGCATGCGGTCAAGGGGGGTCGTTGAAGCCGGTACGGTCAGGCGTTGTTGCGCCCCATGCGGCAAGCGATCTCGAAAGCCTGGCGGATGGCGCCCGGGTTGGCCTTGCCCTGGCCTGCGATGTCGAACGCGGTGCCGTGTGCCGGCGTGGTAATCGGTATCGGCAGGCCGCCCTGTACCGTGACGCCACGGGAGAAACCCATCAGTTTGATCGCGATCTGGCCTTGGTCGTGGTACATGGTCACCACTGCGTCAAAGGCGCTGGCATCACCCTGCACCTTGAGAAAGATGGTGTCGCCCGGGTACGGGCCGTCGGCGTCGATGCCCTTGGCCTGGGCGGTGCGCACCGCCGGGGCAATGATGTCGATTTCCTCGCGGCCGAACGAACCATTGTCGCCGTTGTGCGGGTTCAGGCCGCACACGCCGATGCGCGGACTGGCCAGGCCGTTGCGTTTGAGCGCGGTGTCGATCAGTTCGATGGCCTGCACCACCTTGTCGTGGCTGAGCAGGCCCGGCACCGATGACAGCGCCACATGCGAGGTCACCCGCGAGGTCCAGAGGTTGTCAAGCACGTTGAACTCACAGAACGGCCCGGCAAACCCCAGCCGTTCGGCAAACCAGTGCAGTTCATCGCTGTGGTCCATGCCGGCCATGTGCAGCGATGTCTTGTTCAGCGGCCCGAACAACACCGCGTCCGTATTTTTGGCGGCGGTCAGGTCCAGAGCGATGGCCAGCGTGTCCAGGCAATAGCGACCGCCCTTGGCCGTGGCCTCACTGCGTGCAAACTCACCTTCGGTGTCACCGCGGTAGTTATAGAACAGCGGCGTGTCGTCGCTGAAGTCCAGGTCTTGCACCGAGCTGACATGACGATACGCAAACTCGGCGCCGGCCAGGCTCATGCCACGCTGCAGCTCGGCTTCGTCACCGATCAGGATGACCTGCGCCTGGCGGCGCGCCTGTGGTTCGGACAATAGCCGGGCGATCAACTCAGGGCCGATGCCGGCCGGGTCTCCCAGGACCATCGCGATGCGGGGCTTGCTCATAATTGACTCCTCAGGGGGTGTTCAGGCCACGCGGTGTCGGTGGCGTCATGTTCGCAACGGTAGATGCGCCGGGCATTGCTGTAGAACAGGCGTTGCTGCTCGGCCTGTGGCAAATGCCGCACGATCTGCTTGAAGCCGGTATAGATGTCGTCGAACGAGCCGCACAGGCTGTCGACCGGAAAGTTGCTGGCAAACAACGCTCGCTCGCTGCCGAACATGGCAATGAGCTCGCGCACGATCCAGGCATTGTCATCCGCGCGCCAGGGCTTTGCGCGCTGGCCAAGGCCTGAGATTTTCACCACCACGTTGGGCTGCCCGGCCAGGCGCGCCATGGCCGCGTGCCAGCCGGCCAGGCCCTGCTCGCTGCGGTCGGAGGGCAATCCGGCGTGGTTGAGAATCAGCAGGGTCTGCGGAAAATCCCGCGCCAGGCATTCGGCCTCGGGCAGGTTCCACCACGGCGTCTGCAAATCGAAATGCAGCTGCAGCCCCTGCAAGGCGGCAAATCCATGTCGCCAGCGCTCGTCGCTCATCAGGCTGCGGCGCTGGCCGACTTCGGCTGGCGACTCAGGCCCGCCCGGTTTGTGCCGCACACTGCGCACACTGGGGAATGCGGCCTGTTCGGCCAGCAAGGCCTGCGCCTCGGGGTGATCGAGCCAGGCTTGCGCCACCACGGCATTGGGCACGCCATAGCGGCGGCGCAGTTGCTCGACGAACCGGGTTTCGCCCACCGGGTCGGCCGGGTCCCATTCGGTTTCGACATACACCGTCTGCACCACGTTGTGGCCGGCCGCATCGGCGAAGTACTCAGGCGGCAGGTAGCGCCGCTTGATGGCCGAGTAATCGCCGTAGCGAAAGGCGATGTTCGCCTCGGGCGCCAGCCAGGGGTGATAGTTGGTCTGCGGGTCCCAGAAATGGTGGTGCGCATCGACGATCGGGCCGTTCCACAACTCAGACATGACGCACCTCACGCGGGCCGTCGAGGCTGATGAACAAGGTGCCGACCACGAACAGCGCCGCACAGATGGCGAAGAACGTCAGGGCCGCGCCAAAGCCACCGAAGTATTGCAGGATCAGCCCGACCAGGATCGGCACGAAGATGCCGCCGATGCTGCCAGCCAGGTTCATCACCCCGCCGATCAGACCGACCCGCGCAGGCGCGGCCAACAACGACGGAAAGCTCCAGTACAGGCTGCCCCACATCAGAAAGAACGCGGTCATGGCCAACAGCGCCACGGCCGCAATCGGATTGCTCAAGGTGGGCAGCAGCAACAGTGCCCCCAGCGCAATCACGCCGGAGAACGTCAGCAGGCCCTTGACCGCCAGGCCGCGTCGCACACCTCTGCGGATCAGCCCGTCACACAGAAAGCCCCCGGCCAGCGACCCCAGCGCGCCGCAAATGAAGATCGCAAAGGTCGCCGCGCCAATGCCCTTGATGTCAAAGCCGCGCGCCTGGGCCAGGTAGCTCGGGCCCCAGGTCAACAGGCCGAAATAGACCATGGCCCAGCTGGCGCGGCCGATCAATAACGCCGCCAGCGAGCGTGGCGCGATGCCCAGGCCCTTGACCGGCACTTGCGCGGCTTCGGCCACCGGGGTTTCACGCCCGGCCTGGATCCTGTCCAGTTCCTGACTGTTGACCTGCGGGTGCAGCGCCGGGTCGTCACGCAGGTAACGGTAGGCCAGCCAGGCCAGGGCCAGGGTGGCGATGCCGGCGATCACGAAGGCCAGGCGCCAGGAGTCGAGTACGGCAATCAGGTAGGCAATCAGCAGTCCGCCCAGCGCCACGCCCAACGGGCTGCCGCTGTCCATCATCACCGCGCCCCGGCTGCGCTCGCTGGGCGCCAGCCACAGCGAAATCAGTTTGCCGCCGGACGGAAACAGCGGCGCTTCGGCCGCGCCCAGCGCGACACGGGCAAACAGCAGCGACACCCCCCCGGTGGCAAACCCGGCCAGCACCTGAAAGGTGCCCCACAGCCCGGTCGACCAGGTGATGACCCGGCGCGGCCCGAAACGGTCAATCATCCAGCCGCCCGGTATCTGCAATAACGCATAGGCCCAGAAGAAGCTGCTGAGGATCAGGCCCTGCATGCTGGGCGACAGCGAGAATTCTTTGGCGATGGTCGGCATGGCGATCGACAGCGATACGCGGTCGATCAGGTTGACCATGGTCAGCAGGAAGATGATGGCAAAGATGCGCCAGCGTACGGTGCTGGCGCGAGCGACCTGGCTGAGCGCCGGGTTGGCTGAATCAGGCTGGACACCTGCCGTTGGCACGTGCATGTCACCGGGACGGGTCATGATGATCCCCCTCATGTCATTGTTGTTGTTCTGATGATGCCGAGCCGTACTATCGAAGCCGCACCGATAACCGTCTAATCAAAAATTGAAATACACCGATAGCCTTGGGTTATAGGTGAGTTTCTCTTCCATTTCAGTCCAGCGATCACGCTATCAGACGGCCACCGATAGCCCAGGGTTATCGGTGTATGTTTTGTTTTGACTAGACGTCCCCTGCCCGTTCTTCCCACACTCTTCTTCAAGCGCAGCGCGCCCTCCGACGGTCGCGCTGCGGTTTGTCGATAACAACTACAATAAAAAGAGGTATCACCATGCCACTCGCATCGACCTGCGGTGTACGCCGTGCCTTGCTCGGTTGCACCCTGCTCTGCGCCAGCACCCTGCCTGCCATTGCCCTGGCCTGGCAACCGGAAAAGAACCTGGAAATCGTCGTTGCCGGCGGCCCCGGCGGCGGGACTGACCAGCTCGGGCGGCTGATCCAGTCGATCATCACCACCCACAAGCTGCTGGACGTCAATACGGTGGTGCTCAACAAGGGCGGCGGCAACGGCGCCGAAGCCTTCCTCGACATGAAGATGTCCAAGGGCGATGCCGACAAGCTGGTGATCGGCACAAACAATGTCTACCTGCTGCCCCTGGTGGCCAAGCTCGGTTATCAATGGCAGGAACTGACCCCCATTGCCGCCCTGGCCGAAGACGACTTCGTCCTCTGGACCTACAAGGACGCCGTCTGGAAAGACGGCGCGGCCTTCTACGAGGCTGCCAAGGCCGATCCGTCGAAAATGCGCATGGGCGGCAGCCAGTCCAAGGATGTCGACCAGACCCTGACCCTGCTGCTGAACAAGACCACGGCCAGCAAGCTGGTGTACATCCCGTTCAAGAGCGGCAGTGAGGCGGCCACGCAACTGGCCGGCAAACACATCGCCGCCAACGTCAACAACCCCGCCGAGAGCATCAGCCAGTGGCGTGGCGACCAGGTCCGGCCGTTGTGCGTGTTCAGCCAGCAGCGCATGCAATACACCGCCAAGGTTGCCGGTGACCAATCCTGGGCCGACATTCCCACTTGCCATGAGCAAGGGCTGGGCATCGACCAGTACCGCTTCCCGCGCACGGTGTTCATGCCCGGCGACATCACCGCTGAACAGCGTGCGTTCTACACCGAGCTGATGCGCAAAGTCAGCCAGGCGCCGGAATTCAAGGCGTATGTCGCGCAGAACGCGCTGGTGCCAACCTTTCTGGAGGGCGAGCAGTTGACCGCCTATATCGAGCAGGACACCGCCCGCGTCACGCCGGTGTTCAAGGATGCCGGCTGGCTGCAAAAGTGACCCGCCCCGCTGTCATCCCGGCCTGCGCCTGGCGGTGACAGCCTCGCCAATGAGGTGATCCATGTCTGATACGTCGCAAACGCCGGCGCTGGTCGGCACGCGCTGGGTGGAACTGGGCCTGGCGCTGTTCACCGGTCTGATCGGTGCCGTGGTCATGTACGGCAGCCTTGAGCAAGGCATCGGCTGGGGTGATTCCGGTCCCGAGCCTGGCTACTTTCCGTTTTACATCGGCCTGCTGCTGGCCTGCGCCAGCCTGGGTAACGGCGTACTGGCGCTGATTCGCTGGCAGGCCTTGAGCGTGGCCTTTGTCAGCCGCGCTGCCTTTGGCCAGGTGCTATCAGTGTTCGTGCCGATTGCCGTGTTCGTCGCGGCCATGCCGTTTACCGGCATCTACATGGCCTCGGCGGTGTTCATCGCCTGGTTCATGTGGCGTGACCGCCTGCGCGCCAGACCCTACGGCCTGCTGACCATCGTGGCGGTGGCAGGCGGCGCAGTGCTGGCCAGCTACCTGATCTTTGCCCTGTGGTTCAAGGTTCCACTGGATGCCGGCCCCCTGGGCGACTGGCTGACCCTGGCCAGGAGAGCGCTGCAATGACTGAGTTCGAATCATTGATGCAAGGCATGAGTGTGATCATGACTCCGGGCCATATCGGCCTGATGGTGATCGGTGTGCTGCTGGGCATTCTGGTCGGCGTGCTGCCAGGCCTGGGGGCGCCCAACGGGGTGGCGTTGCTATTGCCACTGACCTTCACCATGTCGCCGGTGTCGGCGATCATCCTGTTGTCGTGCATGTACTGGGGGGCGTTGTTCGGCGGTTCGATCACCTCGATCCTGTTCAATATTCCCGGCGAGCCGTCCTCGGTGGCGACCACCTTCGATGGCTACCCCATGGCTCGCGAAGGCCGCGCGGCCGAGGCCTTGACCGCGGCCTTTACCTCGGCGCTGATCGGGGCACTGGCGGGCGTGTTGCTGCTGACCTTCCTGTCGACGCGCATTGCCGAGTTCGCCATGTCGTTCAGTTCGCCGGAGTTCTTCGCCGTCTACCTGCTGGCGTTCTGCACCTTTATCGGCATGAGCAAGAACCCGCCGCTCAAGACCGTGGTGGCGATGATGCTGGGCTTTGCCATGGCCGCGGTGGGCATGGACACGGTGTCGGGCAACCTGCGCCTGACCTTCGACCAGCCGTGGCTGATGACCGGCATCAGTTTCGAGGTGGCGGTGATCGGCCTGTTCGGCATCGGTGAAATCCTGTGCACGGTCGAGGAAGGCCTGGTGTTTCGCGGTGAGCATGCGCGTATTACGCCCATGACCATCCTGCGCACCTGGGCCAGGCTACCGCGTTACTGGCTGACGATCGTGCGCAGCACGCTGGTCGGCTGCTGGATGGGCATCACCCCGGGCGGGCCGACCGCAGCGTCGTTCATGAGCTACAGCCTGGCGCGGCGCTTCTCGAAGAACCGCGAGCGCTTCGGCAAGGGCGAAGTCGAAGGCGTGATTGCCCCGGAAACCGCCGACCACGCCGCTGGCACCAGTGCGTTGCTGCCGATGCTGACCTTGGGCATCCCGGGCTCGGCCACCGCTGCCGTCATGCTGGGCGGCCTGATGATCTGGGGCCTGCACCCGGGTCCCACGCTGTTCGTCGAGCAGCACGACTTTGTCTGGGGCCTGATTGCCAGCATGTACCTGGGCAACGTGGTCAGCCTGATCGTGGTCCTGGCCACCGTGCCGCTGTTCGCCTCGATCCTGCGCATTCCGTTCTCGATCATCGCGCCGATCATCATCATGGTCTGCGCCATCGGCGCCTACTCGGTGCACAACTCGATGTTCGACATCGTGCTGATGCTGGGCTTCGGCGCCCTGGGGTATCTGTTCAAGAAGCTCGGCTATCCAATCGCGCCGCTGGTGCTGGCGGCCGTGCTGGGTGACAAGGCCGAGGATGCGTTTCGCCAGTCGATGCTGTTCTCCGACGGGCAACTGGGCATCTTCTGGTCCAACCCGCTGGTGGGCGGGCTGACCACCGCCGCGCTGCTGATGCTGTTCTGGCCGCTGATTTCCAGGGCGCTGCGCAGTGCCCTGGGCTGGCGCTCCAGTCGCGCCGGCAAGCCTCAGTCGCTGTCTTGAGCGTCAGTACTGGCACAGCCTGGCATTTCTTGTCAGGCTCTGCGCACCCTTTACCACGAACCGGCCCGATGACCCAGATTCCTGCTGCCAACGTAATCCACAGTCGCCTGCGCCTGCGCCAACTGCGCCTGATGCTCTCTCTGCAGGAGCTGGGCTCCTTGCGCCGGGCGGCCGACCATATCGGCATGACCCAGCCGGCGGCCACCAAGATGCTGCACGAGGCCGAGGACCTGCTGGGCGTCGAGCTGTTCGAGCGCCTGCCGCGTGGCATGCGCCCGACGCCGTTCGGCGAGACAGTGATTTATTACGCGCGCATGGTGTTCGCCGAACTGACTGGCATGCGCGAAGAACTGGTGGCGCTGGAGTCCGGCAACCTGGGCCGGGTCGCGGTGGGCGCCATTCCGGCGCTGGCCTCAGGTCTGTTGACGCGCACCATTGCCAACCTCAAATCCAGCCACCCACGGCTGTCGATGAGCATCCAGGTCGACACCAGCGACGTGCTGGTCCAGGCCCTGTTACAGGATCAGCTGGACGTGGTGCTGGGCCGCATCCCCAGCGGCGCACGGGCCGAAGAGCTGATTTTTGACAGCCTGGGCGAAGAAGAGCTGTGCGTGATCGCCGGTGCCGGGCATCCACTGGCCAACGCCGACAGCCTGAGCTGGGCCGAGCTGCAAACCATGACCTGGGTGCTGCAACAACACCCCAGCCCCATGCGCTCGATCATCAACCAGGTGTTCCACAATGCCCGCGTGGACATTCCGGCGAGCATCGTCGAAACCACCTCGATCATGACCCTGTTGTCGCTGATCCAGCAGACCGACATGCTCGGCGTCACCCCGGTGTCTGTGGTCGAGGACTACCCGGGGCGTGACCTGCTCGCCATCCTGCCGATCAACTTCGAGGCCCGCCTGCCGCCGTACGGGCTGATCACCCGTCGCCACCGTATCCAGTCATCGGCCATGCAGGCGTTTATCCAGTCGGTCAAGGCCGAGCAGGCGCTGACCAAGCGCTGACCATCCAGCGCCCCGGTAGGAGCGCGCTTGCCCGCGACCGAGTGCGCAGCGCTCGCAAAATCTGTGAAACGCTGAAATTTTACGACTGCTAACGCAGCCGGTCGCGGGCAAGCGCGCTCCTACACGTGCCCGGTGGCTGCTGTGGGTTTCAGAGCAATCCCTGGATCTCGGCCACTACCTGCCGGGTCGCCTCTTCAATTGTTCCGTCGTTACGGCATAGCACCCAGCCCTGATCGGCCGCCACGCGTTCGAACGTCTCGGTGCAGGCGACATGCTCCTCCAGGCGGTGGATCACCGTACTGCTCAGCCCGCGCGAGCGGGCCGCAGCCCTGGCCCATGAGGTTTCGGGCGCAGTCACCACGCCCACATGCAGGTCGGGCACCTGTACGTTGTGTGCCATGTTCAGCCGCAGTATCTCGGCAAACGGCACCAGCCGCCGAAAGGCAGCGTCCGACGGGTACCAGCGATCAATCAGGACGATGCTGCCAGGCGGCTGCCTGGGCAACACATGCCCGGATATCCAGGCCCGGCTTTGGGCCAGGCGCTCACACACCGCCCATTCCAGTCCGGCGTCCGGCGCCCGGGCAAGCCGGTTGACGAGGGCCATGGTTTCACCCCGGCAAGGATCGTTTTTCTTCTCGCACAACCGGATCACTTTCTTGCCGTCGGCCCTGAGTACACGCGTGACCGCTTCCAATAGCGTGGTCTTGCCGGTGCCCTTGGGGCCGTCCAGGGCGATGAACAGCAAGCGATTCATACCTGGATCAACGATGGACAGGCTGCTTTTGCAACCTTTGGATGCTGCCATTGCATCGTGCTTCCTTCTTTGCAGGCTCAGTCATGGACACAGGTTAAAGCATCCAACGGCATGACAGGCCCGCTAATCACGCATGACTCAGCGCAGTTGAAACCAGGTGGTTTTCAACTGTGTATATTTATCGAATGAATGCAGCGACAAATCACGACCGAATCCTGATTGTTTGCCGCCTCCAAAGGGTACCGAGACGTCCAGTGCATCGACCGTATTCACCGACACAGTGCCGGCATTCAGGGCGCGGGCGACGCGGTGTGCACGATTGAGGTCATCACTCCACACTGAGGCTGCCAGCGCATAGACACTGTCGTTGGCTTGTTGCACCGCCTCTTGCTCGGTGTCAAAAGCGCTGATGGCCAGCACCGGGCCGAACACTTCATCGCGCGAAAGGCTCATGGTGCGGGTCACGCCGGCAAAGAGGCTCGGTTGAATGAAGTTTGAAGAACCATTGAAGGTCATCTGCTGGCCACCGCACAGCAACTTCGCCCCCTCGTCCTGTGCCTTGGCAATCGCGCTCATGATGCGCCGGGTCTGCCCACTGTCGACAATCGCACCTGCAGCGCTGCCCGGGTCCAACGGATCGCCAGGCATCCAGGCCTGCGACTTGGTAATCAGGCGCTCAATGAATTCGTCATGGATGGAGCGTTGCACATACAGGCGTGAGTTGGCCGAACACACTTCGCCCTGATTGAAAAAGATGCCGAACGCCGCCTTCTCGGCGGCCAGGTCAAGGTCCTGACAATCGTCGAACACCAGGTTCGGGCTCTTGCCGCCACATTCGAGCCATACTTGCTTGAGGTTGGACTGGGCCGAATACTGCATGAAACACTTGCCTACCCGGGTAGAGCCTGTGAACACAAGGCAATCAACATCCGGGTGCAACCCCAAGGCCTTGCCGGCGGTTTCGCCAAGCCCTGGAACCACATTCAACACCCCTGCCGGAAGACCGGCTTCCAGGGCCAGTTGCGCCAGGCGCAGGGCAGAAAAAGGCGATTGTTCGGCGGGTTTGAGTACCACGCTGTTACCGGCAGCCAATGCCGGTGCCAGCTTCCAGGCGGCCATGTCCAATGGGAAGTTCCAGGGCACTACAGCGGCGACAACCCCCAGGGCTTCCCGTGTGATGGTGGCCAGTGAGTTGTGGGCTGTGGGCGCGACCTGGTCATAGAGCTTGTCGAGGGCTTCACCGTACCAGGCGAAGACATGAGCGGCGCCCGGCACGTCAATGTTATAGGCATCCATCACAGGCTTGCCCATGTTCAGCGAATCGAGCAGCGCCAGTTCTTCGCGGTGGGTCATCAACAAACCGGAAAGCCTGAGCAGGATTTTCTTGCGCTCGGCAGCCGGCATACGCCGCCAGGGCCCGGTGTCAAAGGCCTGTCGTGCACAGCGCACGGCCTGGTTGACCTCCTCTTCACCGCAAGCGGCGACTCGAGCCAGCAACTGATGGGTGGCCGGGTTGATGGCGTCAAACGTCGCTCCGGAGACGGATGCCACTTCCCGGTCACCAATAACGGCTTTGTCGATGAACGTTTGGCGCGCGGCACGCTGTTGCCAGTCATTGAGATTGAACACGTCGTACTCCCTTATCGACCGAGGCACGGTCGATGTTTTATGGATAGCGATAAAGGCGGTTGTTTATTCGGCCAGTTGTAATTCCGGCATCTTCATTCGGAACCCGCGCGTCATGCCCACCAGGCAAATCAGGCCGGCCCCCATCCAGCACAAGCCAATCGCGAACGACATGCTGGACAGGCTCGTCCACAGCCAGAGCGTACTGAGAAAGCCCAGGGCTGGAATTACGGCGTAGAGCAAGCCGTTGCGCAGGCCGCGAAACTTCTGGTCGATCATGTAATGCTTGATCACTGCCAGGTTCACGGCTGAAAACGCAAAGAGCGCGCCGAAGCTGATCATGTTGGCCACCGTATCGAGCGTGATGAACAGCGCAATCAGCGAGAACAGGCTGACCACGATGATGGCGTTGGCCGGTACGCGTTTTTTCGAGACCAGCTTGCCGAACACGCGGGGCAGCGCCCCATCACGGCCCATTGCAAACAAAACGCGGGACACGCTCGCCTGGGACACCATTGCCGAGGCAAAGCAGCCCGCGACATAGGTGGCGGTAAAGGCGCTCACCAACAGTTCACCTCCGACGCGGCGCATGACATCCACAGAAGCCGAATCGGGATCGGCAAAGCTGTTCCATTCCGGGAAAACCATCTGGGCAAAATACGAAACGATCAGAAACAGCAAGCCACCGAACACCGACACCACCATGATGGCGAGCGGAATGGTGCGTCGCGGGTCGGGGGTTTCCTCTGCCATTGTCGAAACCGCATCAAAGCCGAGAAAGGACAGGCAAAGCACCGCAGCCCCCGACATGACCAGCGGGACACTGAAGCCCTCATGGTGAAAGGGCCCAAGCAGCGAGATCGGCGCGGCCTGCCCGCTTAAGGTCTGGATCGATAAGGCCACGAACACCACAATGAACACCAACTGGGCCACGATGAGTATCCAGTTGACCCGGGTGATGGACTCGATGCCGATCAGGTTAAGCACGGTCACCAGGGCAATGGAGCCCAGAACCCAGACAGCCGTGGGCACGCCGGGAAAGTAGTCGGACATGTAAATGCCGATCAGCAGGTAACTGAGCAGCGGCAGAAAGATATAGTCCAGCAGCAAGGTCCATCCGGCGATAAAGCCGAAATAGGAGCCAAATGCCTTGCGCGTATAGGTATAGACCGACCCTGAGTACGGATGCGCCTGAACCATGCGTCCATAGCTGTAGGCCGTCAGCAGCATGGCGGCGAGGGTCAGCAGGTAGGCGGTGGCCAAGTGGCCCTTGGTCATTTGCGTGACCAGCCCGTAGGTGGTGAAGACCGCCAGCGGGACCATGTAGGCCAGCCCGAACAGCACCAGGCCGACAAGGCCCAGAGGTTGTCGAAACCGGCGCGACGGGGATGAGGTTGAAGGGGAATGCCGCGATGACGCATCGACCGTATTTATTGTTTTATTCATTGCTGACTCCCGGAAATTTGAATGCAGGACGCCGCGGTATTCGATGGGGATCGATACCGGTCATGTTCATCATTGAAAGGATGGAGCCGCCCTGGTGAGTCGAAAGACCTGCAGGAGCGTATCAAGCGCCGCTCACCCTCCCGGGCCTGGGAGGGGGCAGATCATTTCACAGTCTGTTTGCAAGCCGTGCGGTGCGGTCTACGGCAATCCGGGTTTTGTCTACCAGTTCGTCCAGTTCAGCGCGGGTGGCGACAAGCGCCGGCGCCATGATCATGCGGCCCAGCGTCGAACGGATTATCACGCCCTCTTCGAAGCCAAAGGTGCGGCACTGCCAGGCGAGGTCATTTTCATTGGCGAAGCGTTTGCGCGTGGCTTTGTCTTCGGCGAACTGTAAGGCCGCCAGCAGGCCTGTGCCCTGGATTTCGCCGATCAACGGGTGATTGCCGAACACTTCACGCAACACCTGCTGGAAATACGGCCCGGTATCTTCTTTTACCTGACGGACGATGCCTTCATCGCGCAACGCCTTGAGGTTGGCGATGGCCACGGCCGCCGCCACCGGGTGCCCGGAATAAGTCAGGCCGTGGGCAAAGACGCCACCCTGCTCCACCAGTGCGTCGGCCATGCGCTTGCTCAGTACCAGCCCACCCATGGGGATATAGCCGGAGGTCAGCCCCTTGGCGATCGACAACGTGTCTGGCTCGAATCCGAAGTGCTGGTGAGCAAACCACTCGCCGGTACGGCCAAAACCACCGATGACCTCATCTGCGCACAGCAATACATCGTACTGGCGGCAGATTCGCTGGATTTGCGGCCAATAGCTTTCTGGAGGAAAGATCATGCCGCCAGCGCCCTGGAATGGCTCGGCAATGAAGCCCGCGACATTTTCGGCACCCAGCTCGAGAATTTTTTCTTCCAGTTGCAGCGCGCAACGATGACCGAACTCGGCGGGCGTCAGGTCACCGCCCTGGGCGTACCAATACGGCTCATCGATGTGCGCCACATCGGGGATCAGGCCGCCCATCTCGTGCATGAACTTCATGCCACCCAGTGCCGATGCTGCCAGGGTCGAGCCGTGGTAGCCGTTCCAGCGACCAATCATGACTTTCTTGTGCGGCTTGCCCATCACTTGCCAGAAACGGCGAACGGTGCGGATCAGCACTTCGTTCGCTTCAGAACCGGAGTTGGTATAGATCACGTGGCTGTAATGGCCCGGCAACAGGCTGAACAGGAGCTCCGACAGCTCGATCACCGCCGGGTGAGTGGTGTGGAAGAACATGTTGTAGTACGCCAGCCGGTCCATTTGCGTTGCCGCGGCATGGGTCAGGTCATGGCGGCCGTAGCCGAGCTGGGTGCACCACAGCCCTGACATACCGTCCAGATACCGCTTGCCCTCGCTGTCCCACAGGTAAAGCCCTTCCCCCCGAACAATCACCCGGGGCCCTTCGGCATTGAGGGCCTTCTGGTCGAGAAAGGCGTGGATATGATGAGCGGCGTCGGACTTTTGATAGTCCAGGGTCTGCCGTGTCGGTTCGAAGGGTACGTTCATGCCTGTTCTCGCTCTTGTTGGGAACTATAGGGAACCGCGGTGTACTGACTTAGCGAAGCCGGCGCATATAACTTTCAAGGGGATCCTTGCTCAGGACGCCTTGGGCTTCAGCCAGGGAATCGATAAATAATGAAAACAACTCCGATTGCGTGCCGATATCGAGTTTGCAATAGATGTGTTTACGGTGAGACTTGATGGTGTCTTCCGAAACGCCAAGGCGCTCGGCGAGTGACCGGGTTGAATGGCCGCGCAGGATCAATTGAGCAATGTGGCACTCTCGCTCGGTCAATATCGATGAACCGAAGTTATCCAGTGCCAAGTGAATGCGCTGCTCCAACAGGCGCTCGAAGCGCAGGCCGCGTGTATCCAGGCCAACGAAATGCTTGCGCAGTACCGCCAGGACCCACGGGGTCAAACACTGGAACTGTCGCGTCGTTGCGTCATTCAACTTGTGTGTGAACGCCAGTGACACGGCCAGGCTCAACCCAGGCGACGACGGCAGGATGTAGTTGAGTTCATCCGCCAGGTGAGAATGCCGGTAGAACGACTGGTAGTACTCGCTGAGTTCGAAGTGGTCCGGCGCGATCTCGGCGAGCGTATAGCAACCGGCGCCGGGCCCTTCAATGCACGCCCTGTAAAACGGATCGAGCAGATAAAAGCCCGATAAGTAGTGGTGCACATTGCCTTGAGGCAACCAGGGCCCCTCCAGTTCAAATAATGCACTGGGCATGCCGCCGTGAGGGTACAAATACAGCGTGGTGGCTTGAATGGGACAAACATGGCCCAACGCTTCAAATAAAGTGGCGGCAAAGCGCAGTTGCCCGATGCTCTCGGTCACCCTCGCCATCTGGTCAAACCATTGCGCAGAAGAAAGATAATCGTTGTCCACTTCAAAGACTCGCTGAAAGAACCGTTCAATACAGCACGTCTGCCACCAGTGCCCAAACAGTGAAGGATGGTCCCACACCCTGAACATGATCGAAATCACCCGATAGGGTGAGACCGTCAAACAGTGCGCTGACGGTATCAAGTAGCAGGCACGCGCACTGCATTCGATATTTATGCTCACTTGCCAACTTAATACTATTTTATTGATCCCCCCACCGCCCTTTAGCCTTGCGTCATACCCGAGCTGAATCCAACGGCATTACAGAAGGACAGATCCATGACTGTGGCGATCACAAGAACAGACACGCTGGTGGTGGGCGCCGGTCAAGCCGGTGTGGCCATGAGCGAACACTTGAGCAAGCAAGGCGTACCGCATCTGGTGCTGGAGCGCAGCCGCATCGCCGAACGCTGGCGCACCGGACGCTGGGATTCATTGGTGGCCAATGGACCTGCGTGGCACGACCGTTTTCCCGGACTGGAATTTACTGATATAGCCCCGGATGGTTTTGCCCCCAAAGAGCGTGTGGCCGATTATTTTGAAGCCTATGCACTTCAGTTCAAGGCGCCGATCCGTACCGGCGTGGAGGTCACCTCGGTGGTCCGCAACGAAGGCCGCCCAGGCTTTACCGTACACACCAGTGAGGGGGTCATCGAAGCCAACCGCGTGGTCGCTGCAACCGGGCCCTTTCAAAAACCGGTGATCCCGGCCATTGCACCCAAGGATACGGCTGTGCATCAGATTCACTCCGCCGACTATCGCAATCCGGCTCAACTGCCGACTGGTGCCGTTCTGGTGGTCGGGGCCGGGTCTTCCGGCGTGCAGATTGCCGATGAACTGCAACGCGCCGGTCGGCAGGTGTACCTCTCGGTGGGTGCCCATGATCGCCCACCGCGCGCCTACCGCAACCGGGATTTCTGTTGGTGGCTGGGTGTGCTGGGTGAATGGGACCAGGCGGCGATGAAGCCCGGTCGTGAGCACGTGACCATCGCCGTAAGCGGTGCCCATGGCGGCAAGACCATCGATTTTCGTGAACTGGCCCAGCAAGGCATGATCCTTGTCGGCCTGACACACTCCTTTGATGGCAGCCTTGCCCGTTTTCAGTCCAACCTGGTCGAAAACCTGGCGCGAGGCGATGAAAACTACCTGGCCCTGCTGGATGCCGCCGATGCCTACATCGAACGCAACGGCATTGACCTGCCGCTGGAGCCCCAGGCGCGTCGCGTGTTTGCCGATGCAGACTGCATCAGCAACCCGATCCTGGAACTGGACCTGATTCAGGCCGGTATCACGTCGATCATCTGGGCGACCGGCTATGCCATGGATTACAGCTGGTTGAAGGTCGATGCGTTTGATGCCACCGGAAAACCCCGCCACCAGCGCGGCGTGGCCAGTGAGGCCGGTATCTACTTTCTCGGCTTGCCGTGGCAATCGCGTCGGGGGTCGTCGTTTATCTGGGGGGTCTGGCACGACGCCAAATACGTGGCTGACCATATCGCCATCCAGCGTCAATACCTTGAGTACCGCCAGGCCGCCCCGGCCGTTCGCCCATCCGCTGTCAGCGCCTAATCTTTTTCTGGAGTTCATTGATGGCTACCCACACCCGCATTCGTATGTTCAACACCCAGCAGACCTACCCCAACCAGAGCCTGGACAATGACCTGTGCCAAGCCGTACGTGCCGGCAATACCGTGTATGTACGGGGCCAGGTGGGCACGGATTTCGATGGCAACCTGATCGGCCTTGGCGACCCGCGTGCCCAGGCCGAGCAGGCCATGCGCAACGTCAAGCAACTGTTGGAAGAAGCCGGTAGCGACCTCAGTCACATCGTCAAGACCACGACCTACCTGATAGACCCGCGGTATCGCGAACCGGTTTATCAGGAAGTCGGCAAATGGCTCAAAGGGGTGTTTCCTATTTCCACGGGGCTCGTGGTGTCAGCGCTGGGTCAGCCGCAATGGCTGATGGAAATCGATGTGATCGCGGTTATCCCTGAATAAGGACGCTACGCCATGACCTTTTCAATCGTCGCCCGCTGCGCAGAGACCGGCCAACTTGGCATCGCCATCAGTTCATCCAGCATTGCCGTGGGCGCTCGCTGCCCCTGGCTGCGGCCCGGTGTGGGTGCGGTGTCTTCCCAGAACATCACGTTGCCGGCCCTGGGGCCGGACGTGCTCGACCTGCTGGAGCAAGGCCTTGCGCCTGCCGAAGCGCTCGACAAGAGCCTGACGCGCAACGGCTACAGCCAGTATCGGCAACTGACAGCCATTGATCACAGGGGCCGCGCCGTGCACTTCAGTGGCAGCGAAACCCTGGGTGTCCATCACGCTGTAACGGGAGAACAGTGCGTGGCTGCCGGTAATATGCTCGCTGACCGCGCCGTCATCGACGCGATGGTCAGGGCATTTGAAAGCGCTGAAGATCAGTTGGCCGACAGGCTGCTGGCGGCGATGCACGCCGCCATCGCTGCCGGTGGTGAAGCCGGTCCTGTGCACTCCGCCGCGTTGGTCGTGGTCGGCGAACTGACCTGGCCGATCATCAACCTCCGGGTGGACTGGGCGGAGCAAAACCCTATAGGCGAACTGCAACACCTGTGGAACGCCTACCGCCCGCAAGTGCAGGACTACATTGATCGTGCCCTTGCACCTGATCGTTCGCCCGGTTATGGCGTGGCTGGAGACGACCGATGAGCCCCAGCCAGGCATTGCTGCAGACGCTGGTGGGGTTTGACACCACCAGCCGCGAATCCAACCTGAGCCTGATCGAGTTCGTGCGTGAGTACCTGGCAGGGTTTGGCGTGGCTAGCGAACTGATCTACAACGAAGCGCGCAGCAAGGCGAACCTGTTTGCCAGCGTGGGCCCTGTGGAGCTGCCTGGCATTGTGCTGTCGGGGCACACCGATGTGGTGCCGGTGGATGGCCAGGCATGGACCTGGCCGCCTTTTGAACTGACCGAACGCGACGGCAAATTGTTTGGCCGGGGCACCGCAGACATGAAGGGCTATATCGCCTGTGTGCTGGCCCTGGTGCCCGCACTGCTCACCGCCTCTTTGACAAGGCCGGTGCACATTGCCCTGTCCTACGATGAGGAAGTGGGTTGCCTGGGGGTACGCTCGTTACTCAAGGTGCTTGAGCGGCGGCCGGTCAAGCCGCTATTGTGCATTATCGGCGAACCCACTGAGCTCAAGCCGGTACTGGGCCACAAGGGCAAGCTGGCGATGCGTTGCGATGTTCATGGCGAGGCCTGTCACTCGGCCTACGCGCCCTATGGCGTGAATGCCATCGAACATGCCGCCGACCTGATCGGTGAACTGGGGCGTATCGGGCAGCGGTTGCAGGCTCATCAGGACCCGCGGTTCGATCCACCGTTCAGCACGATGCAGGCCGGCTTGATCAGCGGCGGCAAGGCATTGAATATCGTGCCTGCCGATTGCCGGTTCGATTTCGAGATTCGTTCGTTACCCTCGCAGAACCCGGCCGAGGTGGCGGCGCAGCTGCAAAGGTATGCACACGAGCAGGTCTTGCCGCGCATGCAGGCGGTCAGCGCCCAGAGTGCGATCCGGTTTACCGAGCTGTCGGCCTACCCTGGCCTGGTCACCGATGAACACAGCCAGGCCGCCGCATTGATTGCGGCGTTTTCCCGTACCCGGGCGTTTAGCACAGTGGCGTTCGGCACCGAAGGTGGATTGTTCGACGCCATTGGCATCCCCACGGTGGTGTGCGGCCCCGGAAGTATGGATCAGGGGCACAAACCGGACGAATTCGTCAGTGTCGAGCAGTTGGCAGGGTGTGACGCCATGCTGCTGCGGATGCTGGATTCAATCAGCGCCTGACACCCTCTGCTTGCCTTGAACGCCGGATTGCATCGTCGGGCATCTGCCAACGCGCGATTCAGTCAAGCAGCCGGGCCAGCTCTTCGCGGCAGTAGTCGACAAACAATTGCACCGGCTTGGTCAGCGGTGCACGGCGCAGCCATACCGCCGACAATCCGGAGCCCGTCACCGTTTCCGCCAGCGGCACACACACCACCTTTTGTCCGTCATAGGTGTGCTCGGTAAAAGGCTTGGTGACCAGAATCGAAAAACCGAACCCCTGCCCGACCATCCCTCGGACCATCTCGATTGACGGCGAGCTGAATACGATATTGGGCGTCAGCCCGCGCTCTTCGAAAATACTCACGAAATACGTCCGGCTCGGGAGCACGTCCAGCAGGATCATGGGCTCCATCACCAGGTCGGCCAGAGACACCCTGGCCTGCCGGGCAAAGCGGTGATCGGCAGGCAGCAACGCATACGGTTGCTGGGGCGGCATGAGCGCAAGGGTCTCGATGGTGCCGCCAAGGTCGTGCTCGAACAGCATTGCCATGTCGATACTGCCCGCGGTCAACGCCTGCACCAGCTCTTGCTGCTCGCCGTCGCGGATGCGGATTTCCACCCCCGGCCAGCGCGCCTTGAAGCCGGCAATCAGCCGCGGCAGGTACAGCGGAGCGACAGTCTCGAAACAGCCAATGTCGATTTGCCCGGACACCACATCATTATCCGCCAGCGCGTTCTGCTCGAACTCATGGGCGACCCGCAACAGCTCCAGCGCTTTGCGATAGAACCGGGCCCCGCTGGGGGTCAGCGAGACGCCTTGCGCGTGATGACGGATAAACAACTGCACACCAAAACTCTCTTCAAGGTGCTTGATTGCCGTCGATACCGACGGTTGTGCGATATACAGCTTGCGCGACGCCTCAGCAACGCTGCCGCACTTGGCGGCGGCGACGAAATACCTGAGTTGGCGCAGGTTATAGGCAGCCATGAAAGCCTCCGGAAACAGGCAGTTTCGCCCCAAAAAAGTGCATGAAAACAGCGTATTTTTCCTTCATTCAAGTGCGTGCAACATACCGGAGCAAAAATCAGGCCGAGCTATTTTTTTTAAGGTTTGTGGCAACAAACTTACTAATTTACCTCCCCGTGTCCATTGCAGATGATCAGGCCAACAACAGAGCGACCTGCCCGTGTCGTCTCACAAAGTACGCCTGCGTACCGATTGCCTTGGAGTTCAACATGGTGACCACTGCAACATCCAGCGCCCCGCTTATTGAAAAACACACAATCGGCTACGTGCCCCCGCAAGATCGTCACGGCAAAGTAAGCGACCTGTTCACGTTGTGGTTTGGTGGCAATATCGCGCCATTGCCGATCGTGACAGGCGCGCTGGGCGTGCAATTGTTCCACCTCAATCTGCTGTGGGGCGTCGTTGCCATTCTTGTCGGCCACCTGATTGGCGGCGTGCTGATGGCGTTGCATTCAGCCCAGGGGCCGCAAATGGGCATCCCGCAAATGATTCAGAGTCGCGCTCAGTTCGGCTCCCTTGGGGCGCTGCTGGTGGTGGTCATTGCAGGCGTCATGTATATCGGCTTTTTCGCCTCCAATATTGTCCTCGCCGGCAAATCATTGCACGGGGTGGTGGACAGCGTACCCGTGCCTGTCGGCATCGTGATTGGCGCCATCGGCTCCGGAATAATCGGCATTATCGGCTACCGTTTCATCCATGTGCTCAACCGCATTGGTACCTGGGTGCTGGGGGCCGGCATCGTACTGGGGTTCGGCTATATCTTTACCCACGTGCAGACCACGGACTTTCTGACGCGCGGTGAATTCAACATTTCCGGCTGGCTCGCCACGGTGTCTCTGGCCGCCTTGTGGCAGATCGCATTTGCGCCTTATGTTTCCGACTACTCTCGCTATCTGCCGGCGGATGTACCCGTGTCTTCGACGTTCTGGACCACCTACCTCGGCTCGGCACTGGGTTCGAGCCTTTCTTTCATTTTTGGTGCTGTCGCCGTCCTGGCCACGCCTGTAGGCATGGACACCATGGAGGCCGTCAAACTCGCCACCGGTTCTATCGGCCCGTTGATGCTGGTTTTGTTCTTGCTCAGCGTGATCAGTCACAACGCCCTCAACCTGTACGGCGCTGTGTTGTCGATCATCACGCTGGTGCAGACCTTTGCCTATCGCTGGATCCCTACGGCTAAAAGCCGTGCGCTGATCTCGATCCTGGTGTTGATGGCCTGCGCAACCGCCGCCGTGTTCGCCTCAAAAGACTTCATCGGCCACTTCGTCGATATGGTGCTGGTTCTACTGGTGGTGCTGGTCCCCTGGACGGCAATCAACCTGATCGACTTCTACGCCATTCATAAGGGCAAGTACGACATTGCCTCGATTTTTCGTGTGGATGGCGGAATTTATGGCCGCTACAACCCTCAGGCCTTGCTGGCGTACGCGATAGGCATTGCCGTGCAGATTCCATTCATGAATACCCCCCTGTATGTCGGGCCGGTGTCAGCACACATCAATGGTGCCGATCTGTCCTGGCTTGTCGGTTTGCTCATCACCTCACCGCTGTATTACTGGCTGGCCAGCCGCGACAGCGCTTACAAACGCAGAATGACGCAAGGGCAGCTGGCGCGCAGCTGAGTCATTGCTCGCGGGTCACCACACGCTGCGGTATAACTACGCGCGCGTTTATCACCTCCCTTGAGCCCTCTTCTGCCCTGGTGACCCCATTGGCCATTTACTCATCCCTGCTGAAGCTGCCCTCCGTTGAAACCTACCAGGCGCTTCGCATCGGCTCCGGCCTCAGCGCCAAGACGGATGACGCCGCGATACGGGGCTTGCCCAACACGCTCTTTGCTGTGCAGATTCTTTGGGGGTCGATGCCCGTGGGCATGGGCCGGGTCGTCGGCGACGGTGGATGCTTCTTTCAAGTGGTGGACATTGCCGTGCTTGTCGAGCATCAAGGCAAGGGGCTAGGCAAGCGCATCATGGGTGAAATCATGCACTACATCGAAGCCCACGTGCCTGAAAGCGGCTACGTCAGCCTTATCGCCGATGGCCAGGCCCAGGATCTCTATGCACAGTTTGGTTTCGTGCACACCGCCCCTCGCTCCGTCGGCATGGCCTACAAAAGACCCCAGGTATAAGCGGAGCGATCATACCGGCATGGCCGCCACACGCCGGGCACTGAGCATGCGCCGAACCGCCAGCGCGGCGCCCATGAGCACGGCCACCAGCCCGGCGGCCTCCATGAGCGTTGGCAGACGGGCGTGAAAGACCAGCCCCAGTACAGCGGCGAACACCGACTCCAGCGAAATCAACTGCCCGGAAAGAACCATTGGCAACCGTTGCGTCGCCGCGTTCCAGGCCCAGGCGCCGATTACCGACGACATCAGCGCGATGACCAGCGCCCAGGCGTACAAAGGTCCCGCCATGCCCAGACCGAAGCCTTTTCCGGCAAGGTCAAGCAGGCCGAGCGCCTGGACAACAGGTATCAGGCACAAGGCACCAAGCCCGGCGCCCACCATCATCAACGCGGTCCACAGCCCCGTCGCCGCAGCGGGCAGTTGCTCCAGGGCGCTCTGATTCAACACGCTGAAGGCCAGCCACAAGGCTACGGCTAACACAGAAAAAAACAGCCCCGCCCACCGGTCCGTCTGACCGGCGTGCGGCAGCGCCATGCTGCTGATGGTTGCAAGCAGAAGCCCGAGCGTTATCAGCGTCAATGGCAAGGCAAGGCGTTGCCAGGGCACGGTCCGGTCTCGGGCATTGCCGATCAGGGCGACAAGCACGGGCACTAATCCTACGAAGGCGGCCGTCAGCACGGGCCCTCCGGAAATCACGCCGGCGGCAATGCAACTGCTGTACCCCAGGTAGCCGATGATGCCCAGCCCGGCGGCAAGCCACTGCCGAACGCGTGGCACCAGACGTCGCTGCGCGCGGCACAGGGTCACGCCGAGCACACCCAAGGCACCCGCGATCAGAAACCGGATGAGCGTCAGGTCGTAAATGCTGTAGGGCCCGGTGACATAAGGGGCGATGAAGTTGAAGGCCCACGCCAGCGTCGCCAGCACAGCGAGCAGTACCCCGACGATGATTGTCGAGCGGTCAGGTGTCATGAGTGGGTGTCCAAAAGAGAGTGCACTCATGTTGCCGGCTGCCGTCAGTATGCTACAAACGAGTTCTCAGGCCGCCATGCATAACCTTGGATTATGAATACGCTCAGGAAGACCCTGCCCCCGCTGGCCAGTCTGCTGCCTTTTGAAGCCGCTGCGCGCTTGCAAAGCTTCTCCAGGGCAGCCCAAGAGCTGCACATCACCCAGGCTGCCGTCAGCCGGCAGATTCGCGACCTTGAGCAAGACCTGGGCGTAAAACTCTTTACCCGCCGTAATCGGGCAGTGTTCCTGACCGAGCAAGGGCAGGAATTGAGCCAGGTGGTGAGTGCGGCCTTGGGCAGTATCAGTGACGGCGCCGTGGCCCTTCGCACCTCGCATCGCACGCAGCGTGTCGTTTTCCTGTGCCAGTTATGCGAGGCTTTCTACTGGCTGATGCCGCGCCTCTCCACGTTCCGGGACCAGCACGCCGGCATCGAGGTGCAAGTGGTGACCTCGACCCGGCCTGTCGCCGAATTCAACGAGCCCTTCGATGTGGCCTTGCAGACCACCGGACGCGCCAGCGGCGTGCATCCACGGGTCTTTACCGCTGCCGATGAAGTCTTTCCGGTGTGCAGCCCCGACTACCTGGCAACCGGCACCTTGCCCGGCCTTGAAGCCCTGCCGGCGCACACGCTTTTGCATTATCACGCCACGCCTGCTGATTTCATGACCTGGAATGGCTGGCTGGAGGCATTTGGACAGGCGCCGGTAACCTCTCAGCGAACCATCGTGTTCGACAGCTACCCGCTGATGCTGCAGGCGGCCATCGAAGGACATGGCATTGCCCTGGGATGGCGTCGAACCGCGGCGAGGCTGATCAAGACCGGTGCGCTGGTTCAGCCTTGCGCAGAGCGCATTGCCTTGCCCGATGCCATTTCTGTCTACACCGCTCACGGCGCTGACAAGCGCGTCGACGTCCATACGCTGCTGGCGTGGCTTGAGGCTCAGTTGCTCATGGATACATGAAATCCTGTTGCAGCGCACCTCTACGCCCGCCCGGCCTCTCCCTGCGCCCGCACCTGGCTGGGCGTGCGCCCGTAATGCGCCTTGAAGGCCCTGGCAAAATGCGCCTGGCTACTGAAGCCGTGCTGGTAGGCGATCTCGGCGATGTCCAGCCCTTGGCCTTTGCTCAGCCGCCGGAACGCCCCTTCCAGGCGTTTCTCCAGAATAAAGCGCTGCGGCTGAGTATCTTCCAGGGCAAACAGACGGGTCAGCTGGCGTGTGGAAACGCCAGTCTGGGCCGCCACCCGTTCACAAGTCAGGGTCGGGTCGGCCAGTTGCTCCAGGATGCAACGCTTGGCCGTCAGCAGGTAGGACGCGCTGAGTGAGTTGATACGACGGTTGCCCACCTGTCCGGCGATGACCGTACCCAATAGCTCCAGGGCATCGTCCTGGTAGCGGTCGGCCCCTTGCCTGAGCGGCTGCCCGAAATACCCTTCGGTACGCTCGATCAACGTGCGCAACAGTAAACGCCGGGTGCCGGTGTCGGCGCTGATTTTCAAGGCGTTGTCGAAGCGGCGCAGACACCGGGCGGCAAAGACCTCTTGGGGAATATCGAAGATGAACTTGTGCATCGGCCCGGTGAAGCCGAACAAGTACGGCTTGTCGGTGCGGTACACCATCATTTCGCCAGGTTCGAGTAAGTGGCACTGGCCGTTCTGGAAGAAAAACGAACTACGGCCCAATACCAGGGAAACGAACACCGACGCTTTCGGCACCGTGCGGATCATCGACACATCGCGTTCGATGACATGTTGATTGCCTGCAATGTGCGCGACCCGCAATCGGTCCAGGTTCAGGTTGTCTTGTCTCGCACTGAACCCGCTTTCACTGAAGGACGAACACTTCAGGCCCACCAGCGTCGAGGTGTTGTAGTGCTCCCAGAAGGCCAGGCGCTGATCGGGGGGCAGATCGTCGGTGCTCGCACGCCGGGTGTCGAGCAAGGAGGCGGCTGTGGTCATTTTCTTATTCTCGTTTTATTGACGGCCTCGTCCGTGCGCCAGTCGTGTATCGGGCCTGCAAGGCGCAATTAACCCCTCGCCCGGGTTAGCTGTCAATCGACATCGAAAATAAAAACATCAGGATAGCGGCGCCCGGAATATCCGTCCGATACGAACAACAATGGCGTCCGTTTCGATCAAACCGTCCTGTCTTGCAAACCCTAGAGTGTCCCGGCCATCAACCACAATGATCAGAGGCCGAACATGCCCGAATTAGCCCGCAATGAATTCTGGAAAGACCTGCAGCCCATCGCCAACGCCTTGATGCCCGATGCCAAGCCCGAGGTTTACCTGCCCAATGCCGCCAGTGATGACCTGCGCCTCTATGTGCCCTTCACCGAGACGGTGTCTTCGCGCCCGCTGTGGATCTCGCCCAGTGAAAACCGCTGGTGCGACATTCTGATGTCCAGCCAGGCAGGGCTGGTCAACCGTCACTATCACCCGCATGAAGTGTTCGCCTACACCCTGTCAGGCAAGTGGGGCTACCTGGAGCACGACTGGACCGCCACGGCAGGCGACTTCGTCTACGAGACGCCCGGCGAGGGCCATACCCTGGTGGCGTACGAGCATGACGAACCCATGCGCGTGTTCTTCATCGTCAAGGGACCGCTGATCTGGCTCGACGAACACGGCGAGTCCACCGGTTATTTCGATGTGCACTCCTACATTGCCCTGTGCCGTGAACACTACGAAAAGGTCGGCCTGGGGGCTGACACCGTGGACCGTCTGTTCCGTTAAACCCTTGCGTGCGGAGAATCACCATGGCTCAAAACAATAATAAAGCCAGTTATGAAAACACCCTGTTAGGTGTGTTGTTCCTGACCTTCGGGTTTGTGTTTTTCGATCGTCTGGCCCTGTCCTTTCTGTTTCCGTTCATGGCTGACGAACTCAAGTTGAGCAACACCCACCTGGGCATGCTGTCTTCGGTGCTGGCGCTGGCCTGGGCGGTGTCCGGCGCGCTGGTGGGGGCCTGGTCGGACCGGCGAGGGGTGCGCAAGCCGCTGCTGATCGTGGCGGTGATTCTGTTCTCCCTGTGCTCGGCGCTATCCGGGCTGGTGTCGGGCTTTCTCAGCCTGCTGCTGTTTCGCGGCATCATGGGCCTGGCCGAAGGGCCGATTCTGCCCTTGTCGCAGTCATTGATGGTCGAAGCATCATCACCGCACCGGCGGGGCCTGAACATGGGGCTGCTGCAGGGTTCGGCAGCCGGCCTGCTGGGCGCGGTGATCGGCCCGCCGGTGCTGATTGCCCTGGCCGAAGCCTATGGCTGGCGCCATGCGTTCATTGTGTCGCTGTTGCCCGGCCTGCTGATCGCCTGGCTCATCTGGCGCTATGTGCGCAAGGACGAACCGCGTCAGGCTCCGGCGCCGGGTGCCGCTGCCCGGGTCAATCGCCTCGCCCTGCTGAAAAGCCGCAATATCGTGCTGTGCATGTTGATCAGCTGCGTATTCCTGACCTGGTTCGTGATCCTGATCTCCTTTACCCCGACCTTTCTGGTCAGTGTGCGCGGCTACAGCGCGCCGAGCATGGGCGCGATCATGAGCTGCCTGGGCGCGGCCTGGGTCATCTGGGGGTTCGTGGTGCCCAGCGTGTCCGATCGAATCGGCCGCCGTCCGACCCTGGTGCTGTTCTCGCTGGTCGCCGCCTGTTGCCCGGTGGCGCTGCTGTATGCGCCCTCCTCCTTGGTACTGGGCATCCTGATGGTGCTGACCTACACAGGGCTGGGCTGCTTCACGCTGTTCATGGCCACCATTCCGGCCGAAACCGTGCCGCGCGAAGTCATGGCCACGGCGCTGGGCATGATCATGGGCGTGGGCGAACTGATCGGCGGGTTCGTGGCGCCGACCATGGCCGGGTTTGCCGCCGACCGGTTCGGGCTGTCGATCGTCATGTGGATTTCCTGCGGTGGCGCCTTGCTGGCGGCCGGCCTGTCGCTGTTTCTCAAGGAAACCGCGCCCGCCGTGTTGCAACGACAGGCCCGGGCCTCGTCGGTTGCGCAGGGCCAGTCACTGTAAGCCCTGCATAAAGCGGGGTGCACGGGCCGGCACCGACACCTCGCACGCCCCCTTGCTCACTACAACAACAATAAATGAGTTCTCGATCATGATCCCAGTCAATCGTTTGTGCACCCTGTTGCTCGTGGTATCCGCTTCATCCCCGGTGTTGGCCCAGGACCGTGAAGGTCCGCTGGCCGACCTGGGCGAGCAACTGGCCAGCCAGGGCATCACGCCCCATGTGCTGCTCACCAATATTTCGATGAAGAACCTCGACACTGGCACTCGCCCTCACAGCTTCGGCAACAGCGGCAACCTGTACCTCGGCGCAGACATCAACCTGGGCACGCTTGCAGGCCTGGAAGGTGCCGCACTGCACTTTGAGCAAACCGTGTTCATCCTCGACAACGGCACCGGCCAGCCGACAGCCAACCACTGGCAAGGCGCTGCCGGCAGCTACTTCGCCGGCGCCCCGCTGCACAACGACATCGCCAGCAACCAGTTGAGCCTGCTGACGCTCGAGCAAAAGGCATTCGACGGCCAGCTCGACCTGCATATCGGCCGCACCAACGCCCGGCGGTATTTCTACATCTATAACTGTGAATCGGCACTGACCTGCAACGACCCGATCCTGGATGCCTCAAGCGGCGTACTGCCGCCGCCCTTTGGTGCCTGGGGCGGTTATATGAAGTATCAACCGAGCCCCAGCCTGTACGTGCATGCCGGTGCCTTCGAGTCCAACCCGGTGGATTACCTGAAAAAGCGCAAGGGTCTGGACTTCAGCACCGACGATGCCAGCGGCACGAGCTTTCTAGTCGGCATTGGCAGCAAGCCGGGCGATGCCACCACCCAGTACGAACTCAACGCCTACTTCAACTCCGCCCGGCAGTTCGATCCGTTGACCGGTGACAACCAACACGGCACCGCCGGCGGCTTCTTCAAGTTTCGCCAGACGCTGTGGCGTGGTGGCCAGCAAGGGCTGCAAGCCTTCGGCTCGTTGTCGGCGGCGGCCGATAAGAAACAACCGTTCAGCCACTTCGCCGAGGCCGGCCTGACCTACCTCGCACCCTTTGACCGGCCCCAGGACAAGCTCAACGTCAAGGCCAGCTACCTGCAGGTCAATTCGCACCAGCTGCAGTTCCAGCAACGCCTGCGCACGGCCGCCGGTGGCGACCCCGAGCTGGGTGAGCGCAACGTCTATGCCCTGGAAGCCAACGGCCATTTCGCCCTGACGCGCTACTTGTCCATCGAGCCCAGCGTGCAATACGTGATCAACCCCGACAACTACTACAACCCAGGCGCTGCGCAACTGAGCAACGACGGCTTTGTAGTGGGCGTGCAATTTGCACTGGACATAGGCTCGGTACTGGGCCTGTAAACCGCTCGTCCCAACGACTTTTTCTGACCCCATGAGGCAATGACAAGCATGTTTATCAGCACTCTGTTTGCAGGCAAGGTCGCGCTCGTCAGCGGCGGCACCTCCGGCATCGGCCAGGCGACCGCCGAGTACCTGGCCCGGCATGGCGCACGCGTAATAGCCATCGGGCTGGGTGCCGAGGCCACTGTGGTGGCCGATGATGTGCAACTGGACCTGCGTGAAGTGAATGTCACCGACGATGAAGCGCTCAAGCGCGTGATCCAGAGCCTGGACCGGCTCGATATCCTGGTGCCGGCCGCCGGCGGAACGCTGGGTGACAAGGAGATGGAGTGGGAGGCCTTCAACCAGGTGCTGTCGGTGCAACTGGGCGCGGTCTACCGCCTGATCAACCTGGCGCACCCGTTGCTGGCCCGCCAAGGTGGCTCGATCATTAACATCGCCTCGATGTTTTCCTACTTCGGCGGCGGCAAGCTGGTGGCGTATTCGGCGGCCAAGGGCGGCATCGTGCAGCTCACCAAGTCCCTGGCCGAGGCCTATGCCCCGGATCATATCCGGGTCAACGCCGTGGCACCCGGCTGGATCACCACCCCGCTGCTGGCGAAAATCGACGACCAGCCACGGATCGACCGCCTGCTGTCGCGCACGCCCATGCAGCGCTTCGGCAGTGCCGAAGAAGTGGCCAAGGTGATTGCTTTCCTGGCATCCGATGCCGCTTCGTTCGTCAACGGTGTGGTGCTGCCGGTGGATGGGGGGTACCTGACGACGGCTATCTGAGTTGCGCTTTTACACGTCTTGATCCAGATTGAAGCCATGAACAGTTACCGCTTGTTACGCACTCATTCAATTATGGCCTTCTCCGGATAGAGGACGGCCTGTGCATGAAATGCCAAACCCCGCCTCGACAGCGGGGTTTTTCATTTCCGCTGTCAAGGCCTGATCAGGAGAGCCACAGTGGACGCATTGACCCGACACCTCAAAGAGACTGTCCAGGCAGCCGACCGCGCCATTACTTCCGAGCGCTTCGACGACCTGATGACGTTCTATACCGGCGATGCAAGTCTTGTCGTCAAGCCAGGCCTGACTGTTACCGGTTAAGCATGCGCAAGCGCCTATGGCTCACTGTGCCTGGAGCCGTTGTTGCTGGCACTCACGCGACACTCCGCCGCACCGATGCCTTCCCGCTTGATACAGGCCTGCACCTTGCAGCTCTGTGGCCGGGCGTCGCAGTTGAGTGAGGCGGCACGCCTTCTTAACCTGTAGCGCCGCGACACTCAGGCCACGCCCTCGTGATGAAACCCTTCGTTTTGCTTGCATTGCTCAATGGTCTGGCCGGCGCGGTTCAGGCCGCGCAACCCCCTCAGGAAATCTTTGATCGTACCTGCAGCCTGTGCCACAACGGCCAGTCCACTGCCCCGCGCACAGGCGATGCCGAGGCGTGGCAGCCCCGCCTGGCGCAGGGCATGGACACGCTGGTGCTGCATGTGACCGAAGGCTACAACGGCATGCCGCCGCGCGGATTGTGCATGGACTGCACGGCCGAGGACTTCAAGGCCGTGATCACCCTGATGTCGGACTAACGCTTGAATTGCCCCCGGTAGGAGCGCGCTTGCCCGCGACCGGCTGCGCAGCAGTCGTAAATTTGCAGCGTTTCGCAGATTTACAGTCGTAAATTTTCAGCGTTTCGCAGATTCACAGCCGTAAATTTGTAACGTTTCGCAGATTCACAGCCGTAAATTTTCAGCGTTTCGCAGATTTTGCGAGCGCTAGCGCACTCGGTCGCGGGCAAGCGCGCTCCTACACCGCGCAATGCAAGGACAATGCTCATGAATAACGGCCTCAGGGGCGTGCCGGGGATGCTGGGCCTGATCAGGTGGCCGTGGTGGACTCCGGCGAAGAGCGCGCAGGCGGCGGTACCACCGTCATGCGCACCGATGCCGATGCGTTTTCCATGCTGGGGCATCGGGCTGACGCAGACCGTCAACGGCCATACCCGCTTTCTGCACGACGGCCGCGCCCGCAACCTGCTGTAGGCGATCCTCTGGCACGGCGGCGAAGCGCAGCCTGCCCGGGAGAAGGTCCAGGCCATGCCACACGAAAGCCGCGAGGCCTTGCTGGATTTTCTGCAATCGCTTTAGCCGGGTGCCGCCGGCCCAACACCGGCACGCCACAAATACCGGACTGTCGTAGGAGCGCGCTTGCCCGCGACCGAGTGCGTTAGCGCTCGCAAAATCTGCGAAACGTCACAAATTTACGGCTGTAAATCTGCGAAACGCTGAAAATTTACGGCTGCTGACGCAGCCGGGCGCGGGCAAGCGCGCTCCTACCATCAGACCGCGCGGCCTTAGAAATCCAGGGTCAGGCCAGCGTATACCGCACGGCCATCGCCTGCCGCATGCAGTGACTGGCGCACGCCGGCGGTGTCGTCGTACCAAGCGTATTCGGAGTAGCGATCGGTGATGTTCCTGGCCTGCACATCGACACTGAGCTGCGGGGTCAACGGGTAGGTCGCGCCCAGGTTGAGCAGCGCGTAGTCGCCGAACGTGCCGGTGCTGTTGGTGCGTTCCAGGTAGTAGTCGCTCTGGCCGTTGGCCCAGGCCGACAGTTGCAGCCTGGGGGTGGCTTGCCAGGTGGTGCCGACGGCATACAGGTGATGGGGTACGTGGTCCATTTCCTGGCCTTCGCTGGCCGGCAGGTTGGGGTTGGGCTTGAGGATTTTCGAGAACTGCCGCGAATACGACAGCCACAGGCGTGTGTCAGTGGTGGGGTAAAGATTGACTTGCACATCCCAGCCCTTGCGCAGGGTCTGGCCGACGTTCTCGGCATCGCCTACCGCATCGTTGAGCTTGCGCTGCACTTCGTCCGAGGCTTTCTGCTGCCAATAGGCAATACGGCCGTCGATCCAGGCGGCCGGGCGAAACTTCAGCCCGGCCTCCCAGCCGTCGTTGATCGAGGGCTTGAGGTCATCCTGCTGGCTGGCCAGGCGATAAGCAGCCGAGCCCACGCCCACCTGGTAGCTGCGTCCCCAGTTGGCATACAGGCTGGCCTGCTCCCACGGCGACCAGACCACGCTGATCTTCGGCTGGCGAATCAGTCCGTAGTCGTTGACCCCGGCGTGCTCGCCACTCAGGTCATTGCGATAGCCGCCGTACAGCTTATCGACGCGCAGGGCCGGGATGATCTTCAGCGACTCGACCGGCTCGATGACCGCCTGCACATAGACGCCATAGATATTCAGATCGAAGGTCTGGTCGCGGGTCTGCGCGGTGCGGGTGCGCAACAGCGTGCGGTAGCGCAGGCTCTGGTTTTCCTGGCGCTGCACCTCGGCGCCGCCTTCCAGGGCAAACCCGTGCAGGAAGTCGACCTGCGGGCGCCAGGTCAGGCTGCTCAGGGCGCCATACTGGGTTTCGTCGCTGTAGCGTTCCTGCTGTGCCGAGGTGCGCCAGTACTGGGTCCAGCGCCGATCCTCGAAGGTGTTGACGTACGCCTTGCCGGCCCAGCTCAGGTCGTCGCTGAGGCTGGCGTCAAGGTGCAGGCTGAGCTGGTTCATTTCGCGCTCACCGGTGTCAGTGGCGTTGTTGGCGTAGGACTGGCGCGGCCGGTCATGGCTGTCGCGGCGGCTCAGGTAACCGGCTTCGTCGGCATCGACCGTGTAGTGCCGGGCAATCAACCCGGCGCGCCATGACGCGTCATCGGCGGTGTAGAACCACTTGCCGGCGAAGCTCAGGCGCTCGGCGTCGGCATGCTGGCGGTAGCCTTCGCTGCCCTGGTAGCTCAGGGCGTAGTTCTGGCTCCAGTTGCCTGACTCCAGGCCTTTGACCAGTTGCACCTCGCGGGTGTCGAAGCTGCCGTAGCGCAATCGCAACGTGCCGTCGTTGCCGCCCTGGCGCGTGTTGATCGTGGCGTTGCCGGCGATGTTATGCAGCCCATAGCGTGGGTCGTTGGTGCCGCGTACCACCTCGATGCTGTCGATTTCCAGCGGGAACACCATGTCGATGAACGGCATGTTGCCGTCGTTGGTGTTGCTCGGGATGCCGTCGATCAGCAGCTTGACGGCATTGACCTCGCCCTCGCCGTTGAAGCCGCGAAACGACAGCTTGCCCGAGGTGGTGCCCTGGTTGAATTGGGTGAGCATTACCCCCGGCACCCGGTTGAACAACTCCCAACTGTATTGCACCGGCTGCTGTTGCAGCAGGTCGGCGCCGACCACATCCACCGAACTGAGAATGTTGCGGCTGGCCAGCGGTCCGCTCGGGTCGCCGCTGACGGTCACGGCGCCGAGGGTGACGACCGAGCCTTCGCGGGCCAGGGTTTCAGCCAGGGCCTGGCTGAGCGGCGTCATCATGAACAGACAGCCCAGGACCGCCGGCCCGGCCGAAACGCTGATCGATGGCCAGTGGCGGCCTGGCTGCAGGGTGTGAATGTGCTTATGCATAACGAATTCCTTGGCAAAACCTGCGTTGCACGCGCGGCCAGGCGGGCCGCACGTCAACGCCATTAATGTGTTCAGGTCACAGGACAAGGCACGCCGTCAGGCGCGGCCTTGAACCGGTCAGTTCGCAAGGCTCAGAAACGCAGGTCTACAGACAGGTCCAGGCTGCGCGGCTCACCCATGTAGTACTGGCTGGCATAGGCCTGCCGGGCGTACAGCTCATCGGTCAGGTTGCGTACCCGGGCGGTGATGGCCGTGTGTTCATCGAGCCGGTAACGCGCAAAGGCGCCCCACAAGGTGTACGACGGCGCCTTGAGGGTATTGGCGTTGTCGGCATAGACCGAGGCCACATGGCGCCCGTCGGCGCCCACTTGCCAGTCATCCGCCAGGCGGTAGGTCAGCCAGAGGTTGGCCACGCTGTCCGGTACGTTGGTCGGGGTGTTGCCCTTGCGCGAGACGGACACCCCGCCCACGGCCTCGTTGAACCGGTCGTACTGCGCATCGACCCAGGTGTAGTTGGCTTCGGCCAGCAAGCGCGGCGTCACCTGCAGCTTGCCGGCCAGTTCGATGCCGCGTGAGGTCTGTTGCCCGGCCTGCACGGTCAGGTCAGGATTGACCGAGTCACGCACGGCAAAGTCGCGCCGCACGATCTGGTACAGCGCAGCGGTGGCCGAGGCCCGGCCATCAAGGAAATCGAACTTGCTGCCGACCTCCCATTGCTCGCCCTTGGACAGGTCGAACAGGCCGACATTGGAGTACGTGGCCGAGGCCAGCGACCCGGCCGGCAGATCGGCACTGGTGCTGTATTGCACGTAGGCATTGGCGCTCGGGCTGAAGGCATACAGCAGCCCGACCCGGCCGCTGAGTGGCTCCCAACGTCGCTCGAACCAGGCCGGACTGGTTGCCGAGACCGCGCCGTAATTGCTCACTTCCATGTCCAGGTGGTCGTAACGCAAGCCGGTGAGCAAGGCCAGGCGTTCGGTCAGTTCCAGGCGGTTTTCAATGAACAGCGCCTGGGTGGTGATTTCGTGCCTGCGCTGTTTTTTCAGGCCATTGTCCATTCCCGGCAGGTCGTGGAAACGCCCCGCATCGAAATGATCCGGGTCCACAGTGTCGGACGTCGAACCGTTGGTGGGGTACAGGTCCTGGCGCATGACCGAGTAATCGAGCCCCACCGCCCACTGGCTGCGCCGTCCGAACAGAGCCTGCTCGTGCTGCACTTCCAGGCGATTGCCCAAGACGGTCTGTTCATGCCGTTGCAAATAGGCGCCGGAACGGATCACCTGTGAATTGTCGGCGTTGTAGCGGTAGTTCTCCAGGTTGCGGTAATCACGCTGGGCGTCGTAGTGGTACAGGGTGTTCTGCAGGCTTGTGTCAGTCGCCAGTTGATAGTCGATGATCGAGCGCAACCAGCGCACGCGTTGCTCGTAGCGCCCGTCGTCGGCGTTGTAGTTTTCAAACCGGCGCTGTTTGTCGATTCTCATGCTGCGACCGACCGGGTTGAGGATTGGCGAGCCCCAATAGGGGTTGTCTTCCTTGTCTTCCAGATATTCCAGCGCCAGGGTGTGACTGAGGTCCGGGGTCAGGTCGCTGAGCAACGAGGCCGCGAAACTGTCGGTTTGCCGGGTATTGCGGTCGATGTAGCCATTGTCGCGGCCGCGGCTGAAATCCATGCGCAGGAAATGCCGGGGCTCGGTCGCAGGATCGCCCAGCGCCTGATTGAAGCCTGCGGCTATTTCCGAATCATCGAAACGGCCATAGCGCACGCGCCCTTCAAGTTGTTGCGTCTCACGACCGGCCAGCTTGCTGATCGTGTTGATTGATCCGCCGACGGCACCGGCGCCATACAGAAAGCTCGAGGGCCCGCCGATCAGTTCGATACGCTCGACCAGCCAGGCGTCGATCGGGCGCGTGGCGCTGCTGTAGCCCAGGTTGATGCCGTTATACAGCTGGGTGATCTGGTTCTGGGTAAAGCCCCGATAGGACACGAAGCCGCCGTAACCGGGATTGGCCGAGGCATTGACCCCGGTCATGGCATTGATGATCTCCTGAGTGTCCCTGGCACCACGCTGCTCGATCACGGCCCGATCAGCCACGCTCACTGAGGCTGGTGTTTCGCGGGCACTCAACCCCAGGCGCGACCCGGTCCTGATCGGTTGATCCAGGCTCAGCCCCGAAGGGTATTCCCGGCCGGCCTCAATCCTCAGGGGGTCGAGCTGCAGCGCTGCCTCCTGCGCCCACGCGATATTGCAGGCGCCCAGCAGCAGCGCCGTAGCGGCGTTTCTTTTATTCATGAACAACGACTTCCACGCAGAAAATGTGACGCTGTTTCCGGCTGCGACAAGGCGCAGGCTGACGGACTCAGACGGTGGGGGTCACAGCGGGAATAGGCACGGGTGGCGCGCGGGGGTTGCGCGAGGGCCACAGGTCACGCGGTGGCGGCTGGGCCCAACTGCGCACGACAATCGGTGCGTTCGCGCCCAGAAAGACCGCATGCAATCCCCAACCCAGCGAGTTCAGGGCCAGGGCCATGCCGGAGGTCGAACACAATGGGCAGGACAGTTGGGCAGCCACCTTCTGGGTATGATCAGCGCCACTGCCCTGCCCCAGGCCGGCGCCACTGTCCATCGTGCAGTAACCGCCGTCGAGCCCGCTGAGCGCCAGCCCTGCCATTTGCCCATGGTGCAGGCTGTACGCGAACAGACTGAACAGGACGCTGGCGTAGAGCATCCATGCAATCAGTGAGCGGTCGGTCCGGGACAGGTGCATGATCGGTTCCTGGCTCAGCCCGGCACCGGCAGCCAACGCCGGAATCCGCCCTGGCCCTTGCCGCTGAGCGGGCTCCAGGAAAATGCCCAAGGCGGTGGTGGCAGGTTTTCGTGCGGCCAGGCCGTGGTTGGCTGCATCCCCGGCTTCCATTCCACCACCACATCGGCCATCGGTTGCCAGGCCAATAGCAGGCCACGGGCCTGGGACACATCGGTAGTAACCCACAGCGCGGCGGCCGCCACCATGAAGGCCTCGACATGCTCCTCGGTAACCCGCGCCTTGTACGGCGACCCCAGCAACCAGCGGCACACACTGATGTAATAGGTCCAGTCCAGGGCCGGGTGATGACGATAGGCCCAGGTCATGAAGCGACGAAACAGTTCAAGCCCTTCCGGCGGGTCAAGCTTGAGCAAGCCAGGGCAGACGTCGAACAAGGTGTGCCAGTACGGTAACAGGCGCGCATCCAGGTTGACGAAACTGCGGGCATTGCAGGGGTAATCGGGAAACGGCAGCCGGGCATCGACCTTGTGCGCCGGGCGCGCAAGGGCTTCCAGCAGGGCCGGCCCCGTCAGGGTACGAGACATTGTGTGCTCCTCAATTCAGATAGCCTGCGGCAGGCCCGTGCCGCCTGTGCAGGGCGACCCGGGATTACCGTCAGCGTTCGCCGGCAGGCAAAGGCCTGCCCAACGCTAAAGCGCAAGCCGTATCAGAAAGGAGAAGCTCGAGGATTGGCCGAAGGCCAGCAGTAACGTGGCGGTGCCTGGCTGCGCACCTCGCGCATCACGGCCGGGCGGTTGGCGCGTGCCAGCAGCCAGGCAACAGCGATGAGAAACACCAGAACCAGCAGGCTCGCCGAGCCCATCGGGCACGTGAACAGGTTGCTCCAGTCGGCAGCGCTCAGGGCGCTATCCTGTTGATCGCTCAAGGCCGAAGCATTACTGCCCAGGCTGCAATAGCTGCCACCGATGCCATTGAGGGCCAGGCCGAGGGCCTGCCCATGACCTATACCGCACGACAGCACGTTGAACAGCACGCAAAAATACAGTGCCATTACGATGGAGGTGCGGTGGGTAGGTGACTTTTTCATGGGCGGCGACTTTAGCACCTAAAGCCGCCCGCTTGAAGAGAGGCGCCCTGGCCGCACGGCCTGCGACCGACTGCCACACCCCTTGCCCGCCGGTTCCTGCGCAAGGCCTGCTTGCCAGGGGGGTGGACAGATTGTCGCAGTGCATCTATGCGCTTTAGTGCCTTTACCGTGGCGCGGCCTGCTTGAAGCCCTATGCTCAGGCTGGACGGGCTGAAACGCCAATCCATCACCCATCCGACCCGACCCCGTGGAGGAATAATAAGTGAACCCGAGTTCCAGCCTGATCGCCCCCTTGAGCAAACAGCACCGGCTGATGCTGCTGACGGCGCTTGCCATGCTCGCCTTTGCAGCCAATTCGTTACTGTGCCGGGTGGCCCTGCGCGGCGAGGCCATCGACCCGGTGGCCTTTACCCTTGTGCGCCTGCTGAGTGGGGCGTTGGCGTTGTGGTTGATTTCCAGCCTGCGCACAAAAACCGAAAGTATGCAGGGCAACTGGAAAGGTGCGTTATCGCTGTTTGTCTATGCCTTGGGGTTTGCCTACGCCTACGTGCAGCTCGACACCGGCACCGGCGCCCTGCTGTTGTTTGGCGCTGTGCAGATGACGATCGTCGGCTATGGACTGTTCCGGGGCGAGCGCCTGTCGGTCCCCGCCGTCGCCGGATTGCTGATCGCGTCTGCCGGCCTGGTCGCGCTGCTGCTGCCAGGCAGCAGCGCCCCGCCCCTCATCAGCTCAATGATCATGATCATCGCCGGGATGGCCTGGGGCATTTATTCGATTCTGGGAAAGGGGGCATCAAGCCCGCTGGGTTCAACGACGGGCAACTTCATGCTGGCCATTCCCGCCATTGTGCTTGTTGCGCTGCTGCAGGCCGATGAGATCCGGATGACGCTAGCCGGTGTCATTGCAGCGCTGGTCTCCGGTGCCATTGCCTCCGGGATCGGGTACGCCCTCTGGTACAGGGTGATGCCCAGGCTCGGTTCATTCCAGGCGGCCTCGGTGCAGCTCAGTGTTCCGGTGTTGGCGTCTGTCGGCGGCTTGATATTCCTGGGCGAAAGCCTCTCGCTGCGGCTGGTGCTGGCGTCGTGCGCCGTGCTTGTGGGGATTACCCTGGTGTTGATGTCACGGCGTGCGCAAGTGCGGTCCAATTAAAAGACTTAACGCATTGGCAAGCGCCTTTACTCTTCGCAGGCGCAGTGTCCGCACCGGTCTTCTTTCAATGGCCCATCCGTGCGCACAAGGCGGTAACTTTCAATGCCCCGGTTTCGCAGCTGTCTGCCAGATTCAAAGGCGGGGTCCTGCAATGACAGCGCCGCTGAAAAGTGTAATGGCAAGATATTCATAATTAAGTGCAACTCATATCCCGGCCACCGGTCATAGTAATTAACCCCGTTAATCTTCCCCCTGCCTGGAGCTCCAATGTCTAAACTTGCTGAATTCCGCCAACTTGAACGTCACCTTGCCGAGCAACTCGCTGCACTGGAGGCCATGAAAGGCGACAAGGGCCTTGAACAAGAAATCGAGTTTGAGACCAAATTGCGTGCCTTGTTGGGCGACTACAACAAGAGCCTCAAGGACATTATCTCGGTCCTGGATCCACGCCTGGCTGCCAAGCCCGGTCGCCCTGCACCGGCCCCGGAAAAAGCGCCGCGCAAGCCTCGCTCGGTCAAGGTATACAAGAACCCGCATACCGGTGAAGTGGTCGAGACCAAGGGTGGCAATCACAAGACCCTGAAAGAGTGGAAGTCCGAGCACGGTTCGAACACCGTTGAGTCGTGGCTGTCCTGACTGGATCTGGCTGTGACGGACAAGGGCCCCAAGGGGCCCTTTTTCGTGCAGGCAGGAAAAGCGTCTGCCCTGCCTCTATTACTGTATATTCATACAGTCACCTTGAAACCCCCGTAATCTTGACACTTTTTCCAGGCCTGACCTTTTTCCAAAATGCTATCGCACGCCCCCGCCCTTCCCGCAAAGCCCAGTGTTCATTGGGTCATGCGCCTTTTGCGCTGACGATCAGGTGCTGAACCGCATGAGCAAGCAGGAAAATCAGGCGACTACCCGATAACTGTATATAAATACAGCTATTGGGTGTTTTCCTGCCCAAGGCCATCGCTCCTCTTATATCCCTCTCGCGCCGCCTTCTCTGACCTCATCGCCTTAATTATGATGTCATTCATAATCAAAATGATGGATTTTGATTACGGTCAGCATCATAATCCCCAGTCATTTCCCTTTGTGGAGACGGCTTTGATTGCCGTTGCAGAGCACACATGAACAGAAAAGACCTGTCGCCTTTCCAATCGGGTACGCCGTTCATCACGGCTGCCAACCAATGGATCATGATTGATAAAACGGTATTCGCTTACCGCGATACAGGTCCCAAGGGTGATATTCCGCTCATTCTGCTGAACCATTGGGGCGCTGTTCTGGATAACTTCGACCCTCGGGTAGTGGATGGGCTTTCTCATTCACGGCGCGTTATCGCCACCAACTATCGCGGCATCGGTTTGTCCGGTGGCACCTCTCCCAACACGGTTCGTGCAATGGCCGTAGATGCCATCGCTGTCATCCGGGCGCTTGGCTTCGACAAGGTCGACCTGCTGGGGTTTTCACTGGGGGGCTTCGTGGCCCAGGAAATAGCGCTGAGCGCGCCGGACCTGGTGCGCCGGCTGGTGCTCACCGGTACAGGGCCGGCGGGTGGTGCAGGCATCGACCGTGTCTGGTCGGTGAGCTGGCCCTTGATGCTCAAGGGGTTATTCACGTTGCGTGATCCAAAGGCCTACCTGTTTTTCACCTCAACAGCCAATGGACAGCAAGCTGCCAGGCATTTTCTGCAACGCTTGAAAGAACGCAGGACGGACCGCGACAAACCCGCCACGCCCATCGCGTTCTGGCGTCAACTACAGGCTATCGTCGCCTGGGGCCGACAGCCGTCCCATTCTCTGGACCGGATAAGGATTCCCACACTGATTGCCAACGGCGATAACGACATCATGGTCCCTACGGCGCACTCTGCCGATCTGGCCAGGCGCATTGCGAACTCACATTTGATCATTTACGAAGATGCCGGGCATGGCGGTATTTTTCAGCACCATACTCACTTCGTGGCAAGCGTGACGGCGTTTCTGGATGCCTGAGCATGACAACTGTCGATAACGATGATGGGGTGATCGATACCCCCCTTCACCTGCCGGACAACAAACCAAAGCCAATAGATCCCGAGGCTGTGTCGAATACGGACCCTGTTGCCCTGCAACCCGATTCGATGCCCGCCATCGTCTGGCGCACATTGATGTTGGAGCCATAGCCCGGAGTCTGTAATGTTCCGGTATGTAAAGTCCCACTCAAGAGATCAGGATGCACCCTCGCCGAATAAGCCGCGATAAAGAACCCAGCCGCAACGTTCATCTCAGGCTCAAGACAATGGATGCCTGGGTGAATGGCAGTTATCTGATGACGGCTGTGCTATTGGCTCTGGTGGGCGGGGGCAAACTGCTCATGCTGGTGATCTTTATCTACCCCTGCATCAGCCTGGTTTATTTCGTTGTTCGCTACCGCTACCTGAAAAGCCTGTCGACCGAACAGGCACGGTCTATCTTCCCCTACAGCCATGAGTACGTGGGTGCCGCGGTGTCGGCGTTCATTTTGTCTCTTGCGCTGATCTCCTGTGCCATGGGCTTGTACAACTACATTATTAAATAACCGTTCATCAGGCCCCACCTGTCAGACAGGGAACCTCAAGCGGCGCGATTTTTTCTATCGAAAACATCACCGACGGAGGATTGAATCATGGCAACGGTTCAAGAAAACCTGCTCGACTGGCTGCGTGACGCGCATGCGATGGAACAGCAGGTGGAAAAAATGCTCAAGGCGCAATCCGAGCGCCTCGAAAACTACCCCGTACTCAAGCAGCGCATCGTTCAACACATCGAGGAAACCTGCGAGCAGCGCGAATTGCTCGAGGGATGCCTCAACCGGCTGGGCAGCAGTCCTTCGACACTCAAGGACATCGGCGGCAAGTTGATGGCCTTCGGCCAAGCCGTCGGCGGCATGACCATGAGCGATGAAGTGGTCAAGGGCGCCATGAGCGGCTATGTGTTCGAAAACATCGAAATCGCCATGTACACCGTGTTGTTCGAAGCCGCTCGCCTGGCGGGTGACACTGAAACCCAGCGCGCCTGCGAACAGATCCTGCCGCAGGAAATCGCCATGGCCGACTGGCTCAGAGAGCATCTGCCGCAGATCACGGCAGCCTTCCTGCAACGCTCGGAAAATCCCCACGCTCAAGCCAAGCGCTGATGGCTCGTCGCTGCCAGGGCCCATGCAGGCCGGGCGGCGGCGTCGACAACTCAAGGAGATTGATATGCCTGAACATCCTCTGGTAGCGACTCACACCGATCACCACAACGGTCCGCGTGGCGCGATGACGCCGGCCGAGCGCCGGCTGTCAGTGGGCGGCGGCGCTGCGCTGCTGCTGCACGGCTGGTACAAGGGTGGCCTGAGCGGTGCCTTGCAAGTGGCGGCAGGCGCCTATGCGGTGTTTCGTGGTGCAACGGGGCATTGCGCGTTAAAGCAAGCGCTGACGCCCACGCCTTTCGAGCAGCGCTTCAGTGTCGAGCATGACTGGCCCGTCAGTGAAGCCATCATGCGCAGCATTACCATCAACCGGCCGCTGGATGAAGTGCGTGAATTCATCCAGGCCGAAAAAAATGTCGGTCCCCTGCTGCGCTGGGTCGACCGGGTTGAAGAAACAGGTCCCGATACCACGCGCTGGACCCTTCGCGCCCCCGCTGGGCGCCAGGTGCGGTGCACGCTCACCCGCACGGCCTCGACACAAGACGCGCATACCCTGCAATGGAAGACGCCGGATGGTTCACCCTGGCAACACGTGGTCTCGGTCGCGTTGGCGCCTGCACCGGCAGGGCGCGGTACGCAGCTCAAGGCGGTGGTTATCTGCAAGCCCACCCTGGGGACGCTGGGCTATGGCCTGGCGCGTGCGATTGGCCTGTTTACCGACAAAGCCCTGCTCAATGCGTTGCGGGCGATCAAGCAGCAACTGGAAACCGGTGAGGTCACCACTAACCGCCTGCGCCCCGATGACGACCGCGACTTCTTCTATGTCCATGGCACCCCGGAGACCGGGGTGGCGCCAGACAAGGACGAGCCCGCCGTAAAAACCGGCGTAGCCATTGAAAAGGGGGTGGTCTGATGCGCGCACTGACCTGGCAAGGGCCCAATAAACTGCAGGTCGACAACGTGGCCGACCCTTCGATACTCAACCCGCGCGATGCGATCATTCGCGTCACGCTCTCTTCCGTGTGCGGCTCGGACCTGCACCTGCTGGGCGGCTACGTGCCAGCCATGAAGCCTGGCGACATCATCGGCCATGAATTCATGGGCGAAATCGTCGAGGTTGGCCCAGGCGTCACGGGCCTGGGCAAAGGCGACAAGGTGATCAGCATTTCGATCATCGGTTGCGGCCACTGCGAGCCGTGCCAGCGCAACGATTTTTCCTGTTGCGACAACTCCAACCCCAATCCGTCGGTCACGGACCTGGCCTACGGGCAGCCGTGCTGCGGCATCCTGGGCTACAGCCACGCCTTCGGCGGTTATCCGGGCAGCCATGCGACCTATATCCGCGTGCCGTATGCCGACACCAACCTGTTCAAGGTGCCCGAAGGCGTCAGCGATGAACAAGCCCTGTTCGTCTCCGATGCCGCGCCCACTGGCTATTTTGCCGCCGACATCGCCGACATCCAGCCCGGCGATACCGTGGCGGTCTGGGGCTGCGGCGGTGTGGGGCAAATGGCGATCCGCAGCGCCTACCTGCTGGGCGCAGAACGCGTCATTGCCATCGACCGCTACCCTGACCGGCTGAAACTGGCCCAGGAGCGCGGCAACGCCATCGTCATCAATTATGAACACACCAATGTGCACGAGGCCTTGCTGGAGCTGACCGGTGGCCGCGGGCCGGACCGCTGCATCGACTGCGTGGGCATGGAAGCTCATGGCACCGAAATCGACCATGCCTACGACAAGGCCAAGCAGATGCTGAGGCTGCACACCGAACGCGGCACCGTGCTGCGCCAGGCCATACGGGCCTGTCGTAAAGGCGGCACGGTTTCGGTGATCGGTGTCTACGGCGGGTTGCTGGACAAGTTTCCCATGGGTGCCATCGTCAACAAGGCACTGACACTCAAGTCCGGTCAGCAGCCCGGCCAGCGCTATGCCCGTACGCTGTTCGAACACATCCAGAAAGGCGAATTGGACCCTTCATACCTGCTGACCCACCCGATGAGCCTGGAAGATGCACCCGAAGGCTACCGATTGTTCAAGGAGAAAAACGACCAGTGCCTGCGTGCCGTATTCAAACCCTGATGCCTCGCGCCAAGAGGCCATGAAGTAAGGAGAGCGTTATGTCAGCTACCACGACAGAACTCTGCGCATGCCCGGGCTGCACCTGCTCGGTGAATGCCCACGACCCCGTAGAGCGGGACGGCAAGACTTGGTGCAGCGAGGCCTGTGCCGATCGACACCCTGATGGTGCGCCCTGCCCGTCCGATAATTGCCATTGCGAACAGGCCCTGGAAAAACGCACGGTCAGCGACAGGCAACTGGACGAAGCGGTGGAAGAAACCTTCCCGGCGAGCGATCCGATCTCGCCGTAATCCAAGCGGGCGTCGCGGCGCCGGGAAGCATCAGCTTCTCGCGCCGCAAGGCCTGGAGCGCGCTTGCCGGAATGCCGGAATGCTGCGACCGAGTGCGCAGCGCTCGCAAAATTTGCCAGACGCCACAAATGCTGAGCTGTGGACGCATTTAAAATTTATGAAACGCTGAAAATTTACGACTGCTGCGCAGCCGGTCGCGGGCAAGCGCGCTCCTACGGGGCGATCTTCAGATCGGGGTGCCGGGTGACGCGGGCCGGGTGGCGTTGCATGAGCACTTTGCCTGCGCGGATCGACATCAATACCTGCCCCTGGCTGCGGATCATTTCGTAGTCATCGGGTGCCGAGAGGATCAGCAGGTTGGCCGGCCGCCCCACTTCCAGCCCGTAGCGTTCGCCCAGGTGCAGCGTGCGGGCGCTGTTGTCGGTGATCAGGTCCAGGCAGCGCTGCAGGTCTTCGTAGCCGAGCATGTGGCAGATATGCAGGCCCGCCTCCAGGATGCGCAGGATATTGCCATTGCCCAGTGGGTACCACGGATCGACGATCGAGTCCTGGCCAAAACAGATATTCAGGCCGGCCCGGTCGATCTCGGCCACCCGGGTCAGGCCACGGCGCTTGGGATAACCGTCGTAGCGCCCTTGCAGGTGAATGCTCTCGGTCGGGCAGGAAATGAAGTTGATCCGCGACTGCTTGAGCAGACGGAACAGCTTGTAGCAGTAGGCGTTGTCGTAGGAACCCATCGCCACGGTATGGCTGGCGGTCACCCGTTCGCCCATGTCGCGTACCCTCGCCTGTTCGGCTAGCACCTCCAGAAAGCGCGAATGCGGGTCGTCGGTTTCGTCGCAATGCACATCCACCAGGCAGCCGGTGCGCTCTGCCAGGTCCATGAGGAATTTCACCGACGATTCGCCCTGCTCGCGGGTGTTTTCAAAATGCGGGATACCGCCCACCACATCGGCGCCCATCGCCACCGCTTCGGTCATCAGCGCGCGGCCGTCCTTGAACGATTCGATGCCTTCCTGGGGAAAGGCCACGATCTGCAGGTCGATCAGGTGCCGGGTTTCTTCACGTACCTCCAGCATTGACTTGAGCGCCGCCAGGCTGGGGTCGGTGACATCGACATGGGTACGCACATGCTGGATACCGTGGTCGACCAGCATCTCGATGGTCTTGCGCGCCCGCACCTTGGTGTCTTCGTGGGTCACCAGCGCCTTGCGCTCGGCCCAGCGCTCGATACCTTCGAACAGCGTACCGCTCATGTTCCAGCTCGGTTCGCCAGCGGTCAGCGTGGCGTCCAGATGAATGTGCGGCTCGACAAAGGGCGCCGTCACCAGGTTTTGCCCGGCGTCCAGGTCGGTGGTGCCGCTGGCCGGCACAGCCGCCGCCTGGGCGACGATGGCGGCAATCTTCGCGTCCTTGATTTCGAGGCGGAACAGGCCGGTCTTGCCGCGCAGGCGGGCGTTGATGATGTTCATGTCGACTCCTTGCTTTGGACTTTGGTCATGCGCCACACCAGCAGCGCGACCGAGGCATTCATACGAAAAAGAGGGTCTTCCAGCGACTGGCCGCTTTGCTGCTCGATGCGCTGGAGCCGCTGGTTGATGGTGTTGCGGTGGATCGCCAGGCGGTTGGCGGCCTTGTGGCCGTTGCCGTTTTCCTGCAGCCAGGCGTCCAGGGTTTCAATCAGTGCAAACGGCTGTTTGCGCGAGGGCTCGATCAGGGCGCCTAGGGTCTGCTGCACAAAGTGGTCGATCACCGAGCGATCACCGATGCCCTGCAACAGGCGCAGCACGCCCAGTTCACTGAAATCGCAGAAGCCGCTGGCCGGGTGCAGGGTTTCGGCCACATCGAGCGCCTGGCGGGCCTCGTTCAAAGCCTGGCGATAACGCCCGCAGTCCTCGACACGCGTGGCCAGCCCCATGAACAGGGTCAGGTCACCGATCAGCGCCGTGACATTCTGGTACAGGCCCATCAGGTCGGCCCGCCAGGTAGCGGATTCCGGCAACAGCAGGATGAACAGGTCGCCCTGCTGGATCACCGGCAGCGGTTCATGCAGGCTGCGATTCCAGGTTTCAAGATGGTCCTGCAAGGCTTGCCGGGTTTGCTGCAAACGCTGCTCGGCCAGTACCGGGTTGTGCTGCTCGAACAGCACGCTCACCGAAGACAGGCGCAGCGCCACCAGACGGCGCGGGCCGTCCACCGGCAACTGCGCATGCGCGGCGCGCTGTCGGGCAATCGCCAGGCTCGGGTAATCGCCACTCAGTAACTGACTGAGGATGTCCTGCTGCGAACGCCGGGCCTGGGCCATATGCACAAGGGCCGTGCCGATGGTGTGACTGACAAAGACCATTTTCAGCAGGTAAGGCTGCTCGATCAGCGGCAAGCCGTGCTGCTCGGCCCGGTCAATGACGGCTTGCGGGATACGCTGGATAAATGAGCTGCCGACCAGGATCACCAGGCCCGCAATGCCCATGGCCACGCCGTCTTCCACCAGGCTCAGCAGGTTGGCTTCATCACGGGTGTGGTTGATGCCGGTGACGAATACCAGCTCACCGCCCATGACCCATTCGGCAATGCCTTCGTTCTCGGCCACATACGGCCAGCGAACGGTACGGTGCAGGCAGCGTGCACTGGCCCGTACCGTCAGCGGCTCGAGCCCCGGCAGCCTGAGCACTTCTTCGACGGTCAGGCTCATTGCGGCCCCGACACCGAGCCCACGGCCGCACGCCGGCCACTGAACTGCAGCAGGCCGATATAGCAGACGGCGGCCACCGCGATGCCTACCAGTGGCGCCACCCACGGCGAGCTGTACGCCACCAGCGCCCCGGCCGCGTAGGCGGTCAGGCCCCTGTAGTTGTAGCGCGGCAGTGTGGTGGTGGCCAGCAGCGGGTACTGGCCACGATGGCGATACCAGAAGTCCGCCATGATCACGCCACCCACCGGCGGAATAATCGAGCCCAGCAACACCAGGAACGGAATCAGCATCTCGTACATGCCACCGATGGCCAGCACCACACCCACGGCGGCGGCCACCAGGGTCATGGTCCGGCGGCGCTCACTGCGCAGCAGGTGGCAGGCGGCGGCCGACACGTTGTAGATGGTCGGCCCCTGGATGGTCCACAGGTTCAGGCACAGCATGATCACGGCGGCAAACGACAGCCCTTGCAGGATCATCACTTCGACGATATCGGCCTGCTGGTAGACGATGGCACACCAGGCCCCCGCCACCACCATCAGGCCATTGCCGACCAGGAAGCTGATGACGCTGGCAATGATCGCCGCCCGCCCGGTCTTCGACAGCCGGGTCCAGTTGGTGGCCTGGGTGGCGCCGCTGGCGAAGGTGCCGAACACCATGGTCACTGCGGCAGAAAAGGTCATGGTCTCGTGTGGAATGACCGCCGCCAGCCCGGCGAAGCCGCCGACATGACGGGTGGCGATCACCATCGACACCACCAGCAGAATGAACATCAGCGGCACCGAGACCCGCGACAGCCGGTCCAGCCCCTTGAATCCCACGATCGCCGTGAGGCTGAAACCGAAGCCGAACACGATCATCAGCGGGACGGTCAGGCCCTCGGCCAGCCCCAGGATTTTCACCAGCACAATGGCCACGGTCGCCGTGCCCCAGGCGTACCAGCCCAGTTCGGCAAAGCCGAGCAGGAAATCCGAAAGCCGGCTGCCGGCCTCACCAAAACAAAAGCGCCCCATCAGCACGGTGTTCAGCCCACTGCGCGAGGCAATGAACGCCAAGGCGGCGGCATACAGGGCCAGCAGGCTGTTGCCGATGGCGGCGATCCACAGCATGTCGACAAACGAGAACGCCATGCCCAGCTTGCCACCGGCAAACATGGTGCCGGTGAAGAAGGTAAAGCTGAACAGCACCATCGAAATGGACAACAGGCCCTTGCGTGCAGACGCCGGGGCTTCGGTTAACGGGAAATCACCGGATGAACTCATTTTTCTTCTCCTGCTGGCGTGCGGGTGTGAGTAAGAAGCGCACAAGAACAGGAGCAATTACCAGGCCGCTTTCGCAGAGGTCTGGATTCGGGAAAAAACGAGGCGCGGGGACTATGCGGCTATGTGCATCGTGCACATCAATTTGCCGTAAAAATGATTTTTGCTGTGCTGAACGCCCTTTATTCAAGCGTTTACGCACCCTATTGGGTCAATGAACGGCGCTTGCGCCTGTTGCGCTGAAACCAGCCCAAGGGTAGGAGCGGCTTCAGCCGCGATAGGCTGCGTTAGCAGTCGTAAATAGGTGGCGTTTCACAGATTTCTACGAGCGCTGCGCACTCGATGCAGCTGAAGCTGCGCCTGCAAGAAACGGTACACCCTCTAGATTAGCGTTTATAAGGCTAATGAAGGCGAGCATTAAGTACTTTAAGATTAAATCTAGTTAACTTTATAAAGGCAGAATCCAGCGTAATACATGCTAGCATTCACCTTATCTGGTCTAAGGCTCACTCAGGCAAACACTATGAACGACTATTTCCCCGTTGCCTGTGCCGACAGGCTCAGCAGAATCGGGCTTCTGGTCAAGGCACGACGTCTTTCTCAAGGCTTGCGCCAGGCCGACCTGACCCAGGCCATCGGCGTCTCGCCCCACACGCTACGCAAGATCGAGAGCGGTTCGGAGCGAGTCGACCTGCGCTCGTTCATGCTGGTGCTGTGGCGCCTGGGCCTGACCGAAGTGGCGTTCAATACGCTGGACGGCATCGAGCACAGCTCCGAGATCGCACGCTTCACCCAGGATGAAGATGCCCACGCCAGCCTGGCATCCAGGCGCGTCAGGCTGAGCAAACCCAAGCCGGGGGATTTCTGATGTCGCGCGCCTATGTGTACATGCAGGACCCTCACAGCGGCGAGGTCCTGACCCTGGGCCGGCTGACCCTGAGCGGTCGTCAGGGCGAATTCGTCTACGCGCCTGACCACGTCGCCCGCGGCGGCTGGGTGCCCGACCCGATTCACTACCCCCTGCGCGCCGAGCCTTACACCGGCATCGTCAAGAACCGCGGCATACCAGGCTTCATCAATGACGCCATGCCCGATGGCTGGGGCGAGCGTCTGCTGCACCGCGCCTACGGCCAGGCGCTGGCGCCCATCGATTACCTGCTCAAGTCCCCCAACCATGACCGCATCGGCAACCTCATGGTCGGTACGTCCACCGTGCCTCCTGCGGGCCTGGGCGAGAGCACGGTGCCCACGCTCAAGGGCCTGGCGAAGTTCGTCGCAGCCTGTGAAGCGGTGTACGACGGTCAACTGGACGAGCAATCGATCAGGCTGCTGAACATTCGCCAGCAACGCTCGTCCCTGGGCGGGGCGCGGCCCAAGCGCACGCTGCAGGACCAAGGCATGCTGATCCTGGCCAAGCCGCGCGACCGCTACGATGAGTATGATTTTCCCGCCATCGAATTTGCCTGCATGAACTTTGCCGCCAGCAAGGGCTTGAACGTGGCCAGCACCGCCCTGCATGCCGAGAACCCGACCACGTTGCTGATCAAGCGCTTTGATCGCACGCCTCTGGCCGATGGCGCCCGCCGCATCCCGATGCTCAGTGCGCTGACGCTGCTGGACGCCGACTGGCATGCAGCCCATCACCCCGACTGGCGTTACGCGGCGGTGGCCGACGAGATGCGCCGGCGCGGGGTGCCGGACCACGACCTGCAAGAGCTGTTCAGGCGCATGTGCTACAACGCGCTGGTAGGCAACAGCGACGACCACCCGCGCAACCACGCCATCCTGCTGCTTGACGGACAATGGCGCCTGTCGCCGCTTTACGACGTGCTGCCGATTTTAGAAGAAGGCCCTGCCAAGACCCTGGCCATGGCCGTGGGCCGTAGTGGCAGCCAGATCAGTCGCGCCAACCTGCTCAGCCATCATGCGCACTTTGCGTTGTCGCGTGACGAGGCCGAGAAGGTATTGGAAGAGGTCACCGGCTGGGAAGATGAACTGAAGGACTATTACGGCCAATGGCTCAAGGGCCAGGACTTGCAGGCGGCATGCGAAGCGGTGGGCGCCGCCCGCATGCTGGGCTGAGGCCGTGAATCAAGCAGCGTCAGGAACACACGGCAGTGCGCGCTTGTGCGCCGTACGCCGGTAGGCATCCTCGATCAATGCCCGTGTCGCCGGCACCACCTCCTCGCCCATCAGGTAGGCGTCGATCTCGGCGTAGCTGCAGCCGTAGGCCACTTCATCGAGTTTGCCCGGTTGCAGTTCTTCCAGGTCCGCCGTCGGTGCCTTGTGCACCAGGTGCGCCGGCGCCCCCAGCGCATCGGCCAACAGGCGCACCTGGCTCTTGGTCAAGCCCGACAGCGGTGCCAGGTCGCAGGCGCCGTCACCGAACTTGGTGAAAAAGCCCATCAGCGCTTCGGCGGCATGGTCGGTGCCCACCACCAGGCCATTCGTGAAGTTGGCAATGGCGTACTGCGCGACCATCCGTGCCCGGGCCTTGACGTTGCCTTTGGCGAAGTCGACCTGCTCGGGTGTCGGCTGCAGGCCCTCGATACTGATGGCAGCCATCAACCCATCGACGCCTTCGGCAATGTTGCTGGTGGTGATCAGGTCCGGGCCAATGAAGTCCAGCGACGCCTGGGCATCGCGCTCATCGGCCTGGGTGCGGTACGGCAGGCGCACGGCGATAAAGCGTGCATCGTGGCCTTGTTCACGCAGTTGTTCCACAGCCAGTTGGCACAGGCGCCCGGCGGTCAGCGAGTCGACGCCACCACTGATGCCCAGCACCAGGGTCTTGCAGCCGGAATCCTGTAACACCTGCTGGATAAAGGCAGTACGGCGGGCAACTTCACGTGCTTCGCTGCCGGCGGGCCACTGTTGGTTGATCCCCAGTTCGCGGGCTATATCGGCTTGCAGTGCGGTGCTCATGGTGGGTTCTCCCTTCATTGGTTGTTCAAGTCGACACTGAAGACTTGAGCGGCGTATTGCAGGAACGAGGCGTCTTCGCAGACGTTCTTGATCGGGTCGTCGGAAAACTTCACCACCGGCTCACCGTGTACCCGCACCAGCTTCATGACAATGCTCAGTGGCTCCACACCGTCGACATCGCACGCCAGGCTGGTGCCCATGCCAAAGCCGAAGCGGGCCTTGCCGCGCACGTGCCGCAGGATCGGCAGGCACTTCTCGAAGTTCAGGCCATCGGAAAACATCAGGTCCTTGGTCTTGGGGTCGATGCCCAGTTCGCTGTAGCGCTGTAACACCTTGTCGGCCCAGACGATCGGGTCACCGGAGTCCTGGCGCAGGCCGTCATAAAGCTTGGCGAAATACAGGTCGAAGTCCTTGAGGAAAAAGTCGGTGCTGATGCAGTCGGTCAGGGCGATGCCCAGCCGGCCACGGTATTCATGCACCCAGTTTTCCAGCGCCGTGCTCTGGCTCTCGCGCAGGCGGCCCAGTTGCTGGTGCACCATCAGCCACTGGTGAGCCATGGTGCCGATCAGCGGCAGGTCGAACTCGTAGGCAATGTGCGCATTGCTGGTGCCCACGAACACCCCGGGAAAGTCCTTGCGCATGATGTCGACCACTTCGCGCTGGGTGCGGAACGACAGGCGACGACGGGTCGAGAAGTCCGAAACCCGCAGCTCGGCCAGTTCTTCGGGGCTGGCGTTGTTTTCCAGCCACTCGAACTTCTGGTAGAGCCGGCGGGTGACGTCGGCCAGTTCCACGTCCGGGTATTTGTCGCGGTTGCGCAACTCGCTGACCATGGCCAGGACCGGCTGCTCGAACATGATGCAGTGCAGCATCGGCCCGCGAACGCGGATGTTGAGTTGGCCATCGACCTCGGCGACATGGATGTAGCGCAGGTTGAAGCGAAACAGCCCCAGGAACTGCTCGAAATCAGGCGTGAGGTATTCACGCGAGTGCTTGTTGAACAGAAAACGCTGCTCGCCTTCACGCATCTGCAGGTCGGACAGCTTTTCCAGCTCGTCGCGAATCTCCGGAATCAGGTGCCCGAGCGACTCCTTGGAGCGGACGATGAACAGGTACTCCACATCGACGTTGGGGTGCTGGTGCAACACCGCCTGCATCATGGTGAAGGTGTAGTAATCGGTGTCCAGCAAGCTCTGGATCACGCCGTTGCTGCGGTCGAATGCACTGTCCATGAGTATTGCTCCTTATTGACCGGCCAATTGGCGGGTCTGGTCCCGGGTGGCCGCAGTGGCGATCCCGGCGTTACGCATGTCTTCGATGGCCTGGGCCGCGCCCGGCTCGCTGATGGCGCGGCAGGCCGGCAGGTGGACAATCACCTTGAAGCCTGCACCTGCCAGTTGCAGGGCGGTGGTCTTGACGCAGTAGTCCAGGGCCAGGCCGCCGACGATCACCTGTTGCACGCCCCGGCTGTTGAGAAACTCGATCACACCGGTCGAAAGCTTGCCGTGCAGGTCGTGGTAGAGGGCGCCGTACGGGTGAAGTTCGGGCTCGACGCCCTTCCAGACGAAATAGTCGTAGTCACAAGGGGCTGGCAGTTCATCCAGCAGGGTGAAGCCTTCAGTGCCCGGTACGCAGTGGCTGACCCAGGTCAGGTCGGCATGCTCCAGCCCGGTGGGCTGCAGCATCTGTGTGTGCTGTGCCACGACCCAAGGGGCTTGCGGGCTGTGAGCGTCCTTGCTGCCGATACGCAGGCCGGCCAGGGTGGCCATGAAGTTCAGCTCGGTGCCGATCTGATCACCACCGGCGACCGGCAGTTCATCCGGGCACAGCGGCGTAAAGCTTTTTTGTGCATCGACATCGAAAGACGCCGTGATCATCAGTGGTTGGTTCATGTCGTGTACCTCCGTCTCGTGAAGTAAAGGTACATGTCGTGTACTTACAAAGCAACCCCCGGACTGGATAATTTTCCGGGCCACACATACGACCGGCAGGTACAAGGCTCGTAGGAGCTACATCGATCGCGAGCGCTGATTATAAAGCGTCAGGGAGTTTCGAATGAGGCTGGCTTTTCGCGACCGTTGGTCGCTCCTACAGATGGCGGCCTGAAACAGACAGGTTAAAAAAGACTTCCATCCAAGCCCGCCTGGCCATAAAGTACACGTCATGAACTTTATGAGATGTGCACATGCATGAGATAGCGCTTTATGGCGGCGCCTTCAACCCGCCCCACGCCGGCCACGCCCGGGTCATGATCGAAGCGTCGCGCCAGGCACGCAAAGTGATGGTCATGCCCAGCTTTCGTCACCCGGACGGCAAGTGCATGGCCGATTACGCGGTGCGCCTGCAATGGCTGCGCAGCATCGTCGCCCATGTGCAAAAGGACTGTGCCGCTGACATCTGTGTGAGCGATACGGAGCAGCACCTGGCCGCGCAGCAACCCGGCCCGGTCTACAGCTATACCCTGCTCGACCATATGGCGCGCTGCCTGGGCATCGCGGATCACGCGCTGGCGCTGGTGGTCGGCCCGGATGTACTCCAGCAACTGCCGCGCTTCTATCGCGGCCGGGAATTGCTGGAACGCTTTGCGGTGATCTGCATCGACGAACAGATCGGCGTGCGCAGCAGCACCCTGCGCGAGCGCCTGATCAATGGCGAACCGGTGCCACCGCACTGGATGGCACCGGGTATGAATCCGCTAAACTACGGCCTCTACGCCGCACACGGACACTGATATGCAAGACCGCATCACCCCAAGAAGTGCCTATCTGCACACCATCGACTTATGCGTGCTGCGCTACTGCCGCGACACCCAGGCCCTGCAGATCCTGCTGAACCAGCGCGACAACGAGCCCTTCGCCAACCACTGGGCGCTGCCCGGCATCGTGGTCAATGGCGATGTCGAGGACCGCACCCTCGATGACGCCCTGGAGCGCCTGCGCCGCTCACCCAAGGTGGACATGCCCCTGGCCTGGACCGAGCAGGTCGGCACCGTGGGCGACGCGTTTCGTGATCCGCGCTGCTGGTCGTCCTCGACGTTCTACCTGGCCATTTTCAGCGAGCACATCGAACTGGCGCCGCACCAGGGCTTCTTTTCCCTCAAGGAGGTTGCTTCAGGGGCCTTCAAGCTGCCCTTCGACCACAATCAACTGGTCGCCCGCGCCCATGAACGGCTGTTCTCCAAGTCGATGTACAGCAGCCTGCCGCTGATGTTTCTCGGCCCGGAATTCAGCGCCCCGGAAGCGGTGAACATCTTTTCCCTGGTGCTGCAGCGCCCGGTGCTCAAGACCAGCATCCGCCAGCGCTTGATGAAAATGACCGAGGCCGGTTACCTGCAAGAGTCCGGCCGCAAGAAAAACGGCGAAGGCGGCCGCCCGCAAGCGACGCTCGACAACCTCAAGCCCGGCAGCCTGTACCTGTTCGATCGCAGTTTTCTGGATTGAGTCTTCTGGATCAGAGGCGGCTATCAGGTGTGCTTTTAGACCGCCGGCAACGTTCCGAGCAATAGCGCACCTCGTCCCAGCATTTTTCCCAGCGCTTGCGCCAACTGAATGGCAAACCGCAGGTCACACAGGTCTTGTGTGGCAGATCGGCTTTCTTTAAGCGTTTCATAGCGCCTCCCCGGCATCGAGCCTGGCCAGCAAGGTCTCACCGCGTTGCCACAGCGCCTGGCGGCGGCTTTCAGGCAGGCCTTGCAGGTTGCGGTAGACCATCGCCAGCCGCGGGTTATCGGCCAGTTGCTGGCGGTGGCGCATCAAGAAATGCCAGTACAGCGAATTGAACGGGCAAGCATCGTCTTCCACGGCCTGCTCCACCCGGTACTGGCAGGCGCCGCAATAATCGGACATACGCTGGATGTAACGGCCACTGGCGCAATAGGGTTTCGAGCCCAGGTAGCCGCCATCGGCGTGCATCACCATGCCCAGGGTGTTGGGCAGCTCGACCCAGTCGAAGGCGTCCATGTAGACCGCCAGGTACCAATCGCAGATCGCCTGCGGTGCAATGCCGGCCAGCAGCGCAAAGTTGCCGGTGACCATCAGCCGCTGGATGTGGTGGGCGTAGCCCAGTTCCAGGGTCTGGTCAATCGCCTGAGCCATGCAGCGCATGCCGGTGGTGCCGGTCCAGTAGAACCCGGGCAGCGGCCGCCGGTTGCCGAAGGCGTTGAGATCGGCATATTCGGGCATCCGCCACCAGTACACGCCGCGCACGTATTCGCGCCAGCCAATCAGTTGCCGGATAAACCCTTCGGCGGCATTGAGCCTGATGCGGCCCAGTCGATACGCGCTCTCGACATCGGCGCAGAGCTGGCGCAGGTCGAGCAGGCCGATGTTCAGCGCCGCACTGATGCGCGCATGGAACAGGAACGGCTCGCCTTCGGCCATGGCGTCCTGGTAATCGCCAAAGGCGGCCAGGGAAAACTCGAGAAAGTGCTGCCAGAGCGATTGCGCCTGTGCGTGGGTCACCGGGTAGTCGAAACGGTCAACACGGCCATAGTGGTCAGCGAAGCGCTCACGCACCAGGGCCAACACCTCCAGGGTAATGGCATCGTGCGCAAAACGGGCCGGGAACGGTCCGCGCAGGCCGCGTGGCAGCGACTTGCGATTATCGCTGTCGAAATTCCAGGCGCCGCCCGAGGGGCTGCCGTCAGGCTCGAGCAACAGGCCGCTGCGCTTGCGCATCCATTGGTAGAACGGCTCCATGCGCAGGTTCGCGCGGCCACTGGCCCACCCGGCAAAGGCCTGGCGCGAGCATAAAAAGCGTTTGTCGGCATGCCACACCAGGGGCAAGCCGCTGTCGTTCAGCGCCTGCTCCAGGCGCCATTCCCCGCATTCGGTGACATGCACCTGCATGGCACCCAGCGCCTGCTGCCAGCGCTGCAATTCGCCGGCGATGCTGGCGCTGTTATCAGGCGCGTCCAGGGTCACGTAGTGCACCTGCCAGCCGCGCTGGCGCAGGGCCTGGGCAAAATGGCGCATGGCACTGAAGATCAGCACGATCTTCTGTGGATGATGGGGCACGTAGCGTGCCTCAGCGTCGACCTCGGCCATCAACAGCACATCGCGCTGCGGATCCAGTGCCTGCAATACCGCCAGGTTGAACGACAGTTGATCGCCCAGCACCAGGCCTAGACGCGGGCCCCGGGTTTCTACCATTGACGCTCCAGGTTCACGGGCAGGCGCAAGGGTTCGATCGGCCCGTCGCGCCGCCCGCACATCTCGTCGTGGACCACATGCTGCACCAGCACACAGGGCAGTGCCGGCAGGTCGTGTTCCTGCAACAAGTCGCGCAGATGGGTGGTCGAGCGCAAGCGCACGGTTTCGCCGTGTTTGTCGACCAGGTACTGCAGACCGTGCGGTGACTGCACGCGCAGCAGATAGAAACCGCCCTCCAGCGAGAACAGTTCCAGATGATCGATTTGCCCGGCCCTGGCCTGCGCCACAAAGCGTTGCAGGTTCATTTGCGTGTCCTGGCCCATGCTGTACCGCCCTCTTGAGAATCCACGTTTGTCTTCAGGTGCGCTGAATGGCGCAGAAAATATTGTACAAATAATAGACTTTGTATAGTTTTTTCGGCATTACCTGCCAGACCGGTACAACTTTCCGTCCTGCTTTGTATCGAAAGACAGACGCGCCCTGGCGGCCCACTCTTTCAACAGCGCTCTCAAGAGGTTTTTCATGAAAATGCGTACCACTGTGCTGCTCTCATGCCTGATGCTGACGCTGGTCGGATGCGCAGGTTCCGGCAGCGACGACAAGAATGCACCGGCCACCATGCAAGTGGACCTGGAGCGCTACCAGGGCACCTGGTATGAGCTGGCGCGCTTGCCGATGTTCTTCCAGCGCAATTGCGTACAGTCCGAAGCCAGGTACACGCTGCGTGAAGATGGCCGCATCGACGTGATCAACAGTTGCCGGGAAAAGGATGGGCAGACCAATCAAGTGCAAGGCATCGCCGAGCCGCAAGTGCCGGGCAAGACCGACAAGCTGTGGGTGCAGTTCGACAACTGGTTCAGCCGCCTGCTGCCAGGCCTGACCAAGGGCGAGTACTGGGTGCTCTACCATGACCAGGATTACCGCGTGGCGCTGGTCGGCCACCCGAACCGCGAATACCTCTGGCTGCTCTCACGCTCGGCCGTGGTCACCGATGAAGTGCGCGAGCAACTGCTCGACACCGCACGCAAGCAGGGCTACGACACCCGCAAGCTGGTCTGGCGCGAAGCCGAATGATCGCAGCCCGACGCTCAGGCCACCGTCATGTCGGGACCTGAGCGTTGGCGTCCTTGATAAAGTCCACCAGCGCCCGCAGCGGTGACGGCAGATAGCGCCTGCCGGGGTAATACAGATAGGGCCCGGGAAAGGCTTGCCACCACGGTTTGAGTACCGGCACCAGCGCACCGCTGGCCAGGTGCGGCGCCAGCCAGTCTTCGAACAGGTTGATGCAACTGGCAGGCCCTGGCGTCTTTGGCCCACCCAGAGACCACAAGGCCGCCATCGCCGTACTGCAAGCGGCCGTGGCGGCCGGCGTCAACCATATCGACACGGCCGACTTCTATGGCCCGCACGTCACCAACCAGTTGATTCGCGAAGCGCTGCACCCCTACTCGCCTGACGTGTTGATCGTCACCAAGGTCGGCGCCGTACGCGATAACAAAGGCGCCTGGCTGCCGGCGCAAAGCACGGCAGAACTGACCTGCGCGGTGCATGACAACCTCAGAAACCTGGGCATGGACACGCTGGAGGTGGTCAACCTGCGCGCCTGGGGCAACCATCAGGCGCCGGCAGAAGGCTCGATCGAGGCCTCCTTTACGGCCTTGGCCGAACTGCAACACCAAGGCCTGATCCGCCATTTGGGGGTGAGCAACGTCACCCCGACCCAGATCCGCCAAGCCCAGGGCATCGCCGACATTGTCTGCGTGCAGAACCACTACAACCTGACCCACCGTCAGGACGAAGCATTGATTACGACGCTGGGCGAGCAAGGCATTGCCTATGTGCCGTTTTTCCCGCTGGGTGGGTTCACGCCGCTGCAATCGCAGACGCTTTCGCACGTGGCCCGGCGTATCGGTGCATCCCCTTTGCGTGTCGCCCTGGCCTGGTTGTTGAAACGTGCGCCGAATATCCTGCTGATTCCCGGCACGTCCTCGGTGGTGCACTTGCAGGAGAATCTTTCAGCGGCTGAATTGACCCTGGATCAAGAGGCGTTGCGGGCACTGGACGGGCTGGTATGACATGCAGGTGTGACGAGCCTTCACAGACGCTATGAACAGACGGGGCTTTTGCTCCGGACGTTGCTCACTTACGCTGTGGCGCACGCAGGCCTTACCTTAAGAACGATCGGTCAAAAACCAGGCCGCACACAAGCGCGCCTCGGGCGCGTTTGTCGTTTCACTGCCCTCAAGGTGCTTGAATGGACAATTACTCGCAAATGCTGGCGTTCATGTGGGCCAACGAGCATGGCAACTTCTCGGCCGCCGCTCGTGCCAACGGCCTGACGCCCTCGGCCATCAGCAAGCTCATTACCCGGCTGGAAGACCGCCTGCAGGTCCGGCTTTTTCAGCGCGGCACCCGTGCCTTGATGCTGACCGAAGAAGGCATGGCGTACCTGGTCAGCGCCCGTGAAGTCATCAATGCCATGGCAGAAGCCGATTCGCTGGCCGAAGCGTTCCCGAACCGGGTCAGTGGCACATTGCGCATCCATACCATGGCGACCTTTGCCAGGCATCAGATCCTGCCGTGGCTGCCGGAATTTCTGGCTACCTACCCGGCATTGAGCGTGGATATCCAGGCCGGGCCGCAATATGTCGATCATTTCGAGCAGGGGCTTGATATCGCCATTCACAGCGGGGTCCTGCCGGACTCCTCGCGCATTGCCAGAAAAGTCGGCGAAAGTGCCTGGCTTATCTGCGCTTCGGCCGACTACCTGGCGCGTTGCGGTGAACCTGCCCATCCGCAGGATCTGGTCCACCACGCCTGTTTCAACTTCAGTTTCAAGAGTGCCTGGAACAACTGGGAATTTCTGATCGACCAGCAGAAGACCCTGATCCCGGTCAGCGCCAAGGCCTCGTTCGCCCAAGGCGATCTGTTGCGGCAGATGGCCTTGTCCGGTGCCGGTATCGTCAAGCTTGCACAGTTTCATATTGGTGCCGACATCGCCAGCGGGCGGCTGATTCCGCTGCTGCAGGACTATGCGCTGGACGAAAAAGAGCCCATCTACATGGTTTATTCAAATCGCAAACATTTGAGCCCGCGCATCAGGGTGTTTCGTGATTTTCTTGAGCGCAAGCTGGCCGAGCATCCCTGGGCGACGGGCCCGGCCAAGTGAACAGGCCGTCTTTTCAGACAGGCGCCGCCGCCAGAATCAGGTCGGCGGCGCGCTCGGCCACCACCATCACCGCACCCTGGATATTGCCCGACACCATGGACGGAATGACCGACGCATCGACGATGCGCAACCCCTCAAGCCCCCGCACGCACAAGCTTGAGTCCACCACTGCCTCTGGGTCTTCACCCATGCGGCAGGTGCCAAGGGGGTGGTAGATGGTCTGGCCGTTCTCCCGCGCAAAGGACAGCCAGTCCTGATCGCTGACGGTCTCAGGCCCGGGGCTGGTTTCTGCCTCGACAAAGGGCTGCAAGGCCGGTTGCTGCATGATGCGCCGCGCAATCTTCATGCCTTCTACCAGACTTTTGCAGTCTTCTTCACAGGTCAGAAAGTTGGGCCTGATGGCCGGCATCATGTCCGGATCGCTGGACTGGATATGAATACTGCCCTGGGATTTGGGTCTCAACTGACTGACGCCGATGGTAAAGCCAGGATGGGTGTCCAGAATGCGTTCGGCGGCATTGGCGTAGCTGGCATGAACGACAAAATACTGCACGTCCGGCGTCACCCTCTCAGGCTCGGTCTTGACGAAACCGTGCACCAGCCCGGTGCCCAGCGTCAGAATACCGGTGCGCTTGGTGAAGTACTCAGCCACCGCCATCCCCAGCCGCCAGCCACGGGCCATCTCGTTAAGGGTCACGGTGTTTTTCAGGCGCCAGTTCATCCGGGTGGCGAAATGGTCGATGTAGTTTTCGCCGACCCCATCAAGCCTGTGCCTGAGCGTGATACCACAGGCGCCCAGCACGTCGGGCCGGCCGATGCCCGACAGTTCCAGCAGTTGAGGTGACTGGATGGCACCGGCGCACAGAATGACGTCCACACGGGCCGCCACGGTCTTTTCCTGCCCCTGATGCCGATAGGTCAGGCCGGTGCAACGGGAGCCCTCAAGGTTCAGGCGCAGCACATGGGCGTGGGTGCGGATATGCAGATTGGTTCGTGACCGGGCCGGCTTGAGGTAGCCATCGACCACACTCCAGCGGCGGCCCTTGTGCTGGGCGACCTGATAGTAGCCAAAGCCGGTCTGTTCCTCGCCGTTGTAATCGGGATTGTGCTGCTGGCCGTCTTGCAGGGCGGCTTGCAGAAAGGCATCGGCGATCGGGTAGCGCTCGTCGACCTGGTGAATGTGCATGGGCCCTTCCCGGCCACGGCTGTCATCACCCTGCGTGTAGGTCTCGAACTTCTTGAAATAGGGCTTGAGCGTTGCAAAGTTCCAGTGCCGGGCACCGGCCGCCTCCCAGGCGTCATAGTCGCCCGGCTGGCCACGCACATAGATCATGCCGTTGATCAGCGTCGAGCCGCCCAGCCCCTTGCCGCGCGGGACACTGATTTCGCGGCCACAGGTGCCGGCTTCGGCCTGGGTCTTGAAGCGCCAGTTATAGCGTTTGTCGACCAGCAGCTTGCTGAAGCCGGCCGGGATCGGAATCCAGAAACCACTGGGCTCCCCCCCCGCCTCCAGCACCAGCACCGAATACTTGCCCGAGGCCGTCAGCCGGTTGGCCAGGATGCAACCGGCGGTCCCCCCACCGACGATGACGTAATCAAATGTGTTCATGAGGCGACTCGCTCCCGGTGCAGGTCATGGCGGTGGCCATCAGTTCGATCTGGCACAGCAGCATCGGCAAGCCGTCATGAATACGGCAACCCTTGGCCATGGCCGCAGCCAGCAACGGGGTGATGGCCGGCTGCATGATGATTTCCGCCACGATCTGCTCAGGCACCAGGCCACTGACGTCAAAGGGCATGCTGTCGCCTGGGGTCAGGCCCAGCGAAGTGCTGTTGATGAGCAGGTCATGACCGGCAGGGTTATCAGTGCCCACGGTAAAGGCTACGTCGGGGAATACGCCGGCCAGTCGCTCGATCAGTGCCTGGGCCTTGGCGGCCGAGCGGTTGTAGATCGTCAGGCTGGCAATGCCGGCCTCGGCCAGGGCAAAGGCAATGGCTTTGCCGGCGCCTCCGGCACCGGCCAGATAGACCGAGCGCCGGGCCGGCTCGATGCCTTTTTGCCGCAGGCCCGAGACAAAGCCTGCGCCATCCAGAATGTCGCCGTGCAGGAGGCCGTCGGGACCGCGACGCACGGCATTGACGGCACCGACCAGTCTGGCCGCCTCCGACACCGAATCACACAGTTCCAGCATCGCGGTCTTGTGTGGCACTGTAACGATAAAGCCGTCCAGGCTCTGAATGCTGCGCAGCCCCTCGACGACGCCGGCCAGGTCCTGAGCCTTGACGTGAAAGGGCACCATGACCCGGTCATCGTCGCGTGCGGCGAACAGCCGGTTTATTGCAGTGGGCGTCTGCACATGATGGATCGGGTCGGCGATGATGGCATAGACCCGTGTGTTGCCAGTGATCTGCTGCATGTCGTTCACTCCATCAGGCCAGGGTGTAGGCGGTTTTGACAGTGGTGTAGAACTCTTTGGCATAGCCGCCCTGCTCGCGCGCGCCATGGCTTGAGGCTTTGCGACCGCCGAACGGCGCGTGGTAGTCGACCCCGGCCGTGGCGACGTTGACCATCACCATGCCGGCGGTGGAGCGCTGCTTGAAATCGCTGCTGTACTTGAGCGAGGTGGTGCAGATGCCCGAAGACAGCCCGAATGGGGTGTCGTTGGCAATTGCCAGCGCTTCGTCGTAGTCACTGACCTGAATGACGCTGGCCACCGGTCCGAACACTTCCTCGCGGTTGATGCGCATCTGGTTGTGCGTTTCGGTAATCAGCGCCGGTGACAGGTAGTGGCCGGGGGTGCTGCGTTCCAGCCGCTCACCGCCATACACCAGCCGCCCGCCTTCCTGCTGTGCCTGCTGGATGTAATCGCAGTCCTGCTGCAACTGCGCCTGCGAGACCACCGGCCCCATGTCGCAGCCTGGCGCCAATGCATGATCGACCTTCAGTGACGCCAGGCGCTGGATGACCGCCTCGACAAAGCGGTCGTGAATGCCGCTTTGCACGATCAGCCGGCTGGACGCCGTGCAGCGTTGCCCTGTCGAAAAGAACGAACCGGCCACGGCGACTTCAACGGCCTGCTCCAGGTCGGCGTCATCAAGCACGATCAGCGGGTTCTTGCCGCCCATTTCCAGTTGCACCTTGGCACCGCGCGCCATGCACGCCATACCGATGTTGCGGCCGGTGCCAGTGGAGCCGGTAAAGGTCAGGGCCCGAACCCTGGCCGAGGTGGCCAGCGCCTCGCCGACCTTCGAGCCCGGCCCCATCACCAGGTTGAACACGCCAGCCGGCAGCGCACCGGCCCGCACGATGATTTCAGCCAGGGCCCAGGCGCTGCCCGGCACCAGGTCGGCGGGCTTGAACACGACCGCGTTGCCGAACGCCAGGGCCGGGGCGATTTTCCAGGCCGGAATGGCGATGGGAAAATTCCACGGCGTGATGATGCCTACCACGCCTTCGGGCTCACGCCGGACATCCACCTCGACGCCCGGGCGAATCGACGCCAGCCGCTCGCCCGAGAGGCGCAAGGCTTCACCGGCAAAGAACCTGAACACGCGACCGGCACGCACCACCTCACCAATGCCTTCGGCCAGGGTCTTGCCTTCTTCGCGAGCCAGCAGTTGCCCCAGCTCCTGACGCCGGGCAAGGATTTCGCTGCCGATACGGTCCAGCGCATCGCTGCGCACCTCGGCACTGACCCGTGCCCAGCTCTCAGTGGCCGCAAAAGCGGCATCGATGGCCATTGTGGCCTGCGTGGCGTCGGCGCGGGCATATTCGCCGATGACTTCGCGAGTATCGGAAGGGTTGATATTCAGATTGATATCAACGCCCTCAATCCATTCACCGGCAATAAAGTTCTTGTGCATATTGATTCCTGAAATACCGGGCCACTTCCTGAAGACGTGCAGGGGCGCAGGCGACAAGAAAATGCCGACACCTGTCGCGTACCTGACCGCAACTAATCATTTAAAAAAAGTGGGCCGAACGGGTAGTTGATTATTAAATTAAGGGCGATGCAAACACAGTAACTTGATCAGTCGCCGCCTCTGTTTAAAACGATACTCAGATCACTGGATGTCGTCTACGGCGTGGCTTTGACCTGTATTCACACCCTCTTTGCCACGCCGCCTGGTTTACGATTGCCTTGTCTTACATGCCCTGCTCGTCACGCATCCACGCCACGTTTATTCTTCAAGGTGCTACCGCCGTACTTTGTCGAACCACCAGTTCGATTGACATACGTTCGCGCCGCGCCAAGGGTTTGCCTTCAATTAACGCCACTATATTATTGGCGCTGCTGATACCCAGCTGAAACAACGGCACCCGGACGGTGGTCAAGGCCGGCACGGACACGGCGGCAACGTCGATATCATCGAAGCCGGTGATCGACAGCGCGTGGGGCACCTGGATACCCAAAAGTCGCGCCTCGGCGACAGCGCCCATGCATGTGACATCCGTGCTGCACACTATCGCCGTCGGCCGTGGCTCAAGTTCCATCGCCATGCGCAACCCGGCACGACCGCCCTCAAGGGTAAAGGGCTGCTCAATGAAACGCGTCTCGTCGAGCGTTACGCCGTGCCCGGCCAGTTCACTGAGCACACCGAGCTTGCGGTAATGGGCACGCTCGTTGTGAGCCAGCACGCCACTGATCATGGCGATGCTGCGATGGCCCAGGCTCAACAGATGCCGCGCGACCATCCGCCCGCCTTCTTCATTACTGAAACCCACGCAATGGTGTGGGTGCAGACCATCGAGCGACCACATCAGAATGAACGGGCATTGCGCAGCGTTCAGTGATTCATAGACGGCGGCGCTGTGTTCGGTCCCCACCAGCAATACGCCTTCGACGCCACGCTCTATCATGTTTCTGACGCTGATCAACTCCTGGGCCTGGTTATATTCATGGGAACAAATGATCAGGTGATAGCCAAGCGCGCTCAGGCGCTGCTGCAGGGCCTGAACCGACTCGGCAAAGGCCGGGTTATTGAAGGTCGGAAAAACGGCCCCGATGCTGTAGGTGCGCCGTGAAGCCAGCGCCCGGGCAGCCCCGTCGCGGACATAACCGAGCCGCTCGACCGCCGCCAGCACTTTCTGCAAGGTGCCGGGCTTGACCAGGTGCGGAACCGAAAGCGCCCGCGACGCGCTGCCTACCGAGACACCGGCCAGTTGCGCCACGTCCTTGAGCTTGGGTTTTTCATGCGTTTTCATCAAAGGATCAGCCTTGCCGGGTCAATACACCGGAGTTTGACAGACGCGACCGTGACCGCTCTAGCGCATCAACCAGCCACCAGCCACATCGAGCACCTGGCCGGTGATGAACGCGCTGTCACCCGAGGTGAGAAAGCACGCGGCCTGGGCCACTTCTCGAGGTGTGCCAAGCCGTCGCAACGGGGTTTCATCAACCACGCGCTGGTTGGCCTGGGCCGATACGCTTTGCACCATCGGGGTTTCGATGCGACCGGGGGCCAAGGCATTGGCCGTGATCCCCAACGGCCCCAGCTCACCGGCCAGGTGCCGGGTAAAACCGATGATCGCAGCCTTGCTGGCGCTGTAGTGCGCCGCCACGATGGGCAGGAATGCGCTGCCCGCCACCGAGGACATATTGACGATACGTCCGAAGCGCTGCTGCACCATCGACGGGGTCAAGGCACGCACCAGGTTGAATGACCCGCTCAGGTTGATCCCGACCACCCGCTCCCATTCTTGCGGATCCATCTCCCAGATGCGTGACGGGGCGCCATTGTGCTTGGGCGAAACCCCGGCGTTGTTGATCAGCGTATCGATGGGCCCGAGCACGCCCGCGAGTTGCTCGCATGCGTGCTGGCACTGGCCGAAATCGGCCACATCAGCCTGGGCCCAGGCCACCTGGTAGCCCTCGGTGCGCAGGCTGTCGGCTTGCCGGCTGACACTTTGTGCATCGAAGTCGAGCAAGCCGACCCGTGCCCCTTCCTCACAATAAAGCCGGGCGATGGCAGCACCGATGCCACCGGCAGCCCCGGTGACCAGCACGACGCGACCCGCATGCCGAAGCGTTTCCATGGTTATCCTCGATTCAATGAAATCCATTGCCGGTCAAAGGCCCAGGTAGGCGCGCTTGACGTGGGGATTGTCGAGCAGTTCCTGACCGGTGCCGCTGAGGACCACCTCGCCGTTCTCCAGCACATAACCCCGGTTGGCAATGCGCAATGTATGCACGATGTTCTGTTCGACGATCAGCACCGTGGTGCCCAGCGCCAGGATCTTGCCGATGATCTCGAACACCTGCGACACCAGCAGCGGCGACAGGCCCAGTGAAGGCTCATCGAACATCAGCAGCCTGGGTTCGGCCATCAGGCCGCGGGCAATGGCGACCATCTGCTGTTCACCGCCGGACAAGGTGCCGGCGTTCTGGCCCAGGCGCTCACGCACCCGGGGAAACAGGTCCAGGATATCGTCGAAGCGCTTCTTGTAATGTTGACGGGCGCTGCGTTTGTAGGCGCCCATCAGCAGGTTGTCGCGCACACTCAGAAACGGAAACAGCTGGCGACCTTCAGGAATCAGGGTCAGCCCCGCGGCCACGATCTCATCCGGTCGCTTGCCGTCCAGGCGCTGCCCTTCGAACTCGATGCTGCCCTGCGACGGTTCGACGATGCCGCACAGGCTGCGCAACGTGGTGGTCTTGCCGGCCCCGTTGGCGCCGACGATGGTGATGACCTCGCCGGCATTCACTTCAAAACTGACGCCGCGCAGGATCTCGGTGCCGCCATAGCCGGCATGCACATTAGTGAGCTTAAGCATGGCTGTACTCCTTGCCCAGATAGGCTTCGATGACGTGCGGGTCGTTGATGACCGTCTGCGGGGCGCCCTGCATGAGCAAAGCCCCGGAACTGATCACCACAATCCGGTCGGACAGACTCATGGTGGCTTGCATCAAGTGCTCGATCATCAGCACGCTGACGCCAGAATCGCGCACCCGGCGAATCACTTCGATCGCCTTGGCCACATCGGCAGGGTTCAAGCCGGCCATGACTTCATCGAGCAGCAGAATGCGCGGCCGCGTGGCCAGGGCACGCGCCATCTCCAGGCGTTTCATGCCACCGACGGTCAGGTTGCGCGCACGGGTGTCCAGCAAGGCCGTCAGTTCGGTCAGGTGCGCCACCTGGGTGGCAATCGCCCGTGCCTCATGGGCATCGGCGGTGTGCATGAAGGCGCCCAGCATGATGTTTTCACCTACGCTCAAATCGGCAAATGGCTGCACGATCTGGAAGGTGCGGCCAATGCCGGCCCGGGCAAACCCCGCCGGACTGGTGGGAGTGATCCATTCGCCATTGGCCAGGCGTACCTTCACGCAGCCTTTGGAGGGCAGCAAAAACCCGGAGAGCTGGTTGAATACGGTGGTCTTGCCGGCACCGTTGGGGCCGATGACCCCGACGATCTCACCTTCGGCCAGGCTCAATGACACGTCATTGGTGGCATGCAGACCACCGAAGAACTTGTGCAGGTTTTCGGCGACCAGGATCGGCTCGCCCCGGGTGGCCGAGATCGTCGGTACCGGTCTGGGCATGGTGCCCGCCGTCTCCTTGAGTAGCGGCTGCCTGCCGCCGGGCAAGGCATCGATCCAGGCGAATACACGGCCGCCGAAACGCCCGACCAGGCCTTGCGGAATGGTCAATACCACGACCACCAGCACAATGCCGTAGACCAGGCCGTGCACGCCGCTGCCCATGTCACCCAGCCAGCCGCGCGCCAGTTCAGCCAGTGGCAGCACCAGGATCGTGCCGATCAGCGGGCCCGATACGGTGCCCAGGCCGCCGATCAGGGCGAACATGGCAATCTGGATCGAAAGGTCCAGCGAGAACACCGAGCCCGGCTCGATGAAGGTCAGGTACATCGCATGGAAACTGCCCACCAGGCTGGTCAGGAAAGCCGAGAGGATTACCGCGATCAGCTTGACCTTGACCGAGTTGACGCCCACGGCATGGGCGGCATCTTCACGCTCGCGCACGGCAATCAGGTAATAGCCCAGGCGCGAGGTCTTGATTTTCCATGACACGGCCAGCGTCACGATCAGAAAGCCGAACGCGATCAGCAGGTAAGGCCAGCGAGGCCGGAACAGCATCCATTCGATGCCCAGTTGCAGCGGTACGCCAATACCTGCGGCGCCACCGGTGATGTCGTGCTGATTGATCGCAACCAGGCGTACCACTTCCAGCACGGCAATGGTGGCCAGTGCAAAGAACGGCCCGCGCAGCCTGAAGCACGGCCAACTGATCACCACCGCTACCACGCACGACAGAGCCGCGCCGATGAACATGCCGAGCCAGGGGCTCAGGCCGAAGTTGATCATCAGCAAGGTCGTGGTGTAGGCCCCCACGCCATAGAACACGGCATGGCCCAGCGACAACTGGCCGGCAAAGCCGCCGACGATGTTCCAGGCGCTGGCCAGGGCCGCGTAGCTGCAAATCAGAATGAACAGGTGGTAAACGAACGGCGACCCCACGCCCAGGGGGATCGCCAGCAGCAGCGCCAGGATAATTGCGCTGACATAAACACGCGGATGCAGGAGGTTCATGATCCTTTTCCTTATTCAGAGCCGCGGCCGGAGCCGAACAGGCCGGTCGGGCGGAACACCAGGATGGCCAGGAAGATCATGAAATAGACGACCTCCTTGAGATCTGGCGCGATGTAATACCCGGCCAGGCTGTCGACGATGCCGATCACCATTGATCCCAGCAGCGCCCCCGACAGACTGCCCAGGCCACCCAGCACGACAATGACGAACGCCGTCAGCACGAAAAACGTCCCGACCGTAGGAAACACCGGGTACTGCGGGGCAATCAGTCCACTGGCCACGCCGAGGCAGGCGCAGCCCAGGCCAAAGGCGAAGACGTAGATTTTCTTCACGTCTACACCCATCAACTGCGCCGCATTGCGGTGTTGCGCCGTGGCCCGCACCGCGCGTCCCAGGAAGGTGTGGTGCAAGAAGGCATGCAGCCCGGCGACCATGATCAACGACACCACGAAGGTGATCAGTTGCCCACTGCTGGCGCGCAAGGGCCCAAGAGTCACAGACGCAGTGCCGACGCTGATGTTCTGCACGGTCTTCACGTCCGCGCCGAACACCAGCAATGCACCGTTGATCAGGGCAATCGACACCCCGACTGTGGCAAAGATCTGGATATGCCCTTCGGCACTGAGCAGAGGCTGGATGATGAAGCGCTGCATGACCGCGCCGGCAGCGAACAACAGCAACGTGGCCGGGATGATTGCCACATAGGGGTGAAGCCCGAAGTGGCTGTTCATCAGGTAGACGGCATACAGGCCGATCATCAGAAACTCGCCGTGGGCGAAATTGACCACGCGTACGATGCCGAAGATCAGTGTCAGGCCGATGCTGATGATGGCCAGGGTGCCGCCCAAAAGCAGCCCGTTCAGGACCAGCTGGATAAAAATTTCCACGAGACGCCCTCTTGGCGAGCGGACAGGTTGCGCAGGTCAGGGAGATGACCTGCCACGAGCCGGTATTCAGGGGTGATCGGTAAAGCGTGCCTTGGTTACGGCTGCCGACTCGGGATAGACGGTTTTCAACACACCGTCCTGCCATTGCATGATCGAGGTACTGGCGCGCTCGTTCTGGCCATTGGCGGCAAAGCGCGCGCCCATGCCAGAGGCCGTCTGGCCGGCGGGAATATCGACACGGGCCACTGCTGCGCGTAATGCATCGGCCTCCAGCGAGCTGGCGCCCTGCATGGCATCGAGAAAGATCTTGGCGCCCACATAGTTGATCAGGCTATGACCGGAACGGGGTTCAGTGCCATAGCGCGCCTTGTAGGCCTGGGCAAAGGCGCTGATGCCCGGTGCACCGGCTTCGTTGGTCTGGTATTGCGGAAAATCGACGTCCAGCACCCCTTCCATGTTCTGCGCGCCGACCACCTTGACGGTGTCCTGCATCGAGTAGCCACCGCCGGCGCCAATCACGGCCTTGGGCTTGAAGCCAGCCTCGCGGATCTGCCGGAAGAACAGCGTGGTGTCGTTCTGGTAGCTGGTTTGCAGCACCACGTCGGCCTGAGCGCCCTTCAGGCGCAGAATCAACGAGGACAGGTCGACGGCCTTGGCCGAATAAGGCAGCACCTCGACCACGTTGAGCCCCTGCTCTTCGGCCAGCTTTTTCTGGAACCCGGCAATGGTGGTGCCGTACAGCGCATCTTCGTGAATGATCGCGACCTTCAGTTGCCTGGCATCTACATTCAACGTCGGTGCAACGATTCTGGTGATGGCGGTAATAGTGCCTTCGGCAAAGTTCTTGGCCGTCGGGTTGCTGCGCATCACATACTTGAGATTGCGCTCGGTAATGCTGTCAGACACGGCGCCCAACTCGAAATACGGAACCCCTGCCAGCTCAGTGACCTGCGTGGCGGCAAAGGACAAGGCCGAGGAATAGCTGCCAAACACTGCCGTGACGTTTTGCACCGAGGTCAGTTTGCGCGCCGCGCCCACTGCCTGGCCTGCGTCGACGGCATCTGCCTTGAGCAACTCGATTTGCTCGCCTTTGAGACCGCCTGCCGCATTGCGCTCGGCCACTGCTATTTCCAGCCCTCGGTAACTTTCATCACCCAGCAAGGCCAAGCCCCCGCTGAAAGGATAGAGCGCTCCCAGTTTTATATCGGCAAGGGAGGCCATTGAAGCGCTCAATGACAACGCCGCGCAGAGGGATGTAGCCCAGTATTTTTTCTTCATTGTTATCTCCTGGTAAAAAAGCATGGCTCAAAAATGAATCGATTCATATTTTTTATGGTTATAAAAAAGCGGCTAAAAACCTACTTATGGCTTAAAAATTCATCATTTTATGAAGCGCTTCATTTTTAGTGTCGCAGCGCGGTTTACAGATGGCCTGTGTACCGTTGCGCAACGCCCAAAGATTACGGCGGGCGTTGACGCATTCATACCGCTGAGAATTCACACCTGCTGTGAACGCTCGTCACAGCCGTTGCCGGGGTTAAGCCACGCCTTTCAATCGCGTGCTGTAAAACCCTGGCGCCCAAGGCGCTCCATGATCAGCTCGATAAACGCCGACACTGCCAACGGCAGATGCTGGCGGCTGGGGTATAAAACGTGCAGGCCATAGCCGGTGCGGTAGTAATCGGGCAATACGGGCACCAGGCGACCGGCGTGCAGATCGGGGGCGACGATGGTGATCGGCAACAGGGTGATGCCCAGGCCGGCCAGCGTCGCCTTGCGCAAGGCCTGGGCGGTGTTGCCGGTAAAGCGGCTGGCGATGCGCACATCGTGTTCAGCGCCGTCCGGGCCCTTGAGGCGCCAAGTGGTCAAGTGGCCGGGTTGAGTGAAACTGACCGCATCGTGTTCAGCCAGGGCTTCCAGCGTGGCGGGCATGCCACGCCGGTCCAGATAAGCAGGACTGGCCACCATCTGATCATGACGCGCTTCGAGTAACTGGCGGCCCACGTAGCCGGAGTCCTGCAGGATGCCGCCGCGAAAGGCAATGTCGATGCGTTCGGCAATCAGGTCGCAACGAGCGTCGCTGAGGACAAAATCCAGCCGCACCTTGGGGTGGGCGGCGAGAAAGTCGGCCACCCATTGCATCGGAAAAAAGTCGAAAAAATCGGCCATCGCCGCCACACGCACCGTGCCGCTGGGTTCCTGGCTGCCGCTGATCAATTGCTGCCCGGCCTCCATCAGGCCTTCGACAGCGCTTGAGCAGCGGTCGTGAAAGGCCTGGCCGGCCTGGGTCAGGGTCAGCTTGCGGGTCGAACGCTGCAACAGACGGGTGCCAACCTGGTCCTCAAGCTGCTGCACCCGACGGCTGAGGGTATTGGCCGGCATGCCCAGTAGCCGGGCGGCCTGGGCAAAGCTGCCGTAACGGACTACGTGGACGAACAAGGCAACATCGTTGAGATCAAGCATAGGTCACACCACTACTTCTTTAAATGGATGAGTGCACTCCAATTGTGCCATCTAATAAAGTAATTGCCAGACGCTTAAGCTGCGGACATTCCCACTTGCAGAGCGCCTTCCCATGACTCGCACATTTTCCGTTCAACACCAGGCCCAACGCCGCATCGCTCGTCAGACATCAGGACGCGTCCACGGCCCCATCACCCGTTTGATGAGCCCCGGCGATCTGGGCCAGGTGCTCAAGCCCTTCGTATTCCTGGACATTTTCAGCCTGCAAGCCAAAGGCGCCAAGTCGAGCTTCGGCATGCACCCGCACTCGGGCATTGCCACGGTCACCTACATGATCTCCGGCGACGTGGCCTATCAGGATTCCACCGGTGCAACGGGTGTGCTGCCGGCCGGCGGTGTGGAGTGGATGCGTGCCGGCAACGGTGTATGGCATGACGCGACACTGGCCAGCGATGCCGCCATGCTGGGTTTTCAGCTGTGGCTGGCGCTGCCGGCGGCACTGGAAAACGCCCCGGCCCAGAGCCTTTACCTCGACCCGGCCGACGTTGCCCAAGACGGACCCGTGCGGGTGTTGATCGGCCAGTACGGTGCTGCCCGCAGCCCCATTCCGGCACCTGCCGGCATCAACTACCTGGCGGTCAACCTGCGCGACGGCGAGCACTGGCACTACACACCACCCGCCGGACACACCGTGGCCTGGGTGGCGGTCAATGCCGGTCGCCTGCACGCCAACAGCCTGATCGAAGCCGGTGAACTGGCAGCCTTTGAAGAAAGCGAGCAAGGCATCGACTTCGTGGCCCACGGCGCCACCTCGTTCGTACTGGGCTCGGCCATCAAGCACCCCCATGACCTGGTGACCGGGCACTATTCGGTGCACACCAGCCCCGCCACCCTGGCGCAGGGCGAAGCTGAAATCCAGCGCATCGGCGCCCTGCTGGGCGCCTGAGGCCCAAGCCACAGCCCTCTCTATTCATTCTTTATTCAAGCGAGCAAAACCATGACCACCGCACCCGATCTTCTGCTTTCGCCTGTCCAGCTTGGCGCCACTGCCTTGAACAACCGCATGGTCATGGCGCCCATGACCCGCAGTCGCGCCGGCGATGGCGACGTCCCCACGCCGCTGATGACCGAATACTACCGCCAGCGAGCCAGTGCCGGCCTGATTGTCACCGAAGGCTCGCAAGTCTCGGCCCAGGGCAAGGGCTACATGCGTACCCCCGGCATCTTTACTGCCGCCCAGATCAAGGGCTGGCAGCAGATCACCGATGCCGTGCATCAGCAAGGCGGGCGTATCTTCCTGCAACTGTGGCATGTAGGCCGCCTGTCGCACGCCCTGGTACAACCCAACGGCAACCAGCCGGTGGCCCCTTCGGCGATCAAGGCCGACGGCGAGCTGTACACCCCCGAGGGGCTCAAGGCCTACGAGGTCCCACGCGCCCTGGGTATCGACGAGATTGCTGCGGTTGTGGCCGACTTTCGCCAGGCGGCCGAAAATGCCCGGCAGGCCGGTTTCGATGGCGTGGAAATCCACGGTGCCAATGGTTACCTGATCGACCAGTTCCTGCGCGATGGCACCAATCAGCGCACCGATGCCTACGGCGGCTCGGCCGAGAACCGCGTGCGTTTTCTCAAGGAGGTGGTCGAGGCGGTGATCGAAGTCTTTGGCGCCAGCCGCGTCGGCGTGCGCCTGTCACCGGTGTTCGATTACTTCTCGATGAGCGACAGCCAGCCGCAGGTCACGTTCAACCAGGCGGCGAAAATGCTCAGCCGCTACAGCCTGGCGTATCTGCATGTGGTGAGGATGGGCACAGAAGCCTTCGACTTTGCCGAGCTCAAGCGCCACTTCGGCGGCACCTACATCAGTAACGGTGGCTACGATGCCGCCCAGGCCGAAACCGCCCTGCAAACCGGCGACGCCGACCTGGTGGCCTTTGGTACGCCCTTTATCGCCAACCCGGACCTGGTCGAGCGCTTCAGGAAAGGCGCCGACCTGAACCCGCTCGACACGACTACCTTTTACCAGGGTGAAGAAAAGGGCTATACCGACTACCCGGCCCTGGCGGTCTAGACACTCAGTACAATCTTGCCAAAGTGTGCGCCGGATGCCTCATGAGCGAAGGCTTTGGCGATATCTTCCAAGGCAAACACGCTGTCGATCACCGGCTTGACCTTCAGGCATTCCAGCGCCTGGACCAGGTCCAGCTGGTGTTGCCGGCTGCCGACGATCAAGCCCTGCAGACGCTGTTGCCGGGCCATCAACGCCACGGTCGGCACCTCGCCAGACACCCCGGTGAGGATACCGATCAGGGCGATATGCCCGCCGATCCGGCACGCCGTGATCGATTGCGCCAACGTCGCCGGACCGCCCACTTCGACCACATGATCGACGCCGCGCCCGTCGGTCAACGCCAGGACTTCTTCACCCCACTGCGGTTGCGTGCGGTAATTGATCGTGTGGTCGGCGCCCAGTGCCCGCACCCGGGCCAGCTTCTCGTCCGATGACGAGGTCGCAATCACCAGGGCACCCATGGCCTTGGCCAGTTGCAGGGCAAAAATCGACACGCCGCCGGTGCCCATCACCAGCACCGAGTCACCCGGCTTGATACCGCCATTGACCACCAATGCACGCCAGGCGGTCAGCCCGGCGGTGGTCAGGGTCGCGGCTTCCTGATGCGAATAGCCCTTGGGGGCACGGGTAAACCAGTGACTGGGCTTGACCACGACTTGCCGGGCATAACCGTCGACCCCATCGCCCGGCGTGGTGCTGAAGTCGCCAATGGTCGGCGCCCCGTCACGCCAGTGCGGAAAGAAGCACGACACCACATGGTCGCCCACCTTGAATTCAGTCACCTCTTCGCCTACGGCCTCGACCACCCCTGCGCCATCGGCCATGGGAATGCGCCCGTCAGCCGTTGGCATCTTGCCGGTGGCCACCGCGTAGTCATGAAAATTCAAGGAGCTGGCGTGCACACGCACGCGGATCTGGCCCGGCCCCGGCTGGCCGGGATCAGGCAAGTCGACCAGGTGAAGATTATCCAGGCCTGCAGGCAGGCGAAGGGTGATGGCTTTCATTGAACAAGTCCCTTTCAAAGCGATGGGGGTGCGCCAGCGGGTGGCGCTTCAAGCCACCGGCTGACACACCGTGAACGTCAGTGCTTGAGGGCTTGGGCAACAGAAACGGCAATTGGTGTCGTCGCCCGGCCGATCAGTCGGCTCAGTTGACGCGAATCATCGAATAGCGCGCCCTTGGCCGCACCGGTGTCGGAGTCCGACAGCAGCGCGGCAAAGACGTCGGGCAGGCCGATACCGATCAGCGCGGCTTTGTACTGTTGCTCCGGCAGGTCGCTGTACACCACTGGCCGGCCCGATTGTTCAGCCACCTCTGCGGCCAGTTCCGTCAATGAATAGCTGTCATCGCCGGCCAGTTCGTAGACCTTGCCGGCATGACCGTCCTGGGTCAGCACCACCGCAGCGGCGTCGGCATAGTCGGCGCGCGAGGCCGAAGCAATACGCCCCTCACCTGCGCTGCCCAGAATGGCGCCATGCTCAACCGCAGCAGGCACGCTGGCGGTGTAGTTCTCGTGGTACCAGCCGTTGCGCAGCAGCACATGATCCAGGCCGGACTCGGCCAGCGCCTGTTCGGTGTCGCGGTGCTCCAGCGCCAGACTCAAGGGCGAAGTGTCGGCCCGCAGCACGCTGGTGTAGGCCAGCAACTGCACGCCGGCGGTCTTGGCCGCCTGAATGACCGCTCGGTGCTGTGCCGAGCGCTGGCCGATTTCGTTCGAGGAAATCAGCAGCAGCTTGCTGACGCCGGCCAGTGCCGCGTCGAGCGTCTGCGGCTCGGAGTAATCAGCCCGGCGCACAATCACACCCTTGGCCGCCAGGTCCTGGGCCTTGAGCGGGTCACGCACCAGGGCAATCACCTGCGTGGGCGCTACGCTGTTGAGCAGCGCGTCGATGACCAGACGGCCCAGTTGGCCGGTTGCACCTGTGACAGCAATCATGAAAGCACCTTGATTCGAATGAGAGGAAGCCGCATGCTACGCCGCACACTTACGATTAGTAAGTACGCACAAAAAGGTAAGTGTCATGACCGTGGATGAACAGCTTTACACGCCGTTGGCCGCCAGACTTCGCCGGGGCGAGGTGCTGAGCGCCGACTGCCCTTCGCGCCATGTGCTCAAGCACATGACCAGCCGCTGGGGCGTGTTGGTACTGGTGGTGCTGATTGACGGCACGCATCGTTTCAGTGACCTGCGACGCAAGATCGGCGGCATCAGTGAAAAAATGCTTGCCCAGACCCTGCAAGGGCTTGAAGGCGACGGCCTGGTGCAGCGCTTCTCACACCCGGTGGTGCCGCCGCATGTGGAATACAGCCTCACGCCGCTGGGCCGTGAGGCTGCAGCAAAAGTCGAAGCCATGGTCGACTGGATCGAAGAACGGCTGCCGGCCATCCTGCAGATTCGCCATGAAAAAGCAGACTCTGCGCTGAATCAGACCACCTGATCGCTACCTGGCACCTCGCGCTCACGCGGTTGACGAGGCGCTGCATGCAGGGTCACCGGCACCGACTTGGCCGCCGGCACCTTGCTGCGCTCGGCGTGATGCCACAGCGGAACCAACGCATTGCACTCCGGGTAATACCCCGCCGCGCAGCCTTCGGGAATGTCATACGCCAGAATCTGCAAGGGTCCGGCCTCACGCAATACTTCCGGTTCGACCGCCGTGCGCAGCATGATCCAGTCACCAGGGGCAAAGCCCAGGCGCACGATGTCGTTGCGGTTGAGAAACACCACGCTGCGGGTGCCCTTCACGCCACGAAAACGGTCGTCGTAGCCATAGATGGTGGTGTTGAACTGATCGTTGCTGCGGATCGTCATGAGCTGAATGACATGGCGGTCGTCAGCAGTGCCGGGCACATCGTCGTTTTCATTCAGGGTCTGCGGCGCTACGAACTGCGCCTTGCCGGACTCGGTGAGCCACTCACGCTGGCGCACCGGCAAGGGACGGTGAAAGCCGCCCGGCATCCACATGCGCGTTTCCATGTCATGAAAAATCTGCGGGTACACCTGCGCAATGGCTGCCCGGATCTGGGCATAGTCGCCCTGCCACTGCGCCCAGGGAATCCGGGCCTGGCCATCGAGGGTGGCTTGCGCAATACCGGCGATGATCGCCACTTCTGATTGCAGGTGTTCGCCGGCCGGCTCCCGGGTGCCTTTCCAGGCATGCACGAACCCGGTGCTGTCTTCTGTGCTGTAGACCTGCTCCTGGCCGTTTTGCCGGTCCATTTCCAGGTGCCCCAGGCACGGCAGCAACCACATATGGGTACCAGGCAACAAATGACTGCGATTGAGCTTGGTGGCCACTTGCACGTTCAACGGCAACTGCGACCAGGCCGGCTCCATGCGACTCGTATCTGGAATGGCACGCAGAAAGTTACCGCCCAGCCCGATGAAGCCTTTGACGCTGCCGTCCACAATCCCCTCGCAGGTGTCGACCGTGGCCCGGCCCATGCGCTCGGGCACCTTGAAACCGAACAATGCCTCGATCTTGTCCTTGGGCACCTTGGCCGGGTCTTCGGTAATGCCCACCGTGCGCTGGCCCTGCACATTGGAATGCCCGCGCACCGGGCAGATGCCCGCACCCGGCTTGCCGATATTGCCGCGCAGCAACAGGAAGTTGACCAACATCTGTACGTTTTCGACGCCATGACGGTGCTGGGTCATGCCCATGCCGTAGACCAGCATGACCCGTTCGCTGCGCGCATACACGGTGGCGGCGGCCTCCATCGCACCGCGACTCAGGCCCGAACGGCTTTCCAGCACAGCCCAGGGCTGGCGCTCGACCTGGGCAATGAACGCCTCGAAGCCTTCGGTGTGTTGCGCGATGAAATCATGGTCCAGCACCGGCTGGCGCTGTTCGGCCTGGGCCTGGCGGTCCATGTCCAGCAGCGCCTTGGCCATGCCGGTGATGGCCGCAATGTCGCCGCCAATCGCCACCTGATGGTATTGCGTGCTGATCACAGTCGACGCCGGCCCCAGCATCTCGACCGGCGATTGCGGGTTGACGAAGCGCTCCAGGCCCCGCTCGCGCAACGGGTTGAAGGTGATCACCGGCACCTGGCGCTTACGCGCCGCTTGCAGCGGGTGCAGCATGCGCGGGCTGTTGCTGCCGACGTTCTGGCCGAAAAAGAAAATGCAGTCGGTGTGTTCGAAGTCATCCAGCGTGACCGTGCCTACCGGCACGCCAATGCTTTCCTGCAAGCCGACCGAGGTGCTTTCGTGGCACATGTTCGAGCTGTCGGGCAGGTTATTGGTGCCGTAGGCCCGGGCCAATAGTTGATACATGAACGACGCTTCCAGCGACGCCCGCCCGGAGGCATAGAACACCACCTCATCGGGCGCCAGCCGGCGCAGTTCGGCACCGATTTCCTTGTAGGCCTGGGCCCAACTGGTGGGCCGGTAACGATCATCCCTGGCGTCGTAGCGCAACGGATGGGTCAACCGCCCGTGTTGCTCCAGAGCGTGATCGCTCCAGCCGCGCAGTTCGGTCAGGGTGTGGCGGGCAAAGAAATCCGGGGCGGTTCTGAGCGCGGTCAGCTCCCAGGCCGTGGCCTTGGCGCCGTTTTCACAGAACTCCAGTGCCAGCGGATGGGCCGGCTTGGCCCAGGCGCAACTTACACAGGCGACGCCCTTGGGTTTATTCAACCGGAACAAAGTGACCGGGGCATGACGCCATGCCTGCTCGCGCCAGAGAATGTTCATGACCGAACGGGCCGAGCCCCACCCTCCCGACGCCGAGAGATAAGGCCGGAACCGGGCAGTGGAATGGATAAGCTGCATCGAAACGCCCCTTGCTGGAAGGCCCTGAAAGGCCAATGGAAAACCTTGCATGCACAGCAAAGGACTGCTTGCGATTCAGCCTTGTTCAACGGCTGTGTCGCGTTTGACGACAGATGGCTTATCGGCATCTCGGAACAAGCGTCTACCCAGTTGGTGTGCCGCCTGGAGAGAGGCTGCTGCCGGCTGCGTTTCCGATTCGAACACCCGCGTGGAGCTTATGACCGGTGCGCCGCAGTAATCGAAAATGCCGTGATCGATCTGGGTTTTCATTGCCGTACCGTATCCATGCCGTTCGTATGTACCAGCGTCGGCTCCGGCCACGCCAAGCAGATGGACCTGCAGGTGGCCCAGTTTCTTGACCAGTGTGGCATCCGGGCTGAAATCGAACGCCCAGCCATTGCAGAACACCCGGTCGATCCAGCCCTTGAGCAACGCCGGCATCGACCACCAATACACCGGATAGACCAGCACCAGTGCATCGGCACGCTCGATCCGCGCCTGTTCGGCCAGGACATCGGCAGGCGGCGGGCTTTTGTGGCGATGAACCGCACCATCGGCCACCGAAAATCGCGGGTCGAAGCCGCTGGCGGCCAGGTCGAGGATTTCATGGCTGTGCGACGGATCAGCGTCGGTAATGCCCTGGGCCACTTGCCTGGCCAGGCTATGAGTCAGGGAGCAGGCATCGTGATGGGCAATAACGATAAGCGTGTGCATGGGCGGTTCCTTGTGGGCGGATGATCAGTCGATTGCGAGACGGCGCCTGACGCAATATACTTTTGGTAGGTTTCGATAACTTACTTTTGGTATATAGCGATGTCAAGCCCGCCCTCACCTGCCCGTTCCCAGCCGCGCCAACGCCTGTCGCGGGAAAATCGCCTGGCCCAGTTGCTGGGCGTGGCCTGGAAAATCGTTCGTGAACAAGGCACCGAAGCGTTGACGCTGGGTCATCTGGCCGAACAGGCCGGTGTCACCAAGCCGGTGGTCTACGATCACTTTCCGGATCGCCCGGCGTTGCTGTGCACGCTGTATCAGGATTTCGACGAGCGTCAGACAGCGCTGTTCGATGCAGCCTTGCAACACAGCGAAGCGAGCGCCGAGGCCAAGGCGTGGGTGATTGCCAATGCCTATGTGGACTGCGTACTGCAGCAAGGCCGTGAAATCGCGGGCGTACTTGCCGCGCTCAGCAGCTCGCCGGAACTGGCGCGGGTCAAGCAGGCGTATGAGGCAGCGTTTATGGATAAATGCCGGGCTGTGCTGGCGCCCTTTATCGGCAACAGGCAGTTGTCGACCGCGCATTTGCGCGCCATGCTCGGCGCCGCCGAAGCGCTGTCGGACGCCGCGGCATCCGCTGAGGTGTCGCCATCACAGGCCAAGGCCGAACTGTATGAGGTGATCGTGTCGATGCTCAGCCGCGCCCGATAAAGTCGGCGTCTGGCCGGCTTATCCTGACTCGCCCGCCAGCATTCGCTGGTGAAAGCCGGCCAGGCGGTCCAGGGCATAGAGCGCCGCCTCCTTCTGCAGGTTCGACCGGTCACCGAAGAACCGCTCGCGCCGGGTAAAGACGCTGAGGCGCTTGCCCTCGACAAATCCCCAGGCAAAACACACGGTGCCGGCCGGAATGCCGTCGACGTCTTCGCTGCCGCATAGCCCTGTGGTGGCAATCACCACATTGGCCGGGCTGTCACGCAGTGCGCCTATGGCCATTTCCCGGGCCACTTCATTGCTGGTGAGGTTAAAAAACTCCATGGTCTTGAGGCTGACGCCCAACAGCCGGTGTTTGGCCTCGGGCGAATACACCACATAACCGCTTTCCATGACTTCGCCACAGTGCGGCACTTCAGCCAGCAACGAAACGATTCTTCCGGCCGTGCAGGATTCCGCGGTGGTGAGGTAAAGGGAATGGGCCTTGAGGTAGTCGACAACTTCGGCAGGGTTCATTGCGCACTCCGCATTCAATACGTTTATTTCTGGCTGCACTCGGTTTTTATACGTGCAGCCGGCTCACGTTTGACGCGCCGTCATAGCCACTTGATCCGTTGCAGCGCCCCATTACAAGACGAACGGTTTAAATCTGTCATGAGCATGTTCCGTCTGGAACATTACTCGGAACTTAGCCCTTCGACGCTGCCTCATTTAACTATCATCCCCCACGATCAGGCTGATAGCGATATGAGAGCACTTACCTATCACGGCGCCCACAACGTCAAGGTCGACACCGTTGCGGATCCGGTCCTGCAACAACCGGACGACATCATTTTGCGGGTCACGGCCACTGCCATCTGCGGCTCGGACCTGCACCTTTATCGAGGCAAGATTCCAGCGGTCGAGCACGGCGATATATTCGGCCATGAGTTCATGGGCGTGGTCGAGGAAGCCGGCACCGCCGTGACAGCGGTCCGTCCCGGTGATCGGGTGGTGATTCCCTTCGTGATTGCCTGCGGCAGCTGTTTCTTCTGCCAGCACGATCTGTTTGCCGCCTGCGAAACCACCAACACCGGGCGCGGCGCAATCCTCAATAAAAAGGCCATTCCGGCCGGTGCAGCACTGTTTGGCTACAGCCACCTGTACGGCGGCGTGCCCGGTGGCCAGGCCGAATACGTGCGGGTGCCGAAGGCCAATACCGGTCCTTTCAAGGTGCCGGGCACGCTGGCAGACGAGAAGGTGCTGTTTCTGTCCGACATCCTGCCCACCGCCTATCAGGCGGTCACCAACGCCGAAATCGGTAATGGCTCCAGCCTGGCCATCTACGGCGCCGGACCGGTGGGGCTGTTATGTGCCGCCGTGGCACGCATGCTGGGCGCCGAGCGCATTTTCATGGTCGACCACCATGCCTACCGCCTGGCCTATGCACAGAAAACCTACGGCGTGATTCCGATCAACTTCGATGAGGACGATGACCCGGCCGACACCATCATCCAGCAGACGCCAGGCATGCGCGGGGTCGATGGTGTGGTTGACGCGGTGGGGTTCGAGGCCAAGGGCAGTACCACCGAAACCATCCTGGCCACGCTCAAGCTCGAAGGCAGTAGCGGCAAGGCCCTGCGCCAGTGCATTGCGGCGGTCAGGCGCGGCGGCGTGGTCAGTGTGCCGGGGGTCTACTCCGGGTTCATTCATGGCTTTCTGTTTGGCGATGCGTTCGACAAGGGCCTGACCTTTCGCATGGGCCAGACCCATGTGCAGCGCTACCTGCCCGAGCTGCTGGGGCATATCGAGACCGGCCGGCTGGCGCCGGAAGCCATCATTACCCATCGTCTGTCGCTGGAGCAGGCGGCCGAAGGCTACAAGATTTTCGACAAGCGCCAGGAAGACTGCCGCAAGGTCATTCTGACGCCGGGCAAAAGCCATATCGAGGCCCCCATCGTCGAGTCGGTAGGCGTCGTACCGGTCGTTTAAACGCGCTACACGAGGAGCTGCCTCATGGAAACGTCACTGTTCTCAATCGCCTTGACGATCATCATCCTGTTGCTGGACATCTGGGCTGTGGTCAGCGTCTGGCGCAGCACCAAATCGTCGGGCACGAAAATCGGCTGGACTGTCCTGATAGTTGCCATGCCGCTGGTGGGTCTGGCGATCTGGGGCATCGCCGGCCCCCGTGGTATCGCCAGACCGCCCAGCTCACCCAATCACAGCAAGGGCTGAGCCTGGTCTCAGGCAAAACGTGTGAAACGATAAGGCGCCGGGTCGATGATCGGCGCCTGTCCTGACACCAGGTCGGCAGCCAAGTGACCGGCGGCCGGCGACGTGCCGAAGCCATGGCCCGAGAAACCACTGGCCAGCACCAGGCCGGGAATTGCAGACACCTGGTCTATAACCGGATTGGAGTCCGGTGTTATATCAATGGTCCCCGCCCATGCCTGCTCGATCTCGGCATTCTGAAACACCGGCCAGGCTGCCCGCAGGTTACGCATGGCCTCGTCGTTGAGTCCATTGTTGGCCGCCGGGTCCTGAATGCGTACACGTTCGAAGGGCGAAACCGCATCAGCTTTCCAGCGGCGGGCCAGGGCCAGGTCCTTGAAGAAATACTTGCCCATGGAAATTCGCAGAAAGTCGCGCTGCGACTTCAAGGCTGGCAGGTATTTGCTCCCCAACAAGAAGTGATCCAGGGTCAGGAAAGCGTCCAGTGCCCCGCGCTGGGTGATGATGTAGCCCCCGTCGATATGCTTGCGAAAGGAAAAGTCCGGCGCGCCCACGGCAATGTCAGTCGGCCCATTCATGGGTCGGGTGCGCAGCACCGAGCAGGTCAGTGGCAGCGTGGGCAGGTTGATGCCCAGGTTGCCCAGGAAACGGCGCGACCATAGGCCACCGGCCAGCAGCACTTGCTCGCAACGAATCTCACCGCGCTCGGTGACCACGCCACTGACCCGCCCGCCCGTGGTCTGCACGGTGCGCACCGCACACTGCTCAATGATCACCGCACCCTTGGCAATCGCTGCATTGGCAATGGCGCTGGCAGCCAGCGTCGGTTCGGCACGGCCGTCTGACGGTGTGTAGATGCCGCCAAGCCAGTCGCCCTGCCCGCCTGGCACATGCTGGGCAATTTCCTGCTTGCTCAGCAGGCGCGAGCCCAGCGCCAGCGGCTCCACACCCTTGAGCCATTGCTCATGCATCGCCATCTGCGCTTCGTTACGGGCGATGAACATGATGCCGGCCTGGCGATAACCCACATCAACCCCTACCCGCTCGGGCATTTGTGCCCATAGCCGGTCGGCGGCCTGGGCCAGGGGAATGTCGGCGGCATGGCGGCTGGTCTTGCGGATCCAGCCCAGGTTGCGCGAAGACTGCTCACCGGCAATCCGGCCTTTTTCCAGGACCACGACCGGAATGTTGCGCTCGGCCAGGGTCAAGGCCGCCGTCAGGCCGATGATGCCGCCGCCGATGATGACCACCGTGGTCGAGGCCGGCAGCGGATGGGAGGTGTTTACAGGCGCAATGGTAGGGGCCATGGGTCTATGACTCTGGAAAACTGGTAAAAAATCACCCGCCGCGCTATCGCGCAGCAAACATGGAGCCGGGGTAGGAGCGCGCTTGCCCGCGACCGGCTGCGTTAGCAGTCGTAAAATTGCAGCGTTTCGCAGATTTAAAGTCGCAAATTTGCAGCGTTTCGCAGATTTTGCGAGCGCTGCGCACTCGGTCGCGGTGGTCCGGCATACCGGCAAGCGCGCTCCTACAGGAGACTGATCTGCGTCACTTCGGCGCGTGCCGCACCGCGGTAGGCGGTCACTTCCAGCTCGACCTTGTAGACGGTCGAGCCCAGTGGCGGGCAGGTCACGGTGCTGGCCGGGTCGACGCCGCGAAACTTCTGGCCAATGATGTCCATCACCTGTGGCACATCGGCCGGGTCCTGAATGAATACCCGCGAGCACACCACGTCGGCCAGGCTGGCATCCACTGCCGCCAGTGCCGCCTCGATGTTGGCGAACACCTGGTGGGTCTGCTCGACCAGGTCTTCGGGGATTTCCTTGGTTTGCGGATTGCGGCCAGCGGTGTTGGACACGAAGATCCAATTGTCGACAGCGACCAGGCGCGAGTAGCTGGCCATGTCTTCGAATTTCGAACCGGTCTTGAGCTTGGTGATCTGGGTCATGCCGTATTTCCTTATGAAAAATGTTCGATCAGCTGAGAACCGGGGTTTCCCAGAGGTTCAGCTTGATGCCGATGCCGCGCTCGATGGCATTGCGGTACACCACCGTGCCCCAGGCCACGTCCTCGACCGGCATGCCACCGACCGACATCAGAATGATTTCTTCATCGTTCAAACGGCCCGGCGCGTCGCCGGCGATGATCTTGCCGATGTCCTCGACCTGTTCAGGCTGCAACGAGCCCTCGGCGATCATGTCCATGAAGCGCACGCCGATCACCGGCACGCAGTGGTGCGCAGGCTTGGGCAGCTCGTGGAACCAGGCCTGGTAAAGACCGGTGTTGTCGACCACCTTGCGCACATCGGCCTGTTCCATACCGGCGTCGATGTTGCACGCGGCCGGCATTGCCAGGAACGCACCGGGCTTGACCCACTCGCGCTTCACGATCGGATAGGCATTGGGGTCGCCCACTTCGCCAGAGCTGCAATAGGTCACCAGGTCCGAGCCGCGCACCACTTCTTCAAGCGTGTCGACCACCTGGACATTGACGATCTGCGGGAAGGTGACACCGATCCAGGTCAGGAAATCATCCAGGCTGCGCTGTCCACGGGCCTTGATCTTGATCGTGTCGAGCTGTGGGCATACGGCCATGAACGCGGCCACCGAGGTCTTGCCCATCACGCCAGGCCCCAGCAGGCCGATGACCCTGGAATCCTTGCGCGCCAGGTGCCTGGCGCCGACACCCGGAATGGCGCCGGTGCGGTAGGCCGACAACAGGTTGGCTGACATGTGCGCCAGTGGCGCGCCGGTGTCCGGATCGTTGAGGGTGAACATCAGGATCGAGCGCGGCAGCCCCTTGTCGCGGTTAGCGATGTTGGAGCCGTACCATTTCACGCCGGCGGTGCAGAAGTTACCGCCCAGGTACGCCGGCATCGCCATCATGCGCCGGTCGGCAGTAGGCTTGGGCATGGTCGGGAACGGCGAGTGTTCGGGAAAGGTCACCATGGCACCGTGCGAATCGTTGTTCGGCCCCGCCATGCGATAGTCGCCGTGGTACAGCAGGCCGAACATCTCTTCCATGGTGTCGACGCACGAAGGCATGTCGGTCACCCCGGCGCGGATCATGTCCTGCTCAGACAAGTAGATAAAGTCGATCTTGGTATTGTGGGTCATGTTTATCTCGAAGCACTGAGACATAGTGGGCGGCCGCTCTGGCGCCGCATTCGGCCTGCCTTGAGCTGTCCGGGTCAGGTGATTTCGAGTCTAGGGAGGCCGCTGACGGGCGTATTGTAAAAACCCGACATGTTCGAGCAGACGGCCACTGGTGCGCTAATTGCAATGCAATGGCAATCGTGAACACCGTGACTTCACGTGCAGATCGCTTTTCAGGTGCAAGATCCATGACCTCACCCTCACCGGTCCATGCCCCGCGCGACCTTGGCGAACAGCCCTGGTTTGTGCTGAATTCATCGCGTTATCGGGTCATCAACACCCGTCACCCGGCGATTTCGCACTTTTATGCCCTGGACATCGCCACGCCTTCGGACCTGACCTTTGCGGTGCCGGATGGCTGCGTCGACATTCTGTTCGACTGTGACGCCAGCCGGCCGAGTGCCAAGCTGTGCGGCACCCCGCTGAAGGCCCAGCGGGTGGATTTGCTACACGAGCACTGTTACTTCGGGGTGCGTTTTCGTCCAGGCGTGATACCGGGCTTTGCCCAGAACCTGGCCGAGGATCTGGCCGAACAGCAAATCGACCTGCAAGACCTGCTGCCTAACGCCCAGGACATGATCGAAAGCATTACCCGCGAGGTGCAGTTCGACGAACAGATGGCGCTGTTCAACGGCTTTGCCCCCGCCAGCCTGTCACGCACCACCTCGGCGCTCACCACCCTGGTCATCGACAAGGTGCTGGCGCACCGGGGCGACATTCGCATCAGCCAGCTGGAGGCCCTGAGCGGTTACACCGAGCGCACGTTGCAGCGCCAGTTTCGCCACGACACCGGCATGACGCCCAAGACCTTTTGCCGCATCATCCGTTGCCAGGCCGCATTGAGCTGCATCAGCAACGGATTCGAGCTGTCGTTTTCCGACCTGGCGCAGGATCTGGGCTTTACCGACCAGTCGCATTTCCTGCGCGACTTCAAGCAACTGATCAGCACCACGCCCAACGACTATCAACGCCAGCTTATAAAGAGCGCTGGTCGGGCACGGATTGACGTGACGGCCTGATGCGCCTGCTTGTGGTGCGCATCATGTTGTCACTGCACTCGTTCAGCGAGGTGCCTGCCACACACCCGGCGTTGCAAGGTGCCGATGTCGAAAGGGTCTTGGCGGCGGTCGATGCTCGGCTCGACGCATGCTGGAAGCGGCGCGCCAGATCGAAAACCTGCTGTCAGTCGGTGTGACGCTGTCGCACAGTGAGCATGGGCCGGGGTAGGAGCGCGCTTGCCGGAATGCCGGACCACCGCGACCGGCTGCGCAGCAGTCGTAGATTTGCAGCGTTTCCGAGATTTCTGCGAGCGCTACGCACTCGGTCGCGGGCAAGCGCGCTCCTAACAGTGCCTGTGTTACATCCACGCCGCCAGCAGCACCGGCAGCCAGGCAAACGACAGCACGGTCGAGCACATCACCAGGTTGGCGACCTTTTCCGGCGACTGGTTGGCGCGCACCGCCAGCAGGTAGTTGAACACCGCCACCGGCATGGCTGACTGGGTGACCAGCACGGCCCGCGCCAGCGGCTCCAGGTCCAGCGCCATACCCACCAGCCAGCCCACCGCCGCGCCCAGCACGATGCGCAAGCCGCCCTGCAGCATGCCGCTGGCCACATGATGCAAGCGAATACTGGCCAGCGAGACTCCGAGCGTCAGCAACATCAACGGAATACTCATGCCGCCCAGCAGGTTGACGGTATTGACCATCCACCGCGGCAGTTGCAGGTCGAGAAAGATGATCGGGATGGCCAGCACCAGGCTGATCACGATCGGGTTACGCAGCAAGTCCTTGAACGAGGCAATGCCACCGGCCAGGGCAAGCCCCAAGGTGAACTGAAAGATCGAAAGGGTCAGGAAAAAGGCCACCGCCAGCGCCAGGCCGTGGTCACCAAAAGCATACAGGCTGATCGGCAGGCCCATATTGCCGGTATTGGGGAACATGAAGGCCGGCACCAGCACGCGCCAATGCTGACGAAACGCCTTGCTGACCAGAAGGCCGATCAGCGCCATGGCCGCCATGCACAGCACGCACGCCAGCGCCATGCTGAGAAACGCGCTGGAATCGAGCCGCGTACGGCTCAAGGTCGAGAGCACCAGCGACGGCGTACCGATGGTCATGACCAGTCGGGCGATGAAATCGGTCGGATAATGCTGTCCATTGCGCGCCCATGCATAACCGATACTGGCGACAATAAAGACCGGTGCCAGAACGGCAAATAATGAAGCGAGCATGGATACTCCTCCCTGAAAATGCCCCATGCTGAAGCGACCAGGGCTAAGGTGCAACATGTGGTGCAATTTATTGCCTGCTTCAGCCCTCCAATACCGCACAGCCCTTTGCGAGAACATCCGTCCCATGCATGCAAAGCTATTGAAACTGCCGCGCAATACCCAAGGCCGGGACTTTGTGGTCGGCGACATTCATTTCAAGATCACTGAGCTCTTGCAGGGGCTCGAAGCATTGGGCTTTGACAAAGCCACTGACCGGGTGATCGGCGTCGGCGACCTGATCGACCGTGGTCTTGAGGTGATCGAGGGCCTGACGCTGCTGGGCCAGCCCTGGTTTCATGCGGTGCAAGGCAACCATGAACACATGTTGATCCGTGCCTGGCTGGAACACCCGCAGGTGCCTTACTCGGCCCACGGCGCCCGCTGGTGGCTGAATATTGCCGATGAATCGCGCGGCATGATCATTGGCAAGCTGCAAAGCCTGCCACTGGTGATCGAAATCGAATCGGCACACGGCATCGTCGGCGTCCTGCATGCCGACATCCCGGCCGCGCTCGGCTGGCAGACGTTCATCGAGCACTTGGATGACCCGCGTATCGAACAGTCCGTGCTCTGGGGACGCGAACGCATTCTCAGACAGCAGCCTGCCGGAGTAGAAGGTGTCTGGCGCGTATGCGTAGGCCATACCCGGCTGCCCTGTCCGCAGCGCCTGGGGAATGTCATGGCACTGGACTGCACGGGCGGCGGTGAAGGGCCATTGGGAATTTACTGTGTGCAGGAAGATGCACTGTATGTAAATGGCCGGTGTGTGGACAGGGTCGATCAGCGCCCTGCTTGACCCCCCTGACCTGATTACCGGGTTACAGGTGGAGTTGGGAAGATTTAAGTTTTCAATGCATGTGGGGTGGTATTGCGACAGTGTTTGTTTAAACGCCATCAAACCCGCCCTGTGCAGGCAGAACGGGTTTGGCCAAGCGTTAAAAATCAGGGCTTGGCGACTTTCCAGTTACCACCCTTGCCGTCACCGGTCATGTCGCCGGCCTGCTTGTCCATCACGTAGGTGTACAGCGGGTCATCGTCGTAGGCCCACTGCATGCTGCCATCGTCGCGCTTGATCACGGTCCATTCACCACTGGCCTTATCACTGGCACTGGCTTTGAGAGGCGGCCAGTTTTCAGCGCACTTGTCGTTGCACACGCTCTTGCCGTCCGAATCCTTCTCAAAGGTGTACAGGGTCATGCCTTTGGCATCGACCAACATGCCGTTCTTTTCCATGGCTGGCATGGCGTCCGCTGCAACAGCGGCACCGGCGAAGGCAAAAGAAGCAGCAGCGAGCCAGATCTTGACGTTCATGGGCAACTCCGTAGTGATACAGGGGTGATACAACGCGGTCGTTGTAAAACTCTGACGAGGCCGGAGCCGATATCGTTCCGCAGCCCTGCAAAACATCCGGTTGTCCAATGCCGTGCAGTGTCCATGCAGCAACACCCCGACCGCTGTTGACCCAGCAACAGCGTATCGACACTTGTAAGCTCGCCCAACACCCTGCCCTCACAAAATTTATCGTCAAGTCTTTGTTTTTAAAGGCTTTGATAAAGATGGAACAGTGCTTGCTCTGCTCTTGGCACCTTCTTTATCCAAGGACATCCCCCATGCCATCCGCCCTGCCCTACTGCCCGGGAAGCCGCCCATGAGCCTCAATCCGCAAACCCTGCCGACCAACCCGTTGCAGACTGTGCGTGAACTCACGCCATGGTTTGCCGAAACCGCCGTCGAGCGTGATGCCAAGGGGGGCACGCCCAAGGCCGAGCGAGACGCATTGCGCGACAGTGGCTTGTTGGCGCTGGTCATTCCCCGCCAGCATGGCGGCCTGGGCGCCAGTTGGTACGATACCTTCGAGGTGGTACGCGAAGTGGCCCGGGTCGACAGCTCCCTGGCCCATGTCTTTGGCTTTCATCATCTGATGCTGGCCACGGTGCGGCTGTTTTCCAGCCCCGAGCAGTGGCAACCATGGTTCGAACAAACGGCGCGTAACCACTGGTTCTGGGGCAACGCCCTTAACCCGTTGGACACCCGCACGGTGCTGCGCAAATTCGAGGGGTGGTATGAGTTCTCGGGCAAAAAGAGCTTCTGCTCCGGCGCCAGCGACTCGCAGATGCTCATTGCCTCGGCCATCGATGAAAGCGCCGGCGGCAAGCTGTTGATTGCGGCCATTCCCAGCGGCCGCACCGGCATCAGCCTGCATGACGACTGGGACAATATCGGCCAACGCCAGACCGACAGCGGCAGCGCCACCTTCGAGCGTGTGCGGGTCGAGCACGCCGAGATGCTGCTCAATCCGGGGCCCTTGAGCACCCCGTTCGCCAGCCTGCGTCCCCTGATCGCGCAACTGCACTTTGCCAATCTGTTTCTGGGCATCGCCGAAGGTGCCTTTGACGAAGCACGCCAGTACACGCTCAAGGAAAGCCGGCCCTGGTTTCGCTCCAACGCCGCCAGCAGCCAGGAAGACCCTTATATCCTCAAGCATTACGGCGAGTTCTGGGTCGGACTGGAAAGCGTGCGGCTGTTGATCGAGCGTGCCGCCAACCAACTGGACGACGCCTGGCGCAAGGAGCATGACCTGGGCGCTGAAGCGCGCGCGCAACTGGCGCTGGCGGTGGGCACCGCCAAAGTGGCCGCCACCCGCCACGGGCTGGACATCTGCAACCGCCTGTTCGAGGTCACCGGCGCCCGGGCCACCCATGCGTCGCTGCGCTTCGACCGTTACTGGCGCAACCTGCGCACCCAGACCCTGCACGACCCGGTGGACTACCGCATCCAGGAACTGGGTGACTGGGCGTTGAATGCCAAGCGCCCCACCCCGTCCTTCTACTCGTAAGGATTGCCCATGAATCTGCTGACCCTGCCCCCGTCCCCGTCCCTGGCCACCTCGATCAGGGCCACCGCCCAGGTGTTCGAAGACTCCAAGTCACAAGCCTTGCTGGCCCATGTGCAGCAAGTGGCACCCAGTGAAGCCAGCGTGCTGATCATCGGCGAGACCGGCACCGGCAAGGAACTGGTGGCCCGCCATATCCATAACCTGAGCACGCGCAAGAGCGGTCCGTTTGTCGCGGTCAACTGCGGGGCCTTTTCGGCCTCGCTGGTGGAGGCCGAACTGTTCGGCCATGAAAAAGGCGCCTTTACCGGCGCCCTGGCGGCCAAGGCCGGCTGGTTCGAGGAAGCCAGTGGCGGTACGTTGTTTCTCGATGAGATCGGCGATCTGCCGATGGCCATCCAGGTCAAGCTGCTGCGCGTGTTGCAAGAACGAGAAGTGGTGCGCCTGGGCTCGCGCAAGAGTATCCCGATCAATGTGCGGGTGCTGGCGGCCACCAACGTGCATCTGGAAAAGGCCATCAATGCCGGCCACTTTCGTGAAGACCTGTACTACCGGCTGAATGTGGTCAGTCTGCAGCTCTACCCGTTACGCGAGCGCCCAGGCGATGTGCTGCCGCTGGCCCGGCACTTTATTGATCAATACAGCCACCGCCTGGGCTATACGCAGGTGTCACTGGCCGACGATGCCATCCGGCGCCTGACCGCTTACGGCTGGCCGGGTAATATCCGCGAGCTGGAAAACGTCATTCACCACACTTTGCTGATCTGCCGCGAGGGGCTGGTCCGCGCCCAAGACCTGCACCTGTCCAGCCTGCGCATTGAGCGTGAGAACGACAGCCAGCCGCGTGAAGAAACTGCCGAGCAATTGTTGCAACGCGCCTTCACCCGCCTGTTCGAAGAACACAGTGGCGCCCTGCATGAGAAGGTCGAAGACAGCCTGCTGCGTGCGGCCTGGCGTTTCAGTCATTACAACCAGGTGCACACCGCCAGCCTGCTGGGTCTGTCGCGCAATATCACCCGCAGCCACCTGATTCGAATGGGCGAACTGGTGGTGAACAAGCGCAAACCGGCGCAGGCGGCCGCCAGCCAGCGGCCGGTGCAGGTGTCGATATGATCTTGAGCCCCAAGGCGGCACACCACAGACATGGGACCGCCGTAGGAGCGCGCTTGCCCGCGACCGAGTGCGTAGCGCTCGCAAAATCTCGGAAACGCTGAAAATCTACAGCGCATGACCGCAAAATCTCGGAAACGCTGAAAATTTACGACTGCTAACGCAGCCGGTCGCGGGCAAGCGCGCTCCTACTGGGTTCCGGTGCTGCCCAGGTAGAAATCATGCAGGTCCTCGCGGGCGGCCATCTGCCGGGCTTCGCCATGGTCCACCACCCGCCCGCCTTCAATCACGTAGGCATAGTGCGCATGCCGGAGCGCCACGTTCACGTTCTGCTCGGCCAGCAGAAAGCTCACGCCTTCGCGGCTGTTGAGCGCCGCGATGATGTCGAAGATTTCCTCGACCAGTTGCGGCGCCAGGCCCATTGAGGGTTCGTCGAGCAACACCAGGCGCGGGCGTGAGATCAGGGCGCGGCCCAGGGCGATCATTTGCTGTTCACCGCCGGAGGTATAGCCGGCCAGGCTCTTGCGCCGGGTTTTCAGGCGCGGAAACCAAGCGTAGATGCGTGCCAGCTCATCACTCACTTGACGGCGCGACAGCCGGGCTCCGGCAAAGGTGCCCGTCAGCAGGTTTTCCTCGACCGTCAGGTGCGCAAAGCAGTGCCGTCCTTCCAATACATGTACCAACCCATCGCCGGCCAGTGCCTGGGATGAACGGCGCGTTACCTCACGCCCCTGATAGAGCACGCGACCTTGCACCACCTCGCCACGCTCGGCGCGTACCAGCCCGCTGATGGCCTTGAGCGTGCTGCTCTTGCCCGCGCCATTGGCGCCCAGCAGCGCGACCACCTGGCCCTCATCCACCTTGAGCGACACCCCCGCCACGGCGAGAATCGCCTGTTCGTATACCACTTCGATAGTGTCGACCTGCAACATCATGCGCCCCTCCGACGTGAAGGCCGGGCACCCGGCCCGGCCAGGTATATGGCAATCAGCCTTCCTGACTGCAATCGCGCGGGGTAATGCCCTTTTCCCGGGCGTACTGGTGCGACGAGGCTTCGATGATCGGCCGCAGCAAGGCACGGTCGGCCTGCACCCAGTCGCTGATCAGGTTCCACTTCTCGCCGTCCCATTGCTGGAAGCGCACCGCGCCGCCGCCTTCATGGTCGGCGCACGACAGTTGCAGTGGTTGCACCAGGCCCTTGGCGCCCAGCGCGGCCAGCCGCGCATCGTCCAGCTTCAGGTGTTCGAAGCCCCAGCGCACCTGCTCGCCAGTGAGCGGCTGCTGGCCGAATTTTTGCTGGGCAATGCGCAGCGCCTCGACATTGAGGATGCCGTTGACCACCCCGAGGTTGTAATACACCGTACCGAAGCGCTTGGGGTCGGCCAGATCACCCTGGCCCTTGTCCAGCACCTGCTGCCGGATGCCCTGCAGCACCGGGAAGGCTGTGCCGGAAGGGTGAGTAGTAATGGCGATAAAGCCTTTGGCCGCCGCACCCGCCGGCAGGGCGTCCTCTTCGGAGTTGCTCCAGATATTGCCGATGATGTGGTCAGCCGGGTAACCGACCTTTTGCGCGGTCTTGAGCGCCACCGGGTTCATCACGCCCCAGCCGCGCAGGATCACCCAGTCCGGCTTGAGGCGGCGAATGTTCAGCCATTGCGATTGCTGCTCGTTGCCAGGATGGGGCACTTCCAGCAGGGTCAGCTCGAAGCCGTACGTGTCGGCCAGGGTCTGCAACACCTCGTTGGTTTCCTTGCCGTACGGCGAGCCGTGGTACAGGGTGACGATCTTCTTGCCCTTGAGCCCGGCCAGCCCGCCGCTCTTGTCGCCAATCCAGTTGATGATCGCCGACACTTCGGAATACGGGTTCAACTGCAACGGGAAGGCATACGGAAATACGCTGCCGTCGGTGGAGTCGGTGCGCCCGTGGTTGATGGTGATCAGCGGCAGCTTGTCGGCCGTCGAGCGCTCCAGCGTGGCGTAGGCGATACCCACCGACAACGGATTGGTGGCCGCCGCCGGCGCGCCGTTGAGGCCCTTTTTCAGGCGCTCATAGCACTCGACGCCCTTCTCGACCACGTACTCGGTCTCGCACTCGCTCCAGGTCAGCTTGACGCCGTTGACCCCGCCATTGGCGTTGACGTACTTGAGGTAGTCGATAAAGCCGCCGAAAAAACCGGTGCCCCCGGCGGCATACGGGCCGACCCGGTAGCTTTGCAGCGGAAAGTACTGCTCGGGCTCGGCCTGGGCCGAAAACGACGCGGCCAGGCCCAGCGCCAGGGCCAGGCCGCCGGCGATTACATGTTTGATCATGGTTGAATCCTTGGTTTGAGGTCAGAGTGGCAGGCAGGGGTTGGCTCAGTAGCGCAGCGGCCATCGCCGTGCGCGCTCGCGCAATGTGGTGCAGAGGCGCGCCAGGCCCTCCGGCTCCTTGATGAGAAAAACGATGATCAGCGCGCCAAACGCGATCTTTTGCAGGTTTTCCAGTTGGCCGGCGGCGATCAGCCCGGCCGGCAGCAACGCGGCCAGGTTCGACAGCAGCAAGGGAAACAGCACAATGAAGGCCGCCCCCAGAAAGTTGCCGAGGAGGCTGCCCAGCCCGCCGATAATGATGATGAACAGGATCTGGAACGAGCGGCTCAGATCAAAACCATGCGGCTCTACCGTGCCCAGGTAAGTGAATGCCCACAGCGCGCCGGCGATGCCCAGGTAAAAACCGCTGATGGCAAACGCCAGCAGCTTGCTTTTGAGCAACGGGATGCCGATCACCGCCGCTGCCGTGTCCATATCGCGCACCGCCCGCCATTGCCGGCCCAGTTCGCCGCGCACCAGATTACCGGCCAGCCAGAACAGCGCCAGCACCACCGCCAGGGTCAACAGGTAGCGGCCGGCCGGCGCGCTCAAGTCGACGCCGGCGATGTGCAACGGCGGCGCGCTGATCACCCCGGAGGCATTGTGGTTGGAAAACCAGCTGAAGCGGGTCAGCGCCCACTGCACGAAAAACTGCGCCGCCAGGGTCGACACCAGCAGGTAAAAGCCCTTGATGCGCAGGCTTGGCAAGCCAAACACAATGGCCACCGCTGCCGCTGTCAGGCCACCGAACATCAGGCTCACCAGTAACGGCAATCCCGGCACGCGCAACCCGGCGTTATAGGTGGCAAACGCGCCCACCGCCATGAACGCCGCCGAGCCCAGCGACAACTGCCCGGCGTAGCCGGTCAGCAGGTTAAGCCCGAGCCCGGCCAATGACAGCACCAGAAATGGAATCAGGATCGCGCTCAGCCAATAGTCATTGCCCAGCCAAGGCACCACACCAAAGGCCACCGCCACCAGCAGCGCCACCGCGATACGGTCCTGGCGCAGGCGAAAAAAACGGCGATCCTGGGCATAGCCTGTGCTGAACTGACCCGCTTCCCGGTAGAACATGCTGACTTCTCCTTACACGCGCTCAATCGCGCGTTCACCGAACAGACCGGCCGGACGCACCAGCAGAAACAGCAGCGCCAAGGCATAGGGAAACCAGTTTTCCAGCCCGCCACCGATCACCGGGCCCAGGTAGACCTCGGCCAGTTTTTCCGAAGCGCCGATGATCAGCCCACCGACAATGGCGCCACTGATCGAGGTAAATCCGCCAATGATCAACACCGGCAACGCCTTGAGCACAATCAGCGACAACGAAAACTGCACCCCCAGCCGTGCGCCCCATAGCAGGCCCGCGACCAGGCCGACAAACCCGGCCACGGCCCAGACCACTACCCACACCCGCTGCAGACGAATGCCCACCGCTTGCGCGGCCAGCGGATCGTCGGCCACCGCGCGCAGGGCCAGGCCCATGCGGGTGCGGTTGAACCCCAGCGACAGGCCGATCACCAACACCCCTGCGGTGGCAGCCGCGAACAGGTCGAACGGCGACAGCAACATGCCGTGCAGTTGCAGCGGCTCGTCACTGATGCCCAGGTCCAGCCCGTGCACCTGCGCGCCCCACAAGGCTTGCGCTGCACCTTCGATCACGTACGACAGGCCCAGCGTGGCCATGAACAGGGTGATCGGCGGGCGGTTGACCAGCGGCCGCAACACCAGCCGCTCGACCCCGACCGCCAGGGCCAGCATCACCGCCAGGGTGATAAGCAGCGCCAGCCAGAACGGCACGCCGCGCTCCAGCAGGCTGACAAAGGTCAGCGCGGCAAACAGCACCATGGCGCCCTGGGCAAAGTTGAACACCCCGCTGGCCTTGTAGATCAGCACGAAGCCGATGGCGACCAGCGAATACATCACCCCCGCCAACAGCCCGCCAATCAGCACCTCAAAGAAAAATTCCATGCGTGTTTTCCTGTTTTCTGTCATAGGCCTGTACGCCGAGGTACGCGGCAATGACTTGCGGGTTACGCCGCACTTCGGCCGGGGGGCCGTCGCCGATCTTGCGGCCGTAGTCGAGCACCACCACATGGTCCGACAGGCTCATCACCACGCCGATGTCGTGCTCGATCAACACCACGGTGGTGCCGAATTCGCGGTTGGTGTCGACGATAAAGCGGCTCATCTCAGCCTTTTCCTCGGTGTTCATGCCCGCCATCGGCTCATCGAGCAATAGCAGACGCGGCTCGGCCGCCAGGGCCCGGGCCAGTTCCACACGCTTTTGCAGGCCATAGGGCAAGGTGCCCACCAACGCATCGCGCCATGGCTGGATACGCAGAAACGCCAGTACCCGCTCGGCGGCTTCACGCTGTCGGTCGTCTTCGGCTGGCGCACGGCCCATGCGCAAGGCCTGTTCCAGCCAGGTGGCGCGGCGCTTGAGGTGGCGCCCGGTCAGCACGTTGTCGAGCACGCTCATGCCCTTGAACAGCGCAATGTTCTGAAAGGTGCGGGCAATCCCTTGCTGCGCGGCCTGATGGGGGCGCATCACCCGTCGGGTCTGCCCGGCAAAGCGAATGCTGCCCTGCTGCGGCGGGTAAACGCCGTTGATGACATTGAGCAGCGAACTCTTGCCGGCACCGTTCGGGCCGATCAAGGCGCAGATCTCGCCTTCGGCCACGGCAAAGCCGATGTCGCTGATGGCCTTGACGCCCTTGAACGCCAACGAAATGCCCTGCAACTCCAGCAATGGCGGCGCACTCATACCGCCACCGACAGGCCAAGGGCACGCTCGGTGCTGTAGCGACCCGACTCATCCAGTACCTCACGGCCAGGCCAGCCCAACACCTGCACCCCCAGCACGGCAAAGAACCGCTGCGTCCGCTCATCCAGCGGCGGTCCCGCCAGCAAGGCTACGCGCACACGGCCAACCCCCAGGACATCGCGCAGCGGCCGGCGGATCAGCACCTCACCGATCCCGGTGGCCAGCCGCCCGGAGCCCTCTTGCAGTGCCCAGTCCAGCAAGCGTCGGTGCAACGTGCCCGGCAGCGGCAGGCGCTGCAGCACCCGGGCGTACAATCGCCCGTAGGTTTCACGGGTGCCCAGCACCAGCGTCGGGCCCAGTTCGCGGCGGTCCTGGTCACGGGTTTCCAGGCGCTCGGGGAAATTCAGCACAAAGCCGGCCAACAGCCAGGGCGCCAACAGGTAACGGGCCTGACCACTGGCGGCAAAGGCGCGGGCGGCCAGGGCCTGCTCCTGGTCGCTCAAACCCTGCTGTTCGACCAGTGGCCGGGCCTCCTTGAGCAACTGGGCGTGGCTGAAAAACTGCCGCTCCAGGCCGGCAGCGCCCAGTTGATAGAAGACAAAGGCCATGTCCACCGCCTGCGCCTGCATCGGCACGGGCATATCCCCGATGGCGGGCAGACGCGCATACTCCACAGCCCCACCACGCGACAACTCGTCTACCAGCCCGCGCGCATCGGCATACACCAGCCAGTGCGGCTCCAGACGCCAGTCGCGCAAACGGGTGATTTCCTCAAGCCCCTCGGCCAGCACAAAGTCAACCGACAACTGGCGCAGCACCTCACCCTGCGCACCGGTCTCTTGCAGCGGGTCGAACAAGGCCGCCACCCCGCCCAGCCATTGCGCGGCCAGGGCGCCGATCAACGCTTCGGGCCGTGGCCGGCTGAGGATCACCAATTGCTGGCCGGGCCGGAACCCACTGGCCTGCAGGCTGGCCGCCACGCGCAGCACTTGCTGCTGCAGTTGCGTCCAACTGAACGCCTGCCAGATGCCCAGCGTTTTATGGCGCAGGGCAATGGCGTGTGCCCGGGCGCCGGCCTGATGCGCCAGCCAGGCGGGCAAGGTCAGCGCCTGAACGTTCATCAGGCGACAGCCGGCGCATTGAGTTTATGGGCTTCCAGCTCGCGCACCAGCGGCAACACACGTTGGCCGAAGTACTCGACTTCTTCATGAAAATGCAGGAACCCCGAAAGAATCAGGTCCACCCCCACCGCCTTGAGCGCCACGATGCGCTCGGCGATCTGCCGTGGGGTGCCGATCAGGTTGGTCTTGAAGCCGTCGTTGTACTGCACCAGGTCTTCGAAGGTCGACTTGGCCCAGTTACCCTCGCCTTCAGGACTGGCTGCGCCGGCGTTCTTGACCTCATGGCCGAAGGCATTGACCGCCTCGGGGTTGGCCTGGTCGATGATCTCGCGCAGCACCGCCTGGGCCTCTTGCTCGGTGTCACGGGCAATGATGAAGGCATTGACGCCGACCTTGACCGAGTGCCCATTGGCCGCTGCCTTGGCGCGGATGTCGTCGACCTGGGCCTTGATGCCCTCGACGGTATTGCCGTTGGTGAAGTACCAGTCCGACACGCGTGCGGCCATGTCACGCGCGGCCCGCGAGCTGCCGCCCTGGAAGATTTCCGGGTGCGGCTGCTGCAGCGGCTTGGGCTTTAAGGTGTAGTTGCGAAAGCGGTAGAAGTCGCCATTGAAAGTGAAGTTGTCCTGGGTCCAGATGCCCTTGAGGGCACGAATGAACTCCTCGGAGCGGCGATAACGCTCGTCGTGGTCCAGCCACGGCTCGCCAATGGCATGAAACTCGCCCTTGAACCAGCCCGACACCACGTTGATGGCCACCCGGCCCTGGGTGAACTGGTCGATGGTCGCCAGTTGCTTGGCGGCCAGCACCGGGTTCCAGGGGCCGGGCAAAATGGCGGCGATGACCTTGAGGGTGGTGGTCGCGGCCAGCAGTGCATGGCTGATGGTCACCGAATCGTGCTGGAACTCGGCGCCGTAGCCGGCGGTAAAGCGGATCTGCGACAGGGCGTAGTCGAACCCCGAACGCTCGGCAATCTGCGCCAGCGTGCGGTTGTAGTCGATGTCCCAGCTGGTGCGCTGTTCAATGTTGCTGACCACCAGGCCGCCGCTGACGTTGGGCACCCAGTAGGCGAACTTGATCGGTTGTTGGCTCATGTCGATGACTCCTTGAAGGTGTGGAAAATCAGGCGGCGCTGAGCGCGGCGGGATGAAAGAAGGCGATGACCGGGTCGAGCGCCCGCTCGATGCGCGCCAGGTGCGCGGCCTCAAGCAACTGGTAATCGGTAAAAGCCTCGGCGACGACGTACAGGCCGTAGGGCAAGGTGTGCGCCTGGAAAAAACCGAACAGCGGGCGCAGCTGGTGATCGATGACCAGCGCATGGCGGTCGCTGCCGCCGGTGGCCGCCAACAATACCGGCACACCCTTGAGCGCCTGGTGGTCGACCAGGTCGAACAGGTGCTTGAACAGGCCGGTATAAGAGGCGCGGTAGACCGGGCTGCCAGCAATGATCAGGTCGGCGTTTTCGATGGCCTGCAGGTGCGGCAGCAAAGCCGGTGATGCCGTGTCGCGCTCCAGCGAACCGGCCAGCGTGCCGGCCAGTTCAGCGACGCGCACCCAGTGCACTTCGACCGGCAGGCGCTGCTGCAGTTGATGGGCCACGGCCTGCAACAGGCCGTGGGTTCGCGATGGGGTGCGCAGGCTGCCGGAGACCACCACGACCTTGATTGTCTTGCTCATTTCATCCTCCCAGGCACATGCCTCGATACAGGACGCTAGAGCAGCAACCGTGCCAATCAATAAAAGTCTTTTAAATCAAATAGATATAAACAAATCACACGAGTGGGACGATGTCTGTCCAACAGCAAGGTGTCAAACAACTGTTGATCCACGAACAGTGCGCAGGGGGTATGACAAGGCCTGGTACGCAAGACCGCTGTGTGCCTGGCAACAGTACTTCAGCAAGCTGCTGCAACGGACACAGCATGCTCCTGACCTTGAAACATTCAAGCCTATGATTTTTAACGAATTATCAGTCAGGCACGAAGCTTGCGAAAGCCCGGTATCGCTCATTGATCCAGGAGATACCCGATGTCTGTCCAGCAGCACTTGCCCCAACTGTCCACCGGCACCGACTATTCGACACTTGCCGAACGGTTCCGCCCGATCTTCAAGCGCATCGCCGACACGGCGCTGGAGCGCGAGCACAGCCGCACCCTGCCCCATGAGCCCATTCGCTGGTTGAAGCAAGCAGGTTTTGGCGCGGTGCGCGTGCCGCGTGAGCACGGCGGCGATGGCGCCTCGCTGACGCAACTGTTGCAGTTGCTGATCGAGCTGGCCGAGGCCGACTCCAACATCCCCCAGGCCTTGCGCGGCCACTTTGCCTTTGTCGAGGACCGCCTCAACGCCCATGCCCACACCGACCAGACACTGTGGTTCGAACGCTTCGTCAGGGGTGAACTGGTCGGCAATGCCTGGACCGAAGTCGGCAACGTCAAACTGGGCCAGGTGATCACCCGGGTGTCACAGGACGGCGAGCGCTGGGTGGTCAATGGCACCAAGTACTACAGCACCGGCAGTATCTTCGCCGATTGGGTCGACCTGTATGCCCAGCGTGACGACACCGGCGAAGACGTGATCGCCGTCACGCGCACCGCCCAACCGGGCGTGACGCTGCAGGATGACTGGGACGGGTTTGGCCAGCGCACCACCGGCAGCGGCACGTCGGTGTTTGTCAATGCCGAAGTGGCCGAACACGACATCCTGCCCTTTGCCGGGCGCTTCAAGTACCAGACCGCGTTCTACCAACTGGTGTTGCTGGCTGTGCTGGTCGGCAGTGGCCGGGCGGCGGTGCGTGACTTTTCCAGCCAGGTCCGCCAGCGCACCCGCGTGTTCAGCCACGGCAATGCCTCATCGGTGGACCGCGACCCGCTGGTGCAGCAGGTGGTGGGCCGCGCCTCGGCGCAGGTGTATGCCGCCGAAGCCACCGCGGTGCGCGCCGCCGAGGCCTCGCACGGGGCTTATCTGGCGCATTTTGGCACTGACGTCGAGGCTGAGCGCCAGGCCAACCTGGCGGCCGAGCTGGAGTCGGCCCAAGGCCAGGTAGTGATCAGTGATCTGGTGCTGCGCGCCACCAGCGAGTTGTTCAACGCCCTGAGCGCCTCGGCCACCAGCATCGGCAAACAGCTCGACCGCCACTGGCGCAACGCCCGCACCGCCGCCTCGCACAACCCGCTGATCTACAAGGAACGCATCATCGGCGACTGGGAAATCAACGGCACCGAACCGCCGTATATCTGGCAGATTGGCGCAGGCTCCAAAACCACGCAGTAACGCGCCTTGTAGGAGCGCGCTCTGCCCGCGACCGGCTGCGTTAGCAGTCGTAAATTTGTGGCGTTTCATACATCTTGAACGTTCACAATTATAAGTTTTCAGGGTTTCCGAGATTTTGCGAGCGCTTCGCACTCGGTCGCGGGCAAGCGCGCTCCTACGCCCCAGCCCGCGTCTACAGGCTGGCAGCTTTTACAGCTGTCAGCGGCGCGCCGGACGTGTTGAACAGGAACACCAGCACCGCCAGCGCGCCCACTACCCCTGGCAAGGCGAACACCAGAAAGCTTACTTGCAGCGGCAAGCCTGAGGCGTGCAGCGCGCCGCCCAGCAGCGGGCCAATGATCGCACCGGTGCGGCCGATGCCCATCGCCCAACCCAGCCCGGTGCTGCGAATCTGTGCCGGGTAGTACTGCACGGTGCAGGCATTGGCCAGAATCTGGGTGCCGATGGTGCAGGCCCCGGCAATCGCCACCAGCAGGTACAACACCGCCAGCGGCGCCTTGAACGACAACAGCGCCAGGGCCAGCGCACCACAAGTGAAAAACCCCAGCAGCACCTTGCCCAGCCCGACCCGGTCGCCCAGCCAGCCGCCGCCGATCGCGCCGATGATCGCCCCCACATTGAGCACCAGCAGAAAGGTCAGGCTGGAGTTAAGGCCGTAGCCGGCACCACTCATCAGCTTGGGCAACCAGGAACTGAGTGCATAGACCATCAGCAGGCAGCAGAAGAACGCCAGCCACAGCATCAACGTGTTCAACGTGCGGCCTTCGCGAAACAGCTCACCGATCGACACATTGGCATGCCGGCCCGAGGCCTGCTCCAGCGCATCGCCCGCCGCAGGGCGGTAATCCGGCACCGCCTGTTCCAGAATGGCCTGGGCTCGTTCGGTCTGACCGCTGCGCAGCAGGTAGTTCATCGATTCGGGCAACTGGCGGACCAGCAACGGCAGCGCCAGCAAGGGAATGGCCGCCACATAGAACACCGCCTGCCAGCCCCATAGCGGGATCAGCCACATGCCCAGCCCCGCCGACAACATGCCGCCCAATGAATAACCGCTGAACATGATCGCCACCAGGGTGCTGCGCGATTGCCTGGGCGAATACTCATTCATCAAGGCCACCACATTGGGCATCACCCCGCCAATGCCAAGCCCGGCAATGAAGCGGCACAGGCCGAACATTTCCGGGCTTTGCGCCAGGCCATTGAGCGCCGTGACACCGCTGAACAGGATGACGCAAAAGGCAATGGTCTTGCGCCGGCCGATACGGTCGGACAACGAGCCGAAAAACAGTGCGCCGATCATCATGCCCACCAAGGCGCAACTGCCCAGCGCCCCGGCCTGCATGGCGCTCAGGCCCCATTCGGCCATCAGCGAGGGCAGCACCACCCCGTAGATCACCAGGTCGTAGCCGTCGAAGATGATGATCAGCGCGCACCACAGCAGCACGCGAGCATGAAAGGCATTGAAACGAACCCCGTCCAGCAGGGCGGTGACATTGATTGTGCGCATGGCATGGCTCTTTATTGTTGTTATGAAACCGTCAGGTGCTGGGTCAGGCGGCTTGCAACCAGCCCAGCCGCTGCCGGGCCTGGCGCAGTTCGTTGTCGAAATCGTGCTCCCACAGCCAGGCGAAACGCTCGGCCAGGGTTTGCGCCAGCAGGCCTTCATCGGCGGCGGTGTGCGGCTCGCGCAGTTCATACAGCTCACCGGCCTGGTGCGAGGTGCGCTGCACGCGGCAGGCACGCGGCCGGCGGATGGCGTCATAGGCCGCCAGCACCTCGGGCAACGACGCCTCAAGCACCTGCGGGTCGGCCAGCAGCCGCGCCAGCAGCCAGGCATCTTCCAGTCCTTGCCCGGCGCCGGCACCCTGGTGCGGCAGCATGGCGTGGGCCGCATCGCCGATCAGCGCGACGCGACCGTGCACGTAACCGGGCAATTCATCGAGTTCATGCAAGGCCCACAGGGTCGGCGATGGAATGCATTCGAGCAGAATCCGCGCCGCATCCCCCCAGCCTTTGAAGGCCTGCAGCATTTCCTCCTGGGTCGTGGTGCGCACCCAGGGCTGATCCTGCGGCCACACCGGTTGCGCCTGGCTGCGGTCGGAAATGAAGGCCACAACGTTGATCAGACGGCCCTGCTTGACCGGAAAGGTCAGGATGTGCGCGTCCAGCCCCAAGTACATTTGCGGCACATCCAGCAGATGCTCATCGACACCCCGGGCGCGGTAGGCAGCGCGCAGGGTGTCGCTGTCGATCATGCCGCGATAGGCACAGGTGCCGCTGAAGCGCGGGCTGGCCAGCGGCTGGCCAAGGCCGGTCAACACATGGTCGCGAATCGACGACTTGATGCCATCGGCCCCGATCAGCAGGTCGCATTCATGCGTGGTGCCGTCGGTAAAGGCAATGCGCACATGGTCGTCGGCCTGGCTGACACCGGCGGCGCGCTTGGCGAACTGCGCAATGCCTTCGGGCAACTGGGCCGCCAGTGCATCGAGAAAGTCGGCGCGGTGCACCGAGGACTGACCGACACCGGCGGCGACACTGGCGCTCAGGTAACCGGCATCCGCGCCACGACGCCATTCGAACCACACATCCTGCCAGGGCGCAGGGGTCTGGTCGGCAATCTGCCGGTAAGGCTCGGCAATCCCGAGACCGGCAATGGCGCGCACGGCATTGGCACCGAACGACACCCCGGCACCGACCTCGCCAAAGGCCGCCGCCGCTTCGAACAGCTGGACATCAAGGTGGGCATGGCGGCACAGGTCGATGGCCAGCGCCACACCGGCAATACCGCCACCGACAATGGCAACGCGCAAGGAAGAAGGGTTTTGCATGATAAGGCACCCCCATCGGGCTGATTGTTTTTGGAGTGAGCCCATGGTGCGCCGTGGTACGGTATTGATAAATGCAGTGAAACGTATAGAAACTATCACCGATGTGAATATTCCATTCAGCCTGGAATCCGCGCTCGGCACTAAATCCGCAGGAGCAACCAACGGTCGCGAAAGCAGAGTGTCAGGCACCCAAGAGGTTGAGCTTACCGGCCCTTTCGCGACCGCGGGTCGTTCCCACAAGTACTCTGGATCCGGGCTCGGCCTATCAACATGATGTTTACGAATTGGAATTGGCCCGTATGAACCTGCGCGACCTCGACCTCAACCTGCTGCTGGTGCTGCATCAACTGCTGATCGACCAGCAGGTCTCGGTCGCCGCCGAACACCTCGGGCTCAGCCAGCCGGCCATGAGCAACGCCCTCAAGCGCCTGCGCACCGCGCTCAACGACGAGCTGTTCGTGCGCACCGGGCGGGGCATGCAGCCCACCCCGTATGCGGCCAGCCTGGCCAAACCGGTGGCGCAGGCCTTGGCGTTGCTGGGGCAAGCCTTGCAGCCCAGGATAGCGTTCGACCCGACGTCGAGCCTGCGGCGCTTTACCCTGGCCATGACCGACATCGGTGAGATCTGGTTCATGCCGCGCCTGATCGAGGCCTTGCTGCAGCGCGCCCCCGGTGTGTCGGTCACCACCGTACGCAGCGATGCACAGTTGTCCGAAGGACTGGCCGGTGGAACGGTCGATCTGGCGGTCGGCCTGCAACCGGATCTGCAGAATGGCTTCTATCAGCGCCGACTGTTTATCCATCGCTACGTGTGCCTGTGCCGGCGCGACCATCCGCTGACGCGCCAGCCCATGAACAGTGATGATTTCTGTCGCCAGGCCCATGTCCATGTGGCGGCCACCAGCACCGGCCACGGCGAGGTCGAGCAGCACCTGCGCCGCGCCGGTCTGCAGCGCGACATTCGCCTGCAAGTGCCGCATTTCGTGGCCGTGGGGCATATTTTGCAGCGCAGCGACCTGGTGGCCACCGTGCCCGAGCGCTTTGCCTCGACCTGCCTGGTGCCCTTCGACCTGGTCGCCCTGCCCTTGCCGGTGCCGCTGCCGGAAATCGCTATCAATCTGTTCTGGCATGCGCGCTACCACAAGGACCCGGCCAACCAGTGGTTTCGCGACCTGATGTTTGAACTGTTCAGCGACTGAGCCGGTGTATCGATAACCACAAGGTATCGACTGCTCGCTAAATCGCAATGGTCTGTTATAGGCCTCTGCCTCTAGACTGTGGCCAAACGCGAACAACAACAGAGAATGCTCCCGCCATGATCATTTCGGCCTCCACCGACTACCGCGCCGTTGCCCAACGCAAGCTGCCGCCGTTCCTGTTCCACTACATCGATGGCGGCGCCTATGCCGAGCACACCTTGAAGCGCAATGTCGCCGATCTGGCCGATATCGCATTGCGCCAGCGGGTGTTGCGCAATATGTCGGACCTGAGCCTGCAAACGCAATTGCTCGGCGAAACACTGGCCATGCCGGTGGTACTGGCGCCGGTCGGCCTGACTGGCATGTACGCGCGCCGTGGCGAAGTGCAGGCGGCCCGGGCCGCCGATGCCAAGGGCATCCCCTTCACCTTGTCGACCGTGTCGGTGTGCCCCATCGAGGAAGTCGCCCCGGCGATCAAGCGGCCCATGTGGTTCCAGCTGTATGTGCTCAAGGACCGCGGCTTCATGAAGAACGCCCTGGAGCGCGCCAGGGCCGCCGGCGTCACGACGCTGGTATTCACTGTCGACATGCCGGTGCCGGGCGCACGCTACCGCGATGCGCATTCGGGCATGAGCGGTCCGAACGCGCCGCTGCGGCGCATGCTGCAAGCCTTCACCCACCCGGCCTGGGCCTGGGACGTGGGCCTCAACGGGCGGCCGCACGACCTGGGCAATATCTCGGCTTACCGCGGCCACCCTACCGGCCTGGCCGACTACATCGGCTGGCTGGGCGCCAACTTCGACCCGTCCATTTCCTGGAAGGACCTGGAGTGGATTCGCGAGTTCTGGCAAGGTCCGATGATCATCAAGGGCATCCTCGACGCCGAAGACGCCCGCGATGCGGTGAGCTTTGGCGCCGACGGCATTGTGGTGTCCAACCACGGCGGCCGCCAGCTCGATGGCGTACCGTCCACGGCCCGGGCGCTGCCGGCGATTGCCGATGCGGTCAAGGGCCGCCTGGCCATCCTGGCCGATTCCGGTATTCGCAACGGCCTGGATGTGCTGCGCATGATTGCCCTGGGCGCCGACAGCGTGATGCTCGGCCGGGCCTTTATCTATGCGCTGGCCGCGGCCGGTGGCGCGGGCGTCAGTCACCTGCTGGAACTGATCGAGAAGGAAATGCGCGTGGCCATGGTCCTGACCGGTGCCCGTTCGATTGCCGAGATCAACGCTGATTCACTGGTGCGAACCTGAACCGCCGGTCAGGATAAAAGCAGTCGACATTACAGTTTCCGGCGGTACGGCCGATCAGTTCTGTACGCCCACCAATCATGGAGTGATGAGATGGATGTCTCGCTCAATACCCTTTTCAACCCATCGACCACCGTCAACCTGACCCGCTCGACCGAGTCCATCAAGGTCCAAGCCGACTTGCTGGACGCCGGCACCGTCAAGACCCTGATCACGCCCGCCGCCCTCTACCAACCCGATTCCGGCAGCGGCGTCAGCGGCCAGCCGATCAAGCCTGCCTGGGCCGGCATCCCTGAAAACACAATCTTCAAGGCCGCGGCGGCCCAGTACAAGGAAGCCTATAACGCGCTTGAGCTTTCCTACGCTGACTTCAAGGCCGGCCTGGCCTCACGGTTTCCGGAACTGGCCGACAAGAACTTCAGTTTCACCATTGTCGAAGACGGCAGTCTCAAGGCGATCAACAGCGGCGGCCAACTGAGCGGCCCGGAAATGGAGCAGCTCGACTCGTTGTTGAATGCATCGGAAAGCCTGACAACCTCGGCCCTCCTCTACCGCGACTCCGCGATTGCCATGGTCGACGCCGACGCGCCGTGGGGTGGCAACCTGATGGGCGAGTATGTCCTGAACAAGGAAAACTTCGCCAAGACCATCGACCTCGGCGCGCTGTTCATCGAGCGCAAGGACAACGAACTGACCAGCGAAAAAGTCGCCGGCTGGTTCACCAGCCAGTTATGGAGCAAGGGTCAGTACGAGCCGTTCAAGTCTGAAGTGATCGAGATGAAGCCAACCGACACCCCTTCATAACCTGCCAGCGCAACACACGGCCGGCCGGCAAATCACCCTCCTACCAAAAATAAAATAAATTATTGATTTTATTGAGTTTTATTCAAAAACGTCGTGGGAGGCGGCTTGCTGGCGATTGAGCGCAAAGCGCTCACGGAAATTGATTAGCGCTGAAAACTTACGACTGCTGCGCAGCCGATCGCCAGCAGAGCTGCCTCCCACAGTCCGATGCCAGGCACGAGACCGTGGGCGACATCAATCCTGTGGGAGGCGGCTTGCTGCGGGCGGCGACCCGACGATGAGGCCAGCAAGGCCCATACACCTGCTGCGCCTGTCATATAGTCATCGCCAGACAGTTGCTGTCTCCCAAAGGCCCGCGCCGAGGCCTGACTGACTGGCATGACTTCGTAGGAGCGACCAGCGGTCGCGAATGCCGCTGTGATCATGCGGACCTTTTCGCGACCGTTGGTCGCTCCTACAGATCGGGGCTACGACACAGCGCGCCGGCGCAGCAGATCAATGAACAGCTGCAGTTCCCGACTGATCGGTTCATTTTTACGCCGCAGCAACCCGAACGGCGCCATTTGCGCGTCAATGCTGATGGGCAGCGCGGTCACCAGGCCCATCTTCAGGTAGTCGCGCATGGCCGACTCCGACAGCACCATCACCGCATCGGTCAGTTGCACCAGTTGCTGCATCGAGTACACCGAACTGCATTCGATGATGTCCGCCGGCATCGGCAGTTCATGGCGCAGCAGTGCCTGTTCGAAGGCCACCCGCGCCGGGCTTGATTGCGGTTGCAGAATCCATGGCCAATCCCTCACCAGCTCGTGCCAGTGCAGTACCGGCCTGTCGGCCAACGGGTGGCCGCTGTGCACCACGGCAATCAGTTGCTCGTTGCCCAGGGGCTCGAACTCGTATTGTTCGCGGTCATTGCTCAAGTCACGCCGGGCCACGGCAATGTCCACCCGTCCCTGCTCCAGTAACTGCACGACCTGATCACTGGTGTCGCCCATGATGCGCAGGCGCAGGCGCGGGTTGAGCGCCTTGATTTCGGCCACCGCATGCATGACCAGGTCCGGTGCGGCGCCCATGATGGTGCCGATCGCCAGGTAGCCATAGCCGCCCTGCTGACGCGCCGCCAGGTCGGCCGCGCAGCGATCCAGGCCACTCAGCGCCGCCTCGGCAAAGCGCAGCAGCTCGCGGCCCAGCGCCGTGGGCTGCATGCCGCGCGGCAAACGCTCGAACAGCTCGCAGCCAAACATGTCCTCGATCTCTTGCAGCATGCGGCTGGCGGCCGGCTGCGACATGTTCATGCTCACCGAGGCGCGGTGCAGGTTGAGGCTGGAGCCGAGCATCATCAGCATCTGCAAATGCTTGTAGCGCAGCCGGCCAAACAGGTGGTGATCGCTCATGCAACCCTCTTTAGACCGATACCCTCAAGGTATCGGCCAACAGCTAATTTCGATTGGTCATGCATCATAGGTACGCAGTAGAGTTTGTTCCACAAGAAAGATCATCCGCTGTTACTCAGTCGAATAATTCCAAAAAGGAAGCTGACGTGAACACTCTCCCTGCCTCATTGCTGGCCAAGGTCTCCTGGCGGCTGCTGCCCTTCCTGCTGTTGATGTACATCATGGCCTTTCTGGACCGTGCCAATGTCGGCTTTGCCAAACAGGCTTTCCAGGCCGACACCGGCATCAGCGATGCCGCGTTTGCCTTCGGTGCCGGGGTCTTCTTTGTCGGCTACGCGCTGCTGGAAGTGCCCAGCAACCTGATCATGCACCGGGTCGGCGCCAAGCTGTGGATGTGCCGGATCATGGTCACCTGGGGCCTGGTCTCGGCCGCCATGGTCTTTGCCCACAACGAAACCACCTTCTATGTCTTGCGCTTTCTGCTGGGTGTGGCTGAAGCCGGCTTTTTCCCGGGCGTGATCCTCTACCTCACCTACTGGTTTCCCAGTGCCGCACGCGGCAAGGCCATGGGTTTCTTTTACTTCGGGGCACCGCTGGCATTCATCTTCGGCAGCCCGTTGTCGGGCCTGCTACTGGAGCTGGACGGCGTGCTGGGCAGCCACGGCTGGCAGTGGCTGTTCGCCGTGGAGGGCCTGATGGCCAGTGCGGTGGGCATCTGGGCGTACTTTTACCTGGACAACCGCCCTGCCGATGCCAAATGGCTGACCGCACAGGAGCGCACCCAGTTGCAAGGCGTGCTGGACGCCGAAGACAGCCAGAAGCAAAGCCACGGCAGCCTGCTCAAGGTGCTGTGCCAGCCGAGCGTGCTGTACCTGTGTCTGATCTACCTGCTGATCCAGGCCAGCGTCTACGGCGTGGTCTTTTACCTGCCCACCCAGGTCGCCGGCCTGCTGGGCACCAAGGTCGGGCTGATGGTCGGCATTGTCGGCGCCATTCCCTGGGTCTGCGCCTTGATCGCCGCCTGGAAAATCCCCGGCATCGCCGATCGTACCGGCCAGCGCCGCACCGTGGCCGCCCTGACTCTGGTGGTCTCCGGGCTCGGCATCGCCGCCTCGGTGACCTTCGCCAACCCGGTGCTGGGCATTCTGGCCCTGTGCTTTGCCGCGTCGGGCTTCATTGCCGTGCAGCCGGTGTTCTGGACCTTTCCGGGCAGCTTTCTGGCCGGCTCCGCAGCCGCTGGCGCCATTGCGCTGATCAACTCCTTTGGCGCCCTGGGCGGGTTCATCGCGCCCATCCTCAAGAACTGGGCCGAAGGCGCCTTCCAGTCCCCGGCGGCAGGCCTGTACCTGCTGGCCGTGACCACCTTCATCGCCGCCGCGCTGGTGATGGGCATTCGTGCCCCGCGCACGGCCCAGCCGCACAAGCAGCCAACCTTCCAGCATTGATCAAGAGGCATCCACCATGGCCACTCCGACCATCAAACACGTTCGCGCCTACGTTCTGCGAGGCGGCGGCGCCGATTACCACGACCAGGGCGACGGTCACTGGATCGACGACCATATCGCCACCCCCATGAGCAAATACCCCGAATACCGCCAGAGCCGGCGCAGCTTCGGCATCAACGTGCTGGGCACGCTGGTGGTCGAGGTCGAGGACAGCGACGGCAATGTCGGCTTTGCGGTGACCACCGGCGGTGAACCGGCGGCCTATATCGTCGAAAAACACCTGGCGCGTTTCGTCGAGGGCGCCAAGGTCACCGACATCGAGCGCATCTGGGACCAGATGTACTTCTCGTCGCAGTACTACGGACGCAAGGGCCTGGTGATCAACACCATTTCCGGCATTGACCTGGCGCTGTGGGACCTGCTGGGCAAGGTGCGCCAGGAGCCGGTGCATCAACTGCTGGGCGGCGCGGTGCGCGACGAACTGCAGTTCTACGCCACCGGCGCCCGCCCGGACCTGGCCCAGAAAATGGGCTTTATCGGCGGCAAACTGCCCTTGCACCACGGCCCGGTCGAAGGTGAAGAAGGCCTGCGCAAGAACCTTGAGCACCTGGCGGTGATGCGCGAGCGGGTCGGCAAGGACTTCTGGCTGATGCTCGACTGCTGGATGAGCCTGGACCTCAACTACGCCACCCGCCTGGCCCAGGGCGCCCACGAGTTCGGCCTGAAGTGGATCGAAGAGGCGCTGTCGCCCGACGACTACTGGGGCTACGCGGCCCTGAAGAAAAACGTGCCCACCGGCATGCTGGTGACCACCGGCGAGCACGAAGCCACCCGCTGGGGCTTTCGCATGCTGCTGGAGATGGGCTGCTGCGACATCATCCAGCCCGATGTCGGCTGGTGCGGCGGCATCACCGAACTGATCAAGATCTCGGCCCTGGCCGACGCCCACAGCGCCATGGTGGTGCCGCACGGCTCGTCGGTCTACAGCTACCACTTCGTGGCCACGCGCACCAACAGTCCGTTTGCGGAATTTCTGATGATGGCGCCCAAAGCCGATGAAGTGGTGCCGATGTTCCACCCGCAACTGCTCGGCGAGCCGGTGCCGGAAAACGGCCGCATGCGCCTGTCGAAACTCGACAAGCCAGGCTTTGGCGTCGACCTGAACCCTGAATGCCAGCTGCATCGGCCGTATCAGCACTGATTCTTTTGCACAGGAACCCTCTCATGAGCATGCCCCGCAACGCGTTCAAGGCCGCCTTGGCCAAAGGTGAGCCGCAGTACGGCATCTGGGCCGGTTTCGCCACCGGCTACGGCGCTGAAATCACCGCCAGCTTCGGCTATGACTGGATGCTGATCGACGGCGAACACGCGCCCAACACCGTGCCGTCGGTGCTGGCCCAGTTGCAGGCCGTGGCACCCTACACCACGGCGCCCGTGGTGCGCGCGGTCGGTCATGATCCGGTGCTGATCAAGCAGTTGCTGGACATCGGCACCCAGACCCTGATGATCCCGATGGTCGAAACCGCCGAGCAGGCCCGGGCCCTGGTGCAGGCCATGCGTTACCCGCCGCACGGCATCCGGGGCGTCGGCGGCGGCCTGACCCGCGCCACGCGCTGGGACGCGGTGCCCGACTACATCAACACCGCGCACGAACAGCTGTGCCTGATCGTGCAGGTCGAGTCGCGGGCCGGGGTTGAAAACGTCGCGGCCATCGCCGCGGTCGAAGGCGTCGATGCGGTGTTCATCGGTCCTGCCGACCTCTCCACCGGGCTGGGCCATATCGGCAACCCGTCGCACCCCGAGGTGCAGGACAAGATCCGCCAGGCCATCGACGCCACCCTGGCCGCCGGCAAGGCTTGCGGCATCCTGGCGCCCGCCGAGGAAGATGCGCGGCGCTATCAAGGCTGGGGGTGCCAGTTCATCGCCGTGGCCATCGACATCAGCCTGATGCGCCAGGCCGCCCTGAGCAACCTGGCGCGCTACCGGGAATCAACCGAACAGCGCCCGGCGTCGCGCACCTACTGAGTCTTGCGTACCTATCGAACAGGAACATCGAACATGACTGCTTTGCCGATCTACGAGAACTACATCAACGGCCGGTTCGTCAGCAGCACCGAGCACCTGGATGTCTTCAATCCGGCCACCGGCACCTTGCTGGCCAAGGTGCCCGCCTCCGATGCCAGCCAGGTCGACGCCGCCCTGGCGGCGGCCCGCACCGCCCAACCCGCCTGGGGCCGCCGCCCGGCCAATGAACGGGCAGGCTACCTGCGCAGGATTGCCAGCAAGATTCGTGAAAACGTGCCGCACCTGGCGCGCACCATCACCCTGGAGCAAGGCAAGATTTCGGCGCTGGCCGAAGTGGAGGTGAATTTCACCGCCGATTACCTGGACTACATGGCCGAATGGGCGCGGCGCATCGAAGGCGAGATCATCACCAGCGACCGTCCCGGCGAGAACATCTTCATGTTCCGCAAGCCGCTGGGTGTGGTGGCCGGCATTCTGCCGTGGAATTTCCCGTTCTTCCTGATCGCCCGCAAGATGGCGCCGGCGCTGGTCACCGGCAACACCATCGTGATCAAGCCCAGTGAAGAAACGCCCAACAATTGCTTCGAGTTCGCCCGCCTGGTGGCCGAGATCGACCTGCCAGCGGGGGTGTTCAATGTGGTCTGCGGCGACGGCAGCGTGGGTGCCGCCCTGACCGCGCACCGCCAGGTGGACATGATCAGCTTCACCGGCAGTGTCGAGACCGGCACGCGGATCATGAGTGCTGCGGCGCCCAACATCACCAAGCTCAACCTGGAGCTGGGCGGCAAGGCACCGGCCATCGTGCTGGCCGATGCCGACCTGGACCTGGCGGTGCGAGCCATTCGTGACTCGCGCATCATCAATACCGGGCAAGTGTGCAACTGCGCCGAGCGAGTGTATGTCGAGCGCAGCATCGCCGATCAGTTCATCGAGAAGGTCAGCGCGGCCATGGCTGCCACGCGCTATGGCGACCCGCTGGCCGACAGCACAGTGGAAATGGGCCCGCTGATCAACCGCCAGGGCCTGGAGAGCGTGGCGGCCAAGGTGCGCAACGCACAGGCCCAGGGCGCGCAGTTGATCACCGGCGGCCAGGTGGCCGACCAGGGCATGGGCTTTCATTACCAGCCGACCGTGCTGGCCGGGTGCAACGCGAGCATGGAGATCATGCGCAAGGAGATTTTCGGTCCGGTGCTGCCGATCCAGATTGTCGATGACCTGGACGAAGCCATCGCCCTGGCCAACGACTGCGAATATGGCCTCACCTCCTCGCTCTATACCCGCGACCTGAGCAAGGCGATGCACGCCATGCGCGAGATTGACTTTGGCGAAACCTACATCAACCGGGAGAACTTCGAGGCCATGCAGGGCTTCCATGCCGGGGTGCGCAAATCGGGCATGGGCGGTGCAGATGGCAAGCACGGGCTGTATGAATACACCCATACGCATGTGGTTTATCTGCAGGCCTGATCGTAATGCATGATCCGCGGGAGGGCGCTCTGCTCGCGACTTCGATGAGACAGGCGATACAAATGCGGCAGATTCCTTGCCGCTATCGCCAGCTGCCTCCCATAGCCTGGTGCCAGGCCCGAAATTCAGGGTCACATCAATTCTGTGGGAGGCGATCCGAAGATCAGGCTAGCAAGACCAACACACCTGCTGCGCCTGTCCCATAGCCATCGCCAGCAACGAGCTGCCTTCCATCATGTCCATTCGTCGCAGCGCAGCGATCTTTATCAAACTTTGCCGGGCGGTTTTCTTTCCCAAGCTCATGAGTGGCCGGTTTCAGCCGGTCTTTCAAGGGAGACGGACCGTCAATCCGGCCGTTATCAGGGCCGTCCTTCAAGGCGGCCCGGGTTTGATCAAGAGGTGTACCCATGAAGACTTCATTGCGTCATGCACTGGCCACGGCGGGCCTGGCTTGCCTATTGACCATCCCTGCCCTGGCAGCCACCGCCACCGCGGCGACTGTCAGTGACATTCCGGCTGGCGTCGGCCAGCAGCCCATGACCCCCGGTGGCTCGGCATTGCCCCCTGGCACCCGGTCGGCTGATCCCAGTGGCCGCAATGGCACCGACGGCAGCAACGTACGCCCGGAAACCCGCATGACGCCCGACGGCCGACAGGATCTTGAAAAAGAACCGGCCGTCGAGCGTCAGGCGCCCGGCACACACGCGCCCAAAACCCCTGACGATGAGCCCAGGAAAGACAGCCCTCGCAAAAGTCAGTAAGCGCTACAACGATGTGGATTGACCTGATGCAATGGCCGGCGATGGCCATTACCGTTCTGGCGGCCTGGTTTACCGGCTGCAAGACACCGCGCCGACGCATGATCGGCTTCTGGTGCTTCTGCCTGAGCAATGTGCTGTGGGTGATCTGGGGGCTGCACGCCAGTGCCTGGGCACTGATCGTGCTACAGGTGCTGCTGGCGGGCATGAATATCCGGGGGTATTGCAAGAACCGTCGACTCAAGCGTGCCCAGGCGGACTGATCCGCCCGGACACCCATGGGTTTTAGCGAATCGCGGTGTCCACCAGGGTCTGGGCTTGTGCAACCAGGCGCTGCAGGTGATCGTCGCCAATGAAGCTCTCGGCGTAGATCTTGTAGATGTCTTCAGTGCCAGAAGGACGCGCAGCGAACCAGCCGTTCTCCGTCATCACTTTCAGACCACCAATGGCCTGGTCGTTGCCCGGTGCGTGGCTGAGCACGCGCTGGATCGGTTCGCCGGCCAATTCGGTGGAGGTGACCTGGTCGGGCGACAGCTTGCCCAGTGCGGCTTTCTGCTGCGGGTTGGCCTTGGCGTCGACACGAGTGGAGAATGGTTCGCCCAGTTCGGCGGTCAGCGCGGCATAACGCTCGCTGGGGTTCTTGCCGCTGGTGGCGGTCATTTCGGCCGCCAGCAACGCCGGGATCAGGCCGTCCTTGTCCGTGCTCCAGACGCTGCCATCGCGACGCAGGAACGACGCCCCGGCGCTTTCTTCGCCGCCAAAGCCCAGCGAGCCTTCGTACAGGCCCTGGGCAAAGTACTTGAAGCCCACCGGCACTTCATACAGCGTGCGGCCCAGGCGCGCAGCCACCCGGTCAATCAGGCCACTGCTGACCACGGTCTTGCCCACAGCGGCATCGGCGCGCCACTGCGGGCGGTTCTGGTACAGGTAATCGATGGCCACCGCCAGGTAGCTGTTTGGCGTCATCAGGCCGCCCGTGGGCGTGACGATGCCGTGGCGGTCGTGGTCCGGGTCGCAGGCGAAGGCGATCTGGTAACGGTCCTTGAGGCCGATCAGGCTCTGCATCGCATGGCTGGAAGACGGGTCCATGCGGATCTGGCCGTCCCAGTCGACGCTCATGAAGCGGAAGGTCGGATCGACGTGCGGATTGACCACATCCAGGTCCAGGTTGTAGTGCTCGGCAATGGCCTGCCAGTAGCGCACACCGGCCCCGCCCAGCGGATCGACGCCCAGCTTCAGGCCTGAATGGCGAATCGCATCCAGGTCAATGACGCTTTTCAGGTCAGCAACATAGGTATTGAGGTAATCGTGACGATGGGTGGTGTCGGCCCGCAGGGCCTTTTCATGGCTGACGCGCGACACCCCCACGACCTGCTCGGCCAGCAGTTCGTTGGCCTTGTTCTCGATCCACTTGGTGACATCGCTGTCGGCCGGGCCACCATTGGGCGGGTTGTACTTGAAGCCGCCGCTCTGGGGTGGATTGTGCGACGGCGTGATGACAATGCCATCGGCCAGGCCGCTGGTACGGCCACGGTTGTAGCAAAGGATGGCATGGGACACCGCCGGTGTCGGGGTGTATTCGTCGCCGACGGCGATCATCACCTGAACACCGTTGGCGGCCAGCACTTCCAGGGCCGTGGCACTGGCAGGGGTCGACAGCGCGTGGGTGTCGGCGCCCAGGAACAGCGGGCCGTCGATGCCCTTGCTCTGGCGGTACAGGCAGATCGCCTGGCTGATGGCCAGGACGTGCCATTCGTTGAAGCTCAATTCAAAAGAGGTGCCGCGATGCCCGGAAGTCCCGAAGGCCACACGCTGGGTGGTCACCGACGCATCCGGCTGGCCGGTGTAGTAGGCCGTGACCAGCCGAGGGATATCGACCAGCAAATGCTCAGGGGCCAGCTTTCCGGCGAGGGGACTCAGACTCATGCAACCTCCATTTAAATAAGAAATAGCGGCTGGTTACGTAGGAAAAAACCAGACCAGCGGCAGTTTACTGGCACTTCGACTGTTATGCCCGATTTTGATTCCCTAAAAAAGCTAGTGCAGCCGCCACCAGGACGGGAACAGCCGCTGCACCTTGGGTTCGGCAAAGCGATCATCGATCAGCATCACTACGCCCCGGTCATCCTGGGTACGGATCACCCGGCCTGCAGCCTGCACCACTTTCTGGATGCCGGGGTACAGATAGGTGTAATCGTAGCCGTCACCGAACAACCCGGCCATGCGCTGTTTGAACTGTTCGTTGACCGGGTTGAGCTGGGCCAGCCCCAGGGTGGCAATGAATGCGCCGATCAGCCGCGCGCCCGGCAGGTCGATACCTTCACCGAAGGCGCCGCCCAGCACGGCAAAGCCGATGCCCTGGCTGGTGGGGGTAAAGCGTTGCAGAAACCCCTGACGCTCGGCCTCGCTCATGCCCCGGGACTGGCTCCATACCGGCACCTCTGGATGGGTGATGCGCATCAGCTCAAGCACCTGTTGCAGGTAATCGAAGCTGCTGAAAAACGCCAGGTAGTTGCCGGGGCGCGTCTGGTACTGCTCGGCCATCAGCGCCACGATGGGCGCCAGCGATGCCTGGCGGTGGGTGTAGCGGGTCGAAATGCGACTGACGATGTTCACTTGCAGTTGCTCGTGATGAAACGGCGACTCGACATTGATCCACACCGTGGTGCCCGGCAAACCCAGCAGGTCGGTGTAGAAGCGCTGTGGCGTCAGGGTCGCGGAAAACAGCACCGTGCTGCGCGCCGCATTCAGCCGCGGGCCAATGAAACGCGCCGGCACCACGTTGCGCAGGCTCAGGCGTGAGCGGCTGCGCTGGCGGCCGATGTCGCGCACCAGAACGTCGAAAATGAAATGCTCATCGAACAGCTCGGCAATGCGTGTAAAGCCGATCATCTCCAGATACAACCCCTGCAAGGCGGCGGCATGAACCTGCTGCGGGTGTTCATTGAAGTAGTCACCCAATGTGGTGATGCAGCCGGTCAGGCTGGCCAGCCATTTGCCAGGCAACTGCGCATGGGCCTGGTAAGGCCGGGGCTGGGCCTTGTTCAAGGCACTCCATTGCCGGTTGAGGCGTTGCAAGGCCTTTTTCACTGGCTCCGGTGCTTGGCCGATGACCTCGGCCAGCGCCTGTTGGTCAAGGCTGGCGCTGTACATCTGTCGGCTGCGGTCGACCATGTTGTGCGCTTCGTCCACCAGCACCGCGACCTGCCACTGGTTAAGCTGGGCCAGGCCGAACAGCATGGCGTTCAGGTCGAACCAGTAGTTGTAGTCGGCAATCACCGCGTCGGCCCAGCGTGCCAGCTCCTGGCTCAGGTAATACGGGCACACCTGATGCGCCAGCGCCACCTCGCGCACCCCGGCCTGGCTCAGCCACGGCTGTTGCACCGCGGCCTGCCGGGCCGCCGGCAAACGGTCGTAGAACCCTTGGGCCAGCGGGCAGGAGTCGCCATGGCAGGCTTTGTCCGGGTGCTCGCAGGCCTTGTCACGGGCGACCATTTCCAGCACCCGCAATGGCAGGCCCGGTGCATGCAGGCCAAGGGTTGCCAGGGCATCGAGGGCCAGTTGGCGGCCGGGGGTCTTGGCGGTCAGGAACAGCACTTTGTCCAGCCCACGCACCGGCATGGCCTTGAGCAACGGAAACAGGGTGCCCAGGGTCTTGCCAATGCCGGTCGGCGCCTGGGCCATCAGGCAACGGCCGGTGCTCACGGCTTTATAGACCGACTCGGCCAAAACCCGCTGACCGGTCCGAAAGGCCTCGTGCGGAAAGCTCAGGTCGGTCAGCGCCCGGTTGCGTGCGCCGTTGTGCGCCAGTTCCTGCCCGGCCCAGTGCAGGAACAGGTCGCACTGGCGCACGAAGAACGCGTGCAGTTCATCACGGCTGACGTGCTGGCGGATCAGCGTCTCGCGCTCGGTGGCGACATTGAAATACACCAGCGCCAGCGTCACTTCGCGCAACTGGCGTTGCTGGCACAACAGCCAGCCATAGACCTTGACCTGCGCCCAGTGCAACTGGCGATGGTTCTCGGGCATGGCGTCCAGCTCGCCACGGTAGGTCTTGACCTCCTCAAGCTGGTTGAGGATCGGGTCGTAGCCATCGGCCCTGCCGCGTACGGTCAGGGCGCCATGCTCACCTGTCAGCGACACCTCGGCCTGATAGGCCGCGCCGCGCCGGGTGGCCACGGTCTGGTGCCCGAGCATGCCTTCAAGCGCCGTGGGTGACGGGGTAAAGCGCAGGTCCAGGTCACCGGCCTTGGCCGTGAACTCGCACAAGGCCCGCACCGCGACGGTGTAGCGCGCGGGCACCGGCTCAGCGCCGGGCAATGGCGGTAAAGGGCTTGGAAGGGTCACGGCGCGGTTCAACCATCGGCAAAGGGGCACTGGATGGGCGCACAGTAACCAGCCGGCCCCATGCTGGCAAATGGAAATGGATCGGTGGTGCGCACGACCGCACCACCCTGCCCGTTCCTATGCCAGCGGCGGCGTGCGCGGCGGCACCCGGCGTTTGTTGCCGGTGGCCTCGTAGGCCGAGGCCAGATGCAGCAACGCGTTGTCGTCATAGGCGCGCCCGGCGAAAGTCAGGCCCACCGGCATGCCGATGTCGGCCATTACCCCCATGGGCACAGTCACGGTCGGCACGCCCAGATGGCGGATGGCAAGGTTGCCATTGGCGACCCAGACCCCGTTGCGCCAGGCAATGTCGTTGGACGCCGGGTTGACGTCGGCGTCGGCAGGCGCCACGTCGGCCACGGTGGGAAAGATCACCGCGTCCAGTTGCAGACGGTCCATCCACTCTTCCAGATCGAGGCGTCGCGTCTGTTCAAGGCCGCGCAGGCCGTCCGGCAATGTGGCAATGCGGTCCCAGGGCGTAATGCCCCGTTTGGCCATGTTCACGTACTCGTCCATGCCCGCCGCCAGTTCATCTTCGCGGTTGGGCAAGGTGCCAGGGTCATGCGGGAAAATCTGCGCGCCATCGACGTCTTCAAGGCGGTTCAGGGCCGGATCGCCATTGGCCCGCAGGAAGTCGTCAAAGGCCCAGCCCGACAGTTCCCACAGCTCATCGTGCATGAAGGCTTTGGAAACCAGGCCGCGATTGAACACCGTCGGCGCGCCCGGGCGGTCGCCTTCGCAGTTGGACACCAGAGGGAAATCGGTCTCGACCACCTCGGCACCGGCGGCCAGCAACGCCTGGCGGGCCTGCGCCCACAGGTCGATCACCGCTGGCCGCGTGTCGATGCGCTGGCCGGTGGGGCCACCGATGCCGGGAGCCTCGCTGGTGCCCATTTCCGGGTCCTGGTTGATGAACATCTTCGGCACGCCGAACCGCTTGCCGGCCAGCGCACCGGGGCCGGCTGCCAGCGCCGGGTAGGACGCCGGGCGCACCGCCGAGGCTTTCGGGATCGGCACCCAGGGTTGCAGGCGCCACAGATCGCCACGGGTGTCGGGGTCGTCGGCCACCACCACGTCGAGCACTTCGAGCAGGTCGGCCATGGTCCGCGCATAGGGCACGACCACGTCCATGGTCGGGGTCAGCGGCCAGTTGCCGCGCACCGAGATCACCCCGCGTGAAGGTGTATAGGCGCACAAGCCGTTATTGGACGCCGGCCCGCGCCCGCTCGACCAGGTTTCTTCGGCCAGACCAAAGGCGGCGAAACTGGCGGCCGTGGCCGTGCCGGCGCCATTGGAGGAGCCCGACGCAAAGGGGGCGGTCAGGTAACCGCCGTTATAGGGGCTTTCAGCACGGCCATAAACGCCGCGTTGCATGCCGCCATTGGCCATGGGCGGCATATTGGTCTTGCCCAGGCAGATGGCACCGGCAGCGCGCAAGCGCTCGACGGTGAAAGCATCCTTGTGCGCCACCAGGTCCTTGAACGCCGGGCTGCCGGATGCCGCGGTCAGGCCCTTGACCAGATAACTGTCCTTGGCGGTGTAGGGAATGCCATCGAGCGGCCCCAGCACCTGGCCGCGCGCACGGCGGGCATCGCTGGCCTCGGCCTCGGCGAGCGCCTCGGGGTTGCGCACCACCACGGCATTGAGGGCGGTGGCCGTGCCCGGACCATCAAAGGCCTCGATACGGGCCAGGTACGCCTTGACCAGCCCGACCGCCGTGGTCTGGCCGGCCTCAAGCGCGGCGCGCAGCCGGGCAATGGAAACTTCGGTGACTTCTATCATGGAGGTGTTCACTCATATTCGGGTCGAAGCAGGCGCAGCACTCAGGCTCGCGCTTCAGATCGGTACGGCACAGGCGGGCCATTTCGACAGGGCCAGACACCGGCGTCAATACGCAGGTCTGCATTGTCTGATTGCAGCAAAGCGCAGACGCAGGCACGACATGACGCCCGGCGCACGAAAAAATGAGCAAGCCCAGGTTTGCTGTGGTCTGCATGAAAACAGCGCGGATGCGCAAGGAATCGCTCATGCACCACAACGAGTTTGCCAACCGGCAGGAACCGGTCCGGGAAGACATGGCCTTGCAGCGCAGGTTCTGGCGCTTCGAGCGGGTCGGCTGGCTGGCCTTGCTGGTGCTGATCGCCCTGGCCCTGGCCGGTCTGTTTTCCAAAGGGCCGCTCAGCCATGTCCAGGCCCGCACCGCAGACGCACGCCTGCAGGTCGAGTATGAGCGCTTCAGCCGCAATGGTGCCCAGGAAGACCTGGTGATCTCTACGCACAGTGCGCCCGGCAAGATTCATTACGTGGTGGTGGGCGGCGAGTTGCTGCGAGGGTATTCCATCGAAACGATGTACCCGCTGCCGGCACCTTCGCGCAGCCGTGGCCAGGACTTGCTGGTCGCCCTGCAGGCCGATGCCCAAGGCATTGCCACGCTGTACCTGACCCTGCGCAGCAACGGCGTGGGGCGCTATCGCGGCGTGATCGGCCTGCAGGACGGGCCGGAGCTGGACATCGGCAAGTTCATTTACCCCTGATACGGAGGTCACCTTTTCATGGATGCCGTCTTGCGCGCTGCGGTGATGTACCTGGTCCTGGTGGTGCTGTTCAAGATCGCCGGGCGCCGTTCCCTGGCCGACCTGACCACTTTCGATTTCGTCTTGCTGTTGATCGTCGGCGAGGCCACCCAACAAGCCTTGCTGGGCGACGACTTCTCGGTTACCAATTCGATTCTGATCATCGCCACGCTGATTGCCATCGACGTCGGCTTCACCCGCCTCAAGCGGCGTTACGGGCGTCTGGCGCGCGTGGTGGACGGCGGGCCGACCCTCATCGTCGAGAACGGCCAGTGGCTGCACCTGCGCATGCAAGAGGCGCGCGTGACCGAAGAAGACGTGCTGGAGGCGGCACGCACCGGTCAGGGCCTGGTCAGTCTTGAGCAGATTCGCTACGCCATCATCGAGCGTAACGGGACCATTTCGATCATTCCTGCCCAACAAGCGTCCTGAGTGTTCACCGGGCAATAGCCGTTCTGCCGGTAACAGCCTGTAACGCGCCGGCTGGAGCCGTTAAGCTGCCATCCTTTTGCGCTGTTGCCGGCGCCAGACCGTGATCGAAGGACCCCGCTTGAACACCGTCACCGAACCCCAGCGCCCCAACCGCCGCAAGATCGTCCTGCTTGGCCTGCTGCAAATCCTCTCATGGGGCGGCTCGTTCTACCTGCTCGGCGTCCTGGCCGACCCCATCGCGGCCGACACCGGCTGGTCGCATCAATGGGTGCTGGGCGGTGCCTCGCTAGGCCTGCTGGTGGCGGCCCTGTTGTCGCCCTTGTGCGGTCGGCTGATTGCGCGGGTGGGCGGGCGCAAGGTGCTGGCGGCCCACGGCCTGATCCTCGCCGCCGGCCTGGGGTTGCTGGCCATCGCCCCGTCGCTGCCGGTGTTCCTGCTGGCCTGGGCCGTGCTGGGCGCGGCCATGGCCACGGGCCTGTATGACGCACTGTTCACCTCGCTGGGGGCGATGTACGGCATGAAGGCCCGGCCGGTGATCGTTGGCATCACGCTGATTTCGGGCTTCACCACCACCCTGATCTGGCCGCTGCTGGCGATCATGAACCAGGCCATGGGCTGGCGCTCGACCTGCGCGGTGCTGGGCGTCATCGTGCTGTTCACCCTGTTTCCACTGTACCGCTATGCCCTGGCCGAGCATGTGCCGATGCCGCCCCGTGCCAAGATTGCCGCTGGCAACGGACAGGCCCTTGCGCCCTCGATCTACGGGTGCATGACGGCGCTGTTTGCGATCGCTGCCGCGCTGATGACGTGCCTGTCCATCGTTCTGCTCACGGTCTTGCAGGCACGCGGTCACAGCCTGGCGTCGGCCATTGCGCTGGGCGCATTGATCGGCCCGGCCCAGGTGCTGTGCCGTGTCGGGGACCTGCTGATCAAGCGCCAGGCGCCGATGTTCACCGCCTTGCTGTCCAGCGGCATGACTGCCCTGGGCCTGCTGCTGGTCGACTTTGCCCAGGACCTGGTGATCTGGGGCCTGCTCTGCTACGGCGTGGGCAACGGCTTGCGCGCCATCGTCAAGAGCACCCTGCCGATGGTGGTGGTGCATTCAGCCGACTATGCCGTGGTGTCGGGGCGCATGGCCCGCCCCGCCCTGCTCGCCCAGGCCGCAGCGCCCCTGGCCTGCGGCTATGTCATGGCCACCTGGGGCAGCGAGGCGGTCATCCACCTGCTGACGGCCCTGGCGCTGATTGCCTTTGGCTTGTGCCTGTGGCTGGTGCGCCTGATCAAGCGACAGGGGCCGATCGCTTGAGGATTCAGCTACGGCGCAGCCACTGAAACCCTGGCAGATCGATACGTTGTTCAATCGTGCCGTCCCAGGCCACATCGAAACCGGCCGCTTGCAGGGCATCGACGATATGCCGGGCCACACGCAGACTGTGATCGGCATCATCGGCCATCGCCCCGAACGCGATCATCAGACCGCCTTCTTCTATAGCGCGCTCCACATCCTGACCGTGATAGAAACAGAAGCCGTGATAGTGTCCCTCGGGCGCATCGTGAACAGCCTCGGCTATTTCAGTAAAACCCTCAGACATCGTGTAACCGGCATTGCCCAAGGCGCAAATACCCGCTTCGTGAAGCTGTTCAAACACGCTATCAAGCCGGTCACAGGGCGTGACGGTCGGCCAGGTTTTCTGCTGGTCACGCTTGTTCTGTAGTTCCGGCTCGATCAGGCCCTTGAGCATTTCATCGTCGCAATCGTCTTCCAGAATGTCGTCGACCATGTCGGTCATTTCTTCGACGGTATAAAAACCGGACCACACCCACAGGCGGATACTGTTGGCGACATAGCGTTCGTCTTCATTCATTGGCGGTTCCTTGAATAGGGCAGGCAGATGGACACGGCCTATCCGACCGGCACCGACCCATGAGGTTCCACCACGCCGTCCGGTGTACAAGGTCTTGACCCGTTGAATAAAATGGCGCGGTGGATCATTTATAACTTACTGATTTAAATACGCGACCGCCCTGACAGGTCTATTCTCTCGACCTGCAGATTCAATTACTCTGCAACGTATTGATACAAGTCAGCACAGCCGCTATTTTTCCATGCAGGCTGCACGGTGGGCTCAACTATCCTGAGCCTGCAATGTCAGTTTCATACGCCGATTACTCCGGGAAAGTCGGCGTTTATTTTTCGGGAGCATCTTTCATGGCAGTACTGCAACTCGGCACGATCGAGGCGATCAAGAATAACCAGCCGCAGCTTCTGGACGCCTGGCGCAAAGGCCTGCAAGCCAAGGGCGCCACGCGCAATGTCAAGGAACAGGATCTGCAGCAGCAGACCGCAGAGTTCCTGCAGCTGGTGATCAGCGGCCTGCAAGACGGCCATGGCACGCAGACAGCCGCCACCGGTTGGGCTGACACCCGTCAGTTCCTGGAAAAGCTGTCGGCCAGCCGTGCCCTGCTGGGCATGGACTCGCAACAGACGGCCAATTTCATCTTTGCGCTCAAGGGCCCGCTGTTCAGTGTGCTGCAAGACCATTACCGCAACGACCCGGCGCAATTGACCGAGCAGCTTCTGGAAATCTCCGAGCTGTTCGATGCCCTGGGGATGCACACCATCGCCACCTTCCAGAAATCCCGGGAAGCGGTGATCAAGCGTCAGCAGGAAGAACTGCTGGAGCTGTCGACCCCGGTGGTCAAGCTGTGGGACGGCGTGCTGGCCCTGCCCATGATCGGCACCCTGGACTCGCAACGCACGCAGATGGTCATGGAGTCGTTGCTGCAACGCATCGTCGACACCGGCTCGGAAATCGCCATCATCGACATCACCGGCGTGCCCACCGTCGACACCCTGGTCGCCCAGCACCTGCTCAAGACTGTCACGGCCATCCGCCTGATGGGCGCCGACTGCATCATCAGTGGCGTGCGCCCGCAAATTGCCCAGACCATCGTGCACCTGGGCCTTGACCTGCAGGGCGTGGTGACCAAGGCCAATCTGTCCGATGCCCTGAAGCTGGCGTTGACCCGCCTGGGCATCAATCTCAACAAAGCAGTCTGACCATGGACAAGATCCCGATCCTGCGCATGGGCGAGTTTCTGCTGGTGACCATTCAGGTCGACATGCATGACCAACTGGCCATGGCGCTGCAAGACGACCTGGCCGAATTGATCAGCAAGACTTCGGCGCGTGGCGTGCTGATCGACATCTCGGCACTGGACATGGTCGACTCCTTCATCGGCCGCATGATCGGCACCATCGCCGGCCTGTCGCGGATCATGGACGCCGAGACCATGCTGGTCGGCATGCAGCCGGCCGTGGCGATCACCCTGGTCGAGCTGGGCATGGACCTGCCCGGCGTCAGCACTGCGCTGAACGTCGAGCGCGGCATGCAACGGTTGCGCGAGCGAGTGAATCTTCGATGATCGAGCGCAGCAGCGGTACCCAGCCGATTGCCGTCGAGCAGGACGTGGTCCTGGCCCGCCAGACCGCGCGCAAGCTGGCCACCGAATGCGGCATGCGCCTGGTCGACCTGACCAAGATGGTCACCGCTGTCAGCGAACTGGCGCGCAATACCGTGGTGTACGGCGGCGGTGGCGACATGGACTGGCAGATCCTCGACGACAGCACCCGGGTCGGCCTGCGCCTGACCTTTCGTGACGAAGGCCCCGGCATTCCCGACCTCAAGCTGGCCCTCACCGACGGCTGGACCTCCGGCGGCGGCCTGGGCCTGGGCCTGACCGGTGCCCGGCGGCTGGTGGATGAATTCGAACTGGACACCGCACCCGGCCAGGGCACCCGCATAACGATTACCCGATGGACATGACCCTCAGCGGCACCCTGACCTGGGTCCTGCCGATTGATGACAGCAGCCAGGTCGGCCATGCAAGGCGCAGCGCCCAGGCCCTCGCCCAGGAGCATGGCTTCAACGAGACCGACGCCGGCCGTGTGGCACTGGTGGCCACGGAACTGACCAGCAACCTGCTCAAGCACGCAGCCCGTGGCGAGCTGCACCTGCGCGTCTTGCCGCGCTTCAATGGTTTCGGCATCGAACTGCTGGCCGTGGACCGCGGCCAGGGCTTTGACCTGCCGGCCTGCCTGACCGATGGCTTCTCCACCGGTGGTACCCAAGGCATCGGCCTGGGCGCGGTGTCGCGCCTGGCCGACGTGTTCGATGTGCATGCCGACGCGCGTGGTGCGGTGGTGCTTGCGCGCCTGTACCGACGTGACGACAAGGCCCGCGACCTGGCCTTCGGCGTCAGCCAGCACTCGCTGCACAACGATCCGGCCTGTGGTGATGTCTGGCACCTGAGTCTCAAGGGTGGCGACCTCAGCGTGCTGGTCATCGACGGGCTCGGCCACGGGCCCGACGCCGAACTGGCCGGTCGGGCCGGCGAGTCAGCCTTTGCCCAGGCACCCTTCGCGGCACCGACCCTGCTGATGGACGATCTGCACCATGCCATGGGCGGTACCCGGGGCGGCGCGGTGGCGATCGCGCAATACCAGGCCGCTGACGGACACCTGAGGTTTACCGGCATCGGCAATATCGGTGCCAGCCTGATCAATGCCGAGCGTGCCCGGGGCCTGGCCTCGCACCCGGGCATCGTGGGCGTGCAGTACCGCAAGGCGCAATCGTTCGATTTCCCGCACGTGGGCGAACACCTTTTGATTCTGTACAGCGATGGCTTGCAGTCACGCTGGAACCTGAGCGATTACCCGGGCCTGGTACATCGCCACCCTGCGGTGATCGCCGCCGTCCTGCACCGCGACTACTGCCGCGGCCGCGACGATGTGACGGTCATCGCGCTGAAACTGGAGACGCAGCATGACTGACCTTGCCAATGACCAGGCCGCGTTGATCAAGCGACTGCAAGCTGAAAACGACGCCCTGCGCGCCGAACTGGATGAGACCAACCAGGGTGTACTGGCGCTGTATTCGGAACTCGACAATCAGGCTGACCAGTTGCGCCAGGCGTCGGACCTCAAGAGCCGCTTCCTGTCGTACATGAGCCATGAGTTCCGCACGCCGCTGGGCTCGATCCTGAGCATCACCAGCCTGTTGAGCGATGAACTCGACGGCCCGCTGGGCGTGGAGCAGCACAAACAAGTGGCGTTCATCAGCACCGCCACCCGCGAACTGAGCAACATGGTCGACGACCTGCTGGACCTGGCCAAGATCGAGGCCGGGCGCATCACGATTTCCCCGGACTGGTTCGACATGCTCGACCTGTTCGCGGCCCTGCGCGGCATGTTCCGCCCCATCGTCGACACCGGTAACGTCGACCTGATCTTCGAAGAACCCAAAGGCTTGCCACAGCTGTTTACCGACGACAAGAAGCTGGCGCAGATCCTGCGCAACTTCATTGCCAACTCACTCAAGTTCACCTCCCAGGGCGAAGTGCGGGTTTCGGCAAGGCTGGAGGGCGCAAACCAGATCCGCTTTGCGGTCAGCGACACCGGTATCGGCATCGCGTCCGAGTTGCACGACACGCTCTTCGAAGACTTCTCCCAGGTCGACTCGCCGCTGCAGAAGCGCCTGCGCGGCACCGGGCTGGGCCTGTCGCTGTGCAAGCGCTTTGCGACGTTGCTTGGCGGCCGGGTCGGCGTCGAGAGCACCCCGGGGGTCGGGTCGACGTTCTTTGTGAGCATTCCGCTGGCGCTCGATGAGGATGGCGCCGATGAAGCGTGATACGCGCCTGCTGATCGTTGACGACAATGTCGCCACCCGCTATGCCCTGCGCCGGCGCCTGGAAAAGCACGGTTACCTGGTCAAGGAAGCCGGCACCGGTGGCGAAGGCCTTGAGCTGATTGACACCGAGCAGCCCGATGCGCTGATCCTGGACGTCAACCTGCCGGACATGAGCGGCTTCGACATTGTGCGGCGCCTGCGCGCCGACCCGTTCACCGCCCTGCTGCCGGTGATCCATGTCTCGGCCGCCTCGATCCAGACCGGCGACATCATCACCGGCCTGAACGCCGGCGCCGACGCCTACCTGATTCACCCGGTCGACCCGGATGTGCTGCTGGCGACCCTGCGCACGCTGTTACGGGTGCGCGACACCGAATATGCCTTGCGTGAAAGCGAGGCGCGCTTTCGGGAAATATTCGTCAATGTGTCGGCGCCCATTGCCGTGCTGGACGCGCAACTGAAGGTGCATGAATGCAACCGCGCCTTCAGCCAGTTGATCCAGGACAATCGCAACCCCGTGGGCCTGGAGGAATGTTTTGCCGCCGGCCAGAGCGCGCTGCTTGATGAACTGCGCCTGCGCCTGGCCGACGGCGAACGCTGGCAAGGCTCGCTGACCCTGCGCGTGCAGGGCCAGTTGCGCGAAACCGAATGGCAACTGTCACCCTATCGCACGCCGGGCCTGAGCCTGGTGTTCATCGAGGACGTGACCGAGCATCGCCACCGTGAACGCTCGCACCTTGCACAACTGGACACCGCCAACACCCAACTGGCGATCGAGGTGGCCGAACGTGCCCGCACCGAGGCGCAATTGCTGCAAGTGCAGAAGATGGACGCCCTGGGCAACCTCACCGGCGGCATCGCCCATGACTTCAATAACCTGTTGACCGGCATCATCACCAGCCTGGAACTGATCCAGAAACGCGTTGCCGACGCGCGGCTCGACAAGGTGCAAATCTATGCCGAGGCCGCCCTGAGCTCGGCCATGAGCGCCGCGTCCCTGACCCACCGCTTGCTGGCCTTTGCCCGCAAGCAACCGCTCGATACCCGCCCGGTCAACGTCAATGAACGCGTGCGCTCGCTTGAAGAGCTGCTGCAGCGCACCATCGGTGAGCGCATCGCCCTGCAATTGGAGCTGAGTCCCCATGCCGCTGTGGCTCTGGTCGACCCCAGCCAGCTCGAAAGTGCCGTGCTCAATCTGGTGATCAACGCCCGCGATGCCTTGCCCATGGGAGGCAATATCTGGATCGCCACCTACATGGCCCACTCCAGCGGCGACCCGAACCTGGCCGATGGCGCCTACGTGGCCCTGAGCGTGCGTGATGACGGCACCGGCATCGACCATACCCTGATCGACAAGGTGTTCGACCCGTTCTTTACCACCAAACCGCTGGGCCAGGGCACCGGGCTCGGGCTGTCGAGCATCTACGGTTTCGCCCGCCAGTCGGCCGGCAATGCGAGCATTCGCAGCGTGTCCGGGCGTGGCACTGAAGTCACCATCATGCTGCCGGCCAGCGAAGAGCCTGAAAGCATCACGCGCGTGCCGCAACCAGCCATTCGCCAAAGTGCTGGCGAGCATGTGCTGATCGTCGAGGACGTCGCTCCGGTTCGCCTGTTCGTCACCGAAGTACTGGCCGACGCCGGTTACCGCTGTACACCGTGCGGCGATATCGAGAGCGCATTGCAACACCTGCAGCATGATCCCTCGATCGACCTGCTGCTCACCGATGTCGGCCTGCCGCGCATGAACGGCCGCGAACTGGCCGAACGGGCACGTGTCTGGCGCCCGCACCTGCCGATCCTGTTCATGACCGGCTATGCAGCCGGCGCCCTCAACCGGCAGATGTTTCTGGGCGAGCGCATGGACATGCTGGTCAAGCCGTTCCAGATCAATGAACTGCTGGAAAAGGTGGGTTGCATCCTTACAGAAGGCTGATGAGTGACCGAACCCCACCTTTGCCGTCGCAGGAGCGCGCTTGCCCGCGACCGAGTGCGTAGCGCTCGCAGAAATCTCGGAAACGCTGAGGATTTACGGCTGTAAATCTGCGAAACGCTGAGGATTTACGGCTGTAAATCTGCGAAACGCTGAGGGTTTACGGCTGCTAACGCAGCCGGTCGCGGGCAAGCGCGCTCCTACAAGCGCCTTTTAACCGTTATCAATGAGGTCGATTCGTGTCAACAGGCAACAACACCGCGCCCAGCGCCGGACTGCGTTTCTGGATTCTGCTGGCCCTGTCGATGGGCAGCTTTGCCATCGGCACCAGTGAATTCGTCATCATGGGCCTGCTGCCCGAAATCGCCCGCGGGCTTGAGGTCAACGAACAGCAAGTCGGCCACCTGATCAGCGCCTATGCACTGGGCGTGGTTGTCGGCGCACCGGTGCTGGCCATGCTGGGCAGCAAATTGCGACGCAAGACCCTGCTGGTCGCGCTGATGCTGTTCTACGCCAGCGCCAACCTGGCCAGCGCCCTGGTCACTGACTACCACGGAGCCATGCTCGCGCGCTTTGTCAGCGGCCTGCCGCACGGCGCCTACTTTGGCGTCGCGGCCCTGGCCGCTGCCTCGATCAGCCCGCTGCACAAGCGCGGCGCGGCGGTGAGCACCGTTCTGATGGGCCTGACCGTGGCCATGCTGATCGGCAACCCGCTGGCCACCTGGCTGGGCCAGTTGCTCGACTGGCGTTATGCGTTCGTGGTCGTGGCCATTCTCGCCGGCCTGACCTGCATCCTGGTGCAGTGCCTGCTGCCGGCCGGCGACAAGCCTCAGGCCAGCAGTGTCCGTCACGAGCTCAAAGCCTTCTGCCAGCCGCAGATCGGCCTGCTGTTGTTGATTGCCGCCATTGGTTTTGCCGGCATGTTCTGCGTGTTCAGCTACCTGGCCCCGACCCTGCTGCAGGTGGCCGGTGCCGCGCAAAGCTGGATCCCCTTCGCCCTGGCCTGCTTTGGCGGCGGCGCGGTGATCGGCAACATCGTCGGCGGCCGTCTGTTCGACCGTTTCGGCGCCCGGGCCATCGGCATCGTGCTGGCGTGGTCAATCGTCGTGCTGCTGGCCTTTCCCTTTGCGGCGCATTCGATCTGGACCCTGTTGCCGGCCATCGGCTGCGTCGGCACCATGATCGCCCTGGGCCCGGTGCTGCAAACCCGCCTGATGGACATCGCCAAGGGTGCACAGACCCTGGCGGCGGCGTCCAATCATGCGGCCTTCAACCTGGCCAACGCGCTGGGACCCTGGCTGGGCGGGATGGCCATTGCCGCAGGCTGGGGCTGGACCTCGACCGGGTATGTGGGGGCCGCGATGGCCGTGCTGGGACTGGTGGTGTATGTGGTCGGGGTAAGGGGCAAGCAAGGCTGACGCGCATCGAAAACATTTAGGAGCGACCAACGGTCGCGAATCTGCCCATGAATGATGCAGGGGCTTTCGCGACCGCGGGTCGCTCCTGCAGCCGGATTTCAGGTCCGGAATCCGGCGCTACATCCCGTCCCGGTGCACAAAACACAGCTTGTTCCCTTCAGGATCCCGGCAATATGCGCCGTAGTAGTCCGGCGAATAATGCTCGCGGATCCCTGGCTCGCCTTCATCACTGCCGCCCTGCTCGATAGCCGCCTGCCAGGCCGCACGCACCTGCTCCTGGGAGCCGGCGGCAAAGCTGACCTGCACACCATTGCCCCAGGTCGCCGGTAAGCCGTTGAAAGGCAGTTGCACATAGAACAGCGGGTACTGCGTGCCTGGCGTGTGCCAGCCGGCCCCGGCGGGACCGCCGTCGGATTCTGCGTCCATGCGCACCAGGCCCAGCGGCGCCAGTACGGCATCGTAGAAAGCAATCTGGCGCTCAAGGTCACGGGCGCCGATCTGAATGTGACTGAACATACGCTCTTCTCCTGGGTGGCAATCTGCCGTGGCAGAGTGATACGGGGCCGGCTTAGAATGACGGCACGGCTTTGTTCACAGGGAATGTCTGCCATGGGCTGTCCACACGTTTGTTCCGGCGCCACGCTGCAATGCAGTTTCGGTGTAGCGCCCTCGATGCTGATGGTGTTGCCGATCAACCGCATGCTGGTGTCCAACATGCCGGCCGCCAACATCATGGACAACATTCCGCTGCTCAATATCCTGCCGTTCGGCATGTGCCAGAGCATGGCCAACCCGATGGTGATTGCGGCCACGGCCGCCGCACTGGGGGTGCCGACCCCCATGCCCTGCATCCCGGCGACAGTGGCACCGTGGATTACCGGCGCGCCGACGATGTTGCTGGGCTCGATGCCGGCGCTGGATGCCAACAGCACATTGATGTGCATGTGGGCCGGGGTGATCAAGGTCGCGTTTGCAGGGCAGGTCCAGCTGCTGATTCCGTAGCGGGCCGTTTCACTGCGGTCCCTGCTGCCACTTCACCCACCAGGCCTTCCAGCGCCTCAAGGGCCGGCCGTAGGCATCCAGCGGCCGTCCGTCGCGGCTGAACTCACAGGCACGCTGCAACAACTTGCCCCGTTCATATTCCATTCGCGCTGCCACATTGCCGTTGCTGTGAAAACGCTGGCTGATGCCGTGCATCTGCCCCAGCCGAAAGTGCTCGCGTGCGGCCAGGCTGCCGTCTTCGAAGTAAGTGTTGGTTACGCCATGCAGCAGGCCGGCCTGGTAATTCGCCTCGCGGATCAGCGGCCCCTGCGGGCTGTAGAACTGCGCCGGGCCGTGCAGTTTGTCCAGGCGGTAATGCAACCGTGCGCTGACCACGCCGTTGCTGTGGTACAGCACCATCGGCCCGTCAAGCTGGCCGTTGCGGTAGGTCAGCGCCGCTTGCGGACGGCCGGTTTCGGTGATGTGCGCCGGGCCTTCCAGGCGCCCGTCAAGCAGTGCGGTGCGCAGGTGGCTTTCGGCGCGCTTGAGGTCGACCTTGACGACGTTGTCCATCACACAGCCCTCAATTGACTTTCACCAGGCCGCCCTTGATGGTCAGCATCGCGCCGCCATCGACGGTCTGCTCGGCGCCGCCCTTGTTGGTCAGGCTGACGCCGGCGTCATTGGTCAGGCTGGTGCCGGCCTTGTTGGTCAAGGTGGTGCCGCCCTGATTGGTGAGGCTGGTGCCGGCTTTGTTGGTCAGCGAAGTGCCGGCCTGGTGGGTGACGCTGGCACTGCTCTTGGCAGTCAGGTCACCGTCGCTTTGCAGGGTCAGGGTGCCGGTGACCTTGATGGTCAGGTTGCCCTCGACGGTCAGTGAATAATTGCCCGACACGGTGTGGCTGTAGTTGCCTTTGGTGGTGTGGGTCTGGTTGCCGCCAACCTTGAGCGTGCGGTTGGCTGTCACGTCCAGGGTGTCGCTGCCCGCTTGCAGGGTCACGCTGCGGTTGCCCTGCTCCAGCGTGACCGTCTCGTTGCCCTCCTTCACCGTGCGGGTGCGGTCGTTCTGCACGGTAAGGGTTTCATCGTGGCCGACCGTGGCGCTGGTGTCGTTGAGGACGTTGATGGCCAGGTCTTTCTGGGCCTGCAGAAACACCTGCTCGGCGTCCTTCTTGTCTTCGAAACGCAGTTCGTTGAAGCCTGCACCGCCTTTGGACGACTGGGTCTTGAGGCCGGACTGGGTCTGGTTGGCCGGCAAGGCATACGGCAGCGCATTGTCGCCGTTGTAAAGACAGCCGGTCACCAGCGGCCGGTCCGGGTCACCATCGATGAAAGTGACCACCACTTCCTGGCCAATGCGCGGAATGAACTGCATGCCAAAGCCCTTGCCGGTCCAGCCCTGGGCCACGCGCACCCAGCACGAGCTGTTTTCGTCGGACGCACCGTCGCGGTCCCAGGGGAACTGGATCTTGATGCGCCCGTTCGCGTCGGTCCAGATCTCTTCGCCGGCCTTGCCCACGACCTTGGCAATCTGGGTGTGCATCACCGGTTTGGGCGTCAGGCGTGGCGGACGATAATTGACGCTTTTGGGGATGGCTTCGAACCGGTTAAGGTAACGCTCGTGGCTGATGTCCTGCGCCACCGAGGTGACCACCCAGTCGATGTTCAGGCTGCTGTCGTCATGCCCGCTCAGGGTGAACCAGTGCCCCGGCACCAGCCAGCGACAGTCGCTTTCACCGACAAAGCGTTGTTGCTGAGTGCGCAAGGCGTCGATGCGCTGTTTGGTCAACGCATCGCCACGGGCCTTGGTGCCATAGCCTCCGGGATGTTCGTACATCACCAAGGGGCCGGCACTGGCCTGGGCCTGGCTGTACAGCGAGGTGCTCGGGGTGGCAAAGGCATAGTCGGTGGTGCTGAACACCCCGGACACCGCCTGCAGCACCTGCTGCCCGGAGCGAATGCCGTGCAGTTCGCGCAGGCCCGTTCCTTGGCCCAGGTACTTGACGGCAGGCCCGTTGGGGATTTGCACAAAGGCATCGTTGCTGTCGCCCAGCACCAGCGTGTGAACCCCCGATTCATGAGTGAAAAACCAGAAGATGCCCTCTTCTTCGAGCAGGCGCGACACAAAGGCAAAGTCGGTCTCGCCGTACTGCACGCAGTATTCGCGCGGGCTGTAGCTGGCCGTCAGCGACAGCTTGAACGCGGTAAAGCCGTGGGCCTTGAAAATCGTGGTGACGATGTCCGAGGTCGCCAGGTTCTGGAACACCCGGTTATTGCTCGCCAGGGTCAGCCACCACAACCACGGGCGCAGGACCACCTGATAGCGGTCGGCCGTGGCATCGGCAGGCAACTGGCGGATCTGCGCCACCAGCAGGTCCAGCGGTCGCTGCAGGGCATCGTTATGCAGGGTCAGGGTCACATGGCTGGCAATCGCCGAAGCAAGCGTCAACGGCGTATCGCACTGGCCGTGCAGCGTCAGCGACCCCGTCGAATTGAGCGCTTCATCGCCACTGACCGACTCTGGATAGAGCGCGGCCAGGGCCGAAGCCGTCAACGACAGGCTGGTGTTGGTGTCGGTGAAACGGGGCATCAGGTAATCCCGGGCAATAAGGGTGGCACGCAATGAGCGCAGCGTGCGGGGCCTGGTGACGCACTGGCAGGCAACACCCCGGCGTCAGACATTATGGATTTCAACATCCTGGTCGAAATTATTGGCGTTGGGCCCGTGTAACAAGGGCGCACCGGCAATGTAGTTACCGGCCCCCTGATGACCCGCCAACGCGCCAGGCACATTATAAGGAGCAAACAGACCAAAATTGATTGGCAATACAGGCAATGCCGCCCGATTGGCGACGGCATGTGCAATCACCACATGAATGGCTCCGGCAATCTTCGGCAACGTAATGGCTCGCCATCTCACCACCATGTGTGATGGAACAAAGGTGTAGAGGTCATTGGCATGGGAGGGCGGAATCGCAAACGTATCGATCGATCTGACCACCTGATATTCCACACCGATCCAATGATTGGGCATCGGGTTATTCAGGTCATAGTTGCGACAGGCGCCCAGAAAGTAGCGAATGTGATTTTCGATACCGGTGTGCCAACGGTTGGCCTGGGCACTGAGAATCGTCAGGTTACGCCAGTCATTGCCCGGACCGCCCCATTCACCGTTGATCAGGTGCCCCCGTTTCCAGCTGACGACGTCCTGCAAGAAGGTGTGACCCGGAAACCCCATGCCGACCCAGGGAGTGCTCCAGCCTTCACCACCGACACTGGGTTGATTATTGACCTGTACGCCACCGGGTGCCGCAATGTCCGGGCCCAGTACGCAATGCGCCCAGGTCGCGCCCATGGTTTTGCCATGGACGGCGTAAAGTGGACCGTAAAGATCGGCCTCCATGGTGAAGACCGTCTGGTCGGGCGCCGTGTTGCCGTTTTGGTTGGTCCAGCGTGACATGGCAATGTCTCCATCAATGAATGCAGGTGCAGGCGCTGCTTGCGGATGACCCGCCACGTCGATCCAGCCCGGAAAGGTTCAGATAGACCCCCGGCGCAAGCGGGTTGCCGTGCTGGCCTGGGTTTGCATCGGTTCGTCCCGAGTCACCGTTGCACTGGCGAACACCGCAAGCCCTGCTACCATTTGCGCCGACCGGGCATGGCAGGAAGTACAAGGCAACATGAACTGGGTGTAGGGACCGCCTTCAAGATTGGGGGTACAAAAGCGGTTGGGTCGTGCATCCCACCACATGGCGAGCTGCCCGGCCAGATCACCTTTCAGGCCTCGGACCTCGATCAGGTTGAACGCCTTGGGCTCTGCACAGAAGCGGCTTGAATCAGCACATTGCCAGGCACTGTTGACGTGCTTCTGAATGGCAGCTTCGGTGGAAACCGGCACATTGGGGTTATCCCGATACATATACTGGTTCGGGTTGCCGCCCATGATGCACAACGCCTCGACATGAACACCCAGGTTGCACCTGTCGCCATACGGCTGACGGCTTGCCCATTGACAGAAACTCTTGATGCTCTGCCTGGCCATGGTCTGCTGCGCCTTTGGAAACAGGTCACAGCGCAAGGCCACGGCGCACCCCAGCAACCGGCGAATCGGCAGGACTGCCGAATCGAAGCTGCCGCCGATAGGCTTGCCGTGGACGTCCCTGCCAAACAGGCCGTTAGGCAGCCGCTTGATTTCATCAATGGCAGCATTCAGGTCCGCCAGCTCCGGCGTAGCCTTGGGTGGCACAAAGGCATTAAGAACGTAGTTGCGTGTATCGATATGCGACGGCGAATAAAAAACAGCCGCTGTGTCAAAGGTCACACAGGCTACTCGGCAAAAGGTGCTGCCGATGGCTTCCTGCAAGGACAACTGCAACTGATCAATGGCGTTGTCAGGGATATTGGCACCGCCGGAGGCGGTCACGACAAAGGTGATGGCAGAAGGCGTGCGCAACTCGACAATACAAATGGCGCCCAAATGCCTGGGCACATCGTTTTCAATGAAGGCGCGGCACAGTAGCTCGGCTGCCAGCAACGTGTTGTCTGTCGGCAGCGGGAAGGCGCCAAACCTGGCTTGCTCGGCCTTGAAGCCTCTGAGGCTCTTGCCGATTTTGTAAAACTGCTCATAGTCGCTATGCATGATCAATCCTTGTCGATCCGATCTGAAAATGCGCTGTCACTCCAGCACCCACTGCGCCAACTGGCCTGTCACCTCACGCATCAACACATTCTCGATATCCCGTGCCCCTGCGCCCTGGCACTGCAAAAGCACCGCATGGACGATGCGCGGCTCAACCTTGAACGCTTTACCGGTCGCGGCCGTGTAGCGGGCCTGCAGCTTTTCCAGCCCGGCCAGCACGATGGCTTGCAACGTCGCCTCATCGAGCGGGCGATAAGGCACCACGGTCAGGCGCGCCAGAAAGGCCGGGCGAAAGGTGTGCAGCAAGACCTGATGCAGGCGCAGATGAAAGCCATCGCTGTCCAGCTCGGTCGCAGGTGTGTCGAGAATCAATTCGGCGCCGGCATTGCTGGTGGCCAGGATCACGGTGTTCCTGAAGTCCACCACCAGGCCGGTGCCATCCTCCATCACGCCCTTGTCGAAAACGTTATAGAAAGCCTCAAGCACATCGGGGTGGGCCTTTTCGATTTCGTCCAGCAGCACCACGCTGTAGGGCTTGCGCCTGACCGCTTCGGTGAGCACTCCACCGTGGCCGTAGCCGACGTAGCCGGGCGGTGCGCCCTTGAGCTGGCTGACGGTGTGCGCTTCCTGGTATTCGGAGAGGTTGATGCTGATCAGGTTGCGCTCACCGCCATACAGGGCATCGGCCAGCGCGTAGGCGGTTTCGGTCTTGCCGACACCGGTAGGGCCGGACAGCAGAAACACCCCGACCGGCTTGTGCGGATCGGTGAGGCCGGCGCGGTAGGCCTGCAAGCGTTGGGCGATGGCCGCCAGGGCCACGCCCTGCCCCATGACCCGCTGTCCCAGACGCTGCGCCAGCGTACGCAAGGCGTAGGCTTCGTCAGCGAGCATCTTGCCCAGCGGAATGCCGGTCCAGCCGGCGATCACCGCCGCCACGGTCCTGGAGTCCACCTGCTCGGGCACCAGCGGGTCGTCCTGGCGAATCACCGACAGGCCACTGTCCAGATGCTCCAGGCGAGCGGCCAGTTCATCGAGGCGCAGGTCCAGTTCGACATCGATCAGGCCCGGGTCGAGCGTGTCATTCAGGGCCAGCAATTGCTCGCGGATACCGGCGCGCTCGCGCACGGCACTGCGCTCCTGGTGCCAGCGGGTTTCCAGCTCCAGGACGGCCAGACCGCTGTCGTGTTCTTCACGCTCCAGCGCCTCGATACGCAGGCGGTGGTCCTGGCCGGTGACCTGCTCACGGCGCAGGCGCTGCAGTTCATCAAGGGCCGCGGTCTGGCGGTGGCGCAAGGCTTCCAGGGCCGGTGGCACATCGTGCTGGGCCAGCGAAACCCGCGCGCAGGCGGTGTCCAGTACGCTGATGGCCTTGTCCGGCAGTTGCCTGCCCGAGATGTAGCGCATGCTGAGCTTGACCGCATCGACAATGGCACTGTCGAGCACCTCGACACCGTGGTGCTGTTCCAGCCGGGCGGTGACCGCGCGCAGCATCTGCACGGCGGTGTGCTCATCGGGCTCTTCAACGTGCACAAGCTGGAAGCGCCGGGCCAGGGCCGGGTCCTTTTCGACGTACTTCTTGTATTCCAGCCAGGTCGTGGCCGCCAGGGTGTGCAGCTCACCGCGGGCCAGGGCCGGCTTGAGCAGGTTAGCCGCGTCGCTCTGGCCTTCGGCGGCACCGGCACCGATCAGGGTATGGGCCTCGTCGATGAACAGCAGCACTTTGCCGGCGGCCTGGCGCACGCCTTCGATCACGCCCTTGAGGCGTTTCTCGAACTCGCCCTTGACCCCCGCACCGGCCTGCAGCAGGCCCAGGTCCAGCGTGCGCAGGATGACGCCCTGCAACAGCGGCGGTACGTCACCGCAGGCGATGCGCAGCGCCAGCCCCTCGACCACGGCGGTCTTGCCCACCCCCGGAGCCCCGACCAGGATGGGGTTGTTCTGGCGGCGACGCAGCAGGATATCGATGCACTGACGGATCTCGCCATCGCGGCCAATGATCGGGTCGAGACGCCCGGCGCGGGCATCGGCGGTCAGATCGTGGGTGTACTGCTCAAGCACCGAGCCGTGCCAGGCGCCATCGGCAGCCCCTGCACCTGGCAGGTCCCGGCCCGGCACAGCCGACTCGACCGACGGTTCAAGGCAGGCCGGCAACTGCTGGCGCAACGCATGCACCGACACGTTGAGCAGCGACGGCATGCTGGCGGGCAATAGCACCCGCTGTTCGTCACGATCCAGCAAGGCCAGCAGCAGCAAGGCCGAGCGCACACGCGCAAAACCGAACGTACGCGCCTCAAGATCGGCGGCCTCGATCAGGCCCAGCAGCGGCTGCGACAGCACCGGACTGGCGTGATGGCCATCCTTGAAGCGCTCCAGCGTGCGCTGGATTTCAGCCCGCAACGGCTCGCGGGCCACACCCAGCACCGGCAGCACGAAACTCAGGTCGCCGCCGGGCATGTCCAGCAGCTCGAGCAGCAGGTGCTCGACCTCGACCACCGCCTGGTTGCTTTGCCAGGCCCGCTGCGCAGCGCGCTCCAGGGCCTGGTGGCAATGTGTATTGAGCTGCGCGACCAGCGTGGCGATGTCCATGTCAGGCACCCTCGCCGTTCAGGTCCAGATCGATACTGTAGGCGCCATGACGGGGCTCGCGGTTCAGCCGGCTGCCCAGCCCCAGCCCCGGTTGTGGCCCGTGCGCACGCCCCAGGTACAGGCGCCCGCTGTGCTGGACATGCAGGCGCAAGCTGCAATGCAGGTCGGCGGCCAGGTAGAAGGTCACCAGCGCCGCCAGTTCCCGATGGGCAGCGCCGTGCGGCATGAAACTGTCGAGCCGCTCAGGTTCCAGCGGGCCGATGTCCAGGCGCACGCCGCGCTGTTGGTCCCAGGCGCGGGAACCACACAAGGCGGTGCGGCCCAGGGCCAGATTGCGTCCGCCCAGGCCCAGTACGGTTTGCTTGGCGTCGGGAATCTCGCGCCAGCCCCCCTGAAAGCCTTCGACACGAATGCGCATCTCGAAATGATGGCTGAGCAGACTTTGCAGGCCGGCCAGCGAGCGGCGACCATTGGCCAGCAGACCGGTGCGGGAAATCAGCGCTTTTTCCGGCACTACCGGCTTCATCCCTGCAGGCTGGCGCACCAGGCCGCACAGCGCCTGCAACTGCTGGTACACCGGGCTATTCTCGCCACGGCTGTAGGGCAAGGCAATGCGCTGCTTGAGTTGTACCCGATACAGCAGGCTCAGCAGCCGGTGCTGAAACAGGTCCAGAAACGCCATGGTGCCGCGGTCCTTGACCCGTGCCCGTTGCTGCAGCCACTCCTGGTAGGCATAGGGCAAGGGACCGTCCGGGCCGCCGAGACCAAACACCGGGGTGTGCAAGGTCAGCCGTGGCGGGCGGTGACGGTTATGAGGCAACAACGGTGCACGCACCGGCACCAGGGGACCGATCAGGCGCGGCAACAGGCGCAGGCTGGTGATCTGGCTGGCCGAAAAGACCGGCAACAAGGGCCCGCGCAGGCGCACCACTTCCTGTTGCGGGTCGTTGCTGCAGCCCAGCGGCGGCAGCTGCGGCTGCTCGCGCTCGAGAATCTGCAAGGCCTGGAGCAACTCGAAGCGCTGCGGCACCTGCCGCAGCAGCGCGCCTAGAGTGCCAATGTCGGGACGCTGTCGGGCAGCCATGTCTTGATTACCTCATCGCCTTCGACCAGCACCGTACGCACAAAGCAGTTGGCATTGGCGTACAGCGCGAAAAAATGGGCCAGCACCGCGCAGAACATCACCCGGCTGTGACCGGCAGCGTGCCGGGCATCGAGCGTCAGGCGCACCTCCAGGCCATTGCGCCAGCCGCGCCAGGCATCAGGGCCGACACGGTCGACGACACGTGTGGTCTGCAGGTCGGTGATGCTCTTGATCAACTGGCTGATCGCCGGGTCGTCACGCAGGTTGTGCAGGGTCAGCATTTCCTTGAGCGACGCCAGCGCCCTGGGGCCTTCGACCAGAGAGGTGTGGTTGAGGTTGAGCTGCGACACCAGGCGCCAGCGCGCTCCGCCGTCCAGGTCCGGCATCGACTGGCGCGTGGGACTCTTGAGCAGCAGGATATCGGCCACCGGCCCGCTGCTCTCGAACTGCAGGCGGGTCAGTGGCGGCAAGGTCTCGGCCAGGTGACGGTTGGTGCACAGCACGGTGGCCGTGAAACTGCGCCCGGGCAGTTCGCGGGCCGGCTGGAACTGGCTGTCGACCAGGCTGATCATCAGGTCGGTGCCGGGCCGGTTGGCGCGCAGGCCATTGATGCGCCGCGCATGCCAGAACAGACCGTTGCGCGCGGCACGGTGCTGGTCGCCGTAATACGGCGCCACCGGCTTGATGCCGTCGGCCCCGCTGGACACCAGGCGCTTGATGCTGTGGATTTCCAGGCTGTCGTCACGGTGTGAGTCAGCCACCAGCAAGTGCTCGCTGTGGGTGCCGTCCGGGCGCAGCGTCTCGGCAGTGCGCGCAAACAGATTGATCAGCGGTGCACAGCCCAGAGCAATGTCCTCGCGCTGCAGGCTGACCCGGCGATCAGGCGGCTTGTTGAACGCGACGTACACCAGCAGGCGCTCGCCGGTCTGCACCGGGATCTGCAGCGGAATATCGAAAAAGGCGAATTTTTCGGCAAAGGTGAAATATTCCACCAGCAGCCGCAGCGCCGGGTGCACACCGTCCTCTTCGGGCAACAGGCTTTCGTGCTCGGCAAACCCCACCGCCTCGGGCAGCCGATGCTCGGGCAAGACCAGCGGCGGCCCGCCGGGCACGGCGCACACCACCTTGATGCTGTGGGCGGCGAGCAGGTCGTAGAGCATGGCCCGGTGAATCGGCGAGCCGGACAAATGAATACGCAGGTGCGTCAGGGTGCCGGGCAGTTGTGACCACTGGGTTTCGCCGCTGCAGCTCAGTTGCAGGCACAAGGAGGAATGCGCTTCGCTGATACCGGTCAGAAACTGGGTGCGATCGGCATCGAGCAGGGTCACCTCATCGACCACGATCGGCCAGAGCATCACGCTGGCGCTGGTGCGAAAGTAGATGCTCTCGGTGTGTTTCTTGTCCGGCGCCCTGAACACCGAGGTGCCACGGGCCAGCGGGTAACCGTTGGCAATGTTGCCCTGGGCGGTGTCGGGCACGAAATGGCCGATGGCGCACGAAGGCATCGGCCGCAGCGCCAAGGGGTAGAGCTGTTCGAGCAAGGCATTGCTGAAATCGGCGTAACCGTCGTCCAGACGCCGTTGCAGGCGGGCAGTCAGCAGCGCAAAGCTTTCAAGCAGACGCTCGACATGCGGGTCCTGGGAGCCGGCGGCGGACAGTTTGAGGTTGCCGGCCAGGGCCGGATGGCTGGCGGCAAAATCCACCCCGGCACGGTGCAGCCAGGTCAATTCACGCTGGTAATAGTCCAGCAGTTCGGCATCAATCGAATCGCTCATGCCTGACCTCGAAGCCACCGTCGCCCAGATTCATCACAAACGCCATGCTTGGCGCCGATTCCAGGCCACGAACATGCCCGATCGCGCGTACCGTCATGCGGGTTCGCTGGCCTGGAATAGCCTGCACATCGACGCTGTCGAGCACCAGCCGCGGCTCGAAATGCACGATGGCATTGCGCACTTCACGAATCAGTTGCCGGTGATCCTGCTCGCGGTCGGCATACAGCGTGCTCCAGTCGGCGATGCCGTAATCGATCACGCTGGGCGTGATGCGATGAACACGCTCGGTGCGACGGGTGTTGAGCAGGCGCTCAAGCTCCCGACGCACCGATTCGCCGATCCGGCGCGCATCGCTGGCGTCGAAATCTGCGGCCTGACCACCGGCCAGAAGGTCGAAAAGGGCAACACGCATGCAAACACTCCAGCCGGCGCCAGGCGATCAAGCCGTCAGGACTTGATGATTTTGTTGGACGCCAGGTCCCAGGTGGTGGCTGCCGTGCCTTCCTTGGTGCCGTCGTCTTTCTGGGTGGTCAGCTCCCACTTGATCTTGGTGAAGTTCAGCGACAGGGTTTCCACCGGCTTGCCACCGGTGCCGCCGCTGACGCTGACGTTGGAAATGACCACGTTGGTCAGGGTGTAGACGATGAACGGCATGATCTGCCCGTTCTCTTCCGAAGCGTTGCGACCGATAGTGATCTTGGCTTCAGGGATCGGCTTGCCCGAGCAGCAATAGCTGTTGAGGTCAGGCGTGGAAGAGTCGATGAACTTGGTCAGCACGAACTCACCGATGTGCGGCTTGCCCGAGGTACGCTCCGAGTTACTGACGTCGTTGGTAACCTGCATGGCCACGTTATGGCTGTAGGACATGATTTCGATCTTGTCGACGTAGCCTTCGATCAGCGAGTCGCCTTTGATCGTACTGCCCAGGTCCAGAATGATTGCATCCATCGGGTGTATTCCTTAGTACGGCATAGAGAGGTTGATGGCCCGCCACGATCGGCGGGCCTGCGCAATCAGGCAGCAGCCGATGGCGGCAGCGCGGCGACCAGGCGGATCGAGGCGGTCAGCTCTTCAAGCTGGAAGTGCGGACGCAGGAAAACCGTGGCGCGGTAGCTGCCCGGACGGCCAGGCACCTCGGTGACGTCGACACGCGCTTCGCGCAGCGGGTACTGCGCCTTGATGTCCTGCGGCGCGTTGTCGTTGATCAGCACGTAGTCGGCAATCCAGTTGTTCAGGTAGCTCTGGACATTGTCGCGGGTCGAGAAGCTGCCGACCTTGTCGCGCATGATGACCTTGAGGTAATGGGCAAAGCGCGAAGCGGCCAGCACATACGGCAACATGCTCGACACGCGCGCGTTGGCGTTGGCCTCGAAAGTCTTGTAGGCCTGTGGCTTGTTGGTGGTCTGGCCACCGAAGAACACCGCATCGTTGCTGTTCTTGCGGTGACACAGGGCAATGAAACCCAGGCTGTCGAGTTCTTTCTCGCGGCGGTCGGTGATCGCCACTTCGGTCGGGCAATTGATCGCCTGGTCGCCTGCGGTGGTCAGGAACTGATACAGCGGCAGGCCGGCCACCACGCCACCGCCTTCAGGGCCGCGAATCGCGGCGCACCAGCGGTAATGAGCGAATGCATCAGTGATGCGCTGGGTCAGCAGCCAGGCCGCATTGCCCCACAGGAATTTGTCCGGGTCGGTCTTGTTCTCGCCGATGTCGGCAAACTTGATGGCATTGCCTTTGTCGTCACGGGTCACCGCGTCGTCACCCAGGTGCACGTTTTCGGTGAAGCTGGCCAGGCCCGGTACCGGTGCATTGATCGGGTCGTAGGGCTGGCGTGCCAGGTAGTGTGGCAGCACCATCGAGACATAGCGCGAATCTTCGGTCTCGCGGAACTTGTTCCACTCGATCAGCGCGGTGCTTTCGAAGACCTTGGCCAGATCACGCGGTACGCCCAGGTCGGCAAAGCTCTTGAGGTCGAACAACAGCGGGCTGGCGGCGGTGATCAGCGGCGCATGCGCGGCAGCGGCGACATTCGACAGTTTGGTCAACAGCTTGATGTCCGGCACGCTGCGGCCGAACTCGTAGTCACCCATCAGCACGCTGAACGGGTTGCCGCCAAAGGTGCCGTACTCTTCTTCGTAGACTTTCTTGAACAGAGCGCTCTGGTCGAATTCGATGGCCTTTTCCAGGTCCTTGGCCAGCTCCTCCTTGGTGGCGTTGAGCAGGCGCAGCTTGAGCGAGGTGCCGGTCTCGGTGTTGGACACCAGTTGGTGCAGACCACGCCAGGACGCTTCAAGCTTTTGCAGCGGCCTGGCATGCAGGATGCGGTTGAGCTTGGCGCTGATCTGATCGTCGAGTTCCTTGATCCGCTCACTGATGTAGTGACGTGGGTCCTGGCCCGGTTCTGGCTGCCTGTTTTCGACCTGATCGGCCAGCACTTCCAGCATCTCGCGGGCCTGGGACTCTTCGGCCTGGCGCTGGTGGGTATCAGCGGCCATGGTCATGTTGGAGACGATGCGATCGAGCAACAGATCGTTCTGCGTCTGGGTGGTTTCGGATGAAGCGGTGGACTCATTAGCCATGGATTATTCCTCCGTGGATGGGCGCAGATCGGGATTAGGACTGTTTGTCAGGCGTGTCGCTGCTGTCGTCCGCGCCACTGGCAGAGGTGTCCGGCGTGTCCTTGGGAGCGGGCAGTTTGCCCTTGAGTTCGCTCTGGAACTGAGCAATGTTCTTTTTGCTCGACAGGCCAAGCCCCAGGCTCTTGTCCAGCGCTTCGTTGCCGTCGAGCTTGATCAGCAGGTCCTGAAGAATGCGACGCTTCTCGAACAGGTGCTTCAGGTCATCGACCTGACCGACAATGCGCTCCGGGCTGAAGTCATCGATACTATTGAATTGCAGTTTGATGACCGCGCTGTCCGAAGGGTCAAGTTTGAAACTCAAGGAAGGCTGAATCTTTGCCAGAACAGTGTCGAAACTGTCGCGATCAATGTCGACGAAGCTGCGTTTATCCAGCGAAGCCCTGTCGGCTGGAATGTCGCCAGACAGGTCGGAAATAATTCCAACAACCAATGGCAACTCTTTGTTCTCAAGAGCGTTGCCAATTTCAACGTCGTAGGTAATCTGCACTCGCGGCGGGCGGTTACGGCCCAGATAATGCTGTTTGCTTTCCTGTTTCGCTGCCATGCCTTACTCCTTTGGTGGCCTCGCCGGTCGGCGCCAGGCACACACTGTCGACAATTTCTGACTGCCAGGCGGAAATCCCGTAGGAAAGCTGGCTGTGCAAAACATTAGAAGAAGGCTATAAGAATGCAAGACATTTCTTACAAAACTTGTATTGGAATCGTATGTATTTAATAAAGTTCCTGACAATGAAAAGAGTGCTTGTGATAACGGCCGCTTTTCTGATAAACGGTTGCAGCCTGTTTGCGCCCAGTGTCCAGTTAAATACCGTGCGCATCGATGTCGAACTCAAGGCCAACAATGACACCCCGGTGGCATTGGACTTTGTAGCCGCCAGCGATGCGCTCATGCTTGAACGCCTCAAGGCCACCACGGCCAGCCAATGGTTCGAACAACGCCAGCAACTGCAACGCGATTACCCGGGCGGTGTGCGGATCTGGAGCCTGGAGGTGGTGCCGGGGCAGTTGCTGGATGTGAGCAACATCCCGCTGCACGGCCGCAAGGCCGAGGGGGTGTTGATTTTTGCCCGCTACAGCACACCGGGTGCGCACCGTTTGCTGCTGCAGGCGCAACACAGCATCTGGCTGAAACTGGGCAACCGCGAGATGCGGCTGCTGGATGCCAAGGGGCAATAACGCCGTTTATTTTCACCAGGAGTCAAGGATGCGCAGTACCCCGGATGCAGTTTGCTGGAGCGATGGCATGCACTTGCTGCCCCAGCATTTCCAGTTGCAGAGCTTGCGCGCCGAAGGCCTGAGTGCCCAACTGGCAGAAAATGCCCGCCCCTGGTACTGGGGCGTGCGGCACCTGCAGATCGACAGCCTGGCGCTCGGCACCGGCACCGTACAGATCAAGGCGCTCAACGCGGTGTTGCCCGATGGCTTGCTGGTGGATTTCGACCCGGTGAAGGACAAGGGTTTTGCTCCGCAACTGAAAATCACCCCGCAGGATTTCGGTGACCAGCGCCAACTGCTGGTGTACCTGGCCGTAGATCCCCTGTGGAGCGCAGGCCAACTGGTTTCGCTGGCAGGCCGCCTGCGGTCGGACAACACCGCAGGCGTACTCGACCTGAGCTGCGGTCTGCACCCTGAAAATGTCACGGTCTGGCGCCCGCACTTGCGCCTGGTGCTGGCCGCCGGGCGTTCGGACTCGGTGTGCCTGCCGCTGCTGCGCCTGGGCTGCGAAGACAACACCATCAGCCTGTTGCCCTACACGCCGCCCTGCCCGTTATTGCTGCCTGACTCCCCCATTGGCACGCGCATCGCCGAGCTGTGCCAGTTGGTGCGGCGCAAATGCGAGTTCCTCAGCGGTCGCTGGCGCCAGGCCCATGAACTCGGCAAGCATAACGACAGTGCCGAACTGCGCCTGCAGATGACCGCGCTATGGGCACGCCTGCCGGAGTTGCAGGCCAATCTGGAAACCGGCGTTGCCACACCGGCCTCCTTGTACCTGCAACTGACCGGCATGGCCGGTGCCGTGGCCAGCCTGCAACCGGAACTGGGCGTACGTGCCTTCGCACCGCTGGACTTCGAAGACCTGCAGGCCGGTTTCGACGAAGTGCTGCAATGGCTGGAGTCACATGTGCAGATCATCCGCAGCGGCTATGACCGGCGTCCGTTCAGCAAGACCCAGAATGTCTTTTTCATCACCCTCACCGACACCCGCAAAGCGGCCCAGCACCTGGTCATGGGCCTGCGCATGCCGTCCGGCTCGGCCCCTCAGGCGGCGCGCGAATGGCTGGAACAGGCCAACATTGCCTCGCGCGAACACCTGCCCGTGCTGCAGCGCCAGCGCGGCGGCGGCCTGGCGTTCCGGCCCTTGCAGCGCCAGGACCAGGTGGCCTATGGGGTCGACGAAAACATCCAGTTGTTCACCGTGGATGCCCAGGGCCAATGGTTTCGCCCCGATCATGAGCTGTGCCTGTACATGCCGCCGAACGGCACCAAGGTCGCGCCCGTTGAAATCGTCATGCTCGACAAAAGCCAACCGGACTGAACTGCCTCAGGGATTGACCGCACATGTTTGAGAATGACGCATCGCTGCACGGCACTCCCTACGACAGCGCACCGTTGAGCGCGGCACTCAACAAGGCCTGGATCGAGTGGCTGGTGTTCTGGCAGGACCTGCCTGACACCCTGGCAGTCGAAGACCAGGTCGCTCGTGTGGCCGAGCAATTGAGCCTGATCTCGCGCCGCCTGTGGCGTAACAGTTATGCGGCCGTCGGCGAAGCCCATGGCGACCAGGCCAAGGACACGCTGTCGGCCTTCGTGGCACTGGTCGATGAGTTCCTGCTGTTCAACTCATGGGCCGGGCAATCGCTGTGGATCGAGCAGCCGATGGAGAGCCGGCTGTTCAAGACCCGCATGGCCGGCGATCATGTCCCCGTTAAAATCAAGAAGCTGCTCGACACCCGCGACCCGGCCCAGCGTGACCTGGCCCGGGTCTACCTGTTGTGCCTGAACCTGGGCTTCCAGGGCCGGTTGCGCAGTGGCAACGGCCAGGGCCTGCATGAGAAATGGCGTCGTGCCCTGTTCACGTTCATCTACCAGCGCCCGCCGTCACTTGATGACGTCCAGGCGCAGATGGAGCAACTGGGTGCACGCCCTGCCCAGCAATTGCCACAACGCAGCAGCCTGCCCGACGGCTACCGGCTGGCGCTGGCCTTGAGCCTGGGACTGATCCTGCTGATCCTTTTGGGTCAAGGCATGTGGTGGAACATCGAACAGCGCGTCGACCCCAGCCTGACGCTCAGGCTGACCCCGCCTGCGACGGAGCAGAGCCTTTGATCAACTACATGGACCTGATCGTGGCCGGCCTGGTGCTGCTGGCCATCGTGGCGTTCTTCGTCTGGCGGTTCTGCGCCGTGCACCTGAGCGGCGCCAGCCGCAGCTTTTACCAGGCCGTGCGCGAATGGGAACTCAACCTGGGCGTCAATGACCGCTACGAAACGCCCTGGCTGCTGATGGTCGGCGATGACGAGCTGGCCACCCCCCTGCTGCAAGGCTGGGGCCTGCAAAGCACGGCGCGCCCGGCCTGGTTCGGGCGCTGGTGGTACGGTCCCGACGGTGCGGTGCTGGTGGTCCCCGCCGCCCTGTTCAATCATGGCGAAAACGCCAGCGTGCAACTCAAGCTGTGGCGTCAGTTGGTCGGCCTGTTACTGCAAAGCCGGGCGCGACGCCCGCTGGATGCACTGATCTGGCTCAGCGATGTAGAACGCCTGCTCGACGATCAGCACAGCGTCAACATTGCCCAGGCGGCGCGGCGCAAATTCATCGACCTGCAACAGCGCCTCGGGCTGAGTCTGCCGGTGTACATGGTGTTTGGTGGCGGCGAAGCGGTGCACGGGCTGGTGAACCTGATCAATGTGCTGCCCACCAGCACCCACGACCTGCCGCTGGGCTGGACCTCGCCCCACAGCGTGCAGACCGCCTGGCACCCGAACTGGATCACCCAGGCGGTCGGCCAGATGCAGCACACGCTGGAAAGCCTGATCGTCGAACTGGGCACCCTGCGCGGCGAGATCAATCCGGATCTTTACCGGCTGCCGCAGCACCTGCAGGACCTGCACGACCCTCTGCAAACCCTGTGCGATCCGGTTTTTCAGGGCAATGCCCTGGGCGAGGCACCCTGCCTGCGAGGGATTTATTTCTGTGTGGCCGGCAATGCCGTGGCGCACGCCCAGCGTCCGGATGAAACCGATCCGTTTGCCGATGAAAACGAGCGCACTGCCGAGCCTCCCCTGTTCACCCGACGTCTATGGCGCCAGCGTATCGTTGCCGAACAAGGCCTGGCGCAGCCGATCAGCCGCATCCTGCAATTGCGTGAACGCTGGCAGCGCGTGCTGGGCGCCAGTGCGCTGGTGCTCGGGGTGATCTGGTTGCTGGGCATGGCCTGGATGTGGAATGTGCGCAGCAACGATGCCGAGCGCCTGGCCCGGATGCTCGATGAGAATCGTGGACTGGTCGCACAAGGCCAGGACGACGAAGTCGCACGCCAGCGCATCAAGGGGTTCTGGCACCTGCTCGAGGCGACACCACGCTGGCAATTGAGCACAGCCGTACTGCCCGGCTCGCGCTTCTACGGCCTGGACCTGCGCCTGGAGCAGACCCTGCAAGAGCGCGCCCGGGAACAATTGTTCGGCCCCCTTCGCCAGCGCCTGCAAAACGACCTGAATCAGCTCGGGATGCCTCAGGGCATTGCCCCCAACAACACGGGCAACAGTGACGATGCCTGGCTGCAAGCAACACGTCTCGTCGATGACGCGCAGAATCTGGAGCGACGCAGCAACCTGTTCAATCAAGGCCTCGAGCTGAGCGAGCGGCCGCTGGACGAAGCCAGCCTGCTGGCCAACGAACTGTTCGGCATGGCCCTGCAACCGCGCAACCTGGCGCTGGACAGCCAATACCAGCGCATACTCAACGAACCCGAGCGCCCCCTGGCCACACCACTGGACCTGACACCGATCAAGAACCAGGTCGCCCGCCGCTACCAGGACGCCATGCGCGTATGGCTCGACACGCTGTTTGCCAGTGCCGACTTCGGCCAACTGGCCAAGGTGCTCACCAACAACCTGGGCAAGCTGCAAGCCGGCCAGCGCGCCAGCCTGGCTGAACTGGAAGAAATCGATGCGTCCATCGACCGCCTGCGCCTGTTGTTGACCCAGACCAGCGCCGCCTGGAGCCAGAACGGTTCGGTGGAGTTGACCTCCGGCTACAAGGAAGTCATGCAGCGTGCCCGGCAAAGCAGCCTGATCGGCCCGGCAGCGGTCGATCAGGTCGAAAACTACGCCAAGGTCACCAAGCGAACCTTTTATGACCGCTGGCTGGAACGCGGCGATCAGCAACAAGGCATTCTGCGCCAGCAGAGCAGTGGCAGCCTGGAGCTGCAAACCAACCTGGAGAAACTCGACCAGAGCATCCAGATCCTGATGCGCGAGGATTTCATCCAGGCGGCGATGAGTCAGACCAACCCGCAGATCAAATCTGCGGAGGGTCTGCGCAATATCGACAGCAATGGCGTGGCAGCGGTCTTGCAGTACTACGCCAGCTACCAGAACTTTATCAATCAACAAATAACCGAGTTGCCACCGGTGTATCGCAAGGGCCTGCTGGCCTCGGCACGCTGGGCTGTGGATGTGGCCATGTGGCAACGCTTGACGACCCGTGCCGACACGACACGCAACTGGAGTAGCAGCATCGGCCAGAGCTTCGACCTGCCCCTGGACAAAGCCTTGCAACTGCTGCAGGCGGTGGCCGATGTCGGTGATAACCGCCAGGTCGAACTGCTGCGCCAGGAGTTCAACACCCGTGCCCTCAATGAGTTGAGGCGCACTGTCGAGGATCTGCAGAACCTGCCGGTATTGCGTTCGCCCATCGACTTCAGCCGCTGGGACGGCACACGCAACCTGGCCCTGCGCAGTTACCGCGAACCGGACGTGGCGTCGCTCAAACAATCCATGAGTCGCCAGTACACCCTGATCATCGATGCGCTGAGCCAGATCAACCCGTCCATCGAATGGCTTGCCAGCCAACGCGAGTTTCTGTCGGGCAGTGATCTGGACCTGGTCGACAGCATCGGCGACACCGTGCGCTCGATGAAAAAATTCAGCGAGCAAAACCCTACCAGCCCGGCCTTGATGTACCAGCAACTGGTGACCCACGAATTCAACGAAATGGACATGAGCAACTGCAGCACGCTGCTCACCACCTCGTTGCTACCTCAGGAAACCGGGCGTTTCTCGGTGCTGGCCCGCACCTCCTGGGATCAGGCCCGCCTGCGCTGCTCGGCCCTGCAAAACTACACCTCGGCGGTGGCCTGGCAACAGCTGTCGGTGTATTTCACCACCTACCTGGCCGGACGCTTTCCGTTCAGCAACAAGGAAAGCTTGGTGGATGCCAACCCCGACCGGGTGCGCGAGTTCCTCGAGCTGACGGACAAGTACCTGCCCGATGCCTACAAGGGCCTGCCCGACAGCCTGTCGAGCAACAGTGGTGCTGCAGCCGAGTTTCTATTCAACCTGCAAAAAGCACGCGCCTGGCTGGGACCGCTGCTGATTCGCGACAAGGAAGGCTTGCGCGGCATGGACCTGGAGGTGCGTTGGCGCAGCGACCGTGAAGAAGAACGTGGCGCCGACCAGATCATCGACTGGAGCCTGGAAACCGGCCCGCGCCTGGTCAGCTACCCGGCCGAAGCGATCAGTCACGCCAACTGGACGGTCGGCGAGCCGGTAAGCCTGACCCTGCGCTGGGCCCAGGGCAGCAATCAGCGCCCGCAGGATGACCCACGCCAGACGGCCCTGGCGGTCACCGATCTGAGCGCCCGCTGGTCTTATGAGGGGCCTTGGGCGCTGCTGCGCATGATTCGCGCCAATCAGGCGATCAACCACTTTACCTCACAAGGTGATGGCGACCGGCCGCTGGCCCTGCAACTGCCGCTGCAGACGTCGGGCCGTAACGCCGGCGCCCTGATGTTCATGCGCTTTTCGCTCAAGGCCATCGGCGGCAAACAGCCGTTGACCTTGAGTGAATTGCCGGTGCGCATACCACCTTCGCCCTACCCGACCATCGACCCGTTGCCTGCCCTGACGACCACCACTGCCGAGTTCACACCATGACCGACGCCCTTTCCCTTGACAGCCTGCGCGAGGCGCTGCCGGACCTGCTCGCGGCCATTCCCGGCGATGAACCCGCCGGGCACAGCCTCAAGGACTCCAATGAAGTCGATCGGTTGCGCGAGGCGCGCCGTGAAGACGACGCCAGCCTGCCACGAGGCGTGTGGGAGCATGATCTCAAGCGCAGCAACTGGCCCAAGGTCGAACTGCTGGCCAGCGAACTGCTGCGCCGGCGCAGCAAAGACCTGATGGTCGCGGTGTGGCTGGGCGAAGCCTGGCTGCAGCGTTACCGGCTGACGGGCCTGTGCGTGGCGCTGGAGTTGCTTGTCGAACTGGGCGAGCGCTACGGCGGCCACCTGTATCCCCGCTCGGAAGATGCAGACCCCAGCTGGCTCGCGCCGCCGCTGGCGTGGGCTGCACGCAATTACAGTGAAGTCCTCAATGTGCGCATGCCCATGCTGGTGATCCAGGCCCGCGATGTCGAAGGCCTGACCCTGGCGCAGTGGACACATGCGCAAAAGCTGCGGCGCAACACCAGTGAAAACAAGCGCATCCAGGCCGAAGCCAAGCAAGCCGAAGACCTCTTGCGCCAATGGGCCGAGGCGGTACTGCAAGTGCCTGCGCGCGACATTGCCCAACAGATCCAGATGCTGACCATTTGCCTGGTCAACCTGGAGCGTCTCAACCGCTGGAGCGACCAGCATCTGGGCGAGGATGCCCCCAGTTTCATTGCCTTGCAGCACGCCCTGGAGCTTCAGCGCCAGGCCCAACAGGAATTCTTGTCCATGCACCCCGAACCCGTCCCGGAACCCGAGCCGGTGCCTGTCGCCGTGCCAGTGCCGGCCAGCGTCGCCGCACCCGCAGCGGCTGCACCTGCACCCTTGCCGGCCGGCACACCGCAATCACGCGAAGCGGCCTATCAGCAGTTGAAGGTAATTTCCGCTTACCTGGCCAGGATCGAGCCGCACAGCCCGGTGCCTTATCTGATCGACCGTGGCATCGAATGGGGTAACAAACCGCTGCGCGAGCTGCTGGGTGAACTGGTCAATGCCGATGTCGACACAAGGCGCATCTGGTCGGTGCTTGGGGTATTGCCGTAGCGGACCGGTCGGGTGGCGAGCCGCTTTGGCTGGAAAGCCGGGTGCGCACGAAAGGGTGCTGGCACCCTCGCCCGGCTAAAGCGGCCCTCACACCGCATTGACCGACCTGATTATCAACCTTTCCAGTTACCACCCTCGACAATCACATCTTCAGGTCTGGTGTCAGCGGCCAGTTCCTTGCGCACATACTGGTCGTAGAGCTTGAGCAGGTATTTATCCTGGCCGAGCCTGGCCAGTTCGCCATTGACCCAGTCGCGCAGTTCGATGTTGCCTTTCTTTACCGCCGGAGCAATCGGGGCCTCGCCACCGAGTTTCTCTGGCAGGGTGCGGTAGCCGGGGTTCTGTTTGGCCCAGCTGAAAAGCACCAGATTGTCCTGGGCGTAGGCATCGCCACGACCGTTGGCCAGGGCTTGAAGAGACTCGGAGTTCTTCTCGAACTTGAGCAGCTTCCAGTCCGGGTGGTTTTTGGTCAGCCACACATCAGCGGTGGTGCCGGTCGTGACGATAATGGTCTTGTCGGCCAGGTCATCGAGCTTTTGCACCGGGCTGTTGTCCGGCACCAAAGCCTGGACGGCGACTTTCAGATTGGGGTTGGTAAAGTCCACCGCTTCCTTGCGCTCGGGGGTCACGGTCATGTTGGCCAGAATAATATCGACCTTGTCGCTTTGCAGGAACGGAATGCGGCTGGCCGGCTCCACCGCGACGAATTCGACCTTGCTGGCGTCGCCCAGCAACGACCTGGCCAATTCACGGCCAATGTCGGTATCGAACCCGGCGTATTGGCCTTTCTCATCGACAAAGCCAAAGGGCGGCTTGTCGGTAAACACGCCAACGATCAGTTTGTCGCGGGCCTTGATCTTGTCCAGGTAGCTGGCCGGTGCCACTGCGGCGACGGGCGTGGTCGCCGCCGGTTTGGCTGGCGGCTCGCCATTGCCGCAGCCGGCCAGCAGGCCAAGTCCGAAAAGGGGCAACAGGAACAGGGATCGAGCGGTTTTAAACATGGCAGTGGTCATGCGATTTCCTTGGGCTCTGGGGGCTTTCAATTGACAGCTGTCCTGGGCGCGGTGTGCTTGCCCGGCAGGTTTTCAACGTAAGAGAACTTCTCCAGAAACTGCTGCGCACGTGCGCTCGAAGGATGGGTGAAGAAAGACTCGGGGTCGCGTTGTTCAAGGATGCGGCCGGCTTCCATGAACACGATGCAGTCGGCCACGGCGCGGGCAAAGCCCATTTCATGGGTGACGATGAGCATGGTCATGCCGCCCCGGGCCAGGTCGAGGATCACCTCCAGTACTTCCTTGACCATCTCCGGGTCAAGGGCGGCGGTGACTTCATCGAACAACATGACCTTGGGATTCATGCACAACGAACGGACGATGGCGATACGTTGCTGCTGGCCGCCTGACAACTGCCGGGGAAAGGCATCGCGTTTGTCCGCCAGACCGACCCGCGCCAACAATGCCTCGGCCTGGGCCAAAGCTTCCTGGCGCGAGCGGCGCTGTACTTTCAGCGGGCCGAGCAGGATGTTGTCAAGCACGGTCATGTGTGGAAACAGGTGGTAGCTCTGGAACACCATGCCAATGTCCTGGCGGACCTTGCGCCAGTCAGTGCCGGGAGCCAGCAGTTGCCGTCCGGCAAAATACAGCTCGCCGCCCTGGGCCTGCTCCAGGCCATTGAGGCAACGCAGCAACGTGCTCTTGCCGCAACCGCTGGGGCCCAGGACTACGATGACTTCGCCGGTCGCGACCTGCAGGTCGACCTCTTTGAGCACCTGATGGCTGCCGAAAAACTTGTTGAAACCCTTGAACTCGATCAATGCGCTCATGCTTGTGTCCAGCGCCGCTCCAGCACGCGCGAGGCGAGCGACAGCGGGTAGCAGATAAAAAAGAAAAACAGGAACAGAGCGCCGTAGATCAGCACCGATTCGTAGGTGCGCTCGATGATCTGCTGGCCGACCTTGATCACGTCCACCACCCCGATCAGCACGGCCAGTGAGCTGGTCTTGATGATGCGCGTGTAGATATTGATGGTCGGCGGCGTCATGCGCTTGAGCGCCTGGGGTACCAGTACATGGCCATACAGCTGCACCGCCGACAGGCCGATCGACAGCCCGGCCTCACGCTGACCACGGGGCAATGACTTGAGCGCACCACGGGCCACCTCGCCCACTTCGCTGGCGCCCCACAGGCTCAGCACCAGCACCGCGCACCAGAAGCTGGGGATGCTCAAGCCAAAGAAAATCGGCAGGCCGAAAAACAGCAGGTACAGCCATACCAGCACCGGAATGGCTCGAAACAGCTCTAGGTACACCCTCAGCACAGCGTTGAGCCAGGTGATGCCCAGGGTGCTCAGTGAGCCATACAGCAGCCCGCCGGCGGTGCTGAACACAATGCCCAGCGCCGAAATCGACAAGGTCCGGGCCGCGCCTTCTGCCAGCAGTGGCAGCGAGACCCAGAGCAGCTCAAGACCCGAACTGGCCATGTTGCAACCTCCGTTCCAGGCGGCTGAGCAGCAGCGACAAGGGCAGAAACAGCAATACGCAGATCAGGGTCAGCACCGTGAGCATCTCGTAGGTCTTGTAGTACAGGGCGATGTAGCTCTTGGTCGTGTAGAGAATCTCCGGCACCGCCACGGCCGAGACCACCGTGGTTTCCTTGAGCAGGAAGATAAAGTTGGCAAACAAGGCCGGCAGGCTGAGCAGGCCGGCCTGGGGCAGGATCACATGACGCAGCAGTTGCCAGTCCGACAGGCCGATGGACCGGCCCGACTCCAGCTGCGCTGCAGGCACCGCCTCGATTCCGGCGCGCAGGACCTCGGTCAGGTAGGCACCGCCCAGAAAAGTCATGGTAATGATCGCGGCGCTGAAGCCTGAAACCTTGATACCCAGGGTCGGCAGCGCGAAATAGATGAAGAACAGCTGGATCAGCAAGGGGGTGTTGCGCGCCAGTTCGACATACAGGCCGATCAGGCGATACAGCACCGGGGTGCGAAACATCAGAATGACGTTATTGAGCAGCGCAACCAGCAAGGAGGTACAGATCGCGATCAGACCCACTTGCAAGGTAACACCGACGGCTTTTACAAAGGCCGGGAGAGTGCTGAGGATAAACGGATAATCAAGAGTCATTACAAAGGCTTGGCAGGCATGCGAAGGATGGCTTTTGGCCGGTTGCATATAGCCTAATGAAGTTATATATATAAAAATAAATAACTTTATCGCATAAGCATAAGCCTGATTTCTGTTCAGCCGCCTTGTGCAAGATCAGGGCACGAAGGCGTATTTCCCGATTGCAGTGGATCGCTGCCCGACCCGTCCTGCCGGGAAAAGCGTCAGACGGCTTTAATTCCTTAATGGAATTACCAAATGTTAATTCAGTATTTCTAGGACTATCGGTAAATCGCTACTGTGAGGTCACTTACCCCGCACCGAGCGACTGCCATGCAAGCCACTGCCCGTATTCTCGACCTCACCCGCTACCGCAAACGCCGTGAAGCACAGCGTCAGGCCGAGCTGATGTGGGCGATGTACAGCGCCCGGGCTAACCTTGTCACGTGGGCGGCGATGCACGCCGATCCCTGCCCGGATGTTGCCAAGGTCTGGCCATGAGCCTGCTGCGCAGGGCCATGGCGGCGCCGCTCGAAACGCCGCCGGCAAGCGAGTGCGCAACCGCTGACGATGACCTGATCGGTGAGCGCGTTGCCCAGAACCTGCAGCGTCTGCGCAGCAAGCGCTACCTGTCGCTGGATGCCCTGGCCCGCGTGAGCGGGGTCAGCCGGGCCATGCTGGCGCAGATCGAATCCGGACGCAGCGTGCCGTCGATCAAGGTGCTGTGCAAGATTGCCAAGGGGCTGAAGGTTTCGGTGGCCGCTTTTCTGGAGACCCGTGCCTTCGAAGGCGTGGAACTGCTGCCGGCGCAACAGAGCAAGCGCCTGGTCAGTCCTGATGGCAGTTTTGTCAGCCGTGCGCTGTTTCCGTTCGACCGTTCGCGCCAGAGCGAATTCTATGAAATCCGCCTGCGCGGCCTGAGCGAGGAAGTCTCTCAGGGGCATGCTGCCGGCGTGCAGGAAAATCTGGTCGTGGCCCAGGGTGTGCTGCAGATCAGCGTCAACGAGGCACGCTATCTGCTGTCTCCGGGCGACTCGATCCTGTTCTACGCCGACCAGCCGCACCGCTATTACAACCCGGCCGACAGCGAGGCGGTGGCGTACCTGGTGATCACCCACCCCGAGCGCCTGGACTGAAAAAACCCCGGCGGTCTGCACCGGCGGGGTTCTGGTATTGCTCAGCGTGCAATCAGCAGGTGCAGCACATCATCGGCATGCCGTTGCAGCTCATCATCATCGGCATGCTGCAGTCGTTCATCATTTTCATCAGCAGCATGCAGGCGTTGTTCATCATGTCCATGGTCATGCCCGGCATCGGCATCATCATGCACTTCATGCAATCGGCTTCGACGGTGCAGGTCACCATGCACTTCATCATGGGCATGGGCATGCCCATCGGCATCATCATGGGCATGTTCATGCCGCCCATCATGTTCATCATCGCCATGCCGCTCTCGGACATGCACATGATCGACATGTTGGCGCAATGCATCATCATCGGCATGCCGCAGTTCATCATCATCGCCATCATTTCGGCGTTGTTCCTGAACATGGCCATGTCCATGCCGGCCGCAGGCTTCATGGTGCACATCATGGCGTCGGCCATCATTTCGCATTCCATGGTCGCCATCATCATCGGCATGCCCATCATCGGCATCATCGGCATCTGGCTGTTCATCGGCATCTGCATCTGCATGGCATTCATCATGATCGAAACTCCATTATCGAAAGGCGGGGTAACTGCTTGATGGCGCCGATTCTAGAGTCCGGGCGCGATTGCACAAGCCGCCGGCGTTGCAGCCTGGAACACTACATTGGCCTCGTAAACAGGGGCTTTGACAGGCCGATATCACGCCATGACGACCCTGGCGCTGCGATTGCAGACTTTTGAGCGGCGTTGCCGGCAATAGCGACGTCATGGATATGCCCTTAAGGCATGGTTACCTGCCTTTTGCGCATAAACGGTCTAACCGTTCCAGGATTTAGCCGGCCTGCGGCGTCATGCCGGTAGGCCTGCGCCCTGCCCGCGCAAGGCCATGATGTCGCGCTTGGGCGGCACGCCGAACAGGCGACCATATTCCCGACTGAATTGCGAAGGGCTTTCATAACCCACCTTGAACGCGGCACTCGATACATCCAGGTGCTCACTGAGCATCAAGCGCCGGGCCTCGGTCAGGCGCAGCCATTTCTGGTATTGCAGCGGACTCATGGCGGTGAGCTGGCGAAAGTGGTGATGAAAGGTCGGCGGGCTCATCTGCACCCGTGCCGCGAGGTCTTCGACGCGCAAGGCGGCGGCATAGTTGAGCTTGAGCCAGTCGATGGCCCGGGCGATGCGATGCCCCTGGCCGTCGACCGAAGCGATCTGCCGCAACCGGGCGGCCTGGTCGCCTTGTAGCAGCCGGTAGTGGATTTCGCGCTGGATCATTGGCGCCATGACCGCGATCGCCTCGGGTTCGTCGAGCAGTTCCAGCAGGCGGATCAGCGGGGCCAGGATGGTCGGCGTGGCCGAGCCGATGCCCACGCTTCTGCCGGCCGCCTTGTCACGAACCGGTGGCAGCCCGCCCTGGGCGATCAGCTCGGCCAGCATGCGCACGTCAAGCTTGAGGGTCAGGCCCAGGCAGGGCCGATCCGGGCTGGCTTCAATCACCTCGGAGTTGGCCGGCAGGTCCAGAGACGTCACCAGAAAACGCGAGGCGTCATAAGGAAACCCTTCACCACCGGCCCACATCTGCTTGGCACCCTGGGCGACCAGCACGATGCTGGGCGGCACCATGCACACCACCGGCGGTGCAGGATGGTCACGGCGGTAGAGGCCTACGTCTGCAATGGCCGTGCGGTAATCGCCGGGCTTGTCGATCTGGCGGTCGATCAGCCATGCGAGGGTGGCCTGGAGGGGCATGTCGTTCATGGAAAGGCCTGGCTGGCGGATGGGTTAAGGTCAATAGTAATCAGCGCTAACGTTCATGGCCCAGGCCGTTCCTGCGCCTATGGCGCTTCGGTTGCCATGGATGGCAGTGGTACAGCCCCTGCGTGTGTGGCGACTTGAAGGACGTCATCGCGGGCAAGCCCCCTCCCACAGGTGCAATGAGCATTCAGGTTTCATGCCTGGCACAAAACCGTCGGAGGCGGCTGGCAGTCGCCACTATAGCTCGCGGCGCAAGGCGCTTCTATGCACCAAGGGGCAAGCTCAGCGGATCAGGCAAGAAATCCAGTGGAATGCGTTATCGCCACGCGGGACATATACGGAAAATGAGCGATAACCCAATCATGGCAGGAACCTTTCATGAAACGCTTAATGCTCGCCGCCGGGCTGATGATTGCCTCGTTCGCCACCCTGGGCGCCACACCGCCCGAAGGCGCCGACAACTTCTACAAGAGCGACAAGGTGACCATGGAAAAGGTCAGTTTCAACAACCAGTACGGCATGAAAGTCGCCGGCAACCTGTTCAAGCCCAAGGGCCTGGACCCTCAGGTCAAGAACGCCGCCATCATCGTCGGCCACCCCATGGGCGCGGTGAAGGAACAGAGCGCCAACCTGTACGCCACCAAAATGGCCGAACAAGGCTTCGTGACCCTGTCGCTGGACCTGTCATTCTGGGGCGAAAGCGAAGGCTTGCCGCGCAACGCGGTATTGCCGGACCTGTACGTCGAAGACTTCAGCGCCGCTGTGGACTTTCTCGGCACCCGCCCCTTCGTCAACCGTGAGCGCATCGGCGTGATCGGCGTGTGTGGCAGCGGCAGTTTCGCCATCGCCGCGGCCAAGATCGATCCGCGCCTGAAGGCCATCGCCACCGTCAGCATGTATGACATGGGCGCCGCCAACCGTAACGGTCTCAAGAAAGCCGTGACCGCCGAGCAACGCCAGCAGGTGCTGCGCAAGGCGGCCGAACAGCGCTATGCCGAGTTCCAGGGCGGCGCGGTCAAGTACACCGGCGGTACACCGCTGACCCTGACCGGCAATGCCATTGGCGACGAGTTCTTCGATTTCTACCGCACCCCACGCGGCGAGGTGACGCCGGCCAGGGCTTCGAAGCAGACCACCACCATGCCGACGCTGACCAGTAACGTGAAGTTCATGAACTTCTACCCGTTCAACGACATCGAGACCCTTTCGCCGCGGCCCATGCTGTTCATTACCGGCAGCGAGGCGCACTCGCGCGAGTTTAGCGAGGATGCCTACCAGCGCGCCGGTCAGCCCAAGGAGCTGGTGATCATTCCGGGTGCCGGCCATGTCGACCTGTACGACCGGGTCAACCTGATCCCCTTCGATACGCTGGGTAAGTTCTTCCTGACCCATCTGCACTAGGCTCTGTACGTAAAGTGGCTGCGCTCGACCATGCTGCGTTAAAAAGCGACTCGCAATGCTCATTGACACATGTCAACTGCGCTTGCTCGCCGCTTTTTGCCTTGCCTGACCTTCGCTCACCGACTTTTCGTACAGAGCCTAGGGCTGTTGCCGTTGCACAGGATTGTTCTGATGACTGATACCCCTGCCACATCAACGCCCGCCTGGGGCGCCGTGCTGGCCATGGCGCTGGCGGCCTTTGCGCTGGTCGCCTCTGAATTCATGCCGGTCAGCCTGCTGACGCCGATGGCTGCCGATCTGAACGTCAGCGAAGGCCAGGCCGGCCAGGGCATCGCCGTTTCCGGGCTGTTTGCCTTGATCACCAGTCTGTTGATTGCAGCCGTGGCCACCCGGGTGGAGCGCAAGGCCCTGCTGCTGTCACTGACGGTGCTGATGATCGTCTCCGGCACCGTGGTGGCCTTTGCCCCCGATTACCGGATATTCATGCTTGGCCGTGCGCTGATCGGCGTGGCCATTGGCGGCTTCTGGTCGCTGTCGGCGGCCACGGCCATGCGCCTGGTGCCCGAGGCGAACGTGCCGCGGGCGCTGGCCATCGTCAATGGCGGCAACGCCCTGGCCACGGTGATCGCCGCACCGCTGGGCAGTTTTCTCGGCGGCCTGATCGGCTGGCGCGGTGCGTTCCTGTGCGTGGTGCCGGTGGCTGTTCTCGCGCTGGCCTGGCTATGGCGCAGCATGCCGAGGATCACGCCCCCGAACAGGCCGCCCCAAGGCAACCCGCTGCGTTTGCTGGGCAGGGCACCGATTGCCTTGGGTCTGCTGGCGGCCAGCCTGTTCTTCATGGGTCAGTTCATGCTCTTTACCTACCTGCGCCCGTTTCTGGAGTCGGTGCCGAAGGTCGGGGTTTCGGGGCTGTCGCTGCTGCTGCTGGTGCTGGGCGTGGCCGGTTTCATCGGCACCTTCCTGATTGAAGGCCTTATCAAGCAGGGTCTGTATCGCACCTTGACCCTCATCCCGTTGCTGATGGCGGTCATTGCCCTGGCGCTGGTCAGCTTTGGCACTTCGGTGGCGATCACCACGGTGTTGCTGGGCCTCTGGGGCCTGGTGGCGACAGCGGCGCCCGTGGGCTGGTGGACCTGGCTGGCCCGTAGCCTGCCCGATGACGCCGAAGCCGGTGGCGGCCTGATGGTGGCCATCGTCCAGTTGGCAATTGCCTTGGGCGCCACGCTGGGCGGGCTGCTTTATGACGTCGACGGTTACCGGGCCACCTTCGAATCCAGCGCCGCGCTGCTGGTAATGGCCGGCATCATGGCCGCCCTGGCCGGGCGTGTGGCACTGCGCAAGCAGGCCCTGCCGGCAACGGCTGAAATGCCCGGCTGATTTCACCCGCAGTAGGAGCGCGCTTGCCCGCGACCGGCTGCGTCAGCAGTCGTAAATTTGCAGCGTTCCGCAGATTTTGAATATGTTCACAGCCATGAATTTGTGGCATTTCATCAATTTTGCGACTGCTGCCCACTCGATCGCAAGCAAGCTCCCTCCCACAGGTCTGCTGTTTGATGCACAACAGCGTGCCGCCTTGGCGCGGTGTCAGTGACACAGGGTAATCTCCTACAGGCCGTATCAGGCAAGGGATCAGAGGCTGTAGGGCTGTGACAGGTCGGCAAGGCACTGCCCATCACGGCAGCGCTTGCCGGGCCGCTTTTCAACAGCGGCCATCAAGGCCAGCAAGACCTGCCTTTCCTGCTCCAGGGCCTGGTCGGCGTCGTAATGCTCATCCTGCTCGTAATGCAGCAGGTCGATGTTTTCCAACTGCATGGCAAGGCTGCGCTCAAGCCCGGCAGGGTCCTGGGTTTGTACAAAGTCCAGAAAGTACATCAGCGCAATCAACAGGTTTTGCGCATAGGCGCCCTCTTGCGCCGGATACACCTCGGTGTCAGGTATGCACTGTTCGACCTGCTGGCGCAGACGCTGCAAGGCCTGGTCATCATCAAGCAACAATGCACTGTGCAAGGCCTGGATAAACAGGCCCGTGGCCTGTTCGGCGTAGAGCTGATCGAACGCTTCGATCAGGCGCCGCTGGCGATACAGGTATGCAGCCATCACCAGTACTTGATGGTACAAATCCAGCGTGGTGAACGCTGCGTTGATCCGAGGGTCGTCCAGCATAAGGCGGCTCCGCAAGGGCTGTCGTTGATCAGACGGCATACCGATCGACAAAGGCGGCAAACACGCCAGGGTCGTTGAGTTGTTCGGCGCAGGCCAGCTCGATCGCTTCGGCCTGGTCGTCATCGGTGGAGGTGACAAACAACACGGCGCCTTCAAAGGCATCCGCGCGCCGGAAGAAGCCTTCCTCCGCCAGTCGTTTCAGCACGCCGGTCATCGCCTGTACCAGCCTGAGCTTGAAGGGCTCGAAGCGGGCGTGCTCCAGCGCGTCCCTGACCTGGCGATTGATGTCCATGAAATGCTCACCGCCACACCCTTCATACACCCACTCCGATGAACACCAGGTGTAATAGGCCGCCGTCTGCAGGTCATCGTCCTCGACCTCTTGCGCCAGCTTGCGCTGCAAACCAGCGGTGGAGTTGACCGCCACGCACACGGTCATGGCACCGCTGTCGGTGTAGAGCGCACAGGCATAGAAGGTTTCGTCCGGGTGCGCCTGGACGAGTTCCGTCAAGGTTTGCCGGGTGGCCTCGTATACACGCTGTTCAAAATCAAGCCAATCCATCGAGTGCCTCACAAAAGAATCCCGGGTTCGCCGCTTTGGCCACATCTGTTGGCCAGCGTTCCCGATGCCCGGCTAAGATAGCGCCGATTCTCGCTCATCAGAAAGGCTGGCGTGATGCAGACCTGTTTCGATCCGCTGATTCACGTCGACTGGAAAATACCCGGCGGCGAACTGCTGACGCTGTTCCAGCATTACTACCCCGAGATGGCGGTGTTTTGTGGCCCGGCCTTCGAGGCCTTGCTCGATGAGCTCAGCCATGAAATGCCCGAGGTCTGCTTTCAGGCCCTGGCGCCGCTGCTGGCCGCCCAGGGCCATGACCTGTGGAACCTGGACGCCGGCGCAGATGATTACCGGCCGGTCATCGTGCCGGTCGCACAACGCCAGGCGTTTGCCCGCCACTGGCAGAACGCGTCAGGTGAGCTGCGGTTCAGCGCCATACGGATCGAGGCGCCTGAACCTGAACCTGCCGTAGCGCCTTCCCGGTCCAGAAAACACAGGCTCGACTGGTTACAGGACCGACACGACTACCCCGGCCCCACCTACATCAATGACGACCAATACCATCAGGGCATGGCCGCCATCACCGAGCAGGACGAAGACCGCTGGCTGTGTTTTGTCATCGACTACAACCCGTGGCCGCCGGTCGAGCACGACATGCTTGAGCAGCGCACCGACGACGTCGATGGCGCCGACCTGCAATTGCTTGATGTCCAGGGCTCGCGCACGCTGTGGAAACGCCGTGTGGTGCGCGGCCAGCGGCACGGCGAGGACCGTTACCGGTACGAAACCTGCAAAGGCCAGACGATTGAGCCGTTCGGGCCGGCGCAAGTGCAATGGCCGGAATTCGAGCCCGGCGCCCGCGTTATCGAGTCCGGGATTTTCGAGCGTCAACGCCTCTATGAACCCGGGCACCTGACCCGCCTCTGGCGGATCACGGCCAGCACCAGCGAAGTCATCTTCGAATACCCGGACGACCTGACCCTGCTGCCCGTTGGCGAGCGACGCCTGCTGATCCTGCAACATAACGGCCTGCGGTGCTGGCTCTGGCACCAGGACCCGCCCCATGCCCTGGTCAGCCTTCACCCGCTGCCGGTACAGGGCGGCAAACTGACCGCCTCGACAGTCCACTTGGGCGGTGACGAGATGCTGTTATTCAGCGAAGGCGCCCGGCCAAATCTTGAAGATGCGGGCTACCAGGAAACCGTGCTGCTGGCCTGGCGCTTCAATTTCCTGACCGGTGTACACCGCCGTGCGGTGCTGGACGGCTTTGGCAGCGAGGTGCGTCAGGAAACCCGGATGCTGGTTACCCAGCCCAGCCACCGCATCACCTTGCGCACCTTTCATGGGCAAGTGCAGGCCAGGCGCGGGCACGGTGCCTGGTGGGTCTGGACCTACCACAGCCAGACGCCGGGCACGCAGACGCTGGCCTGGTTCTGGAATCAGGACACTCACCAGGTGCTGAAACTGTCGAGCCGCGACATTCCACGCATTCGGCCCCATGTGCGCTATGTCGCGGCGCAGGATCGCTACCTGGCCTTCGACACCGACTTTGTCGCACGCCTGCCGCCCTTCGAGCGGATGCTTGAAGCCAAGGGCTGCGACCTACTGACCTTCGAGCCTGTGCAATGAATGACACCGAGCTGAACATGGACGACTGGGCGCCGCTGGCGCTGGAATGGCACGCCGACCTGGCCTTTATGGAGGGTGTGCTGCTGGGCGACGGGCACGTGCCTGACGTGTACATCATGCTCGACCCCGACGGCCTGCCCCCGCAGGAAGTGGCGCAACGTGCCACTGGCGCAAGCTACCCGCCCTCGCCGCTGCTGGCCGGCCAACCGGTCTGGCGCCATCGCGTGCACCCCGGCCTGTTGCGCGATGCCCGCGGCGATTACTACCTGCTGCCGCACTACCCGGAGCGCTACGGCTATCACGTCGTTTGCGCCCTGCCGTTCCGGTTCGGCCCAGGCTTGCAGGACCTAGGCTACCAGTATTGGCGCGACGACCGCCGGGCCTACTGGTTCGACGACTATTCAATCGTGGCCATGACGGACGTGCAGCCGACGCACCTGGCCCTGCTCGAGGCATCGCCGGCGTCGATCAACCCCGCGTCGGCGCTGTTCAGCGATGGCGCGACGGTGTTTCTCCAGGGCAAGGCCATCGCCGGTGCCGAGGTGCCGGTGCACTATTGCAATCATCCGTCTTATCGCGTCATCGACGGCCAGGTGTGCCGAGGCACCCGGCCACTCTGGCAAAAGGACGGCACGCCGCTGCCGATCGCTCATCCTTACGCGTTTCGCATGCTGGCGCGGCGCTGGGGCACGGATGGCGAGTCGATCATCGTCCAGGCGCAACAAGGCGCCAGCGTGGCGTACGAGTACTTCTACCGCATCGACAAGGTCGACCTGGCCAGCTTTACCGTGCTCAACGAGCGCTACGCCAGGGATCGGCAGCGCGGCTACTACATCACCGGCAAGACCCTGCGCTGCACCGGCGAACTGCGCTTGCTCGAATGCTGGCAGCCGCAGTTCGACGCCTGTGGCCGGGTGACTGGCGCCAGCGTCAGCGCAGACGAGTGGCTTGCCGTGGACGATCAACACGTCTATGCCGCCGGCACGCGCCTGCGCGGCGCGCATGGCCCTGATTTTCGCCATCTGGGCTTTGGTTTCTACCGTGACAACCAGCACGCCTACCAGCAGAACAAACGCCTGGACGTCGACCTCGACAGCTTCGTGGTGACCCAGCTGTACCGGGGCGAACAGGAATATTCGCCCGTACTGGTCGGGGACCGGCACGGGCCGTTGGGCGCCGGCGGCGTCGTGGATGCCACAGTGCAGGCCGAGTGGGCGCCCTTTTTCGAGGCCCATCCGCACTTGCAGGATTACTGGTGGCATCGGCTCCAGGCCCCGCACGCCAAAGCCAGCGAAGAGAAACAGGCGCTGGGCAGTGACTTTGAGGTCGGGGCGCAGGTGTACTTTCACGGCCGCGCGGTCACGGGGCTGGATGCCGCCAGCTTCAGGCTGCTCGACACCCATCTGTGTGGCGATGCCAACGGCTTGTACCTGATCCCGTTCCATAACGCCGAAACCCGCGTACCCGAGCGGTTTTCCGCCGCGCCAGCCGAGCAATACCGGTCCTTGGGCGCGCCGTATCTGACCGACGGTGAACGGGTGTTCTGCCACGGGGTGTTCTATCAAGCCCCGGAACCGATGCGCAAGGCCGACCTGGCCAGCTTCGAGTCCTGCGGGCATGGCTGGGCCAGGGACCGGCAAACGGTGTACTACTACGGCCAGGCCAAGCAACGGCTGGACCCGGCCACGACACGCATCCTCGGCACCTACGCCATCGGCCCCGAGGTGATCCTGGCGCAAGGCAAACCGCTGGACGTGCCGTTCAGCCCCGAGGAAGTGCGCGTGCCGCACCCGGCCTTTCTGCAGTTAGGGACGCGCAAGTTGTTCTTCCTGCGCAAGCCCATCAGCGCCAAGCGGGTCGACCTGCACAGCCTGGTGTTCGTGAGCGATCGGTATGCGCGCGATCAGTATCGACGCTATGAATATGACGGCTACGCTGGACTGAACGAGGTGTCCGAGGACGCCTGGCCCAACGACCTGGAATAACCTTCGCCTTATCAGGATGCGCCCATGCAATCGCCCTTTTTATTGACGGTCGTCGACCATGAACACTCCACTACATTGCGAGAGCGGATGGACGCCGCCGGCTGTGTGTTTGAGTTTGTCGTCTTCAGCCCGGCCCCCGGGGCGCCGGTGGACGAAACACTGCACCGGCAGGCGCTGGCGGGCATGGGCTGTTTTCTGGCGGCCAGCCGTAAAAATCGGCAGGCCGCCCATACCGGCCACTACCTGCCCGAGGTCTATGACCCGCAAGCCGACAGCGATTGGCAAGTGCACAAGGCCAGCGCAACAGCGCTTTCCCCTGCCCAGCGACGCAACCTGACTCTGACCGAGGATTACGCCAACGATTTACTCGCCCTCTACGCCCCCTTCAGCAACCCGCCTTATGGGACGCGCTTCAAGGACGGTGAAGCCCAGGCCCGCGCGACCTTTCAAGAGTGGCTTGATGTGCTCGGGCTGCAAGACCGGAACGATGTGGTCGTGATCGACTGGGTCAACGGCTATACCTTCAACTGGATTGGTACGACCGAAAGTCCGTTGCCGGAGTGGGAACCGTGGTCCGAGTATTTCGAGGATGGACTCGAATGGTGGGGCATCTGGTGCCTGACCGTGTGGAATCCAGAGCGCAATACCTTGAGTGTGCTGGTGGCCAGTGCTACCGATTGAGTCGCTGGGACCTGGCCAGGATCAAGACACAGCTTCATGCCTTGATCCATGGACGTCCAGCGCCTGCATTACCGGGTCACTTGTTCATCATGCTCACGGCCTGCTCGGTTGCCTCGGTGGTGCGTGTCGCCAGCTTGCGCACTTCATCGGCCACCACGGCAAAGCCGCGACCGGCTTCGCCGGCACGCGCCGCTTCAATGGCCGCGTTCAGCGCCAGCAGGTTGGTCTGGCTGGCGATACTTTGAATCGTGGTCACGATCTGCGAGAGCTGGGCCAGGTTTTCTTCCAGCTCACGCTGATGCAGTGTCTGCGACTCGTGCAGTGCTTGCTGCTCATGCTGCAGGTGCACATCGACCAGCGCACCGACCACCCGCAGCGGGGCGCCCGCAGGGTCGCGCCGCGTCTGGCCGCGGGCGCGGAACCAGCGGTATTCGCCGCTTTTCATCTTCAGGCGGTATTCGATGTCGAAGGGTGTCTTGCCGCTGCGGTCCATCAGGTGCGCGCCGAACGCATCCAGGCTTCGCGCCTTGTCCTCGGGGTGCAATCTGGAGGCCCAGCTGTCGAGCACATCCGGAAACTCCTCGACCGTTTCAAAGCCCAGCAGCCGGCGAAACTGCGGCGACCACCAGAAGGGGTTGCGCGGGTTGACCGGGTCGCCGGCAATCACTTCCATGTCCCACAGGCCATCGGAGAGCATTTCGCGCGCCAGTTCGAAGCGGGTGATGATCACATCGTGCAGGCGGTCGCGCTCAAGCTCTTCATGAATATCACGCAAGGAACCGGCGACACGCACCGGCGTGCCACGTTCATCACGCAAGGTTTCGCCCTGGGCGTAGAACCATCGATAGGTGCCATTCTTCATGGCCAGGCGGTTCTTGACCTTGTAAGGGGTGTGGCCAGACTTGTCGCTGAGGTGCCGGGCAAAGGCATCCAGCGTGGCCTGCTTGTCTTCAGGGTGCAGCCGGTCGGCCCAGCTCGCCAGGACGTTGGGGAAGTCACGCTCGTCATTGAACCCCAGCAGCTTGCGAAGCTGTTGCGACCACCAGAACCGGTTCTTGGGATTGACCGGATCACCGGCAATCACCTCCATATCCCACAGCCCCTCACTGGAGGCGCGATTGACCAGATCGAACCTGACCTCATGAACGGCCGCGCTGGCAGCCGCTTCACCGAGCAGCAGACGGGCGGATTCGAGTTCGGTTTCCAGGGCATGGGTATGTTCTTGAGCCCCCTGCCGGCTCGCCTGCACGGCTCTCCAGGCTTCAAGCACCTTCGGGGCTTCGGCACAGCCGGCCACCTCAGGTTCACGACCGGTATGGATGGCTGAAATCAATTGATCCAGCGCGGCGCGATCACGTCGCGAAAAGGGCAAAAATGACATGGCAGACTCACTGAATTGGCGGGAGGGCCTTATCCATGGCACCTTGCCATTTCTATCGGCGGCGGCTCATAAAGCTTAAGACCCCGCGCAGACATTCAGGACGATGCAACATCCCCCGCGCACATGCCCGGCTGTAGGAGCGCGCTCTGCCCGCGACCGGCTGCGAAGCAGTCGTAAATTCGCAGCGTTTCCGAGATTTTTCGGTCATTCACTGTAGATTTCCGGCGTTTCCGAGATTTTCCGGCTATTCACTGTAGATTTCCGGCATTTCCAAGATTTTCCGGCTATTCACTGTAGATTTCCGGCGTTTCCGAGATTTTGCGACCGCTACGCGCTCGGTCGCGGGCAAGCGCGCTCCTACAGCCCACCAGAAACGCGTGATTGGGCGGGCCTTGGGTGGTGGTTGAGGAAGGCGGCTACGACATCGCGACACTGGATGAAAACGCATCACGCTTGTTCGATGGCCTGAACCTTCATCGCCGGCTCAGGCCTGCATGAATGCCATCCATTGCCGACCCAGAAACAGCCAGTCGACCCAGAACGCCTGATGGATGATCACGATCAGCCAGAACACCGCCTGATACGACAGCTTGCGGGTCTTGTGGCGAAACAGCTGCTGGGCCAGCAAGGCGCCGGGCCAGCCGCCGAGCAACTCGACGGCGTGAAGCAGGTTTTCCGGCGTGCGCTGGCCACCCTGCCCGGCCTGGCGTTTATCGTGCCGGTACAGCCCCACGGCCAACAGGCTGGGCAGCACATAGGCCAGGGCGGCCAGAGGCAGGCCGTGCTCGCGCCAGAGGCCGAACAGGCCGGCCGCTGGCAGTGCGCACAAAACCAGCCATACCAGCAGCTTGAGGGTCGGCGCGCGCAGCGGCTGGCGCGCCGGTGTGGCAGGACGCGGGCGCGCCATCAACCTTGCGCCGTAGACCAGTCGACCCAGCCGAACAGCCAGGTGGCCAGGATCAGCAGGCCGAAGGCAATGCGGTACCAGGCGAACAGCGCGTAGCTGTGGCTGGCGATGAACTTGAGCAGGCCGCGCACGGCGATCATGGCGAAAATGAACGACACCACGAAGCCAACGGCAAACACCGAGAAGTCGTCCGGCTGGAACAGATCGCGGTACTTATAGCCCGAATACACCGCAGCACCGACCATGGTCGGCATGGCCAGAAAGAACGAGAACTCGGTGGCCGCCTTGCGCGACAGGCCGAACAGCAGGCCGCCGATGATGGTCGAGCCGGACCGCGAAGTGCCGGGAATCATCGCCAGGCACTGGGCGAAGCCGATTTTCAGGGCGTCCTTCCAGGTCATGTCGTCGACCTCTTGCACCTTGATCACATGCTCGCGGCGCTCGGCCCAGAGCATGATGATGCCGCCGACCACCAGTGCCACGGCCACGGTGATGGGGTTGAACAGGTAATGGTGGATCCAGTCGGCCAACAGCACGCCCAGCACCACGGCCGGCAGGAACGCCAGCAGCAGGTTACCGGTAAAACGCTGCGCCTGGCGCTGACGGGGCAAGCCCAGCACCACTTCGAAAATCTTGCTGCGAAATTCCCAGACCACGGCCAGGATCGCGCCGAGCTGAATAATGATGTTGAACGCCATCGCCCGTTCGCCACCGAAGCCGATCAGGTCGGCCACGATAATCTGGTGGCCGGTACTCGAAATCGGCAAGAACTCCGTCAACCCTTCCACAATGCCCAGTATCAACGCCTGGACAGCGACCCATGCATCCATTTTTCCCCCGTTACGGCGCGGCCATCGGCGCACCGGTCAGTCTTGTGGTTGGTCAATCGATCCGCGAAGACGATGCGTTTCGCGAAGGGCGCAAATGCTAGCAGACCCCGTTCAAGCGCGCCTGTCTGTTGCCTGTACGGTGCGCCCTGCCGCCCGGGCTCCCCGCGCGGCGCAGATGCGCTTACAATCGCCGCCCTATCGTCTCCCCCTACTCAGGAACCCCCATGTCAGAGGTTGAACTGTTCGGTGCCGCACTGGGCGTGCTCGCGGTCATACTGACCATCCGGCAGAATCCGTGGTGCTGGCCGATCGGCCTGGTCATGGTGGCGATCTATAGCTGGCTTTTCTTCGGCGTGAAGCTGTATTCGCAGGTGCTCCTGCAACTGATCTACGCGGTGCTGCAGCTGTATGGCTGGTGGCAATGGACCCGTCATGGCGACAACGTGCCTGCCCGCGCGGTGACCACGTTGCAGGACCGCTCGATCCTCGGAGGCCTGGCTGTGGGTGCCCTGCTCGGTGCCGCCCTGGGCGCGGGTATGGCGCACTTCACCGATGCCGCCCAGCCGTGGCTGGATGCAGCCCTGACCAGCTTCAGCCTGGTGGCCCAGCTATGGATGGCGCAAAAACGCCTGCAATGCTGGCCGTTGTGGATCGTGCTGAACGTGATTTCCGTCGGGCTGTTCCTGCACCAGGCGCTGCACGCGATGGCGGCGGTGTATGCCCTGTTTACCCTGCTGGCCATTCTGGGCTGGCGTGAGTGGCGCGTGGCCCTGGTGCCGGCCCGATGAAAGTGCTGGTCCTGGCAGGCCCTGAATCGAGCGGCAAGAGCTGGCTTTCCACGGAAATCCGCAATCGTTTCGGCAGTGTGCTGGTCGGCGAATACGTGCGTCATTTCATCGACGAGCAGGCACGCGACACCGTGTATGCCGACATCACGCCCATCGCCCAGGGACAACTGGCCTGGGAAGATGCCGCCCGCGCTACCGCCCCCGAGCTGCTGATTCTCGACACGCACTTGCTGAGCAACATGCTCTGGAGCCGCACGCTGTTCGGCGATTGTCCGGCCTGGCTGGAAGCACAGTTGCTGGCGCGGCATTACGACCTGCACCTGCTGCTCAGCCCGCAAGGCGTGCACTGGACCCAGGACGGCCAACGCTGCCAGCCGGCGCTTGAGGACCGCATGGCGTTCTTCAAGGCCAGCCGCGACTGGCTGCAGGGCCATCAGCAGCCGTATCAAGTGATCGAAGGTGACTGGGCACAGCGGCTTGAAGCGGTGATGCAGGCGGTCGAACAGTTATTGATCACGCCTGCGCAGCACTGACAAAACGCCATTGCCCGGCAAATACCGGGCTGGGTGTAGGAGCGCGCTTGCCCGCGACCGAGTGCGTTAGCGCTCGCAAAATCTGCGAAACGCCACAAATTTACGGCTGTAAATCTGCGAAACGCTACAAATTTACGGCTGTAAATCTGCGAAACGCTACAAATTTACGGCTGTAAATCTGCGAAACGCCACAAATTTACGACTGCTAACGCAGCCGGTCGCGGGCAAGCGCGCTCCTACAGCGCTGGATTTAACACTCAATAAAATCGGTCAACTGCCTCATCTGATCTGGTGCTTGTGCAATAACCGGTAGAACGTTGGTCGGGAGATGCCCAGCACCTTGGCGGCCACGCTGAGGTTGTCGCTGTGCCGGGTCAGTACATCACACAGCGCCTGGCGCTCGGCGCGGGATTTGTATTCGTCCAGGGTGCTCATGCTGCTGGTCAGTTCCTCTTCGCCCAGCAACCCCAGATCACTGGCTTCGATCTGGCGACCCTCGGCCAGCACCAGCCCGCGGCGCACGCGGTTGGCCAGTTCGCGGACATTGCCGGGCCAGTCATGCTTGCCCATCGCAATCAGCGCATCCTGGCTGAAGTTGCGTGCCCGACGTCCGGTTTCCTGGCTATAGAAATGCGCAAAATGATTGGCGAGCATCGCCAGGTCACCGTGGCGCTCACGCAACGGTGCGGTGCCGACCTGCAGCACATTAAGCCGGTAATACAGGTCTTCGCGAAAGCGCTTCTTGCGAATGGCCGCTTCCAGGTCGACATGCGTGGCAGCGAGCATGCGTACATCCACGGCAATCGGCTCGCTGCCACCGATGCGCTCGATCTGGCGGTCCTGCAGAAAGCGCAACAGATGCCCCTGCGCCTCCAGTGAGAGGTCACCGATTTCATCAAGGAACAAGGTGCCGCCATCGGCCGCTTCGATACGGCCGATACGCCGCTCTTGTGCACCGTTGAACGCGCCTGGCTCATGGCCGAACAGTTCGGCATGGATCAGGTGCTCGGCAATCGCACCGCAGTGCACGACCACGAACGGCTTGTTGCGTCGCTGCGACTGGTTATGCAGGGTGCGCGCCACCAGCTCCTTGCCGGTGCCACGCTCGCCGCGGATCAATACGGGCGATTCGGTGGGCGCCAGCTTGCTCAACAGGCGCCGCAGCTCACGAATCGGCCGGCTTTCGCCAAGCATTTCCTGATCCGGACCTGGCGGCACCGGCACCGTCCCTTGGGCGCGCAGGCGGGCCATGCCGTACGCACGGCCCAGCGTGACCTGCATGCGTGCGACATCGAATGGCAGGGTATGAAAGTCAAAGAACCATTCGCAGACAAAATCACCGATCTTTTCGCGGCGCAGGTCATCAGGCGTCAGCACCGCAATCCATTCGGTGTTGCTGCGGGTAATAAGCTCGCGTACCACCTCGGGGGGCTCGAAGTGATAAGGCATCAGACGAATCAGACCGACATCACACCCCATATTGAGTGCCGATTCCAGCGAGCTGCTGTCGACCGACCAGCCAGCGGCGTGCAGCACGGGAATCAATTGGTGACAATCGTCACAGGGGTCCACAATCAAAAGACGTCGCGAGGGGGCCGTTTCAGGCATGAGGGTCTTCCTTGGCGCACGGCGGCGATGCAATTGATCTAAAAACGTTTATAAACAGCGTGTTGGCGTTTACGCCTGTTACGTTAGCAAATATTTGACACTGCCTTGTACCGTTTGCGTCTAAGCCCTATAACCAGACACGCGTCAAACGTTACAGCGGACTTTGCGCCGCTGCTGGCGACTGCCGGAAAGTGCCCGGGACAGGCAATAAAGTTGCGTAGGATTACTACATTGCGCCATGCCTGTAAAAAATCATGAAATTATCGAGCAGGTGTGTGACTCCTCTTCTCGCGCCGGCATCAACACAAGTAACCAGCCGGACGGTAAGCCCGCCGACGAGACTGTACTGGACTGAATGGGCACCTTGAGGAAATGACCATGAACGCCCCACTGCGCTTCAATGATGCACTGCTGATTGCTGGCAAAGCCTTCCATCCCTTCCAGTGCGTGGCCTGGGCCCCACAGGATGGCAACGGCGAACTCAGCCTGACCGTGCTCGACCGCTTCAGCGCACGCATTGGCCGCCAGCAACTTCCGCGTGGCACTTATTCTGACCCTGTGCAACTGGCCAATGCCTTGCAACAGGCGCGCGAAGAACTAAGCCGCGAGGGTTACAGTCTTCAGCCGTGGACCATGCCGGCCTGATCATTCGCGTTGCACTGCACTGTCTTTTTGCATGAATGTGGCTCTTTGCTTAATCAGGCGGAGCCACTTTCTTTTATAAGTCCGCCGGCTTTACCAGACCCGTAAAGATCACGGTAGTACATCGTTGACTGCCATTTTTTCCGCGAAAACTGGATAACCACCCAGTCCTTCTTGTACCTTTGCTCCTCTTGCCGCCCAGGCCAGTCCAAGGAGCACTCCCTTGCTGTATACCCTTGCCGTCGAAAACTATCGCTCCCTGCATGATCTGCAGCTGTCGCTGGGCCGTCTGACCGTGGTCACCGGGGCCAATGGCAGCGGCAAGTCCAATCTGTATCGCGCTTTGCGGCTGCTGGCCGACACCGCCCGGGAAGGCGTGGTGCAAGGCATTGCCCGTGAAGGTGGGCTGGACTCATGCTTCTGGGCAGGACCCGAGCAGTTTTCAGCCGCCGTATTGCGCGGCGAACAGCCGGTGCAAGGCTTGCATCGGCGCACGCCACAGCGCATGCGCCTGGGCTTTGCCGGCGAGCATTTCAGTTATGCATTGAGCCTTGGCTTGCCTGAGCCCAGCCCCGGCGAGTCGCCGCAGCGGCCCTCGCTGTTCGGGCGCGACCCGCAGATCAAGCGTGAAGTCATCTGGGCCGGAGCGGTCTATCGACCCGCCAGCGTGCTGGTCGAGCGCAAGGGGCCGAGCGTGCGTATGCGCAACGCGCGCGAATGGCGCACCCTGACCACACGCCTGCCCGATTTCTACAGCCTGTTCGACACCGGCGGCGCCCTCGACTGCCCGGAGATTGAAACCCTGCGCAGCAGCGTGCGCGACTGGCGCTTTTACGATCACTTTCGCACCGATGCCACAGCCCCAGCGCGTCAACCGCAAGTCGGCACACGCACCCCGGTGCTGCACCACAGCGGCCGCGACCTGGCCGCCGCCCTGCAGACCATCCGTGAAATCGGCGACCCGCAGGCACTGGATGCCGCCATCGACGACGCCTTTCCCGGCTCGACCATGCACATTACCGTGCGCGACGGGCTGTTCGGCCTGGCCCTGCAACAACCCGGCATGCTGCGACCCTTGCTGGTCAGCGAACTGTCCGACGGCACCTTGCGCTACCTGCTGCTGGTCGCCGCCCTGCTCACCCCGCGCCCACCGGCACTGATGGTGCTGAACGAACCGGAGAGCAGCCTGCACCCGGACCTGCTGCCGGCACTGGCACGCCTGATCGGCCAGGCCGCCGACCGTGGGCAGGTGTGGGTGGTGTCGCACGCCAGTCGCCTGGTCGCGGCACTCGAACCGTTACCGGCGTGCGTAAGCGTGGTGCTGGAAAAACCCTTTGGCCAGACCCAGGTCAGGGGCCAGCAAGGCCTGCTGGACGGGCCGGCATGGCAGTGGCCCACGTAGGAGCGACCAACGGTCGCGAAAGGGTTATTGCAGGCACGACATTGTCCGCGCCTGGCCATCCACCTTCGCGACCGCTGGTCGCTCCTACCGTGTCAGGCCAGAGGACACAAGGTCTGCAGGGCCCCTCTAAAAACTACCTGCGTTGTCAGTACCGGAAAAATATTTCGGCCAGATCAGGTCAGGGGCCGGCATGGCAGTGGCACTCGTAGGCGCGACCAACGGCCGCGAAAGGGTTATTGCGGGCACGACATTGTCCGCGCCTGGCATCCATAAGGGCTGCCGGGCTTGATCAGGCCGTCACTTCACGATTGATGGCAACCATCTGTTCATGTGTGAGCTGACCGCCAGAAGCCATGTACCTGGCCATGAATGCATCCAGGTTTCCACGCGCCCTCTTCTTGTCGGCCGCCTGCAAGGCCACTTTCAACGCTGGCATCGTGAGTTCCGTGCAGTAGCCAGGCGTTCCCGGCTGCTGGCGCCATGAGTCCTCAAGACGACCCGCGGCCAGCGCGGTAAAGCCGGTTTCCTCCACCAGGTCCTGTGCAACGGCCTCAGCCTTGACGTCATCGCCAGCCACAGGCAAGGCGATGCGCGAGTCAGATCCAGCGGGTTGACCGTTATTGGCAAGCGTCGACGCGAGGACGGCATTCCATGCCTTGATGACCGGACGGCCAATCTGCTCGCTGACCCAAATGCTCTCGGGCTTGCCGTCGTCCACCTCCTTGATCGCCCCGTCGCGTGCCGGGTAGTAATTGGACGTATCAATGACAACGACGCTCTGCGGTACATCCTTCAGGATCTGGCGCAGGTCCGGATACCTGGCAAAGGGAATGGAGAGAATGACGACTTCAACATCAAGCACCGCCTCCTCCCGGGTCACGGCGCGTACGCCGATCTCATCGGCCAGCGCCTGAAGGGTCTGAGGGCTTTTGGAGTTTGCCAGTTTGACGTCATGACCGCGCGCCGCGAACTTGCGGGCCAGGGTAGCGCCAATATTGCCTGCACCGATAATGCCGATTTTCATTTGACTGACCTCTTAGGTAAATACGTTTGAAGTGAAGGATGTTTCAGTCAGTGGCGGGATGGCCGAGCGCATCCAGGGTGTGACGCAACTCATCGATACCTTGCTCGTCGAGCTGGCAGGCTGACTTGATCTGCCGGGTCACGCCACGGATCTCGGCTTCCAGCTGGCGGCTGTGGGCCGTCAGGTCAACCATCACACGGCGCTCATCGGCAGGATCGCGTGTGCGGGTCACGAATCCGGCCGCCTCAAGGCGCTTGAGCAGGGGCGTGATGGTGCCTGCGTCCATCGCCAGGCAGGTGCCGAGCGCGCCCACGGAAAGTGGCGAACCGTTCAACAGCTCCAGAATGACCAGATACTGTGGAAAGGTCAGGCCCAGCGGTTCAAGAAAAGGCTTGTGCAGTCGCACCATGCGATTGGCCGCCGCATAAAGCGAAAACGACAGTTGGGTGCCTACCCGTTCCCGGCTCGAAGTCATTAGATAGCTCGCTATTGCATAGTGCGCTATATATTCGACAAGCCTGCTGCTGATGTCAACCGCCGTCTCGGCCGGCAGCGGATACAGCGCCCTGAATGAATTTATACGACCGGCAGTGCTTCCACATGCTGATAGTCGATGCCCAGGCCTTGCGCCAGCGCCTTGGCCCTGCCCAACCGGATGGGCCCGGTTTCGATATCGATCAACACGCCGGGGCAATCGAACACAGGCAAGGTCGGCAGTGTTGCCAGGCGGCCGTCGGTCAGCACCAGTAAACGCTGGCTTTCAGCGGGGTAGCGTTTACGTCTTTCTATCAACCATTGCGCGGCCTGCTGCAACGCCTGACCCAAAGGTGTGCCGCCACCAGCGCCCAGGTGTTCAAGCCAGGGTTGCAGGGCATGGGAGGCTTTCAGGCCTTGGTGCTGCCAGTGCGGCTGGTTGCCGCTGGCGGTCAGCAAAGCCAGGCGTGCACGGCGGCGATAGGCGTCGTCGAACGCCTGGGCCAGCACCCCTTTGGCCAGGCTCAGGCCCTGATTGCGCCGGGTGGATGCCGAAGCATCAACCACGACTAACAGTAGTTCTTGCGGGCGCTGGCTACGCGGCTGGCGAATCAGGTCGCGGAGCTTTTGCGGCCGGCCACGCAGCAAGGTCGGCGGCCAGGCAATCGGGCCGCCCTGCCCGGGCCGCGTCGCCCCCAGTCGACCGCCAGCGAGCTTGCCTTGTCGAGGGCTGGCATCCGCCCCCTTGGCTGGACGGGGGCGGATGCCTAGGGCTTTTTTGGCCAGTTCGGGATCTGGCGGCGCGAAGCCGTGGCAACGCTTTGGGCTGGCAGCTCGCCCCAGTTGCCCTGCCCCTCGCTTTGATGACTGCTTTGTGTGTTAGCAGAAGGTGGTTGTTGTTGAGGCGGCACTGAGTTTGGGGTGGTATTGTTTCGACGATGACGCAAGGCAAATTCGGCCACCGCGTCAATATCTTCCAGCGCAATGGCGTCGCTGCCGCGCCAGGCCGCATGGGCGCGGGCGGCACGCAGCCACACAAGGTCAGCACGTAGCCCGTCGACGCCAGCGGCGAAACAGCGCTCGTTGATCAGGGTCAGACTGGTCTCGTCCAGCGGGATGCTGGCCAGACGCTGACGGGCCTGGGCGCAGCGTTGCTGCAAAGCCTGCTGTGCGGGTTGCCACTGTTCGATAAAGGTCTGCGGGTCGCTGTCGAAGGCCAGGCGGCGACGAATGATCTGCCCGCGCTCGGCCGGCAGGGTCTGTCCGCTGAGGGCGACATTGAGGCCGAAGCGGTCAAGCAGTTGCGGGCGCAACTCACCCTCTTCCGGGTTCATGGTGCCGATCAGAATGAAGCGCGCCGCGTGACGATGGGAAATACCGTCGCGCTCGACCAGGTTGGTGCCGCTGGCGGCGACGTCGAGCAACAGATCGACCAGGTGATCGGCCAGCAGGTTGACCTCATCGACATACAACACACCACCATCGGCCTTGGCCAGCACACCTGGAGAAAACGTCGCCCTGCCCTCGCCCAGTGCCGCATCCAGGTCCAGCGTACCTACCAGTCGTTCTTCGCTGGCGCCCAAGGGCAAGGTGACGAAAGCGGCACCCTCGATCAGGTCGGCCAGGCCACGGGCCAGGGTCGATTTGGCCATGCCGCGCGGCCCCTCGATCAGCACCCCGCCGATCTTCGGGTCGATGGCGGTCAGGCACAGCGCCAGTTTGAGTGCGTCGGCGCCGACAACGGCCGCCAGGGGAAAATGCGCAGCATCATAGGGGGTGGTATCAGACACGATTCAATTCTCTTCAATGTCCAGCAGCAAGGTTTCCAGCGCCTCGCGATACTCGCCCGGTTCCTGCCACAGGCCACGTTGCTGGGCTTCGAGCAAGCGCTCGGTCATGTCGCGCAGGGCATCGGGGTTGTGCTGCTGGATAAACTCGCGGGTGTCGCCATCGAGCAGGTAGGCGTCAGCCAGCAGTTCATACTGGTGGTCGTCGATCAGTTCGGTGGTGGCATCGAAGCCAAACAGGAAGTCCACCGTGGCGGCCATTTCGAAAGCGCCTTTATAGCCGTGGCGCTTGACCCCTTCGATCCACTTGGGGTTGGCCGCCCGCGAGCGGATCACCCGGTTGAGCTCTTCCTTGAGGGTGCGGATTTTCGGCAGGTCCGGCTGGCTGTGATCGCCGTGATAGCTGGCGGTCTTTTCGCCGCTCAGGCTGTCAGCTGCGGCGAGCATGCCGCCCTGGAACTGGTAATAATCGTTGGAATCGAGCAGGTCATGCTCCCGGTTGTCCTGGTTCTGCAGCACCGCCTGTACCCTGGACAGGCGCTGGGCGAAGTGCTGACGCGCCGGAGTACCATCGTCCTGGCCGCCATAGGCGTAGCCGCCCCAGTTCAGGTAAACCTCGGCCAGGTCTTCGCGACTTTGCCACACGCGGCCATCAATGGCGCCCTGCACGCCTGCACCATAGGCGCCGGGCTTGGCGCCGAACACCCTCCAGCCGGCCTGGCGCCGGGCATCGTCTTCACTGACGCCCCTGGCTTGCAGTTCCAGGCGTTCCTGGCGCACGCGGGCCGCCAGTGGATTGAGGTCGTCCGGCTCATCAAGGGCCGCCACCGCTTGTACAGCGGCGTCAAACAGGCGAATCAGGCTGGCAAAAGCGTCGCGAAAGAATCCTGACACCCGCAGGGTCACATCGACACGGGGCCGATCCAGAAGGCTCACCGGCAGGATCTCGAAATCGTCGACCCGCTGGCTGCCGGTCGCCCAGACCGGGCGCACGCCCATCAGGGCCATGGCCTGGGCAATGTCATCACCGCCGGTGCGCATGGTCGCAGTGCCCCACACCGACAGGCCAAGCTGGCGCAAATGATCGCCATGATCTTGCAGGTGACGTTCCAGCAACAGGCTGGTCGAATGAAAACCGATGCGCCAGGCCGTAGGGGTCGGCAGGTTGCGTACATCGACGCTGAAAAAATTGCGCCCGGTGGGCAGCACGTCCAGCCGCCCGCGACTCGGTGCACCACTGGGGCCGGCCGGTACGAAACGCCCGGCCAGCGCATTGAGCAGGCCCTGCATCTCGGCCGGGCCGCAGGCGTCCAGACGCGGTGCCACGATCTCACGCAGGTGCTCGATGATCAGGTGCAAGTCTTGATGAGCCGGCATGTCGGCCAGGCCTTCACCCTCAATGGCCCGCTCGATCAGTTGCGCCGCATACAGCTCCAGCCGCTCACGGCTGTCACCCAGCGTGCGCCAGGGCTCCTGGCTCACCGCCTGCAAGAGCGCCGGTTTTTCCGGGGCGCATGGCTCGGCGAGGGCGCAGTCCAGCGGGTCGAAGTCCAGGGCAAAGGCCTTGGCCAAGGCCCGCAGCAGGCTCGAATGCGCCCCGCGGCCGTCGCCACGCGGGATGCGCAGCAGGGCCAGCAAGGTGTCGATGCGCAGCCGTCCGCTCGGCGACTCGCCGAACACGTGCAAGCCGTCGCGAATCTGCGATTCCTTCAGGTCACACAGGTAGGTGTCCAGGCGCGGCAGCCAGACGGCGGCATCGGCGTCGGCATTGAGCGAGGCATCCAGTTGCAGTTCCTGGTCGAGCCGGCTGTCGCGCACCTGCTGCAGGATCTCGCGTTGCAGCTCACGGGCGCGGCGCGGGTCGAGCAACTGCGCTTCGTAATACTCGTCGGCCAGTCGCTCCAGGTCGCGCAGCGGTCCGTAGGTTTCGGCGCGGGTCAACGGCGGCATCAGGTGGTCGATGATCACCGCCTGGGTACGGCGCTTGGCCTGCGCGCCCTCGCCCGGGTCATTGACGATAAATGGGTAGATGTTGGGCAACGGGCCGAGGATCGCGTCCGGCCAGCACGTCGCCGACAGCCCGACCCCCTTGCCCGGCAGCCATTCCAGGTTGCCGTGCTTGCCCACATGGATCACCGCCTGGGCGCCATAGGCAAAGCGCAGCCAGAAGTAGAACGCCAAGTAACCATGGGGTGGTATTAAATCGGGGTCGTGGTACACCGCACTGGGGTCGACCTGGTAACCGCGGGCCGGCTGGATGCCAACAAAGGTCAGGCCCAGGCGCAGCCCGGCGACCATCATGCGTCCGCCACGAAACATCGGGTCGGCTTCAGGCGCACCCCAGCGCTGGATCACCGCCTCGCGATTGGCCCCTGGCAAGGTGGCAAACGCCGTCAGGTAGTCTTGCAGTGCCAGGCTTTGCTGGCACGGTCGCAGGTCGAGGCTGTCCAGGTCGTTGGTCACCCCGCCCAGCAATTGCTGGATCAGCGCGGTGCCGCTGTCGGGCAACCCCTCGACCGGATAGCCTTGCTGTTGCATGGCGTGCAGGATATTCAGCGCGGCCGCCGGCGTGTCCAGCCCCACCCCATTGCCGATACGGCCGTCGCGGGTGGGGTAGTTGGCCAGGATCAGGGCGATGCGCTTGTCGGCATTGTCGCGCCGCGCCAGCTCGATCCAGTTGCGCGCCAAGTGCGCGACGAAGTCCATGCGCTCGGGCTGGGCGCGGTAGCAGACCACATCCGACTGGCTGCGCTCGCTGTGCCAGGCCAGGTCCTTGAAGCTGATCGGCCGGCTGATGATGCGCCCGTCCAGCTCCGGCAAGGCGATGTGCATGGCCAGGTCACGGGCACCCAGGCCCAGGTCGCTGGCCTGCCAGGCCGGCTCGTTGTCCTGGGCGCAGATGGCCTGGATCACCGGGACATCGCGCCGGAACGGCCGCAAGTGCGGCGTTTCCGGGCTCGACTGGGCAAAGCCTGTGGTGTTGAGAATCAACGCGGCATCGGCCTCGTCCAGCCAGTCTTCGACGGCCGTCAGACAGCCGGCTTCCTTGAGGCTGGCCACGGCGATCGGCAGCGGGTTGAGGCCCTGGGCCTGCAAGCGCTGGCAGAACACGTCGATGAACGAAGTGTTGGCCGCCTGCAAGTGCGAGCGGTAGAAGATCAAGGCCGCTACCGGTGCGTCGGCGGCCCAGTCGGTTTGCCAATCGGCCAGTTGCGCCCGGGTCTTGTGCGGATGGTAGATGACGGCACGTGGCAGGGCCTGGGGCTCTTGCCAGGCGTAGTCGCGCCCCAGCCACTGGCTGGCCATGCAGTTGAACAGGTTCAGGGCATTGTCCAGCCCGCCCTGGCGTAAAAACTGCCAGAGCCGCTCGCCCTCGGCGGCCGGCACCGTGCTGAAATCGGATAATTCCGGGTCCGGGCGATCGCAGCCCGGCACCAGGATCACCTGCACACCACGCGCCGCCAGCTCCAGCAGGCGCTGCACGCCGTAGCGCCAGTAGCCGATGCCGCCGTGCAGCGAGAGCAGGATGACCCGCGCATGCTGCAGCACTTCTTCGACATACAGGTCGACCGAGGCGTGATTCTGCACCTGCATCGGGTTGGCTAGGCGCAGGCTCGGGTAGTCGTCCGGCAATTGCTGCGCAGCCTCGGCCAGCAAGGCCAGGCTGGAGTCGCCGCTGCAGAGAATCACCAGGTCGGCGGGGGTTTGCCCCAGGTCGGCAATGCTGTCGTCCGGTACGAAACCACCGGGCTGGGTTCTCAGCAGGTGCATGGCTTAACCGGCCAATGCCGCGTGCAAGCGCGCTTCAAGCACCGCCGCGTCCAGTTCCTGGCCGATCAGCACCAGGTGCGTGGCGCGCTCTTCGTCGGCGCGCCAGGCGCGGTCGAAGTGCTTGTCGAAGCGGGTGCCGACGCCTTGCACCAACAGGCGCATCGGCTTGCCGGGGATGGCCACGAAGCCCTTGACCCGCAGGATGCCGTGCTCGACCACCAGTTGTGTCAGGGCCGCGAGCAGGCGCGCTTCTTCAGCCTCGGGCAGCTTGATCGAAATCGAGTCGAAGGCGTCGTGATCGTGGTCGTCGTGGTCATCACCTTCGTGATGGTCATGATGGGTCTTGCGCCCGTCGATATGCAGCTCGGACTCGGCGCCGACCCCCAGCAGCACGCTCAGTGGCAAGCGGCCGTTACTGGCCTCGATCACCTTGACCGCCGGCGGCAGTTCTTCGGCGACTTCAGCGCGCACGGCGGCCAGGCCCTCGGCGTCGATCATGTCGGCCTTGTTGAGGATCACCAGGTCGGCGCTGGCCAACTGGTCGGCAAACAGCTCGTGCAGCGGCGATTCGTGGTCCAGGTTGGGGTCCAGCTTGCGCTGCGCGTCGACCTGGTCCGGGTAGGCGGCGAAGGTGCCGGCCTTGACTGCCGGGCTGTCGACCACGGTGATCACGGCATCAACGGTGCAGGCGGTGCGGATTTCCGGCCACTGGAAGGCCTGCACCAGCGGCTTGGGCAAGGCCAGGCCGCTGGTTTCGATCAGAATGTGGTCCAGTTCGCCACGGCGCTCGACCAGCTCGCGCATCACCGGGAAGAACTCTTCCTGCACGGTGCAGCACAGGCAGCCGTTGGCCAGTTCGAAGATACGGCCATTGGCTTCTTCTTCGGTACAGCCGATGGTGCATTGCTTGAGGATTTCACCGTCGATGCCCAGCTCGCCGAACTCGTTGACGATCACCGCGATGCGCCGGCCTTCGGCGTTATCAAGCATGTGGCGCAGCAAGGTGGTTTTGCCCGAGCCCAGAAAGCCGGTGACGATGGTGACGGGAAGCTTGGCCTGCGTTTTCATCGGATGCCCTTTGGTCATGCGGCGGGCAAACAGGACGACAGCCGCGCGCCGGGCGCACAGTGCGAATCGCCACCGGATCACCCCGCCCGGTTGTAGTGAGAATTCAGTTGAGGCAGGTCTCCTGGCTGGCGGCGTGGCCATGGCGGATGTGCCAGGCCATTCGACGCGCCTTCCCGCCGATGGCAGTGGCTGTGCGACGAACGTGACCGCGTACAGTTGCGGGGGCAGCTACGGCTCGACCGTATTCCCGTCTTAGCCTTGCGCCATGTGCACAAGGAACCTCAGACCGGCAAGGCTACGCAGTGGCTGCGCAAGGGTCAATGTCAAGATTGACGTCATGCATGGCTCATGCTCTGCTACACACCTTGTTACGGGTGCCCTTCACAGGGTGAAACGGGAAACCGGTGCTGTCGTCCGCCTGCCAATGGGCTGACACAAAGTCCGGTGCTGCCCCCGCAACGGTAAGCGAGCGAAGGGTCTATCCACTGTGCCACGGCATGGGAAGGCGATCCTTGCATGACGTCCTGAACGTCCCTCGCCAGCCCGGAGACCGGCCCGCTATCTATTTCTCTGACAACCCCGCGGTGGGCGGGCGCAGTCGATACGGGCCGATGTTCGTCGCCCCGCGTCCATGCGCCTGCCTGCCCTTTTGAAAACAAGAGGCAAGCCGTATGTCGATCATCAGCAGCAGCCACCCCGCCGCCACTCCCACCACCCTCAGCCAGCGCCTGACGGCCGCCATCGGCGCGGTATTGCTCGGTTGCAGCCTGGTGTATTTCGCCGGCTTCTCGCACATCGACGCGGTGCACAATGCCGCCCATGACACCCGGCACAGCGCCGCCTTTCCTTGCCACTGAGGCCTGACCATGTTCAAGCGAATTGTGCAGACCGCAGGTTTCAGCGGCCTGCTGGCCGCCCTGCTGCTGACCCTGGTGCAGAGCCTGTGGCTGACGCCGCTGATTCTTGAAGCGGAAACCTTCGAGCAGGCACCGGCCACCCAGGAACACACCCACGCGCCGGGGGCTGCCGCCCATGTGCATGCGCACGACGACGAGGCCTGGGCACCGGCCGATGGCTGGCAGCGCTTGCTGTCGACCACCGGTGGCAATCTGGTGGTGGCCGTGGGCTTTGCCCTGATGCTGGCCGGGCTCTACACCCTGCGTGCGCCGGGCAGCACGCTGCAGGGCCTGTTCTGGGGACTGGCCGGGTTTGCGGTGTTTGTCCTGGCGCCTACCCTGGGGCTGCCTCCGGAATTGCCGGGGACGGCAGCGGCCGAACTGGGCCTGCGCCAGAACTGGTGGATTTCCACCGCCGCCGCCACGGCTGCGGGCCTGGCGCTGATCGTGTTCGGCCGCGGCACCTTGCTCAAACTGCTGGGGGTGGCCGTGCTGGTGGTGCCGCATGTGATCGGCGCACCTCAACCGGAACAGCATGCGAGCCTGGCACCCGAGGCGCTGGCGTCGCAGTTCATCGTTGCGTCTTTGGTGACCAATGCGCTGTTCTGGGCCGCCCTGGGGGCCATCAGCGCCTGGCTGTTCCGCCGCAGCCGGCATGCCGGTCAGTACTGACCGGCCGTGGCTGGCCCTGGGCCTGGGCTGCCGACACGGCTGCCCGGCCCAGACGCTGCTGGCGCTGATCACACAGAGCCTGCATGACCATGGCCTGGGTATCGGGGCGGTCAGTGCGCTGGCTTCCATCGACAGCAAGTGCGACGAGCCGGGCTTGTGGCAGGCTGCCGAACAACTCGGCCTGCCGCTGGTGTTTTTCAGTGCAGCACAGCTCCAGGCTCATGAAGGCCAGTTGACTCACCACTCGGCGCTGGCCTTCGAGCGCACCGGCTGTCGTGGCGTGGCCGAAAGCGCGGCGCTGGCGCTGGCCAGCCAGTTGAGCGGCAAGCCTGCCTGGTTGCGCATCACCTACCGGAAAAACGATCAGGCCACATTGGCCTTGGCCAGCAGCCCTGTTACGGGCGGATAATGCCGGCTTTATTACGACCTTATTTCTTGCACGTCTCTGGAGTGTTCATTGACTGTTTATTTCATCGGTGCCGGCCCCGGCGATCCCGAGCTGATCACCGTCAAGGGCCAGCGCCTGATTCGCACGTGCCCGGTCATTATCTATGCCGGCTCGCTGGTCCCCCTGGCCGTGCTAGAGGGCCATAGCGCCCATCAAGTGGTCAACAGCGCCGAGTTACACCTGGAACAGATCATCGCCTTGATGAAATCGGCTCATGCACAAGGCCAGGATGTGGCCCGGGTGCATTCCGGCGACCCGAGCCTGTACGGGGCGATCGGCGAGCAGATTCGCTGCTTGCGCGAACTGGATATTGCGTTTCAGATCATTCCCGGTGTCACCGCCACGGCCGCTTGCGCGGCCCTGCTGGAAAGCGAGCTGACCCTGCCGGACGTGGCCCAGAGCGTGATCCTGACCCGCTTTGCCGACAGCAGCCCCATGCCGGCCGGTGAAGCCTTGGGTGACCTGGCACGGCATGGCACGACCATGGCCATTCATCTGGGGATCAAGCATATCGGGGCGATCGTGGCCGAGCTGTTGCCACATTACGGGACCGACTGCCCGATTGCCGTGGTGCATCGCGCCAGCTGGCCGGACCAGGACTGGGTGCTGGGCACGCTGGCCGACATCGAAGACAAGGTAAAGGCCAAGGGCTTCAGGCGCACGGCGCTGATTCTGGTCGGGCGGGTACTGGCAACGGACACGTTTGCCGAGTCATCGCTGTATCGGGCGGGGCATGCGCATTTGTACAGGCCAGTGTAGGAGCGCGCTTGCCCGCGACCGAGTGCGCAGCGCTCGCAAAAATCTCGAAAACACCACAACTTTACGACTGCTGCGCAGCCGGTCGCGGTGGTCCGGCATTCCGGCAGAGCGCGACCAGGGAGTGCGCGAGTTGATCAGTAGTAGGCGTTTTCTTTCTGGGTATGGTCGGTCACGTCACGCACGCCGTGCAGCTCGGGGATGCGCTCGAGCAGGGTGCGCTCGATGCCTTCCTTGAGCGTCACGTCGGCCTGGCCGCAGCCCTGGCAGCCGCCGCCGAACTGCAGGACGGCGATGCTCTGCTCGCCCTCCTCGACCACGTCGATCAGGCTGACCTGGCCGCCATGGCTGGCAAGTCCCGGGTTGATCTCGGTTTGCAGGTAGTAGTTGATGCGCTCGTTGATCGGGCTGTCGGCGTTGACGGTCGGCACCTTGGCATTGGGGGCCTTGATGGTCAGTTGCCCGCCCATGCGGTCGGTGGCGTAGTCGACCACGGCATCGTCCAGGAAGGCCTCGCTGAAGCCATCGATCCAGGCGGTGAAACGCGCCAGGCCGATGGCCTTGTCTTCAGGTTTTTCTTCACCCGGCTTGCAGTAGGCAATGCAGGTTTCAGCGTATTGGGTGCCGGGCTGGGTAATGAATACCCGGATGCCGATGCCTGGGGTGTTCTGCTTTTCCAGCAGATCGGCCAGGTAGTCGTGGGCAGCATCGGTAATGGTGATAGCGGTCATGAAATTTCCTCGCAGACGTGCTGGCAGTTTACGCCAATCGGTGGCGCCGCACAAAACCCAGTATTTTTGTCAGGATAGCGCAACCGAGCGGCGCGCGGCCCTGCGCGCGTCGAGCCAGGTCTTCATGCGCACGTACAACCCCTTCTCGATCCACTCGTAGCTGATCCAGGCGCCAATGGCGATCACCGGCACACAGAAGGCAAACACCAGATACGGGTCGAGCCCGTAGCGCTGCGCCACCAGCAGGCCGCCATAGAGCACCAGCACATGCAGCAGGTACACCGAATACGAACAATCCCCCAGCACCTTGAGCAGCTTGCTGCCGCGAAACAGCGGCTCCAGCGAAATGCAGCACAGCACGATCAAGGCGCTGGGCAGGCCCCAGTTGAGCAACCGCTGGCTGTTGTCCAGATGCTGGATCAGCATCAGCGCCGCCACGATACCGGCCAGGGGCAGCCACACCGCCTGCCGGATCCAGCCGCGCTGGTAGATCATGGCAATGGCAATGCCGAGCAGGAATTCATAAATGATGTCATTGCCGTAAAAACGGCTGATCAGCCCCGTGCCCGCCAGCACCTCGGTGACCACGAACAGCGCGCTGGCAATGATCAGCACCCGGTGCCGGCGCTCGAACAGAAACACCAGCGAGAACAAGACATAGAACAGCATCTCGTAATTGAGCGTCCAGCCCACGTTGAGTGTGGGGTACAGGCCATAGCCGCCGGGGTTTTCCGAGGGAATGAACGCCAGCGACAGCAGGAAATTCTGCCAGCCGATCACCTGGTGCGGCAGCCACGGCGCGGCCCACAGCAACAGCAGGCCCATGGCCAGGGTGTACAGCCAGTACGCCGGCACGATACGAAACAATCGATAGGCAATGAAGCGCGAGGCCGGGATGTCGCGCTCGCAGGTGGACAGGTAGATCACCAGGCCACTGATGACGAAGAAGATATCGACGCCCACGGCGCCCTTGGAAACAAAAAACTCACCAATCGGCCCGCTGGCCTTGAAGTCGAAAAAGATCTGCATGAAGTGATGGCACACCACTACCCATGCTGCAAATGCCCGCAGGGCCTGAACCGAAATCAGCATTCCTGAACCTCTTTTTTACGTGTCTTTCACTGGTCGTCCACACCCGAACCGGGGGAACACGCAGAGAAACAGACCGTAATAACGCGCAAAAGATCGGCAGAAAGGGGCTTGATCACGATGACAGATAATGGCTGCAGGCCACATCCGGTGCGGTCTGCAGCCTGAAAGCCCTTTGTCAGAGGTTCTCGTAGCGGTTCATGTCCAGCACACCCGCCTCACGCGGATCCTGCTCCTTGATGTAGCGATTGAGGTCATGAAACCAGGTCCAGAACTGCGGATGAGTGCGACGGATGCCCCAACGCTCGACGATTTTTTCAAAGGCCTGCGGGTCGCTGGCCTGCTGCATGGCGTCGACGAACGCCGCCACCTCGGCGGCCGGCACATTGAACATGAAGTTCGGGTAGCTGCTCAGTACGCCCGGGTAGATTGTCAGCGTGTCGAGCCGTGGCTGGTAGCGGTACGACTCACCCAACAGAAACGCCACGTTGCTGTGCGCCCGGTTGCGCAACAGGCTGTAGACCTCACGCCGCCCGCTGCTGTCTTCGATGCGCAGCATCGTGGCTTCCGGCAATTGGTCAATGACCTTGAGCCGGGCGGCAGGCAGCGCCGCCAGACGGCTGAGGCGTTGCTCGGCGTCGGCCAGGGCCGGCGACAGGCCCGGCCGCGAGCATTGACCACCCGCCGCCAGGTAGCAGCGGTTGATCGGGTCGGGCGCAGCATTGAGCGCCCCTGCGTGGCGCAGCAACTGTTCGGCAAAATCGCGCATCGGCCGCTTTTTATCGAGTCTGAGGCCGCTGGCGGTGTCGTCGTCGATGCGCTGGTAGTCCAGCCACAGCTTGATCTTGCCGGCGTTTTCGTAAAGACCGTCGAGCAGGTCCTCACGACGCTCGGGCGGCATCAGGCGCAGGAAGTTGATCTCCGCGCCGTTGCGGATCAGGTCGAAATACAGCCGGGTCTGCGCCTGATGAGCCACGTTGCCGTACACATCGAAGTTGACCACCAGTTGATAGTAGGTGCGCTCCAGCAGCGGGTAATCGAACAGCCACATCGATTGCGGTACATCGCCGATCAGGCCCTTGTTTACTGTGGCGCTGTCGTAATGGCGAAAGACGGTCAGCCACGCATTGTCGTTGCCGGCCCACAGGCTCGGCCAGTCCGGTGTCGGGGCCTTGGCGTAGTGGTCGCGGCGCAGGTCTTCATAGGCATTGCGCCGGTCGCGGTACGACAGCCACAGGCTCAGGATGCTGCCGACATTGTCGTTCTGTCCCGGCATGGCCAGCAACGGCGTGGCCTGGCCCTGATAACGGGCATCGGACAGGTACAAGTCGCTGGACGGGTCCTGGAACAGCACCCAGAACTGGTCGCGAATCACATCGGTCGCAATCTGCCCGCGGCACACCGGGCCGCGAATGAAGCTGCGCACGAAGTACTCGGCGTTATCAAGCATGAACTGGTAGCGCGCCTTGGCCGGGATGGCCTCGAAGGTCAGGAACGGGTTGGCGCGGTGCCCGGGGCCATAGCCGGGCACCGCCTGGGCTTGCCAGTCGTTGCCATAGAACAGCTCGCGCACCCGCTGCAGTTTTTTCGGCCCCACCGGGTAGGTGATGTGGGTCTTGTGCACGATCACGCCCTGTACCGGCACCAGGCGGTAGTAGAACTCGCGACGACCCGGATCATCGTTGGGGCGGCGGGTGGCAATGATGTCGACCGGCTGGCCGCTGGGCGTGCGCGAGCGCACCCACTGGAAGAAGTGCCCAGGCTCGCCGCCCTCGAAGTAGATATGCGCCAGAAACAGATGCTCATAAAGCCAGCGCCCGACCAGCGCCTGGCGGGCACCGGGCAGGTTCAACTGCGCTTCCCATGTGGCGATCTGCGAAGCTTCGGCAGCGTTGGGCTGCAGCGGCTGCTGGTCCACCGGCGCCCCGGCTGCCATCCAGCGTTGCAGGGTCTGGTACTCGGCCTCGCTCAGCCCGGTCACGGCCAGCGGCATGCCCTGGGTGGCGTGTGCAGCGGCGTAGGCGTTGAATTCTTCGGGCAACGGGCAGACGTTTTCGCGGTTGATGCCCAGCGCAATGCTGTCGGGCAGCTTGCTGTTGGGCGGCAACGGTGCCTGCTGGCCCAGCTCCAGCATACGGGTCATCAAGGCGGCCTGGCCGCCACGTGGTTCAAGCACCGAATAGAAGCCCTTGCGTTGCCAGGCCGATACGCCATTGGCGTCGTAGAACAAGCGCGTCGGGTCAACAGCCTGGGAGCGTTCGCCCTGGTAGACCGGCACCTTGTTGGCGCCGCGCAGCAGGCCCTCGGCACTGCCCAGGTTGAGCTGGCACGGCGCATCGTTGCAGGCATGGCAGGCCACGCACTTTTCAGTGAGGATCGGCTGGATGTCGCGGGTATAGGAAACAGGCGCAGGCAGGTCACCGGCCTGGAGCGTGCAGCAGGACAGCAACAAGGCAAGGCCTGCCAACAGACGGTACGGCATATCCGGTGTATTCCCCAGGGCAAATGGCCACGAGTTTATCGTGGTTGGCGCGCCGCAACATGAGCGTTTTTCATGCAAAAGCCCAGGCAACGCTAAAACGGTTGGGGTTTGTTATGATTTCGGCCTTCCCAGGCGGCACCAAAACCGGGTCGAGCGCGCTTGCCAGCCCCTCCCCGGTTTTTCCGCCGCCCGTTCTGTTTAGGCCTTTTCAAGGTAATACGTCCCATGTCTGATCGCAGCGCCCGCCATCAAGCTCTTCTGAATGCTCTCCAACAGCGGATCCTGATCCTCGATGGCGGCATGGGCACCATGATCCAGAGCTATCGGCTTGAAGAAAAGGATTACCGAGGCGAGCGCTTCGCCGACTGGCCAAGCGACGTCAAGGGCAACAACGACCTGTTGATCCTGACCCGTCCGGATGTGATTGGTGCCATCGAGAAGGCCTACCTGGACGCCGGCGCCGACATTCTGGAAACCAACACCTTCAACGCCACCCAGGTCTCCCAGGCCGACTACGGCATGGAAGCGCTGGTGTATGAGCTGAACGTCGAAGGCGCGCGCATCGCCCGCCAGGTCGCGGACGCCAAGACCCTGGAAACCCCGGATCGTCCGCGCTTCGTCGCCGGCGTGCTCGGCCCGACCAGCCGCACCTGCTCGATCTCCCCCGACGTCAACGACCCCGGCTATCGCAACGTGACCTTCGACGAACTGGTCGAAAACTACATCGAGGCCACCCGCGGGCTGATCGAAGGCGGCGCCGACCTGATTCTGATCGAGACCATCTTCGACACCCTCAACGCCAAGGCGGCGATTTTCGCCGTGCAGCAAGTGTTCGAAGACGACGGCATCGAATTGCCGATCATGATCAGCGGCACCATCACCGATGCCTCGGGTCGTACGCTGTCCGGACAGACCACCGAAGCCTTCTGGAACTCGGTCCGCCATGCCAACCCGATCTCGGTGGGCCTGAACTGCGCATTGGGCGCCAAGGACCTGCGTCCGTACCTTGAGGAGCTGTCCGTCAAGGCCGGCACCCATGTCTCGGCGCACCCCAACGCCGGCCTGCCCAACGCCTTTGGCGAGTACGACGAAACGCCTGCGCAGATGGCCGAAGTAGTCGAAGAATTCGCCGCCAGCGGCTTTCTCAACATCATTGGCGGTTGCTGCGGCAGCACGCCGGCACACATCAAGGCCATCGCTGAAGCGGTGGCCAAATACCCGCCGCGCGCCATCCCCGAGATCCCCAAGGCCTGCCGCCTGTCGGGCCTGGAGCCGTTCACCATTGATCGCAACTCGCTGTTCATCAACGTTGGCGAACGCACCAACATCACCGGTTCCGCCAGGTTCGCCCGGCTGATCCGCGAAGAGAACTACACCGAGGCGCTGGAAGTGGCGCTGCAGCAGGTCGAGGCCGGCGCCCAGGTGATCGACATCAACATGGACGAAGGGATGCTCGACTCCCAGGCGGCCATGGTGCGCTTTCTCAACCTGATTGCCGGCGAGCCGGACATCTCGCGCGTGCCGATCATGATCGACTCCTCCAAGTGGGAAGTGATCGAGGCCGGCCTCAAGTGCATCCAGGGTAAGGGCATCGTCAACTCGATCTCAATGAAGGAAGGCGTCGAGGCGTTCAAGCACCATGCGCGCCTGTGCAAACGCTACGGGGCCGCCGTGGTGGTCATGGCCTTCGACGAAGCCGGCCAGGCCGACACCGCCGCACGCAAGCGCGAAATCTGCCAGCGCAGCTATGACATCCTGGTCAATGAAGTGAACTTCCCGCCGGAAGACATCATCTTCGACCCGAACATCTTTGCCGTCGCCACCGGCATCGAAGAGCACAACAACTATGCCGTGGACTTCATCGAAGCCTGCGCCTATATCCGCGACCACCTGCCCTACGCCCTGACCTCGGGCGGGGTGTCCAACGTGTCGTTCTCGTTCCGCGGCAACAACCCGGTGCGCGAGGCCATCCACTCGGTGTTCCTGTACCACGCGATCCAGAACGGCCTGACCATGGGCATCGTCAACGCCGGCCAGCTGGAAATCTACGACGAAATCCCGGCCAAACTGCGTGAAAAGGTCGAGGACGTGGTGCTTAACCGCACCCCGGAAGGCACCGACGCGCTGCTGGCGATTGCCGACGAATACAAGGGCGACGGCAGCGTCAAGGAAGCCGAGACCGAAGAGTGGCGCGGCTGGCCGGTCAACCAGCGCCTGGAACATGCACTGGTCAAGGGCATCACCGCCTACATCGTCGAAGACACCGAAGAATCGCGCCTGTCGTTCAAGCGCCCCATCGAGGTCATCGAAGGCCCGCTGATGGCCGGCATGAACACCGTGGGCGACCTGTTCGGTTCGGGCAAGATGTTCCTGCCGCAAGTGGTCAAGTCGGCGCGGGTCATGAAACAGGCGGTGGCGCACCTGATCCCGTTCATCGAACTGGAAAAAGGCGACAAGCCCGAAGCCAAGGGCAAGATCCTGATGGCCACGGTCAAGGGTGATGTGCACGACATCGGCAAGAACATCGTGGGCGTGGTGCTGGGCTGTAACGGCTATGACATCGTCGACCTGGGCGTGATGGTGCCGGCCGAGAAGATCCTGCAGGTGGCCCGCGAGCAGAAATGCGACATCATCGGCCTGTCCGGGCTGATCACGCCGTCGCTGGACGAAATGGTTCATGTGGCCCGCGAAATGCAGCGCCAGGACTTCCACCTGCCGTTGATGATCGGTGGCGCCACCACCTCCAAGGCGCACACGGCAGTGAAGATCGAGCCGCGCTACAGCAATGACGCGGTCATCTACGTCACCGACGCCTCGCGCGCCGTGGGCGTGGCGACGCAGTTGCTGTCCAGGGAACTCAAGCCAGCCTTCGTGGAGAAAACCCGCGAAGAGTATGTGCAGGTTCGCGAACGCACCTCGGCGCGCAGTTCACGCACCGAACGCCTGCCCTACGCGGCGGCGGTGGCCAACAAGCCCAAATTCGACTGGGCCGGCTACACCCCGGTCAAGCCGACTTTCACCGGCACCCGGGTGCTGGAGGACATCGACCTCAACGTGCTGGCCGAGTACATCGACTGGACACCGTTCTTCATTTCCTGGGACCTGGCCGGCAAATACCCGCGCATCCTCACCGACGAAGTGGTCGGCGAGGCGGCCACGGTGCTGTTTGCCGATGCCCGGGAGATGCTGCGCAAGCTGATCGACGAAAAGCTGATTCGTGCCCGCGCCGTGTTCGGCTTCTGGCCGGCCAACCAGGTCGATGACGACGACCTGGAAGTCTACGGCGACGACGGCCAGCCGATCGCGCGCCTGCATCACCTGCGCCAGCAGACCATCAAGCCCGATGGCAAGCCGAACCTGTCGCTGGCCGATTACATCGCGCCCAGGGACAGCGGCGTCACGGACCATATGGGTGGTTTTATCACCACCGCCGGCATCGGCGCCGAAGAAGTGGCCAAGGCCTATCAGGACAATGGCGACGACTACAACTCGATCATGGTCAAGGCCCTGGCCGACCGCCTGGCCGAAGCCTGCGCCGAGTGGCTGCACGAGCAGGTGCGCAAGGAGTACTGGGGTTATGCCGGCGACGAGCACCTGGACAACGAGGCGTTGATCCGCGAGCAGTACACCGGCATTCGCCCGGCCCCCGGCTACCCGGCCTGCCCGGACCACACTGAAAAAGGCACGCTGTTTACCCTGCTCGATCCGCTGCCGGTGGATGCGGCGCCGCTGACCGCCGGTCGCAGCGGCGTGTTCCTGACCGAGCACTACGCCATGTTCCCGGCCGCCTCGGTCAGCGGCTGGTACTTCGCCCACCCGCAAGCGCAGTACTTTGCCGTGGGCAAGGTCGACAAGGATCAGGTCGACAGCTACACCGCACGCAAGCACCAGCCGCTGAGCGTCACCGAGCGCTGGCTGGCACCGATCCTGGGTTACGACGAGTAAAACGCCGGCCAGCACAGGCACCTGCCGTCGCCTTGGGCTGCGATGGGTGCCTGATGGGGCTACCCTGCGTAACACATGCTTGCGCAGGTCAAGCCCATGAACCGCTCACCTGATAAACCCAGGCCTCCCACCCTCTGGCAGATGCTGTGCAGTGTCGCGGCCGCAGCGCTGGGGGTGCAAAGCAGCAAGAACCGCGAGCGCGACTTCAGCCACGACAAGCCCTGGCATTTCATTGTGCTGGGCATCGGTTTCACCTTGGTATTCGTGCTCGGCCTGCTATTGATCGTGCGCCTGGTGCTTTACTTCATGGCTTGAGGGGCGGGCAACATATGCCGCAGGGCAAAGGGTGAATCTTCGGCCGTGTCCGGCTTCTGGAAGGCGTGCGGATCGATCCGGTAGCGATCGACCCTGGCGGCGTCCAGAAAACGTGCAGTGTCCTCGGGCTCGACCAGTTGCAGCACACGGATCTTTCGCTCTCCCAAGGACACGGCGCCTTCATGGCCGGCCTGGCCGTGCTCGTAATCATTGAGCAGCACCAGTGCCCAGCCGCCCAGGGTGAAGTGACCGCTGGCCACTACGCTCAGGCGGCCGTCGAGTTGCGCCTGCAATGACGCCGGGGTGCCATTGATGGCACTGAACAGCACATCCTTGCCGGGCACGCCGCCGATTTCGGCCAGGGCATCCATCGCGCCAAAGGCCATTTGCTCATTGGCCGACCAGATCAGCGACACATCCGGGTAGCGCTTGAGCAAAGTGCGCGCCTGTTCCAGCGCCCGGTCGCGGCGCCAGACACCGAGTACCACTTGGCGCAAGCGCACCTGAGGGTATTCGGCCACCGCACGGCGCATGCCTTGTTCACGCAGCTGTGACACTGGCGTGGCATCGGTGCCGGAGAAGGCCAGCATGTCGATGAACTGACCGGGCGCGACGGGAGGGTGCAGGCTGATCAGGCGCTGGGCGGTGAGGTAGCCACCCTCCTCGTCGTTGCCGACCAGGCTGCCCAGGCGGTTCGGGTACCGCGTGGCCAGATCACCCAGAATGCGCACCTGGTCGGCGGTCAGAATGTTATTGACCGCGAACAGCTTGACCCCGCTGCCTGCGGACAGGCGCAGGATTTCCGGCGCCACATTGAGCTCGTTGGAGAACATCAGGTAATCGGGGCGTGGGTCGCTCTTGAGGGCTTTTCTGGCCAGCTCGATCAGGGTGCGGGTGTCGCGGTCGGAGAAGGCCACGGTCAGTTGCATGCCGGTGGCCTCGGCAGCGGCCTGCATGACCCTGGCGTAGCTGTTCCAGTACCCGTCCGACTCAGGCCCGGGACTGAGAAACACCACCGATGCCGCACTGACCGTACAGCACCACAGCCCGCAGCCGAGCCCGCCTACCATTGCCAGTGCCTTGACCCACCTGCCTGTCATGTCATCCGAAGCCTTGAACGCTTGCCTGATTGCGTACCGGCCGATTGATCTTTGGGTACCTGCACAACTCAAGGGTATCGGCTGTAACCTGTGAAAACTGGAGCGGCGCTGGCGTTTAAATCAGTGAAGGCCTCGCAAGGCACGGCATCACTGGCCGCTGACCCAGAACACAGCAGCGCCTACCACCAGCAGAATCAGGAAAAAGATGGCCCAGGCGTCTACGGCACTGTCGGATTTTCCGCCTTTGGAAGGGTTGCGCATGGCATCGCCTCTTGTCGGTTTCAGGGGTGATTGCTCACCGGGCTGCACCTGCAACCCCGGGATTACACCCAGTAAAGCCGAGCCTTGACCCTGCTTCAAGCAAGGGTGTGGATCGAGGCGACGGGCATTATCGCTTTTAGCGATTTGCTTATATATAAACATCACTTTTACCGATAACGGCAAGCTGGTATCTTCGCCACCGCTCCGCAGGGAGTAGCGCGACCGTGCGCGCAGAATTGTCCAGATGATGCCGGCGCCAGGACAGCAAAACCACCTGAATGTGGCGCACCCGGCAACCTGGCATCATCACCGAAGCCTGAGAACAGGACTTATATGTACGTATACGACCAATACGATCAGCAGATCATCGAGGACCGCGTAAAGCAGTTCCGGGATCAGACCCGACGCTACCTGGCAGGGGAACTGAGCGAAGAAGAGTTTCGCCCGCTGCGCCTGCAGAATGGCCTGTATGTCCAGCGTTTCGCACCCATGCTGCGGGTGGCCGTGCCTTACGGTCAGCTGACGTCGCGGCAGATGCGCATGATGGCCAAGATCGCCCGCGACTACGATAAAGGCTACGCGCACATCAGCACCCGCCAGAACGTGCAGTTCAACTGGCCGGCGCTGGAAGACGTGCCGGACATCCTGGCAGAACTGGCCACCGTGCAGATGCACGCGATCCAGACCAGCGGCAACTGCCTGCGCAACGTCACCACCGACCAGTTCGCTGGCGTGGCCGCCGATGAAGTGGTCGACCCGCGCCCCTGGTGCGAGATCATCCGTCAGTGGACCACCTTCCACCCCGAATTCGCCTACCTGCCGCGCAAGTTCAAGATTGCAGTCAACGGTTCGGCCAGCGACCGGGTGGCCATCGAAGTCCACGACATCGGCCTGGAGCCGGTGCGCAACGACGCCGGCGACCTGGGCTTTCGCGTGCTGGTCGGCGGCGGCCTGGGCCGCACGCCGGTGGTCGGCTCCTTCATCAATGAGTTCCTGCCATGGCAGGACCTGTTGAGCTACCTGGACGCCATCCTGCGGGTGTACAACCGCTATGGCCGTCGCGACAACAAGTACAAGGCGCGCATCAAGATCCTGGTGAAGGCCCTGACGCCCGAGGTCTTCGCCGAGAAGGTCGAGGCCGAGATGGCTCACCTGCGCGGCGGCTCGACCACCCTGACCGAAGCCGAACTGCAGCGCGTGGCCAGGCACTTCATCGACCCCGACTACAAGGCCCTGGACAACCAGGACGCGCAACTGGCCGCCCTGGACGCCGAGCATGCAGGCTTTGCCCGCTGGCGCCAGCGCAACACCACCGCGCACAAGAAGCCCGGTTATGTGGTCGTGACTCTGTCGCTCAAGCCGACCGGCGTTGCCCCGGGTGATGCGACCGACAAGCAGCTCGATGCCATCGCCGACCTGGCCGACCGCTACAGTTTCAGCCAGTTGCGCACCTCCCACGAGCAGAACGTGATTCTGGCCGACGTCGAGCAGGCGCGCCTGTTCGAGCTATGGGGCGAGCTGCGTGACAACGGCTTTGCCACGCCGAACATCGGCCTGCTGACCGACATCATCTGCTGCCCGGGCGGTGATTTCTGCTCGCTGGCCAACGCCAAGTCGATCCCGATCGCCGAATCCATCCAGCGTCGCTTCGACGACCTGGACTATCTGTTCGACATCGGCGAGCTGGACCTGAACATTTCCGGTTGCATGAACGCCTGCGGTCACCACCACGTCGGCCATATCGGCATTCTGGGCGTGGACAAGAAAGGTGCCGAGTTCTATCAGGTATCGCTTGGCGGCAGTGCCAGCCGTGACGCCAGCCTGGGCAAGATCCTGGGCCCGTCCTTCGCCCAGGAAGCGATGCCGGATGTGATCGAGAAGCTGATCAACGTGTACATCGAGAAACGTACCGAAGACGAGCGCTTCATCGACACCTATCAACGTATTGGCATCGACCCTTTCAAGGAGCGCGTCTATGCAGCGAATCATTAAGAACAACGAAGTCATCGATGAAACCTGGCACTTGCTGCCCAAGGACACGACCTTCGACAGCCTGTCCAATTGCGACGACCTGATCGTGCCGCTTGCGCTGTGGCGCGAGCACGGTCATGCCTTAAAAGCCCGTGACGGCGGCCTGGGCGTGTGGCTGGACAGCGACGAGGAAGCCGAGGAAATCGGTGATGACGTCGATCAGTTCCAGGTCATTGCCCTGAACTTCCCGGCCTTCACCGACGGTCGCAGCTACTCCAATGCCCGTCTGTTGCGCGACCGCTACGGCTACAAGGGCGAGCTGCGGGCCATTGGCGACGTGCTGCGCGACCAGTTGTTCTACCTGCGCCGTTGCGGGTTCGATGCCTTCGCCATCCGCGCTGACAAAGACCCCTACGAAGCACTGGAAGGCCTGAAGGATTTTTCGGTGACCTACCAGGCCGCCACCGACGAACCGCTGCCGCTGTTCCGTCGCCGCTGACAGCAGCATGAATGAAAAAAGCCCGGCTCTGTATGGAGACCGGGCTTTTTCATGGGTTATGCACGTGCTTGGGCAAGATGGCATTCGCGACCGTTGGTCGCTCCTACGTGCCTGGTATGACGTGCCGATTCCAGGCTTGTGCACGATTTTGCAAGAGCGACCACCGGTTGCGAAAAACCGTTCCTACGACCAGAAGCGCTGCTGGGTCAGGCGGCCCCACCATTTGATCGCCAGGCTGTCGGCCGAGGCGGCGGCGGCCATGCCGACCCGCTCCTGCAGACTCTTGCGCTGGGCGTAGTGCAAATGGAAAACATCGGCGGTCCTGGCCTTGTCTGACAGGTATTCGTCACTGGTCTTGAGTTCATCGACCAGTTGTTTGTCCAGTGCGGCCATGCCCAGCCAGACTTCACCGGTGGCCACTTCGTCGATGCTCAACTGCGGCCGATAGCTGGCCACGAAGCCCTTGAACAGGTCATGGGTGATTTCCAGGTCCTGCTGGAATTTCTCCCGGCCTTTCTGGGTGTTTTCGCCAAATACGGTCAGGGTGCGTTTGTATTCGCCGGCAGTCAGCACTTCAAAATCAATGTCATGCTTCTTGAGCAGACGGTTGACGTTGGGCAACTGCGCCACCACGCCGATCGAGCCGAGGATGGCAAATGGCGCGCTGATGATGCGGTCACCGATGCAGGCCATCATGTAGCCGCCACTGGCCGCCACCTTGTCAATGCACACGGTCAGCGGAATGCCCGCCTGACGGATGCGCGCCAGTTGTGAAGACGCCAGGCCATAGCTGTGCACCAGGCCGCCGCCACTTTCCAGACGCAGCACCACTTCGTCCTTGTCGGTGGCCAGGGTCAGCAACGCGGTGATTTCATGGCGCAGGCTCTCGGTGGCGGACGCCTTGATATCACCGTTGAAATCCAGCACATAGACCCGCGCCTTGGGCTCGGCCTGCTTCTTGTCCTTTTTCAGGGCCTTGGCCTGCTCCTTGCGCAGCGCCTTGAGGCGCGTCTTGTCGAGCAGCGAACCTTCCAGGCGCTCACGCAGCCCTTTATAGAAGTCGTTGAGGCGCGTGACCTGCAGTTGCCCGGCGGTACGGGCGCGCCCCTTGCTGCGCATGGCGGCGATGGCGACCAGCACGACCACGATGGCAATCACCAGCGTCACGGTCTTGGCCAGAAAGCTGGCGTATTCAGCAACAAAATTCACGGACACTCCTCGATAACCTGGCGCTCTTCATTCAAGAACGCGATGGCCCAGCATACCGAGCAGGCCCGCTGACCACCAGTACAGAGCATGCCAGCCAGGTTTAAACGACTAATTCAAACAGACGTATGATTTGCGGTTGACAGGCACACGGCATCCTCATAACCTCGCCTGCACCTGCACATCGCGGGACGTTGCCGACGGCACCCTTTTCCATCGGCACCCCATGCACGCAGACCCTCATCTATAAGGATCGACCCATGACCTCAGTAGCCGATGCAGTCCAAGCCATGAAAGCCAAATTCAATCCTGCCGCCGCCACCGGCCTGGACCTGGTATTCGGTTTCAATATCACCGACGAAGACAAGCACTACGCGCTGATCGTCAAGGACGGTACCTGTGAACTGCAGGAAGGCGAGAATCCGGACGCCAACGTCACGCTGGTGATGGACAGCGAGACCCTCAAGGGTATCGTCAGCGGCGAGACCGACGGCATGCAGGCCTTCATGGGCGGCAAGCTGCGCACCGAAGGCGACATGATGCTGGCCATGAAGCTGAGCGAACTGTTCCCGGTCTGATCCTCGGAACCGCACCGCCCGCCTGCCCCCAAAAACCGAAGCCTGCGTGCTTCGGTTTTTTTTGCCTGCTTGCTGACCCAGGAGTTTCCGATGTCCAGAACCACCCTGTTCGACCTTGATGGCAAGATCGCCCTGGTGTCCGGTGCCAGTCGTGGCATTGGCGAGGCCATCGCCCGGCTGCTGGCCAGCCAGGGCGCCCACGTGATCGTCTCCAGCCGCAAGCTCGCGGCCTGCCAGCAGGTGGCCGATGAAATCATTGCCGACGGTGGCAAGGCCAGTGCGCTGGCGTGCCATATCGGTGAAGCCGCGCAGATCGAAGAGGTCTTCGCCGAAATCCGTGCCCGCTTTGGCCGGCTGGACATCCTAGTCAACAACGCCGCCACAAACCCGCAGTTCTGTCACATCCTGGACACCGATCCCGGCGCCTTCCAGAAAACCGTCGACGTGAACATTCGCGGCTACTTCTTCATGTCGGTGCAGGCCGGGCGACTGATGCGCGAGCATGGCAGTGGCAGCATCATCAACGTGGCTTCCATCAACGGTGTTTCGCCTGGCGAATTCCAGGGCATTTATTCAGTGACCAAGGCCGCCGTGATCAACATGACCAAGGCCTTCGCCAAGGAATGCGCGCCATTCGGCATTCGCTGCAATGCCTTGTTGCCAGGGCTGACCGACACCCGCTTTGCCTCGGCACTGGTCAACGACGCGGCCATTCTCAAGACCGCGCTGGCCCGCATCCCGCTCAAACGCGTGGCGGCACCGGAGGAAATGGCCGGTGCCGTGCTGTACCTGGCCAGCGCTGCCTCCAGCTACACCACGGGTGCCATCCTGAATGTCGACGGTGGCTTCCTGTCCTGAGCCAAAACCAACAGACAGGAATTTAATTTCCATTAATTAAAAATTCAGAATATATTTTCCGCATAACAACAATGTCTATCAGGAGACTGTCATGCGGAAAATTTCCACCCACGGCCAGGCCGAGGTCGGTATCGGTCTGATCGGCACCGGCTTCATGGGCCGCGCCCATGCGCTGGCGTTTCATAGCGCCCGCGCCGCCCTGGACTTGCCGGTGCGCATTCGCCTGGCAGCCCTGGCCGATGCCGACAGTGCACGCGCCGAGCAGTGCGCACAGGCCTGGAGCTTCGATCACAGTCACAGTGACTGGCAGCAACTGGTGCAAGACCCCGAGGTTCAGGTGGTGGCCATCACCACGCCCAACCATCTGCATTTTCCCATGGCCATGGCCGCCATTGCCGCCGGCAAGGCGGTGTACTGCGAAAAGCCCTTGGCCGTCAGCCTGGAGCAGGCCAATGAGATGCATCTGGCCGCCAAGGCCGCCGGCGTGGTGACCCAGGTGGGCTACAACTACCAGCACAACCCCATGATCGGCCTGGCCCGGGAGATGATCCGGGCCGGTGAGCTGGGTGAGATCATCAGTTTTCAGGGCGAGTTCTGCGAAGACTTCATGGGCGATGCCGCCTCGCCCTGGTCGTGGCGTTGCGAGGCGGCGCATGCCGGCGGTGCCCTGGCCGACCTGGGCAGTCACCTGCTGGCCATGGCCCGTTACCTGCTGGGCGATGTCGAGGCGGTGTGTGCCGACGCCAGTACCGTGCATGCCAGGCGACCGGCCAGTGCCGGCAGCGCCGAACTGCGCGCCATCGCAGTGGACGACCAGACCCACGCCCTGCTGCGCTTCGCCAGCGGTGCGCGTGGTGCGATCAGCACCAGCTGGCTCAAGCACGGCTACAAGAACCACCTGAGCTTCGAAATCAGCGGCACTCGCGGCACGCTGGCCTTCGACCAGGAGCGTTTGAACGAATTGCGCCTGTACCGCCCCGGCAACCCGGGCCGAGATGGCTTCCAGCGCATCCTGGCCGGCCCGACACAGGCCGGTTATGCCGCCTTCTGCCCGGCACCGGGCCATCAACTGGGTTACAACGAACTCAAGGCGCTGGAAGTGCGCGATCTGATCCTGGCCGTGGCCGGCCTTGAGCACCAAGGCCCTGACTTTACCGAAGCCTGGCAGGTCGAGCGGCTGGCCAGTGCCATCCGGCTGGCCGCCCGCGAACAGCGCTGGGTGGCGCTGGGCGAAATCTGAGGTCTGACAACCGGCAGCGATGACGGTAGAATGCGCGGCCTTCGGGCAGCCATTCTGCCCCCCTGCCGAACAAGTCCTCCGTCATGCCCTTTGAACTCAGTGTCGAACCCACGACCCTTGCCATTCTCGCCGTCGTCGCTTTCGTGGCCGGCTTTATCGATGCCATCGCCGGCGGTGGTGGCCTGCTCACCACACCGGCCCTGATGACCGCCGGCCTGCCGCCGCATCTGGTGCTGGGCACCAATAAACTGTGTGCCACCTTTGGTTCGGCCACTGCCAGTTTTACCTATTACCGGCGCAAACTGTTCGATCCCGGACAATGGAAACCGGCGTTGTTCGGTACCGCCGCGGGTGCCTTGATCGGTGCCATTGTCGCTCATTACCTGCCGGCCGAATGGATCAACCAGATGTTGCCGGTGGTGGTGTTCGCCTGCGGCATCTACCTGCTGTTCGGCGGCACGCCGAAGGCGCCGCTGCTCAGCGATGCGCCGATCAAGCAAGGTCGCCAGTTACCACAAGGGCTGGGCCTGGGATTTTATGACGGTATAGCCGGCCCTGGCACAGGCGCTTTCTGGACCGTCAGCACCCTGCTGCTCTACCCCGTCGACCTGGTCAAGGCCAGCGGCGTGGCGCGCAGCATGAACTTTGTCAGCAATGCCGCGGCGCTGTCGGTGTTTGCGTTCTCCGGCCAGGTCGATGTGGTGATCGGCGTCAGCATGGGCCTGGCGGTGATGCTGGGTGCCTATTTTGGTGCCGGCACCGCGATCAAGGGCGGGGCCAGGTTCATCCGCCCGGTGTTCATCACCATGGTATTGCTACTCACTGTCCGCCTGGCCTGGCAGCACTGGTTCGGGGGCGCCTGAGCGGCGCGCCAGGTACAACTCGATCAGATGCCGGGCAATCGAGCGGCTGGCCGGCAGCGGCGGCATGTCGTGGATGCTGAACCAGCGGGCATCCTCGATCTCGTCGGCTTGAGGCACGATGTCGCCACTTTCATATTCGGCATGAAACCCCAGCATCATCGAGTGCGGGAACGGCCAGCACTGGCTGCCCACGTACTGAATGTTGCGGATCCGCACCTGCACCTCTTCCATCACCTCGCGGCGCACGCAATCCTCGGCCGACTCCCCCGGCTCGGCAAATCCGGCCAGGGTGCTGTAGACCCCGGTCACGAAGCGCGGCGAACGGGCCAGCAGCACCTCGTCACCGCGGGTGATCAACACGATCATGCTCGGGGAAATACGCGGATAGAAACGCAGGTTGTCGTCGGCGCAGTACATCGCCCGCTCGCCAGGCACCTGCACCGTCGGCTTGCCGCACGCGCCACAGAAACGATGTTCCCGGAACCAGGTGGCAATCTGTGCGGCATAGCCCAGCTTCTGGTAGACGGCGTAATCGCCCTCGAGCATGAACTGGCGCAGGCCCTGCCAGGCCAGGCCTTCGACCTCTACCGGGTGCTGCAGCACCCAGACATACACAGGCTCCCCCTCGAAATGGCCGATACCGTGCTCGCCCAACAGCGGCAGGTCGAGGCTGGCCAGCCATTGCCGGGAAAACAGCACCCCTTGCTCGCCCAGCAGGAAACCCTGGGGGCTGTACACCACGGCGCGCCCGCCCGGGGTTTGAGGGTCCAGCACGGCAGTGGTCCAACGGCGTGTCATGCAGTAACTCCTGTGTGAACCGGGCTCAATCGTCGAACACCGGCTTTTGCTTGCTCATCGAAGCCATCATGGCCAGCTTGAGATCGGCTGATTGCAGCATGGACGCGTTCCAGATAGCAACGTGTTCCAGGCCATCATCGATGCGATGGTCGCGCATGTAGTCGATCATGCGCTTGCTGCCTTCGATGGCAATCGGTGATTTTTGTGCGATCTGCCGCGCAATGGCCAGTACCCCGTCCAGCAATTGCGCGTGATCGTCGTAGACCCGATTGACCAGGCCGACCTGTACGGCCTCCTGTGCGTGAACGCTGCGCCCGGTGTAGGCCAGCTCTCGCAGCAGGCCATCACCGATGATACGTGGCAAGCGTTGCAGGGTGCCGACATCGGCTGCCATGCCCATGTCGATTTCACGAATGGCGAACTGCGCATCAACGGCGGCATAGCGCATGTCGCAGGCGGCAATCAAATCGACCCCGGCGCCCAGGCAGTATCCCTGCACGGCTGCCAGCACCGGCTTGCGGCATTGAGCAACGGCCGTGAACGAGGCCTGCATCTGCTCGATCTTGCGCCGCAACAGCCGCGCATTGCGCCCGGCATCAGGCCCCAGCTCGCTGGCGACCGCGCCCAGCAGGGCCAGGTCGATACCGGAGGAAAAGTGCTTGCCCGCGCCGCTGATCACCACCGCGCGGATGCCATCGTGCTCATCGATCCATTGGAAAATCGCCCTGATCTCGTGCCAGAACGCCGCGTTCATGGCATTGAGCTTGTCAGGGCGATTGATCTGCACATGAGCGACCTGCTCATGCAGCTGGACGATGAAGGCTTGATAGTCGGACACGGCAGGTTCCTTTGCGTACGGGACTGAGCGCGGGACTATAACAAGCCTGCCGCCAGCGTCGTAAGGCGGCGCAAGTGCCATTTGCCGGACCACCCGAATGGCCTGCCCGCTTTTCAGCGCAATCCCACAAGGCCTGCAACGGCGTCCTGCAGCGCAACCCCAGGATCACAAATAATCACTAAACCAGAACTCGACAGCCTCTTCATTGACGCCGTCCTTGCCTGTCCAGAAATCCACCGGATAACTCCAGTCCGAGGAGTGACTTTTCCTCGGCGCAAGGCCGATGTAGGTGTAGTGATGGACGAACCCTTTGTGCTCAGGGGTTTCCAGCACCCCCAGATGCCCCAGTAAATCGAGCAAGGCGCGGGACTGCTCTTTATCCATGCCGATGCCCGGAATCGCCCTGAGCTTTTTCTCCAGGGTCACCGGCCTGTCCTGAAGATCGGCGGCCCGCAACACCGACAAGACGTCCTTCAACATGGAAACTGACTGTACGGCGGGCACAGCGGTCTTGTTATGCTCCCTCAGGAACACATACAACTGTTCAGGCGCTCCGCTGTAGGTGGCTCCGACCGAATAACGCGCCAGGTTGCACAGGGTAAAGTCGCGGCTTCTGTTCTTGAACACCCCGCATACATCACACTGGATGCCATGGGTCGATTCAAAACCATGCGCCGGAAAGTTGAGCATGATCGCATACGCCGACAGCGCGGCTCTTTTTTCCGGCAGGCCATTTTCCAGGCCTATCAGAAAAGACGCCACGACCGAGGCCTGGTCAGCGATGCCTTTCTCATGAAACAGTTTTTTGATCAACTCATCGTGCGTCAGGTCTTCGGCCGGCACGATCATGCCGTTGATATGCAGGAGGTTTATCAATTCAGGGTCGGTCATGGCGGCCAACGAGCCACTTCGATAGTAGTGTTTTATGGCCTTGTTCAACTTGCGGTCCATGGTGCTCTTTACCTTAAACGACGATCAATTTGTCACCGGCATAGCCCACCGGCCAATGCCCCAGGCAATACACCGCCACCACCCTTTCCCAACGATGCCCCAGACCTGAATGGCGCTCGGTCACATGCTGCCTGAAGGCAAAGCCGATCGCGTTTTTCGCCGCCAGGCTGAAGTCATGCTGGTCGACGATGAATGCGCGCCTGTCGACGTTTTTCATCGCCTTCATCACCGCCCTGGTGACTGTCAGCCGGCATTCGACCAGGGCTGCGTCGGGCGTGTCCAGTCTGTAGAAGGGATCGTGCTGGGTCGGTGATGTCGGCAGCCATTCAACGTGCGGGTAACCGTCCTTCAAGGATGCCGCAGTGGGCGCTGTGAACACCTCGCGCAGCGTATCGACATAAATCAGATCATCCGCTTGCGCCGTGCGCTTTCCCATGGCCGAAAAGAAATGACTTTTCTCTATTTCAGCCAGTATTGCATCGATAGGCATACTGGATTTTCACCTCGTTATTACGCCATGCTCGCTTATACGGCAAAAGCGCCGGGCAAGGCGCTTCATCCCATGTGCAACGGGAAAAAGCCTGCCGCTGCACACCCGTTGTCCAGCCCGGGTCTAGACTGGTAAAACGTCCGAAAATTGCCCTCCATACTGCAAAAACTCTGAACCCGGCCCGCTCTTTCGAGGTCCAGTATCAGGACACTGCGGCAATTGGCCAGACGCCAGAACCCATGTCCTGTTTTCCCACATGAGGGTTTTCATTGACTACATCCAAGGCAGCAACCGGTATCGAAGGGCTGGATGACATCCTGAGCGGCGGGTTCTCCCGCGGTCATGTGTTTCTGGTCGAAGGTGAGCCTGGTACAGGCAAGACCACCGTGGCGCTGAAGTTCTTGATGACTGGCGCGCAAGCGGGTGAGTCGTGCCTGTACATCACGCTATCGGAGACAGAGCGTGAGCTGCGTGACAGTGCCCGCTCCCATGGCTGGGAGCTGGATGAGCACATCCATGTGTATGAACTGACACCACCGGAGAGCCTGCTCAGTGCCGAGCAGCAGCAAAGCCTGCTGTATTCCTCGGACCTGGAACTGGGCGAGACAATTGCCAAGCTGTTCGAGGCGGTCGAGCGCACCCGCCCTACACGGGTGGTGATCGACAGCCTTTCGGAGATTCGCCTGCTGGCGCAAAGCTCCTTGCGTTACCGTCGCCAGGTACTGGCGATGAAGCACTATTTTGCGCGCTTCGACACAACCGTGCTGTTGCTCGACGACCTGACCACCGACACGCTGGACAAGACCGTGCACAGTGTGGCCCACGGGGTGATTCGCTTGCAGGAAATGACACCGGCCTACGGTGGCGAGCGGCGACGGTTGAAAATCATCAAGTACCGCGGCCAGAAATACCGTGGCGGCTTTCACGACTTCACCATCCTCGAAGGCGGCGTGCAGGTGTTCCCGCGCCTGGTGGCCGCCGAGCATCGCAACCTGTACGAGCGCCGCCAGTACAGCAGTGGCATTGCCGAGCTGGATGGATTGCTCGGGGGCGGTGTCGACAGCGGCTCCAGCACCCTGGTGCTGGGCCCGGCCGGTACGGGCAAGTCGCTTATTTCCCTGGTGTTTGCGGTACAGGCCATGGCCCGTGGCGAACGCGTCGGGCTGTTTGTCTTCGATGAAGAACTGGGCTTGCTGTATGCACGCATGCAAGCGATGGGCATCGATCTGCAGGCGTTTCAGGACAGCGGTCAGCTATGGGTCGAGCAAGTGGATGCAGCGGAACTGTCGCCGGGGGAGTTTTCCCACCGGGTTCGGCATTGCGTGGACAAGCAACAGATCAAGACCGTGATCATCGACAGCCTCAACGGCTATCAGGCGGCCATGCCGGAAGAAAATGCCTTGGTGCTGCATATGCACGAGTTGTTGCTGTACCTTAACCGCCAGGGCGCCTCGACCTTCATGACCGTGGCCCAGCATGGGCTGGTGGGCGACATGCGCGCGCCGGTCGATATCACTTACCTGGCCGACACCGTCATCCTGTTGCGTTACTTCGAGGCGCTGGGCAAAGTACGCCGGGCCGTTTCGGTGATCAAGAAGCGCACCGGCGCCCACGAAACCACGATCCGCGAGTACCGTATCAGCGACAAAGGCTTGCGCATCGGGGCACCTTTGCATGATTTTCAGGGTGTGCTGCGTGGCGTACCCAGCTACCGAGGCGATGGGCAACCCCTGTTGCAGGATGATGAGACGTGATACCAGCTTTTTCCGAACGGGCAATCATCCTGGCCCCCCAGGGCCGCGACAGTCAGATCGCCTCGGCGATTCTCAACGAAGCCGGGCTGCGCACAAAAGTCGCCAGGGATACCACTGAACTGGTCAGGGAGCTGAACATCGGTGCAGGGTTGGCCATCATTGCCGACGAAGCCCTGCGCGGTACTGATTTCAACCCTTTGCTCAACCTGCTGGCCAGTCAACCGGCCTGGTCCGACCTGCCGGTGGTCTTGCTCACCCGGCATGGCGGCCCGGACCAGAACCCATCGACCCGGCTGGGCACCCTGCTGGGCAATGTGACCTTCCTGGAGCGCCCGTTTCACCCGATGACGCTGGTCACGCTGGTAAAGACCGCCGTGCGTGGCCGGCGCCGTCAATACGAGGCGCGGGCGCGCATGGAAGACCTGCTGGAGGGCGAAAGGCGCTTGCAGAACGCCCTCACCGCCGGGCGCCTGGGATCGTGGCAACTGGAAGCCGAGTTTCTGACCCTGACCTGTTCGGCCATCAGCAAAGCCCACTACGGGCTCGATGAAAATGCCACGTTCGGCTATGAGGACTGGCTGGCTTCGGTCTATGCCGCCGACCAGCCGCGCATGCAATCGGCCTTGCAGCGCAGCCTGGACACCGGCGTCGACTTCATTATCGAATACCGCAACCTGTGGCCCGACGGCTCGCTCAACTGGGTCGATGTGCGTGCCCGGGCCATTTATGGCAAAAGCGGCCAGGTCATTGCCCTGGTCGGCGTCACCTCCGACATCAGCGAGCGCAAGCAGGCCGAAGCCGAGCTGCGACGGCTCAACGAGACCCTCGAACAACAGGTCGAAGAGCGTACCTCGCAATTGCGGCACAACGAGGAGGTGCTGCGCCAGTCACAGAAAATGGAAGCGGTGGGCCAGCTCACCGGCGGCATCGCCCATGACTTCAACAACATGCTGACCGGCATCATCGGTAGCCTCGAGCTGATGCGCCGGCGCATCGCTCGCGGGCGGGTCGATGACCTCGACAACCTGATCGACCTGGGCGTGACTTCGGCCAACCGTGCTGCCGCCCTCACCCACCGGCTGCTGGCTTTTTCCCGGCGTCAGTCACTCGACTCAAGGCCGGTGGAAATGAACCACCTGGTCAAGGCCATGGACGAACTGATCCTGCGCAGCCTGAGCGAAAGCATTCATCTGGACATGCGCCTGGACACTGACCTGTGGACGGCTGAAGCCGATCCCAACCAGCTTGAAAGCGCCCTGCTCAACCTGGTGCTCAATGCCCGCGACGCCATGCCCGGTGGCGGCCTGCTGCGCGTCGAGACGCGCAACGAGCGGCTGGAGCGCAGCTTTACCGATGCGCACGAGAACCTGCTGCCGGGCGACTACGTGCTGCTCAGCGTCAGCGACACCGGCTGCGGCATGCCGGAAAACGTGGTCAGTCGCGCGTTCGATCCCTTTTTCACGACCAAGCCGATCGGCCAGGGCACCGGCCTTGGCCTGTCGATGATCTATGGCTTCAGCAAGCAATCGCGTGGCCACGTGATGATCGACAGCGAGGTGGGCCGTGGCACCACGGTCAAACTCTACCTGCCCCGCCATCAGGGCGTGCAGGAAGATGAGCAGATGACTTTCCAGAGCAACGCCACCTTTGCCAAGGCCGGCGAAACCGTGTTGATCGTCGAGGACGATCCGGCTGTGCGCACCCTGGTCAGCGAAGTGCTCAGTGAGCTGGGTTATGCCTTTATCGAAGCAGCCGACGGCCAGAGCGCCGTGCCGCTGCTGCAGTCAGCGACACGCATCGATCTGCTGATCAGTGATGTAGGGCTGCCGGGCATGAACGGTCGGCAACTGGCCGAAATCGCCCGGCAATTGCGCCCGGGCCTGAAGGTGCTGTTCATCACCGGCTACGCCGAGCATGCTGCCGTGCGTGCTGATTTTCTGGGCAGCGATATGCAGATGATCACCAAACCCTTTGCGTTCGACCACCTGACCTCGAAAGTGCGGGAGATGATCGAAGCCTGACAGCGTCAGGCCGCAGGATCAGGCCAGCAGGGACTCGATCTGGGAGTGCAGGGTTTCCATGGTGAAGGGCTTGGCCAGGATGGGCGCCCTGGAGGCGATGGGGCTGCCGGAGTCGACGATCTCCGCCGGGTAGCCGCTGATGAAAATCACCTTCAGGTCCGGGCGCAGCTTGACGGCAGGCTCGGCAATCATCACCCCCGAAATGCCGCCCGGCAGGCGGTAATCGGTGATCATCAGGTCCAGGTGCGGTCGCGTGGCCAATATTTCGAAGGCCTGCTCGCCATTTTCGGCCTGCAGCACACGATACCCCACGCCCGACAGGTAGTCGGCCAGCAGCATCATGATCAGGGGTTCGTCTTCAACGATCAGTACAACGTCTTGGGCATCAGCGCTCATGGAACGGCCTTCAATCTTCTAATAGCTGCCAATACGACCACGGCATGCACGGGAGGTTGCGCGAAATGCAGGACAATTCGTGCGTTGCTGGAGTTTATTGTCATCAGGGTCACGCCGGCACTTGCAAGGGCAGGCGCACGATGAAGGTCGACCCCTTGCCTTCTTCGCTTTCGACCAGAATCCGGCCACCGTGGGCCATGACAATCTGCTCGGAAATGAACAGCCCAAGGCCCAGCCCGGCCACGGCATGATTGGCCGTGACCCGCTCGAACTGCTGGAAGATCCGCTTCTGGTTGGCCTCGCAAATCCCTATGCCGTGGTCAATGACCTCGATGCACGCCTGCTGCTGATCGGCGTCGGCATACACCCGGACTTCGACCGGCTTGCCGGCACCGTAGCGCAAGGCATTGGTCAACAGGTTGACAATGACCTGCTCGATGCGAAATTCGTCCCACACGCCAATCACCGGCTGTTCGGCGCTGAGGCTTATGGAGCAGCGGGCGGCCGCACTCTGGGCGGCAAAGTTTTCCAGCAGCTGACTGGCCAGCTCCGACAGGTCGAACGGGCTGGTGCGAATCGACAGCTTGCCGGTGCGGATGCGCGACACATCGAGCATGTCTTCGATCAGGCGGATCAGGCTCTGGATCTGGCGCTCGTCCCGTTCGACCATGCCACGCAGCTTGTCCATGCTGAACGCGGCTTCGTTGTTCTTGGCCAAATGCAACTTGCGCAACTGGGTTTCCAGGATCAGGCCGTTGAGCGGCGTGCGCACCTCGTGCGAGACGATCGACATGAAGTCGTCACGCATGCGCACGGCATGCTCCAGCTCGGCCTGGGTGGCCTGCAGGCGCTGCAGCAGCACCTCTTGTTCCTGGCGGCTCTGCTCCAGCGCCTCGACCTGCTGCTTCATGGCCTTGCGCTGGCGGTACAGCTCGACGAACACATTGACCTTGCTCTTGACCGCATGGATGTCCAGCGGCTTGTGGAGAAAGTCCACCGCACCGCTTTCATAACCCTTGAAGGCATAGTTGAGCTCGCGGCCAGCCGCTGTGACAAAGACGATGGGGATATGCTTGGTCTTTTCCGTGCTGCGCATCATCTCGGCCAGTTCGAAGCCGTTCATGCCGGGCATCTGCACATCGAGCATGGCCAGGGCGAATTCGTGCTGGAGCAGCAACGACAGCGCCTCATCGGCCGACAGCGCCTTGTAGACGATGCGGTCTTCACGCTTGATCAAGGCTTCCAGGGCCAGCAGGTTCTCTGGCAGGTCGTCGACGATCAACAGTTTTGTCTGGGTACTACTTAGCATGCGATTCGTTCCAGCTGGACCAGCAAGTGACCGATGTCCGACAAGGGCAACAGGTAATCGGGCGTGTGCAACTTCAACCCGGCTTCGGGCATGGTGCGCACCTGGGCGCATTGCGGATCCTGGATCACGGTCAGCCCCCCTGCAGTCTTTATGTGCGCCAGCCCCCGGGCGCCGTCGTTGTTGGCACCGGTCAGTAATATACCCGCCAGCCCGGGCCCCAAGGCGTCGGCCGCAGAATCAAAGAGAATGTCGATACTGGGGCGTGAATGAAACACCTTGTCTTCCTGGCTCAACGACAGGCTGAGGTCATCCTCGACCGACAGGTGATAACCGGACGGCGCAAAATACAGCGTGCCGGCCTTGATGCTTTCTTTGTCGCGGGCCTCGTGCACCGGAATCGGCAAACGGTTCTGAAACACCTGCGCCAGCTGACTGCTGCGTGTTTCAGGCAGGTGCAGCACCACCAGGATCGGCAGTCGAAAGCCCGGCCGCACGTGACGCAGCACCGTCAGCAATGCTTCTACCCCGCCGGCCGAAGCGCCCATCACCACCGCATTGACCCTTGGCAGGTCGCCTGCGGCTTGCCCCTCGAATGATGTCTTCATGACTTGCGATAAATCCGTTCGGGCTTGACCAGGGTTTCGAAGGCATCGCTGTATCCGGAAAAATCCAGGGTTTCCTTGCTGCCCAAGGCCAGGAAGCCTCGATGACAAAGGGAGTTGTGAAACAGTCCGAAGGCGCGATCCTGCAATTTTTTATTGAAGTAGATCAATACGTTACGGCAAGAAATCAAATGAGTTTCGGAAAATACGCTGTCGGTGGCCAGACTATGATCGGCAAACGTTACCGTCTCGCGCAGGGTCTTGTCGAAAATCGCATAGTTGTAGCCTGAGGTGTAATAGTCGGACAACTGACCGAGCCCGCCGGCAAGCCGGTAATTCTCAGCCCAGCCATGGACGCTGTCCATCGAGAAAATGCCCTGCTTGGCTTTCTCCAGTGAATGGGGATTGATGTCGGTGGCGTAAATGATCGTACGCTCCAGCAGTCCTTCTTCACGCAGCAGGATGGCGGTCGAGTAGACCTCTTCACCCGTGCTGCAGCCGGCAATCCAGACTTTCAGCGAGGGATAGGTGCGCAGCAGTGGCACCACTTCACGACGAATCGCCAGGAAGTGCGAGGGGTCGCGAAACATCTCGCTGACCGGAATGGTCAGCAATTGCAGCAACTGCATGAAGGCCGCCGGGTCGTGCAGCACACGCTCCTGCAACGCCGAGATGGTGCTGCACTCGAACTGGCGCAGGGCGTGCTGCACACGGCGCTTGACCGAAGCGCCGGAGTAATCGCGAAAATCGTAGCTGTACTTGAGGTAGATCGCCTCGATCAACAGGCGCAGCTCGATATCGGCATTCTTGTCGTAAGACATGCTAGAACCTGACGAGGTGTCTCGGAATGCTGCTTGGGCCGCAGACACTCAAATACGTTCCATTTTCGGCAGCCAGACGCGGATCAGGGAAAACAGCCTGTCCAGGTCGATCGGCTTGGCCAGGTAATCGTTGGCACCGGCCTGCAGGCAACGCTCCTGATCATCCTTCATGGCCTTGGCGGTCACGGCAATGATCGGCAGCTTGCGCCAGCGCGGGTCCTTGCGAATCTCCATGGTCGCTTCGAAACCGTCCATTTCCGGCATCATCACATCCATCAGCACCAGATCGATGTCCTCTACCGCATTGAGCCGTTCGATGGCCTCCAGGCCATTACGCGCCACTTCGACCACCGCCCCCTTGTGTTCCAGGGCACTGGTGAGGGCGAAGATATTGCGCACATCGTCATCGACCACCAGCACTTTACGGGCCTCGAAGACCTTGTCGCGGCTGCGGGCGGTCATGAGCATTTTCTGCCGCTCGTTGGACAATTGCGATTCGACCTTGTGCAGGAACAGGGTGACCTCATCGAGCAGCCGTTCCGGCGAGCGGGCACCCTTGATGATGATCGAGCGCGAGTACTTCATCAACTCGGCCTCCTCATCGCGGGTCATGTTGCGACCGGTGTAGACGATGACCGGCGGGAAGGCACAGATGTCTTCGGTGGCCATGCGCTTGAGCAACTCGTTGCCGAGCATGTCGGGCAGCTTCAGATCGATGATCATGCAGTCGTAGACGTGCTCGCGCAGCAGGTCCAGCGCTTCCTGGGCATAGCCTACGGCGGTGATCTCGATATCATCGTCGCCGATCAGGCGCGCAATGCTGTCGCGCTGCAGGGCATCGTCTTCGACCAGCAGGATGCGCTTGACCTTCTGGGTCAGCTTGGCTTCGAGCTTGGCGAACACGTCCTTGAGCTCTTCGCGGGTCGTAGGCTTGACCGCATAACCGATCGCGCCCATGTGCATGGCCGCTTCCTGACGGTCTTCGACCGAGATTACATGCACCGGAATGTGCCGTGTTTCGGCCTGTTCCTTGAGACGCTGCAGCACGGTCAACCCGGAATGATCCGGCAGGCGCATGTCGAGCAATACGGCATCAGGGGTGTAGGCCAGCGCCAGGTTGAAGCCCTCGTCGGCGGCGTGCGCCACCAGGCAGTGGTAGCCCAGCTCGTGGGCCAGGTCGAAGAGGATCTGCGCAAACGACACGTCATCTTCAATCACCAGGATGCAACGGTGCTCGAACGGCGCCTTGTGCCGGTCATCGGCAAAAGGTGCCGCCGCCACCTCGACCGGCAAGGCCGGCGGCGCAGGCTCGGCCCGACGCGGGAGCAGCGTGCCGACGCCTGGGGACATGGCCGATACGGCAGGCGACAACGGCATCACCGGCGCCTCACCGTCACCGCTCCAGGTCTGCGGCAGCACCAGGGTAAAGATACTGCCCTGGCCCGGTTCGCTGACCACGCTGATCGAGCCGCCCAGCAAGGCGGCCAGGTCACGGGAAATGGACAGGCCCAGGCCCGTGCCGCCATAGCGACGGTTGGTGGTGCCATCGGCCTGATGGAACGCCTCGAAGATACTTTGCAGTTGATCACCGGCAATACCGATGCCTGAATCGCGCACCGCAAAGGCGATGCCTTCGCCGGGCTGGCACGAGACGATCAGGCTGACCGTACCGTTCTCGGTGAACTTGACAGCGTTGGACAAGAGGTTCTTGAGGATCTGCTCCAGGCGCTGGAAGTCGGTGTACAGCAAGGCCGGCGCACCCTCTTGCAGTTCGACGTTGAACTGGAGGCGCTTTTGATCGGCCAACGGCTGGAAGACGTTGTGCAGGTTTTCCACCAGACGGGCAACACTGCCGTTTTCAGGGCGTACTTCGAGCTTGCCGGCCTCGACCTTGGCGATGTCGAGGATATCGTTGATCAGGTTGAGCAGGTCATTGCCCGCCGAATAGATCGACTCGGCAAACTTGACTTGCTCATCGGTCAGGTTACGGGTGGGGTTTTCCGACAACAGCTTGGCCAGAATCAATGAGCTGTTGAGCGGCGTGCGCAGCTCGTGGGACATGTTGGCCAGAAATTCCGACTTGTAGCGGCTGGAGCGCTGCAGTTCATCGGCACGGGCCTGCAACTGCACCTGGGCATGGCTTAACGCTTCGTTGTTGCGGTCCAGCGCATCGCGTTGCTCGGACAGTGCCTGGCCCTGCTCGGCCAGTTGCTGGTTGGTCTGTTCAAGTTCGGCCTGCTGGGTTTCCAGGTGCGCCTGGGATTCCTTGAGAATCCGCGATTGCTCTTCGAGCTCTTCGTTGGCGGTGCGCAGCTCTTCCTGCTGCACCTGCAACTCTTCATTGAGCTGCTGGGTCTCGCTGAGCACTTCCTGCAGGCGCTGGCGATAGCGCGCCGCCTCGACCGAAGTGCCGACGTTGTCGGACACCAGTTCGAGAAACTCCAGGTCACGCTCGGTCAAGGGACGCAAGAAGCCCAGCTCGACCACGGCGTTGACCTGATTGTCATTGCTGGTCGGCACGATCGCCACGCTGCACGGCTCGCTCTGGCCCAGGCCTGAACTGACCTTGAAGTGATCACCCGGCAGATTGTCCAGGGTGATGATACGGTCTTGTTGTACGGCCTGGCCGATCACGCCCTCATCGGCATAGATCGATTGTTCATGCTGCTCTTGCTCACGGGAGAAGCCATAGGAGGCGACCCGTACCAGCCCGCCGTGCTCCTGGCGCACGTAGACCGCAGCCACCACGGCGCCCAGGTACTGGGCAAAAAATTGCAACACATTGCGCCCGACCAGGTTCAGGGTCAGTTGCCCCAGCACTTGCTCGGCCAGCGCGCTCTGGCCGTTGCGCAGCCATGCCACCTTTTCCAGGCGCTCGGCGTTGACCTGTTGCAGCTTGAGGTTGGCGTCATAGGTGGTCGACAGCGACAGCAGGTCACGCCGTCCCACCCAGGCCAGCGCGCCACTGACACTGAGCACGAAAATCAGGTACAAGGTGACCGACAGCACCGTGGTACGGGTCACATCGGCATTGCGGTTGAGGCGCAGCTGCTGCTCCATCGATACGGCCAGGTCGTATTCGGTGCGCATCTGGTCAGTGATGCGCTTGCCGCGCCCGGACGCCGTAGGCGTCAGGTAATCACCGTTGTCGCGGCGCAGGTTGATCATCTGCTGGGCGAAGTTATCCCACTCGGCCTGCAGGGTAGACAACCGGCGGATGCGGTCCTGCTGGGTCGGATTGTCCGCCACCAGCCCCTGCAACCCGTCCAGTTCGGCCTTGAGCAGCGGCCGGGCCACCTCATAAGGGTCGAGAAAATGCTCGTCACCGACCAACAGGTAACCGCGCATGCCGGTTTCCATGTCGATGGACAGCTTCATCGAGCGGTTGATGTTGTTGATCACCCGGTCGGTGTGCTCGACCCATTGGATGGCCTGCAGCAGGTAGTTGATCAGAATGATGAAAAACACGGCGCTGAGCACGCCGACACCCAGCGGCAGACCGACGTTACGCCCCAGCAGCTTGCGAAAGCGCTGCGCGTCGATGTTGGAAAGGCGGTTCATGAAAAGTCCCTGATGGCTCAGTGAAACTACGGAGTTTGCCGCAAACTTGACAAAAAGACTCGCCTTTCGGCCGTACGGGATTGAAATTCCAGACATAAATCGGCGATAAGCTCGCCCACATCACAGAAAGCCGACTGTTTTAGAGCAGGCATGCATGGCGCAGGCTAGTTATGGAACTTCTTGGGGTGTTTTACTTACAGATTCAGAAGGCAGCACGATAACGCCGCCTTCATGACCATTTCCAGGGGAGTTAACCATGTCCGATCCAACCAGCACGATTCTAGTGGTCGAAGACGACGACATCGTGCGCATGCTGATCGTCGATGTCCTTGAAGAGCTGGAGTACAAGGTGCTTGAAGCCGCCAACGCCGAAGAAGCACTGACAACGCTCGAAAGCGACACCCCTATCGACCTGCTGATGACCGATCAGGGCCTGCCTGACATGAAAGGCACGGACCTGGCTGTGGCCGCTCGCAGGCTGCGGGCACAACTGCCGGTGCTGTTCGCCAGCGGTTATTCAGAAAACATCGACGTACCGGCCGGTATGCACCTGATCGGCAAGCCGTTTTCCATCGATCAATTGCGTGACAAGGTGGTCGCCATTCTTGGCCAGGCCATGACTTACCCCACGTGATTGCTGCCTCCTCCCGCCCTGTACGCCTGCTGTTGATTGGCTATGTCTGGCCGGAGCCTCGCTCTTCGGCCGCCAGTGGGCATGTGATGCAACTGATCCAGAGCTTTCTTGATCAGGGCTGGCAGATCACCTTCGCCAGCCCTGCCAGCGAAGGCGCCCACAAGGCCGACCTGGCCAGCCTTGGCATTGATGAGCAGACCATCGAGCTCAATAGCAGCAGCTTTGATGAGTTTGTCTGCCAACTGGCGCCCGATGTCGTAGTGTTCGATCAGTTCATGATTGAGGAGCAGTTCGGCTGGCGCGTCGAGAAACACTGCCCCGGCGCCTTGCGCATCCTGGAAACGTCGGACCTGCAGAGCTTGCGCCACGCACGCCATCAGCACCTCAAGGACTTGCTCAAGGATCCGCGGCAGGCCGATGAATGCCCAGGTCTTTTCAACCAGTCATTCGAGACGTTGTTTGAGCAGATGGCCGGGACTGACCTGGCGCAGCGCGAAATCGCCGCGCTGTACCGCTGCGACCTGAACCTGATGACGTCAGATGTGGAAATGCAGTTGCTGACCGAGCAGTTCAGCCTGCCAGAGGCGCTGTTGCACTGGTGCCCGCTGATGGTCGAAGACCCGGTGATCGACACGCCGATCTTCGAAGACCGCGCGCACTTTCTGAGCATCGGCAATTTTCGCCATGCGCCCAACTGGGACGCGGTGCTGTGGATGAAACAAGCCATCTGGCCGTTGATCCGCCAGCAACTGCCAGGGGCGCAATTGCATGTGTATGGCGCCTACACCCCGCCCAAGGCCACCGCCTTGCACAATGCCGCGCAAGGTTTTCATGTGATGGACTGGGCCGAAGACGCCTTGGCCGTCATGAGTCAGGCGCGGGTCTGCCTGGCGCCGTTGCGCTTTGGTGCGGGGATCAAGGGCAAGCTGATCGACGCCATGCTGTGCGGCACACCCTCGGTCACCACGCCGATCGGCGCGGAAGCCATGCAGGGCACCTGGTCCTGGCCGGGCCTGGTTGAAGGCAGTGCCGAAGCCATCGCTGCGGCTGCCGTGCGGCTGTATCAGGATCAGGCGTTATGGGAGCAGGCCCGGCATGCGGGTCATGCGCTGTTGCAGGCGCGCTATCAGTACCGCGAGCATGCCCGAAACCTGATTGAACGCATCGAAGCCCTGCGCCTCGACCTTCCCCGGCATCGCCTGCGCAACTTTACCGGGGCCATGCTGCGCCATCATCAGCACAAGAGCACGCAGTACATGGCCCAATGGATCGAAGCGAAGAATCGCGCTTCCTAGACCCACCCGGACGAATCTGACGCCTGGAGGCCTGCGTTCGCGACCGCTGGTCGCGCCTACGGGTTTTGGGGCGAGCGCTTGTTGAGGGCTCGACCCAATTCCCGCAAGTGTCCGCGTGGAGGCCAGCCATTAACCGATCAAGCCGGCCTTGAGCGCCTTGATGCGCACATTGATGTCCTGCTGGGCGACTTCCTGCTGTTGCTTGAGCGCGTCCTTGAATTTCTCGTCCACGCCGCGCTTTTCTTCGGGGCTCATGGCCTCGTATTCTTCCTTGCTGACGCCAGTCAACTGCTCGCGCAGCCGGTCTTCGGCTGGCAGCTTCATGTAGTCGAGAAACTGCTGCTGGGCCGACGTGTAGGTCGTGTCATTGGCGGCCAGTGCCGTATCCCCACTGGCCGCGTTGTCGCGCTCGGCGACAGCGTCCGACACTGTTGTTTCGGTCTGGGTCTTGAGCCCGAGCATCATCCGGGCAAAAGACTCGTCATAGGCGGTACTGCCACCGGCGCCCTTGTGCGAGGCACTGTGGTCGGCACTTGAGCTGAGCGTTGCGGCCGCCGCCTGGACAGGGGGCGGTGCAACCAGGCTGAACGACGCCTGTGAAAGTTCGTCAAGCGCCCCGCGCCCGACAGCAAACCTGGAGGCCAGGTTTTCGATCGTGCTATTGCTGACTAGCATGTGAGTAATCTCCTGCTGTAGCGGGGCGATCCAGCCCCGGCCTGTAGCCCAGCAAGATGGATGCCAGCGCCCTAAAGAGCATCATCCTGTGCATTGGCAGGCCCTGGCAGATGATGGCCAATGACCAGGCCCGGACAGCGGTTGCCAGAGGCGGCAAGGGCTTGCCGATCAGAGAGTGGTGTGCAACTGCAGGTCATCCTGTGGCATGGGCACGGAGAAAAAGTACCCTTGCGCCTGCCCGGCGCCAATGTCACGCAACAATTCCAGGGTGGCCTGGTCTTCGACCCCCTCGGCCACCACGGTCAGGTCCAGCGACTCGGCCATGCGCACGATGGCGCGCACGATGGCCCGGCTACGGGCGCTGGTGCTGAGCTCGAAGATGAACGACTTGTCGATCTTGAGCCCGCTGAAGTGGTACTGGTGCACGTAACTGAGGGACGAAAATCCCGCGCCGAAGTCATCGAGCACCACCGACACGCCATTATCGGCCAGGTGCTTCATGGTCTGGCGCGCCTGCTCGGGCTCGGCCACCAGTGCACCTTCGGTCAGTTCCAGGCAGATGCGCGAGGGGGCCACGCCCTGCCCGGCCAGCATGGCCAGCACGTCGGCGGCAAATTCCGGCCGGGTAATGCTGTAGCTGGAGCAGTTGACGTGCACCGTCGGCCAGTGGGCGTTGGCCGGCAGTGCCAGGATGGCAATGACTTGCTGCAACATGTAGACGTCAAGACGCCCGATCAGGCGCAAACCCTCAAGCGCCGGCAGGAAGTGCCCCGGCGCGATGATCCGGCCATCGGGCTGGTGCCAGCGAATCAAGGCTTCCAGCGCCAACAGCTTGCCGCTGTTGAGGCAAACAATGGGCTGGAAATACGGAATCAGCTCGTCAGTGCGCTTGAGCGCATTGCGCAGCGCACCTTCCTGCTCGACCTGGTCGGACACTTCGCGGCGCAAGGCCTGATTGAACAGCGCAAAGCTGTCGCGCCCGGCGTTCTTGACCCGGTACATGGCGATATCGGCATCACGCAGCAGATCGGCAGGCTCGCGATGGAACTGGCTGTCAGCACCGACCACACCGATGCTGCATGAAGAAAACACCGCATGGCCATCAATGAAGAACGGCAGGTCGAAACTGGCCAGGATGCGCTCGGCAATCCCGCTGCCAATCTCCAGCGAGGCGCCCACCGCCAGCACGGCAAACTCATCTCCCCCCAGGCGCGCCAGCAGGTCGCTGCCACGCATGCAACTGCGTAAACGCTCGGCGGCCTGGATCAGCAGGTTATCACCACAATGATGGCCAAGGCTGTCATTGACCAGCTTGAAGCGGTCCAGGTCGATGAACATCACCACCAGTGGCCGCCCCTGTTCGCAGAACTCATGCCAGTACCCTTGCAGGCGCTGCTGCAGGTGACTGCGGTTGGCCAGACCGGTCAGGGCATCGTGCGCGTTTTCGTGTTGCAGCTTGGCGTTGGCATGATCCAGGGCCCGGGTGCGGTCCTGGACCCGCGCTTCCAGTTGCAGATTGGCCGCATGAATGGCTTCGGCTGCGCTGCGCCGCGACAAGGCCGTGTCGATATGTCGCGAGACGAAGGTCAGCAATTCCTGGTCGCGCAGGGTATAGCTGACCTCGGGCGAGTAGCTTTGCACCACCAGGATCCCACGCACCTGATCGCCTTCGAACAACGGAATGCCCAGCCATGACCAGGAGCGCTGCGACTCTTTCTGCGCCTCGATTTCACCCAGTGCCTCCAGCCGAAAAGCCTCTTCACGGTTGATCAGGCACGGACGTCGCTGACGGATCACGTATTCGGTAAAGCCCCGCTGGCCACGCCGCGAACGGGGCCGTGCGGTTTTCTCATCGACGAAGTACGGAAACGCCACCTCCCCGGTGGTGTTGTCGTACAGCGCAATGTAGAAATTCAGCGCCACCAGCAGCTCGGCCACAATCCGGTGCAGGCGCGGGAACAGTTCGGCCATGTCACCGGGCTGGCTGGACAATTCAGTGATCTGGAACAAGGCACTTTGCAAGTGCTCGGCACGCTCGCGCTCGGCGATTTCCTGACGCAAGGCATCGTTGGCCGCCGACAGTTGCTGGGTGCGCAACAATACGGTCTGCTCAAGGTCGGCGCGGTGCAGCAACCGGTCCAGGGCCATGGCCACATGCCGGGACACCACCTGGAACAGCGCACGGTCTTCGAGGCTGTAGATTCGACTGGCATCGTAGACCTGCATGGCCAGCATGCCGAACACTTCGTCGGCGGCGTTCTTCAGCGGGGCGCCCATCCAGAATTGCGGACGATGCCCGACACACTGGAAGCGCCCTTCGCGCTCGGCCTGTTCGATGCCTGGCGCATCGACAAACAATGAGCGGCCATGGGTCAGCACATAGCCGGTCAGGGACATGCGGGTGCGGTCGAGAAATTCAAAGGCATCAGGCGTGGGCGCCTCGCCATCGATGCTGTCGACATAATAGGGATAGGTGATCGTGTTGTGCACTCGGTCGTACAAGGCCAGGGCAAAATTCTCGGCATTGATCAGGGTCGACAACTGCCGATGGACCCCCTTGATAAAGGTGCTGCGATCACGCGTGGAGCTGGCCAGATGGCTGATCTGGTAGAGCACCCGCTGCGTGCTCTGGGTACGGATCAGGGCAGCCGTCTGCAGCAGCGAGCCCAGGCGCAGGGCCATGTCTGCCAGCCACGATGCATGGGCCTGGGCGTGCGGTGCCAACACCCAGCCCAGTACATCCTCACCCATTCCGGCGACCCAACGGTACAGGCCGCGCGCCTGGCAGAATGCGTCAAAGTCTGCGCTGGCAATCGATTCCGGCCAGTCGGACCCTGCAGCATCCTGGCCAAGCAGACGCTTGTGCTCACCGACACCATAGACAGCCCAGCAGGCATTTGGGTAATGACTGCGTATCGCTTGCAGCAGGCCGCCGATCGCTGCGAGGACCGAGGGCAGATCGCCGGCCAGGCTCAGATCAGGCAACTGGAAAGGGTGGCGCATTTCAACGACCAAAGGAGGAATATTCATTCAAGCATCACACCCGCTAACCTTCTGCGCCCACTGCCGAGGGACCCGTACCCCACGCTGCGGGGCAAGCGCAGTCATTCTATGCGACTGCACGCCCTGCACAAGACCGGGCAGGCCCGTATTGACCTGACGAACGTCAGCGCACCTCGTCTCCCGGCGTTTGACTCCCCAGTCCTGGAGGCGCGCAATATGCGCCTGCTCAAGAACAAGGAGAAATGAACATGGCTAAGATCAATGTTTTAGCAGGGGATTTTCTTCAAGGTGACGGGGAGTATCGCGCTGGCACCCTCACGCTCGTAACCCCACTGTTTCCATGGCCCGGTATCAGTTTCAAGCACAGCGATATCAAGTCCATGGAAATCGCCAGCCAGGGCAGCAACAAGAAAATCGACGGTGCCATCGGCCTGGGACTGGCCGGGGCACTGATGCTCGGCCCGGTCGGTGCAGCGGCCGGTGTGATGCTCGCCCGGGAAGAAAAGGAAGTCACGTTCATGGTCAACCTCAAGGAAGGCCGCACCTTGCTGGCCGCCACCGATGACAAGACCTTCCGGCGCATGGCCCGCCATGTCGGTATGCCTTAGGCCCTGTACGAAAAGTCGGTGAGCGAAGGTCAGGCAAGGCAAAAAGCGGCGAGCAAGCGCAGTTGACACGTGTCAATGAGCATTGCGAGTCGATTTTTAACGCAGCATGGCCGAGCGCAGCCACTTACGTACAGGGCCTACGACACCAGCAACGCCTGAACCATGCAGCGTCACGCCCCCAAAAGCCCGGTGTCTGCCGGGCTTTTTATACGCGTATCGAAAAGCCCGCTCTGAACCTTTGGCCTCAGCAGGGGACAAAGCTTGCCAGGCGCGTACGTGCCCCTCTCTCAGGACACCTATAGCCTTATGAAAGACCGAGCCACTGTCATCTGTAAACGCGACAACCAGATCCTGGGTGTACGCAAGGCCAAATCGCGCTGGAACCTGCCTGGCGGCAAGATCGAAGCCGGCGAGACCCCGCGACAGGCAGCCACGCGCGAACTGCGCGAAGAGACCGGACTGCGTGATTTGCGACTGCTGTACCTGAATGAGTTCACCGGTGAACAGGTGCGTCATTACGTGTTCGTGACTGACGTTCCCAAACATGACAAGCCCAGGCCCAGGAACGAAATCAGCGCCTGTAAATGGCTGGCGGACGAACAGTGGAGCGAGCTGAAGGCCAGCGACACGACCAAATCGATCCTCAAGGCCTTTGCCCGCCAGGCCTGAGCAAACTGCCAACCGGCTCACACCCTGGGCGAACATTCGGGCCTTTTCGAGGTCTTTGAGGGTGAATCAGAACGCCCTCCCGAAGCCACGATGGACACGCTCATGAGCCTGATCGACTGCCCCGAATGCGCCGCCCGTGTTTCTGACAAGGCCTACGCCTGCCCGCACTGCGGCCACCCGATAAATCCAGCCGGCAATCGTCTGCTCAGCGAGAAGAATATCGGTCAGATCGCCGGCGCCACCGGCGTCTGGCTGACCGCGCCCTGGATCGCCCGGATGGTATTTGGCGTGGTGTTCGTGATTGCCACGGCAGCGGTCCTGATATTCAGATAGACCCGCGCATCAGACAGGCCCTGGAAAAAACCGGCCACAAAAAAGGCGACCCTTTCGGGTCGCCTTTTTCTTACCGCCCAGCAGAGCGGATTTGTTTGGTAGGCGCGATTGGACTCGAACCAACGACCCCCACCATGTCAAGGTGGTGCTCTAACCAACTGAGCTACGTGCCTGCTGTGAGGCGGCATTCTACGGAATTTCAAAACCCTGTCAACGAGTTTTTTCAGTAAGCCACTGAAAAAACGGATTTTTTATTGCCCTGCCACGTTTATGAGCCTTTTGAAGCCATGACAGACCACTGGCCGCCCTTGCATCTGCACGCAACGCTCAGTACTCTGCGCGCCTCTTCCCACTCACCAGCAAACAGGAGATTGACCATGAAATACATCATCACCCTTTGCAGGACGAGCCAGGCGTAACGCTCCCTTCGCTTTCCCAGCGACATGCTTTGCCCGGCTGCGGCCTGCCCACCTGACTTTTTATTTTTCCAATCAGGAATTGGACATGGGCAATTGCATCCGCAATTTGTCGCCGGGCGTCTCTCTCATCGCCTCGGACGACACCTGGATCGAAGGAAAAGCGATCCAGCAACTTCAGACCACCGCACGCCTGCCAGGCATGCACCAGGTCGCCGGCATGCCGGACCTGCACCCGGGCCGGGGTTATCCGGTAGGCGCCGCCTTCTTTTCGACAGACCTGCTGTACCCGGCACTGGTCGGCAATGACATTGGCTGCGGCATGGCACTGTGGCAGACCGGCATCGCACTGGCGAAGCTGGACCTGGACAAGCTGGAAAAGCGCATCGGCAATATCGATCAGCCGCTTGATGACAACTGGACCGAAGCGCTTGAAGGCCTGGACACCACCGAACGCCATAGCGCCGGCACCATCGGCGGTGGCAACCATTTCGCCGAACTGCAGCAACTGGATACCCTCTACGACACCGCTGCCGTGCAAGCACTGGGGCTGGAGCGCAAGGCCTTGCTGCTGCTGGTGCACAGCGGTTCGCGCGGGCTGGGCGAACGTATCCTGCGCCAGCATATCGAGCGCTTTGGCCATGCCGGCATTGCCGCGGGCAGTCACGACGGCCAGGACTACCTGCAACAGCATGATCAGGCGCTGCGCTTTGCCGAGCGCAACCGGCAACTGATCGCCGAGCGCATCCTGCTTAACCTGCGCAGCGAGGGCCGACGGCTGCTGGACATCAACCACAACATGGTGCTGCCGGACACCGTCGAGGGCGTTGCCGGCTGGCTGCACCGCAAAGGGGCTACACCCGCCGACCAAGGGCCGGTGGTGATACCCGGTTCGCGCGGCGACTACAGCTACCTGGTCGACGCCCACCCTTCGCCACTGTCACTCAACTCCCTGGCCCACGGGGCCGGGCGCAAATGGCAGCGCACCGACTGCAAGGATCGCCTGGCACAACGCTACAGCCTGGATCAGCTCAAGCGCACTGCGCTGGGCAGCCGGGTGATTTGTGAAGACAAGGCGCTGATGTATGAAGAAGCCCCCCAAGCCTATAAAAACATCGATTCGGTGGTCGGCAGCCTGGTCGACGCCGGACTGGTCACCCTGCTGGCGCGCCTGAAACCGGTACTGACCTACAAACGCCGGGGGTGCTGCGAATGATTCTGCTGCAATTGTCTTCGGCACAGGGACCGGCCGAATGCGAGCGCGCCGTGGCCAAGGCCCTGCAACGCCTGGAACATGAGGCCCGGGCCTGCGCGGTATCACTGAGTGTGGTCGAGCAACAGGCCGGCCAGCACGGCGGCACGCTGCGCTCGGTGCTGCTGTGCCTGGAGGGCGAGCAGGCGCAGGCCTTGGCCAGTCAATGGCACGGCAACCTGTGCTGGGTATGCGCCAGCCCATATCGCCCAGGTCATCGGCGCAAGAACTGGTACTTCGGAGCCGAGCACTTTTCTGCGCCGCAGACAGACCTGAGCACGGCGATTCGTTTTGAAACCACCCGCTCCGGCGGACCTGGTGGCCAGCACGTCAATACCACCGACTCTGCCGTACGCGCCACCCATGTGGCCAGCGGCATCACGGTCAAGGTACAAAGCGAGCGTAGCCAGCACGCCAACAAGCGCCTGGCCGTCATGCTGATCGGCCAGCGACTGCAAACCTTGCACAATGCCCGGCAAGCCGAGCTTAAAACGTCACGGCATCTGTCTCATCAGCGTGTCGAACGCGGCAATGCAGGCAGGCGCTTTGTCGGTGAGGACTTCATACCCGCATGAAACACGCAGGCCGCCGCCCTTTGGTGGCCTGCACACTTATTCAACTATCTCAGCTCTCGATCCGATTTCGCCCGCCCGCCTTGGCCCTGTACAGGGCACAGTCCGCCACCTCGACAATCGAAGGCGCACACAGCACTGCCTCATCCCCTGACATGCAGGCAATACCGATGCTCATGGTCACACGGCCACACGGGCTGGCGGCATGGGCGATACCGGCCTCGGCCAACGCCTGCTGCATCGCGGCAGCCAACTGGCGTGCCCCCTCAAGGTCAGTGTCCGGCAGGATGACCGCCAACTCTTCCCCGCCGTAGCGGGCCACCAGGTCCGAAGGGCGGCGTACGCAATCGGCGACAGCAAAACTGACTGCCTGCAGGCACTCATCGCCCGCAACATGCCCATAGGTGTCGTTGAACAACTTGAACAGGTCGATATCCATCAGGATCAGGGATAAAGATGTGCCCGCCCGCTGAGCGCGCCTGGCCTCCAACGCCAGCGTCTCATCGAAACAGCGCCGGTTGGCCAGGCCCGTCAGCTGATCCTGCGCGGCCAGTTGCGCGAGCTTTTCATTGGCATCAAGCAATTGCTGGCGCGCCATCAGCAACTGGGACTGGGTCTCGATCCTGCGCTTGATGAGCTTGAACAGCACCCAACCGGTGCCAAGCGTGAACAGGATCAGGACAGCCAGTACCGTCAGCGACAACAAGGCTTCGAACCGCCAACTGCGCAAAGCCTCCTTTTTGCCAAGCGCCACGGTAGTGATCAATGAAAAGTTTTCACTCTTGCGAAAGGTGTACAAGCGCTCGACGCCGTCCAGCGACGAAGTAAATGACGCCTTCCCCGATTCCCGCCCCAGGAAATACTTCCTGAAGTCTGCCGATTGAGAAAAGTCCTTGCCCATGTCCTGCTCACGGAAGGGGTAGCGCACCAACAACTGGCCGTTGGCAAGCGTCAGGGAAATCGCGCCGTCATCACCCACATCGATCTTGCCGTACAGTTCAAGGAAGTTTCTGATTCCCAGGGTTGCCGCTACGACACCGGCGAAGTCACCGCGCTCGTCATCGACCCGGCGACTGATGGTGATCACCCACTCCTTGTTCGAACGATGCTGTATGGGCGGACCGATGAAGATGTCCCGGGACGGGTCAGCGCGATGATGAGAAAAATAGACACGGTCGCTGCTGTTGAACCTGAGCACACCGGGGCTGCTGGATGAGAGCAGCCAGTTGCCTTCCTTGTCATAGATGGTGAGGCCGCTCAGTTGCGGCATGGCACGGTGCTGAATCTGCAACAGACTTTGCAGCCGACCAGACTGCGCCGGGCCGAAACCGTCGGTTTCGAGCCGCTCGACCATACCGTTGAGCAGCGTCGAGCTCTGGCGCATGATTCCTTCCGAATAGGTCACCAGCGCCTGCGTCAGATTGGCGCCATTGACGCTGACATTGCTCAAGGCCCTCTCCCGCGCAGCCATGACCTTCCAGAACGTGATCAAGACCAATGAACAACATACGATCAATAAAAGCACAATGACGAGCTGAAGATCACGTTTCACTTGAACACCTGACAGCCCTTTCCAGTCCAATCTGCCGCGACCGCCCCTTGAAAGGAGGCCTTGGTACTGTGAGCCAACCCTGGCCCGTCAGGGCGCATGGTAGCACTGGCGCAGATAATAGCCGTATGCCACAACGGTAAAATCAATGACTTGGGAAGGGTATTGGATGAAGTGTCTTATTACTCCCCGACAAAGGGTGGCGCCCCCCACCCGCAGCAGGAGCCCCATGACCACACCCTCAACACTGTGCATCTACCACGCCCATTGCGCCGACGGTTTCGGTGCCGCCTGGGTGGTGCGCCGCAGGCTTGGCTCCGATGTCGAGTGCTACGCCGCCAGTCATGGCGAACCGGCTCCCGACGCTTCTGGAAAACATGTCGTGATCGTGGACTTTGCCTATTCCTTCGACGTCCTGACCACGATGGCCAGTACAGCGTTGTCGGTTCTGGTCATTGATCATCACAAGACTGCCCAAGCCGAACTGGCCAATGTCGCGCCAGCCCCTGAGCACTGGCAGCAAGCACCCTTGACAGGACTGCACGCGGTATTCGACATGAACCGCTCAGGCGCCGGCCTGACCTGGGATTACTATTTCAAAGGCACGCCGCGCCCGGACCTTATCAACCATATCGAAGATCGCGACCTATGGCGCTTCACGCTCGAAGGCACGCGGGAAATCACGGCAGCACTGTTCAGCCATCCGCACGATTTCGAGCGCTGGGATGAACTCATGACGACGCCGGTCAGCGCGTTGCATAGAGAAGGCGTGGCGATCGAGCGCAGCCGGCAGAAAGAACTGGCGGGCCTATTGCGCGCCACCCGGCGCCGGATGGTGATAGAGGGATTCGACGTGCCGGCCGCCAACCTGCCATTTACGCATGCCAGCGATGCCGGACACCTGATGTGCACCGGTGAGCCTTTTGCTGCCGTCTACTGGGACACACCCAAAGGCCGCTCATTCTCTTTGCGCAGCACTAATGCAGGCGAGGACGTGGCCGCCATCGCCGAACGGTTCGGCGGCGGCGGGCATCGCAATGCGGCGGGCTTCAGTGTGCCGTATGGGCATGAGCTGACGCGGTATTTGATGGCGGACGCCACTTGAGACGGGCGATTTACAAAAAACCGGCAATAAAAAAGGGAGATCATTTCTGATCTCCCTTCCCAGCCCGCGCACTGCGCGGGTTTTGTCTGGTAGGCACGATTGGACTCGAACCAACGACCCCCACCATGTCAAGGTGGTGCTCTAACCAACTGAGCTACGTGCCTGCTGTGAGGCGGCATTCTACGGATTTTCAAAACCCTGTCAAACGTTTTTTTCGCTAAGCCACTGAATTCGAAAACTTTTTGCAGGTTATGCGTTTTGCATCCTTGAGGATCTCGGGTAGGATCGCCACTATTCGTCAAGAATTTTAAACGGAGCATCCGCATGGCGAGCATGGCCTACCCCCAGTCGTACTACGCAGCCTCAGCCAACCCGGTGCCTGAGCGCCCTGCCCTGCAAGGCGATATCGACACCGATGTGTGCATCATCGGTGCCGGCTATACCGGGCTTTCCAGCGCGTTGTTTCTGCTTGAGCACGGGTTCAAGGTGACGGTGCTGGAAGCGGCGAAAGTCGGTTTTGGCGCCTCGGGGCGCAATGGCGGGCAGATCGTCAACAGCTACAGCCGCGACATCGATGTGATCGAACGCAGCGTGGGTGCGGATCAGGCGCAGTTGCTCGGGCACATGGCTTTCGAAGGCGCGCGCATCATTCGCGAGCGCATTTCGCGCTACGCCATCCAGTGCGACCTGAAAGACGGCGGTGTGTTCGCAGCCTTGAACGCCCGGCAGATGGGCCACCTGGAAGCGCAAAAACGCCTGTGGGAGCGCTACGGCCATACTCAGTTGCAACTGCTGGACACCGCGCGCATGCGCGAGGTGGTGCAGTGCGACCAGTATGTGGGCGGCATGCTGGACATGAGCGGCGGGCATATCCATCCGTTGAACCTGGCCTTGGGCGAGGCCGCTGCAGTGGAGTCGCTGGGCGGCGTCATCCATGAGCAGTCGCCGGCCATTCGCATCGACCGCGGTGCCACGCCGGTGGTGCATACGGCGCAAGGCCGGGTACGGACACGCTTCGTGATCGTGGCGGGCAATGCCTACCTGGGCAATCTGGTGCCGGAGCTGGCGGCCAAGTCCATGCCGTGCGGCACCCAGGTGATTGCCACGGCGCCGCTGGGCGATGAACTGGCCCGCACGCTGCTGCCCCAGGATTACTGCGTCGAAGACTGCAACTACCTGCTGGACTATTACCGCCTGACCGCCGACAAGCGCCTGATCTTCGGCGGTGGCGTAGTGTATGGCGCGCGCGATCCTGCCAATATCGAGGCGATCATCCGGCCGAAAATGCTCAAGGTCTTCCCGCAACTCAAGGACGTGAAGATCGATTACGCCTGGACCGGCAACTTCCTGCTGACCCTGTCGCGCCTGCCCCAGGTCGGCCGCCTGGGCGACAACATCTATTATTCCCAGGGATGCAGCGGGCATGGTGTGACCTATACGCACCTGGCCGGCAAGGTGCTGGCCGAAGCACTGCGCGGCCAGGCCGAACGCTTCGACGCCTTTGCCAACCTGCCGCATTATCCGTTCCCGGGCGGACAACTGTTGCGCACGCCCTTTACCGCGCTGGGTGCCTGGTACTACAGCCTGCGGGATAGGCTGGGGTTCTGAACACCAGCCCCTAGGCTCTGTACGTAAAGTGGCTGCGCTCGGCCATGCTGCGTTAAAAAGCGACTCGCAATGCTCATTGACACATGTCAACTGCGCTTGCTCGCCGCTTTTTGCCTTGCCTGGCCTTCGCTCACCGACTTTTCGTACAGAGCCTAACGGCCGATGGTCCTGACCGCTTCACCGGCCGCCTGCTCCTGACCGGCCCTGGCCAGTGCCTCGGCCGCCTGCAGCCAGCGCTGGCGATCAACGTTGGCGGGCAACTGGCGAGGCCCCTGGACCAGCACCGCCCAATGGCCGGCGCTCTCCCAGGCCGAAGCGAAACTGTCAAACTTCATCAACAGCCGGCGGTTCATGCCGGCCTGCAGCAACATCCCGTCGCGGTAACGGTCATAACCGACCAATACCGCATAGCGCGGCTCTTTCCAGAACGCCGACCCTTCAGTAAAACGCAGCAGCACCGGATAACCGGCGGCTACCTGCGCCTTCAGGTCGCGCACCTGATCACTCAGCGGGTAGACCACAAAGCCGTATTCACGCGCCACGCGCTGCAGGTTCTGTTCAAGCTGCGCTTCGGCACCGGGCAATTGCAGGTTTTTTTCCAGCAACCCCGGCGTGGTGCCCATGTTCTGGTGCGCCAGCATCGTGGCCAGGGCACCGGGGCCGCTCTGGAAGGCATTGCCACGAAAGAACGGCATCGAGGTGAGTTCGACCCGGTCGGGCAGCCCCTGCGGGTCAGGTGGCAGCGCGTGCAGCGTACGCGACGACGAACAACCGCCCATGACCGCCAGCATGGCAACCGCCAGCACAACCGTGACGGCTCTGGACGCAAATGATACCGGCAACATGTTCCCTCACTTGATCGAACGCCAGGCGACCTCTGACCTGGCGGGAATGCCGATCATAGAGCGGTGCAAGCTGCCGGTATAGCCCAAGGGTCTGTCACTTGGCCTGCATAGACCAAAACGGTCGAAGCGCGTGACCACTTGTCAAGCCGGCGAAACACCCCCCGGTCTAGACTGTCGGTTACTAAGACTGCAACAGATTGCAGCTGTGGAGGTGTACTCATGAACCTGGAAATGACCATTGTGATGCTGATCGCTGCCTGGCTGGCTGTTGCCTGCGCCATGTTGTGGGGTGTGATGCGCATTGCTCGTCGTCATCACCCTCATCCCACCCAGACCGCGCCTGCCGCCCGACCGCAAAAACCGGCCAGACCCTGCAAGACCCGACCGGCCACCGCACACTGAATCTTCATACGCCCTCATGCAAAACGGCCGGCCCCATGACAGGACCGACCGTTTTTTTGCTTCAAGCCTTGGCGTGTGTCAGCCCGGCCGTTGCTGCAACCCTGATCAGGCCGCTGCGGATTTCTTGCGTTTGGAACGACGCGCCAGCATGTTCAGCACCTCGATCAGGGCCGAGAAAGCCATCGCCGCGTACACATAGCCTTTAGGCACATGGGCACCAAAGCCTTCGGCGATCAGCGTCATGCCGATCATGATCAGGAAACCCAGCGCCAGCATCACGACACTTGGATTGTCATTGATGAACTTGGCCAGCGGGTCAGCCGCTACCAGCATCACCACGACCGCAGCCACGACCGCAATGATCATGATCGGCAAGTGCTCGGTCATGCCCACGGCGGTGATGATGCTGTCGATGGAGAACACCAGGTCAAGCATCAGGATCTGTGCAATCGCCGCGCCCATGCTCAGGGTTACCTTGGAGCCGACCGTGTCTTCCTTGTCGTGCGCCTCATCCATGCTGTGGTGGATTTCCGTGGTCGCTTTCCAGACCAGGAACAGGCCACCGGCGATCAGGATCATGTCCTTCCAGGAGAACGTCTGCCCCAACAGTTCAATGACAGGTTCCGTCAACTGCACGATCCAGGCCACGGTGCTGAGCAGGCCCAGGCGCATGATCAGCGCCATGCCGATACCCAGTCGACGGGCCTTGGGACGTTGATGCTCAGGCAGCTTGTTGGTCAGGATCGAGATAAAGATCAGGTTGTCGATGCCCAGCACGACCTCCATCACCACCAGTGTTGCCAGCGCCACCCAGGCCGCCGGACTTGCCGCAAGTTCCAACAGGTATTCCATATGTATGTCCCGAATAAGCCAAGGTTAATAACGTCAGATTTCCTGCCCGGCCTGAGTGCCGGATTCTTTTGGCTTTGCCGCAGGCTCTGCGACCGACAGCTCTTGCCGAGCCTCTTCCAGCGCCTCGGTGGCCGCCTTGTGGGTGTCGTCGATCGCCTGCTTGGCGGAACTGGCCGCCGTGTCGAGCATCTGCTTGCCGGTTGTTTCAACCTGGTCGCAGCCACTCATTACAACCACAGAACATGTCAACAATAATGCAGCATAGATGGGGTGCTTCATGGCTTCCTCGTTCATCAGGGCCGACCGCGTGAGCGGCATGGCGATGAGGAAGCATTCTAGAGACCTTGTAACATCAGGAAAATTCGCATTTTTAAGGTGTATACTTCGGTTTTTACGAAGTGTTACAAGTCCATGCTTAATTACCGTCAATTACATTATTTCTGGGTGGTCGCCCGGACTGGCAGCATCGTACGCGCTTGCGAGCAATTAAGCCTTACGGCGCAGACCATCAGCGGGCAGATCAGCCTGCTGGAACAGACCCTGGGCGTCGACCTGTTTCAGCGCGTGGGTCGCCAACTGGAGCTGACCGAGGCGGGACGCCTGGCCCTGCCCTACGCCGAGCAGATGTTCCAGCTGGGCAACGAACTGGAAACCGTGCTGCGCTCGCGGCCTGACGAGCAGCAGATCCTGTTTCGCATCGGTGTGGCCGACGTGGTGCCCAAGTCCATCGTCTACCGGCTTATCGCGCCGACCATGGAACTGAGCGAGCCGGTGCGCATCACCTGCCGCGAAGACAAGCTGGAGCGCCTGCTGGCCGACCTCGCCATCCAGCGTCTGGACATGGTCGTCTCCGACAGCCCCATGCCCCCGCACCTGGACATCCGCGGCTACAGCCAGAAACTGGGCGAATGCGGCATCAGCTTCTTTGCCACCGAAGAAGTCGCCCAACGTCTGCACCCCGATTTCCCCATGGCCTTAAACGATGCCCCGCTGTTGATTCCGGGCCAGGACACGGTGGTACGCGGGCGACTGATGCGCTGGTTCGCCGAGCAAAAGCTGCGGCCGCGCATCATTGGCGAATTCGACGACAGTGCGTTGATGAAAGCGTTTGGCCAGTCCGGCAGCGGTGTATTCGTGGCCCCCAGCGTGATCGCTGACGAAGTCCAGGCCCAGTACGGCGTGCGCCTGATCGGTCAGACCGATGCGGTGACAGAATCGTTCTATGCCATCACCGTCGAGCGCAAGGTGCGCCACCCCGGCGTCGTGGCGATTACCGAGGGGGCGCGCAACAAGCTGTTCAGCGAATGATCAGGCCATGGCCGGCACGTTGACCCTAATCATGCCCAGCGCCAGCAGGATCGCGAGCAGCATGATGCCGGCCGCTGACAACAGAACGATGGACAACATTCCACAACGACGCGCCTTATCGCGGCATGGGCGATAAAGCACAGAATGAACAGGACACGAGGGTGGGGTTTATACAGGTGACGGCCTGGACGATTATAGACGTCCGGGCGAGCCGTTCGTTGCGACTTTTTGCCCGGCAATACGTTGCCCACTGGTAATAATCCGCGCCAGACCCTAGGCTGGCGGCCTGCCATCGCTCAGGGAGTACAGCATGTCCGATACCCTCGAAACCCCTCAAGCCTCTCAAGGCCTGCAACTGGACAGCAGCCAGGTCCGGGTGCTCGGTTGCCTGATCGAGAAAAAGGCCACCAACCCGGAAACCTACCCGCTGACCCTCAATGCGCTGATGCTGGCCTGCAACCAGAAAACCAGCCGCGACCCGGTCATGAACCTGACCCAGGGCCAGATCGGCCAGAGCCTGCGCAGCCTGGAAAACCTCGGCCTGGCGCGCCTGGTGATGGGCAGTCGCGCCGATCGCTGGGAACACCGGGCCGACAAGCACCTGGAACTGGTGCCGGCGCAGTTGATCCTGACCGGCCTGTTGCTGCTGCGCGGCCCGCAGACCGTCAACGAACTGCTGACCCGCAGCAACCGCATGCACGACTTCGAAGACGCCGAACAGGTCGTGCACCAGCTCGACCGCCTGATCGCCCGTGGCCTGGCTTCACAGCTGCCACGCCAGAGCGGCCAGCGCGAAGATCGCTACATGCATGCAATGGGCAGCGAGCAGGACCTGCAGGCCCTGCTGGTCAACCGTCAGCAAGCCCCGGAGCGCCATGCGCCGCCGCCGTCGTCCGAGCGCCTGGACGAGCTGGAGGCGCGCATTGCCGCCCTGGAAGAACGACTGGCGCAGTTGGAGGGCTGACCTCAAACCGCCCGGGCAAAGGCCGCCGCACGCTGGTACTGCTCCTCGGTGGGGCGCACGCCGGTGTACAGCACGAACTGCTCCAGCGCCTGGATCGCGGCCACCTGGTCACCGCTGATCAGCTGTTTGCCGAGCCGGCGCCCGGCCTGGATCAACGGGGTCTCGGCCGGCGTGGCCACCACATCGAACAGGGTCTGGGCAGCCTCGATGGCCGCCAGGTCAAAGGCCAGTTCATCAGCCTGCGGCCCGGTCATGCCCAGCGGCGTGACATTGACCAGCAAGGGCGGCCGCTCATCGCCCAGCTCAGGCTGCCAGCGCAACCCGCAGGCGTCGGCCAGGCGCCGTCCGGCCGCTTCGTTACGGGCCACGATCAACCCCTCGGTAAAGCCGGCATCGCGCATGGCACAGGCCACGGCCTTGGCCATGCCGCCACTGCCGCGCAGGGCGAACGGCGTGCGCGGCACGGCGTGGGCATCGAGCAACTGCGCCACGGCGATGTAGTCGGTGTTGTAGGCCTTGAGATGACCGCCCGTATTGACGATGGTGTTGATCGAGTCGATGGCCGCTGCCGAAGCATCCAGTTCATCGACCAGGGCGATGCAGTCTTCCTTGAACGGCATCGACACCCCGCAGCCGCGTATGCCCAGGGCGCGCATGCCGGTGACCGCGCCGGCCAGGTCGTTGGGGGCAAATGCCTTGTAATAGAAATCCAGGCCCAGCTCGCGGTACAGGTGGTTGTGGAAGCGAACCCCGAAGTGGCCGGGACGGGCGGCAAGCGACATGCACAACAGCGTGTCCTTGCTGGCAGTGACGGGCATGTAAATCTCCTGAACGGTATTGGCTAAAATCGGTATGACAAGCGTACACTCGCACCCATCAGACGAAGCTGAAAACGGTATGTCGCGAAGGCTCCTACCTTACACAAACTTTACCCACGCGCTTCGCAGATCTGATCAAAACCGCTGTCTTAGCATTAACCCCGTAGCCGCACCGCAGCCGGTGCCACGCGATAACGGGTCGAAAGCCGAGGAACACCATCATGATTCGTCATTTACCCAAGATTGCCTTGTTCATAGGCGCCCTGGCCCTGGCAGGCCAGGCCAGTGCCGGTGGTCGTAATTGGGGAGGCCCGGCGATCGTAGGCGCCATCGTGGGCGCCGCCGTCGTCGGAGCGGCCGTGTCTTCGGGTCGTGACCGCGACCGCACGGTGTATGTCGAGCGCGAGCCTGTGTACATCGAGCGCCAGCCTGTCTATGTGCAGGAACCGCGCACCGTGTATTACGCCCCGCCGCCACCGCCGGTCTACTACCGCCCGGCCTATGAAGTGGTCGAGCGCTACCCCGGCCCGCCGCCTGGCTACTACCATCGCTATGGCCCACCGCCACAACCGGTGTACTACGGCCATCCGCGCCGCTGGTAAACAAAAAGATCCTGCCCGTGCGGCGGGGTTTTTTTGGCCTGGCCGCGACCGGCGGGGCCATTTTTTGCACCAACGCACAGTCTGGTGCCAAAACCCCTGCCTCCATCAATGACCACTATCGAAAAGGTTGATTTCTCGGTGCCATCAGTGTTCAGTAGAGTGGCCAGCATGAATCGATGGAGGCCATCATGAACGAAGTACACATCATGTCTGTGGTTGGCAGTGCCGTACCCGGCGCGCTCAGAGCGCAAGGCCTGCTGGCCTGCTGGTACCTGATACGCGACGGCGAGCCGATTGGCGGGCCATTCACTTCACGCCCTCAGGCACAGGCCATTTCCGAACAACTCGAGGCACCCAGGCTCAACAGTTGAGCCATCAGGAACGTTCGGCAATCACCACGATCAACTGGCAGCGCTGGGTCAGTTTCTGCAGGCGCCGCTCCAGTGCCATGTACTCGGTGCGGTCGGTGCGGCCGCTGTCGAGTTCCTCGATCAGATTATTGGCCACCTGACGCAACTCATGGGCGACCACGATCCGGTCATCGTTCAAGTCCTCCTTGTGCGACTCGAATACCCGGTGCAGGTAATCCTGCAAGGTGAACTTCAAGCGGTGCCGGTCATTGGCACGCAAGTGCGGCAGGTTCAGGCTGATGCGCCCGTGCATTTCGCTCAGTTCACCGCACAGGTACTGAATGCGCCGGGCATAACCGACATCACGGATGCGCTGCAGTCGTGCGGCTTCACGGGCTTCCTGCTGACGCTGGATCGCCGGTACCGCCACCGCCAGCAACAGCCCCACGGTCACGGCCATCGCCTGCACCCAACCGGCCCAGTCCACAGGCTTGATGAAAAAGCCCGCACCCAGCATCAGGACAACAATGGCCAGTGTCACGATTACCAGCACCGCATAATCCTTGCCGATCAACCCCTTGGGCATTACCTGACTCCTTGCAACAGTGATGTTCAATAGGGCTGGGATGCTAATCGCTGTCGGCATTCGATACCACGACTATCGAAAAACAGCGCGTTAAAACAGCCTGCCCACTTAACCGTGTCTGAATAAGGCCATTATTGTTCAATTAAAGGACGAAATGCCCGTGCGCCCCCATCGACGCCGGTAAGACCGCCTCCTAAAATGCCCACTTTATTTTCTGTTTCCGTGCACCTGCGCACATTCATCGAGTGAGCTTACTTGAATATTCGTCATACGCTTCTGGGCCTTTTTCTTGCACTCACCGGCCCGCTGCTTGGCAACCCGGTCCTGGCCAATGAATCGGCCGTCCTGGCACGCGACCCGGCCAATCTTCACCTGGCCTCCGGCAGTACCATGGTCGTCGACCTGCAAAGCAATAAAGTGCTCTATTCCAACAATCCGGATGTGATTGTGCCCATTGCCTCGGTCACCAAGTTGATGACCGCCATGGTGGTCATCGATGCCAGGCAATCGATGGACGAAGTCATACCGGTGGATATTTCCCACACGGCCGAAATGAAAGGCGTGTTTTCCCGGGTCAAGCTCGGCAGCCAGCTCAGTCGCCGCGACATGCTGCTGATTACCCTGATGTCGTCGGAGAACCGCGCCGCCGCCAGCCTGGCCCACAGCTATCCAGGTGGTTATCCGGCGTTCATCCTGGCGATGAATGCCAAGGCGCGTGCACTGGGCATGAAGCACACCGCCTATGTCGAGCCTACCGGCCTGTCGGTCTACAACGTCTCGACCGCACGCGACCTCACCAAACTTCTGCTTGAAGCGCGCAAATACCCGCTGCTCAGCGAACTGAGCGCCACCGAAGAAAAGACCGTGCGCTTTACCAAGCCCACTTACACCCTGGGCTTTCGCAACACCGACCATCTGGTGCACCGTGAAAACTGGGATATTCGCCTGACCAAGACCGGCTTCACCAACCAGGCCGGGCATTGCCTGGTGCTGCTGACCAATATGGCCAAGCGCCCGGTGTCGGTGGTGATTCTCGATGCCTTCGGCAAGCAGACCCACTTTGCCGACGCCAGCCGCCTGCGCAAATGGCTGGAAACCGGCCAGAGTGGCCCGGTGCCGGAAGTGGCCCTGCAATACAAGAAGGACAAGAACCTGGCCCTGCGCCAGAACGGCCTGCAACAGGCCAAGGAATAGCCGCAGACGCAGCCTGGCGATCCGCCGCAATCTCACCTTGCAGGAGCCGCTTTAACTGCGAAAAGGGCACGAATGTGCAGCCTTCTTCGCGGCTTAAGCCGCTCCTGCGACGTGATGCCGATCAGTTAAGCCAGTTTTCACCTTTTGCGTCTGACACTCAGTTGATGTGACCCTGAGTTTCAGACCTGGCACCAGACTGTGGGAGGCGGCTTGCCGGCGATGGCAATGGGACAGGCGCAGCAGGCGTATGGGCCTTGCTGGCCTCATCATCGGATCACCGCCCGAAGCAGAGCCCCCTCCCCCAATAAACCGCGTCAGCCTTGACCGGCATGATGAGGCCGATCAATTGAACTGCGTCACCAGCTTGGTATTGAGGTACGCCTCGATGGCTTCGATACCGCCTTCGGAGCCATAGCCCGAGTCCTTGATGCCGCCAAACGGTATTTCCGGCAGGCCGATGCCCTGGTGGTTGATCGACAGCATACCCGCTTCGATGCCATGGCTCAGGGCCTGGGCTGTCTTCATCGAGGTGGTGAAGGCATAGGACGCCAGCCCGAACGGCACGCGGTTGGATTCGGCAATCGCCTCTTCCAGCGTATCGAACGGCACCAGCAAGGCCACCGGGCCAAAGGGCTCGTCATTCATGATGCGCATGGCCGGCGTCAGGCCGCTCAGCACGGTCGGCTCGAAGAACCAGCCCTCGCCCGCGACCGCGTTGCCCCCGGTCTCGACCTTGGCACCCGCACTGACGGCGTCTTCGACCAGGTCACGCAAGGCCGGCACACGGCGTTCGTTGGCCAGCGGCCCCATCTGGGTGTCGGCCTCCAGGCCATGCCCCACCTTGATTTCGCGGGTCAGCCCGACGAACTGCTCGGTAAAGGCCTGCAACACCGAACGCTGCACCAGAATGCGCGTAGGCGAGACACACACCTGCCCGGCGTTGCGGAACTTGGCGGTGGCCAGGGTGCGCGCCGCCAGGTTCAGGTCGGCATCTTCGAACACCAGGGCCGGCGCATGGCCGCCCAGCTCCATGGTGGCACGCTTCATGTGCTGGCCGGCCAGCGCTGCCAATTGCTTGCCGACCGGGGTGGAGCCGGTGAACGTGACCTTGCGAATCACCGGGTGCGGGATCAGGTAACCGGAAATCTGCGCCGGATCGCCATACACCAGGCCGATCACACCTGCTGGTACGCCGGCATCATGAAAGGCCCGGATCAGTTCGGCCGGGGACGCCGGGGTTTCTTCCGGGGCCTTGATGATGATCGAGCAGCCGGCGGCCAGCGCCGAGGACAGCTTGCGCACCACCTGGTTGATGGGGAAGTTCCAGGGCGTGAACGCCGCCACCGGGCCCACCGGTTCCTTGATCACCTTCTGTTCAATATTGGCGCCACGCGACGGCACCAGGCGTCCATAGCTGCGCCGGGCTTCCTCGGCCAGCCAGTCGATGATGTCGGCGGCCGACAGCGCCTCGGCGCGAGCCTCGGCCACCGGCTTGCCCTGCTCCTGAGTCATGATGCGGGCAATCGAATCGGCGCGCTCGCGCACCAGCACCGCCGCCTTGCGCATGATCTTGTAGCGCTCGAAGGCCGACACCGCTCGCCAGGTCGCAAAGCCATGCTCGGCGGCTGCCAGCGCGTCATCCAGGTCACTGATGTCGGCATGGGCCACCTGACCGATGATCTGGCCGGTGCCCGGATCCAGGACCGGCTGGGTGCGACCATCGTGGGCGGCGCGCCATTGACCGTTGATATAAAGCTGTACGTCAGGGTACATCGCAAATCTCCAGTGGCAGTCAGACAGTAAAACAGAGGGCCACTATTGAGTGGCCCTCGTCAAGCAGATCAGTGCACAACCCCGACTAAAGAATCGGCTTGCCCCCGGTGACGCCGAAGCGCTCGCCCGACAGGTAGCTGCCTTCGTCACTGGCCAGCAACACATACAGCGGTGCCACTTCCACCGGCTGGCCGGGACGGCCCAGCGGGGTGTTGCTGCCGAACTGGGACACTTCATCCTCGGGCATGGTGGCCACGATCAACGGTGTCCAGATCGGACCAGGCGCGACGCTGTTGACGCGAATGCCCCGCTCGCCCAGCAACTGCGCCAGCCCGCCGGTAAAGTTGGCAATCGCGCCCTTGGTGGTGGCGTACGGCAGCAGGGTCGGCTTGGGCATGTCCGAGTTGACCGAACTGGTGTTGATGATCGACCCGCCCTTGGGCATGTGCGGCACGGCGGCCTGGCAGATGCGGAAGATCGCGGTGATATTGATATCGAAGGTGCGCACCCATTCTTCATCAGGGATGTCTTCGAAGCGCTCGTGAGTCATCTGGAACGCGGCGTTGTTGACCAGCACATCGATGCGGCCGAACTCATCGACGGTCTTCTGCACGGTTTCCTGGCACACGGCCTTGCTGGCCAGGTCGCCGGGCAGCAGCAAGCACTGGCGGCCGGCCTGCTTGACCCAGCGTGCGGTTTCTTCAGCGTCTTCATGCTCATCAAGGTAGGCAATCGCCACATCGGCGCCTTCGCGGGCAAAGGCAATGGCCACGGCGCGACCGATGCCGCTGTCAGCGCCGGTGATCAGCGCGATCTTGTTCTGCAAGCGGCCGGAGCCGGTGTAGCTTTCTTCGCCGCAGTCCGGGTACGGGTCCATCTTGCCTTGCTTGCCAGGCACCGGCTGGCTCTGCTTGGGGAAAGGCGGACGAGGATAATCAGTCATCGAATTTCTCCTGAGTAGTAAGGACGTGACCTCTTTGTGGCCTCGTGCGCAGGCGCATTGTTCAACGCAATTTCGTGCAACCCTGACGAATGGTCAGCGTGCGTTTTGCGCCGTGACGATCTGCAGCGGCACCCGGATGCAGTGCGCGTCCGGGCAAAACACGCCGGTGTCCTGAAGCTGCACCAGCACCTTGATCAAGGCCCGGGCCAGCAAGGCCGGTTGCGAATCGATCACCACCCGCACCAGCCCGTCGGCCAGCGCCTGGCGTGACAGCGGCGTCGACTCCAGTACGATGCTGCACAGTCCGGGTTGCGGTGGCAGTTGCGCCAGGGCCCTGATGATGCCGTCGCCACCGCCGCCGACCACGCACAGCCCGCGCAGGTCATCGTGCCGTGCCAGCAGCTCCAGGGTGGCCTCTTCGGTGATGTCGCTGTTGTCCATGTTCATCACGGCCTCAAGCAGGCGCAACCCGGGGGCGTACGCGGCCAGGTCGTCGCGCAACCCATCGATACGGGCCTGATGCCCGAGAAAGCGATGCCCGCCCAGCAGCACCCCGACGCTGCCATGGGCATGGCCACAGGTGTGCCGCACCAGCCAGCCCATGGTGCGGCCGACTTCATGGTTGTCGAGCCCGACATAGGGTCCCTCAGGCTCCTGGTGAATGTCCGAGAGCAGGGTCACCACCGGCACGCCGGCGGCGCGCACCTGAACGATGGCCTGGTTGATCAACGGATGGGCAAACGTCACTACCGCCACGCCGTCGTACTGCACGGCCAACTGTTCGATCTGCGCGGCGATCACCGCCGGGGTGCGGTCGTGGATGTAATCGAAGTGGCAGATCAGGCTGGCCTGGCCTTGTTCACGGGCCGCGTCGGTGATGGCCGCCGCCAGGTTGGCGTAGAAGGCCTGCGCCGTGCCCAGCAGCAGGATGCCGAAGCGATAATGCGGGCGACGCTCGCGAATGCGCTGCCCAATCAGGCGCGCGGCAAAATAGCCCACGGCCTCGGCGGCCTGGAATACCTGCTCGGCGGTGTGTTCGCTCACCGGCGCCCGTGCATTGAGTACCCGGTCAACGGTGGCGACGCTCAGGCCCGCGTGAGCGGCCACTGTGGCAATGGTCGGGCGTTTGCTTTTCTTGTCCACGGTTCTGACGACCCCTTGTTCTTGGGTTTATAAGGCTTACTGAGAACAGGCGCCTCTGTTGCGCCTGTACCGCCGCATTCGCCAGCAGAGCTGCCTCCCACGGTCTGATGCCAGGCACGAATTCCCGGACGACATCAACCCTGTGGGAGGCGGCAGGCGATGAGGCCAGTAAGGCCCATACATCTGCTGCACCTGTCCCATAGCCATCGCCGGCAAGCCGCCTCCCACAGTCCGGTGTCAGGCACGAGATTCTGGGCGACATCAATCCTGTGGGAGGCGGCTTGCCGGCGATGAGGCCCGCAAGACCACTACACCTGCGGTGCCTGTCCCACGCACATCGCCAGCAAGCTGCCTCCCACAGGCCTGCATCAAGGCTTGACTGATCGGCATCAGGCTTATTGAGCAGATGATAGAAAACCATCATGGCCCTTGGTGCAGCGATGATAGCTTGATAGAGAATCCCTTCAAGCCATTGAGCCCCTTCTACCTGCGCCCTACTCTTTTCTCCAGTAAAGCGACGCCCTTGATCGCGTGTCCATCGTTTGCGGAGAACAAGAACAATGCCTGAAGCCCTTTCACGCAATTACGACCTCACCGGCCCTGAAGCGGCACTGGCTGCCGAGAAGGGCCTGGTCTCGGCCACCTGGCACCAGACCCCCATCCCGCGCAAGCGCCTCAAGGAGTTGATGCAACGCAGCGACGGTCCGGCGCTGCGCGACACCGCCATCTGGCTGGTGGCACTGGTGCTGTCTGCCTTTGGCGGCTACTGGTTCTGGGGCACCTGGGCCTGCGTGCCGTTCTTTTTTGTCTACGGCCTGCTGTACGGCACCGCCTCCAATGCGCGCTGGCACGAGACCGGGCATGGCACGGCGTTCAAGACCCGCTGGATGAACGATGCGGTCTATCAGGTGGCCAGCTTCATGACCCTGTTCGAGCCCCATGTCTGGCGCTGGAGCCATGCCCGGCATCATACCGACACCATTGTCGTCGGTCGCGATCCGGAAATCGTCGAGCCACGCCCACCTCGCCTGGGCAAGATGCTCCTGAGCCTGATCGGCATCCCGCAGACCCTCGGCACCCTGCGCTCGCTGCTGCGCCATGCCGCCGGCCGGGCCACAGCGCAGGAACTGGACTTCATTCCGGCTTCGGAGCTGCCCAAGGTGTATTTCACCGCCCGGATCTGGCTGGCGATTCTGGCGGCCACCACGGCACTGGCCCTGTACCTGGGCACCTGGCTGCCACTGATGTTCATCGGCCTGCCGACCCTCTATGGGGCATGGCTGTCGTACCTGTTCGGCGTATCGCAGCACGTCGGGCTGGCCGAGGACACCCTCGATCATCGCAGCAACTGCCGCACCATCCGCATGAATCCTGTGCTGCGCTTCTTGTACCTGAACATGAACTACCACCTGGAACACCACATGTTCCCCATGGTGCCTTACCACGCCTTGCCGCAACTGCACGAAGCAATCAAACACGACTGCCCGCCCCCTTACCCCAGCCTGCTGCAGGCGTACCGGGAAATCCTGCCGACGCTGTGGAAACAGCGCAAGGATCCGGCGTACTTCGTGCGGCGTCCACCACCGGTCGGTACCTGCATGCCTGACGACGCCGGCCAGCCTGTGGCCCAGGCCTGATGCCTGTCCCTTGATTCCAACAACAAGAGCCCTCGCCATGACCGAGCTGATGAATGCCCGCTTGATTGACCTTTGCCCTGCAACAGACTGGATAGATGTGTGCGCCGTGGACGACATCGATGAAGAAGACGTGCTGCGCTTCGACCACGCCCAGCGCACCTACGCCATCTACCGCTCGGCCGACAGTGCGTTCTTTGCCACCGACGGCCTGTGCAGCCATGAGGCGATCCATCTGGCCGACGGCCTGGTGATGGACCATGTCATTGAATGCCCCAAGCACAACGGGCGTTTCGACTACCGCACCGGCAAGGCCCTGGGCGCGCCGGTGTGCGTCAACCTCAAGACTTACCCGGTGCGCATCGAGGCAGGCCGCGTGCAACTGGCCACAGAAGCGTAAAAGCATCCGCTGCTGCACAACCCTCTATCCGAGAGTACTGCCATGATCTCTGACACTGCACCCATGATCATCATCGGCGCCGGGCATGCCGGTGGCCGGGCGGCGCTGACCCTGCGCGCCGAAGGCTATACCGGCCCGCTGATACTGATTGGCGATGAACCCCACCTGCCCTATGAACGCCCGCCATTGTCCAAGGGCCTGCTGCAAGGCCAGGTGACGCTTGGGGATTTCAGCTTGTGCCAGGCGGCGCAATTGACCGAACTGGGTATCCAGCACCTGAGCGGCCAGCGTGTGGTGCGCCTGGCGCCGGCGCAGCATCGCCTGCACCTGGCCGATGGCCGGGTACTCGACTACCAGCGCTTGCTGCTGGCCACCGGCGGCCAGGTGCGACGCCTGGCGCAAGTGCCGGCACATTTTGCCAACGTGCTCTACCTGCGCACCCATGAGGATGCCGAGCGCCTGCGCGAGCAATTGCTCCCGGGCGCCCGCGTGGTCATCGTCGGCGGCGGTTTTATCGGTCTGGAGGTGGCCGCCAGCGCCCGTCAGGCCGGGTGCACGGTGACCCTGCTCGAAGCCGGTCCACGGCTGGCCGGGCGCGTGGTGTCACCCAGGCTGTCCGCAGCGCTGCTGTATCTGCACCGTGAGCATGGCGTCGAGGTGCATCTTGATACCGGTTTGCAGGACGTTTCGGGCCAACAGCAGGTCGAACGGGTGCAACTGGCCGACGGCACATGGCTGCCCTGCGATGTGCTGGTGGTGGGCATCGGCATCCAGCCGGCGGTGGAACTGGCACGCGAGGCCGGCCTGGACGTGGGCCAGGGCATCCGTGTCGATGAATGCCTGCGCGCCAGTGCCCCGGACATGTTCGTGGCCGGGGATGCCTGCGAGTTTCGCCTGCACCCGGCGGGCGACTTTCAGCGCCAGGAAACCTGGCGCAACGCCGAGGAACAGGGTCGCCATGCGGCGCTGAACATGCTGGGGGCCAACCAGCCGTTCCGGGGCGTGCCGTACTTCTGGTCCGATCAGTACGACTGGAGCCTGCAAAGCGTCGGCAGCCCGCACGCCGGCATACCCTCGGCCCAGCGCGACCTGCCCGCTGGCGGTTTTCTACAGTTCTACCTGGATGCCGATCAATGCCTGCAAGGCGCCAGCGGCTGGGCACCCGGCAACACCCTTGCCAAGGACATCAAGCTCTGCGAACGGCTGATCAGCGCCCGCGTGCCGCTGGACCCTGAGGCACTGGCCGACCCAGGCGTCGCCCTCAAACACCTGCTCAGGACAGCCCATGCGTGAATTTCTGGTATTCCAATCCTTGTGGGCCATGCAGGATCATCGTGGCCAGAACGCACTGCCGGTCGAGGCACAACTGGAGCGCATTGCTGCCGCCGGCTTCGATGGCTTTACCGATCACTTCTGGATGCCCGCCCCTGTCCAGCGCCTGTCAGCGGCCGCCAAGGCGCTGGGCCTGCAGATTGAAGGACAGCTGTTTCCGCGCACACGTGACGACCTGGCCCGGGCGCTGGACGTCATTGCCCCGCACGGTTGCCATCACCTGACCCTGCAGGCCGATGTGCGTGCGCACACGCTGGGCGAGGCGGTGAGCCTGGTTGAAAGCTGGTTGCGCCTGGCCGAGCAGGTGGACTTTCCGGTGTTGCTGGAAACCCACCGCTACCGGATCACCAACGACCTGCCCTTCACCCTCGACCTGCTGCGCGAACTGCCCGACCTCAAGCTGCTGGCCGACCTGTCGCACTATGTGGCCGGGCGCGAGATTCCGGTGCCACTGGCGGCCGACGACCAGCAGCAACTGCACGCGATCCTGGCCCGCAGCTGGGGCTTTCATGGTCGGGTGGCCAGCTGCGAACAGGTGCAGGTCGGGCTGCAGTTTGCGCAGCACCGACTCTACGTCGAGATGTTTCTCGACTTGTGGCAGCACGGTATCCAGGACTGGCTGGCCAGGCCGGCCAGCGCCGGCACCAGCCTGTCGTTCACCTGCGAACTGGGCCCGCCACCCTATGCCATCACCGATGCCGACGGCCTGGAACTGACCGACCGCTGGGATGAGTCCTTGCAACTCAAGGACTGGATCCGCCAGGTGTGGGCGCAGTGCACAACGGCTACCAACTGATCCCCGCCAGCGAAACCTGCGCAGGCCATTGTTTGTCATGAGTTTAATCGTCGATAAAATCAGTCAGTCAATTTGTGCTTGAGAGGCTGCTTACCGATTACGCCGCCTCATCCCCCGGCATCGGATCGAAGCTGTCGGCGCGGGCAGCCCGCCACATGCGCTCGTAGAACTCGCCCCGGACCTGATCGGCCAGCAACTCGCCGGGCTTGAGAAACACATGCATCTGTGAGAACAGCTTGACCTCGGTGGCCGACATGCGCCGCACCAGGTGGCGTGCCGTCAGTTGCGAGGGGTGGGTCAGGCCGGCGGCGGCGAGCATCTCGGCCAGGGCTTTCAAGGTACTGCGATGAAAGTTGTAGACCCGCGTGGCCTTGTCTTCGACCACCAGGGCGCGCTGGCGCAACGGGTCTTGCGTGGCCACGCCGGTGGGGCACTTGTTGGTGTGGCACGACTGCGACTGAATGCAGCCGATCGCAAACATGAAGCCGCGCGCGGCGTTGGCCCAGTCGGCGCCAATGGCCAGCAGGCTGGCGATATCGAAGGCGCTGATCACCTTGCCACTGGCGCCCAGCTTGATCTTGTCGCGCAGGTTGATGCCCACCAGGGTGTTATGCACGAACAGCAAGCCTTCGCGCATCGGCACGCCCAGGTGGTCGGTGAACTCCACCGGCGCCGCCCCTGTCCCGCCTTCGGCACCGTCGATGACGATAAAGTCTGGCAGGATGCCCGTCTCCAGCATTGCCTTGGCGATGCCCATGAACTCCCATGGATGACCCAGGCACAGCTTGAAGCCCACCGGTTTGCCGCCGGACAGTTCACGCAGGCGGGCCACGAACTGCATCAGTTGCAGCGGGGTATTGAAAGCGCTGTGGCACGACGGCGAGATGCAGTCTTCCCCCATCGGCACGCCACGGGTGCTGGCGATTTCCTGGGTGACCTTGTGCTTGGGCAGGATGCCGCCGTGGCCGGGCTTGGCGCCCTGGCTCAGCTTGATCTCGATCATTTTCACTTGCGGATCACTGGCCTGCAGGGCGAACTTTTCAGGGTCGAAATGCCCATCGGCGGTGCGACAACCAAAATAGCCGCTGCCCAGCTCCCAGGTCAGGTCGCCACCGTGTTCGCGGTGATAAGGGCTGATGCTGCCCTCCCCGGTGTCATGGGCAAAATGCCCCATTTTCGCGCCCTTGTTCAGCGCCCGGATGGCATTGGCACTGAGCGAGCCGAAGCTCATCGCCGAGATATTGAACACCGACGCCGAGTACGGCTGGGTGCACTGCGGTCCGCCGATGTCGACCCTGAAGTGTTCAGGGTCGTTCAAGGGCGCCGGGCGCATGGAATGGCTGATGAATTCGTAGCCGGTCTCATAGACATTCATCAAGGTGCCGAACGGCTTGTCCGAGGCTTCGCTCTTGGCCCGCGAGTACACCAGCGCGCGCTGGGCGCGGGAAAACGGCGTCGCTTCGGAATCGGCTTCCAGCAGGTACTGGCGAATCTCCGGGCGAATGCCTTCGATCAGGTAGCGGATATTGCCCAGGATCGGGTAGTTGCGGCGCACCGCATGACGCGACTGCAACAGATCGAACACCCCCAGCAGGCTCAAGGTGCCCACGACCAGGGTGAAGGGCCAGAGCCACTCGTGATGCAGCACGAACGGCAACGTGGCTATCGTGAACAGCACACAACCGACGAAAAAGGCGTAGCGGCTCAGCAAAGACAGACTCATGGAATTTCCTTATGGCATGGCACGGTCATGGCAACATACCTGCAAATGGAGGGTGTCTGCATGTACATGAGGCTCACGCCCACAGGTTTTATATCAGCCTGCATTCGCGACCGTTGGTCGCTCCTACGATAATTGCGTGTCAAACCCTGCTCAGCGCACGACACAAATCCCGTAGGAGCGACCAGCGGTCGCGAAAGAACTGGCACATCCAACATCGTCGATGGCTGAACCCTGCGTTCGCGACACCGTCGCTCCTACGATAATTGCTGCCGACCCCTATCTCAGGCACTTTCCGGCACGTCGATCTGGATCGGCAGCAGGCAGTTGTCCGATTCATCAGGCACCTTGATCGCGGCCTGCACCAGACGGTTGATGGTCGCCTGTGCCAGCGCTTCGATCGGGTGCGACAGCACGGCGTCGACCACGCCTTCACGCAGGGCCGCCCGGGTAAGCGGGGTCAGGTCGTGACAAACCACCACCGGCCGTACAGCCTTCCGGACCTTGCACTCGCGCAAGGCCTTGATCACCCCCTCGATGCCGCCGCCGCCCACGTACAGCCCGGCCAGCCCAGGCTCACTGGTCAGTAAATCCAGCGTGCCGGCATAGGCAAAGGCCGCGTCTTCCAGGGTCAGGCGCGTGGCCAGCAGTTCCCAGTCGGGACCTCGCTCAGCCATGCACGAGCGAAAACTCAACTCGCACAACTCCTGGCATTGAAAACGCTGGGTGCCAACCATCACCGCCACGGCGCCGGGCTGCCGGGCCAGACGGGTAATGAACCAGGCGGCTGTGCGACCCATGCGCCGGTTATCGACCCCCACATACCCGGCGCCCGCCGCCGCGCTCAATTGCGAAACCATGGCAATCACCGGCAGGCCGGCGGCGCGCAGGTGTGCCACCGCTGCCGCCACAGCCGGGTGGTCGGCGGCGACCACGCCCAAGGCATCGATTTCATGTTGCAGGGCCAGAATGCGCTCGGCCGTGGCGGCCGGGTCCAGATCGTCAATGTAGCCGACCATCACCCGCACCTGGGCGCGCACGCTGGCGGCAGCGGCATCGGTCAGCGCCTTGGCCAGCCCCTGATAGAACGCCACCCCACGCTTTTGCAGCAACAGGCCGATGCGCACCACCGGCCGGTGCTGCAACAGGCGCTGCTCGATCACATTACGCCCGTAAAAGCCCAGTTGCGCAGCCGCCTCGGCAATGCGCTGGGCGGTGTCGGCGCGGACATTGGCGCGCAGGCTCATGACCCGGTCGACCGTGGACACGCTGACCCCGGCCGCCCTGGCGACATCTTCCAGCGTGGCACGACGGGCCGATAAAGGCGGCTCTGACATGAAATGATATCTCTTGACGGCTGTTTGACAGGTTATGACAGGTAATGCCGGGCAACTATAGCAACCCTGCTGCCCCTGTCGCAGGATTGTCATGTGCCACGAACACCGCTCGACAATAACAATCAAGGAGCCTCTCATGACGCTGCACATCTGCACCGCACCCTGCTGCTGGGGCGTCGACGACCCCAAGAATCCACACCTGCCACCTTGGCAACAGGTGCTCGACGAAGCGGCCCAGGCGGGCTATCGCGGCATTGAGCTGGGGCCTTATGGCTACCTGCCGCTGGACGCCGCACAGGTCGGTACTGTATTGCAGGCGAATGGCTTGCATGTGGTGGCCGGGACCATTTTCGATAACCTGGTGGCGCCGGCCAATCTGGCCAGCCTGCTGCAACAGACCCATGACATCTGTGCCCTGCTCAAGCAGTTGCCACAGCGGGCGGTCGAGCCCGGCCAGCGCTATGCCACGCCTTACCTGGTGGTGATCGACTGGGGCCATGAAGCCCGCGATTACGCCGCCGGCCACTCGGCCCAGGCCAAGCGTCTGGCGCCACACGACTGGCAGACCATGATCAGCCACATCCGCGCCATCGCCGAACTGTCCTGGCGCGAATACGGCGTGCGCACCGTGGTGCACCCCCACGCCGGCGGACACATCGAGTTCGCCGATGAACTGGCGCAACTGGTGCAGGACATTCCCGCCGACATCGCCGGCCTGTGCCTGGACACCGGGCATCTGTACTACGCCGGCATGGATCCGGTGGCGACCCTGCGCCACTACGCCGATCGCCTGGACTACATCCACTTCAAGGACATCGACCTGGCGGTGTTCGAGCAGGTGCTGGGCGAGCGCATTCGCTTTTTCGAGGCTTGCGCCAAAGGTGTCATGTGCCCGATCGGCCAGGGTTGCATTGATTACCCCGCGCTGCGCGAACTGCTCGACGCGCTGGGCTACGCCGGCTGCATCACCGTCGAGCAGGAACGCGACCCGCGCAATGCCACCCGCGTCCTGCATGACATCTCGGCCAGCCGCCAGTGGCTGGCCGAAGCCGGTTTCTGACCCTTTCGCACAAGGAATACTTTGATGATCAATGGCAGCAAACGTATTGCCCGGCCGCTGCGCTGGGCCATGGTCGGCGGCGGGCAGAACAGCCAGATCGGCTACATCCATCGCTCGGCCGCCCTGCGCGACCAGTCCTTTGCGCTGGTGGCCGGTGCCTTCGACATCGACCCGCAACGCGGCCGCGATTTCGGTGTGCAACTGGGCGTCGACCCCGAGCGCTGCTACCCGGACTACCGCCGCCTGTTCGAGGCCGAAGCACAAAGGCCCGACGGCATCGAGGCGGTGTCGGTGGCCACCCCCAACGGCACGCATTTCGAGATCACCCGTGCCGCCTTGCTGGCCGGGCTGCATGTGGTCTGCGAAAAACCCCTGTGCTTTACCGTCGCCGAGGCTGAAGCACTGCGCGAACTGGCCACCCGGCATCAGCGGGTCGTGGGCGTGACCTACGGCTATGCCGGGCACCCGTTGATCGAGCAGGCGCGGGAAATGATTGCGCAAGGCGATCTGGGCGAGATTCGCATGGTGCACATGCAGTTCGCCCACGGCTTTCATAGCCAGGCGGCGGACAGCCAGAGTGCGTCGGCACAATGGCGGGTCGACCCCAAGGTGGCGGGCCCCAGCTATGTGCTGGGCGATGTCGGCACGCACCCTTTGTACCTGTCGCACGTCATGCTGCCGGACCTCAAGATCGAGCGGCTGCTGTGCACCCGCCAGAGCTTCGTCAAGAGCCGTGCGCCGCTGGAGGACAACGCCTACACGCTGATGCAGTACGCCGGCGGCGCAATGGGCACGGTCTGGTCCAGTGCGGTGAATGCCGGCTCCATGCATGGCCAGTTGATCCGGGTCATCGGCTCACGGGCCAGCCTGCAGTGGTGGGACGAGCGCCCTAACCAGCTGTCGTTCGAGGTGCAGGGGCAGCCGGCGCAAGTGCTGGAGCGCGGCATGGGCTACCTGCATGCCAATGCCCTGCTTGACGACCGCATCGGCGCCGGCCATCCCGAAGGGTTGTTCGAAGCCTGGTCCAACCTCTATTACCGCTTCGCCCTGGCCATGGACGCCGCCAACCGGGGTGAGCCGGCGCCCATGCGTTACCCCGACATCGAGGCCGGGATCGAAGGCGTGCGTTGGGTCGAGCGCTGCGTGCAGTCGGCCGATGACGGCGGGGTGTGGGTCGATTATTGATCCGGTCTGTCGCTCAGCAGGCACACCAGCGTGCGGGCGCAGGCCTGGATGCCTTCGTCCAGCACGATTTCGAAACCATGGGTGTTTTCGGTCGGGATGGCAATGCAGCCGGCCCGGCCGAGGGCGCCGCTGCCGAGGATGGCGCTGGCATCGGAGGCAAACTCCACCAGCAAGGCAACCTGGGCAGGATGGCCGGCCTGCCGAGCGGCTTCGATCAGGCGATCGGTGACGGCGCGGGTGTAATGGCCTTTCTGGTCACCCGCCACGACGATCGGAGCAGCGCTGAGTTGCGTGCCGTATTCAGCGGCTACAGGCCCCACCTCCACGGCAATGGCTGTTTGGCAGGGTAGATGGTGCGCGGCAAACAACGCACCCGCGTTGGTCTCCTCTTCCTGGCTGGTAAAGGCAAAGTACAGGTGGCCGGGCAACTGCTCGCGACGCTGCGCCAGCTGCTCGGCGGCCTGGAGCACTGCCACCACCGGCGCACGGTCATCGAGAAAGTGCGCCGCCGTGCAATCGACCAGCCTGAACGGCTGGCGCCAGTGCTGGCTCAGCACCACGCGTGTGCCGGGGCGTACGCCCGCCTCGGCCAGTTGTTGCGGCGAGCGCCGGGTGACTACATGCACATCGTCCCAATGCACGTTGCCCTGGGTCACATCCGCCCCCTGCGACGACTGGGCGCTCTGGTGCATGCTGCCAAACGACAGCACCCCGGGCAGCACCTGACGGTCACCCATGATGTCCACCGGGCACATGCCAAAATTGACCGGATTGGCGCCGCCAAGAGCGACGACCCGCAGCGTGCCGTCCTCTTCGATGCGTTTGACCGCCATGGCAATCTCATCGAGGTGAGCCATCAGCAGCGTGGCCTGCGCGCCTGCGTCCTCATGCTTGCTGCGCAACAGCCCGATCAGGTTGCCGGCGTCATCCACCCACGTCTCGTCACAGTGCTTGCGCAGCTCGGATTCACACAGGTCACGTACTTCGGTCTCTTCACCACCCGGTCCTCGGGCGTACAACAGGCGTTCAAGCAGTTCGTTTGCGTTCATCCAGGCACCTCGGGGTCAACGGGTATCGCGTTTATCAATAAGCGTTGCAGCGTCAAGGCGTTCTCAAGCGCTGCGCCGGCGGCGGTGTTATCGAAAATGCACCAGGTTTCGATGCCTTCGGCTGCCGCCTGCAACAGGCGGGTGGCCAAGGCTTGCAATCGCTCGTGATCGTAGGCGCTGTAATAGATGTCGGGGCTGCCGTGCAGGCGCCAGTACTGCAGGCCCGGCCAACCTGAGGGTTGCGCATCGGTGCTGAACCGTGAAGGATCGGCCGCCACCTGCGCCACCCGGTAGCGAATGAGTTGCGCCTGCGCCCCCGTCCACGAGGCATGGCGCGGCTCGATGACGACCTGACCGTCAAAGCGCTGGCGCAGCGCTTCGAAAAAGACCGCGACCTGCACGGGCTGATAGGCCAGCGACGGCGGCAACTGGATCAATAGGCAACCCAGCCGCTTGCCCAGCGCTGTGCACTCCCCCAGAAACGCATCGAGCAAGGCCTCACAGTCGCGCAGGCGCTGCTCATGAGTGATGGTCTGGGGCACCTTGACGGCAAAGCGAAAGTCACTGGCCACCGCCTCCCCCCAGCGCGCCCAGGTCTTGACCTTATGAGCACGGTAGAACGAGCTGTTGACCTCGACCGCGTTCAGCACCCGCGCGTAACGCTGCAAGTGGGTGCCCTGGCTGGCAAAGTCGGCCTGTCGCTCGCGGTTCAGCGCCCACCCGGCGCAGCCCAGCCGGATGCCTGGAATCGGGCTCAATAGAGTACCTCCGCCGCCTCGCGCATGAAGATTTCCACAGTCTTGGGACCGATGCCCTTGAGCGCCAGCAACCGCTTCTCAAAGTCATCGCGGTCGGCGCTGGCCAGGTGAATGCCACTCACCTGACCGTGGTAGTCGCGCCTGAGGGTATTGACCAGCGCCAGCAGGCGCTCGGCGGTGGACTCGTCATAGCGGGTGTAATGGCCTTCGCGCAGCATCGCTACACGTTCGCGGTGAGTGCACTGACCAAGCTTGAGGGGTGTGTCGCAGCCATAACGCTCGACAATGACCCGCCAGGTGTTCACGGCAATATCGGCCTGGATGCGCTTGCCGATCAGAAAGCTGGCCAGCAGCCAAAGAAACAGCCCTTTTTCAGGGTCGTGGGTGAACTCGATGCCCAGCGTCCGGGCCGTGATACGCGCGCTCATCGTCATCCTCTATCAGCGCCTGAGGGCAATGGTGTAATCAGTCACCGACTTATAGAGGACAGGCAAACGGCAAAATTCCAGCGGATTCGATGCAGGGTGGCCTGACTGCGCCACCCGACACAGGCTTGTCTCAAATCCCTTCTACAATCACGATCTCGGCCTTGGCCACGCCCTGGCGATGGCTCATGGCTTCCTGGTACTGCGGCGAGTGGTAGCACGCCAGGGCTTGCTCGTAGGAGTCGAACTCGATGACCACGGTGCGTTGTGGCGTCTCGCGGCCTTCAATGGCTTCGGAGCGACCGCCGCGTGCCATGAATCTGCCACCAAATAAGTTGAACGCTTGCGGCGCGCGCTGGGTATATTCGCTGTACTGCTGAGGGTCGGTCACATCGACGTGGGCAATCCAGTAGGCTTTCATCACGATCTCACTGTTTCATTGATAGGGAATTCATGAAATATTCTGTCTTATGGTATACCACGTTTATTTATCCCATAACACTGAGATCCTGAGCCATGGCATTCGACCGTATTGAAGACATCATTGACGACTATCGCCAGGGCAAGATGGTCTTGCTGGTCGATGATGAAGACCGGGAAAACGAAGGCGACCTGTTGCTGGCCGCCGATCGTTGCACCCCGCAAGCCATCAGTTTCATGGCCTGTGAAGCTCGCGGGCTGATCTGCCTGACCCTGACCGACGAGCATTGCCAACGCCTGGGCCTGGAGCAGATGGTGCCCAGCAATGGCAGCGTGTTCGCCACCGCCTTTACCATTTCCATCGAAGCCGCCACCGGCGTGACCACCGGCATCAGCGCCGCTGACCGTGCACGCACGGTGCAGGCCGCCGTGGCACCGGGTGCCTGTGCCGAAGACCTGGTGCAGCCGGGTCATATCTTTCCATTGCGCGCCCGTGAAGGCGGCGTGCTGACCCGCGCCGGCCACACCGAAGCGGGTTGTGACCTGGCACGCCTGGCCGGTTTCAGCCCGGCCTCGGTGATCGTCGAGGTGATGAACGACGACGGCACCATGGCGCGCCGACCGGACCTGGAAACCTTTGCTGCCAGACATGGCATCCGCATCGGCACCATCGCCGACCTGATCCATTACCGCCTGAGCACCGAGCACACGGTCGAGCGCATCGGCGAACGTGAATTGCCTACCGTGCATGGCACCTTCCGCCTGTTCACCTACGAAGACCGTATTGAAGGCGGCGTGCACATGGCCATGGTCATGGGTGATATCAAGCGCGACGAGCCTACGCTGGTGCGCGTGCATGTGGTCGACCCGCTGCGCGACCTGGTCGGCGCCGAGTACACCGGTCCCGCCAACTGGACGCTGTGGGCGGCCCTGCAGAAAGTCGCCGAAGAGGGCCATGGCGTGGTTGTGGTGCTGGCCAACCATGAATCGTCCCAGGCCCTGCTTGAGCGGGTGCCGCAACTGACCAAGCCACCGCGCCAGTACACCCGCTCGCAGTCGCGCATTTATTCCGAGGTCGGCACCGGGGCACAAATCCTGCAAGACCTCGGCGTCGGCAAGCTGCGCCACCTCGGCCCACCGCTGAAATACGCGGGCTTGACCGGTTACGACCTGGAAGTGGTCGAGAGCATTTCTTTCACCGGTTGAACCTCGCGTTCACGGGTAAAGACCCCACGAAAAAAAACGGCAAATGAAGGAGGTTCGATGCAGGCAAAACGCTTGCAGAAAGTTTGGAATACCATAATATGACATCCCGTAGACCGAAGTTTTCTGTCAGGGCACGCGTCACCGCTCAGCCCAATAACAACAGCACCTGACCCGGTCGCCCAGTTTCAACAGGTCCCCTTGGACCTACTGCTCCGAATACGCGGGCAATAACCCAAGCCCGCTCAAAACACAACAAATGAGGGCGTGAAAATGGTGTTGAACAAACGTGCAACTGCAGTGCTGGTCGCTGGCGTGTTGGCATTCTCGAGTGTTGCCGCCATGGCCGCCGAAAGCGTCAACTTCGTCAGTTGGGGCGGCTCGACCCAGGACGCCCAGAAACAGGCGTGGGCCACCCCCTTCCAGAAATCCAGCGGGATCACCGTCGTGCAGGACGGCCCCACCGACTACGGCAAGCTCAAGGCCATGGTCGAAAGCGGCAACGTCCAGTGGGACGTGGTCGACGTAGAGGCCGACTTTGCCCTGCGCGCCGCCGCCGAAGGCTTGCTGGAGCCGCTGGACTTCAACACCATCAAGCGCGACAAGATCGACCCGCGCTTCGTCTCGGATCATGGCGCCGGTTCGTTCTTCTTCTCCTTCGTGCTGGGCTACAACGAAGGCAAGGTCGGCACCAAGGTCCCGGAAAACTGGGCGGCCATGTTCGACACCAAGACCTACCCCGGCAAGCGTGCCCTGTACAAATGGCCGAGCCCTGGCGTGCTGGAACTGGCTCTGCTGGCCGACGGCGTAGAGAAAGACAAGCTCTACCCGCTGGACCTGGACCGCGCCTTCAAGAAGCTCGACACCATCAAGAAAGACATCGTCTGGTGGGGCGGCGGTGCGCAGTCGCAGCAACTGCTGGCTTCCGGTGAAGCCTCGATGGGCCAGATGTGGAACGGTCGTGTCTACGCCCTGCAGCAAGACGGCGCGCCAGTAGGCGTGAGCTGGAAGCAGAACCTGGTCATGGCCGATTTCCTGGTCGTGCCCAAAGGCGCAAAAAACAAGGACGCGGCGATGAAGTTCATTGCCGAAGCCACCAGCGCCAAAGGCCAGGCCGACTTCTCCAACCTCAGTGCCTATGCGCCGGTCAATACCGACAGCGTGGCGCGCCTGGATTCGACCCTGGCGAAAAACCTGCCGACCAACTACGTCTCCGATCAGATCACGCTGGACTTCGCCTACTGGGCCAAGAACGGTCCTGACATCGCGACCCGGTGGAACGAATGGCTGGTCAAGTAAAAATGACGGCCACTGCATCCGGCCAATCCTCTGTGTCCGGTGGTGCCTCGCGCACCGCCGGCGCGGTTCACGCCCCGGCAGCGAACAGGCGAGCGACCATGACCCCCAAGCCTTCCCTGGCACAACGCTGGCGCGGCAGCCGCAACCTGCTGCCGGCCTTGCTGTTTCTCGGCCTGTTTTTCTTCGCCCCCTTAATCGGCCTGCTGCTGCGCGGCTTTCTGGAGCCGGTGCCGGGGCTGGGCAACTACGAACAACTGTTCGCCAACTCGGCCTACTCGCGGGTGTTGTTCAACACCTTCTCGGTCGCCGGCCTTGTGACGCTGTTCAGCGTGCTGCTGGGCTTCCCGCTGGCCTGGGCCATTACCCTGGTGCCACGCGGCTGGGGCCGCTGGTTGCTCAACATCGTGCTGCTGTCGATGTGGACCAGCCTGTTGGCACGTACCTATTCATGGCTGGTGCTGCTGCAGGCCTCGGGGGTCATCAACAAGGCCCTGATGGCGATGGGCATCATCGACCAACCGCTGGAGATGGTGCATAACCTGACCGGCGTGGTGATCGGCATGAGCTACATCATGATCCCGTTCATCGTCCTGCCGTTGCAGGCCACCATGCAGGCCATCGACCCGATGGTGCTGCAGGCCGGTTCCATCTGTGGCGCCAGCCCCTGGACCAACTTCTTCCGGGTGTTCCTGCCGCTGTGCCGGCCGGGGCTGTTTTCCGGCGCGTTGATGGTGTTCGTAATGTCGCTCGGTTACTACGTGACCCCGGCCCTGCTGGGCGGCGCGCAGAACATGATGCTGCCCGAGTTCATCGTCCAGCAGGTGCAGTCGTTCCTCAACTGGGGCCTGGCCAGCGCCGCCGCGGCACTGTTGGTCGCCATCACCCTGGTGATGTTCTATTTCTACCTGAAGCTCCAGCCGGAATCCCCGGTAGGCGCCAGTAACGCGAGGTAAGCCAGCATGCTCCTGACCCCCAACGCGATGGGCTCGCGGCTACGGATTGGCCTGTACAGCATCACCGGATTGATCGCCCTGTTCCTCTTGTTGCCCATTGTGTTCATCGTGCTGTTGTCGTTCGGCTCCTCGCAGTGGCTGATGTTTCCGCCACCGGGCTGGACGTTGAAATGGTACGGGCAGTTCTTTTCCAATCCCGACTGGATGTCGGCAGCGATGTCGAGCTTCAAGGTCGCCATCCTGACCACGATCTTTGCCGTGGCGCTGGGCCTGCCCACCGCCTTTGCCCTGGTACGCGGGCGCTTTCCGGGCCGGGACATGCTCTACGGGCTGTTCACCCTGCCGATGATCGTGCCGCTGGTGATCATCGCCGTGGCGGTCTATGCGCTGTTTCTGAAACTGGGCTACACCGGCACGCTGTTTTCCTTCGTGGTCAGCCATGTGATCGTCGCCTTGCCGTTCACCATCATCTCGATCATCAACTCGCTGAAACTGTTCGACCAGTCGATCGAGGATGCCGCGGTCATCTGCGGCGCCTCACGGTTGCAGGCGATCTACAAGGTGACCTTCCCGGGCATTCGGCCGGGCATGATCGCCGGCGCCCTGTTCGCCTTCCTGGTCTCGTGGGACGAGGTGGTCCTGAGCGTGATGATGGCCAGCCCCACCCTGCAGACCCTGCCCGTGAAAATGTGGACCACCCTGCGTCAGGACCTGACGCCGGTCATCGCTGTTGCCTCGACCCTGCTGATCGGCCTGTCGGTGCTGGTCATGTTCATCGCCGCGACCCTGCGTCGCCGTAACGAAGCCCGGAGTACCTCATGAGCGCCGTGATCAAAGATTCTGCCACCGCCGGCCAGCCCCTGGTGCGCCTGCGCAACCTGAACAAGCACTACGGCGACTTCGCTGCGGTGGACAACATCGACCTGGACATCAAGGACGGCGAGTTCCTGACCTTCCTGGGTTCCAGCGGCTCGGGCAAGAGCACCACCCTGTCGATGCTGGCCGGCTTCGAAACGCCCAGCAGCGGCGAGATTCTGGTCAACGGCTCGTCACTGGTCAACGTGCCGCCGCACAAGCGCGGCATCGGCATGGTGTTCCAGCGCTACTCGCTGTTTCCACACATGAACGTGCGCGACAACATTGCCTTCCCGCTCAACATTCGCAAGCTGTCGGCGGCCGAACGCGACAAGAAGGTCGACGCCATGCTCAAGCTGGTACAGCTCGACGCCTTCGCCCATCGGCGCCCGGCGCAACTGTCCGGCGGCCAGCAACAGCGGGTGGCGATTGCCCGTGCCCTGGTCTACGAACCGCGCATCCTGCTGATGGACGAACCGCTCGGCGCGCTGGACAAGAAACTGCGTGAAGACCTGCAGGACGAGCTGCGCCAGCTGCATCGCCGGCTGGGCATCACCATCGTCTACGTGACCCACGACCAGGAAGAAGCCATGCGCCTGAGCCAGCGCATCGCGATTTTCAGCCACGGCAAGATCGTCGGCCTGGGCAGCGGCTATGACCTGTACCAGAACCCGCCGAATGCGTTCGTTGCCTCGTTCCTGGGCAACTCCAACTTCCTGCGCCTCAAGGCCCAGGGCAACGCGGTGGCGACCTTCGAGGGCCAGCCCTTGTCGATCCGCCTGACAGCAGGCCTGAAGACCGACCAGGACATACTGCTGATGGTCCGCCCGGAGAAGGCCCAGGCCCTGAGCGTTGCCCAGGCCGCCAGCACACCCTTGGCCGAAGGCTGGAACGAAGTCACCGCCAAGGTCACTGAAGTGCTGTTTCTCGGCGAGAGCCAGACCTGCGCGGTGGTCACCGGCAGCGGCACGGCCATGACCGTCAAGGCCCTGTCGGCCACCGGCATGCCAATGGTCGCCGGTGACACGGTCAAAGTGCGCTGGGCCACGACCGATGCCTGCATCTACACCGAATGGGCCGACGGCGACCTGAACAAGGCCGCCGGCGCACACTGATCAGCCCAGCTTGCAGCCCCTTGTGGGAGAGGCCTGTTCGCGACCGTTGGTCGCTCCTACGAGACGGCGACATCCGCCACAAATCTGCCCGGAGCGATCGTTGGTCGCGAACGCCACGACACGTCCCCTTGTGGGAGGCGGCTTGCCGGCGATGGCAGCCGCACAGACACCGCAGCCGGTCGTGCAAGGCCGCGCTTCAGGAAGGCGTGGCGACCGCTGCCGTGCGGCTTGCAATGCTCGGTAGCATCACGCTGAGCAACCCCACCAGCGCCATGCCCGCGCCCACCCACAAGGGCGCACGCAGGCCATAGCCGGCCTCGATGACACTGCCACCGGCCCAACTGCCCAGCGCCAGCCCCGCGGTAATCACCGAGGTGTGCAAGGTGTTCACCAGAGCACTGGGTTCGGCGGCTTTCATCACCCGCGCCACCATCGCCGGGTTCAACGCCACGCCGGTCAGGCCCAGGGCGATGAAACAACCCAGGCTCAACCAGTGATGCGCGCCGGACAAGGCAAATCCGGCCAGCGCCAGCACCATCACGGCCAGCCCCACGCGCAGGGCCATGAAGGTGTGGCTGTCGGCAATCCGGCCGATCAGCATGTTGCCCATCAGGTTGGCCACGCCATACAACGCCAGCAATGGCGCCACGTTCCCCGGGGCGATGCCCACTTCTTCGATCAGGATCGGCGTGCAATAGCTGAAGGCGGCAAAGGTTGCGCCGATGATCAAGCCACTGGTGACATAGGCCGCCCACAGGCTGCGGCTCTTCAAGGCCGCCCATTGGCGGGCCAGGGCCGGCTCGCTGCCGGCCTTGCCAGCGGGCAGGCGAGTGGCTGCCAGCACAGTGCACACCAGCGCCAGCCCTACCACCAGCCAGGCACTGGCGCGCCAGCCGTAATGATGCTCGACCCAGGCGGTCATCGGCACACCGGCCACCGGCGACAGCATCAACCCGGCCAGCACCACCGAGATCGCCCGGCCACGGTCCTGCGCCGCCACAAGCCCGGCACACAGGGTCATGCACAAGCCGATACAGGCCGCACTCGACACGCCCATGACGATGCGCGCCAACGCCAGCACCGTATACGTCGGTGCAATCGCCGCCAGTACGCTGGCGACGACATACACTGCCAGCAGGCCGACCAGCGCGCGCTGGTTACTGATGCCGCGTGAAAGCAGCAACACGGTGACCGGCGGGCCACCCAGCGCCATGCCCAGGGCATAGAACGCAATCAGGTTGCCCACCTGCGCCAGGCTCACCGAAAAGGCCTGGGCCAGGGCCGGCATCATGCCGGCGACCATGAACTCGGCGGTGACCAGAGAAAAGATCGTCAGGCCCAGCAAGTAGACGGTCGGCGGCAGTTTGGAGCGGTCAGTCATGAGGATCTCAGGCAGAAAAACGGTCGGACACCCTAAGGATTGTTGAGCACTCGGTCAAATATTCATTGCAGATTATTACCGAACGGCAGGCACTGCGCCGCCTGTGGGAGGCGGCTTGCCGGCGATGGCTGTGGCTGTGGCTGTGGCTGTGGCTGTGGCTGTGGCACAGACAGTGGCCGGCATCTGGCCACCCGCACAGGCACACGGCACAATAAACCCCGGCCTGGCCAATCCTGGCGGCCCGCCTCGCAAGGTCCACTCGTGTCACTCAAAGCGCTCCGCTCTCTAGTTGCCATCGCCCGGCACGGCAACTTCGTCAAGGCCGCCGACAGCCTGAGCCTGACCCCCTCGGCCATCAGCCTGCAGATCAAGGCGCTGGAAGATGAGCTGCGTGTCAGCCTGTTCGATCGCACCCGCCGGCAGGTCACGCTGACCGAGGCCGGCCGGTTGGCACTGGCGCAGGCTGAAATCATCCTGGCGCAATACGATGACCTCGCCCACCAGCTGTACTCGGGCCCCGGCCTGAGCGGCCGGATCCGCATCGGCGCGATCCAGACCGCCCTGGCCGGCCGTCTGCCCGAGGCCCTGGTGTGGATCAAGAACCACCACCCCAGGCTGCACATCAGCGTGGTGTCGGGCATGTCATCGGAACTGGCCAGACGCGTGCAGGATGGCGAACTGGACGCGGCCATCACCACCGAGCCGGTCAGGCCGTTTCCACCAAGCCTGAGTGTGACGCCGCTTTACCATGATCGTTTCTGGGCCGTGGCCGCTCCTCATTTGCAGGGCCAGAGCCTGGTCAGGCTGCTGAGCACCCAGCCTTTTCTACGCTTCGACAAGCGCGCCTGGGCCGGCCGGGTCATCGAGCAGGAACTCAACCGGATGGGCATCCGCGTCACCGAGGCCATGGAACTGGACAGCCAGGAAGCCCTGTCACGCATGGCCTCGCGCGGGCTGGGGGTGGCGGTGGTGCCGCTGTCGGACGACGATCTTGTAACCCTCGAATGCGTGACCCTGCTGCCTTTTGGCGAGCCGCAACTGATTCGTCGCGTGGTGCTGCTGGAACATGACAAAAGCAGCCGGCAGCACCTGACCGGCGTACTGGCCAAAGCCTTGAGCAACCCTTGAGTTTTTCTCAACCCTTACGTTAAAACATTCCGTTTTTATTCAATCAAGGCGTTGGCTACTGTGTCGGTACTTCCAGACAAGGTCCTTGTGATGAGCCTCACCCTTCCCGCTCCGTCCCCCATCCTGGCCATGGCCAGACGTGCCGCCGAACTGAAGGCGGCCGGCCACGCCATCATTGACCTGACTCTGGGCGAGCCCGATTTCACTCCACCGGCCCATGTGCTCGCTGCGGCCCATGCCGCACTGGACAACCGCAAACTCGGCTATTCGCCGGCCAACGGCCTCCCGGAACTGCGCCAGGCCATTGTGCAGGCTTTCGAGCGCAACCCTGGCGTGCATTACGATATCAACCAGATCGCAGTCGGCTGCGGCGCCAAGCAGATCATCTTCAACGCCTTCCTGGCCTCGATTCAGGCCGGCGACGAGGTCATCATTCCAGCGCCTTATTGGGCCTCCTACCCCGACATGGTCCGCGCCTGTGGCGGGGTGCCGGTCATCGTGCCTTGTAGCCTCGAACAAGGCTTTCGCCTGCAGCCCGCACACCTGCAAGCCGCCATCAGCGAGCGCACGCGCTGGCTGATCATCAATGCACCCGGCAACCCGAGCGGCGTGACCTATAGCACTCAGGACCTTGAAGCACTGGGCCAGGTGCTGCTCCGGCATCCGCAGGTGATGATCCTGTCGGATGACATCTATGCTCACATCCACTTCGCTGCTGATGGCCAGCCGGTGCGTACGTTGCTGACGGCCATGCCAGCACTCAAGTCGCGCATCCTGACCGTGGACGGCGTGTCCAAGGCCTATGCCATGACCGGCTGGCGTGTGGGCTGGGGCGCCGGTCCCCAATTCTTGATTGACCGTATCAACGCGGTGCAGTCGCAGAACTGCACCCAGACCTCGAGCCTGAGCCAGATGGCCGCCGCGGCTGCGCTGAATGGACCGCAACAGTGCCTGCAGGAACGCAATGCGGTGTACCGCGACCGCCGTGATGCGGCGCTGGCGATTCTGCAGACAGCGCCGGGGCTGGTGGTCAACAAGCCCGACGGTGCCTTTTATCTGCTGCCCACACTGACCGGCACAGTGCGCGATGGCGATGCCGCAGCCGATGCGCTGTTGCACGAGCACGGCGTGGCGGTGGTGCCGGGCTCGGCCTTTGGCGTCACCGAGGCCCTGCGTTTGTCATTTGCCACCGACAAGGCGCAACTGGTCGAAGGCTGCCGGCGCATCGTCGACTACCTCGGGAAGGTCCGTCCATGATTGCGCTGGTATTGACCACGCTGTGTCCGATCATCCTGCTGATCGCCCTGGGTGTGGTGATCAAGGCCCGGACCTTTGTGGCCGACAGCTTCTGGCCCGGCGCCGAACGCATCGGCTATTACATCCTGCTGCCGTCTTTGTTCTTTCACAGCCTGTCTACGGCCAACTTCTCGCAGGTGCCAATCAAAGACATGGCCTGGGTGCTGCTGGCCTCGACGCTGGGCAGCGCCGCGCTGCTGTATGCCTTTCGGGGGCGCATGGCCGAGCAGGGGGCGGCGTTCACCTCGGTGTTCCAGGGCGGCATCCGCTTCAACAATTTTATCGGGGTCACCGTCGCCGCCGGGCTGTTCGGCAGCTCGGGCGTGGCCATGGCGGCGGTGGCCAACGCGATCATCGTACCTACCGTCAACATCCTGTGTGTGCTGGTGTTTGCGCGCTGCACCCCGACCCACCAGGCGCTGGGCTCGGTGCTGCGCTCGCTCTTCACCAACCCGTTGCTGGTGTCGTGCCTGCTGGGCGTGCTGGCCAGGATCAGCGGCCTGACCCTGCCGGCCTGGCTGTCGCCGATGCTCGCGTCCCTGGGCAGTGCCGCCCTGCCCCTGGGCCTGTTGTGCGTAGGCGCGGCCCTGGGCCTGGGCTCGCTGCGCCAGCACCTGCGCCCTATTGCCTGTGCGTCGGTGATCAAGTTTTTGGTCATGCCGACGGCGGCCTACCTGCTGTGCCGCAGCGCCGGGTTTGGCGGTCAGGCTGCTGCGGTGGCGGTGATCTTCCAAGCCTTGCCGACCGCCTCATCGTCCTATGTCATGGCCCGGCAAATGGGCGGCGATGCCTTGCTGATGGCCAATATCATTGCGGCCCAGACCGTGGCGGCAGCCGTGATCCTGCCGGTGGCGATGGGACTGGCGCTGACGTTGTAGCAGACAGGGCCAGACTGTTCGACGACATCAACGCCGAATACGGCCCCTGGGCTACCATGGCATCATCGGCCACGCCCAATCGGTGAGTCATTTGATTATCAGGCCGCAGCCAAGCCCACCTGCCCTATTCAACGGCAGTCAAAGCCTGGGACAGTCATGGCGCCTCCTCACAACTTGGACTACCGCAACCTTGCTGGCAGCGCTGGTTGGCCTGGCTCATGTTCTCGACGTCATTACAGGCGTACACGTTGAACCAGTTCTGCTTGGCAGCGGCACAGGCCTCGGTTTTGTAAGGTACGCTGACACTCTTGATGGGCTCATTCGGCCCGCACTGATATTTGAACTCTTTGGTTTTCATCCCGCTGTCGGCCGCTACTTTACGTACGATGTCATCCAGTTCCTGGCTGCGCCGGGCCTGGGAGGCATCGCTTGCACTGCCCATACCCGCCATGTTCTTCAGACTCTCGTTCAAGGCATCGGCCTCGTTGCGACTGGCCATGGCAGCACTGCCCTTGGCACCCGGCTGGCTACCCATGCTTGCGCCTTGCAAGGACGAAGCGGCAGGTATGATCGTAGCTGCCGCCCCCTGTGTACCGAGGTTGCGCTGCGCCGTGGCGATGCCGTTGGCCTTGCCATCGGTGAGGATATCGGCCGCCATGCCAGTGATCATTTGGTTACGAATCGTGCTGGAGACGCCCGACACCGAACTGACAGCCCCCGCCCCAATACCAATCGCCACCATTTTGCCAAACAGATCGCCACTGCCTGACCCGGTTTCGTCTTGTTGTTGACGCCGAGCGGCCGCTTGCTGTTGCGATCTTTGCTGGGCCTGCTGCTGTTGGTTGGCAGCAATATCACTGCGCAATCGATCGTTCTCCTGGCGAGTCTTGTAAAGCGCATCAACCCGTTCGCCGGCAAGGTATTCGCAGCGTTCACGGCTGCCATTGACCGTGCAGATGCCATTCCCACTGGGCGCAAAACCGCTCATCTCACCGTCATAGACCTGTGCGCCGGCAACGCTGACACTGGCCTGAGTGAAGCCCAGTGCACCTTCACGAGCGATCATGCTGCCTTTTACTGTCAGGTTTGAATCCAGCCGCGACCAACTGACGATTCCGCTCGGTACGCCTTTGTCGAACATACCGGTAATGCGCTCCTGGCCACTGGCATCGTAGGCATCCACCTCACCGGACCAACTGTTCTGTTCGCAGCGCCCACTGACCATGCGCCAGCCGGTAAAACCGCATGGCTGGCCACTACGCATGACCTGCGCAGCAGCCAGATGCCGTGGGCCCAGCCTGCCGTCACGGGCCTGTGCAACGGAGACTTTACCGTCGGGTGAGGTGACATTGACCGGTCCATCGCCAAGACGTCCTACATCGAATGTACCCTCGATCTGCTCGCCATTGGCCATTCGCATCACGCCCGGACCATTGGCCAGAGTGAAATTGACAATGCCGCCTGCGGTGAAACGAATGGCTGTGGGATAAACCTCAAGCTCCGGCAACATATACTTGTAACCGTCGTAGGTGATGTTGACGTGCCTGGAATACGCGGGCAGGTTGCAGATCCCTGTCCATGTGTTGCCCTGCGGGTCGCCAAGCGTGCAATGCGCGCCCGACAGCAGCGTCACGCCGATGGTGGGCGACACTGTGCTGAACTTGTCACTGCGTAACGTCCACCCTGTGGGTGAGGTGTATGTACCGTCGCCCCCTCCCACGCAGCCATTGCCCATAGTCAGGAAACCGATCAGATCGCCGCGAAAGATAACACTGCCATCGGGGCGTATGAGTTCCCCTTGGCCGTTGACATACCCTTCGCGGGTCGAGGCGAATCGCCCCTTGCATGAGGCAATCAGTTGACCGCTGGCATTGAAATCGCGACCTGTGCCCTGTCCGTTAGGAAGACTGTTTTTAAAATCACCCGTGTAGTCAAAAGCGCTGAAATCTGTCTGATAGCGGTGGGTATTGTATCCGTCCGGAATATGGGTCGGCAGCGTTGCGCCACCCCCGGCACAACCGCCGAGCACCAGGCAGGTGCCCGACGCGCCCACAAAAGATTTAAAACGGACAATGCGTGGCGCGACAGTCAAGTCCATGGACAGATAGATCCAGAAAATATCGAAGGAAAGCACGCGCAGCAGCAACGTTCAGTCAGGCTGGCGGCGTCAGGACGGACAAAAGGGTCAGGTCAACAGTAGAGGGTGATGGATGATGGCACATGGCAATGCCGATTGTATTCAAACAGCACAGAGAAAGGCCGGACTTTTTACCCAGCCTGCTGGTGTCTGAACTCGGCGATACGATCGAAATAACGCATAAGACGCTTTTCAGGCCTGCGGTGCTTCAGACCTGGCTACCTTGGCCGGCTGGATCGACAGCACCAGCAAAGCCGCAATCAGGCACAACAGCCCGGCCACGAAAAACGCCGGCAGGTAAGTGGCGAACGTCGTTCGTGTCCAGCCGGCGCCATAGGCCGCAAAGGCTGCGCCCAACTGGTGCCCGGCAAAGATCCAGCCGAACACCACGTTGGCCCGCTCCGGCCCGAAGCGCTGGGCGGTGAGCTTGACCGTCGGCGGCACAGTGGCGATCCAGTCCAGGCCGTACAGCAAAGCAAAAATCGACAGGCCGAACAGGGTGAAGTCCGAGAACGGCAACAGCATCAGCGCGATACCGCGCAGGCCGTAGTACCAGAATAACAACCAGCGATTGTCGAAGCGGTCCGACAGCCAGCCGGAGCCCACCGTGCCGATGAAATCGAAGATCCCCATCATCGCCAGCACGCCGGCGGCGGTGGTCAGGGCGATGCCGTAGTCGCCGCACAGGCTGACGAAGTGGGTCTGGATCAGGCCGTTGGTGCTGGCCCCGCAAATGAAGAAGGTCAGCAACAGCACCCAGAACGTCCAGCTGGAACTGACCTGGACCAACACCTTGAGCGGTGTCACCAGCAGTTGCGCCATGCCTTGGGTGCGCGGCGCAGGCGGTTCGGCCTTGTCAGCACCGTAGGCCGCCAGATCAAGATCGGCGGGGTGATTACGCATCAATAGCCCGACCAGCAGCGCCACCAGGGCAATGGCCGCACACACGTAGCACAGCGCCATGCGCCAGCCGTAGGCTTCGGTCAGCGCAGCCATGGCGGGCATGAACACCAGTTGCCCGGTGGCCGAGCTGGCCGCCAGCAGGCCCAGCGCCAGTCCGCGACGCTGGCTGAACCAGCGCGTGGCCACCGTGGCGCCCAGTACCATGGCGGTCAGCCCGGTGCCAAAGCCGACCAGCAGCCCCCAGCACAGCACCAGTTGCCAGAACCGGGTCATGAACAGTGACAGGCCCAGCCCGGTGGCGACGATGGCCAGCGCCACCAGCATCACCCGGCGTACGCCGTAGTAGTTCATGAACACCGCCGCAAACGGCCCGATCAGCCCGAACAAGGCAAAGCGCAGCGCCAGGGCGGCGGAAATGTCGGCGGTGTCCCAGCCGAACTCGGCGCGCAGCGGTGTGATCAGCACGCCGGGCGCGCCAATGGCCCCGGCCATGACCAGCATGGTCAGGAAGGTCACCGCCAGGGCGACCCAACTGTAGTGAACCTGGCGACGTGCCAGTGAACGGGCCACGACTGTGGAGATCATCGGGCACCTGCCTGTCTGGCGAGGGTTACGTTCATGGCACATTCCTGTTTATGCAGCGGTTACTTATGTGCAATTGCACATATAAGCGCAAAAAAATCAGCCCACCACCGTGGCCTGCAACGACTCGCGCAATGCGGCGGCCTGCTCGGCGCCCACCAGCGCTTCGTATTCCTGCTGCGCCGCCAGCCAGAAAGGCCTGGCCTCGGTCACTCTGGCCAGGCCCTGGTCAGACAGCGACAGCCTGAGCGCCGAACGCGCCCCTTCGGCACGGCTATGGATCAAGCCCTCGACCTGCAAGGGCTTGAGCGCCCTGACCAGCGTGGTGCGCTCCATGACCATCGCCTCGGCCAGCTCGGCAATGGCGATGCCGGGATGCTTCTTGACCAGCACCAGAATCGAGAACTGCGAGATCGACAGGTTCGCCGCGGCCAGGTGCCGGTCGTACAACCGGGTCAGGAAACGGGCGTTACGCCTGACGGCATGGCAATGACAGAGGCTGGGACCGAGAGAAGTATTCATGTGGGCCATCATATGTGCAATTACACACAAGTCAACACAATCCTCTGCGCACGCCCGGCATGCAACTGTGCATCTCTGTCGTGCTAGTGTGGCCAGCGATCGTCTGTCACAAAATCAAAGGAGTCCACCGCATGGAAGTGCAATGCCGATCCATTGAAGAAGTCCGCCAACACATCGACCGCCTGGACCGTGAGATCGTCACGCTGCTGGCCCGGCGCGGACGATTCGTCAGCCAGGCCGCCGCCTTCAAGAGCACCGCGCAAGATGTCCGGGCGCCGGCGCGGGTCGAGCAGGTCATTGCCAGGGTCAACGCCCTGGCAGACGAGGTCGGTGGTAATCGGCAGGTGGTGGAACAGGTCTACCGCGCCATGATCAGCGCCTTTATCGAGGCCGAGCTGGCCGAGCACCAGGCAATGACAGCCAACCGCGCCTGACAAGGCTCTGCCCGCAGGCAAGACAAGCCCCCCATACAGAGGCCGACAATGACTGACAAACACCATCACTATCAGGTCCAGGTGGTCTGGACCGGCAACCAGGGCACCGGCACCGCGTCCTATCGTGGCTACAGCCGGGCGCACGCCATCAAGGCTACCGGCAAGCCTGAAATCGAGGGTTCCTCCGACCCGGCCTTTCGCGGCGACCCGGCGCGCTGGAACCCCGAAGAACTGCTGGTGGCGTCGTTGTCGGCCTGCCACAAGCTCTGGTACCTGGGCCTGTGCGCCGAGGCAGGAGTCAATGTCCTGGCTTATGAGGACAACGCCCAGGGAAGCATGATCGAGCAGGCAGGCGGCGCCGGGCAGTTCACCTCGGTGGTGCTCAGGCCCAGGGTGACACTGGCGGCCGGATCCGATCTGGACAAGGCCCTCATGCTACAGGCCACGGCGCATGAGAAATGCTTCATTGCCCGCTCGATGAATTTTCCGGTCAGCCATGAGCCTGAGCTGTTGCTTGAGGCGCACCTGTGATCTGCGGCATTCGCGACCGTCGCTACATGCTCAAGCGCAAGGCCAGCGCACTCAGGGTGGCCAGCAGGATCGGCAGGGTCAGTACGCTGCCGACCTTGAGGTAATAGCCCCAGGTGATGCGCACGTTTTTCTGCGCCAGTACATGCAGCCACAGCAACGTGGCCAGGCTGCCGATGGGGGTGATTTTCGGCCCCAGGTCGCAACCGATGACATTGGCGTAGATCATCGCCTCGCGGATCACGCCGCTGGCCTCGCTGCCCTGGATCGACAGCGCACCGATCAGCACGCTGGGCATGTTGTTCATCACCGAGGACAACAAGGCGGCCAGCAGCCCGGTGCCCAGGGTCGCAGCCCATAGCCCCTGCCCGGCCAGGCTGTCGAGCACGGCCGTCAGGGTGTCGGTCAGCCCGGCATTGCGCAGGCCGTAGACCACCAGGTACATCCCCAGTGAGAACACCACCACCTGCCAGGGCGCGTGGCGCATCACTTTGCCGATGGAGATGGTGCGGCCCTTGCCTGCTATCACCAGCAGGATCAAGGCGCACAAGGCCGCCACCGCGCTGACCGGAACACCCAGCGGCTCCAGCACGAACAGTCCCACCAACAGCAGCACCAGCACCACCACGCCGGCGCGAAAGGTCGCCGGGTCGCGGATCGCCAGCTGCGGGGCACGCAATTGGGCAGGGTCATAGCTGGCCGGCACATCCTGGCGGTAGAACAGCCACAGCATCAGCAGGGTCACCGCCACGCTGACCAGGTTGACCGGCCACATGACGGCGGCGTACTCGACAAAACCGACCTTGAAGAAATCGGCCGAGACAATATTCACCAGGTTGGACACCACCAGCGGCAGGCTGGCGGTGTCGGCGATGAAACCGGCGGCCATGACAAAGGCCAGCGTCGCCGCCGGGCTGAAGCGCAGGGCCGCCAGCATGGCGATGACAATCGGGGTCAGGATCAGCGCCGCGCCATCGTTGGCGAACAGCGCCGACACCGCCGCCCCCAGCAACACCATCAGGGCGAACAGGCGCCCGCCCCGACCCTGCCCCCAGCGCGCCACATGCAGGGCCGCCCATTCAAAGAAGCCGGCTTCATCGAGCAGCAGACTGATGATGATGATCGCAATGAAGGTGGCCGTGGCATTCCACACGATGTGCCACACCACCGGGATATCCCCCAGCCCCACCACACCGGTGAGCAAGGCCAGCACCGCGCCGCCGGCCGCGCTCCAGCCTACGCCCAGCCCCTTGGGTTGCCAGATCACCAGCACCAGCGTTAGCGCAAATATTGCGACTGCAATCCACATCTGATGACCTCGGCTCCGGATAGATCGGCGAGGCATTGGAATACACCAACAGACGAAGATTCACTACTGGCCTTGGGCTATTTTCGCAATCAGGGCTTGGGCAGATAACCCGGCAAGGCCTCGATGCGTGCCAGCCAGCGTTGCACCTGCGGGTAAGGCTGCAAATCGACGCCGCCGTCGGGCGCCAGCGCCACATAGGGGTACACCGCGCAGTCGGCAATGGTGGGCCTGCCGATGGCCAGCCAGTCATGCTGCTGCAGGTGGGCGTCGAGCAGCGTCAGGACGCGGATGGATTTTTCCAGGGCGGCGGGCTTGTCCAGTTCATAGCCAAACAGCTCGACCAGCCTGGCCGCACACACGCTGTGCTGCACTTCGTTGGCGGCAAACGACAGCCATTGCACGATCTGCGCCTGGGCAGCGGCTTCGCCCGGCCACCAGGCCAGGCCGCCATAGGTGCCGGCCAAGTGCACCAGAATCGCCTGGGCATCGCGCACCACGTGCTTGCCGTCTTCCAGCACCGGCACCTGGGCCAGTGGGTTGAGCGCCATGAACGGCGCCTGGCGGTGCTCGCCGCCGGCCAGGTCCACTGGCACCAGGTCCAGGTCGATACGGGCCAGAGCGGCAAACAGGCGAACCTTGTAGCAGTTGCCGGACAGGGTCAGGTCATGCAGTTTCATGCGGCGCTTCCTTCAGGGATCAATTGGTTGAATTCCAGCACGTTGCCGTCCGGATCGCGGATAAACAGCGCGATGCGGCGCGGACCGATGCGATGCGGGCCTTGGGTGATAGCAATGCCCTGCTCGCCCAGCCAGTGCTGCAACGCCTCAAGGTCATCGACGATAAAGGCCGGGTGGGTGATGCCCGGCAGTTTGATCGGCGCGTCGAGCAGGACGTTATGCGCCTCGGGCATCCGGGCACCGTTGAAAATCAGGTTGATGCGCACGCCATCGGCGCTGAGCATTTCGTTGGCTTCATGTTCGGCGAAGCGGGCGCTTTCGACAAAGCCCAGCGCCTGGTAGAAACCCAGGGCGCGCGGCCGGTCGCTGACGCGGATGCCGATGTGATCGTAAGCCTGGATACGCGCCGGGTTGGCGCCTGGGGCAATCAGTGTCATGGGCTTGGCTCCGTGGCGTTCAAGTCCCGTACAGTGTCGCCCCAGGCAGGCTGCGCACCTAGGGGGCGCGGCTGACAACACTTGTGCATTAACCGCACAGATCAGACAGAGAGAATCGATGGACAGGCTCAAGGCCATGGCCAATTTCGTGCGTATCAACGACAGCGGCAGCCTGAGCGCAGCGGCCGACAGCAGCGGGCAGTCGGTGGCCTCATTGGTGCGTTCATTGGCGGCACTGGAGCAGCACCTGGGCGTGCGCCTGCTCAACCGCAGCACCCGGCGCATGGCCCTGACCGAAGAAGGCGCACAGTACCTGGCCTGGAGCCGGCGCATGCTGGCCGAGGTCGAGCTCATGGAGCAGCACTTCGATAACGCCCGTCATGACCGGCCCGCCGGGCTGCTACGTCTGACCGCGCCGGTGGAGTTCGGCCAGCGCTACATCGCTCCGCTGGTCAATGACTTTCTCAAGGCCCATCGCGAGATGCGCGTCGAGCTGATGCTTGACGACCGTATCAACGACCTGCTCGACGAGGGCCTGGACCTGGCGGTGCGCATCGGTCGCCTGCCTGACTCCTCGATGGTCGCCCGCACGGTGGGACACACACGCCTGATCACCTGCGCCAGCCCCGATTACCTGCGCGGCGCCCCCACGCCCGACAGCCCGCGCGCCCTGCACGAGCACACATGCATCAACCAGAAGGACCGGGGCCGGCACTGGTACTTTCGCAGTGGCAAGACCGAGCTTGTCGAGGAGGTCCAGGCACGCCTGGTCACCAACCAGACCCACGCCGTGCGCCTGGCCTGCGTGCAGGGCCTGGGCATTGCCCGGCTGCTGCACTATCAGGTCTGGGAAGAACTGCAGGACGGGCGCCTGCAGCGAATCCTGCAAGCCTTCGAGCCCGAGGCGCTGCCGGTACAACTGGTCTTTCCCCACGCGCAGATGCTGGCGCCACGCGTGCGAGCCTTCATCGACTGGACCTGCCCGCGCCTGGAAGCACAGTTGCCGGACCCTCGCTGATCGATTGCGCCCACAGGTCGCTGGCCCGGACGGCACGAAACCGCGGGAGGTAGGAGCGCGCTTGCCCGCGACCGAGTGCGCAGCGCTCGCAAAATTGATGCAACGCCACAGATTTACAGCTGTGAACACACTCAAAATCTGCGAAACGCCACAGATTTACAGCTGTGAACACACTCAAAATCTGCGAAACGCTGCAATTTTACGACTGCTAACGCAGCCGGTCGCGGTGGTCCGGCATTCCGGCAGAGCGCGCTCCTACAGCGCTCTGTGCCTGTGATCAGCCAAACACATGCGAGGGCCGGTGCAGGACCGGGTCGAACGGGTTGACTTGCAGCCCGATGGCCCGGGCTTCGCGCTTGAGCAGCTCGACCACTGTGGGCATGCGCGCCGGGCCCAGGCGGTCGCTGATGGTTGCCACGCTCAGGGCGGCGACAGCATGGCCGTTGCGGTCCAGGATCGGCACCGCCAGCCCGGCCATGCCGTCGAGCACGCCGGTGTTGCGCCCGGCATAACCCAGGCTGCGCACGTTGTCGATTTCGGCACGCAGCAGCACTTCGTCGTAATGATGAACCTCCTTGAGCCGCGGCAGGTTGTAGCGGATCACCTCGTCGCGCTCCAGCTCCGGCAGGAACGCCAGGATCGCCAGGCTGCCCTGGCCCACGCCCAACGCCACGCGCCCGCCAATGTCGCCAGTGAAGGTACGGATCGGGTACGGCCCCTCACTGCGGTCCAGGCACACCGCATCAAACCCCGAACGCGCCAGCAGAAACAGCGAATCGCCCAGCGAAGCCGACAGCCGCAGCAGGCTGGGACGCACCACATCGCGCAAGTTGCCGGCCTGGCCAGCCTTGGCCGCCAGGGCAAAGAAATCCAGGCTCAGGCGGTAACGCTTGCTGGTTGCACACTGATCGACCATGCCTTCCTCGACCAGGCTGCGCAGCAGACGGTGGGTGGTCGGTTGTGCCAGGCCTACTCGCAGCGCCAATTGGCTGACCCGCTCCCCCTCGCCACTGCAATCGCCCAGGGCGCGCAGCACGGCAAACAGCCGCGACACTGCACTGACACCGGTTTCTCTGGGCTCACTATTTCGCTCAATGGAATCCATTTCGCTTTAAACCTCCAAAAATTTCATTCAGTGGAATAATTTCAAAATAGCTACCGCTCAGTGAAATTACTGCCTTGTCGCCATCCTAAGCTTTGCCCTACTCTCGGGTCCATAGGGCGATACCACAACATCGGCCGCCGCCATCGAAGCGAGCGCCAACGTCCGTCTAGCATTGCTTTTCGCCGTTGGCGCCTGCCCCCCCTGAAAACTGCCGGTCTTGCCGGCGGTGTTGACGTTGGAGCACAGCCATGACTTTTTTGTTGATCGACAAACTCTGCAAGCGCTACGGCGCCATGGAGGCGGTGGCCAGCTCCAGCCTGGCGATCGAAAAAGGCGAATTTGTCTCCCTGCTCGGGCCTTCAGGCTGCGGCAAGACCACCACCTTGCAGATGATTGCCGGCTTCATCGAAGTCACCAGCGGCACCATCGTGCTCGACGGCCGCGACATCACCCATGCCAAGCCGGCCAGCCGTGGCTTGGGGGTGGTGTTCCAGAGCTACGCGCTGTTTCCCCACATGAGTGTGCGCGACAACGTCGCCTTCGGCCTGCAGATGCGCAAGGTGCCGCGTGCCGAGATCGGCCAGCGGGTCGACCGCGCCCTGGCCCTGGTGCGCCTGACCCCGCACGCCGAACGCTACCCGCGCGAATTGTCCGGTGGCCAGCGCCAGCGTGTGGCCCTGGCCCGGGCGCTGGTGATCGAACCGCCGGTGCTGCTGCTCGATGAGCCGCTGTCGAACCTGGACGCGCACCTGCGTGAAGAGATGCAGTTCGAGATCCGCCGCATCCAGCACGAAGTGGGCATCACCACCCTGATGGTCACCCACGACCAGGCCGAGGCGCTGTCGATCAGCGACCGCGTGGTGGTCATGCAAGCCGGGCGCATCACCCAGGTCGACGACCCCTACCGTCTTTACGAACACCCGCGCACGCCGTTCATCTCCGACTTTGTCGGCAAGGCCAACCGCCTCTACGGCATTAGCGCCGCCGACGGCAGCGTGCAGGTGGCCGCCGAAGGGCCGTTGACCCTGAGCCTGCGCCCGGAAAAGATCACCCTGGTGGCGGCCGGCAGCGGCAAGCTGCAAGGCACCGTCAACTGCCGCTACTTTCTGGGCAGCCAGTGGCTGTACCGCATCGACACCGCCCTGGGCGAAGTCGCCGTGGTGCGCGCCAATGACGGCAGCGCACCGCTGCCTGAAGGTCATGCCGTGAGCCTGGACTGGGACGACGCGTTGCTGCGCGTACTTGACGCCAGCGAGGTGGCGGCATGAGCGACACAAGACCGCGCAACAGCGTCTGGGGCTACGGCCTGAGCAGCCCGGCCATGCTGCTGTTTCTGATCCTGCTGGTGCTGCCGCTGGGCCTGACCGTGGTGCTGTCGTTCAACGCCTTCGACTACGCCACCGGCATCAAGACCGGCGAATACACCTTCGGCCATTACCTGAACCTGCTGACCGACAGCTACTACTACGAAATCTTCTTTCGCACCTTCTGGATCAGCGCGCTGGTGACCCTGCTGTGCGTGCTGATCGGCATTCCCGAGGCCATGATCCTCAGCCGCATGGGCGCGCCGTGGCGTTCGATCTTCCTGATCCTGATCCTCACCCCGCTGCTGATCTCGGTGGTGGTGCGCGCCTTCGGCTGGAGCCTGCTGCTGGGCGCCGACGGCCTGATCAACCAGGGCATCACCGCCCTGGGCGGGCAACCGGTGAAACTGCTGTACACCCCGTTTGCGGTGATCATCGGCCTGGTCCACGTGATGCTGCCGTTCATGATCATTCCGGTGTGGACCTCGCTGCAAAAACTCGACCCGGCCGGCGAACAGGCGGCCCTGTCGCTGGGGGCCAGCCAGTGGACGGTGTTTCGTCGCATCGTGCTGCCACAGATCATGCCCGGCGTCTTGTCCGGCACGCTGATCGTCTTCGGCCTGGCGGCCAGCTCCTTTGCCATTCCCGGCCTGTTGGGCGGACGGCGCCTGAAAATGGTCGCCACCATGATCTACGACCAGTACCTGGCCGAGCTGAACTGGCCCATGGGCGCCACCATCGCCGTGGCCCTGCTGCTGATCAACCTGCTGGTGATGCTCAGCTGGAACCGGCTGGTCGAACGCCGCTACAAACGCACCCTTGGAGTCTGAGCCATGACCCGTAACGGCCCGCTGGCCCTGTCCTTTCATGCCCTGGTGATGCTGTTCATGCTCGCGCCCCTGGCGGTGGTGTGCCTGGTGGCCTTCACCCCGGAAAACACCTTGAGCCTACCGACCTCCGGCTTGTCGCTGCGCTGGTTCGCGGCGGTGTTCGAGCGCGCTGACTTTCTCGATGCGTTCTATAACAGCCTGCAACTGGCCGCGCTGTCAGCAACGCTGGCCACCCTGATCGCCGTGCCGGCGGGGCTGGCCCTGACCCGCTACAGCTTCCCCGGCCAGGGTTTTCTCAACGGCCTGTTGCTGTCGCCGATCATCATTCCGCACCTGGTGCTGGGGGTGGCGATGCTGCGCCTGTTCGCCCTGCTGGGTGTCAACGGCAGCTTCACCTGGCTGGTGCTGGCCCACGTGGTGGTCATTACGCCTTATGTGCTGCGCCTGGTGCTGGCCGCCGCCATCGGTATTGACCGCAGCGCCGAACAGGCCGCGCAAAGCCTGGGAGCGGGTCGCGTGACGATGTTCTGCAGGATCACCCTGCCGATGATCCTGCCGGGGGTCGCCGGTGGCTGGCTGCTGGCGTTCATCAACAGCTTCGACGAAGTCACGCTGTCGATCTTTATCACCTCGCCAGCCACCCAGACCCTGCCGGTGCGCATGTACGTGTACGCCACCGAATCCATCGACCCGATGATGGCGGCGGTGTCGGCGCTGGTGATCGGGGTCACGGCGCTGACCATGATTGCCCTGGATCGTGTCTACGGCCTGGACCGGGTCTTGGTGGGCAAACAATGAACCGTGCGCCCTTGTTCAAACGCCTGGCCGAGCACGACCGGCAACCGGTGACCTTTGTGCTCGACGGCCAGCCCGCCCAGGCCTTGGCCGGCGACACGCTGCTGACCGCCATCCTGACCTGCGATCAACACCTGCGCGGCAGCGATTTCAATGCCGAACCCCGCGCCGGCTTCTGCCTGATGGGCGCCTGCCAGGACTGCTGGGTGCGCCTGGCCGACGGCCGCCGCGTGCGCGCCTGCTCGACCTTTGTCGAACCGGACCTGTGCGTGACCCGTGATCCGGGGCGGTGCCTATGAGCCAGACCGTCATCATCGGTGCCGGTCCTGCCGGTATCCGTGCGGCGCAGACCCTGGTGGCCCATGGCGTGCGCCCGGTGCTGCTGGATGAAGCCAGCCGTGGCGGCGGGCAGATTTACCGCCAGCAACCGGCCAACTTTCGCCGCAGCGCCAGGGTCTTGTATGGCCTGGAGGCTGGCAAGGCCCAGGCGCTGCATGGCACGCTGGAGCAGTTGCGCCCTCATATCGACTACCGCCCCGACACGCTGGTGTGGAACGCCGAGCACCAGACTCTGGACACCCTGCACCAGGGCTCCCAGGCCGGCCAGCTTGACTACCAACGCCTCATCGTCGCCACCGGCGCCACTGACCGAGTGCTGCCGATTCCGGGCTGGACCCTGCCCGGCGTCTATACCCTGGGCGCGGCGCAGATTGCGCTGAAATTCCAGGGCTGTGCCATTGGCGAGCGCGTGGTGCTGGCTGGCAGCGGGCCATTGCTGTACCTGGTGGCGTACCAATACGCCAAGGCCGGTGCCACTGTGTGTGCCGTGCTCGACACCTCGCCATTCAGCGCCCAGGTGCGCGCCCTGCCCGGTTTGCTCTGGCAACCTGGCACCTTCGCCAAGGGCCTGTATTACCGCGCCTGGCTCACCGCCCACGGCATCGCGGTGCATCAGGGCGTCACCTTGCTGGGCGTCGAAGGCCAGCAGCGGGTCAGCGCGGTGCGCTGGAGCAAAGCCGGCCAGGTACAGACACTGGCCTGCGACGCGCTGGCCTTCGCCCATGCCTTGCGCTGCGAAACGCAACTGGCCGACCTGCTCGGCTGCACCTTCGCCTGGAGCCCGCTCAATCGCGCCTGGCTGCCCGAACGTGACGCGCTGGGTCGCGCCAGCCGCGAAGGCGTGTACCTGGCCGGCGACGGCGCCGGTATCCTCGGGGCCGATGGCGCGGAAATGACCGGCGAACTGGCGGCGCTGACACTGCTGGCCGATCAAGGCCTGCCCATCGACACCGTGCGCAGCGCGCAGCTGCAAAAGCGCCTGGCCCGGTTGCAGCGCTTTCGCCACGGCCTGGAACAGGCTTTTCCGTTCCCGCAAGACTGGGCCCGGCAGGCACCAGATGACCTGACCGTGTGCCGCTGTGAGCAAGTGACGGCTGGGGACATCCGCGACACCGTGCGCGCCGGGCATTGGGAGATCAACCGGGTCAAGGCTATATGTCGGGTCGGCATGGGCCGCTGCCAGGGCCGGGTCTGCGGCGCCGCCGCCATGGAACTGATTGCCTGTGAAAGCGGCCGGCCGGTTGATCAGGTCGGGCGCTTGCGCGGCCAGGCGCCGGTCAAGCCGCTGCCCTTTGGCCTGGAGATCGCCCCATGAGCCTCATCGAAGTGGACGTCGTGGTGGTCGGCGGCGGCATCGTCGGCAGCAGCGCGGCGCTGAACCTGGCACGCGGCGGCCAGCGCGTGGCGCTGGTCGAGCGGGACTTCTGCGGCTCGCATTCCAGCGGCGTGAATTACGGCGGCGTGCGCCGCCAGGGCCGGACCCTGGTGCAACTGCCGCTGTCGACCCGCGCTCATGCCATCTGGGGCCAGTTGCGCGACTGGATCGGCGTGGACGGCGAATACACCCGCTCCGGGCACTTGAAGCTGGCCCGCAGCGACGCGGACTTTGCCGCCTTGCAGGCCTATGAGCGCCAGACCCGGGATTATGACCTGAACCTGCAACTGCTGGACCGGCGCGCCCTGCGCGAGCGCTTTGCCTGGGTCGGCGACATTGCCGTCGGCGCCTCGTACTGCCCCGAGGACGGCCATGCCAATCCGCGCCTGGTGTCGCCGGCCTTCGCCCAGGCGGCGCAGCGCAGCGGCGCGCAGGTGTTTGAACAATGCCAGGTGCTGGAAGTGACGCACGATGGCCAGCGCTTTAGCGTGCAGTGCAGCAATGGCCTGACGCTGCGCGCCCCTTGGCTGCTGAATTGCGCCGGTGCCTGGTCGGCGCAACTGGCCGAGCGTTTCGGTGAGCCGGTGCCGCTGACCGCCGCGCACCCGGCCATGCTGGTGACCGAACCCTTGCCCCTGTTCATGACTGCCAGCACCGGGGTCGAGGGCGGTGGCATCTATGCCCGCCAGGTCAGCCGCGGCAATTGTGTGCTGGGCGGCGGACGCGGCTTTGCCCTGGGGCCCACCACTGCGCGTGCCGGTCAAGCCGCCGTGCTGGACATCCTGCGCAACGCCACCGAACTGTACCCGGCCCTGACCGGCGCCCAGGCCATCCGGACCTGGAGCGGCACCGAGGGCTACCTGCCCGATGACGAACCGGTGATCGGACCCAGCCTGACCCAACCCGGCCTGCTGCACGGCTTCGGCTTTGCCGGCGCCGGCTTCCAGATCGGCCCGGCGGCCGGTGAGGCCCTGGCGCAATGCATTCTGCTCGGTGCGCCACGGCTCAGCCTGGCCGCCTTTTCCATTGGTCGTTTTCACACGATTCCCACCCAGAAGGAACACCTGTCATGACGCACAAGCATCGTCTGCTCGCTCTGTTCTGCTGCCTGCCCGCCGTGGCCATGGCCGAGCCCACCCTGTACCTGGGCATGAACGGCGGCACCATGGAGCGGTTGTTCACTGACAACATTCTGCCCGCCTTCGAGAAAGCCAACGGCGTCAAGGTGGTGATCGTGCCGGGCACCTCGGCCGATATCCTGGCCAAGGTGCAGGCCACGCCGAACAAGCCGGCCATCCATGTGATGGTGCTCGACGACGGCATCATGTACCGCGCCATCGGCATGAACCTGTGCAGCACCCTGACGCCCAACCCGACCCTGGCGCAGTTGCCGGAGAAGGCGCTGATCAAGGACAAGGCCGCCGCCGTGAGCCTGGGGGTCACGGGGCTGGCCTACAACAGCCGTATGTTCAAGGAAAAAGGCTGGGCGGCGCCGACGTCCTGGAGCGACCTGAGTGATGCGCGCTTCAAGAACAAGGTGGTGTTCCAGTCGCTGGCGTCCTCGACCTTCGGCCTGCACGGTTTTCTGATGTACAACCGCCTGCAGGGTGGCGACGAGACCAACGTCGACCCGGGCTTTACCGCCTGGCCCAAGCAGGTCGGCCCGAACGTGCTGGAGTACATTCCCAATTCGGCCAAGCTGTCGGAAATGGTCCAGACCGACGAAGCTGCCCTCTTTCCGCTGACCCCGACGCAGGTGACCGCGCTCAAGCTCAAGGGCATCCCGGTGGAATACGCCGCGCCCAAGGAGGGCGCCGTGGTGCTCAACCAGGCCGAATGCGTGGTGGCCAACAATGACCAGCCGGAACTGGCGCAGAAACTGGCGCAGTTCCTGCTGAGCCCAGAAGCCCAGTCGCCGGCGCTGGAGCTGGGCGACCAGATCCCGTCCAACCCCACCACCCCGACCACCGACAAGACCCGTGGCCAGGTCGAGGCCATGCAGACCTACCTGAAGACCGCGGTGACCATCAACTGGGATGAAGTCAACAAACTGCGTCCGGAATGGAACGCACGCTGGAACCGGCAGATCGAACGGTAGGACCTGACGTACAGGCAGATAACGTGTGGGAGCGACCACCCGGTCGCGAAAGTGCCTCCATGATCCGGATCTATGGGATCGGGTTTGCCGCATTCGCGACCGTTGGTCGCTCCTACAAGACCTGTGTCGTGCGCGAAATAGAGCGCCAATACAGAACCCGTGGGAGCGACCACCGGTCGCGAATGCAGAGGCTCAGGCGCTGAAAATGTCGAATGTGTCGGCCCTTTCGCGACCGCTGGTCGCTCCTACAAGACCTGTGTCGTGCGCGAAATAGAGCGCCAATACAGAACCCGTGGGAGCGACCACCGGTCGCGAATGCAGAGGCTCAGGCGCTGAAAATGTCGAATGTGTTGGCCCTTTCGCGACCGTTGGTCGCTCCAACAGTGTTTTTTGAATCTCAGGAGGTGTTTCCATGCCCGCCACCGACAGCCTGCAACGCTTCATCGACGCTCAGGATCCGGTCTTCGATCAGGTCATGAGCGAGCTGCACGCCGGGCGCAAGACGAGCCACTGGATCTGGTTCGTGTTCCCGCAACTCAAGGGCTTGGGCCGTAGCTCGACAGCCGAGCACTTCGGCCTGGCCGACGGCGCGCAAGCCCGGGCTTACCTGGCCCATGAACGGCTCGGCTCCAGGCTTGTGCAGGCGGTCGAGGCCATGCTGCAGCACACCGATAAAAGCGCCCTGCACATCCTGGGCTCTCCCGATGACCTGAAGTTTCGCTCCTGCCTGACCCTGTTCGCCCATGTCGCGCCGGCGCCTGCGGTGTTCGAGCAGGCCTTGCGGCAGTTCTACCAGGGCGAACCCGACCCCAGGACATTGACCCTGCTCAATCAGGCCTCGATCAGCTGACACTCGAATTGTTGCGGCCAGTCCCGGCGCGTCAACACCTGGCCCTGCTCGCGCAGGCGGCGCACTTCTTCCAGGTCCAGCGTGGTGATCAACCATTGGCTGGCCGCCGGGCATAGCGTGTCACTTTCGGCCATCACACCAGTGGCCGGCATGCCGTAATCGGAAGGCACGTACAACGCTGCACGGCCGATGTTTTCATCCAGCGCCGGCGACCAGGGCGCCAGGCCCACGGTGGGCGATTGCAGGACCGCGATCTGGTTTTCCAGGGCGCGGGCCTGGGCGCCGATGCGCACGCGGTAGAAACCGGCCTCGGTGTCGGTGCAGCTGGGTGCCAGGATCAGGTCGGCCCCGCCTTCGGCCAGCCGCCGTGCCAGCATTGGAAACTCATTGTCGTAGCAGATCAGGATGCCCAGCTTGCCCAAGGGCGTGTCGAAGACCCGCAGCCCCTGGCCGGGCACGATGTTCCATTGCTCACGTTCGAAACGGGTCATGGTCAGTTTGTCCTGGCGGCCCAGGCAACCGTCCGGCCCGAACAGCCAGGCGCGATTGCGGTACTGGCCGTCGTCGTCCAGCACCGCCACGCTGCCTGGTTGCAGGTGAATGTTCAGGCGCCTGGCCAGGCCTTGGCACAGCTCCAGCCAGCGCGGCAGCAACGGCTGGATACCGGCAATCGAGGCCTGCAGGTCGCTGCGCTCGGCAGCCGGCAACTGGCCGGTCAGTACCAGGCCTGCGTATTCGGGCAACAGCAGCAACTGCGCGCCCTGTGCAGCGGCCTGCTCGCACAGACCGGTGAGATGAGCGGCGTAGGCGTCCCAGGTTTCCAGCAGGTCGATGTGGTACTGGCACGCGGCGACGGTGATCATTGGGCAAGTTCCTTGAGCCAGAACGACATGGGTTTGGCCGACTCACAGGTTTCATCCAGGTCGCGCCAGTGATACTCGGTGTGCAGTTCGGGGTGATGGCGGTAACCGCGACGAGCCCAGAAGGCATCCAGCGGCTGGTAGCCGGCCGGGCGGCGCGGATGATCGACAGGGCGCTGCACGGCGCAGAAGGCACACAGGTCGAAACGCTCCAGCGCCCGGGCATGGGCCTCGCGGGCGTCGAAAAAGCGCACGCCCAGGCCACGGCCACGCCAGGCCGGCAACACCACCGATTCGGCGCAGTAGAACACCCGCTGCGGGTCGAGGCCGGCCTGCCCGAACGGGCGCCGGAACGCCTCGGCCTCATCCGCCAACGGCAGCCCGGTGCTGGCGCCCACCACTTCGCCTGCGTCATCGTGCACCAGCACACACAGGCTGTCCGGGCTGCGCAGGTAGATCGACAGGTACTCGGCCTCGTAGGCCAGGGTGCCGTCGTACAGGTACGGGAACTCGCGAAACACCGTGATGCGCAGGTGCGCCAGCGCGTCGATAAAGGGCTCGATCTGCGCGCCCTTGAGCAATTGAATGTGCATGGGATACGCTCGCCAGCAAACAAGTGACGCTGGCAGACAGGCCAGCGACCGGCGCCGAACTTATCATGCGCGCAGCCCGTTTCGTCAATGCCCCCTCACAGGAACCTGTTCATGACCACCACCGAACTGATCCAGGCCTACTACGCCGCCTTCAACGCCGGCGACATGCCGGCCTTTCTCGAACTGCTGTCCGAGGATGTGGTGCATGACATCAACCAGGGCGAACGGCAGATCGGCAAGGCCGCTTTTGCCGCGTTCATGATCAAGATGAACCGCAGCTACCGCGAGCAACTGAGCGATATCGTGGTCATGCAGACCCCGGACGGCCTGCGGGCAGCCGCCGAGTTTGTCGTGCATGGCCAGTACCTGGCCGACGACGAGGGCCTGCCACCGGCCAACGGGCAGACGTACATATTGCCGGCCGGTGCCTTCTTCTATGTGGTCAACGGCAAGGTCGCGCGCATCAGCAACTACTACAACCTCAACGACTGGCTCGAACAGGTGGCGTGACCCGGTCGCCGGTGGCTGGCACACTGCGCTTTTGCCTGCGAGACCTTCAGCATGGATCTGCTTTTTCTGGGTACCTCCGCCGGAGCACCGACCAAGACCCGCAATGTCAGCGCCACCGCCATTATCGAGGCGTCCGGCAAAGCCTGGCACCTCGTCGACTGCGGCGAAGGCACCCAGCATCAACTGTTGCATAGCCCCTTGTCCGTGCGTGACCTGCGCGGCATTTTCATCACCCATGTGCACGGCGATCACTGCTTCGGCCTGCCCGGCCTGCTGGCCAGTGCCGGGATGTCCGGGCGTACCGAGCCGCTGGACCTGATTTTGCCGGCCGCCCTGCACGGCTGGGTACGCCAGAGCCTGGCAGTGAGCGAAAGCCATCTGCCGTTCGAGCTGCGCCTGCATGCTGTCGAAACCCTCGGCCCCTGGCGCAGCGGCACCCTTGAAGTGGGCACTGTCGAACTGTCGCACCGCGTGCCGTGCCACGGCTATGTGTTCACCGAAGCCGACACCGAGCCGCGCCTGGACACCGAGCGCCTGCTGGCGGCCGGCATTCCTCGTGGGCCGCTGTGGGGCCGGTTGGCGCGCCAGCATAGCGTCGAACATGACGGGCGCCTGATCGACCCGGCCGACTACCTGCTGGCCGGCCTGCCTGGGCGGCGCATCATCGTCTGTGGCGACAACGACCAACCCGGGTTGCTGGCTGACGCGGCCCAAGGCGCCGATGTGCTGGTGCACGAAGCCACTTTCACCCAATCGGTGCTCGCCCGCGCCCAGAGCACCTACGGTCACAGCACCGCAGCGGCCGTGGCGAAGTTTGCCGAGACCGCCGGCGTGCCCAACCTGGTGCTGACGCATTTCAGTGCGCGCTTCCAGGACAACCCGCAGCGCCGCCCGAGCATCGACGATGTCCGCCAGGAAGCGGCGGCACACTACAACGGTCGACTGGCCCTGGCCGCTGACCTGCAGCGCTACCACCTGGCCCGGGATGGCGGGCTGGTGCCGGTTGAAACACTGGCGCAGGCGCCCGCACAGCAAGCCGACAGGTCATGATCAGCCTGGCCGGACGCAGAGCGCTGTCGCGCAGCAAACATGAGGTGGTGTAGGAGCGCGCTTGCCCGCGACCGAGTGCGTAGCGCTCGCAAAATCTCGGAAACGCTGCAAATTTACGACTGCTAACGCAGCCGGTCGCGGGCAAGCGCGCTCCTACGGGGTTGAACTTAATAGCCAATAAAATCAAAGAGTTATTTTTTAGGAGAAGCGCACGCCCTGCACAATGGCCTTGCGCAGTACGTGCGACAGCTGGTCGATGGAATACGGCTTGTGCAGCAGTTCAAAGCCGTGGGTGCCGTGCCGGGCAATGACGTGGCTGTAACCACTGGTAAGCACAACCGGAAGACCGGCATGACGGCGGCGGATCTCCCTGGCCAGCTCGACCCCATCCAGGCCCGGCATCATTACGTCCGAGAACACCACGTCAAAACCGCCGCCCGCCGCTTGCAAGGCCTGCAGCGCCTCTTCGGCGTTGAGCGCCCAGCGTGTCTGGTAACCCAGCTCAGTCAGGGTTTGCACGGTAAAAGCGCCCACATCGGCATTGTCTTCGACCACCAGCACGCGTGTACCGTGGCCTTCCGGCAAGGGGGCCGGCTCAGCGTCACGGACCAAAGATGCGCCTGCAACGCGCGCCAGGTACAGGGTCAGGGTCGAGCCCCGGCCCACCTCGGTGATCACGCGCACTTCGCCCCCGGATTGCTTGGCAAAGCCAAACACCTGGCTCAGGCCCAGGCCGGTGCCCATGCCGACGCCCTTGGTGGTGAAAAAAGGCTCGAAGATGCGCTCCAGGTGCTCAGGCGCAATGCCGGCCCCGGTGTCAGTCACGGCAATGGCGATGAACTCGCCAGGCACCGCCGGGTGCGCACGCACCGCAGGAATTTCATCGACCGGGTACACACTCAGGCTCAGGCGCCCTTCTCCGCACATGGCATCACGTGCGTTCATCGCCAGGTTGACCATCGCCGTGTCGAACTGGCTGGGGTCGGCATTCACGTAACAGGGCTGGCCATGAATCGCCGTGGTGATCTGGATGCGCGAATCAGTCAGGGTGTCGAGCATGTCGACGAGTGCCGCGATGGCCTGGCCGACATTGAACGCCTCGGGCTTGAGCGATTGACGCCGCGCAAACGCCAGCAACTGGGCCGTCAGTCGCGCAGCCCGGTTCACCGTTTCGGAAATGGCGGTCACATAGCGCACGCGTCGCTCATCGGACAGGTTCGGTCGCGCCAGCAGGTCGACCGAGGAGCGGATCACGGTCAGCAGGTTATTGAAATCATGGGCAACCCCGCCGGTCAGTTGTCCGAGCGCTTCGAGCTTTTGTGCCTGGCGCAGGTGCTCCTCGGCCTTGCTGCGCTCTTCAATCGCCTCGGCAATACGTCGCTCCAGGGTGTCATTGAGTTCCTGCAGGCCTATTTCCAGCTGTTTCTGCTCGGTGATGTCCTGCAACAGACCGAAGATCCTGACGGCCTGGCCCTGCTTGTTGGTCAACGGCGTGCTGCGGATCAGGACCCAGCGAATGGCCTGGTCATTGGCCCGCCGGATCCGGCACTGGATATTCCATCCTGTGCCTTGGGCATTGGCCTGCCGATAGGACGCCTCTACCGCGTCCCGGTCTTCGGGCAGCACATGCTCGAGAAACGTCTGGAAGCCCCACTGCGCCACCGGCTTTTCGTAGCCCAATATCTGGTCATGGCGCAAGGCACGCACAGAGGTGTCGGTTTCGACCTCCAGCTCCCACTCGCCGATCTGCCCGGCCTCGACCGCCAGGCGTAGCCGGGCCTCGCTGTCGCGCAGCGTGGCAATGCGCCTGTCGCGGGCACGTTCCAGGTGCGAGGTGACCCGCGACAGCAGTTCGCGGGCCGAAAACGGTTTGATCAGGTAGTCATCGGCACCGGCCGACAGGCCTTCGACACGGGCTTCTTCACCGGCACGCGCCGACAGCAGCACGACCGGAACAGTCTGCAGCGCCGGGTCTTCGCGCACGGCACGCAGCAGGCCGAAACCGTCCAGCGCCGGCATCATCACATCCGTCAGAATCAGGTCGGGTTTACGCCGCCGGGCAGCGGCCAACGCCATTTCACCGTCCATTGCGGTTTCAACCGTCAATCCTTGAGCACGCAGCAGGCGGGTGATATAGGCGCGCATGTCGGCATTGTCATCGGCGAGCAAGACCCGTCCTCGAGCAACGCCCGGCAATGCTTCACTCTCAGCCTCGCTTGTCACCGTCTCGGGCAGCCAGCTGAGCGCCTCCTCCACAAACGCCTCGGCCACCGCAGCGGTCGAGGCCGGAAAGACCTCGGCGCCCTGGACGCTGACCGGCGCCAGGGCCCGGCCCAACGGCAGGCTGACGACAAAGGTACTGCCATGCCCGACCTCACTGCTGACCTCAAGGGTGCCCTGATGCAGGCGGACCAGCTCCTGCACCATGGCCAGGCCGATACCCGAGCCTTCGAACGAGCGGCCCTTGACGCCCTCGACCCGATGAAAACGCTCGAACAGCCGGGGCAGTTCGCGGGCGGCGATGCCGACCCCGGTGTCCTCGACGGCCACCCGTGCCTGCCGGCCATCCTCGCTCGCGTTCACCGTAATGCGGATATGCCCGGCCATCGTGAACTTGAAGGCATTGGAGACCAGGTTGAGGATTATCTTTTCCCACATGTCCCTATCCACCCAGGCGGTGTCGGGCAAGGGCGTGGTTTCGATGATCAGCTCAAGGCCGGCACGCTCGCAGGCCGAGCGAAAACTGGAGGCCAGGTCGGTGGTCAGGGTCACCAGGTCCACCGGTACGTAACGCGCCTGCGCCCGACCCGCCTCGATGCGCGAGAACTCCAGCAGCGAATTGACCAGCTTCAGCAACCGCTGGCCATTGCGATAAGCCAGCCGCACCCGCTCGACTTCGTCTGCCGGCAATTGCTCGGCCAGCGCCAGCGATTGCTCCAGGGGGCCGAGCATCAAGGTCAGGGGTGTACGAAATTCGTGGCTGATATTGGTAAAAAAGAGCGTCTTGGCCTGGTCGATCGCCGCCAGTGCTTCGGCGCGCTCGCGCTCCTGCGTCCGGACCAGGACCGTGGCCATGGCCGCCGACACCGCCGCCCCCAGCAATTCGTAAAAGCCGCGGTAGACATCGTTCAGTGGCAATCGCGGCGAAGCACCCGCCACGATCATCAACGAGGCGCCTGCGTCGCCGCTCGGGATCACCGCAAGCACGAACGCGGCAGCGGGCGGCTCCGGATATGGACCACAATTCGTCTCGGCGAACAGCGTGGCAATGTCATCGACCTGCAATGAGCCCTTGTGCGCCAACGCGGCACTTAACGGCCAGGGATGCTGGCTGTGCGCGTCGACCCGACGGGCGATGGCCGGGCAATCGGCGGCCACGCCGCTGTGGCGCACCAGTCGAAACCCCTGCGTCTGTGGCTCATGTTCGTAGAACAGCAGAAAAGGAATATCGAACGCAAAGTCCGCCAGCGTCTCGACGGTCAACTCGATCAGCGCCGGGATGTCGGCAGCGCCGCCCAGCCGGGCGGTCAAATCGCGCAAGGCACGCGTGCGCCGCTCGGCCAGGATCGTGGTGGTGGTTTCGGTCACCGGGTGAAACAGCCCGCCGATCCCGCCGCTTTCATCGCGGATGGGTGAGGTCGAGAAAGTAAAGAAGGTTTCTTCCAGGTAGCCGTTGCGGGCCAGGAACATGCGCTGGTTTTCAAGAAAACTGGTGTGCCCGGCCAGAGCCCGCTCGAAAGGTTCGCCAATCGCCGGCCAGGCGCTCGCCCAAGTGATGTGGTAGCCCTCGCCCAGTGCACGCGGATGGGCCTCACCACACACGACTTTATAACCGTCGTTGTAGATCTGGGTGTTTTCCGGGCCCCAGATGATATTGATCGGGAAGTTGGATGCCAGGCACAGGCTGACCGTGGTGCGCAGGCTCTGGGGCCATTGATCGATAGGTCCCAATGGCGTTGCCGCCCAATCCTTGTGCTGGATAAGGGCCGCCATCTCGCCGCCGCCTGACAAAAAGGAATGAGCCTTCAAAGATATGCACCGCCGAAAGGGTTGTTCTGTACCGGTGGCTGCGCGACCGGAAAAGCGTGAGGCAGACGTGGGTTGTTGCAACCAGGACGCTATGGCGTGTCGGCGTGCAAGCGATTGCTCTTCGCCGGCAACTACCAGGGTAGTCGCCTGTCTCAGTGGCGAGAAGCGCCAAGTGTAAACCAAGCGCTACACAAATCACCCGGCAAACGTTCCGGCCCGACAAGGTGCAATGGCTGTATGAACCGACCTGTAAAACCGCACATCGAGCGCGAGGCCGTCGACGTGTTCATGGCGCACTGGGAGGCCGGTGCTTTCAAGGCGCAGCGGCTGGGGCAGGCGTTCTATAACCACTTCAATCTGCACCGTCTCAGCGATCAACCTGCGCTGCTGGACCTGTATGCGGCCGACGGCAAGAAAGCCCTGAAATACATTGACGGGCTGTTCGAGATCAGTTGACCTCGCTGCGCATACTGCAACAGGTTGAACTTTGCCAAAGCCGCTGCCGTCTAGCCCATAAGCGCGTGCCAGAGCCACTGGCGCGGTCTTGAGGCAAGGTTTTTCACGGTCAGCAGCAGGTGATCCATGAGTCAGGGTTTATCCACCATACGCTGGATGCAGGGCGGTTTTGTCGGCGTGTTCATGCTCTGCGCGTGGGCGCCGTTCGACCGCCAGACCTGGCTGATGGAAAATGGCCTGATACTGATCGGCGCCATGGCGGTATGGCGGGCTCGCCTGCGGTTCTACTGGTCGCCGCGTTCCTGGGCTCAGGTGTTGCTGTTTTGTTGCCTGCACGAAGTGGGCACGCATTTCACTTACCCGCGGGTGCCCTATGACGCCGGGCTGGCCCAGCTCACAGGTATACGGCTCAATGACCTGTTGCAATGGGAGCGCAATCAATACGACCGTTTCGTGCACCTGGCCTTCGGGGTGCTGATGGCCTTGCCTTGTCGTGAAATCCTTGTTCGCCAGTGCGCCCTGCAAGGGGCCTGGGCCTCACTGCTGGCCTGGTCGCTGGTGCTGGCCACCTCACTGCTGTATGAACTGATGGAATGGGTCGGCGGCGACCTGTTCGGTGCCGGGACCTCATTCATCGGTGCACAAGGTGACGTCTGGGATGCGCAGAAAGACATGGCGCTGGCCACGGTCGGCGCCTTGGTGGTACTGATGTTGCGCGGGCACCAGGTTCGTGATGCCCTGACGGCGCCGGTCAAGTCTTCCAATACATGACCTTTGGGAGGGTGCTATCCCGCGATGAGGCCAGCAAGGCCGACTCATCTGCGGCGTCGGTCACACAGCCATCGCCAGCAGAGCTGCCTCCCACAAAGAGGCGCTGTCTTGCCCAGCGTCTCTATTTGCGCCGTTATCTGACGGCCATCATCCCTTCTCGATACCCGGTGCTTGAGCCGACGCCGACGCAGGCACGACCGGCGCGTGATCCAGCGCGGCGATTTCACGCTGGGCCTGCTTGAGGTCGAAAGCATTGTCCCACTTGGCAATCGCGATGGTACCGATGCCGTTGCCGATCAGGTTGGTCACCGCGCGCGCCTCGTTGAGAAAGCGGTCGATGCCCAGCAGCAACACCAGGCCCACCAACGGGATGGTGTGGATGGTGGTCAAGGTGGCGGCAAGCGTGACAAAACCGGCACCGGCCACCCCGGCCGAGCCCTTGGAGGTCAGCAGCAACACGCCCAGCAGCACACACTGGTCCATGAAGGTCAGCGGTGTGTTGGTGGCCTGGGCCACGAAAATCGCCGCCATGGTCAGGTAGATGCAGGTACCGTCGGCATTGAAGGTAAAGCCGGTGGGCAGCACCATGCCGACCACGGATTTCTCGCAGCCGAGCTTTTCCAGCTTGGCCATCATGCGCGGCAGCACCGATTCGGTGGAACAGGTGCCCAGCACGATCAGGATTTCATCCTTGAAGTAACGCAGGAACTGCATCAACGGCAGGCCGGACCAGCGCGCCACTGTGCCGAGGATCACCACGATGAACACCAGGGTGGTGAGGTACAGCGCGATCAGCAACTGTCCCAGCGACAACAAGGTGCCAATGCCGTACTTGCCGATGGTAAAGGCCATGCCTGCGCCGGCACCGATGGGCGCCAGGCGCATGACCATCGCGACGATCTTGAACAGCCCCTGCAGCAGCAGGTCGATGATGTTGATCAGCGGTTTGCTGACCGGCCCCATCTGCACCAGCGCCACGCCCATCAGCACCGACAGCAGAATGACCTGCAGCATCGAGCCCTTGGCAAAAGCGTCGATGAAGGTACTGGGGATGATATTGAGGAAGAAATCGACAGTGCCGCCCTGATCATGCGCCACCTGGGTGTACTTGCTGATGGCACTGCCGTCGAGTTTGGCCGAGTCGATGTTCATGCCCACGCCGGGCTTGATGACATTGACCACCACCAGGCCGATGACCAGCGCGATGGTCGAGAGCACTTCAAAGTAGATCAGCGCCTTGACGCCGATGCGCCCGACCTCCTTGATGCTGCCCATCTTGGCCATGCCGACCACCACGGTGCCGAAGATGATCGGCGCCAGCAGCATCTTGATCAGCTTGATGAAGCCATCGGCCAGCGGTTGCAGCCTGGCAGCAAAACCGGGTTCGAAGTAACCCAGGATGCCGCCGATCACGATGCCGATCAGCACCTGTACATAGAGCTGGCTGTACCAGCGCGTTGCAGACTTTTCCATGGTGTCGCACCTCGTGTTGTTTTTGTGTAGAGGGCAAAAAGCGGCCGCCTCGATCGAGACGGCCGCCACACAACGGCTTAACGCTCACCCAGCTCGCGCATCACCTCATACAGCGCGGCCTTGGCTTCAAAACCGACGCCCGGGATGTCCGGCAGGCCGACGTAGCCGTTCTCGACACGAATGCCGTCGGCAAAGCCGCCGAACGGCTGGAACACATCCGGGTAGGACTCGTTGCCGCCCAGATGCAGGCCGGCGGCGATGTTCAGCGACATCTGGTGACCGCCGTGCGGCACCACCCGGCGCGATGACCAGCCCAGCTCTTTCATCACTTCCAGGGTGCGCAGGTACTCGACCAGACCGTAGGACAGCGCGCAGTCGAACTGCACGAAATCACGGTCAGGGCGCATGCCGCCGTGGCGCAGCAGGTTGCGGGCATCCTGGTGGGAGAACAGGTTTTCGCCGGTGGCCATCGGCAGGTCATAGTGGTTGGCCAGCTCGGCCTGTAAGGCGTAGTCCAGCGGGTCGCCGGCCTCTTCGTACCAGAACAGGTCGTACGGCTTGAGGGCTTCGGCGTAGGCGATGGCCGTCTTGAGGTCGAAACGGCCATTGGCATCGACCGCCAGGCGCCGACCGCTGCCGACCACCTCCAGCACCGCCTCGATGCGTGACAGGTCTTCGGCCAGAGGCACCGCGCCGATTTTCATCTTCACCACGTCATAGCCGCGGTCCAGGTAGCTCTGCATCTCGGCCTTGAGCTGGCTGTGGTCCTTGCCGGGGTAGTAATAGCCACCGGCGGCGTAGACCCAGACCTTGTCGTCGGCCACACCTTCGCGGTAGCGGTCGGCCAGCAGCCGGTACAGCGGTTTGCCTTCGATCTTGGCCACCGCATCCCACACCGCCATGTCGATGGTGCCCACCGCCACCGAACGCTCACCGTGGCCACCGGGCTTTTCGTTGGTCATCAGGGTTTTCCAGATGGCGAACGGGTCAAGGTTGTCGTTGGCCTCATCAATCAGCGATTCAGGCTTCGCTTCGCTGATACGTGCCAGGAACCGGTCGCGCATCAAGGCGCCCTGGCCGTAGCGGCCGTTGGAGTTGAAGCCGTAACCGATGACCGGCTTGCCGTCACGAATCACATCGGTGACCACCGCCACGACCGAGCAGGTCATCTTGGAAAAGTCGATGTAGGCATTGGCAATGGGCGAGGCAATGGAAACGGTCTTTTCGCGGATATCAACGATGCGCATGGCGCTGTCCTCTTGTTGTGATGCAGGCAACGTTAGGCGCATCCAGGACGATCCGATAATGCTGTTATCGAGTCAGGCAATGCCATTTCGGCATAGCCTTTTGGCTTACTGATAGCGTGTTATTTCAGGCCGCCATGCTATAAAACGCCAAACCCATGCAGGCTCAGCATTACTTATGGAACTCGTCTGGCTTGAAGACTTTATTGCCCTGGCCGAGCACGGCAGTTTCATTCGTGCCGCCCAGACCCGGCACGTGACCCAGCCGGCGTTCAGCCGGCGCATCCGGGCGCTGGAGCAATGGATGGGTGTGGAATTGTTCCAGCGTACCTTTCAGGGCGCGACCCTGACCCTGGCCGGCGAACATGTGCTGGCCAGCATGCAGGACGCCACTGCCCGCCTGTACCGGATACGTGAAGAAGCGCGTGAAGTGGCCGGCACCGCAGCCAAGAGCCTGAAATTCTCGGCCACCCATTCACTGTCGTTCACCTTCTTTCCCAAGTGGATTCGCCAGCTCGGGCGTGGCGCGCCGATCGAGGCGGTCAGGCTGCAATCGGACAGCATGGCCGAATGCGAGCGCCTCCTGATGCACGGGCAAGTGCAGTTTCTGCTCAGCCACCGCCACCCGCAGGTGCCGCCGAAACTGCCGTTCGGCCAGTACCTGAGCAAGGCCGTGGGGGTCGATACACTGATTCCGCTGATGGGCCGCGATGCCGATTTTGGCGCTGACCTGCACACCCTGCCGTACCTGGCCTATACCCGCGAATCAGGCCTGGGCCGCATCCTGGAGCAGCAACTGCAGGACAAGGCCGGCTACCTGCACCTGCAACCCTCGTTCAGCAGCCACCTGGCAGCGGTGCTGACCTCCATGGCCCTGGAGAACAAGGGCGTGGCCTGGTTGCCCAAAAGCCTGACCGAACAGGAACGCGCCGATGGCAAGCTGGTGCGCGCCCTGGATGAGAGCTGGGACATTGCGCTGGAGATTCACCTGGCCCGCCCGGTGGCACAACTGCCACCGTTTGCCGAAGCGTTCTGGGAACAGCTGGAAAGCTACAGCGCGCCTGCAGGTTGATCACGAAGGGTTGTCGAAGTCCGGAAAGGGATGACGCAGCGGGCGCGGTGTGTCTGGCGGTGTACTGACGGCAGGAACGTCGACCAGAGGCCATCGCCCCAGCGCCTCATAACGGCCCTTGTAGGACTCGTAGAGCACGAACTCGCGCGCCTGCCAGCGAAAATCGGGCTCGATCATGGCTTCGGGCACCGGATCCCGGTAATCGCGCATCAAGGTCACATGCGGAATGAATTCGCGGGCATCGGGTGTCAGCCCCAGTGGCAACATGGCCTGTTGCAGGTCATAGACCCAGCGCAGGAAGACCGGCGAGGTCTGGCTCGAGGTCAGCGCCAATGTCTGGCTGCGGCGCCGGGCGTCTAACTGATCCAGTTCCAGGGTCAGCGGTGCCGTCAACGGAAGCAGCCGTGCGGCGGTTTCGAGGATGGCAGGTATCTGCCTGCTGCCGACGTTGCCGAGAAACATCAGGGTCAGGTGAAAGTTTTCCGTGGGCACCGGCCGGCCGCTGCGTAAACGCAAGTCGGTGCGCCAGCGAGCAATGGCCTTGCGCTGCGCCGCCTCGCACGGCAAGGCAAAGAACAGCCGCTTGAACGGCTCGGTTGAAACAGCCTCGTTGATCATCAAACAACACTCCTGATTCGGGCTCGATGGCTTTTGACCCCGTGGCCCGCTATCGCGTTCACAGCCCTGATTCGCGGATCAGCGTGGCCACCAGGGCTTGCGCCGACATTTCGCGGGCCAGCGGAGCGCCCTGTCCGGCCCAGTGTGCGGCACATTCGTGGTTGCCGGACCGAGCCGCTGCCGCATTGAGCTGCTTGGCCGCGTCATAAGCCAGCGGATACGCTGCCGGCATTACCCCGCCGCGCTCGGCATGCTCGATAAAGCTGTTGAGCAGGCCTCGGGCCGGGCGGCCTGACAAGGTCGAGGTCAGGCGTGTGAAGGCGGCGCGTGGACTTTTCAGATGCGTCCGATACCCCTCGTTGGCCGCCGATTCGGGGCACAGGATAAACGCGGTGCCCAATTGCGCCGCCGCTGCACCCAGGTCCAGCGCGGCGCGAATGCCCTGCCCGTCCATGATGCCACCGGCGGCGATAATCGGCAGGTCGATGTGCTTGACCAGCAGGCGCACCAGCACCGAGGTGCTCAGTTGCTCATCACTGGCCTGCGGGTCGAACAGACCGCGATGCCCGCCGGCCTCGATGCCTTGCGCCACGATGGCGTCGAAACCCAGTTGCTGGATCTGCAAGGCCTCGGCCAGGCAGGTGGCCGTCGCCAGGGTGCAGATGCCCGCCTGCTTGAGGGCCTGCAATTGCGCGGCCGACGGCAGGCCAAAATGAAAACTGACCACTGCCGGCCGGGTGTCCAGCAGCAGATCGAATACCGCATTGTCCTGGGCAAAGCTGGTGTAGATCTCATCCAGCGTGGCGGGCACTGGCGCCTGGAACTGCTCGAACAGCGGCCGCAGATGCGCCAGCCAAGCGCTTTCGCGCGCCGGGTCACGCACGGCAGGTGCATGGCAAAAGACGTTGACGTTGAACGGCCGGTCGGTCAGTGCCTGGGTCTGCTCGATCATCGCTCGGGCCTGGGCCACGCTGCTGGCGCCGATGCCCAGGGCACCCAGGCCACCGGCATTGCTCACCGCCGCGGCCAGTTGGGGAGTGGCCACGCCGGCCATGGGCGCCTGGAGGATGGGCTGGATGCCAAGCCTGTCTGCAAAAGCGTGGGGGTCAGTCATGGTGCGGCTCCTTGGCGTCAGGGAATCGGATGTTGATAATTATCAATATGAGAATAATATAACCACATCATTTTCATTATGAGAACACCAATGTGGATCTCGATACCCTGAAAATCTTCGACATGGTGGCGGTCGAGCTGAGCATCACCCGCGCTGCGGCCCTGTTGGGTCGGGCGCCGTCCAACGTGACCACGCGTATCCAGCAACTGGAAGCGGACCTGGGGGCCGAGTTGTTCGTGCGCACCGGCAAGCGCATCAGCCTGTCCAGCGCCGGGCAGCAATTTCGAGTGTACGCCCAGCGTATGCTGGCCCTGGAAGATGAAGCGCGCCAGGTGATCGGCGGTGGCGCCAGCGGCGGCACCTTGCGCATCGGCAGCATGGAAAGCACCGCCGCCAGCCGCCTGCCCCTGCGCCTGGCGGCGTTCAACAAGGCATGGCCGGCGACCCGGCTGGAAGTCAGCACCGGGCCATCGGGCATCCTGCTCAGGCAACTGCGTGACGGGCAACTCGACTGCGCCTTCGTGGCGCTGCCACCGGGCGCCGATGTCGAGCCGGAACTGGCCAGCCATCACCTGCAGGCGATGGCGATCTGGCAGGAGGCGCTGGTGCTGCTGCTGCCGGCCAGCGAAGCCGGGGTCAGCGAGCCTGGGCAGGTGCGCACGCGCACGCTGGCCGCGTTCAGGCCGGGCTGCGTGTATCGGGGGATTGCCCAGGCGCAGTTGGGCGTTGCGGCCGGCTCGTCATGGCAGGTCCAGGAGCTGGGGTCCTACCACGCCATGGTGGCCTGCGTGGCGGCCGGCGCCTGTGTGACCCTGCTGCCGCGCAGCGTGCTTGAGCTGTGCCAGGTGCCGGCTGAGCTGCCGGTGCTGGACGTCGGCCCGAGCGACACCTGGCTGGTCTGGCGCCAGGGCTACAGCGCCCCGGCATTTCAGCACTTTTGCGCGGTGCTGGAGCCGTAAAGCGTCAGCGTTCGCAAAAGCGCAGCCGATTGCCGAAGGGGTCATGCACCTGCAACGCCTTGCCGCCCTGTGTTTTGGTGCTCGCAGGGTAGGAGCGCGCTTGCCCGCGACCGAGTGCGTAGCGCTCGCAAAATCTGCGCAACGCCACAAATTTACGATTGTGAACGTATTCAAAATCTATGAAACGCCACAAATTTACGACTGCTAACGCAGCCGGTCGCGGGCAAGCGCGCTCCTACAGAGCCAGCGCCCGGTCCTTGCGCAGTTCGCGGGCGGCGGCAACCATATTGACCAGCGCCGCTTCGGTCTCTGGCCAGCCACGGGTTTTCAGGCCGCAGTCAGGGTTGACCCACAAGCGCTCGGCCGGGATGCGCCGGGCGGCCTTGCGCAGTCGCTTGACCATGTCGGCCGTGTCCGGCACATGCGGCGAATGGATGTCGTAGACACCGGGGCCGATCTCGTTCGGGTAGGCAAATTGCTCGAAAGCGGCGAGCAACTCCATATCCGAGCGCGAGGTTTCGATCGTAATCACATCGGCGTCCATGGCGGCAATCGACTTGATCACATCGTTGAATTCGCTGTAGCACATGTGCGTATGAATCTGGGTGTCGTCGCGCACGCCCGAAGCACACAGGCGGAAGGCCTCGGTGGCCCAGTGCAGGTACGCCGCCCAGGCACTGTTGCGCAGCGGCAGGCCTTCACGAAACGCCGCCTCGTCGATCTGCACGATACGGATGCCGGCGGCCTCCAGGTCGAGCACTTCATCGCGGATCGCCAGCGCCAGTTGTCGGGCCTGGGTTTCGCGGCTGACATCCTCACGCGCAAAAGACCACATCAGCATCGTGACCGGCCCGGTCAGCATGCCTTTGATTACCTTGGTGGTCAGGCCCTGGGCATAGGTGATCCAGTCTACGGTCATGGCCTTGGGACGGCTCAGGTCACCATAGATAATGGCCGGCTTCACGCAGCGCGAGCCGTAGCTCTGCACCCAGCCAAAACGTGTAAAGGCATAGCCGTCGAGCTGTTCGGCAAAGTATTCGACCATGTCATTGCGCTCGGCCTCGCCGTGCACCAGCACATCCAGACCGAGTTTTTCCTGCACGTCCACGGCATGACGAATTTCGCTGTGCATGGCCTCAGTGTAATCGGCCTGGCTCAGCCTGCCTTGCTTGAACGACTGGCGTGCCAGGCGGATGGCCGCGGTCTGCGCAAACGAGCCGATGGTGGTGGTCGGAAACACGGGCAGGTCCAGAACCGCGCGCTGTTTGACGATGCGCTCGGCAAACGCCGAATGTCGCTGGCTGTCGGCCGGTGTGATCGCTTGCACACGCGCCTGCACTTGCGGCTTGTGAATGCGCGTCGAGGCAGCACGGGCCGTCTGCACAGCGCGGCTTTGCACCAGCGCCTGGGCCACTTCAGGGGCATCCGGCCGGTTGATGGCCTGGGTCAGCACGGCCACTTCGGCGCATTTCTGCACGGCAAAGGCCAGCCAGCTCTTGAGTTCGCTGTCGAGCCGGTCTTCGCGGACCAGGTCCACCGGGCTGTGCAGCAGCGAGCAGGACGGCGCCAGCCACAAACGCTCACCCAGGCGTTCATGGGCGTGGCGCACCACCGCCAGCGCCTGGTCGAGATCGCAACGCCAGACATTGCGGCCGTTGACCAGGCCCAGCGACAGGATCTTGTAGGCCGGCAAGCGGTCGAGAATAACCGGGTACTGCTCCGGGGCACGCACCAGATCAATGTGCAGGCCATCGACCGGCAGGCCGGCCGCCAGGCCCAGGTTGTCTTCCAGGCCACCAAAGTAGGTGGCCACCAGCTTTTTCAGCGGCTCACGCTGCAGGATGTTGTAGACGCGTTCGTAGGCGTTTTTCCAGTCTTGCGGCAGGTCCAGCACCAGAATGGGTTCGTCGATCTGCACCCACTCCACGCCCTGCTCGGCCAGACGCCGGAAAATCTGCCCGTACAGTGGCAACAGGCGATCGACCAGTTCCAGCTTGTCGAAATCGGCGCCCTTGGTCTTGCCCAGCCACAGGTAAGTCAGCGGGCCGATCACCACCGGTTTGACGACGTGACCCAGGTCATGGGCCTCTTGCACTTCTTCGAACAACTGCTCCCAGCTCAGGCTGAACGCCTGGTCAGCGGTGAATTCCGGGACCAGGTAGTGGTAGTTGGTGTCGAACCACTTGGTCATTTCCTGGGCATGGGCCCCGCCGCAGCAGGCGTTGCCGCTTTGCGCGGCGCCACGGGCCATGGCGAACAGGGTCTGCAAGCCTGGCTTTTCAGCCGTGTTGCGAAAACGCTCAGGAATCACGCCGAAGGTCAGCGAGTGGGTCAGCACCTGGTCGTACCAGGCAAAATCGCCCACCGGCAGCAGCTCGATACCGGCGTCCTTTTGCACTTGCCAGTGCGTCGCACGTAACTGACGGCCAGTGGCACGCAAGCCGGCTTCGTCGAGTTCACCTTTCCAGTAGGCTTCCTGGGCTTTTTTCAATTCACGATCACCGCCGATACGCGGAAACCCCAGGTTATGTGCCAAGGCCATGTGCCCGTCCTCCAATGGAATAATCAATGGGCGAAGTGTGGACATCGGCGAACAGTGAGACAAACTCATAATATTTGAGATCAACCCAAGATTTTCTCATGTTCGAATACGGCGCTGTTGTTCGCTGGACACGGGTAGGAGCGCGCTTGCCCGCGACCGAGTGCGCAGCGCTCGCAAAAATCTGTGAAACGCTGCAAGTTTATGGCTACTGACGAAAAATCTCGGAAACGCCACAAATTTACGACTGCTAACGCAGCCGGTCGCGGGCAAGCGCGCTCCTACTGGGCGTTGTATTGCAGGTTGGGTGCATGTCTTGTTCAGAGCAGTGCGCTGCGCTCTGGGGCATGGACACCGCGGGCAAACCCTGCACAATGCCGGCGACCTTATTCCGATACCCGCCCCTATGAACCTGTTGAAACAGGCGCTGCATGAGCAACGCTTCATCTGCCTGGTGGAATTCGTGCCCAAGCCCACGGCCAAGAGCTTCGCGGCGTTTGAGGCGTTGATGCAGCGCCGCACACTGTGCGGCTGGCCACTGGTAGCGACCATTGCCGACCGGGTCGCCAGTCGCTTCGACCTATCGCCGCTGGACGCCTTTGACCGGCTGGCTGATCCTGCGCCTGCACTGCTGCACTTTTCCGGCAAGGACCGTGAGCGCCATGACCTGCTGCAACAGCTGGAACGCATGGACCGCCTGGGCCTGGAACAGCTTTTCATCATCAGTGGCGACCGCCTGCCCGGTCACGAGCCCGGGCAACAATCAGTGCGCTACCTGGAGTCGGTGCCGGCTTTGCAACAGGTGCGCCAGGCACGCCCCGACTGGCTGCTGGGCGCGGCGCTCAACCCGTTCAAATACCGTGAAGAAGAAGGCGGCGCGCAGTATTTCAAGGCCCGGAAAAAGCTCGCGGCCGGCGCGGATTTCCTGACCCTGCAACTGGGCTTCGATGCGCATAAGCACCTTGAGGCCCTGACCTGGATGCGCCAGCAACCTTCGCCCAGGCCGCTATTGGCCTGCCTCATGGCCTTGACCCATGGGCGTGCGACCATGCTGGAGCATGTGGCCGGCACGGTGGTCAGCCCGTCCATGCGTGCGGCGGTCGCCGCCGAAGCCGAGGTGTCCAAGGCGCATGCCCAGCAGCGCAGTATCAGTCGCTTGGGATTACAGGTGATCGGTCTGAAATTGATGGGCTACGCCGGTGTCGAGCTGTCGGGCATCCATGACCTGACGCAATTGCAGGCGCTGGAACAGGCCATCGAGCACTGGCAGGCGCAGATCACCACGCCGGCGCAATGGTCCGAAGCCTGGCAAGCCAGCTGGCAGACGGCCGGCCAGCCGCCGGTGACCTTTCACCCGCCGGGCGCTACCTGGCAATGGGGCCAGTCGACGGTCAGCGCCTCGCTTCAGGAAAAAACCCGTTATCACCTGCTTGCCGGCCTGCATCACCAGGCGTTCAGCCGCACCACCTGGCTAAGCCGTGCCTTGGGTTGGGGCGTGCGCCGCTCGTTATGGTCAACGCCCGGTGGCGCCAGCGCGCTGCACCGAATCGAGCGCAGCCTCAAGCGGCCCATGGTCGGCTGCGACACCTGTGGCCAGTGTCGCCTGGAGGACACTTTATACATCTGCCCGGAAACCTGCCCCAAGGGCCTGGCCAACGGACCGTGCGGCGGCACCACACTCAACCGCTGCGAATTCGGTGATCGCGAATGCATCCACAGCATCAAGTACCGCACGGCCAAGGCCGTCGGGCAGACCGCTGTGCTGACCGAACGCCTGATTCCTTGCATAGAGGCCGACCACCGGCACCGCAGTTCATGGCCCGGCTGGTTCGATGCCGCCGAAGATCTTCCATCCAACCCTAGGAGCCGCTTCAGCGGCGAATGCTCAGCGCAAACCGATCCCGATCAGTAACCGGTATGATCTCCAGTCTTACGACTGCGGACTCACCTGACATGCTGATCGTCTTCAGTGGCCTGCCCGGCACCGGCAAGACCACCCTCGCCCGCCGGCTGGCCATGGCCACCGAGGCCGTCTACCTGCGCATTGATACCATCGAGCAAGCCATCCGCACCGCCGCCGTGTTGGCCCATGACGTCGGCACCAGCGGCTATGACGTCGCCAATGCGCTGGCCTTGAGCAATCTGCAGCTGGGCCGGCAGGTGATTGTCGATGGCGTGAACCCGGTGCGCGAAAGCCGCCAGGCCTGGCACACCACGGCGCAGGCGGCCGGCGTGGCGCTGGTGAATATTCAGGTCGTGTGCTCGGATGCGGCCGAACACCGGCGCCGGGTAGAGACGCGAAAAGCCGATATTGCGGGACTCACGCCACCCGACTGGGCCTCGGTGCTGCGTCATGAGTATGAGCCGTGGGAAGAAATGCCGTTTACGCTGGATACGGCGCAGGTCTCGGTCGAGCACGCCGTGGCGCTGCTGGCCGAGCGGTTTTTCAGGCGTCAGTTGCCTGGGTTCTTGAACGCGCCACCCGGATACTGATAGGTCACGGCGCCCCAATACTGGCTGCCGGTGTTTACCTGGCGCCTCCATCCGGCGGCTTCAAGTTGCCTTGCGATCATTCGATTCATGAACCCATGACCGAGCAGCAGCACCGGCCCTTGGCTGTCGAGTGACTGCAGTCGTTGTGCCGCTTCAAGGGCGCGCACCTTTGCCTGGCGGGCCGACTCGACCGTGCCGCAGAAGCCGCATAACCACAAGATGCGCAGGATAAAGGCCCATGTGAAAGGCGATAGCCGCAGCAGCGTCCCTCGACCATGGGGCAACTGCGCCTCGCAGAACACCTTGTCCACCAGGGTGGGATAAAGGCCCAAGGCGCTGGCCGATGCAAGCGCCCGAGGCGCGCTGCTGGACACCACCACGGTGGCGGTGACGGCCAGCGCCAGACTCGTCGCAGGCACCGGTTGGCGGGTGATTTCGGACAACTCGTATTGCTCGATCCAGTGCTTCATGCCTTGCGCCGAAACCTTGCTCAGCGGCGCCAGATCCGGCTGGCCATGACGCATCAGGATAATTTTTCTGGTCACTGAAATCGCATCCCTGGTTTGATAGCCGAGCCAATGGCTGCAGCGAAATGACCGTAACGATCCTGCCCGGCCGGGCGCGATCATAACTGATGCAGGCCATGGGAGCCCTTCAGGTTTGCGCACGTTCGGCCGATACCGCAGCCCTGGGCCTGAAAAGCGACTGCGAGGCAGGCCTCTCGCCCTGGCTCTCTTACCCTCAAGGATGACTCACACCATGGCCCTGACCAGCCGGATTTCCCCATACGACAACCAGTGGCCTGTACGTTTCCTGGCGACCCGGCTGCAGATGACTCAAGTATTCGGCAACGGGCTGGTGGCCATCCATCATGTCGGCAGTACAGCCGTCGCAGGGCTGGCGGCCAAGCCGGAAATCGATGTCCTGGTGGTGGTCGAGCAGCATGATGATCAGGCACGACGCACCCACGGCATGCAGGCGCTGGGCTATGTGCGCGGCAGCGACCTGTCGGTCGGGCATCACTTCTATCGTCGCGACGTCAATGGCGTGCGCACGCACAAGGTCCATGTGTGCCTGACAGGCCATGCCCAGATCGAGTGGATGCTGCGCTTTCGCGACCTGTTGCGCAGCAATCAGCAGGTTCGCCAGCAGTACCAGGCACTGAAGCTGGCGCTTGAAGCCGGCAATACCGGTGGCATCGGTGAATACCTGGCGCAGAAGGCGCCGTTTATCGACGCCGCTATGCAGGTCACCCCGGCAACCACTACCCCACCACCGGCACCTGCAGCCCGGCCAGTACCGCACGCAGCCGCTCCTGCGTCTGCGCCGAGCAGCGCTGCATCGGCTCACGCAGTTCATCCCGGCCAAAGCCCTGCAAGGCCAGCGCAGCCTTGATCACCGCCGGGTTGGGCTCGGCAAAGGCCACACGCATCCACGGCAGCAGCCGGTAGAACGTCTGGCGCGCCGCCGTCAGCTGGCCGCTGTCGATTTGGCGTTGCATCTGCACATAGAGGTCGGCGCGGACATGCGCCGAGGCCGATATCGCGCCGGCGCCGCCCAGGCACAGGTTATTGAAGATCTGCAGGTCTTCGCCGGTGAGAATCTCGGCATGGCCATCGGCGATCAGGGCGGTGGTGGTGTCGAGGTCGCCGCCGCAATCCTTGACCGCGGCAATGCGCGGATGGTGCAGGATACGGCGCAAGGTCTCGCGCTCGATGCGCACCCCGGTGCGGTACGGAATGTCATAGAGCACCACGGGCACGGTGGCGGCATCGGCCACGGTCTGGAAGAACGCTTCGATTCCTTGTTGCGAGGGACGAATGTAATAAGGCGCCGGCACCAGCAGGCCGGCCAGCGGGCGTTGTTGAATCTGTTGCTGGAAGGCCAGCAGCTCACGCAGGTTATTGCCCGCCAGGCCCATGATCACCTGCTGCGCCGGCACCCGTGCGAGCACCGCATCGAGCACGGCCAGTTGCTCGGCATGGCTGAGCGCGGCGGCTTCGCCCGTGGTGCCGCAGACCACCAGGCCGCGGACGCCCTCTTCCAGCAGCTTGCCCACCAGCGCATCCAGCGCATTGAAATCGACTTCACCTGCACAAAACGGCGTGGCCAGGGCCACCCAGATACCTCGAAAAGCGGACATACACATCTCCTGTGGTTAACCGTTGGGTCACCATCAGAAGGGATGCGGGAGGGGGTGCGAGGGAGAGCTTTGCCTGGCGCCTGATTGTCCTGTCAGCCCATCTGACGGGACAGCGCGCCCCGGTCAAATGAGCGACTGTTTCTTCGATTTATTCGCCACCGCGACGCGCACGCCGGCCTGGGCTGGAAAGCCTGGCTGCAACGGCGAAAGGTCGAGGCTGGAACGCATGGATTGATCCGGTACATAGCAAAGTGCCGGCTGATCATGCGCAATCGGCGATGGGCTTGTCAACGGGTCATGTGCGCAGGCTGCCACTCGCCCGCCACTTCGACCACCCACTCGATGAACACCCGCAACTTGGCGCTGACATGCCGGTTCGGTGGCCAGGCGATGTACATCGGCATGCTTTCAAGCTGCCAATCGGTGAACAGCGGCACCAGCGCGCCCTGGCGCACTGGCCCGCACGCCATGTAGTCCGGCAACCACAGCACCCCCAGGCCAGCCAGCCCGGCAGCGAGGTAGGCGTTGCCGTCATCGACCACCAGTGCGTGATGACCGCTGATCCTCAGCGTTTCACCCTGGCGTTGCAGCACATAGGGAAACACCTTGCCAGTGCGCGCCCAGCGATAGCCAACCACGCGGTGGCCCGGGTCTTCCAGTTCACGCGGGTGGACCGGCACCCCGGCCCGCTGCAGGTAAGCGGGCGCGGCATACACGCCCAGGTGCAGGTCGCCGAGGCGGCGAGCCATGAGCGACAGGTCGGTGAGTTCGCCGCCGCGCACCACGCAGTCGACGTTTTCGTCGATCAGGTCGACCTTGCGGTCGCTGACGCCCATGTCCAGCTGGATGTCCGGGTAGCGGGCATAGAAGTCCGGCAAAGCCGGGATCAGCACGCTGCGCGCCAGTGGGCTGGGCACATCGACCCGCAACCGGCCACGGGGAGCGGCCGAGGCACTGGACAGGCTGGTCTCGGCATCGTCGATGTCGGCCAGCAGGCGCACCACCCGCTCGTAGTAGGCAGCACCGTCGGCGGTGACGTTGACCTTGCGCGTGGTGCGATTGAACAACCGCACCCGCAAGCGCGCTTCCAGTTGCTGCACTAATTGCGTGACGCTGGTCCTGCTCAAGTGCAAGGTGTCGGCGGCCTTGGTGAAACTGCCGGTCTCCACCACTCGGGCAAAGGCCTGCATTGCATCGAAACGGTCCACGGCAGCTCCTGATTGTTTGCATTTGGCAAACAGTGTTGGGTGGGGTGACGAGCTTATCCGCCTCTCGTCGCGCCCTACAGTCTCTTCATTCCTGAACGATGGAGAGTCCCCTCATGAACACCCGCGACGTTGTTTTCCCGGCCGGCCGCCAGGCCCTGTACGACATTAACCGCTATTCACCGGCGATCCGCTCCAACGGTTTCATCTTTGTGTCCGGTCAGGTCGGCAGCCGCGAGGACGGCTCGAAAGAGCCACAGCTGCAGGCCCAGGTCAGCCGCGCCTTTGAAAACCTCAATGCCATTCTGGCCGCTGCCGGCGGCAGCTTCGCCGACGTGGTGGATGTCACGGTGTTCATGGTCGACCCGCAGTCGACGTTCGAGGCCATCTGGCAAGTGGTGGCCCGGTACTGGGGCGAGGCGCCCTACCCGACCGTGACGGCGGTCGGGGTGACGTGGCTGTACGGGTTCGATTTCGAGATCAAGGTGATCGCCAGGGACCCGGCTACACCTGAGCAGCCGGATCAAGCGGCTCGCTGATTTCGATCAGGTTCAGGTCCGGGTCGCGCACGTACACCGAGCGAATCGGCCCGGTGGCGCCGGTGCGCTGCACCGGGCCGTCGACGATGGGCCAGTCCTGGGCATGCAAGCGGGCGATGGCCTCGTCGAGGCTGCCGCTGGCGATGAAACACAGGTCCAGCGCGCCGGGCACCGGCAGGTGCGCCTTGGGCTCGAATTCATGCCCGCGCACATGCACGTTGATTTTCTGCCGACCGAAGCAAAAGGCCAGGCGCCCGTTGCCAAAGGTTTCCAAACGCATGCCTAGGGTCTGTTGCCGTTTCAGCACGAGCCGCGTTGCTGGGCCAAATCTCGCCAGGCCAGGCGGAGGACGCAGAAAAGGGTCGCTCCCTTTTCAAGTCCTCCAACACCGCATGGCGAGATTTGGCACGCAACCCGAAGGGCCGGGCCTGTTTTGCCGCGAGACTGCGTTACTCGCCACTCATTTGGAATGACCAGACTTCGCGGCTCCTGCCTTGCCTCGCGGCAAAACGGGCGCCGGCGCGGCCGTGATGAAACGGCAACAGACCCTAGCACCCGCACATAAAAGTCCTTGCAGGCTTCGAGCTGTGTAGTGGTCAGCACCAGATGGTCAAGATGATCGATCATGACAGGCACTCCTGTTTTCAGATAAGGCCGCGACGCCGCCACGCCTCGCGGGTGGGTGCGTCGATACCGAGTCCGTCCAGCACCGTGTCGGTGTGCTGGCCCAGGGTCGGTGCGCGCGACTGGACCTGTCCCGGCGTCAGGGTCAGCTTGGGGATGATGCCCGGCAAGGTCACCGGCGTGCCGTCGTCCAGGGTACTGGCCAGCAGCATGTCGCGGGCCTGGTAATGCGCATCGCCGGCGATGTCGGCAGCGTCGTAGATTCTGCCCACTGGAATGTCGGCGGCTTGCAGGGCCGTGAGCACTTCATCGAGCGGCCATTCGGCGGTCCAGGTGGAAATGGCCGCATCGATACGCGCCACATGGCGCACGCGGCCGTCGTTATGCGCCAGCTCCGGGTCGTTGGCCAGGTCCGGGCGCCCGATGCGTTCCATCAGGCGCCGATAGATGCTGTCGCCATTGCCGGCCACCAGCGCGTACTTGCCGTCCTGGCAGCGGTAGGCGTTGCTGGGCGCGATGCCGGGCAGGCTGCTGCCGGCCGGGGCACGCACGGTGCCGAATACCGAATGCTCGGGGATCAGGCTTTCCATCATATTGAACACCGACTCGTACAAGGCCACATCGACCTGCTGCCCGGCGCCGCCGTTCTGTTCGCGGTGCCGCAGCGCCAGCAGCACACCGATCACCCCGTGCAAGGCCGACAATGAATCCCCGATCGACACCCCGACCCGCACCGGGGTGCGATCCGGCTCGCCGGACAGGTGACGCAGCCCGCCCATGGCCTCGCCGACCACGCCAAAACCCGGCAGGTCGCGGTACGGGCCGGTCTGGCCGTAGCCGGAGACGCGCAGCATGATCAGGCGCGGATTGATGGCCGACAATGCGTCCCAGCCCAGCCCCCACTTTTCCAGGGTGCCGGGGCGAAAGTTCTCGACCAGGATATCGGCGTCCTTGATCAGTTGCCGAACCACCTCGTGCGCCTCGTCCTGGCGCAGGTCGAGGGTCACCGATTGCTTGTTGCGCGACTGCGCCGCCCACCACACCGAGGTGCCGTTGTGCAGCAATCGCCACTTGCGCAGCGGGTCGCCGCTGCCGGGCGGCTCGATCTTGATCACGTGGGCGCCGAAGTCGGCGAGGATCCGGGCGGCGAAGGGGCCGGCAATCAACTGGCCCATTTCGATCACCTTGATACCTTCCAGGGGCAGGCTCATGAGGGTGTCCGTTGTTATTGGAGGTGTAGCTGAATCATTACTCCAAAACCGGTGGCAGGTGAAGGGGGCATCGCTGGCAGAACCTGCAGACAACAGAGCAACCCGCTTCCTGTCTATTCAGATGGCCATTGACGTGCAGCGTGCAATATCCGCAACACACGAACCTGCTCACCTGTAACGTCATAAATCAGAATGTAATTTTGCTGGGCTACCCACTCGCGTGTCCCCGTGACTCGACCCGCCCGCCCCTTGTCAGGATGATCAATGAGGCGTTCAGCCGCCATGGCGAACAATTCGTCCAAGGCCAGTGCGGCTGTCGGGTTGTTGCTTTCTATGTAGCCATAAATAGCTTCACGGTCTTGTACAGCTTCGAGAGAACAATTTCCTCATTTGGCAGCATCAAGCCGGCGGCGCGTCGATGCACGTTTGGCGGCAAACCTGGCTTCAACTTCCTCAGCAGGAATGAGGTTACCTGCATTGGCCGAGTCAAGGCCGGTTTGCACCTGCTGACGAAACCAGGCGTCATGCGCGGCTGCATCCTGTTGCTGGCGAACAAAATCGCGCATGAAATCGCGTAAAAGTTGCGCGCCACTGCGGTCGCGAGCTTTGGCAGCCGATGAGAACTCAGCTTTAAGTGCCTCATCGACTCGAAAGGTAAAAGTAGCTTCGCTCATGATGTTCACACCTATGTGTTACAGGTGAGGTGCAAAATAATACTCATCGACAGTAAGAAATAATGTCTTGAAAACCAACTGTCCCACTCTGAACGCAAAACGCCCCGCCATCACTGGCAGGGCGTTTTGCGTTCAACCTTCATTCAATCGCCATACCGCAACCGCGCCGCACGGCGGGCTTCGCTCTGGCCGCGGGTTGCCAGGCAATAGTACAGCGGCACTGTCACCACCAGGCCGACCAGCCAGGACAGGTCGGCGCCTTCTATATAGTGGGCATAGGGCCCGACATACAGCGAGGTATTGGCGAACGGCAGTTGCACCAGGATACCGATGCCGTAGGCGACGATGGCGTGCGGGTTGAAGCGCCCGTAGATGCCGCCGTCGTTACGAAAGATCGACTCGATGTCGTATACGCCGCGCTTGATCACATAGAAGTCGATGATGTTGATCGCCGCCCACGGCACCAGCACGATCAGCAGCGCCAGGATCAGGCCGATGAACTTGCCGATGAAGTCGCCCGAGGCGCTGACCGCCACCAGGCAGCAGCCGGTGAGGACGATGGCCGAGAGGATCACCCGCAGTTTGATGGTCGGCGTCCACTGGCCGGCGAAGGTCTGGATCGAGGTGACGATGGACAGGACCGCGCCATACAGGTTCAGGGCGTTGTGGCTGATGATATTGAGCAGAAACAGCACCATCAGGATCGGCCCCAGCCAGCCCGTGGCCTGCTTGACCGCGACCATGGCCTCGGTGCCTTCAGGGGTCGCCAGGGCCGCGACCATGCCGAAGCTGAACGAGGCGATGGTGCCCAGGCTGGCGCCGAAGTACGTGGCCCAGAATGGTTTGCCGATGCCGATTGCCTTGGGCAGGTAGCGCGAGTAGTCCGAGGTGTAGGGCGAAAAGCTGATCTGCCAGATGATCCCCAGCGACAAGGTGGCAATCCAGCCGGCCGCATTGAAGCCGCCGCGAATGAAAAAGTCGTCCGGCAAGTCCTGCATGAAAATCATGGTAAAACCGGCCAGCAAGGCGGCACCCATCACCCAGGTGCCGATGCGGTTCAGGGTGTGGATGAAGCGGTAGCCGATCACGCCGATGGCGGTGGCACTGAGCGCGCCGATGATAATGCCGGTGGGCAGCGGCACCGAAGGCGCCAGGCCCTGGATGGATTTACCCGACAGCACGATATTGGAAATGAAGAACCCGACGTAGATCAACGCGGTGATGAACACGATCAGCAAGGCGCCGTAGCGGCCGAACTGGCCACGGCTCTGGACCATCTGCGGGATGCCCAGTTGCGGGCCCTGGGCCGAGGCCAGGCCGATCACCACGCCGCCAATCAGGTTGCCCAGCACGATGGCGATCAGGCCCCAGAGGAAATCGAGTTGAAACACCTGCACAGCCATCGCCCCGGTGACGATGGGCAAAGGTGCAATGTTGGTGCTGAACCACAGGGTAAACAGGTCGCGGGCCTTGCCATGGCGTTCGGCCGGCGGCACGTAGTCGACAGTGTGGTTTTCAATGAGCGGAGCTGCTGCGCTGTTCTGGGACATAGGACGATCTCGAAACCGATGGTCGGGCGCCTGTAAAGGCACCGGATGACGAATCCACCGGGCGCTGCGGCTTTTCCAGGGTGAACGGATGCACTGCCGGTGCAGACAGGCAGAAATCGGATTCACGGGGATCAGAAAAGCGGCAGGCCCGATGCCTTACGCACAGACGCAGTCAAGACGTCTGGCAGTAGAGAAGCCAAATCGAGTGACACTGGGCAGCGGGGTGCCGGACACCCCTTGTTTGATATGAAAAAACATCGTCTCGCCTGAATTTGTTGTTGTGCAGAGCCAAACCATGCAGCGCCCCATTCGGGGGCCGGAATGAGTATGTCGCAGTGGGCCATGTCAAACATGCCATGCACCGCGCTGATAACACCATATTATGGTATGCCAAATTTTTGCAACCCCCGCTCATCATGTCTTGGCCCTGCTGCAAGACTGACATAAACGTTTCAGCGCCTAACCCGATCGGGCTGAAAGGCCTACGCTGCAAGGCCTGAAGCCTATTGAGCAGTGAGAGAGTGAAGGTGCCTGGCCAGAAAAAATCCTTGCCAAGAAAGTATTACGGTATACCATCAGACAGACAAGAAATCGCTTCGGCACTGCCCAGAGGTCCTCAATGATCGACCCGAATGTCTACAAGAACGTCATGGGTTCCTTCCCTTCCGGCGTTACCGTCATCACCACGCTGGACGACGACGGCGAGGTGGTCGGCCTGACCGCCAGCGCCTTCAGTGCCCTGTCGCTGGAACCGGCCCTGGTGCTGTTCTGCCCCAACTACAGCTCCGACTCTTACCCGGTGCTGATCAAGAACAAGCGTTTTGCCATTCATCTGCTTTCGGCGGACCAGCAAGCCTGTGCCTACGCTTTTGCGCGCAAGGGCAAGGACAAGGCCAACGGGCTTGACTGGACCCTGAGCGAGCTGGGCAACCCGTTGCTGGCCGGAGCCACGGCCATCATCGAATGCGAGCTGTGGCGCGAATATGAAGGTGGCGACCACGCCATCATGGTCGGCGCCGTCAAGAACCTGATCCTGCCCGCGCAGCCTGTCGAGCCGATGGTGTATTGCCGCGGCAAGATGGGCGGCCTGACGATCGCCGCATAAGCGGCCTCGCCCACGCAAAAACGGTACATCAAATACAGGCCCCGCCCCATTCACTGCCGGGCGCCACGACAGACCGAGGTAACGTCATGAAATTTTCGTTGTTCGTGCACATGGAACGCTGGGATGAGCAAGTCAGCCACCGTCAACTCTTCGACGACCTGACCGAGCTGACCCTGCTGGCCGAAAAAGGGGGCTTCAGCACGGTCTGGGTCGGCGAACACCACGCCATGGAATACACCATTTCCCCCAGCCCCATGCCGATCCTGGCCTACCTGGCGGCACGCACCACGACCATCCACCTGGGCGCCGGCACCATCATCGCGCCGTTCTGGCACCCGCTGCGTGTGGCCGGTGAATGCGCCCTGCTCGATGTGATCAGCAACGGGCGCATGGAAGTGGGCCTGGCGCGTGGCGCCTACCAGGTCGAGTTCGACCGCATGGCCGGCGGCATGCCCGCCTCCGAAGGCGGCAAGGCCCTGCGCGAGATGGTCCCGGTGGTCAAGGCCCTGTGGGCCGGCGACTACGCCCACGATGGCGAGATCTGGAAATTCCCCACCTCCACCAGCGTACCGAAGCCGGTCAGCACCCCACCGATGTGGATCGCCGCCCGTGACCCGGACTCGCACAACTTTGCCGTGGCCAATGGCTGCAACGTGATGGTCACGCCGCTGATGAAGGGCGACGAGGAAGTGCTGGACCTGAAGAACAAGTTCCAGGCCGCGCTGGACAACAACCCCGACGTGCCACGCCCGCAACTGATGGTGCTGCGCCACACCCACGTACACGCCGTGGACGATCCGGACGGCTGGAAAGTCGGCGCAGCGGCCATCAACCGCTTCTACCGCACCTTCGATGCCTGGTTCGGCAACAAGACCGTACCGGCCAACGGCTTCCTGGAACCCAGCCCGGAATCGAAATTCGCCGAGCGTCCTGAGTTCGAGCTGGAGAACATCCGCAAGAACACCATGATCGGCACCCCGGAAGAAATCATTGCGCGCATTCGCTATTACCAGGAACTGGGCGTCGACGAGTTCAGCTTCTGGTGCGACAACAGCCTGCCGCACGCCGAGAAAAAGAAATCGCTGGAGTTGTTCATCCAGCATGTGGTGCCGGCGTTTCGTTAATCGGCTTTAGATCGCTTCGCGACCGTTGGTCGCTCCCACGGTGTACCCCTGTAAGGTGCATTCTCGTAGGAGCGACCGCAGTCGCGAACGCCTGTTCAGGCAATACAATTTTTGATAATTGACTGGCCCATCGCGACCGTTACAACCACACCGCATCCCACAAGGGATAATCACCTACCCGCTGCACCAGCCCTGCACGCAATGGATTGGCAACGATGTAACGCGCCGAAACCATTATCTGTTGTTCATTACGCATCGCCCGATCGTGGTAACCCGCCTGCCACAATGTGCGCTTCGTCGGCTGATCCTGAAAGACTGCCTTGGCACTTCGCGACTTCATCTGCTGCATCAATAACGGCAACGAATGCTGCCGCAACTCCACCAGCCAGTGAAGATGATCGGGCATGACCACCCAGGCCAGTGAAGTGGTCCAACCCTGCTCGTCGTAATACCGCAAGGCGTTGACGACCCGACGCCCCAACTGAAAATCCTGGAACACCGGTTGACGGTCCTTGACCACTGAAGTCAACAGATACACCTGACCAACCTGCGAATGGCGCCCGAGCCTCAGGCGCCTTGTCATTGCATGCTTCGACATTCCCTTGTCCTCGCCATGAAAGCGCTCATCCTGCCGCTTCATCGCAAGGCTTATCCCGGTCAGTCGTTTCTATTTATGAACATCAGGTCCTGTGGGAGCGACCATCGGTCGCGAATGCGGAAAACCGGGCACTGTGAATGCCCGGTTCATGCCAGTCCCGTCACAGACGCTGCTCGCGTCTGCGAAGGCTGCAATCACCTCAGTACTGCGAACCCGGAATCCAGCTGGTCCCCGCCAGCGGGACACGGGCCATGGCCGCCGATTCCACGGTCAGGGCCACCAGGTCCTCGGGGTCGAGGTTGTGCAGGTGCGACTTGCCGCAGGCGCGGGCCATGGTCTGGGCTTCCAGCACCAGTACGCGCAGGTAGTTGGCCAGGCGGCGGCCGCCTTCGACCGGGTCCAGGCGCTTGGACAGCTCCGGGTCCTGGGTGGTGATGCCGGCAGGATCCCGGCCGTTCTGCCAGTCGTCGTAGAAACCGGCCGCCGAGCCGATCTTTTTCAGTTCTTCGTCCAGACGCGGGTGGTTGTCGCCCAGCGCGATCAGGGCGGCGGTGCCGATGGCCACCGCGTCGGCCCCCAGGGCCATGGCCTTGGCCACGTCGGCGCCATTGCGGATGCCGCCGGAGACGATCAACTGCACCTTACGGTGCATGCCCATCTCTTGCAGCGCCTGCACCGCTTGTGGAATGGCCGGCAGGATCGGGATGCCCACGTGTTCGATGAACACTTCCTGGGTGGCCGCGGTACCGCCTTGCATGCCGTCGAGCACGATCACATCGGCGCCGGCCTTCACGGCCAGTTTCACGTCATAGTAAGGACGGCTGGCGCCGATCTTGACGTAGATGGGTTTTTCCCAGTCGGTGATCTCGCGGATCTCGGCGATCTTGATCGCCAGGTCGTCGGGGCCGGTCCAGTCCGGATGGCGACAGGCCGAACGCTGGTCGACGCCGATCGGCAAGGTGCGCATGCCCGCCACGCGCTCAGTGACCTTCATGCCCAGCAGCATGCCACCACCGCCCGGCTTGGCGCCCTGCCCCAGCACGATCTCGATGGCGTCGGCCTTGCGCAGGTCATCGGGGTTCATGCCGTAGCGTGACGGCAGGTATTGATACACCAGATGCTGCGACTGGCCACGCTCTTCCGGGGTCATGCCGCCGTCGCCGGTGGTGGTGCTGGTGCCGGCGATGCTGGCGCCACGGCCCAGGGCTTCCTTGGCGTTGGCCGACAGCGCACCGAAGCTCATGCCGGCGATGGTCACCGGAATCTTCAGGTGCAAGGGCTTCTTGGCGAAGCGGTTACCGAGGATCACGTCGGTGCCGCATTTTTCGCGGTAGCCTTCCAGCGGGTAGCGCGACACGCTGGCGCCGAGCAGCAGCAGGTCGTCGAAGTGCGGCAGCTTGCGCTTGGTGCCGCCGCCACGGATGTCATAGATACCGGTTTCGGCGGCCCGCTGGATTTCCTGGATGGTCAGGCGATCAAAGGTCGCCGACTCGCGCAGGACCGGGGCTTTGGGAGTGGTGGAATCGCTCATGGTCTTGCTCCTGGATCAGTACGCGCTGGCGTTATCGACTTTGAAGTTGTACAGCTGGCGAGCCGAGCCGTAGCGTTTGAAATCGGCAGCGTTCTCTTTGAAGCCGGCGCGATTGAGCAGCATCTGCAATTCTTCGATGTGTTCGGGCCGCATCTCTTTTTCGATGCAGTCCGAGCCCAGCGACTCGACGCTGCCCTTGACGAAGATTTTGGTTTCATACAGCGAATCGCCCAGCGCATCGCCGGCATCGCCGCAGACCACCAGGCGCCCGGCCTGGCCCATGAAGCAGCTCATGTGGCCGATGCTGCCGCCGACGACGATGTCGATGCCTTTCATGGAGATGCCGCAACGGGCGCCGGCATCGCCTTCGATGACCAGCAGCCCGCCATGGGCGGTGGCGCCGGCGGCCTGGGAGGCGCTGCCCTTGACCCGCACATAGCCGCTCATCATGTTCTCGGCGCAGCCCACGCCGACGTTGCCGTGCACGGTGATCGAGGCTTTCTGGTTCATGCCGGCGCAGTAGTAGCCGGCATGCCCCTGGATGTCGATGGACACCGCTTCGTTGACACCCACGGCCAGGTTATGGGCGCCGTTGGCGTGGGTGACCACCCACTCGCGGTCTTGCACGTTGTTGACCTGGTCGTGCAGCGCCTGGTTGAGGTCACGCACGGTGGCTACGGATAGATCGATGGTTTTCATGCTGCGTGCTCCTTAGGCCGACTCGCGTTCCCAGATGTACATGGTGGCGGGAACGGGTTCCCAGACTTTGGCCTTCTCGATGCCCGGCAGGCTCGACAGCGCCTGGTATTCGGAGGCCATGGCGACGTAGTCGTCGGTTTCGGCAAGGATCGCCGGCTTGCAGGCAATCGGGTCGCGGATCACCGCAAAGCCGTTGCGGGTGCCGATGGCGAAGGTAAAGAAGCCGTCCAGCGCTTCGAGCGAGTTGTCCAGGGCCTGCTTGAGCGAATCACCCTGCTGCAGACGCCAGGCCAGGTAACCGGCGGCCACTTCAGTGTCGTTCTCGGTCTCGAACTGGATGCCTTCGCGGCGCAGTTCCTGGCGCAGGCGAAAATGGTTGGACAACGAGCCGTTGTGCACCAGGCACAGGTCGGCGCCGGTCGAGAACGGGTGGCTGCCTTCCATGGTCACGGCGCTTTCGGTGGCCATGCGGGTGTGGCCGATGATGTGGCTGCCTTTCATCGAGGCCAGGCCGAAACGCTCGGAAATTTCCTTGGGCAAGCCCATGCCCTTGAGGATTTCAATGCTCTGGCCGGCGCTCATGATGCGCACGGTCGGTGCCAGTTCGGTGAGCGCTGCACGCACCAGGGCTTCTTGGGCCTTGATTTTCAGGACGATGGCGCTGGCGTTCTGGAACCAGTCCAGCTCGGCCTCGATGTGCTCCTGCAAGGCGCTGATCAGGGCCTTGAAATCATAGCCTTCGGTGGTGGCCTGCAAGGTCAGCTTGACCCAGCCATCGGCCACTTCATCGCCATAGATGGCAAAACCTGCACTGTCCGGACCGCGGTCGGTCATGGCTTCGAGCATCGGCTCGAACAGTTTGCCGAGCTGGGACTCCAGCGCCGGGTTCTTCAGGTACAAACCAACAATCCCACACATACGGGCCTCACTTTGTTCGGCAGAGGTCAGTTGCACGCTTCACGCTGCAAGCTGATCGGGTTGATACGAAAACAGGTGCAACGCCACGAACCGCTGTTACTGGCCGCTTGTGGCTTGAAGCCTGGGGCTTAGAAGAATTCGGTGTAGCGCTTCACTTCCCAGTCACTGACGTGGCGGCTGTATTCCACCCACTCCATGCGCTTGAGCTTGATGAACTCGCCGACGATTTCCGGGCCCAGCACTTCGCTGAACAGCGGGTCGGCTTCCAGAGCGTCGCAGGCTTCCTTGAGCGATTGCGGCAGGGTCTTGATGCCGCGGGCGGCGATCTCTTCCAGGCTCAGCTTGTAGAGGTTCTCGTTGCACACCTGGTCGACCTGCAACTGGCGGTCGATGCCGTCAAGGCCGGCGGCGATGATCGCGGCGCTGACCAGGTACGGGTTGCAACCGGCGTCGGGCAGGCGGAACTCCAGGCGGCCGTAGGGCACACGCACCATGGCCGAGCGGTTGTTGGAACCGAAGGCAATAAAGGCTGGCGCCCAAGTGGCACCGGACAGCGAGTTACCCACCACCAGGCGCTTGTAGGAGTTGACGGTGGGCGCGGCGAAGGCGCACAACGCCGGACCATGGGCCAGCAGACCGGCGGCAAAGTGATAAGCCATCTTCGACAGGCCCATGCCGCTCGGGTCGCTGGCGTCGTGGAACAGGTTCTTGTTGGTGGCGCTGCTGATCGACAAGTGGAAGTGCATGCCATTGCCGGCGCGCTTGGGGTCCGGCTTGGGCATGAACGAGCAGATCATGCCCATGTCGTTGGCGATCTCGCCGGCGGCCATGCGGAAGAAAGTAAAGCGGTCGGCCGACTCCATGGCGTCGCTGTAGGTGTAGTTGATCTCGAACTGGCCGTTGGCGTCTTCGTGATCGATCTGGTAGATGTCAAAACCCACCGGTTGCAGCGCTTCGGTCAGGCGCTCCAGAAACTCGCGGGACCGCGACAGGCCCTTGTAGTCGTAGCACGGCTTGTCCAGGTCATCGCTGGCGTCGACCAGTTGCAACTTGCCGGTCACGTCGCGCTTGAACAGGCTGAATTCCGGCTCCAGACCGGTATTGAGGGTCCAGCCCCGGTCACTGAGGCGCTCGACCTGCTTTTGCAGCACATAACGGCTGTCATAAGGCCAGGGCTTGCCATCGACGTGACCGATGCAGACCACCCGGCCATAACCCGGCTGCCACGGCACCGGCGTCAGGGACGCCAGATCGCCCTTGGCCATGAAGTCCGGGCCATGGGGCTCCATGCCCATGCCGCAGATGGCGAAGCCGGCAAAGCCGGCGCCCGCCTCGGCCACCATCTCCAGGCCGTTGACCGGCACCGATTTGGTCTTGGACGAACCGTGGATGTCCACGAACTGAGCCAGCACATACTTGATGCCGTGCTCCTGGATCAGACGCTGTGTTTCGGGTGGCAACATGAGGCTTGACTCCTGGTCGTAAGCAAAGGCTTGAAGGTAGGAACCCGGTTTCACTGCATGGCAATCATCTTATTCCATTCAGGAAACTTACTTTCCCATCAGGAATGCAAGGTGCTTGCCAATCTGCCCACCCACCCTTGAAACGGGTTTGAAAGGGGTTTTTCTTCTGTATATATGGGAAACTCTTTTTCCCACTGCGAATAATCCAGCGGCCGAGATCACGGCGCAGGGATCAATGCACTTTCACAGTGCGAAATAAAAATTATTGAACGGAAACCGTGCACGCCTTATGACCGACCAAGACCCACCCAAGCTCAAGCTTGAGCAATACCTGGGCATCCAGATCAAGCGCCAGCGCCAGGCGCAGGAACTCAAGCTCGCCGACGTGGCGCGCATTGCCGGGATCAGCCAGGGCATGTTGAGCAAGATCGAGAACGCCCAGGTGTCGACCAGCCTGGACAACCTCAGCCGCCTGTGCGACGTGCTGGGCATGCCCATGTCCAAGCTGTTCAGCCAGTACGACCAGCAAGGCAGCAGCGCGCTGCTGGTCAAGGCCGATGAAGGGCTGGAGGTGGTGCGCCGCGGCACCGAGAAGGGCCACACCTATCATCTGCTCAACCACACCCGTGGGCCGAAGAAAAGCTTCGAGGCCTACATGGTGAGCATGGACGACGCCAGCGAAGAGTTCCCGACCTTCTCCCACCCCGGCACCGAATTCCTGCACTTGCTCGAAGGCGAGCTGATCTACCGCCACGGCAACCAGCTGTATCGCATGCAGGCCGGCGACAGCCTGACCTTCGACGGCGACATCCCGCACGGGCCGGAGCAACTGGTGCAGGTGCCGATCCGCTTGTTGTCGATCATGAATTACGGCGAGTCCTAAAGGCGGCACGCTGTCGCACAGCAAACATGGGGCCCGGTAGGAGCGCGCTTGCCCGCGACCGAGTGCGCAGCGCTCGCAAAAATCTCGAAAACGCTGAAAATTTACGACTGCTACGCAGCCGGTCGCGGGCAAGCGCGCTCCTACAGACAGTCACCTCACGTCTGACTCAGAAAATTCCCTTCAAGAAAAAAACTTTCCAGATTTATCTGGACGGGCCGGCTGCTTTCACCTATAAAACCGATCTCAAGAATATTTAATTCTTATCAGGAATTTTTATTCACCCCTGAAAATCATTTTTACCCTTGAATTTTTCGCCCTGCGCCAAGCTGCCGCCACTTTCCGAGGACGTGCCATGCAACACGAAAAGAACCATTTCATCCTGAAGATCAGTTGCCCGGCGACCTCCGGCATCGTCGCGGCGGTGACGTCGTACCTGGCCGGCAATGGTTGCTACATCGGTGAAATGGCCCAGTTCGATGACGAGTTCAGCGGTCGGTTCTTCATGCGTGCAGTGTTTCGCTTCAACGACGGTCATCAGGGCGATATCCAGCAGCTCAAGGCCGGCTTCACCGAGGTCGCCGGGGCCTTTGCCATGGACTGGGAGCTGCACGACACCCGTGAGCCGATGCGCGTGCTGCTGATGGTCAGCAAGTTCGACCATTGCCTGACCGACCTCTTGTACCGCTATCACAAGGGCGAGATGGACATGACCATCACCGCCATCGTCTCCAACCACCTCGACCTGCGGCCCATGGCCGAGCGTGAAGGCATCCGCTTCATCTACCTGCCGGTGACCAAGGACAACAAGGCCGCCCAGGAAGCGGCGCTGATGCAGGTGGTCGACGACACTGGCACCGAACTGGTGGTGCTGGCGCGCTACATGCAGATTCTTTCCGATGACCTGTGCAAGCAACTTTCAGGCCGCGCCATCAACATCCACCATTCGTTCCTGCCTGGCTTCAAGGGCGCCAAGCCCTATCACCAGGCCTACGAGCGCGGCGTGAAGCTGATCGGCGCTACTGCGCACTACGTCACCAGCGACCTGGACGAAGGCCCGATCATCGAGCAGGAAGTGCAGCGGGTCGACCATGTCTACCTGCCCGGTGACCTGGTGGTCGCCGGGCGCAATACCGAAACCGTGGCCCTGTCCAAGGCGGTCAAGTACCACCTTGAACACCGCGTCTTCCTCAATACCGACAGAACGGTGATCTTCCGGTGAATATTTCCAAGCTGATTGATGGCAAGGCCGCCGCCGCCCGCGTGTTGCAGCAGGTCAAACACGACGTACTGGCCCTGCAAACGCAAGGCATCACCCCGGCGCTGGCAGTGATTCTGGTCGGTGAAGACCCGGCCAGCCAGGTGTACGTGCGCAACAAGATCCTGCGCGCCGAGGAATGCGGCATTCGCTCGATCGAACATCGCCTGGACGCCGATTGTCCGCAAGACCGGCTGCTGGCGCTGATCGCCACGCTCAATGCGGACCCGGCGGTCAGCGGCATCCTCTTGCAGTTGCCACTGCCGGCACACATCGAAGAAACCCGCGCCCTGCAAGCCATCGACCCGCGCAAGGACGTCGACGGCTTTCACAGCGAGAACGTCGGCGGCCTGAGCCAGGGTCGCGATGTGCTGGCACCCTGCACCCCCACCGGCTGCATGTACCTGCTGGAGCAGACCCTGGGCGACCTGACCGGCAAGCATGCCGTGGTGATCGGTCGTTCGAACATCGTCGGCAAGCCCATGGCCGCACTGCTGCTCAAGGCGCACTGCTCGGTGACCGTGGTGCACTCGCGCAGCACCGATGCCCGGGCCCTGTGCCAACTGGCCGACATCGTCGTGGCCGCCGTGGGCCGCCCACGCATGATCGACGCCAGCTGGCTCAAGCCGGGCGCGGTGGTCATCGATGTCGGCATCAACCGCATCCAGGACGGTGACCGCAGCCGGCTGGTGGGCGATGTCGATTTCGACAGCGCCCTGCCCCAGGCATCGGCCATCACCCCGGTGCCCGGTGGCGTAGGCCCCATGACCATCGCCTTTCTGATGCACAACACCGTGACCGCCGCCCGCCAGCAGGCGCAGGCCCAGGTTCAGCCGCATAACAGCCCGTCGGAGGCCGCATGCCTTTCAGCCTATTGAAATACGGGCTCAGCTCGGAATATCCGGTCGACGTCGACCTGCCGGCACCCAAGGACCTCAAGCCGTCCTATGACGTGGTGATCATTGGCGGCGGCGGCCACGGCCTGGCCACCGCCTATTACCTGTCCAAGTACCACGGCATCACCAACATTGCGGTGCTGGAAAAGGGCTACCTGGGCGGCGGCAACACCGCGCGCAACACGGCGGTGATCCGTTCGAACTACTTAACCAGCGAAGGCGTGCGTTTTTATGCCGAGTCGGTGCGCATGTTCGAGGGCCTGTCGAACGAATTCGACTTCAACATCATGTACTCGCATCGCGGCCAGCTGACCCTGGCGCACACCGATGCCACCGTACGCTCATTCCGCCAGCGCGCCGAGGTCAACAAGCATTTTGGCGGGCGAACCGAGATGCTCGACCGCCAGCAGATCCGCGAGCTGGTGCCAAGCCTGAACCTGGACCCCGGCCACCTGCCGGTGATCGCCGGTCTCTGGCACATCGACGGCGCCACCGCCCGGCATGACGCCGTGGCCTGGGGCTACGCCAAGCAGGCGGCCAAGCGCGGGGTGGAGATCCACCAGCTCACTGAAGTGCAGGAGCTGGTCATCGACAACGGCACCATCACCGCAGTCAAGACCAATCGCGGCACGATCAAGTGCGGCTGTGCGGTGCAGGCCGTGGCGGGCATGAGTTCGCAAATGATGAAAAAAGCCGGCATCCGCTCGCCGATCCAGACCTTTCCGTTGCAGGCGATGGTCACCCAGCCGTTCAAGCCGTTTCTCGATCCGCTGGTGAGTTCCTCGGCGCTGCACTGCTACGTGCAGCAGACCAGCCGTGGCGAGGTGGTGTTCGGTGGCGGCTCCGATCCGTACCCGCTGTTCAACACCCGCTCGACCCTGGATCTTAAGGAAAGCCTGCTGGCCCACGCCATCGAGATGTTCCCGTTCCTGGCCAATGCCAAGCTGATGCGCCAGTGGGCCGGGATCACCGACATGACCCCGGACTACAGCCCGATCATGGGCCTGTCGCCGGTCAAGAACTATTACCTGGACGCCGGCTGGGGCACCTGGGGCTTCAAGGCCACGCCGATCTGCGGCAAGACCATGGCTGAACTGGTAGCCAGCGGCGGCCAGGTGCCGGCGTTGATCAAGCCGTTCGGCCTGGAGCGGTTTTCAACCTTCCAGCAGGTCAATGAAATGGGCGCCACGGCGGCCAGCCACTAACCGCCTTTGAGCAGGAGCAACCGATGAAAGTCATGACATGCCCCCTCAACGGGCCGCGCAATATCAGCGAGTTCACCTACGGTGGCGAGTTCAAGGTCATGCCCGACCCGCAGACCTGCAGCGATGCCGAGTGGGCCGACTATGTATTCAACAGCGAAGACACCCTGGGAGTGGTTCGCGAATGGTGGATGCACACCCCGTCCAGCTACTGGTTCCTGGCCGAGCGCCACACCGGCAGCGATGAAATCCTGCGCACCTTCGACCCTCGCGAACTGTTCGACCGCCGGGTCGAGTTCACCACCGCTGCCAAGGAGATCGCAGGATGAGTACTGCCAACCGCCTGCCTGCGCCCATGGGCCTGCTGATCGACCGTGATCAGCCACTGGCCTTCAGTTTCGACGGCAAGACCTACCAGGGCCTGCAAGGCGATACCATCGCCAGCGCCCTGCTCGCCAACGGCCGCTACCTGCTGTCGCGCTCGTTCAAGTACCACCGCCCGCGCGGTCCGCTGAGCATGGCCGGGCAAGACGCCAATACCCTGGTGCAACTGCCCCGCGAACCCAACGTGCTGGCCGATACTTTCGCCTTGCAGGCAGGCCTGCAGGTGACCGGGCAGAACTTCAACGGCTCGCTGGACAACGACAAGGACGCCTTGCTCGGCAAGTTCTCCAGATTCATGCCAGTGGGCTTCTACTACCGCTCCTTTTACAAGCCCAAGGGCATGTGGAAGGTCTGGGAACCGGTGATCCGCAAGAAAGCGGGCTTGGGCGTGCTGGACCTGACTTTTCAGCCAGAGTATTACGACAAGGCCTACCTGTTCACTGACCTGGCCGTGATCGGCGCCGGCCCTGCGGGTTTGCAGGCCGCATTGACTGCCGCCAATGCCGGGGCCAAGGTGCTGTTGATCGAGCAGCAGCCGATCCTCGGCGGCTCGCTGACCTACGCCCGCTTCGACCTGCACGGCCAGCGCGCCGAACAGCTGCGCCGCGAGCTGGTCACGGCCGTGGAAAGCCACGCCAATATCCAGGTGCTTAAAACGGCCACCTGCAACGCCTGGTTCACCGACAACTACCTGCCGGTGATTCAGGGCAAGCGCATGTACAAGGTGCGCGCCACCCAGTGCCTGGTGTGCAGCGGCGCGTTCGACCAGCCGGTGATCTTTCGCAACAACGACTTGCCCGGCGTCATGCTGACCAGCGCCGCCCAGCGCCTGATGAAGCTGTACGCGGTCAAGCCCGGCCAGCGCGCCGTGGTGCTGACCGGCAACGATGACGGCTACCTGGCGGCCCTGGACCTGCACGACCAGGGCGTACAGGTGGCGGCGCTGGCCGACATGCGCAACCAGCCTTCGGACCGCGCCCTGCTGGTCGAGCTGGAAAAGCGCGGCATTACCTGCCACACCAGCACCACCGTTTATGAAGCCCTGCACGAAAAAGGCATGCGCCACGTCAGCGGCGTCGAGTTGCGCAAGATTACCGGCCAGGGCCAGGTGGCCAGCGCCGGCTCGGTGGTCGACTGCGACCTGCTGTGCATGTCCGGCGGCTACATGCCGGCCTATCAGTTGCTGTGCCAGGCCGGTGGCAAGCTGGCCTACAACGACCAGAACGCCGGGTTCACCCTCAGCGGTCTGCCGGCCAACCTGCGCATTGCCGGTTCCGTGCATGGTTACTACGCGCTGGACAACGTGTTGGCCGATGCCATTCATGCCAGCGCCGAAATCGTTGCCAGCCTGGGCCTGGACAACGTCACCCGGCCGCTGCCGCTGGCCGGCGAGGCGCCGGTCAACTTTCCCTGGCCGATCTTCCCGCACCCCAAGGGCAAGGATTTCGTCGACTTCGACGAAGACCTGCAAGTGCAGGACATCATCAACGCCACGCGCATCGGCTACCGTGACGTGCAACTGGTCAAGCGCTATTCCACCGTCGGCATGGGCCCTTCGCAGGGACGTCATTCGGCCTTGCCGACCGCCCGCCTGGTGGCCGCCGCGACCCAGCGCAGCGTCAGCGAAACCGGCGTGACCACCGCGCGCCCGCCCTTCGAGGCCGAGAAACTGGCGCATGTGGCCGGTCGCGCGTTCGACCCGTACCGGCAGACGCCGATGCACAGCCGCCATGTGCAGGCCGGGGCGAAAATGATGCCCGCCGGCATCTGGCAACGCCCGGCCTACTACGGCAAGGCCACCGAACGCGATGCCTGCATGCAGGCCGAAGCCCACCATGTGCGCACCCGGGTCGGCCTGATCGACGTCTCGACCCTCGGTGGCCTGGACGTGCGCGGCCCGGACGCGGCCGAGCTGCTCAATCGTATGTACACCTTCGCCTTTCTCAAGCAGCCGGTGGGTCGCTCGCGCTATGCGCTGATGACCAACGAGCACGGCGTGGTGATCGACGACGGCGTGTGCGCACGCTTTGCCGACAACCACTTCTACGTGACCGCCACCACCAGCGGCGTCGACCGCATCTACCAGCAGATGCTCAAGTGGAACGCCCAGTGGCGCCTGAACGTCGACATCGCCAACGTCACCGCCGCCATCTCGGCGGTCAACCTGGCCGGGCCCGATTCGCGCAAGGTGCTGGAACAGCTCTGCACCGACCTGGACCTGTCCGCGGCAGGCTTCCCGTACCTGGGCGTGCGCCAGGGCACGGTTGCCGGGATCAAGGCGCGCCTGCTGCGGGTCGGCTTCGTCGGTGAGCTAGGCTACGAGATCCACGTGCCGGCCCGGCATGCCGTGCAGCTGTGGGATGCGTTGATCGAGGCCGGCAAGGCCTTTGACATCAAGCCCTTCGGCGTCGAGACCCAGCGCCTGCTGCGCCTGGAAAAAGGCCATGTGATCATCAGCCAGGACACCGATGGCATGACCCACCCGGCCGAAATCGACATGGGCTGGGCGGTCAGCCGCAACAAGCCGTTCTTTGTCGGCCGTCGCTCGGTGGACATCCTCGAAGCCCAGCCGCAAAAGCGCAAGCTGGTGGGCTTCACCCTGCCCCGGAACAGCCCGCAACCACTGGAAGGCCATCTGGTGCTGCAAGGCCCGGACATCAGCGGCAACGTCACCTCGTGCGAGTACTCGCAGACCCTGGGCAAAATCATCGGCCTGGCTTATGCGGCCTTCGACCAGAGCCAGCCCGGCCAGCAGATTCCGATCCGCGTCGAGGACGGCGTGGTGGTCCAGGCCACCGTGGTGCCCTTGCCTTTCTTCGACCCTGAAAACCTGCGTCAGGAGCTTTGACCATGTCCAGCCTTGTCACTGAAACACCGGCGCCACAACGCCTTGTCGAGACCGGCGCACAGCCCTTGTGCACCCTGCTGGACCTGACTGACCTCGCCCGGGTCGGCTTTCGTGGCGCGCAAAGCGCCGAGTACCTGCTCAGGCGCGGCTTCCAGTTGCCCGAGGCGCCCAACCGCGCCGTGACCCAGGCCGACGGCAGCCATGTCGCACGGCTGTCGCAGACCGAGTACTTCATTCTGGGCAGCGCGGCCGACCAGGGCATGCGCATCGCCGACGAAGAAGCGCGCTGGGAAATGGATCACTTGGCCAACTACCTGCTGCCGCGCCAGGACAGTCATGCCTGGCTGCAACTGTCGGGTGTGGCCATCAGCGAGGTCATGGCCAAGCTGTGCGGTGTCGACCTGCGGCCCCATGCCTTCGGGCCGGGCGCAGTGGCGCAGACCTCGGCGGCGCGGATCAACGTGATCGTGATCAATGTCGGCGCGCAATTGACGCCGTGTTTCCAGATCCTGTTCGACCGCTGTTCGCGTACGTATTTCAAGGCTGCGCTGAGCGATGCGATGGCCGAGTTCAGCTAATACCTGAATCATCAGAACAACACCCCTCGCCTTGGCCCGCCAGGGCGGCGCAGTAGATGCCCGATCTGTGGGAGCGACCAACGGTCGCAAAAAGACTTGGCATGATCCACTGTGGCCTTCGCGACCGTTGGTCGCTCCTACGTGGGGTATATACGGGGGTTATACATGATGGAAACCGCGGACAAAGACACCGACTACAGCGTCCCGGCCCTGGCCCGGGGCCTGAGCGTGCTGGGGCTGTTCAATGCGCAGGTGCGCTCGCTGGGCATTCAGGACATCGCCGAGCAACTGGGGGTCAGTACCTCGGCGATCTACCGCATCCTGTTCACCCTCACGCATATGGGTTACCTGAACAAACGCAACACCCAGTACGAACTCGGTGCACGGGTGATCAGCGACGGTTTCAGCTACCTGGCCAGCCGCGATATCGTCGAGGTGGCCATGGCACACCTCAACGAATTGCGCGACAAGACCTCGTTATCGTGCCACCTGAGCATTCGCGAGCACACCGACAGCCTGTACCTGTACCGGGCCTTCGCCGCCCAGCGCTTGTCGGTGAACATTCCGGTCGGCACCCGCATCGCCTGCCATTGCACCGCCATGGGGCGCATGCTGCTCACCGAGCTGGATGACCGCCGCCTGGCCGCGCTGTACCAGCACATTCGCCTGGACGATTACCCGGCGCCGGCACCGCGCACCCTGCCCGAACTGCAAGCCACGATCAGCGAGGACCGCGAGCGCGGCTGGGTGCTGCACCGCTCCGATTACTCGACGGCTATCGCCACCTCGATCAAGGATCATACCGGTGCGGTCACGGCGGCAATCAATCTCTCCGGCCCTGACGCAGTCATGGACTCGCAAGGCGCGCAGGCACGTTTTCAGGATCTGCTGATGGCGTGTCGTGAACGCATCAGTGAGTCGCTGGGTTACCGGGAATGATTTTCAGACTTAAATCGTCAAGTTGTCTTTATCGGTTAAAGAATCAACGTGTCGCGCCGAAATTCTAAGATGTACGTTACAGCCCAAGGCCTTGCCGAGACCGGCACGCGACGTGCATCAGCAGTGGTGACTTGCGATGTATAAAAAGAATTCCGGAGCCTAAATGAATATCAAGCAAAAGCTGACAGGGGCCTTCGCGGTCATCGCGTGCCTGCCGATCGTCGTTGTCGCCAGCATTGTGATCGTCAACCTGCGTAACGAGGCCACGGAAGATTTCGTCGACAACAGCGGTCGTGAGATCCGCCAGGTCGAGAACGCCATGCAGTTGTTCTTCGATGGCATCAGCCAGAACATCGAATACCTGGCGGCCAACCCGCTGCTGACCAACGCCGGCAACGGCCTGAAAAGCTATATGACGCCTGAGCAGCAAGGCCTGCCGGACTCCGAGGCCGACAAGAACATCCTTGCGCTCTTTGACGGCCTGGGCAAGAGCCACCCTTCCTATTCATATATTTCCTACGGCCTGTCCAACGGTACTTACGTGCCATGGCCGGTCGACCAGAAATTCAGCAACTACGACCCGCGCGTACGGCCTTGGTACAAGACCGCGCTGGCCAACCAGGGCAAGACCCTGCGCACCGATGCTTATTACTGGGCGCCGGACGATGCGGTGATGGTCGCTACCGTGCGCGCCATTCCCAATGCCTTGGGTAATCCAGGTGGCGTGGTGAGTATTGATGTGACGCTCAAGCAACTGACCAACATCGTCAAGCAGATCAAGCTGGGCGAGACCGGCTACCTGATGCTGATGGAAAACACCGGCAACGTGCTGGTCGACCCCAAGAACCCCGAGCATAACTTCAAGAAGCTCGGTGAACTGGGCGGTGGCTTCAATGAACTGGCCAAAACCCAAAAAGGCCTGATGGAAGTCGAGCTTGATGGCGAGCGCTACATGGCCAATGTCTACCCTGCCGACAAACTGGGCTGGAGCTTCATCGGCCTGATCCGGCAGGACGAAGTCATGGCCTCGGCCAATCATCTGACCTGGCTGATCGGCATTATCGCCGCCGTGCTGGCCGTAGTCTTTGCCCTGGTCGGTGCCAGTTTTGCCAGCCTGATCGTGCGCCCGATCAACAGCGTGTCCACCGGCCTTGAAGGCATTGCCCAGGGTGAAGGCGACCTGACCGTGACCCTGGCGGTGCGCGGTAACGACGAAACCGCGCAACTGGCAGGCTGGTTCAACCAGTTCCTGAGCGCCATCCGCAGCCTGATCCAGCACATCGGCCAGGCCGCCACGCGCATTCTTGATTCGTCGCAGAGCGCCACCCGCGTGTCCGGTGACATGGCCGAAGCGGCCAACCGCCAGCGCGAAGCGGTGGACATGGTCTCCACGGCGTTCCATGAAATGGTCGCCACCGCCAACGAGGTCGCCCG
>NZ_QFFU01000019.1 GCF_003131185.1 Pseudomonas ovata | reverse complement strand
CCCGCGACCGAGTGCGTTAGCAGTCGTAAATTTTCAGCGTCTACACAATTTCTGCGAGCGCTGCGCACTCGGTCGCGGGCAAGCGCGCTCCTACCGAGCCCTACAAGGGCGTGTCAGTGCCCTTTCACGGACCCCGGGTTGAGCAATTACGGCACACGGGCCAGCACCGTCCTGATCGTCGAGGCCGACGGACGCCAGCGCCTGGTCGAACGCAGCTTCGGGGTGCAGGGGGTGCAATCGGGCGAGGTCGCGCTGAATATACGTATCGGGTAGGAGCGCGCTTGCCCGCGACCGAGTGCGTAGCGCTCGCAAAATCTCGGAAACGCCACAATTTTACGACTGCTGACGCAGCCGGTCGCGGGCAAGCGCGCTCCTACCGAGCCCCACAAGGGCGTGTCAGTGCCCTTTCACGGACCCCGGGTTGAGCATCCGCGCCAGTCCCAGGTTGCGCAGGGCCAGTTGCAGCGAGCTGCTGATGACTTGCGGGTTGTCGTTGGTCATCAACTGGGCCAGCAGGTCCTTGGCCATGCTCAACTTGACCTGGCGCAGCATCCACTTCACTTTCGGCAGGTTGGTGGCGTTCATCGACAGGCTGTCAAAGCCCATTGCCATCAGCAGCACGGCCGCCGCCGGATCGCCGGCCATTTCGCCGCAGATGCTGACCGGCTTGCCTTCGGCATGGGCGTCATGCACCACGCTTTGCAGGGCTTGCAGCACCGCCGGGTGCAGGTAGTCGTAGAGGTCGGCCACCCGTGGGTTGTTACGGTCCACGGCCAGCAGGTATTGGGTAAGGTCGTTGGAGCCCACCGAAAGGAAGTCCACCTGGCGGGCCAGGTCGCGGGCCTGGTAGACCGCCGCCGGGACTTCGATCATGACCCCGACCGGCGGCATCGGCACATCGGCGCCTTCGTCGCGCACCTCGCCCCAGGCCCGGTGGATCAGGTGCAGGGCCTCTTCGACCTCATGGGTGCTGGAGATCATCGGAAGCAGAATGCGCAGGTTGTTCAGGCCCTCACTGGCCTTGAGCATGGCGCGGGTCTGCACCAGGAAGATTTCCGGGTGGTCGAGGGTCACGCGAATACCGCGCCAGCCCAGGAACGGGTTTTCTTCCTTGATCGGGAAGTACGACAGCGACTTGTCGCCGCCAATGTCCAGGCTGCGCATGGTCACCGGCAGCGGATGGAAGGCCGACAGTTGTTCGCGGTAGATGGCCAGCTGTTCCTTTTCGCTGGGGAAACGCTGGTTGATCATGAACGGCACTTCGGTGCGGTACAGCCCTACACCCTCGGCGCCGCGCTGCTGGGCGCGGGCAACGTCGGCCAGCAGGCCGGTGTTGACCCACATCGGCATGCGATGGCCATCCAGGGTCACGCAGGGCAGCTCGCGCAGGGCGTCAAGGTCCTGGGACAGCTGGCGTTCTTCTTCGACCACCACGCCAAACTGCTTGCGCAGGATCTCGCTGGGGTTGGTGTAGACCTCGCCGTGATGGCCATCGACGATCAGCTCGATGCCATCGACCTTCGAATACGGGAAATCGACCAGGCCCATGACCGTGGGAATGCCCATGGCCCGGGCCAGGATGGCGACGTGCGAGTTGCCCGAGCCCATCACCGAGACCAGGCCGACCAGCTTGCCTTCGGGGACTTCGCCGAGCATGGCCGGCGACAGTTCCTCACTGACCAGAATCGTGTTGTCGGGGTACACCAGGGTCTGCTGCCGCGCCTCTTGCAGGTAGGCCAGCAGGCGCCGGCCCAGGTCCTTGACGTCGGAGGCGCGCTCGCGCAGGTAGGCGTCGTCCATCAGCTCGAAGCGGTTGACGTGCTCGGTGACCACCGAGCGCAGGGCGCCCTGGGCCCACTGGCCGGTCTTGATGACGTTGGTAACCTCGCTGCCCAGCGCCGCATCGTCGAGCATCATCAGGTAGACGTCGAACAGTGCGCGCTCTTCGGGCCGCAGCTGGGTGGCCAGCTTCTTGGACAGGTTGCGCATGTCGTTGCGCACGCCTTCGAGCGCGTTCTGGAACAGCGCCAGCTCGGCGTCGATGTCGGTGACGGTCTTGTCCGGCACCACTTCAAGGTCGGCCGGCGGCAGCATGACCACCGCCACGCCCACGGCGGCGCCGGGCGAGCCGGCCACACCGACGAACTTGGCTTCCTGGATGCCCTTGCCCTGACGACCCAGGCCACGGATGGAACCGGTGGCTTCAGCGTGGGCAATAACCCCCGCCAGCTGGGCGCTCATGGTCACCAGGAAGGCTTCTTCGCCCTCGTCGAACTGGCGGCGCTCTTTCTGCTGGATGACCAGTACGCCCACCACGCGGCGGTGGTGGATGATCGGCGTCCCGAGGAACGAGGCGTAACGCTCCTCGCCGGTTTCGGCGAAATAGCGATAGCGCGGGTGGGTGGCGGCGTCTTCGAGGTTCAGCGGTTCTTCGCGGGTGCCGACCAGGCCGACCAGGCCCTCGTTGGGGGCCATGCTGACCTTGCCGATGGAACGCTTGTTCAGGCCTTCGGAGGCCATCAGCACAAAGCGGTTGGTCTCGGGGTCCAGCAGATAGACCGAGCAGACCTGGCTGCCCATGGCCTCCTTTACACGCAGCACAATAATGCCCAACGCCGCCTTGAGATCCTTGGCGGAGTTAACTTCCTGGACGATCTTGCGCAGCGTATTGAGCATGGCTCGGGGTCGAACTCCGTGTCAGTCACGCGCCATCAGGCGCGGAGCAAGCTCTTTGAGGGCGCGCCGATAGACCTCGCGCTTGAATGTCACTACCTGACCCAACGGATACCAATAACTGACCCATCGCCAGCCATCGAACTCCGGTTTGCCGGTCAAATCCATCCGCACCCGTTGCTCGTTAGAGATCAGGCGCAGAAGAAACCATTTCTGCTTTTGGCCGATGCACAAAGGCTGGCTGTGCGTGCGCACCAGCCGCTGTGGCAGACGATAACGCAACCAGCCCCGGGTACAGGCAAGAATCTGCACATCCTGGCGCTCAAGACCGACTTCTTCATTCAATTCGCGGTACAACGCGTCTTCCGGCGTCTCCTGAGGGTTGATACCCCCTTGTGGAAACTGCCAGGCGTCTTGGTTGATACGCCGAGCCCATAGGACCTGACCAGAATCGTTTGTCAGAATAATCCCGACATTAGGACGGAAACCATCGGGGTCGATCACGGCAACAACCTCGCAAACGCATGTTGGCGCATTGTTCCACAAAGCCGCTCAAGGCAGCAACGAGGCTTGACACCTTATATGAAGTCTTGTGAAAACCTCATGGTCCCGGACGCTTTTCCAGTCTTTTCAGTGGGTAACTGCTGATGCCCGACGGCTGATGTCATCCCGGCCGGACCACCAGCAAGACCGCCAGGGCGATAAAGCACAGCCCGGCCACGCCCGCCAGCACCTGGCTGAACCGCACCGGGCCCGCCGGGGCGAACAGCCGCATCAGCAGCCAGGCCCAGGCAAACAGCCCCACGGTGTACAGCACACTGCTCGACAGAATCCAGGTCTGCCCCAGCGACAGGCCCAGTTCATGCACCAGCCGCCCGCCGCTGAACGGCAGGATCGCCAGGCACACGGCCATGGCCACCCATGCCCACACCTGTGGACGCCGGACCCGCCCGCCCGGGGCTGGCGCGGTGCCCGCACGCTGGCGCTTGACCCACCCGCCCGCCAGGCCGAGGCCGGCCAGCAACAAGGCCACCAGCGCGGTGATATGCAAGGTCTTGAGGGCAATGACAAGGTTCATGGTGCGGCCTCCTTATAGACTCGACCCAGACGGATTCAACCCAGAAACAGACGATACGCCGGATTGTGTGTCTCGTCCCAGTACCGGTAGCCGATCTGCTCCAGCGCCTGGCCGACCAGGTGTCGCTCTTCTTCGGGCACCACCAGCCCGGCCACCACCCGCCCGTCGGCCGCGCCGTGGTTGCGGTAGTGGAACATCGAGATGGTCCAGCGCCCGCCCAGCTTGTTGAGGAAGTTGAACAGCGCCCCCGGCCGCTCCGGGAACTCGAAGCGCAGCACCAGCTCGTCGCTGACCCGCTCCGAATGCCCGCCCACCATGTGGCGGATGTGCAGCTTGGCCAGTTCGTTGTCGGTCAGGTCGACCACCGGAAAGCCCTGCGCAGTCAGGCTGTCGATCAGCGCGTGGCGCGGGTCGCGGTCCGGGTGGGTCTGCACGCCGACGAAGATGTGCGCCTCGCGGTCGGTGTGGTAGCGGTAGTTGAATTCGGTGATCTGGCGCTTGCCGACCGCCTCGCAGAAGGCCTTGAAGCTGCCCGGGCGCTCGGGGATGGTCACCGCGATGATGGCCTCGCGGCCTTCGCCCAGTTCGGCGCGCTCGGCGACATGGCGCAGGCGGTCGAAGTTGACGTTGGCGCCCGAGTCGATGGCCACCAGGGTCTGGCCCTGGACACCGCGCTGCTCGACGTATTTCTTGATGCCGGCCACGCCCAGGGCGCCGGCCGGTTCGGTGATCGAGCGGGTGTCGTCGTAGATGTCCTTGATGGCGGCGCAGATTTCGTCGCTGCTGACGGTGATGACCTCGTCGACGTAATGGCGGCAGACCTCGAAGGTGTGCTGGCCGATCTGCGCCACCGCCACGCCATCGGCGAACAGCCCGACCTGGCTGAGCACCACGCGCTCGCCGGCGGCCATCGCGGCCTGCAGGCAGTTGGAGTCGTCCGGCTCGACGCCGATGACCTTGATCTCCGGGCGCAGGTACTTCACATAGGCGGCGATGCCGGCGATCAGCCCGCCGCCGCCGACCGGCACGAAGATGGCGTCCAGCGGGCCGGGGTGCTGGCGCAGGATTTCCATGGCCACCGTGCCCTGGCCGGCGATGGTGTCGGGGTCGTCGTAGGGGTGGATGTAGACCAGGCCCTGTTCGTCGACCAGTTTCAGCGAATGCGCCAGCGCCTCGGGAAACGAGTCGCCATGCAGCACCACCTGCGCGCCGCGCGAGCGCACGCCCTCGACCTTGATTTCCGGGGTGGTCTTGGGCATCACGATAACGGCCTTGATGCCCAGCTCGCGGGCGGCCAGGGCCAGGCCCTGGGCATGGTTGCCGGCGGAGGCGGTGACCACGCCACAGGCCAATTGCGCGGGGCTCAGCTGCGCCAGCTTGTTGTAGGCGCCACGGATCTTGAAGGAAAACACCGGCTGCAGGTCTTCGCGCTTGAGCAGCACCTGGTTGCCCAGGCGCTCGGACAGTTGCCGGGCACCGTGCAGCGGGGTTTCGATGGCGACGTCGTAGACGCGCGAGGTGAGGATCTTCTTGACGTACTGTTCAAGCATCGTGGCGACATCACTGGCGGAAGGAGCAAGGGCCGAAAGTCTAACCCGTGCCCCGAGGCACGACCATACGAATGACCCGCCTTTAGACGCCAGTGGCCGCTATAATGGCAGCCCTTTCGCATACCCTTGGCACCGTGGAGCCCGCATGACTCAGGATCAACTCAAACAGGCCGTCGCCCAGGCCGCTGTCGACTTCATCCTTCCCAAGCTCGACGACAAGAGCATCGTTGGCGTCGGCACCGGCTCTACCGCCAACTGCTTCATCGATGCGCTGGCCGCGCACAAGGGTGCCTTCGACGGCGCAGTCGCCAGCTCCGAAGCCACCGCCGCACGCCTCAAGGGCCATGGCATTGCGGTGTATGAGCTCAACACGGTCAGCGACCTTGAGTTCTACGTCGACGGCGCCGACGAAAGCGACGAGCACCTGAACCTGATCAAGGGCGGCGGCGCCGCCCTGACCCGCGAGAAGATCGTCGCCGCCGTGGCCAGGACCTTCATCTGCATCGCCGACGGCAGCAAGCTGGTGCCGGTACTGGGCGCCTTCCCGCTGCCAGTCGAAGTCATCCCCATGGCCCGCAGCCACGTGGCCCGGCAACTGGTGAAACTGGGCGGCGACCCGGTCTATCGCGAAGGCGTGCTGACCGACAACGGCAATATCATTCTGGACGTGCACAACCTGAGCATCACCGACCCGGTGCAACTGGAAAGCCAGATCAATGCCATCGTCGGCGTGGTCACCAACGGCCTGTTCGCCGCCCGCCCGGCCGACCTGCTGCTGCTGGGCACCGCCGAAGGGGTGAAAACGCTGACCCGCTGAACACCGCCTGAACTGGCCCGTGCAGGACCGGCTTTAGCCGGGAATGGCAAAGCCACAGGATTTCGCTTCAGCCATTCGCGGCTGAAGCCGCTCCTGGATCGGCTCAGTGGCCACACCATCAGCAAAAATGCTCTGCCTGTTCAAGGCAAACGTGCCAGGTGTTCATCAGCACTTACACCTGACAAGGTGTATCAAGGCTTCTTGAACACATAAAACAGGTTCGGTTCGCTCACCAGGTACAGCACGCCGTCGTCGTCCATGGCGATGCCTTCGGCTTGGGGCACGGTCTTGCTCAGGCCCATGTCGCCCTTTTTCAGCGAAGCGCTGCCCACCGGGCGGCCTTCGGTGTCCAGCTCCAGAATCTGCCGGGACTCGTCGGACAGTGCCAGTAAATGGCCGCTGCGTTCGTCAAATTGCAGGCTGGAAAGATCACGCACGAAGATGCCGGCATCGCGCTTGCGGTTGGAGATCACTTCCAGGGCATTGGGTGTGGCGCTGTTGAGCTTTGGAAAGCCATGCACCTCGATGATCTGCACCGGGTCGCGCTCCTTGGCCACGAACAGGCGCTTGCCCTTGGTGTCGTAGGCCAGGCCCTCGAAGCCCTTGTTGTTGCCGGCATCGAAGTTGAGGGTCAACTGTTCGGCGTGTTCGGCGTCCAGGCTTTGGGTGTTGTCATCGACATGCACCTGGATCAGGCGCTGGCGGCGTTCGTCGCTGATCACATAGACGCCGGGGCTGATGTATTCCACCGCTTCCGCGTCGCCAAAGCCGACCAGCGCGATACGGCGCAGGATGCGACCGTCCAGGCTCAGCTCGACCATTTCGCTGTTCTGGTTGGTGACGGTGAACAGGCTCTTGCGGTCCGGGTCGTAGCTCAGGGCCGACACATCGTCGTCAAGCCCGTCGATCACTTGCCCTTCGATCGTCACCCGGTACTCGTCCAGGCCCATGACAGACGCCGATTGCGATTGCCAGAACATTGTCCAGTTGAACGCGGCACGCTCGATCAGACGAAACTCGCGATTGGCGAAAAACAGCAGGGCAATCGACAGCAGCAGCACCAGGACCAACAGTTGCAGACGAATAAAGCGACGCATTCCAGCAGCTCGACACAGGAAGGGGGGGCAGCATTAATAGCACGCCAATCTGAAGCCAGGCTTAACAATAGCCTTATGCCATCAAATCAACCGCACCAGATGATTTCTATTTCTTTTCAAAGACGTAAAACAGGTCCGGCTCGCTGACCATGTACAGCGTGCCCTTTTCATCCACGGTTACGCCTTCGGCACGCGGGATGGTGCTTTTCAGCCCGTTCACACCACCGAGCAAGGTCATGAAGCTGACCTGCTGGCCCTTCTCGTCCATCTCCAGCAGCAGGTGAGAATCGGCCGACAGCGCCAGGGTATGGCCGGTACGTGGATCGATCGCCAGCGCCGACAGGTTGCGCATGTCCAGCGCGCCACTGTCGAGCGCCCTTCTGTCGCCCTTGAGGTGCTCGCTGCCGTCACCGCTCCAGGCCGACAGCTTGGCAGGGCGCTCTTCGCCCAGCAACAATTGTTGGCGTGCCGGGTCCCAGGCTATGCCTTCGAAGCCCTTGTTCTTTTTCTCCGAGGTGCCCAGATCATACTGGCGCGCATCGGCCATGTTCAGCTCCGTGGTGTTGGCGTCGACCTTGATGATGCTCAGGTTATGCTGGCGCTCATCGGTAATGGCCACCAGGCCATTTTCCATCACCGCCACGCCCTCGGGATTGCTCCAGCCATTGAGCGCGATCTTGCGCAGCACATCGCCCGTCAGGCTCAGCTCGACCAGAAACGGATTCTTGCCCATCACCGCGAACAGGGTACGGGTCTGCGGGTTGTAGGCCAGGTCGCTGGCCTCGTCGCCGGCCATGCCCGGCAACACCTTGGCATCGATGGTGACCTTGTAGTCGGGCAGCCAGACACTGGCCTTGCGGTCGGCCTTGCTTTCCAGGGTCTCCTGGATGAACAGCCGCGCACGGTCATCCCAATGCATCGCAAACGCCAGGCCATAGCCACCCGCCAGCACCAAGGCCAGCCAGGCGTACCAGTGCATGCCCCAGCGGCGTGTCAGCGCAGGCGAAGCCGGCAAGGAAGAGGAAGATGAAGGGATGGCCATGTGCACGCTCCTGATCGGGAAGGACGAGTCAAGTCGGTGCCCCGATCCATGGGGCAGGCCAAGAGTATCCGGATCGATTGTGAAAAAAATGCAGTGACCAGAAATAGTTCCCCCCAGACGCAAAAAACCGCCCGATGGTCAGTGGGGCGGTTCTTGTAGAACAGGGGAGGTTTAGGGTCTGTTGCCGTTTCATCACGGCCGTGCTGAAACGGCAACAGCCCCTAGCGCACGGTACTTTCGTAACGCGCCTGCCCCACCAGTTCCAGAGCGATGCGGTCGCCGGCTTCGAACGGACCGACACCGGCCGGCGTGCCGGTCATGATGATGTCGCCGGCCTGCAGCGAGAAATTGGCGGCCATGTGCTGCAACATCGGCACGATCGGGTTGAGCATCAGGCTGCTGTTGCCGTCCTGCACGATCTTGTCGTTGATGGTCAGGCGAATGCCGATGTCGGTCAGGTCCGGGAAGGTGTCAGCCGAGACGAACGGCGCGATCACCGCAGCCCCGTCGAAGCACTTGGCCAGTTCCCACGGCAGGCCTTTCTCGCGCAGGCGGGTCTGCACGTCGCGCAGGGTCAGGTCCAGGCCGGGGGCAAAGCCGCTGATGGCGTCCAGCACTTCTTCGACCGACGGGTTCTTGCTCAGCGACTTGCCCAGCAGCACCACGATCTCGGCTTCATAGTGCACGCTGCCACGGTCGGCAGGGATGCTGAAGCTGTCTTCCAGCGGCACCACGCAACTGCCCGGTTTCATGAACAGCAGCGGCTCGGTCGGCACCGGGTTGCCCAGTTCCTTGGCGTGTTCGGCGTAGTTGCGGCCGATGCAGACCACTTTGCCCAGGGGAAAGTGGATATTCGTTCCGTCGACATATTTATGCTGGTAGCTCATGGGGGCTCCTGAGGTCTGAGGGGGCAGGCATTCACCCTTGAGGGGCGAAGATTTTGCCGGGGTTCATGATGCCATTGGGGTCAAACACGGCCTTGATGGCTTTCATGTACTCGATTTCGGCCGGCGAACGACTGTACGCCAGATAATCGCGCTTGGTCATCCCCACGCCGTGCTCGGCGGAGATCGAGCCGTTGTACTTCTGCACGATCTCGAACACCCAGGTATTGACCTTCGCGCAGGTCTCGAAGAACACCGCGTTGTCCATGTGCCGGGGCTTGAGGATGTTCAGGTGCAGGTTGCCGTCGCCGATATGGCCGTACCACAGCACCTCGAAATCAGGGTAGTGCGCAGCCACGATGGCATCGATTTCAGCCAGGAAGGCCGGCACTTTGGCGACGGTCACGGAAATATCGTTTTTGTACGGGGTGTAGTGCGAGATGGTTTCGGAGATGTACTCGCGCAGCTTCCACAGGTTGCGCAGCTGTTGCTCGCTCTGGCTCATCACCCCGTCAAGCACCCAGCCCTGCTCGACACAGTGCTCGAAGAGGGCCAACGCCTGGTCGGCAAGCGCTTCATTGACCGCTTCGAACTCCAGCAGCGCATAGAACGGGCACGGCGTGGCGAAGGGCGCCGGCACATCGCCGCGAGCCAGCACCTTGGCCATCGAGGCATGGGAAAAGAATTCGAAGGCGGTCAGGTCCAGCTTGCCGTGGAAGGCATGCAACACCGGCATGATCGAGGCCACGTCGGCCGCGCCCAGCACCATCGCGGTCAGGTTCTTCGGTGCCCGGTCCAGGCGCATCGTGGCCTCGACCACAAAGCCCAGCGTGCCTTCGGCGCCGATGAACAGCTGGCGCAGGTCGTAGCCGGTGGCGTTCTTGAGCAGGTCCTTGTTCAACTCCAGCAGGTCGCCCTTGCCGGTCACCACTTTCAGGCCCGCCACCCAGTTGCGGGTCATGCCATAGCGAATGACCTTGATCCCGCCGGCATTGGTGCCGATATTGCCGCCTATCTGACTGGAACCGGACGAGGCGAAGTCCACCGGGTAATACAACCCGTGCTCGGCCGCCAGGTCCTGCAACTGGCGGGTGATCACCCCCGGCTGGCAGACCACGGTGCGGTCGGTCAGGTTGACGTCCAGCACCTGGTTCATGGCCTCGAATGACACCACCAGCTCGCCATTGGCCGCCACCGCCGCTGCCGACAACCCGGTGCGCCCGCCCGACGGCACCAGCGCCACACGGTGTTCATTGGCCCAGCGCACGATGGCCTGGACGTGTTCGACGGTGCGGGGCAGCACGACGGCCAGTGGCGCAGGAATAAACTGCCTGGTCCAGTCCTTGCCGTAGGTTTCAAGCGAGGGGGCGTCGGTCAGCACTCTGGCGGGCGCGACAAGCGCTGCCAGTTCATCGATAAGGGCACGCTGGGTCATCACTGAACTCTCGCAGATTTCATGGCAATCCTGAGAACCATTCACGTTGTGAAATGGGGTTTCGCGGGGTGCTTATGCTAGCATACGACGCCCAGTTGCCATTATGCGACGCGCCCACAGCGGGTCCATCCATGGTCAATGATGCCCCCATGCCATTTTTCCGGGATACAGGTTTACGCAGATGAGCAAGACTTCCCTCGACAAGAGCAAGATCAAGTTCCTTCTTCTCGAAGGTGTCCACCAGTCCGCAGTCGACGTACTCAAGGCCGCTGGTTACACCAGCATCGAGTACCACACCAAGTCACTGCCGGAAGCCGAGCTCAAGGAAAAGATCGCCGATGCCCATTTCATCGGCATCCGCTCGCGCACCCAACTGACCGAAGAACTTTTCGATTGCGCGAAAAAACTGGTCGCGGTGGGCTGCTTCTGCATCGGCACCAACCAGGTTGACCTGGACGCCGCCCGCGAGCGCGGTATCGCCGTGTTCAACGCCCCGTACTCCAACACCCGTTCGGTGGCCGAACTGGTGCTGGCCGAAGCCATCCTGCTGCTGCGCGGCATCCCCGAGAAGAACGCCTCGTGCCACCGTGGTGGCTGGATCAAGAGCGCGGCCAACTCCTTTGAGATCCGTGGCAAGAAGCTGGGCATCATCGGCTACGGCTCGATCGGCACGCAGCTGTCGGTCCTGGCCGAAGGCCTGGGCATGCAGGTGTACTTCTACGACACCGTGACCAAGCTGCCGCTGGGCAACGCCACTCAGGTCAACAACCTGAACGAACTGCTGGGCATGTCCGACATCGTCACCCTGCACGTGCCGGAAACCGCTGCCACCCAGTGGATGATCGGCGAGAAGGAAATCCGCGCCATCAAGAAGGGCGGCATCCTGATCAACGCCGCCCGCGGCACCGTGGTCGAGCTGGATGCCCTGGCCGAGGCCATCAAGGACAAGCACCTGATCGGCGCGGCCATCGACGTGTTCCCGGTCGAGCCGCGCTCGAACGACGACATCTTCGAAAGCCCGCTGCGCGGCCTGGACAACGTGATCCTGACCCCGCACATCGGTGGCTCCACCGCCGAGGCCCAGGCCAACATCGGCCTGGAAGTGGCCGAGAAGCTGGTCAAGTACAGCGACAACGGTACCTCCGTGTCGTCGGTCAACTTCCCTGAAGTGGCCCTGCCGGCCCACCCGGGCAAGCACCGCCTGCTGCACATCCACGAAAACATCCCTGGCGTGCTCAGCGAGATCAACAAGGTCTTCGCCGAAAACGGCATCAACATCTCCGGTCAGTTCCTGCAGACCAACGAGAAGGTTGGCTACGTGGTGATCGACGTCGACGCCGAGTACTCGGACCTGGCGCAGGAAAAACTGCAACAGGTCAAAGGCACCATCCGTAGCCGCGTGCTGTTCTAAGCCTCGCGGCTGCAATGAAAAGGAGACCTTCGGGTCTCCTTTTTTGTGGGCGGCACGGTCCACTGTGGGAAGTCGCCCTGTATCGCGCAGCAAACATGGGACCGGTGTAGCGCGCTTGCCGGAATGCCGGAATGCCGGACCACCGCGACCGGCTGCGCAGCAGTCGTAAATTGTGGCGTTTCACAGATTTCTGCGAGCGCTTCGCACTCGATCGCCGGATCGCCGCCCGGAGCAAAGCCCCCTCCCCCCATACCGCGTCGCCCTTGACTGATCGGTATTAACCTTCGGGTCTCCTTTTTTTGCCTGAAAGACCGGTTATGGCCGGGGCGTATAATGCGTATTCGCAGCCGAACCGAGATGACAGCAAAGCCCATGAACAGCGCCCGTTTGATTATCCGCAAAGCCGAGCCTGCCGATATTGCAGGCATCGTCGAACTGCAAAAAGCCAACCAGCAGGCGCGTGGCGGCAGCCTGTCCGGCGAGCTGCCAGCGGCACGCATCGCCGAAATGCTCGAAGACATGCCACAGGTCGTGGCGATGCAGGGCGACGAAGTGGTCGGTTTCTTGCTGACGACCTCACAGGTGGTCAACCGCCGACACCCGGTCATGGTGGTGGAAAAAACCCTTGAGGCCTTCCCGGCCATGGAGCCGGACGCCTATATCTATGGCCCGATCTGCGTCAGTGCCCGCCAGCGTGGTCAAGGACTGGCACAACGGCTGTTCGAAGCTCTGTTGCAATACGCACCTGATCGCCAGGGCGTGTTGTTCATCCGCGACGACAACCCGGCGTCTCTGCAGGCGCATCGCAAGATGGGCATGCGCGCAGTGGCGCAGTTTCATTTCAATGACGCGCTGTTTCATGTCTTTGCCTACAAAACGCAGGCAGGCAGCACACGCTAAGGAAACGGATCATCGCCCCGGCGCCGGAACCAGCCGGTCAGGGACAGGCGGTCGCGGCACGCAGGCAGCACCTCATGGGGGACTTCGCCGGAGAGAAACACCACCAGGCAACCGCCGACCGGGTCTACGTCATGGGGCTGGTCATTGCCCAGGTACATGCGCAACTGCCCACCCTGCCCGGCCTGCCAGTCGGGGTTGAGGTACAGCACGGCCGAGACCATGCGCCGGTCGTCATCGCGAAAGCGGTCCAGGTGGCGACGGTAGAACGCCCCCGGCGGGTACTGGGCAAAATGGCTTTCGAAATCTTCCAGCCCCAGGAACAGCCCGCGATTGAGCGCCATACGCAGGCTGTCCATGATCGACAGGTACTGGTCGCAGACCTCGACCTGACCCGGTTCCAGCCACTGGATGCGGTCGCCACGGACCTTTTCGCGCACTTCCTGGGCCGGGCCCCGACCGACGGCGGCCGGCTCCAGCTCACCGGCAGCCGCGCGCCTGCGGCACTCGGCCGCCAGGGCGCCGGTCAGCGCATCGGGCACGAAGACGCTCTGCTGCGACCAGCCCTGGGCGACCAGGTCATCAACGATGCGCAGCAATACGGGGTGATCAGGGGTCATTTGCATGGCGTGCATAGTATCCACAAGCCTGACGGACCGACAGCGGCGCCTGTGTGGATGACTGCTTTATTGTTCAAGGCAGTCACGCCTCGACAAAGCCCCGCCAACACCCGGACAATAGCACTCTGCCGACAGGAGTCCCGAATGCGTCGTTTGTGTGTTGTGCTGTTGATGTTGTGCGCGCTGCCTGCCTGGGCAGATGGCTTCGACCAGTTATACAAGGCCGCCGGCTGGCAACAGCAACGGGCGCACTTCAACGACGCCCTCAAGGCGGCGCAGCAGCGCTATAGCGCCAACCTGCCACCGGCGGTGTTCCAGGCCCTGGTCAATAACAGCAACCAGCGTTTTGCCCCGCAGGCGGTCGACCAGCGCGCCGAACAGCGCCTGCGCGAAAGCCTCAAGGACCCGGCCCCGGCGCTGCAATTTTTCCAGTCGCCGCTGGGCCGCAAGATCGTCGAGGCCGAGCTGACCGCCACGCGTGCCGACCAGTTGGCCAGGCACACCCAGGGCTTGCCGGTGGTCGAGGCCGATGCCACCCGCCAGTTGCTGATCGGCCACCTGGCTCAGGCGCTGCCGGCCAAGCAGGCCGGTGCCGAAGTCAGCCTGGCGCTGGCGGGTGTGGCCGCCGACAGCCTGAGCCAGATGATTCCCGGTCTGCTCGGCGGCGGCCAGGCCCAGGGCATGCTCGAAGGCCAGCGCGAGCGGCTGATGACCCAGATCGAAGCCGACCTGCATAACACCTTGCTGTACGTGTACCGCGACCTGTCGAACCCGGAGCTGGAAGAATTCGCCAGCTTCGCCGAGTCCGCCGAAGGCCGTGCCTACTACCAGGCCGCCCTGGCCGCAATCCGCGCCGGCCTGGCGGTCGGCCAGAGCAATTCGAGCCTGGTGCAGTAACCACGGCGCTGACACCTGGCAAACACCGGACGGCCTGGCGGCCGCCGCGCGCTTATCAAAAAAACCCACTCATTTATTGGATATTACATTCGCCGCTTGTAGGAGCGCGCTCTGCCCGCGACCGAGTGCGCAGCGCTCGCAAAATCTACGAAACGCCACAATTTTACAGTTGTGAACACATTCGAAATCTACGAAACGCCACAATTTTACGACTGCTAACGCAGCCGGTCGCGGGCAAGCGCGCTCCTACAAGCGCAGCTTCGGATTCTGTATACGTCCGTGCAGGAACTCGAAATACCGTGCGCGCAGTTCCGGCACTTCATTGGCCAGGTGGTGCCGGGCCTCGCGCAGCATCAGGATCTGCGGCTGGCTGAACTTTTCGTTGAGCACGCCCAGGTTGTGGCTCCAGTCGACGGTCATGTCCGCCTCGCCCTGTACGATCAACGGCGTGCGCGGGCTGCGCGGGGCGTTTTCGATGTGCACGATCCAGCGCGCCAAGGCACCGACCCAGGCGGTGGGCAGGCGCTTGGGTTGCAGCGGGTCGGCCAGCAGAAAAGGCAGGAAGGCCGGTGCGTTGGAGTTTTCGGTAAAGCGCCGGTTGATGCCGCTGACAAACGGGCGCAGCAGGTAATAGCTGGCCTTGGACCAACCCCAGGCACGCGGACGCACCAGCGGTGACAGCAGGATCACCTGGCCCTGGGCCGGGCTGTCGGCGCCGCGATGCAGCACATGGTCGACCACGATCGCCCCGCCGGTGCTCTGCCCGCACAGATGCCAGGGCTGCGGCAGACCCAGCGCCTCGGCTTCGACCAACAGGCGCTGCAAGACGGTCTGGTACTCGGCGAAGTCGCCAATGCTGGCGCGGCTGCCGCTGGATAATCCGTGCCCCGGCAGGTCGCAGGAGATCACGGCGAAATGCTGTGCCAGCGCCCACTCGACCACATGCCGGTACAGGCCCATGTGGTCATAGAAGCCGTGCATCAGAATCAGCGTGGCCACCGGTCGCTCGGGCCGCCAGACCTGGCCGACGATCTCGTAGCCGGCCACGTCCAGGCGCCCCAGCCAGCTGCGCACGACGTTTTCGCCGCCCAGGGTGCCCAGGCTGTAGAAGCGCTGGTAGGCCTGGCCGTCGGGCGACAGCGCGTCGCTGGCGTGCAGCGGCACCAGGCTGGCGCGCAGGTGCTCGTAGTTGAAAGTGTCGGACATCGGGCATCCACAAGGATCAGGTAAAACACAGCCTCGATCTTCGGCTGTCTGCAAGGCGCTGGCAAGCCACTGCGTCACAAACCGGCCAGCCTCTACACAGCCTGCAAGCAAGCCTGTAGCCTGCGCGGTTGCCCATGCCCTCACCGAGATACCGGATGAAACGCCGTCTTCGTATTGTCGCCACGACCCTCGGCGTCTTCCTGGCCCTGCTCGCCGCCGGGACGGCCTGGTATGTGTACAGCAAGCAACCGGTGCGTCAGGGCGAGCAAGCGCTCAAGGGGCTGCAGGCACCGGTCAGCGTGCGCTACGACGAACGCGGCGTGCCGCACATCCGGGCGCAAGACCAGGCCGACCTGTACCGGGCGCTGGGCTATGTACAAGCGCAGGACCGTCTGTTCCAGATGGAAATGCTCCGCCGCCTGGCGCGCGGCGAGCTGGCCGAGGTGCTGGGCCCCAGACTGATCGACACCGACAAACTGTTTCGCAGCCTGCGCATTGGCGAGCACGCCGACGCCTATGTCGCCCGCCAGGATCGCAACACGCCCAGTTGGCAGGCGTTGCAGCATTATCTGGACGGCATCAACCAGTATCAGGACAGCCACCCTCGCCCGCTGGAGTTCGACCTGCTGGGCATTACGCCACGGCCCTTCACCGCCGAAGACACCCTGAGCATCGGTGGCTACCTGGCCTACAGCTTTGCCGCTGCCTTTCGCACCGAGCCGTTGCTGACCTATGTGCGCGACGAACTGGGCGCCGACTACCTCAAGGTGTTCGACCTGGGCTGGCACCCGGATGGCCTGCTCGACGCCCGCCCGACCCTGAGCCAGGCCGACTGGCAGGGCCTGGGCGCCCTGGCGCAGTTGAGCCATCAGGCCTTGCAGGACGCCGGCCTGCCGCAGTTCGAAGGCAGCAATGCCTGGGCCATGGCCGGCAGTCGCACCCGCAGTGGCAAACCCTTGCTGGCAGGCGACCCGCACATTCGCTTCTCGGTGCCGGCGGTGTGGTACGAGGCGCACCTGTCGGCGCCGGGTTTCGAGCTGTACGGCCATTACCAGCCGCTCAATCCGTTTGCCTTTCTCGGCCATAACCTGGATTTCGGCTGGAGCCTGACCATGTTCCAGAACGACGACCTGGACCTGATCGTGGAGAAAACCAACCCCGACAACCCCGAGCAGGTCTGGTATCAGGGTCGCTGGGTGGACATGACCCGCAGCGAACAGCAGATCGCGGTCAAGGGCCAGGCGCCCGTCAGTCTGACCCTGCGCCGCTCGCCCCATGGGCCGATCGTCAATGACGCCCTGGGTCGCAATGCTGGCAGCACGCCAGTGGCCATGTGGTGGGCGTTTCTGGAAACCGACAACCCGCTGCTCGACGGCTTCTATGAAGCCAACCGCGCCGACACCCTGGGCAAGATGCGCAGCGCCGCCGAGAAGATCCAGGCGCCAGGGCTGAACATCGTCTGGGCCAGTGCCGCCGGTGACATCGGCTGGTGGGCCACCGGCCAGTTGCCGATACGCCCGGCCGGGGTCAACCCGGCCTTCCTGCTCGATGGCAGCACCGGCCAGGCCGACAAGCCGGGCTTTTACCCGTTCAGCGCCAACCCGCAGGAAGAAAACCCGGCGCGCGGCTATATCCTGTCGGCCAACGTCCAGCCCTTGTCACCCGCTGGTATCGAGATTCCGGGTTACTACAACCCGCCCGAGCGCGGTCAGCAGCTTGATCAGCAATTACGCGACCCGGCCATCAAATGGGATCTGGCGTCGAGCCAGGCCCTGCAACTGGGCACCCGTACCGATTATGCACGCAGCATCCTCAAGCCCTTGCTGCCGGTGCTGCGCCAGGTGGTCAGCGACCATGGCGAACAGCAGTGGGTCGAGAAAATGGCCGACTGGTCGGGTGATTATTCGCTGGACTCGGTCGCGGCCACGCTGTTCAACCAGTTCTTGTATGACCTGGCAGACAAGACGTTCCGCGATGAGCTGGGCGACGTCCTGTTCGATACGTTGCTGTCGACCCGGGCGTTTGATTCGGCCCTGCCGCGCCTGGCCGCCGAAGCCGACTCGCCGTGGTGGGACAATCGCGGCTCACCGCTGACCGAAACCCGCACCGACACCGTACGCGCAGCCTGGCGCGCCAGCATCAACCACCTCACGGCCGTGTACGGCCCGGACCCCAGGCAATGGCAGTGGGGCAAGGTCCATACGCTGACCCACGCCCACCCGCTGGGGGCGCAAAAGCCGCTGGACCGGCTGCTCAACGTCGGCCCTTTTCCGGCGCCGGGCACGCATGAAGTGCCCAACAACCAGTCGTCACGACTGAGCCCTGCGCCGTGGCCGGTGAACTACGGCCCCTCGACCCGGCGCCTGATCGACTTTGCCGACCCGGCCCACGCCCTGGGCATCAGCCCGGTGGGTCAGAGCGGCGTGCCGTTCGATACGCACTATGCTGACCAGGCCGAAGCGTACATGCGTGGCGAGTACAGACCGCAGCACATGAGCGAAGCAGACGTGGCGGCGCACAGCCAGGGGGAGTTGCGACTGCTGCCGTAGGAGCGCGCTTGCCCGCGACCGGCTGCGTTAGCAGTCGTAAATTTGTGGCGTTTCGTAGATTTACGGTCGTAAATTTGTGGCGTTTCATCAATTTTGCGAGCGCTAGCGCACTCGGTCGCGGGCAAGCGCGCTCCTACGGAGGTCAAGCGCCACGTCTACGATCATGTCTTCCTGGCCGCCCACCATGCGCCGCTTGCCCAGCTCGACCAGAATATCCACGGTCTTGAGGCCATAACGTGCGGCGGCCGCTTCGGCGTGGCGCAGGAAACTCGAATACACCCCGGCATAGCCCAGCGCCAGGGACTCGCGGTCGACACGCACCGGGCGGTCCTGCAACGGGCGCACGATATCGTCGGCGGCGTCCATCAGGGTGTAGAGGTCTGTGCCGTGGTTCCAGCCCAGGCGGTCGGCGGCGGCGATGAACACCTCCAGCGGTGCATTGCCGGCGCCGGCGCCCATGCCGGCGAGGCTGGCGTCGATGCGGTCGCAGCCCTCCTCCACCGCCACGATCGAATTGGCCACTCCCAGCGACAGGTTATGGTGGGCGTGCATGCCGGTTTCGGTGTCCGGCTTGAGCACCGCCTTGAACGCCCGAAAGCGCTCGCGCACATCCTGCATGCTCATCGCCCCGCCCGAGTCGGCCATGTACACGCATGTGGCGCCATAGCGTTCCATCAACCGCGCCTGCCCGGCCAACGCCTCGGGCGCCAGCATGTGGCTCATCATCAGAAAACCCACCGTGTCCATGCCCAGCTCGCGGGCACACTCGATGTGCTGCCGGGAGACATCGGCCTCGGTGCAATGGGTCGCCACCCGCACCACGCGGGCACCGGCGTTGTAGGCCGCCTTGAGGTCATGCACGGTGCCGATACCCGGCAGCAGCAAGGTGGTGATGCGCGCATGGCTGATGACATCGGCCACCGCCTCGATCCACTCAAGGTCCGAATGGGCGGCAAACCCGTAGTTGAAACTGGAGCCCTGCAAGCCGTCGCCGTGGGCCACTTCAATGCTGTCGACGCGGGCACGGTCCAGCGCCCGGGCGATGTCCTGCACGTTCTGGATCGAATACTGGTGGCGCACCGCATGGCTGCCGTCGCGCAGCGTCACGTCGGAGATATACAGCTTTCTGGTCGGATCAAAGGTCATCGCGGGTTCCTCAGGCGTTCAGCATCGACTGGGCCATCCGCTCGGCGGTGGCCAGCGCGGCGCTGGTCATGATGTCGAGGTTGCCGGCGTAGGCCGGCAGGTAGTGTGCGGCGCCTTCGACTTCGAGAAACACCGAGGTCTTGAGCCCGCAGAACCGGCCCAGCCCGGGGATATTCAACGGCGCCTCTGCCGGGATGACCTCGAACTGCACACGCTGCTTGAGCCGATAGCCCGGCACATAGGCGTGCACGGCAGCAACCATCTCTTCGATAGAGGCCTCGATCAGCGCCTGGTCGGCGGCCTCGGACAACACGAACACGGTGTCGCGCATCATCGGCGGCGGCTCGGCCGGGTTCATGACAATGATGGCCTTGCCCTTGCCGGCGCCACCGATGGCCTCGATGGCCCGGGAGGTGGTTTCGGTGAACTCGTCGATGTTGGCGCGGGTGCCGGGGCCGGCGGACTTGCTGGCAATCGAGGCGACGATTTCGGCGTAGTGCACCTTGGCAATGCGCGACACCGCCGCGACGATCGGAATGGTCGCCTGGCCGCCACAGGTCACCATGTTGACGTTCAACCGGTCCAGGTTCTGCTCCAGGTTGGCCACCGGCACGCAATAGGGCCCGATGGCCGCCGGGGTCAGGTCGATCAGGCGGATGCCCGGCTTGATCGCCCGCAGCAAGGCGTCGTTGTGCACATGGGCGCCGGCCGAGGTGGCATCGAAGACAAAATCGATCTCGTCGAACACCGGCAGGCGCGTCAGGCCTTCGACGCCTTCATGGGTCACCGCCACGCCCAGCCGGGCGGCGCGGGCCAGGCCGTCGGAGGCCGGGTCGATGCCGACCATCGCGCCCATTTCCAGGTGCCGGGCGTTGCGCAGCACCTTGATCATCAGGTCAGTGCCGATATTGCCCGAGCCGACAATCGCGACTTTGAGCTTCTTGGTGGTTTCAAGGGTCATGCATGTGCTCCGTAACGGCGGGCATCCCTGCGCGCCTCAAGGGTCAGGAAGTCTGTCCGAGCGCGGCGGCGCGGGCCTGGGATTTCTTTTCCAGCTGGGTGTAGACGATCCAGGTCAGCACCACCCCGCTGAGCATCACCGCCGACAGGAAATACAGCCCCGACGACAGCGTGCCGGTGTATTCCTTGAGCGCACCGATGCCGAACGGGCCAATGTAGCCGCCCAGGTTGCCGAACGAGTTGATCAGGGCAATGCCCGCCGCCGCACTGGCACCAGACAGGAAGCGCCCCGGCAGCACCCAGAAGATCGCCGTCACCGAGAACAGGCTGAAGGCCGTCAGGCACAAGGCCGCCAGTTGCCAGACAGGAATGCTCAGCCAGGCACTGAGGAACAGGCCGGTGGCGCCGAGGATGTACAGCACGGTGAGGTGCCCATAGCGGTCATTGAGACGGTCAGAGCTGCGCGGCACCAACAGCAGGCCCAGTACGCCGAAGACATAGGGAATCGACGAGATGAAACCGGTGGTCAGGTCGCTGCCGCCGAACTGGTGCACCAGGGTCGGCAGCCACAGGCTCAGGCCGTAGGTGCTCAAGGTGCTGGGCAGGTACAGCAGCGCCAGGATCAGCACGCGGCGATCAGCCAGGGCGCGCAGCGGGTTGGTGTGGTCGGTCTGGCCGTACTCGGCGCGGTCTTTCTCCAGCTCGCCCAGCAGCCACTGACGGTCGGCCTCGGCCAGCCAGCGGGCATCCTTGGGCGTGTCGGGCAGAATCTTCAGGGTCGGCCAGGCCAACAGCACCGCCGGCACCCCGATGACGATGAACAACCACTGCCAGCCGGCCAGGCCAAAGATGCCGTTCATGCCCAGCAGCCAGCCGGCCAGGGGCCCGGTGACCATCAGCGCAATGGGCTGCGAGAGAATGAAGAAGCCCAGCACCTTGCCGCGATGGCGCACCGGGAACCAGCGGGTAATGTAATACAGCACACCCGGGAAGAAGCCGGCCTCGGCCGCCCCCAGCAGAAAGCGCATCACATAGAAGCTGTAGGCACCCTGCACGAAGGCCATGCCGATGGTGATCAGCCCCCAGGTGATCAGGATCCGGGCAAACCAGCGCCGCGCCCCGAACCGCTCCAGCAACAGGTTGCTGGGCACCTCGAAGATGAAATAGCCAATGAAGAACAACCCGGCACCGAAGCCATAGGCCATGTCGCTCAGGCCCAGGTCGGCGTTCATGTGCAATTTGGCAAAGCCGACAGCGGAGCGGTCGATGAACGCGACCAGGTACAGCAGGATCAGGAACGGAATCAACCTGAGCGTGAGCCTGCGAATGATCCGAGCTTCCGGATTCATAGGTGTTCTCCAATTGTTTTTGTTATGGATTCGTTAGTCCTGATTAATCTGACTAATCACCGGCGCGCAGGCCGGAAAAGCCGGATCGACTCATTGATCCGGACAATATAGTAATACTATTTAAGCCGCAACCCTTTGAAATGCCCTTCATCTGGTGTATGTTTCAGGCACAGCATTCAAATAGTCATACAATAAGAGTTGCCTGATCATGACCGACAAGAAGACCCCACTGCGCTCCGCCCAATGGTTCGGTACGGCCGACAAGAACGGCTTCATGTACCGCAGCTGGATGAAGAACCAGGGCATCCCGGACCATGAATTCCAGGGCAAGCCGATCATCGGCATCTGCAACACCTGGTCGGAACTGACCCCCTGCAACGCGCATTTCCGCAAGATCGCCGAACATGTGAAGAAAGGCGTGCTGGAAGCTGGCGGCTTCCCGGTGGAGTTCCCGGTGTTCTCCAGCGGCGAATCCAACCTGCGCCCCACCGCCATGCTGACCCGCAACCTGGCGAGCATGGACGTCGAGGAAGCCATTCGCGGCAACCCGGTAGACGCCGTGGTGCTGCTCACCGGTTGCGACAAGACCACGCCGGCCCTGCTGATGGGCGCGGCCAGTTGCGACGTACCGGCCATCGTGGTCACCGGCGGGCCCATGCTCAACGGCAAGCACAACGGCAAGGACATCGGCTCCGGCACCGTGGTCTGGCAGATGCATGAGGCCTATAAAGGCGGGCAGATCAGCCTCGACGAGTTCCTGTCGGCCGAAGCCGGCATGTCGCGCTCGGCCGGCACCTGCAACACCATGGGCACCGCCTCGACCATGGCCTGCATGGCCGAAGCCCTGGGCACCTCGCTGCCGCACAACGCCGCCATCCCGGCGGTCGACTCGCGCCGCTATGTGCTGGCACACCTGTCCGGTATGCGCATTGTCGACATGGTCCGCGAAGACCTGCGCCTGTCGAAGATCCTCACCAAGGCCGCGTTCGAGAACGCTATCAAGGTCAATGCCGCCATTGGTGGCTCGACCAACGCAGTCATCCACCTCAAGGCCATTGCCGGACGCATCGGCGTCGAGCTGGACCTGGAAGACTGGACCCGTGTCGGGCGCGGCACGCCGACCCTGGTCGACCTGCAGCCGTCCGGGCGCTTTCTGATGGAAGAGTTCTACTACGCCGGTGGCCTGCCGGCAGTGATCCGCCGCCTGGGTGAGAACGGCCTGCTGCCCAACCCCGACGCACTGACCGCCAATGGCAAGAGCCTCTGGCAGAACTGCCAGGCCTCACCGCAGTACAACGACGAAGTGATCCGCCCGATCGACAACCCGCTGGTGCCTGACGGCGGCCTGTGCATCCTGCGCGGCAACCTGGCGCCACGTGGCGCAGTGGTCAAGCCGTCGGCCGCCACGCCGGCGCTGATGCAGCATCGCGGCCGCGCGGTGGTGTTCGAGAACTTCGACGACTACAAGGCGCGCATCGCCGACCCGGACCTGGACGTCGACGAAACCTGCGTGCTGGTGCTCAAGAACGCCGGCCCCAAGGGCTACCCGGGCATGGCCGAGGTCGGCAACATGGGCCTGCCACCCAAGGTGCTGGCCAAAGGCGTGACCGACATGGTGCGCATTTCCGACGCCCGCATGAGCGGCACCGCCTACGGCACGGTGGTGTTGCACGTGGCCCCGGAAGCGGCGGCCGGTGGCCCGCTGGCGGCGGTGCACAACGGTGACTTCATCGAACTCGACTGCCTGACCGGCCGCCTGCACCTGGACATCAGCGACGAAGAACTGCAAGGCCGTCTGCTCGACCTCAAGCCCGACACCTCGGCCAAAATTTTCTCCAGCGGCTACAGCCGGCTGTACGTCGACCATGTGCTGCAGGCCGACGAAGGCTGCGACTTCGACTTTCTGGTGGGCTGCCGTGGCTCGGAGGTGCCGCGTCATTCACATTGACCCACGTCCACCAGGCAGGAGCGCCAGCCGCCGTATTGCCGCGCCCCCCTCAGCCCGGCCCCAGGCGGGAGGGATGTTATGATGCAGCGCATTTCGCCAGAGCCCCTGCGTCTTTATGGATTACCAGACTCCCAAGCCACGCAAAAGCATGCATGCCCAGATCGTTCAGGAACTGGGCATGCACATCGTTTCCGGCCGCTTCAAGCCTGAAGAAAAGCTGCCACCGGAAGCCACGCTGTGCGAGGAGTACAAGGTCAGCCGCCCGGTCCTGCGCGAAGCCACGCGGGTGCTGACGGCCAAGGGGCTGGTCTATTCACGGCCACGGGTCGGCACTGTGGTCCGGCCCCGGGTGGAGTGGCACCTGCTCGACCCGGACGTGCTGTTCTGGCTGATGCGATCCACGCCACACAGCGAGTTTTTCAACACCCTGGCCGGGGTGCGACGCATCCTGGAACCGGAGATTGCCGCGCTGGCCGCCAGCACCGCGACCGACGCCGACATTGCCGTGATCGAAGCCGCCTACCAGCGCATGGAAGCGGCCAGGACCCGGGAAGAAATGCTCCAGCCCGACCTCGACTTTCACCGCGCTATTGCCGACGCCACCCATAACGACCTGCTGGCCTACATGTGCAACATGCTGTCGCTGCCGCTGCGTGAGTCGATCAACTTGACCAACCTGCGCCCCAACACCCAGCAACTGAGCCTGCCGCGCCACCAGGCGATCCTGACCGCGATCAAGAACCGCGACGCCCTGGCCGCCCGCTACGCCTCGCTGGTGCAGCTCGACGACACCCGCACGGCACTCGATACCGTCATGAATGTTTTGACACCGCTGTAGGAGCGCGCTTGCCCGCGACCGGCTGCGTTAGCAGTCGTAAATTTGTGGCGTTTCGTAGATTTAAGGTCGTGATTTTGTGGCGTTTCATAAATTTAAGGTCGTAAATTTTTGGCGTTTCATAAATTTAAGGTCGTAAATTTCAGCGTTTCGTAGATTTAAGCTCGTAAATTTGTGGCGTTTCGTAGATTTAAGGCCGTAAATTTGTGGCGTTTCGTAGATTTTGCGAGCGCTACGCACTCGGTCGCGGGCAAGCGCGCTCCTACGGGGTTCCAATCAGTGCTGCGCCTTGCGTGGCGGCTACGCGCTTGTCCATACAGCGTTGACTCAAAGCCCGACAATCCCCCCCGGCGCCAACGGCTCGTCGTCCTGCACGATGCCGGTGCGAAGCGCGGCGCCGAACTCCGGGATCTCGATTTCGAAGGTGTCGCCTGGCTGCGGCTTGATTGCGTCGGCGAACGACAGCGTGGCAGTGCCGAAAAAGTGCACGTGCACATCCCCGGGGCGCAGGAACTGGCGGTACTTGAAGTGGTGGTATTCAAGATTTTCCAGGCTGTGGCACATGTTCTGTTCGCCGCTGAGAAACTCCTTTTCCCACAGCACTTCGCCGTTGCGATGAATGCGGCTGGTGCCGACCAGATTCGCGGGCAGCGCGCCGATGCGCAATTCCGGGCCATAGGCACAGAACCGCAGCTTGGAATGGGCCAGGTACAGGTAGCTGCGCCGCTCCAGCACATGGTCAGACAACTCGTTGCCCAGCGCATAGCCAAGACGGTACGGCTTGCTGTCCGGACCGATCACATACAGGCCGACCAACTCGGGCTCCTCGCCGACGTCCTCGGCAAAGGTAGGCAATGGAAAGTCGGCGCCGGGGCGCAGCACGATGCTGCCGTCGCCCTTGTAGAACCACTCCGGCTGCGCGCCCACCTGCCCGGTCCCCGGCTTGCCGCCCTCCACGCCCCAGCGAAACATGCGCGCCGTGTCGGTCAGGGTCGCTTCATCCTGGTCCTTTTTCTGGTGCATCTTGTCGCGGGTGTCGGCGCTGCCCAGGTGGGTCAGGCCGGTGCCGCTGACCAGGCAATGGGCCGGGTCTTCATGGTCCAGCGGCGCCAGCACCAGGCCGCCTTCGAGCAGTTCACGGTACAGCGGGCCGGCTTCGCTGCCGCGCTTGAGCACTTCGTCCTGCAGGCCGTGGCCGGCACTGATGGCGGCCAGCGCCAGCTCGCGGGTGCTGCTGGTGGCCAGCACGGTGTGCACCTGCTCGCCTTCGACAAGTCCGACGCGGCGCTCGCCGGTCGCGGTCTGGTACTGGATCAATCGCATGGTCATGGCCTTCTTGTTATGGATGAGATGGCCAACACTTTACGAATCCACCGATGGCCTGCCTAATGACGACCATTGATGACGTGATAACGGGCGCTTATCCCCATGGTTGCACCGCTTTCTTCACTGATTTCCCGCTTGCGCCTCAAACAGCTGCGCCTGTTGATCGCGCTGGACGACCACGGCTCGCTGCACAAGGCCGCCGAACAGGTGTCGATCACCCAGCCGGGCGCGACCCAGGCGCTCAACGAAATCGAATCGGCGTTCGGCACCCGGTTGTTCACCCGCACCAGCCAGGGCCTTGAGCCCAACGACCTGGGACGCTGCGTGATTCGCTATGCGCGGCTGATCCACAGCGACATGGCGCACCTGCGCGAAGAAATGCTCGGTATCCTGCAAGGCCAGGGCGGGCGCATTGCCGTGGGCACGGTGATGGGCGCCGTGCCCTTGCTGGTCGACAGCCTGGCCCGCCTGCGCCAGACCCAGCCGGAGTTGTCGGTGGAAATCGTCGAGGACACCAGCGCCCGACTGCTGGGCCTGATCGACCAGGGCCGGCTCGACCTGGCCATCTGCCGCACCAGCGTCAGCCAGCGCCCCGATGCTTACGACTGCCTGCCCCTGGCAGCGGAAGCCTTGCGGGTCGTGGCCAACACCCGGCACCCGCTGGCCACCGCCTCACGCCTGACACTGGCTGACCTTGAAGGCCATGACTGGATCGTCTATCCGACCAACATGCCCATGCGCCGGGTGCTGGAGCGCGAATTCAGCCAGGCCGGGCTGGATTTTCCGCGTTTTGCCATCGAGACCGCCTCGACCTTCGCCACCCTGACCCTGCTGCAGCAGGACCCGCAGCGCGTGGCCGTACTGCCGCAAGCGGTCGCCGAGAGTGCCCGCGGCATGGGCATCGCCCCCCTGGCGCTGGCGCTGCAATCACGCAGCGAACCGTTCTCGCTGGTCAGCCGGCATAACAGCCCACTGTCGGCACCGGCGCGGTTGTTGATGGAGGCGTTGCAGGTGGGGGTGGGTGATCCGTATTGACCGCTATGGATTCGGTCATACGGCAGTGTCGCTCAGCGCATACACCAGGCCAGCAATGACCAGCCCGCTTATACCCACGTACAGGCAGAGCAGACTGGCCACCGCCAGGCGCTTGAAACTGACTGGCAATTCATCAAGGTCAAATACGTCGTGAATGGCATCGTTTTTCTTGCTGCTTTTGAAAACCACCGCCCTGCTGAGTCTGATGAACAGCATGCTGCGCCAAGAGGCTTGTCCTTCTCCTATCGCCATCGCCTGGCTGAGTCTGGATAAAGGGCCGCGCTTGATCGCATCAAGCATGGTAAGCAGATGGTAATGGACGGCGTAGACCGTCAATCCCCAGGTGATCGATAAAGCGATAACCGGGCTGCCATAGAGCAAGACTTGAAACGCTGCATTCACATCAAAAACCTGGCCGGTCCTGGCAAAGCGCTCCCATTTCATCGCCGGAAAAACGATCAACATGGCAAGCATGGCACCATAAAAACAACCTGCGTTGGTGACCGCCATTATTCGAAAGCGACGGGGAAACCTGGCCAGGTCTTCAGCATCCAGAACACCAGAATGGATATTGACCCTGGAAAAAACAAACGCAACGCCCATGTCGAGCAGTAACAGGTTGCGGTACAGCGAGCCCTGATCATCCAGTCCCCGAGCATGGCGAGAAGAAAAAAGAAGACTGTTTTTCAACGCCTCCAGCATGGCAGTCAAAAAAAAACGGCGGACATACGTACCCAGAACAATATGGGTCATGATCATTGCGATGGGCGCAGTATAAAAAACCACACACCACCCGAAAAACCAGGGTAGGTGATCGTTCATAACCATTCACTTTCATAGAGCAGCTCTCCCCCAAACTCACCTAGCCAGCCTCCGGAAAGCGTTCCCACAAATGCCGCAACACCCACAACAGCAACCGCACACACCTCTTGAATCGCCACGCGTCCAGAAACACCGCCAATGCCTATACCGATAAAACCGCCTGCTTTCATCCATGTGGTGGCGCGACTGATTGCTCTCACATGTGAGGCATAGCCAGGAATACCTCCGTCAACGCCCGCCCTTTTCCAATGATGTACAAGGCTGCGACTGGAAATGCCCAATGCATTTTTTAACTTCCCCTGGTCATTGAACGTGGTCAACCCACGCACACGCTTAGAGTTCAACAATTGCGCATCAAGCGCCTTGAGCAGTTCTCTGCGCTGGGTAAAAAACTCAGGCGAATTGAGATGCCCATATTGCCGAAAGCGATCTTGATGATGTTTCTCGATTTTTTTCAGGATATCGCCCAACTTCGCCAAGTGCGCCTCCATCACCGCCGCACTCACCCCCATCCAGGTCGATGTCTCGCCGGTAAACGCCGCGATCTCTCCCGCGTACTTCATCATGAAGTCCGCCTCTTGCGGACTCAGCGGTTCCAGTGCGGCCCTGACCTCGTGGGCAGCGGCCACCAGTTGCGATTGCGCGTAGGTGCATGAATGGCTGTTCGGGTCGCTGAGGACAATCAGAGTGCCGGCCTTTACCGTGTCGCCTAGCCCTGGGTTCAGCTCGCTGAACAAGGGCATGGCCGAGGGCGGCAGGGCGTCGAACAGGCTGCGATACAGTTCGGCCGGGGACTGGCTGCGTTCGACGATTTAAAAGCCGGGCTCTTCTCCAGTCACCGGCTCTGGCTGGTAGCGCGTTCTGGGAGGAGGATTTTCAAAGGTGTAGACCGGCGGGGGTGGCGGTCGATGAGGCGGCGGGTGGTTGGGCTGGCCACGTTCCAGCAGTTGCGGCATCGGCGTGGGTTCGCCTCTGAAGTCGGATGTGAATGTGTTGGTGCGAGTGGGGTCGGCCATCGAGCGTTCCTCGGGGTGAGGCGACGCAGCCTAGCAAGCGGAAAGCGGAGAATTCAGGGCTTACGGGGAAATCGGAAGGGTCCTACAGGATTACGGCAATGCCCGGAATCGGCATCTGGCGCCGTAGGAGCGCGCTCTGCCCGCGACCGAGTGCGTTAGCGCTCGCAAAATTGATGAGCCGCCACACGTTTATGATTGTGAACACATTCAAAATCTCGGAAACGCTGAAAATTTACGACTGCTGACGCAGCCGGTCGCGGGCAGAGCGCGCTCCTACGGGGGGCCCGCAGGAGCGGTCAGGTTTCAGGCCTTGGCCGGCTGTTGCCAGTTGGCGCCCTCGTCAATGGCTTGCTGGATCGCCTTCTTGCGCCGTTCTTCGGCCTGGCGGGTGAAGTACCAGACCAGGAAAGTGGCCAGCGACACCGCCAGCAGAATCAGGCTGGCCACGGCGTTGATCTCGGGTTTGACCCCCAGGCGCACCGCGGAGAACACCTCCATCGGCAAGGTGGTCGAGCCGGGGCCGGAGACAAAGCTGGCCAGCACCAGGTCGTCCAGCGACAGGGCGAAGGACATCATGCCGCCGGCGGCCAGCGACGGCGCGATCATCGGGATGGTGATCAGGAAGAACACTTTCCAGGGCCGCGCGCCCAGGTCCATGGCGGCTTCTTCGATCGACAGGTCCAGTTCGCGCAGGCGCGCCGACACCACCACCGCCACGTAGGCAGTGCAGAAGGTGGTGTGGGCGATCCAGATGGTCAGCAGGCCGCGTTCGGCCGGCCAGCCGATCAGTTGCGCCATGGCCACGAACAGCAACAACAGCGACAGGCCGGTGATCACCTCGGGCATGACCAGCGGCGCGGTGACCAGCCCGCCAAAGGCGGTACGGCCCTTGAAGCGCGAGATGCGGGTCAGTACGAAGGCGGCCATGGTGCCCAGCGCCACGGCGGCAATGGCGGTGTAGAACGCCACCTCCAGCGAGCGCATCACCGAGCCCATCAATTGCGTGTTGTCCAGCAGGCCCACATACCACTTGATCGACCAGCCGCCCCACACCGTCACCAGGCGTGAGTCGTTGAATGAGTAGATCACCAGGATCAGCATCGGCAGGTAGATGAACAGCAGGCCCACCACCAGCATCAGGTTGGAAAACTTGAACCCTCTCATGCCCTGCCCTCCAGCTCTTTGGCCTGACTGCGGTTGAACAGGATGATAGGCACGATCAGCACCAGCAGCATGATGACCGCCAGTGCCGAAGCCACCGGCCAGTCGCGGTTATTGAAGAACTCCTGCCACAGCACCTTGCCGATCATCAGCGTTTCCGGGCCGCCGAGCAGTTCGGGGATGACGAATTCGCCCACCACCGGGATGAACACCAGCATGCAGCCGGCGATGATGCCGTTTTTCGAGAGCGGCACGGTGATTTTCCAGAAGCTGTTGAAGGTGCTCGAGCCCAGGTCGGACGCCGCTTCCAGCAGGCTCTGGTCGTGTTTGACCAGGTTGGCGTACAGCGGCAGGATCATGAACGGCAGGTACGAGTAGACCACGCCGATGTAGACCGCCACGTTGGTGTTGAGAATCTGCAGCGGCGTGTCGATCAGCCCCAGCCACAGCAGCGCTTCATTGAGCAGGCCGTTGTTGCCCAGGATGCCCATCCACGCATAGACGCGGATCAGGATCGCGGTCCAGGTCGGCATCATGATCAGCAACAGCAAGACGGTCTGGATGTCCTTGCGCGCATTGGCGATGGCGTAGGCCATCGGGTAGCCGATCACCAGGCACAACAGGGTGCTGAAGAACGCGACCTTCAACGAGCCCAGGTAGGCGGCCAGGTACAGCTCGTCACCCGCCAGCAACGTGTAGTTGCCGAAGTTGAAGATCAATTGCAGCTTTTCTTCGGCGTAGCTGAAGACTTCGGTGTACGGCGGAATCGCCACGTCGGCTTCGGCGAAGCTGATCTTGAGCACGATCAGGAACGGCAAGGCGAAGAACAGGAACAGCCACAGGAACGGTGCGCCGATCACCAGTTGCCGCCCGTTGGGCGTGATGCGCCCCAGGGTGCGCTTGAGCTTGCGTATTTTCATGAGCGCAGTACCACGCCGCTGTCGTCTTCCCACCACACGTACACTTCATCGCCCCAGGTGGGACGCGCGCCCTGGCGCTCGGCGTTGGCCACGAACGACTGCACGCGCTTGCCGCCGGGCAGTTCGATGTGGAACACCGAGTGGCCGCCCAGGTAGGCGATGTCGTGCACCTTGCCCCGCGACCAGTTGTATTCCACGGTTGGCGGCTCGGTGGTGATCAGCAGCTTTTCCGGGCGCAGGGCGTAGGTGATGCTCTTGTCTTCGACCGAGGTGCTGACCCCGTGGCCGACGTAGATCGGCCGCTCCAGCTCGGGGCTCTGGATCAGGGCATAGCCTTCCATGTCCTCGACCACTTCGCCGTCGAACAGGTTGACGTTGCCGATGAACTCGCACACCAGGCGGCTGGTGGGGGTTTCGTAGATGTCGATCGGGCTGCCGATCTGCGCGATCCAGCCCAGGTGCATGATGGCGATGCGCTCGGCCATGGTCATGGCCTCTTCCTGGTCGTGGGTCACCATCACGCAGGTCACGCCGACCCGCTCGATGATCTCAACCAGCTCCAGCTGCATCTGCGAGCGCAGTTTCTTGTCCAGTGCGCCCATCGGCTCGTCGAGCAGCAACAGCTTGGGCTTCTTGGCCAGCGAACGGGCCAGGGCCACACGCTGACGCTGACCACCGGAGAGCTGGTGCGGCTTGCGCTTGGCGTACTGGGTCATGTGCACCAGCTTGAGCATCTCGGCCACGCGCTCGTCGATCTCGGCCTTGCCCAGCTTGTCCTGCTTGAGACCGAAGGCGATGTTGTCGGCCACGGTCATGTGCGGGAACAACGCATAGGACTGGAACATCATGTTGATCGGCCGTTCGTAGGGCGGCAGGTCGGTGATGTCGACACCATCGAGGTAGATACGCCCCTCGGTGGGCCGTTCGAAGCCGGCCAGCATGCGCAGCAGCGTGGACTTGCCCGAGCCGGAACCGCCCAGCAGGGCAAAGATTTCACCCTTGTTGATTTGCAGGGACACGTCGTCCACCGCCACGGTCTCGTCGAACTTCTTGGTGACCCTGTCGACCTTGAGCAGAACCTCTTTGGGCTTCTTGCCGCTTTCGAGGGATTTCTTGAAGGCGCCGGAGGCAACTGCCATGGGTGAAACTCCCAACAATTATGTAAGACCGGCTTTAGCCGGGAATGGAGCGCCACGCCTGGCGGCCAAAGCCGCTCCTGCAAATGACACTCCATGACATTGGTTTTTACTTGCCCGACTTGACGCGGGTCCAGCTGCGGGTCATCAGGCGTTGCACCTTGGCCGGCAGCTCGCTGTTGACGAACAACCGGTCCAGCACGGCCTGCGGCGGGTAGACCTCAGGGTTGTCGCGGATCGAGGCCTGCATCAGTTCGCCGGCCTTGGGGTTCGGGTTGGCATAGCCCACCTGGTCGCTGACCTGGGCGATGACCGCCGGGTCCAGCAGGTAGTCGATGAACGCATGGGCCTGCTTGACGTTCTTGGCATCGGCGGGCACCGCGAGCATGTCGAACCACAGGTTCGCGCCCTCTTTGGGAATGCTGTAGGCAATCTTGACGCCCTTGCCGGCTTCGGCGGCACGGTCACGCGCCTGGAAGACGTCACCGGAGAAGCCTGCTGCCACGCAAATGTCGCCGTTGGCCAGGTCACCGATGTACTTGGAGGAGTGGAAATAGGTCACGTAGGGACGGATTTCCAGCAGCTTGGCCTCGGCCTTCTTGTAATCAGCTTCCTTGGTGCTGTTGGGGTCCAGCCCCAGGTAATTGAGCATGGCCGGAATCATTTCGTCGCCCGAGTCGAGCAGGGCCACGCCACAGCCAGAGAGCTTCTTGATGTTCTCAGGCTCGAACAGCACCGCCCAGGAGTCGATGGTGTCGACGCCGAGCACGGCCTTGACCTTGTCGACGTTGTAGCCGATGCCGTTGGTGCCCCACAGGTACGGCACGGCGTACTGGTTGCCCGGATCGTTCTTCTCCAGGCGCTTGAGCAGGGCCGGATCGAGGTTCTGGTAACGGGTCAGCAGCGACTTGTCGAGCTTCTGGAACGCCCCGGCCTTGATCTGCTTGCCCAGGAAATGGTTGCTGGGCACGACCACGTCGTAGCCGCTGCGCCCGGCCAGCAATTTGGCTTCGAGCGTGTCGTTGGAATCGAACACATCGTAGACCGGCTTGATACCGGTCTTGGTCTGGAAGTCGGCCAGGGTGGTCTCGCCGATATAGTCGGACCAGTTATAGACGTGCACTGTGGACTCGGCCTGGGCACTGACCGCCAGGGTCAGCCCGGTACCGGCCAGCAAGACTTTGAACAGCGTGGAGATAGACAAGGCATCAGTCCTTTTTGAAATGGTCCTGCCGCTTGAGACGGATGCCGGTCGGCATCAGAAGAAACAGTACGCGACTGACCTTCTTGTGCATTGAGCTTGAAGCGCTGCGCGGCCGGCAGGCCACGCAGCTTCTACACTAATTGTGACAGTTTATTTACCGGATTTGATCTTGGTCCAGCTACGGGTCAGCAGGCGCTGGGTCGCGGCCGGCAGATCGGAAATCGCATACAGCTTGGCAACCACATCGGCCGGTGGATAAATGCTCGGGTCGCCCGAGATGTCCTTGTCGACCAGCGGCGTGGCGGCCTTGTTGCCGTTCGGGAACCGTACTTCGTTGGTGATCTCGGCCATGACTTCCGGCTGCAGCAGGAAATTCATGAACTTATAGGCCGCCTCGAGGTTTTCGGCATCCTTGGGAATGGCGACCATGTCATAGAAGCTGCCAGCGCCTTCTTTAGGAATCGCGTAGGACAGCTTGACCTTGTCACCGGCTTCCTTGGCGCGTTCCTTGGCCTGCTCCAGGTCACCCGAGTAGCCGATGGCCACGCAGATGTTGCCGTTGGCCAGGTCCGAGATGTACTTGGAAGAGTGGAAGTAGGCAATCGAAGGGCGGATCTTCAACCACAGCGCTTCGGCTTCGGCCAGTTGCTTCTTGTCTTCACTGTCGGTCGGGTAGCCCAGGTAGTGCAGCGCCACCGGAATCATCTCGGTCGGCGAGTCCAGGAAGCTCACGCCGCAGCTCTTGAGCTTGGCGATGTTCTCCGGCTTGAGCACCACGTCCCACGAATCGATCTTGTCGACGCCCAGCGCAGCCTTGACCTTCTCGGGGTTGTAGCCGATGCCGATGGTGCCCCACATGTACGGGAAGGCGAACTTGTTGCCCTTGTCGCTGGCATCGCCCACGGCCTTGAGCAGGTCGGGGTCGAGGTTTTTCCAGTTCGGCAGCTTCGAGCGATCCAGCTCCTGATAGACACCGGCCTTGATCTGCTTGGCCAGGAAGTTGTTGCTCGGCACGACCACGTCATAGCCGGACTTGCCCGCCAGCAGCTTGGCCTCAAGGGTCTCGTTGCTGTCGAAGACGTCGTAGACGACCTTGATGCCCGACTCTTTCTCGAACTTGGCAATGGTGTCCGGAGCAATGTAATCGGACCAGTTGTAGACGTGCAGCACGTTGTCAGCGGCGTGCGCGTGAGCGGTCATCAGGCCCGCCATGGACAGCGCGAGAAGGGTCTTGCCGAATGTTTTCATGCTACAGCTCCAGAATTGTCGTTAGTGGCAGCGTCGGTAGTCTGGCAATTTACTGGCACGGCTTTCAAGCCGGCTCAGTGATTCAGCGTCTCGAGCGTCAAGTCCAGGCACTTGCGGGCCTTGTCGATCAACTCGTCGATCTGCGCCAGACTGATCACCAAAGGCGGCGCAATGATCATGGTGTCACCCACGGCCCGCATGATCAGGCCATTGTCGAAGCAGAAGGTTCGGCAGACCATGCCGGCCGACTGGCCGGTGTAGCGCTCGCGGGTGGCCTTGTCGCGCACCAGTTCGATGGCGCCCAGCAGGCCGACCCCGCGGACTTCGCCCACCAGCGGGTGATCACTCAGTTCCCGCAGGCGTTGCTGCAAATACGGTGCCGTTTGTGTACGGACTCGTTCGACGATGCCTTCTTCGCGCAGGATACGGATGTTCTCCAGCCCCACGGCAGCCGCCACCGGGTGCCCGGAATAGGTGAAACCGTGATTGAAATCGCCACCTTCGTTGAGCACGGCGACCACTTCGTCACGCACCACCAGCCCGCCCATGGGCACATAGCCCGAGGTCAGGCCCTTGGCGATGGTCATCATGTCCGGCTTCAAGCCGTAGTAGTCGCTGCCGAACCATTCCCCGGTACGGCCGAACCCACAGATCACTTCGTCGGCCACGAACAGGATGTCGTGGCGGGCGAGGATTTCCTTGATGCGCGGCCAGTAAGTGTCGGGAGGCACGATCACCCCGCCGGCGCCCTGGATCGGCTCGGCAATGAACGCACCGACATTTTCGACGCCCAGTTCCTGGATCCTGGCTTCCAGCTGGTCGGCGGCCCAGATCCCGAATTCATCGGGAGTCATGTCACCGCCCTCGCCGAACCAGTACGGCTGGGCAATGTGCGCCACGCCCGGGATCGGCAGGTCGCCCTGCTCGTGCATGTAGGTCATGCCGCCCAGGCTGGCACCGGCCACGGTGGAGCCGTGGTAACCGTTGAGGCGACTGATGATGGTCTTCTTGTTCGGCTGCCCCTTGATTGCCCAATAATGGCGCACCATCCGCAGCATGGTGTCATTGCCCTCGGAGCCGGAGCCGGTGAAGAACACGTGATGCATGCCTTCAGGGGCGATCTGGCCGATGGCCTGGGCCAGTTCCAGCGCCGGCGGGTGGGCGGTCTGGAAGAACAGGTTGTAGTACGGCAACTCGCGCATCTGCCGGCTGGCGGCCTCGACCAGTTCTTCGCGGCCGTAGCCCACGGCCACGCACCACAGCCCGGCCATGCCGTCGAGAATCTGCTTGCCTTCGCTGTCCCACAGGTACACACCGTCGGCACGGGTGATGATGCGCGGACCTTTTTCCTTCAGTTGCTTGTAATCACTGAAGGGGGCCAGATGGTGCTGGTCGCTCAGCCCCTGCCAGTGAAGGGTTTGCGGGTTCTTGGCGGTCATGAAGACACTCCATTGCCGGGTTGTTTACACATATTCGGGATTGATGCGCTGTAGGAGCGCGCTCTGCCCGCGACCGGCTGCGTTAGCAGTCGTAAATTTTCAGCGTTTCCTCAATTTTGCGAGCGCTACGCACTCGGTCGCGGGCAGAGCGCGCTCCTACAAGGCCCGGTACAGCGTCAGACCGAGAACAGCAGGAACTCGCGTTCCCACGAACTGATCACGCGCTTGAAATTCTCGTGCTCGGCGCGCTTGACCGCGACGTAGCCGACGATGAATTTCTTGCCCAGGTATTTCTCGATGGTCTTGCTGTTTTCCAGACGTTCCAGCGCATCTTCGATGGTCAGCGGCAGGCGCAGGTTACGGCGCTCGTAGGCGCGGCCCTGGACCGGCGCGCTGGGGTTGATGCCCTCGACCATGCCGATGAAGCCACACAGCAGGCTGGCGGCAATGGCCAGGTACGGGTTGGCATCGGCGCCCGGCAGGCGGTTTTCGACGCGGCGGTTCTGCGGGCCGGCATCCGGTACGCGCAGGCCGACGGTGCGGTTTTCTTCGCCCCACTCGACGTTGACCGGGGCCGAGGTGTCCGGCAGGAAGCGACGGAACGAGTTGACGTTGGGCGCGAACAGCGGCAGCAGCTCGGGAATGAACTTCTGCAAGCCACCGACGTGCTGCAGGAACAGCAGGCTCATGGTCCCGTCTTCATTGGAGAAGATGTTCTTGCCGGTGTTGATGTCGACGATGCTCTGGTGCAGGTGCATGGCGCTGCCCGGCTCGCCGGTCATGGGCTTGGCCATGAAGGTTGCCGCCACGTTGTGCTTGAGCGCCGCCTCGCGCATGGTGCGCTTGAACACCACAATCTGGTCGGCCAGCGACAAGGCATCGCCGTGACGGAAGTTGATTTCCATCTGCGCCGTACCGTCTTCGTGGATCAGCGTGTCCAGGTCCAGGTTCTGCAGTTCGCACCAGTCGTAGACGTCTTCGAACAGCGGGTCGAACTCGTTGGCGGCCTCGATGGAAAACGACTGGCGGCCGGTTTCCGGGCGCCCCGAGCGGCCGACTGGCGGCTGCAGCGGGTAATCGGGGTCGTCGCTGCGCTTGGTCAGGTAGAACTCCATTTCCGGCGCCACGATCGGCTGCCAGCCCTGGTCGGCATAGAGCTTGAGCACCTTCTTGAGCACGTTGCGCGGCGACAGCTCGATGGGGTTGCCCTGCTTGTCGTAGGTGTCGTGGATCACCTGCGCGGTCGGCTCGATGGCCCACGGCACCAGGTACACGGCATTGGCGTCCGGGCGGCAGATCATGTCGATGTCGGCCGGGTCCAGCAACTCGTAGTAGATCTCGTCTTCGACGTAGTCCCCGGTCACGGTCTGCAGCAACACGCTCTCGGGCAGGCGCATGCCTTTTTCGGCGATGAACTTGTTGGTGGGGGAGATCTTGCCGCGCGTGATACCGGTCAGGTCGGACATCATGCATTCGACTTCGGTGATCTTGTGTTCTTTCAACCAATCGGTGAGCTGGTCGAGGTTGCTACTCATAAATACCTCAGGTTTGCTGTGTCCTGATGGCCATCAGGCATTTTTTTGCGACAGGGAGCTGTCACAGTGCAAGGCGCGCAGAAAGATCGCAACACCCGGCCGCGCAGAATGCGCCTGGCAGGTGCTGTTTTGATGAACGCAGGGTAAATAAACGGTCGCGACACGTTAAAAGTGTTGTCAGGCACAGGTACTGCAAGCGTGTTGCCGTCAAAGGCAAGGTGCTGGACGCGCCACTATAGTGATAGGGTGCAATGGACGCCGGTACGAATGCGCCATTAAAAGCCGTCGGTGTGCAGCGCACGTCGCTGTCGATCGATGACATCCAGCCCCCCTTTTGTTTTTGCTGTGATGGGTTGGGTCGGAGCTTAGCGCTGTTCAATTTATTTCACAACTTTGCAGAAAGTCTTGAACACGGTCCTCTTTCATCGTGCGAAATCCGTCACACTGACGGCTCGCGGATGCGCCGTTAAGCAGCACGTTCGGCACAGAGGGGCCATTTCAGGGCAATAAATGGCTCTATTGACTTCATCATGGCTTTCGGATTGACTGATCCAAGCAAAGCTCGATGATTGATATTTTTAACAACAAAGGTGTTGCATCATGTCGGTACCCCCGCGTGCCGTTCAGCTCAACGAAGCGAACGCGTTCCTTAAGGAACATCCTGAGGTTCTCTACGTCGACCTTCTGATTGCAGATATGAATGGCGTGGTGCGTGGCAAGCGAATCGAACGCACCAGCCTGCATAAGGTTTACGAGAAAGGCATCAACCTCCCGGCTTCCCTGTTTGCCCTGGATATCAATGGCTCGACCGTCGAAAGTACCGGCCTTGGCCTGGATATCGGCGACGCCGACCGCATCTGTTATCCCATCCCCAATACCCTGTGCAATGAGCCCTGGCAGAAGCGCCCCACCGCGCAGTTGCTGATGACCATGCACGAACTCGAAGGCGAGCCGTTCTTCGCCGACCCACGCGAAGTGTTGCGCCAGGTCGTCAGCCGTTTCGACGAAATGGGCCTGACCATCTGCGCCGCGTTCGAACTCGAGTTCTACCTGATCGACCAGGAAAACGTGAACGGCCGTCCGCAGCCGCCGCGCTCGCCGATCTCGGGCAAGCGTCCGCACTCGACCCAGGTCTACCTGATCGACGACCTGGACGAATACGTCGACTGCCTGCAGGACATCCTCGAAGGCGCCAAGGAACAAGGCATTCCGGCCGACGCCATCGTCAAGGAAAGTGCCCCTGCGCAATTCGAAGTCAACCTGCACCACGTGGCCGACCCGCTCAAGGCCTGCGACTACGCCGTGCTGCTCAAGCGCCTGATCAAGAACATCGCCTACGACCATGAGATGGACACCACCTTCATGGCCAAGCCCTACCCCGGCCAGGCCGGCAACGGGTTGCATGTTCACATCTCGATCCTGGACCGCGATGGCAAGAACATCTTCACCAGTGAGGATCCCGAGCAGAACGCCGCATTGCGTCACGCAGTCGGCGGTGTGCTCGAGACCCTGCCGGCACAGATGGCGTTCCTGTGCCCGAACGTCAACTCGTACCGCCGCTTCGGCGCACAGTTCTACGTGCCCAACTCACCGACCTGGGGCCTGGACAACCGCACCGTGGCCGTGCGCGTCCCGACCGGCACCGCCGACTCGGTGCGCATCGAGCACCGCGTGGCCGGCGCCGACGCCAACCCGTACCTGGTCATGGCCTCGGTCCTGGCCGGCGTGCACCACGGCCTGACCAACAAGATCGAGCCGGTGGCACCGGTAGAAGGCAACTCGTACGAGCAATTCGAACAGAGCCTGCCAAACAACCTGCGCGACGCGCTGCGCACGCTGGATGACAGTGAAGTGATGGCCAAGTATATCGACCCGAAATACATCGATATCTTCGTGGCGTGCAAGGAAAGTGAACTGGAGGAATTCGAGCACTCGATCTCGGACCTTGAGTACAACTGGTATTTGCATACGGTGTGAGTGGAACGCCAGGCATCATCGAAGGATGCCTGGCTTTTACATGAGATGACTCAATAAGGACTCATCCGCCATCGATCAAACGCATAGCGCCTGGACAGTTGCATTTCAAATAGTTGAAATGACGATTCATCAGTCACTCTTCTGAGGTTTGCAATCTCGACCTCAAGGCTCAGCATACTCCGTGCTCTAATAACGTCGTCTACCCGACGACCGAACCCGTGCTTATAAAAACTCAAGGCATAACCCAGCGATTCGATGCCGCTGGGCTGCACGCGCCTTGATACCGAGCGCTGTTGATCGGTTGCCAGCAAATCCGTTTCGGTTACCTTGCCCAGCATACGTTGCTGGGCCAGTGCCTGATCGCCGGCCTCCACGACCGTGCGCTGAAGGGCGCCATTGATCTCCATGGCCACCGCTTATGAAGCGGGCGACCCGCTCACCGGCCGAAACCCGACCGGCGTAGGAGCGCGCTTGCCCGCGACCGGCTGCGTTAGCAGTCGTAAATTTTCAGCGTCTACACAATTTTTGCGAGCGCTGCGCACTCGGTCGCGGTGGTCCGGCATTCCGGCAAGCGCGCTCCTACATCAAGCCCACCTCACCCGGACCGCGCTGTACAATGGCACCCTGCCTGCCCCGAGAGCCCTGCGCCATGACCCGCCCCGCCACACCCCGTAAACCCCGTGCCACCAGCCAGGCGCGTATCGACGCGATTCTCGATGCCGCCCGTGCCCTGCTGGTCACCGAGGGTGTGGACAGCCTGTCGATCTACAGCGTCGCCGAGCGCGCGCAGATTCCGCCATCGTCGGTGTACCACTTCTTCGCCAGCGTCCCGGCGCTGCTCGAAGCGTTGACCGGCGATGTGCATGCGGCCTTTCGCGCCACGTTGCAGGCCCCCGTGGACCACGAAAGCCTGCACAGCTGGCGCGACCTTTCGCGGGTACTGGAACAGCGCATGCTCGACATCTACAACCACGACGCCGCCGCCCGCCAATTGATCCTGGCGCAACATGGCCTGGCCGAGGTCAACCAGGCCGACCGCCAGCACGATACGGAGTTGGGTCAGCTGATGCAGGCGGTATTCGACCGGCACTTTCATTTGCCGCAGTTACCCGAGGACGTAGATGTGTTTGCCCTGGCGATGGAGCTGGGTGACCGGGTGTATGCGCGCTCGGTGCACTTGCAGGGCGAGATTACGCCGCGCATGGCGGAGGAAGGGATGCGGGTGGTGGATGCGTATCTGGGGTTGTACTTGCCGGTGTTTTTGTTGAGGAAGACGGTTGATCTTGTCATCGTTTAGCTAGCCACGACCGAAAGTATTAACTATCCCACCCTCTCGACTTTTCAACGCGGATAATGCCCGTACGCATGCCTGAAGTTTTCACGGTAGCGAGAAACAAGGCCAGGCGCTTGGCGCAGCATTTTGCTATATTTATCAAGCTCTTTTGCTCCTTTATTTTCAAGCGCCACTTTAGCCGCATAATGATTTACCAACCTCTCAACTTTCACCTCATGAATTGAAATTGAATGATAAGTCTTTTGAGATGCGCTCTTAGTCTTACGAAGCTGCCCAGTCAACGCTCCTCTTTTTTTCAACTTGGCAATATCCAGCATATACGAGCGCACCTCAACTTGCTGCAACACTCCGGACTGATTAGAACCCCTAAGCCCTTGCAATCCTGACATTTCTGTTGCTGATGTTGAGGGTAATGAACTGACGGCTGTCTGTGCCGTCGGCGGTGTAACGCCTCCAGACACCAATAGGTTCGACGGTGTCAGTGCAGGCGTCCCTTGCTGAAACCTGTCGAAGTCAATCATAAAATCATCCAGGTCAAAGAAAGGTGATGCCGAGGAAGAAGCGCTTGAAGAAGCGGCAGCAGCCGGCATTGGCCTCGCGTCACCCAGCGAGCGACTCATCTTACCGAGCGCCTTGAAGGGGAGTGGCATACGTCCGGTTGAGTCATTGAAATTAACCGGATCCCCCTGACAATACACATACGCATTCACCCCACCCTCCCCAAACGGACTCAACCTGTCCGGGCTGTTAAACCGCATCAACACCGGATTGAACGCCCGATACCCATTGCCCAACAGATAATGCCCGGTCACCGGATCCGGCCGCTCCCCTGCAAACCCCAACAGGCTGTGCAGGCCACTGGTAGGCCTTTGATAGCCATAGGCGGTGTACGCCTGCGCCTGATGCTGTCCGCTGCCAACGACATGCACCACCGAGCGCAACCCATCAGCTGCCAGCAAAGCGATTTCGGCGGCCTTGCCGGAATGACTGGCCTGCGCCAGCAAAGCGATTTCGGCGGCCTTGCCGGAATGACTGGCCTGCGCCAGCAGATGATCATCGACCTGCAGAATCGAATGTTGCATCCCGGCCTGGATTTGCGTGGCCAGGCGGCTCTTCTGGTAGAACAGCCGGGTTTCGACATCGCGTGTGGGGGCAAGGCCGGCGATGCGGTCGAGCGGGTCGTAGTGGTAGCGGCATAGCAGCCTGGGTTGCGCGATCATGGCCTTGCCTTTATCTGCCAGAAGCATTTGCAGTCAGGGTCAGGTATTGCAGGGGCGTTGGGCAGCTAGCAGAAATGACAGGGTGGCAATGTCAGGTGGTATCAGAACGGCATCCTCAAGGCACTCAAGATGCATCACCTCGCCCAATCGCCTACATAGCAGCCTCCCACAGGGTGCCTGGGCCATCCTAAAAATGAGAGCGGTGAAGCCGCGCATGTAAAGGCAACGAGGCCGTGTCCCGATCCATTGGCGAAACCATAGGCGAGTGAGGGGTGCCCGGTTCAGAAGTGCACCGTATATTCTGCCAAATAAAAACAATGAAATGCCTGAGCACTGCGCCTATCCGCACTCTGATATTAATTTAAGATTACTTGAGCTCCAAGACCCGGGAAGGAATAGAAGGCCCATACTTACGCTCATACTTTTCTTTAAAAGACCGCAAAGAACTTTTAACCTCTTCATGGAAATCACCGTACACTTCAACCCTAAACAAATCTGCCCCCCCTTTCTTCCTGTAATACTCCATCAACCCCAGCGTATCTTTATCAGCCTGCAACAGGGCTCGATATCGCTGATTTGCCCTACCCCGTCCAGCGGGAAGATCTGCACTTAATGTTTCTTGGCGCTTCATATTAGCCACCCTATCTATCAACGGACGCACAGGGGAACGTTTTGAGCTTTTGCCTTTAACTGGTGTTCTCCTGCTGCTGCCAGGCGATGAGGGTAATGAACTGACGGCTGTCTGTGCCGTCGGCGGTGTAACGCCTCCAGACACCAATAGGTTCGACGGTGTCAGTGCAGGCGTTCCTTGCTGAAACCTGTCGAAGTCAATCATAAAATCATCCAGGTCAAAGACAGGTGATGCCGAGGAAGAAGCGCTTGAAGAAGCGGCAGCAGCCGGCATTGGCCTCGCGTCACTCAGCGAGCGCCTCATCTTACCGAGCGCCTTGAAGGGGAGTGGCATACGTCCGGTTGAGTCATTGAAATTAACCGGATCCCCCTGACAATAAGCATACGCATTCACCCCACCCTCCCCAAACGGACTCAACCTGTCCGGGCTGTTAAACCGCATCAACACCGGATTGAACGCCCGATACCCATTGCCCAACAGATAATGCCCGGTCACCGGATCAGGCCGCTCCCCTGCAAACCCCAACAGGCTGTGCAGGCCACTGGTAGGCGCTTGATAGCCATAGGCGGTGTACGCCTGCGCCTGATGCTGCCCGCTGCCAACGACATGCACCACCGAGCGCAACCCATCAGCTGCCAGCAAGGCGATTTCGGCGGCCTTGCCGGAATGGCTGGTCTGCGCCAGCAGGTGATCATCGACCTGCAGAATCGAATGTTGCATCCCGGCCTGGATTTGCGTGGCCAGGCGGCTCTTCTGGTAGAACAGCCGGGTTTCGGCATCGCTTGTGGTGGCAAGGCCGGCGATGCGGTCGAGCGGGTCGTAGTGGTAGCGGCACAGGAGCCTGGGTTGCGCGATCATGGCCTTGCCTTTATCTGCCAGAAGCATTTGCAGTCATGGTCAGGCATTGCAGGGGCGTTGGGCAGCTAGCAGAAATGACAGGGTGGCGGTGCCTGGGCACTTTCTTCAGGCTGTTCAAGGTGCATTGACGGTACTGGCCTTATCGCCTGCAGAGCAGCCTGCCACAGGGATCGGGGCCGGGCCTGGTAGCGGTTCGTTGCCGGCTGCGTGATCGCAACACAACGAAAAACCCCGGAGGGCTTGCACCGTCCGGGGTCGGGTATTGCGCGCAATTACAGCTTGGCGATGGAAACCTCGGTGGATTTCACGAACGCAATCACTTCGCTGCCCACGCCCAGTTCCAGCTCCTTGACCGAGCGGGTGGTGATAACCGAGGTGACGATGCCCGAGGCGGTCTGCACGTCGATTTCCGACAGTACGTCGCCCAGGACGATTTCCTTGATGGTGCCTTTGAACTGGTTGCGAACGTTGATGGCCTTGATAGTCATAGGGTCTTTCTCCAGTGCGATTAGTTGGCCCAACGCAGTTGCGTAGGCAAGGGTGAAACGGGTTCGGGTTCCGGGGGCGAGCCTGGCAGGGCCAGCACGCGGTTGAGCACTTCGGTTTCCAGTGCCGCCAGGCGGTGCGAACCGCGGGCGCGTGGGCGCGGCAGGTCGACCAGCAGGTCCAGGCCGATGCGGCCTTCTTCAATCAGGATCACCCGGTCAGCCACGGCCACGGCCTCGCTGACATCGTGGGTGACCAGCAGCACGGTGAAGCCATGCTTGCGCCACAGGCTTTCGATCAGTTGCTGCATCTCGATGCGGGTCAGGGCGTCCAGCGCACCCAGCGGCTCGTCGAGCAACAGCAGGCGCGGTTTGTGGATCAGGGCGCGGGCCAGGGCCACGCGCTGCTTCTGGCCACCGGACAAGGCCGCCGGCCATTCATTGGCGCGTTCGGCCAGGCCGACCGCTTCCAGGGCTTCAAGCGCTTGCGGGCGCCAGTCGCCAGACAGGCCGAGGCCGACGTTGTCGATGATCTTCTTCCAGGGCAGCAGGCGTGCCTCCTGGAACATCAGGCGGGTGTCGTCACGGGCTTCGGACAGTTGCCCGGAGCCGGCGCGCAGGTCGCCGGCGGTGGGCTTGTCGAGCCCGGCCAGCAGGCGCAGCAAGGTGCTCTTGCCGCAACCGCTGCGGCCCACCACGGCGACGAACTGGCCGGCCGGGATGTGCAGGTCGATGTCCTTGAGCACTTCGCGCTCGCCAAAGGCTTTCTTGACTCGATGCGCCGACAGCGGAATGCCGCGCAACAGGTGGGCCGGTTGTGGCTGTTTCAGACTGCTCATGCGGCACCGCCTTTATGCACCTGGTAAGCCGGGTGCCAGCGCAGGCACACACGCTCCAGACCCCGGGCGGCCACATCGGCCAGTTTGCCGAGCACGGCGTACAGCACAATGGCCAGTACTACTACATCGGTTTGCAGGAATTCCCGGGCATTCATGGCCAGGTAGCCAATGCCGGAGCTGGCCGAGATGGTTTCGGCCACGATCAGGGTCAGCCACATGAAGCCCAGGGCGAAGCGCACCCCGACCAGGATCGACGGCATGGCGCCGGGCAGGATCACATGGCGGAACAGGCCGAAGCCCGACAGGCCGTAGCTGCGTGACATCTCGACCAGCGCAGGATCGATGTTGCGAATGCCGTGATAAGTGTTGAGGTAGATCGGGAACAGCGTGCCCAGCGCCACCAGGAACACCTTGGCGGTCTCGTCGATGCCGAACCACAGGATCACCAGCGGGATCAGCGCCAGGTGCGGCACGTTGCGGATCATCTGCACCGAGCTGTCCAGCAGGCGCTCGCCCCAGCGGGTCAGGCCGGTGATGAAGCCCAGCGCCAGGCCGATGCCGCCGCCAATGGCAAAGCCGACCCCGGCACGCCAGCCGCTGATGGCCAGGTGGGTCCAGATCTCACCGCTGCTGACCAGATTGACACCGGCTTCGATTACGGCGCTGGGCGCTGGCAGGATACGGGTGGACAGCCAGCCGGCGCTGACCGAGAGCTGCCAGACTGCCAGCAGCAGCACCGGCAGCGCCCACGGCGCCAGCCTGTGCAGAATACGTTGTGAAGCACTGAGGCTCATGGAGTTGTCTCCTCGAACGGCCTGTTGATCCGGTGTGGGCAGGTCACTGGGCGGTGGCCACGGCAGCGGGTGGGGTCCAGATCACATCCTTGATGCTCAACGGCTTGGGGATCAGCTTGAGCTGGTGGAAGGTGTCGGCGATTTTCTGTTGCGCCTCGACCACCTGTGGGGTGATGAAGTGCGCGCCGTAGCCCTGGCGCTTGACCGAGGTCAGGGTGATGTCGGCTGGCAGGCCCAGCAGCGGGGCGACCTGCTTGGTGACTTCGTCAGGGTTGGCCTGCGACCACTCCCCTACCGCACGCACTTCCTCGACCAGCGCTTCGATGACCTTCGGGTTCTTCTGTGCATAAGGCTTGGTGGCCAGGTAGAACTGGTGGTTGTCGACGATACCGGTGCCGTTGCGCAGCGTACGGGCCTGCAACTGTTGTTCGGCGGCGGCCTGGTACGGGTCCCAGATGACCCAGGCGTCGACGCTGCCGCGCTCGAAGGCAGCGCGGGCATCGGCCGGTGGCAGGAATACGGTCTGGATGTCGCTGTATTTCAGGCCGGCATCTTCCAGGGCCTTGACCAGCAGGTAGTGCACGTTGGAGCCCTTGTTGAGCACGACCTTCTTGCCCTTGAGGTCCTTGACCGAGGTGATCGGTGAATCCTTGGGCACCAGGATCGCTTCGCTGGTCGGTGCCGGCGGCTCGTAGGCCACGTACAGCAGGTCGGCACCGGCGGCCTGGGCAAACACCGGCGGGGTCTCGCCGGTCACGCCAAAGTCGATGGAGCCGACGTTGAGGCCTTCCAGCAACTGCGGACCACCCGGAAATTCGGTCCACTGCACCTTGACGCCCTGCTCGGCCAGGCGCTTCTCCAGCGAGCCCTTGGCCTTGAGCAGCACCAGGGTGCCGTACTTCTGGTAACCGATGCGCAGGTCTTCGGCCTGGGCCTGGGTCAGAACGCCGAGGCTCAGGGCGGTCGCCACAAGAGCGGCCAGGCTTCGACGCAAAAGGGTGGTGCGCATGGCGCTCTCCGTTGCTGAGTAAGTGAAAGTGGAGAGACAGTAACAGGGCTTTTTTATATCTATAAATCTTATTTTTTCATTTGGTTATTCTTTAAATGCATATAAAACAAAACCGGCTGGAGACAAGTGGTTTCAAGCCATTCGTGCTGAAGCCGATCGCCGGCAAGCCGCCTCCCACAGGTCCGTGGCAGGCTGGTACCGATCACTTGTGGGAGGGGCTTGCCCGTGATGGCGGTGGTACGTCAGGTAGCCGGCAAGACAGATGGCAGCCCTGGTGCTACAGGAGCAAGGGCTGGGTGTTTCGGCCACGCATAAAAAAGGGCCGATCAGATCGGCCCGAAAAACCCCACTCAGGGATGTGCAGGTATCAGCGATTCGGTTGTGGCGTCAGGCGCAGGTAGGGCGTGACGGCCGTGTAGCCTTTGGGGAAGCGTTGCTTGATTTCTTCCTCGTCCTTGATCGACGGCACGATGACGACGTCGTCACCGTCCACCCAGTTGGCCGGGGTGGCGACCTTGTGGTTGTCGGTCAGTTGCAGCGAGTCGATGACCCGCAAAATCTCGTTGAAGTTGCGCCCCGTGCTGGCCGGGTAGGTGATGGTCAGGCGCACCTTCTTGTTCGGGTCGATCACGAACAGCGAGCGCACGGTCAGGGTGTCGCTGGCATTGGGGTGGATCAGGTCGTACAGGTCCGAGACCTTGCGGTCGGCGTCGGCCAGGATCGGGAAATTCACGATCGTGTTTTGGGTGGTGTTGATGTCGTCGATCCACTTCACATGAGAGTCGACCGGGTCCACCGACAAGGCGATGGCCTTGACGCCGCGCCTGGCGAATTCATCCTTGAGTCTGGCGGTAAAACCCAGTTCGGTGGTGCACACCGGGGTAAAGTCCGCCGGGTGAGAAAACAGTACACCCCAACTGTCGCCCAGCCACTCGTGAAAACGAATACGGCCTTCACTGGAGTCCTGTTCGAAGTCAGGGGCGATATCGCCAAGTCGCAGTGTCATGGTGTAGCTCCTTGTCAGCAGGTGGGCGTTCGGGTGCGTTCAGATAGGAGTGCACTGTGCACCGATCTGTTGAAACTTAAAAAGAATAAATATCGATTTATATATAGCTTTAATGAATATCAAATTATGGGCAAAAAGAACCCCGCACCAGGGCGGGGTTCTTTTATGCACCGTTCAACACACTTACATGAAGTTGTAGGTGTAGTTGAAGATCAGACGGGTCTGGTCGGTGTTGGTCGAGCTGGCCAGGGCCGCGTCGCCACGGTAGGTGCCGTGACGCAGGGTGGTGCCGAAGCCCTTGAGCGGACCGCTCTGGATGACGTAGTCAACGCGCATGTCACGTTCCCACTCGGAGAATTCGCGACCGGCAGTGGCGCCAGTGCCCTTGATGTCTTCGGCATGCAGGTAGGCGATCGCGGCTTTCAGGCCTGGAACGCCAGCCTTGGCGAAGTCGAACGAGTACTGACCGAAGGTGGTGTTCTCGCCGGCGCGGGTGAACTGGTTGATCATCGAGTCGGTGAACAGGTAGAAGCTGCCGCCACCGTTGCCTTCTGCACGGCCACGGCCGTCGGCGATGGAGCCCTGGTTCAGCGAAACGAAACCGCCGTCGTCGCCCACTTGCTGGTGACCGACCATGACCGCATGGCCACCCAGCGAGTAGGTGAACATGGCCGACCAGGTGCTGTTGTCGACTTCACCCGGGGTCTTGGCATAACCGTTGTTGTTATTGAACAGGTAGCCGGAAGTGCCGCTGCTGTTCTTGCCGTCGGAGCTGCTGTTGAAGTAACGCAGGTCGGTCTTGAACGACTGGTTCTCGGCGATCGGGTACACATGCACCAGGCCCAGGAAGTGCTGCTTGTAGAAGTCTTCCAGGTTGGCGAAGTAGTACTGCAGGGTCAGGTCTTTGGTGACTTTCCAGTCAGCGCCGGCGAAACGGAATTCGTCGCTGCCTTTGGAGGCGCCGCCTACGGACAGGTCAGTCCAGTTGGACGAAGCACGACCGATGCTCTGGGTCAGCTGACCGGCAGTGAAGGTCACGCCGTCCAGTTCCTTGGAGGTCACGATGCCGCCTTCGAACGCCTGAGGCAGCAGGCGACCGTCGTTGGAGACCAGAATCGGCAGGTTCGGGGCCAGGGCGTTACCGATTTTCAGCTCGGTCTTGGAGATACGGGCCTTGGCATTGGCGCCGGCACGGCTCCACTCGTTGACAGCCGAACCGTCGGTGTCGCTAGGCGTCACGCCGCCGTTGGTGGCAGCCGAACGGTAGCCACGGCCGCCGTCCAGGTGGATGCCCACCAGGGCTTGAGCGTCCAGACCGAAGCCGACGGTACCCTGGGTGTAGCCCGAGGTGTAGTCGAACTTCAGGCCAGTGGCCGTCTCGCGGTGAGTGTGGTTGGTGCCTTCACGAAAATCGTTGTTGAAGAACAGGGTCCGGGAACTCACGGACGCCTTGCTGTCTTCGATGAAACCGGCAGCGCCGGCCTGCTGAGCCATGACGCCGAATGCTACGGCCAGGGCCAGGGTAGACTTTTTCATTACTTCGCTCCTCGTGAATCTAATTTTTGTAAGCCATGGCTCCGACTCCTCGAAGGCATGGTCGCGCGATTAACGCCAGTGTTGACCTTGAGGTCAATCGTGTACCGGACGTCTCACGACTAATTGACTAGACCGCGTTGCTTCGGCCCGCTGCACGGTAGTGGAAAAAGCACGAATCAAAAAGTAACGATTTTCACGCTCTTTAGACTCAATGGCTATATACAAAACCGGGTACGCATCGGATCGCCAAGGAGTGTATCCACCTGAAACGCTAATGCCTAAAAAATATTTCAGGACCGTTCGTCAGATCGCTTGGTATGGGGATAACGGACTGTAGGATCACGTCTTTTTTCCTACATTACATGGTCTGGTGGCTGACTCTCACGCACCGAAAAACCCTTGTAAAACGTGACGTTCAGCGTGCTTAGCAGCAATTGTGACAATTGCCACCACCTGGAAGACAGGCGGTGTTGTCGACCCGCAAGAAAAACAGTGAATCGGCTTTCGGATGTCTCCTGAGCCTGTTTATGAGGCTTACAGGGCAGTGTGCGACTGGGGTGTGATGGAACAAACAGGTCATGACCCTGTCGCCGTTCGCCCGGTAGGAGCGCGCTTGCCGGAATGCCGGACCACCGCGACCGAGTGCGCAGCGCTCGCAAAAATCTGCGAAACGCAACAAATTTACAGTTGTGAGCACATTCGAAATCTACGAAACGCCACAATTTTACGACTGCTAACGCAGCCGGTCGCGGGCAAGCGCGCTCCTACGAATAGCACAGTGCCTCACCTTGGGTGCAGGCACGGGATCCGTGCGCTATCGAGGTGCAGAAACCGGAGTGAGCCTGGCCGAACCTGAGCGTTTATATCGCCAGCCCGATTCAGGCAGATGGGGTAAGCCCCCGTTTCAAAGGCCCTGCAGGATTTTTCGCCATCCGATTACAAAAAAATCCAAACCTGGCACGCCACCTGCAATACCTCTTGCACCTACCAGTTTTGGGGGCCTTGGTACAGGCAGGCCGGGGATTCCCCTCTTTTATTGCTCACGGAGGCTGACTTCCAGCCTCCAGCGCCCGTCCACCTCGGCAGCGTTCCAGTCGCCGTGCAGTGGACGGGCCGCCAGCAGCGTCAGCACCAATCCTTTCTCAGCGCGTTGCAACGTCCAGCGAGTCACCTTGCCGTCGGCGCGCAACTGACCGTTCCACGGTTGCCCGGTGGCGTCCAGGCGCAACACGATGGCACCTTCGACCGTCTCACCCTCTACCTTGGGTTCTTCGTCGAACCACAGCGCCAGGCCGGTGGGCAGTTCTTCGATCTGTTGCAGTTCGGCCGGGTCCGATTGCTGCACCCGGCCGATCATCATGCCCACGGAAAAGCCGACAATCGCGATCGAGCCCAGCACACGCGGCCAGAACTTCGGTCTGGGGTCTTCTTCGGGAGTAGAATGCATCCCGTCCTTTTGTTCGGAGCCGTGCATGTTTCACGTCATCCTTTTTCAACCAGAAATTCCGCCGAATACCGGCAATGTCATCAGGCTGTGCGCCAACAGTGGCTGCACCCTGCATTTGATCGAGCCGCTGGGTTTCGAGCTGGATGACAAGCGGCTGCGCCGTGCCGGGCTCGACTACCACGAGTATGCCACGCTGCAAACTCACGCCGACTTGCCCAGCTGTCTGGAAAAGATCGGCCACCCGCGGTTGTTCGCCTTCACCACCAAGGGTTCGCAGCCCTTTCACGACGTCAGTTTCCAGCCCGGCGATGCCTTTATCTTCGGCCCGGAAAGCCGTGGCCTGCCGGGCGAGCTACTCGATACCTTTGCCACCGGGCACCGCCTGCGCCTGCCGATGCGCGAAGGCTGCCGCAGCCTGAACCTGTCCAACACGGTGGCCGTGGCCGTCTACGAAGCCTGGCGCCAGCAGGGTTTTGCCTGAGCACTGCGCCGGTTGACGACCACCCACAAAAAAAGCGCCCGTCGAGGCGCTTTTTCTGGCAAGCGAATCGACTCAGGCCGATGGCGCGTCGCCGGACTGCTGCAGACGCTGCAGCTCTTGCGCATACAGGGCGTCGAAGTTCACCGGGGCCAGCATCAGCGCCGGGAACGAACCACGCACCACCAGGCTGTCGATGGTCTCGCGCGCGTACGGGAACAGGATGTTCGGGCAGAACGCGCCCAGGGTGTGGCTCATCGACGAAGGGTCCAGGCCCTTGATCAGGAAGATGCCGGCCTGCTGGACTTCAACGATGAAGGCCACTTCGTCGCCGTTGTTGACGGTCACCGACAGGGTCAGCACGACTTCGTAGAAATCGTTTTCGAGCTCTTTCTGGCGGGTGTTCAGGTCCAGGCTGACCGAAGGGGTCCACTCCTGGCGGAAGATGGCCGGGCTTTTCGGGGCTTCGAACGACAGGTCGCGAACATAGATACGCTGCAGGCTGAACTGCGGTGCGTTTTCTTCGTTGGCAACGGCGCCGTTGGTGGTTTGTTCGGTCATGCTCGGATCCTTCTCGATAATAGGGACTTAACAGGAATGTGAATCAGCCTAGAAGCATTGCATCGAGCTTGCCGGCGCGCTCCAGAGCGAACAGATCGTCACAGCCGCCCACATGAGTGGCGCCGATCCAGATCTGCGGAACCGACGTGCGCCCGGCCTTCTGGGCCATTTCGGCGCGCAGTTGAGGCTTGCCGTCGACGCGGACTTCTTCGAAGGCGACGTTCTTGCGTTCGAGCAACTGCTTGGCACGAATGCAATACGGGCAATAGTCACTGGAATAAACGAGAACGTGGGTCATATCACTTCACCAATGGGAGGTTATCGCCGCGCCAGCTGGAAATGCCGCCCGACAGCTTGGCCGCCTTGAAGCCGGCCTTGATCAGTTCGCCGGCGGTGCTGCCGGCATGCTGGCCGTGGGCATCGACCAGAATCAGGGTCTTGTCCTTGTGCTTTTGCAGGTCAGCGGTGCGGGTCAGGATCTTGTCCTGTGGATAATTGAGTGCGCCAACGATGTGGCCGGCGGCGAAATCCTTGGTCGAGCGCAGGTCGATGACCACGCCCTGATCGCTGTTGACCAGCGCGGTCAGCTCGCCGGTGCTGACGCCACGGGCGCCCTTGCTCACCTCGTAAGCGATCAGCAAGGCCAGCAGAATCACGAAAGCGCCCGTGATCAGGTAGTGGTGGGTGACGAATTCAAGCAGGTGAGCAACCATGTCCAGTTTCCAGGGCGTTAAAATGCCGGCCAGTATACACAGCACCCAAGGTCGGCCAAAGTCTACCCGGCGTGACGCGCCGGGAACTTACACCTAAAATGCCTATCCTTTTGCTACTTCCCATTTTGCCAAGCAGGCCGCATGAAACCGGGTCACGTCATCCGGCTCATGCGCCCCGCAAACGAGGGTTCCCATGACTGCCACTGCAAAACCACTGGTTCTGATCATTCTCGACGGCTTCGGCCACAGCGAGAACCCTGAAGGCAACGCCATCATGGCGGCCCGCATGCCAGTCATGGAGCGCCTCTACGCCACCAAACCCCACGGCCTGATCTCGGGCTCGGGGATGGACGTCGGCCTGCCGGACGGGCAGATGGGCAACTCGGAAGTCGGCCACATGAACCTGGGCGCCGGCCGCGTGGTGTATCAGGATTTCACCCGCGTGACCAAGGCCATCCGCGACGGCGAGTTCTTCGAGAACCCGACTATCTGCGCCGCGGTCGACAAGGCGGTCGGCGCCGGCAAGGCCGTGCACATCATGGGCCTGTTGTCCGACGGCGGCGTGCACAGCCACCAGGACCACCTGGTGGCCATGGCCGAACTTGCGGTCAAGCGGGGCGCCGACAAGATCTACCTGCATGCCTTCCTTGATGGCCGTGACACCCCGCCACGCAGCGCCCAGTCCTCGCTGGAATTGCTCGACGCCGCCTTCGCCCGCCTGGGCAAGGGCCGTACCGCCACGATCATCGGCCGCTTCTTCGCCATGGACCGCGACAACCGCTGGGACCGTGTGTCAGCCGCCTACAACCTGATCGTCGACGGCCAGGCCGAGTATCACGTCGACAGCGCCGTGGCCGGCCTGCAGGCAGCCTATGCGCGCGACGAGAGCGACGAATTCGTCAAGCCCACCGCCATCGGCGAGTCGGTTCGTGTCGAAGACGGTGACGCGGTGGTGTTCATGAACTTCCGCGCCGACCGCGCCCGTGAACTGAGCCGGGTGTTCGTCGAGAACGATTTCAATGAATTCCCGCGCGCCCGCCAGCCCAAGGTCAACTACGTGATGCTGACCCAGTATGCGGCCAGCATCAACGCGCCGTCGGCGTTTGCGCCGGGCAGCCTGAAAAACGTGCTGGGCCAGTACCTGGCCGATAACGGCAAGACCCAGCTGCGCATCGCCGAGACCGAAAAATACGCCCACGTGACCTTCTTCTTCTCCGGTGGCCGTGAAGAGCCGTTCCCGGGCGAAGAACGCATCCTGATCCCGTCGCCAAAGGTCGCCACCTACGACCTGCAGCCGGAAATGAGCGCACCGGAAGTCACCGACAAGATCGTCGACGCCATTGAGCACCAGCGTTATGACGTGATCGTGGTCAACTACGCCAACGGCGACATGGTCGGCCACAGCGGCGTAATGGCAGCGGCGGTCAAGGCCGTGGAATGCCTGGACGAATGCCTGGGCCGCATTACCGCTGCACTGGAGAAGGTCGGCGGCGAAGCGCTGATCACTGCCGACCACGGTAACGTCGAGCAGATGACCGACGACCACACCGGGCAGGCCCACACCGCTCACACCTCGGAACCGGTGCCATTCGTCTACTTTGGCAACAAGCCGCTGAAAGTGCGTGAAGGTGGCGTGCTGGCCGACGTCGCCCCGACCCTGCTGCACCTGCTGGGCATGGAAAAGCCCGAGGAAATGAGCGGGCACTCGATTCTGGTGGCTGAATAAGGGTCACAAGCACAAGTAACTTACTGATTCATTGGCTATCAAATTCACGCCTTGTAGGAGCGCGCTTGCCCGCGACCGGCTGCGTTAGCAGTCGTAAACTTTCAGCGTTTCCGAGATTTTGCGAGCGCTGCGCACTCGGTCGCGGGCAGAGCGCGCTCCTACTGCGTCAGGCGACGCTGAACATTTGTTTTGCTTGATATGACGGGCATACTAGGCCCGTCGCTTTTTTCACCTTGCCCGGTATCGCTTATCCCCATGTTTCGCGCCTTGATCGCCCTTGTCCTGGTCTGCCTGCTCAACCCGGCGTTTGCCGAGGATGAACGGGCCCAGACCCAAAAACAGATAGACGCCGCCCGTCAGGACGTTGCTGAGCTGCAAAAGGTGCTCAACAAGCTGCAGGCCGAAAAGAGCGGTGTCCAGAAGGACCTGCGTGCCACCGAAACCGAAATGGGCAAGCTGGAAAAGCAGGTCGAGGTCCTGCAACACGAACTAAAAAAGACCGAAGTCGAGCTCCAGAGGCTCGACCATGAAAAGAAAAAACTGGGTGAATCAAAGGTCGAGCAGCAACGCCTGATCGCCATCCAGGCCCGCGCCGCCTACCAGGGTGGGCGCCAGGAATACATCAAGCTGCTGCTCAACCAGCAGCATCCGGAAAAATTCGCCCGCACCCTCGCCTACTACGATTACCTGAGCAAGGCCCGCCTGCTGCAGTTGCAGCGGTTCAACGAAACCCTGCACCAGTTGGCCGGGGTCGAGAAGGACATTGACCTGCAGCAGGCGCAATTGCTGGTGCAGAAAAGCGACCTTGAAAGCCGTGGCCAGGAACTGGGCAAGGTACGCGAAGAGCGCCAGAAGGTACTGGCGAAGATCAATCAGGACTACAAGGCCGGCGATCAGAAACTGCAGGCCCGCCAGCAGGACCAGGCCGAGCTGAACACGGTGCTCAAGACCATCGAGGAAACCCTCGCACGCCAGGCCCGTGAAGCCGAGGAGGCGCGGCAGAAAGCGCTGATCGCGGCCCGTGAGGCTGAAGCCGAGGCCCAGCGCGCCCGTGAGCGTGAACAGCAACGCCAGCGCGAAGCCCTGGCCCGCAACGAACGCGAAGAACGCAACAGCCGAAGCGACGCTGAACCCGTCCCGCCGCGTCCGGTCCAACCCCTCGGCCCTGCCGTGTCCAACAGCGGTGCCACCTATGGCGGCGCGTTTGCAGAGGCCCGGGGTAAACTTCCGTGGCCCATCAATGGTCGACTGCTGGCACGCTTTGGCGAAGCACGCGGCGACGATGAGCGCTCACGCTGGGACGGGGTGATGATCAGTGCCTCTGCCGGCAGTCAGGTGCGGGCCGTGCATGGTGGTCGGGTGGTGTTCGCCGACTGGTTGCGCGGCTCCGGACTTCTGGTCATTCTCGATCATGGCAACGGTTACCTGACCCTGTACGGGCACAACCAGAGCCTGCTCAAGGAAGCCGGCGACATCGTCAAGGCCGGTGAACCCATTGCCACGGCCGGCAACAGTGGCGGCCAGGAAGCAGCAGCGCTGTATTTCGCCATACGTCAGCAGGGTCGCCCCAGCGACCCGGCCCAATGGTGCCGCACTCAAGGGTAAGCGGCACCACCTTCTTCAGGAGCTTGTCAGCATGCAGCATCTGTCCCGCCTTACCTCGCTGGCCCTGGCGGTTGCCCTTGTGGTCGGCGCACCGCTGGCCCTGGCCGCCGAGAAAATCGCGCCAGCCCCGGCAGTCGCCCCCGCCAATGCCAAGGCGCCATTGCCACTGGACGAGCTGCGCACCTTTGCCGAAGTGCTGGACCGGGTCAAGGCCGCCTATGTCGAGCCGGTCGACGACAAGACCCTGCTGGAGAATGCCATCAAGGGCATGCTCAGCAACCTTGACCCGCACTCGGCCTACCTGGGCCCGGAAGACTTCCAGGAGCTGCAGGAAAGCACCAGCGGTGAATTCGGCGGCCTGGGCATCGAAGTGGGCGTCGAGGACGGTTTCGTCAAGGTGGTCTCGCCCATCGACGACACCCCGGCGTCCAAGGCCGGCATCGAGGCCGGTGACCTGATCGTCAAGATCAACGGCGCGCCGACCCAGGGCCAGACCATGCAGGAAGCGGTCGACAAGATGCGCGGCAAGATCGGGGAGAAAATCACCCTGACCCTGGTGCGCGACGGCGGCACTCCGTTCGATGTGACCCTGGCGCGGGCCATCATCCAGGTCAAGAGCGTCAAGGCACAGCTGCTTGAAAGCGGCTATGGCTATATCCGCATCACCCAGTTCCAGGTCAAGACCGGCGACGAGGTCGGCAAGGCGCTGGCCAAGCTGCGCAAGGACAACGGCAACAAGAAGCTCAGCGGTGTCATCCTTGACCTGCGCAACAACCCGGGCGGCGTGTTGCAGGCGGCGGTGGCCGTGGCCGACCACTTCCTGACCAAGGGCATGATCGTCTACACCAAGGGCCGCATCGCCAACTCCGAGCTGCGCTTCTATGCCGACCCGGCCGACGCCAGCGAGGGCGTGCCCCTGGCCGTGCTGATCAACGGCGGCAGCGCCTCGGCCTCGGAAATCGTCGCCGGCGCCCTGCAAGACCAGAAGCGCGGCATCCTCATGGGCACCGACACGTTCGGCAAAGGCTCGGTGCAGACCGTATTGCCACTGAACAACGACCGCGCCCTGAAGATCACCACCGCGCTGTACTACACGCCCAACGGCCGCTCGATCCAGGCGCAGGGCATCAACCCGGACATCGTGGTGCGTCGTGCCAAGCTCACCAGCGAGGCCGATGGCGAGAACTACCGCGAAGCCGACCTGCTCGGTCACCTGGGCAATGGCAACGGCGGCGCCGACAAGCCGACGGTCAAGAGCACCCCTGGCAAGGCACGGCCGCAGGATGAGGATTACCAGCTCAATCAGGCCCTCAGCCTGCTCAAGGGCCTGAGTATCACCCGCGGCAACTGATGCGCGGTTTCCCTCGACTGCGGCTGGCGCTGGCATTGCTGCTGGCCAGCCTGACGTTCAGCGCCGCCGGCCAGCCACCGGCGCGCGCCTACCTGAGCGTGATCATCGACGACCTGGGGCAGAACCCGGCCAGGGACAGCCGCACGCTGGCCCTGCCGGGGCCGGTGACCCTGGCAATCATGCCTGACACCCCGCACGCCACCGAGTTTGCCCGGCAGGCGCACAAGGCCGGCAAGACGGTGATCCTGCACATGCCGATGGATCCGGCCACCGGCCCCTACGCCTGGCACCCCGGTCTGCCGACCACCGAGCTGCAAGGCCGCCTGGACGCCGCGCTGCTCAAGGTGCCGTTCGCTGCCGGCGTCAATAACCACATGGGCAGTCGCATGACCGCCGAGACAGGCGCGATGGCCTGGCTGATGGCCGAGCTGCAGCGTCGCCATCTGTTTTTCGTCGACAGCCGTACCAGCGCCCGTACCGTGGCTGCCGCCGAGGCACAGAAGATCGGACTGGCCAGCCTGTCGCGGGATGTATTTCTCGATGATGAGCGCACCGCCGAGGCCATCACCCGGCAACTGCACACGGCCATCCGCCTGGCGCGTGAACAAGGCAGTGCCGTGGTCATCGGCCACCCCTATCCGGTCACCCTGGAGGTGCTGGAACGCGAGCTGCCCAGGCTCAAGGCCCAGGGCGTGGAATGGATCGAGCTGAGCCACATGATCAGCCTGCGCGGCAACAAGGCCATGGCCGGGCACGGCAAGGACGGCGTGTACCGCTGATACAGCCTGTCGCGGTCACGCAGCCACCTCGTAGGAGCGGCTTCAGCGGCGACCGGCTGCGCCAGCAGTCGTAAATTTGCAGCGCTTCATGGATTTCTGTGAGCGCTTCACGCTCAATCGCGGGGGTCCGGCATTCCGGCAGAGCCCCCTCCCACCACCGCGTGTCAGTCCGGATTGATCGGTATCGCGCGCCCTACAAGTACTTGTCCATGATCTGTTCGATCAGGCCTTCGGCGCGCATCTGGTCCAGGGCTTTTTGCAAGCGGTCCACCAAGGGTTGCGGGGTGTCCTTGTTCAGCGCCAGGTACAGCTCGGCCTTGTTGAAGCGCAGCACGGTCTTGAGTCCGGTGATGCCGTCCTGGCGCGCCAGCCAGCGGCCGACCGGGTCGGCGGTCGCCCACAGGTCGAGCTGACCGTTGACCAGCCGGCGCGGATTGTCCTGGTCGCGCAGCATCAGCACCGGATCGAAGCCCTGGCGCAGCAAGTGCTCGGCCACCGCGTCGCCCTTGTAGGCGCCTACGCGGTAGCTCTTGGCCTGCTCAAGGTCGGTAAGCGCCACGATCGGGCTGTCGGCCCGCGCCAGCAGCACCCACTGCACCGGAGCAATCGGCCCGACCCACTTGAACAACGGCTCGCGCTCGGGCGTGCGCACCGTGGAGAACACCGCGTAGCCCGGGTTTTCCAGGGCCAGCTTGTAGACCCGCTCCCACGGAAAGCGCAGCGTCAGGTTGTACTCGACCCCGGCGCGCTTGAACGTCTCGCGCATGATCTGCACCGAGATGCCATCGAGGTTACTGCCCTGGGCGAAGTTGCGACCGTCGATCGCCATGTTGTACGGCGGGTAGTTCTCGGTCAGCAGGACGATCTTGCGCACGCCTCCCTCACCGCCACGCGCCACGGCGCTGAGCAAAGGAACCAGACCCAGCAGGACAAGCAAAAGACCCTTGAGCATATTCCGGGACTCGAACATGACGACCGGTGCAGAGTGCCGCGAAGCAGCCAGGCTGTCTACCGGGACGAACGTTTGCCCGCCCCGGCAGCCAGTCGGCTCAGCGCACCACGATGCCACGCTGGGCCATGTAGGCCTTGGCTTCGGGCACGGTGTATTCGCCGAAGTGGAAGATGCTGGCCGCCAGTACGGCGCTGGCATGGCCTTCGAGCACACCGGCCGCCAGGTGTTCCAGGTTGCCGACGCCGCCCGAGGCGATCACCGGAATGCCCAGCGCATCGCTGATGGCGCGGGTCACGCCCAGGTCGAAGCCGTTCTTCATGCCGTCCTGGTCCATGCTGGTCAGCAGGATTTCACCGGCGCCCAGGCCTTCCATCTTTTTCGCCCACTCCACGGCATCCAGCCCGGTCGGCTTGCGACCGCCGTGGGTGAAGATCTCCCAGCGCGGAGGTTCACCGGGGCCGGAGACCTTCTTGGCGTCGATGGCCACCACGATGCACTGCGAGCCGAAACGCGAGGCAGCCTCGCCAACGAACTCGGGCGTGAAGACCGCGGCGGTGTTGATCGACACCTTGTCGGCGCCGGCATTGAGCAGGTTGCGGATGTCCTGCACGGTGCGCACGCCACCGCCCACGGTCAGCGGGATGAACACCTGGCTGGCCATGCGCTCGACGGTGTGCAGCGTGGTGTCGCGGCCATCAACGCTGGCGGTGATGTCCAGGAAGGTAATTTCGTCCGCGCCCTGCTCGTTATAGCGCCGGGCGATTTCCACCGGGTCGCCGGCATCGCGGATGTTCTCGAACTTGACGCCCTTGACCACACGGCCGTTGTCGACGTCCAGGCAAGGGATGATGCGTTTGGCCAAAGCCATGGGGTCAATCTCCGGTTGTAGGAGCGCGCTTGCCCGCGACCGAGTGCGCAGCGCTCGCAAAATTTGTGTGGCCGCTGAAAATTTACGACTGCTAACGCAGCCTCCGGTTGTGGGAGCGCGCTTGCCGGTATGCCGGACCACCGCGACCGGCTGCGTTAGCAGTCGTAAAATTGTGGCGTTTCCGAGACTTTTGCGAGCGCTGCGCACTCGGTCGCGGGCAAGCGCGCTCCTACCTGTTAGCGAGCGTTGTTAGCGCGTGTAGTTATCGCAGAAAGCCTGGGCCTCGGCGACGTCCAGGGTGCCTTCGTAGATCGCACGGCCGGTGATCGCGCCGATGATGCCTGGCGCCCTGGCGTCCAGCAGGGTCTTGATGTCACCCAGGTTATGGATGCCACCGGAGGCGATCACCGGAATGCGCGTGGCCTGCGCCAGCGCGGCGGTGAACGGCACGTTGCAACCCTGCATCATGCCGTCCTTGGCAATGTCGGTGTAGACGATCGCCGAGACGCCATCGGCCTCGAAACGCTTGGCCAGGTCGATGACCTGCACTGTGCTGATCTCGGCCCAGCCGTCGGTGGCGACGAAACCGTCCTTGGCGTCCAGGCCGACAATCACCTTGCCCGGAAACGCCCGGCAGGCCTCGGCCACGAACTCGGGTTCCTTGACCGCCTTGGTGCCGATGATGACGTAGCTGACACCGGCCTTGACGTAGTGCTCGATGGTTTCCAGCGAACGAATGCCGCCACCGATCTGGATCGGCAGGTGCGGATAGCGCCTGGCAATGGCCGTGACCACCTCACCGTTGACCGGCTGACCTTCAAAGGCGCCGTTCAGGTCGACCAGGTGCAGGCGGCGGCAGCCACCCTCGACCCACTTGGCGGCCATGCTGACCGGGTCATCGGAAAACACCGTGGAGTCTTCCATGCGGCCCTGGCGCAAGCGCACGCACGCACCGTCTTTGAGGTCGATTGCAGGAATGATCAGCATTGTTTTTCCTTGATTCGTAGGAGCGGCTTGAGCCGCGAAACAGACGCCACCGCTCGCGGCCCAAGCCGCTCCTACGGGTCGTCGTGCGCTCTCTTAATCTTTTTCCAGCGCCCACAGGTCGCTTTCGATCATTTCGAAGCGTTCCTTGAGCAACTGCTGGGCATCGAACAGGGCTCGATTGTAGTAATGCGGTGCGATCTCGCGGCCGAACAGTTCCAGCACCTCGGCCACCTCGAACGAGCCCAGCTCCAGTTCGAAACGCTCGGCGAACAGGCGCTTGAGCGTGTGGATCGCGTCCTGCTCCTGTTCGGGGGTCAGCTTCAGGGTGGGCGTGCGGGACTTGGCTCGGCTCATGCGGCTTACCAGCGCCCGTCCCAGGCCACGAAGTTCTGCAACAGTTGCAGGCCGTGGGTATGGCTTTTCTCGGGGTGGAACTGCACGGCAAAGCGCGAGCCTTCGGCCAGGGCGGCGGCGAAGTCGACGCCGTAGTGCCCGCGACCCACGACCTGGCGCGGGTTGCCGGCGGCAATGTAGTAGCTGTGCACGAAGTAGAAGCGCGCCTGGTCCGGGATGTCGTGCCACAGCGGGTGGTCGACGGCCTGGGTGACCTGGTTCCAGCCCATGTGCGGCACCTTGAGGTGCTCGCCGTCTTCGTGCAGGTCCTTGCCGAAGAACTTCACCTGGCCGGGGAACAGGTCGATGCAGTCGACGCCGTCGTTTTCTTCACTGCGCTCGAGCAAGGCCTGCATGCCGACGCAGATGCCCAGGAACGGACGGTCCTTGCTCACCTCGTGCACCAGCGTGTCAAAGCCCAGGCGGCGGATCTCGGCCATGCAGTCGCGGATCGCGCCGACACCGGGGAATACCACGCGGTCGGCTTCGCGAATCACTTTGGCGTCGCTGGTGATGATCACCTTGCCGGCGCCGACGTGCTCAAGTGCCTTGGCGACCGAGTGCAGGTTGCCCATGCCGTAGTCGATGACGGCTACTGTCTGCATCAGAGCACACCCTTGGTCGACGGCATCTGCCCGGCCATGCGCTCGTCGAGCTCGACGGCCATGCGCAGCGCGCGACCGAACGCCTTGAAGACGGTTTCGATCTGGTGGTGCGTGTTGGTGCCGCGCAGGTTGTCGATGTGCAGGCTGACCAGGGCGTGGTTGACGAAGCCCTGGAAGAATTCCTGAAACAGGTCGACGTCGAAACGACCGACCACCGCACGGGTGTACGGCACATGCATCTGCAGGCCCGGACGGCCCGAGAAGTCGATGACCACGCGCGACAGGGCTTCATCGAGAGGCACATAGGAATGGCCATAGCGACGGATGCCCTTCTTGTCGCCGATGGCCTGGCTGAAAGCCTGGCCCAGCGTGATCCCGACGTCCTCCACGGTGTGGTGGTCGTCGATGGCCAGGTCGCCCTTGCACTCGATGTCCAGGTCGATCAGCCCGTGCCGGGCGATCTGGTCAAGCATGTGCTCAAGGAAGGGAACACCGATATCGAATCGGGCCTTTCCGGTGCCATCCAGGTTGATCGAGACCTTGATCTGGGTTTCCAGAGTATTGCGCTCGACGGATGCCTTACGTTCGGCCATCACCAGCTCCGCAAATCAGTAGCGAAAAAGGCGGCCATTATAGGCCCAGAAGCGCCCGGCATGAAGCCAAGAGACGACAGGAAGGCGATTTGATGGCGACCGGCCCGCCGAGCGGAGGGATTTACAGAAGATCAATGACCTTAGCGGGAGGGCCGGAGGGTGGGCCGAACCCGTATTCAGCACGCGGCCATACATCTTGCGGGAGCGACCAACGGTCGCGAAAGGGCCGGCACATCCAGCCCCTTCAGCGCCTGAAGGCCCGCATTCGCGACCGTTGGTCGCTCCTACGGAGGGAGCACGCCTCCCGCAAGGCAGCGCTTACTTGAACAGGCTGGCGATGGCGTCGGCGACGCGGTCGACGTTGCTGTCGTTCAGGCCCGCCAGGCACATGCGGCCGCTGCGGATCAGGTACACGCCGTGCGTGTCCTTGAGTTCCTCGACCTGCTCGGCGGTCAGGCCGGTGTAGCTGAACATGCCGTGCTGGCGGGTGATGAAGCTGAAATCGTGCTGCGGCACCTTCTCGGCCAGCACCGTCACCAGGCGCTGGCGCATTTCGATGATGCGCGTGCGCATGGCTTCGACTTCAGCCAGCCACTGTTCGCGCAGCACCGGCGTATTGAGCACCCGGGCCACGATCTGCGCACCGTGCACCGGTGGGCTGGAGTAGTTGCGGCGTACCGTGGCCTTGAGCTGGCCCAACACGCGCTCGGCCAGTTCGGCGTCTTCACACACGATCGACAGGCCGCCGACGCGCTCGCCGTACAGCGAGAAGATTTTCGAGAACGAGTTGCTGACCAGCGTGGTGACGCCAGCCTCGGCCATGGCACGAATCGCGTAGGCGTCCTGCTCCATGCCGTAGCCAAAGCCCTGGTAGGCGATGTCCATGAAGGCGATCAGCTCGTTGCGCTTGACCACCTCGATGACCCGGTCCCATTCCTGGGTGTTCAGGTCCGCGCCAGTGGGGTTGTGGCAGCACGGGTGCAGCAGCACGATGCTGCGTGCCGGCAGGCCCTGCAGGGTAGCGAGCATGGCCTCGACGTCTACGCCACCGGTACGCTTGTCGAAGTACGGGTAGGTGTTGACCTTGAAGCCCGCGCCGCTGAACAGCGCGATGTGGTTTTCCCAGGTGGGGTCACTGACCCAGACCTGCGAGTCCGGGAAGGCGTACTTGAGAAAGTCCGCCCCCACTTTCAGTGCACCCGAACCGCCCACGGTCTGGATGGTTGCCACGCGGCGCGCTTCAAGCAAAGGGTGCCCGGCGCCGAACAGCAGGTTCTGCACCGCCAGGCGATACGGCGCCAGGCCTTCCATCGGCAGGTACACGCAGGCGCCCTGCTCGCCGGCCTCCAGCTCATGCTGGGCCTGCACGGCGGTGTCCAGGCGCGGGATGCGGCCCTGGGCGTCATAGTAAAGACCAATGCTCAGATTGACCTTGTCGGTGCGCGGATCCTTGCCAAAGGTTTCCATCAGCGAAAGGATCGGGTCACCGGCGTACGACTCCACGTGGGCAAGCATGCGGACAAACTCCTGAAGTTGGATGAATCAGGCCGAGTAACGGTCGGCCCTGTGGTTTTGCGCAATGATGAAGTTCAGCAATACCGCACCCAGCACCGAGAACGCCAGCACCGGCGCGCTGATAAAGCTCAGCGAGGCGACCAGCACGCACAGGTCGACCACCATCTGCGACCAGCCGGCCTTGAAGCCGTACCGGTCCTGGATATACAAGGCCAGGATGTTAACACCACCCAGACTGGCCTTGTGGCGGAACAGCATCAGGAATCCGACGCCCAGCAGCGCGTTGCCCACCAGGGCGGCGTACAGCGGCTGCAACTGGTCGATATGGATGAAACGGGGATGGAAATCGGAGAAGAACGCCACCAGCCCCACCGCGCAAAAGGTCTTGAGCGTGAAGGCCGCGCCCATGCGCCGCAGCGCCAGGTAATAGAACGGCAGGTTGAGCGCAAAGAATGCCGCACCAAACGGCACGGCGTAGCTGTAATGCAGAAACAGCGCGATGCCGGCGGTGCCGCCGGTCATGACGCCGGCCTGGCGCAGCAGCAGGACAGCAAAGGAAATCATCGCCGTGGCAATGACCACTGCAAAGATGTCTTCCTGGGTCGAGTGCCGGGTGGCCAGGCGTTTATCGCAGGTAACGGTCGAAGTCATGGTGCTGCTCGGAGGGGATCGAAAACCGTGGGCGTTTGCGTCTTCGATCCCTGAGTCGCACGACACTCACACAATGAGCGTAGATATTACTCAATAAGGTCATTGCTCGCGAATAGATGTTTATACATGCGCGAAATAAACGACAAGATGAATATAGATGCATTATTTACGCACACAAATCCGCCTTATGCCTCAAGACAGTGCAGCAGGTGCCTCTTCAGCGACGATCACAACGCTGTTTTCTTTCAAGCGCTCCAGCACCACCGCCGTCTTGATATGCGCCACGCTGTCGCTGGCAGTGATCAGCTCCATCAAGCGGTTCAGGCTGTCCAGGTTGGCCACTGCCACCTTGAGCGTGTAGTCGGCATCACCGGTGGTCTTGTAGGCGTCGATGATCGAATGCAGGGTCGCCACCAGCGACTGGAAGCGCTCGCGGTGCTCGGTGCGATGGCTGATCAGGCGCACCTCGATCATCGCCAGCACCTCGCGGCCCATGGCCTGGGGCGCGATACGGGCGTGGTAGCCGAGAATCAGGTGATTGTGCTCAAGGCCAATGCGCCGCCGTGAACATTGCGAGGCTGACAGCCCGACCAGGTCACTGAGTTCCTGGTTGGTCAGCCGGCCATTGGCTTGCAACAGCGTCAGGATTTTCAGATCGAAGTCGTCGATTTCATTCATTTTCATTGAGACGTTCGCCCACGCTTGATAGGGATCCAGGCCGCGAAGCCTATCAGCTTAATTGATCTATCCGTGAGCCGGCGCAACGTGCAGAATCACGCCCCTGAAAACGGGCACCTGCCTTGCTATATCCACTTCATCAAAGAGCCCGGACCTTGATTACCGGGCCGATCCGTCTTTTACCTACGGGGACTCCAATGACCCAACTTGCAAAGCCTGAACCGCTCAAGCGCGGCTTGAAGAACAGGCACATCCAGTTGATCGCCCTGGGCGGCGCCATCGGCACCGGTCTGTTTCTGGGCGTCGCGCACACCGTCATGATGGCCGGTCCTTCGGTGATCCTGGGCTATGCGGTGGCCGGCCTGATCGCCTTTTTCATCATGCGCCAACTGGGCGAAATGGCGGTCGAGGAGCCGGTGGCCGGCACCTTCAGCCACTTCGCCAACCGCTACTGGGGCCCACAGGCCGGCTTCATGTCCGGCTGGAACTACTGGGTGCTGTACGTGCTGGTGGGCATGGCCGAACTGACCGCCGTGGGCCTGTACGTGCAGTACTGGTGGCCGGACGTACCGACCTGGGTGTCGGCGGCGGTGTTCTTCGTGATCATCAACCTGATCAACCTGACCAGCGTGAAGATCTTCGGCGAGATGGAGTTCTGGTTCTCGATCATCAAGGTGCTGGCGATCATCAGCATGATCGCCTTCGGTAGCTGGTTGCTGGCCAGCGGCACCGGCGGCCCGCAAGCCTCGGTGGCCAACCTCTGGCAGCATGGCGGCTTCTTCCCGAACGGCATCAAGGGCCTGCTGATGGCCATGGCCTTCATCATGTTCTCGTTCGGCGGCCTGGAGCTGATCGGCATCACCGCCGCCGAGGCCCAGGACCCCGAGCGCAGCATCCCCAAGGCCACCAACCAGGTGATCTACCGCATCCTGATCTTCTACGTGGGCGCCCTGGCCGTGCTGCTGAGCCTGTACCCGTGGCAGAACGTGGTCAGCGGCGGCAGCCCGTTCGTGCTGATCTTCCATGACCTGGACAGCAACATCGTCGCCACCCTGCTCAACGTCGTGGTGCTGACTGCCGCGCTGTCGGTCTACAACAGCTGCGTGTACAGCAACAGCCGCATGATGTTCGGCCTGGCCGCCCAGGGCAACGCGCCCAGGGCCATGCTCAAGGTCAACGCCCGCGGCGTGCCGATCAACGCCCTGCTGGTCTCGGCCACGGCCACCGGCCTGTGCGTGCTGGTCAACTACCTGATGCCAGGTGAAGCCTTCAAGCTGCTGATGGCGCTGGTGGTGGCCTCGCTGGTGATCAACTGGGTGCTGATCACCCTCACCCACCTGAAATTCCGCGCCATCAAGCGCCGGGACGGCCAGGTAACGCGTTTTCCGAGCTGGGGCTACCCGCTGACCAACTACCTCTGCCTGGCCTTTCTGCTGGGGATCCTGGTGATCATGTACCTGACGCCGGGCATCAGCAGCTCGGTGATCGCCATGCCGATCTGGCTGGTGGCACTGACCGTGGCTTACCGGATCAAGATCAATATCGACAGGATTCTCTGATTTTCTCCGCCCATGAAAAAAGCGCCTGCGAGGGCGCTTTTTTCATTGGGCTGTACCGCGATCCCATAGGGACCGCCATACGAACGTAGGGGCGACCAGCGGTCGCGAAGACTGTCGACAGGCCGGCATCAACGCTTCGTTCATGCCGGCCCTTTCGCGACCGATGGTCGCTCCTACGGTGATGCAGGGGCTGGCTCAGTTGAACAACACCGCCGTCTTCTGCAAGGTCACCCACACACCCCACGCCAGCGGGATACCCACTGCCAGCCAGGCGGCAATCACCAGCGGCGCGCTGCCCGGTGCGGCTTTCCACTCCAGCACGGCAGTGGTACCAGTGCTCTTGTCGTGGCTGATGGCGCGCTCGGCGGCCAGCTCCGCGTCGGTCATGAAGTACTTGTCGGCCACCGGGCGGATCAGCAGGTTGCAGATAAAGCCCAGCACCAGCAGGCCCGCCAGGATGTACAGGGTGATGTCATAGGCATCGGCCCGCGCCACGCCGTGGCTGAGCTGGTATTCGCGCAAATAGTTGACCAGCACCGGGCCCAGCACGCCAGCGGCAGCCCAGGCAGTCAGCAGGCGACCATGGATCGCACCGACCATCTGGGTGCCGAACAGGTCGGCCAGGTAGGCTGGCACGGTGGCAAAACCGCCGCCGTACATCGACAGCACCACGCAGAACGCCGCCACGAACAGGGCAATGCTGCCGATGTGGCTCAGGGTCGGCACCGAAGCGTAGAGCACAAAGCCCAGGGCAAAGAACACAAAGTACGTGGCCTTGCGCCCGATGTAGTCCGAGCACGACGCCCAGAAGAACCGCCCGCCGATGTTGAACAGGCTCAACAGGCCGGTAAAGCCGGCGGCAATGGCCGCGATGGCCTTGAGCTGGTCGGCGTTCAGCTCGCTGAACGTCAGGCCGTTGCCCAGCAGCTTGCCGGCGAACACTTCCTGCAGCAGTGGCGAGGCCATGCCGAGGATGCCGATACCGGCCGACACGTTCAGGCACAGCACCAGCCACACCAGGCGGAACTGCGGGGTTTTCCAGGCCACGCTGACGTGCACATGGCGGTCAGTGATCATCTGGTTGCCGGCTTTCTTGGCCGGCGCGGTCCAGCCTTCCGGCTTCCAGCCGGTCGGCGGCACGCGGTAGCCCAGGGCGCCGCCCATCATGAACACGAAGTAGATCGCCGCCATCACCGCGAAGCTCTGCCATACGCCGACGCTTTCGGCCGTGGCGAAGTGGTTCATCAGTGCCGTGGCCAGTGGCGCACCGACCATCGCACCGCCGCCAAAGCCCATGATCGCCATGCCGGTGGCCATGCCGCGCTTGTCCGGAAACCACTTGATCAGGGTCGACACCGGCGAGATATAACCCAGGCCCAGGCCGATACCGCCAATTACGCCGGAGCCCAGCCACATCAGCCAGATCTGGTGGGTATGGATGCCCAGCGCGGAGATCAGCAGGCCACCGCACCAGCACAGCGCCGAGACAACACCGGCCTTGCGCGGGCCGGCATGCTCCAGCCAGCCACCCCAGATGGCCGCCGAGCAGCCCAGGAAGATGAAGAACAGGGTGTAGATCCAGCCCAGCATCGAAATCTGCCAGTCGCAGGTCGAGGCAAACATCTGGGCGAAAAAGCCCATGTCGGGCGAACAGGCAACCGGTGAGGAGATGCCGATGGCCTTGGACAGCGGCAGCCAGAACACCGAAAAGCCATAGGCCATGCCGATGCACAGGTGAATGGCCAGGGCGGCCGGTGGAACCAGCCAGCGATTGAAGCCAGGCTTGGCAATGATGCGCTCTTTGGACAAGAACGCAGGTGGAGCGCTGTTGGCGCCCGACGCTGTGGGTGTACTCATTGTAATGACCCCAATGTAAGGAATGCTCGCAGGAGATAACGCCGAAAAACCCTTAGTTCTTCCCTGTGATGAAAACTTTTCTTGATATTCAGCGGGTTACAGCGATGTGGCAAAAAGCCGCACCTGATCGACGGGGCGCAAGATTAACACTTGCGAGCGCCATTAAATTGCCTTGTTACATATTTTTCAGACGCCAATCAATACAGATCATCTATCGCTTAATAGACAAGACCAATAACCATTAGTTGGCGAATGGCCATGCCGCTATTCAACTAACGGGCAACTAGCCAGCCGACCGTTATCGCGGCGCTCGTCGGCCTGGTTGCGCGCAGTGAGCCACCACGCCCGCCAGCACGGTGAGATCGGTATACTCACCCGTTACTTTCAACTGATCGACCACAAGGACCCCGCCCATGAAAGCGTTCGGCAAAATTCTGGGGCTGTTCGTCCTCGGGTTGTTGCTGATCATCGTGGCTCTCGGCTTTGCCTTGACCCATCTGTTTGATCCCAACGACTACAAAGACGAAATCCGCCAGTTGGCCCGCGACAAGGCCAATATCGAACTGACCCTCAACGGCGATATCGGCTGGAGTCTGTTTCCCTGGCTGGGCCTGGAACTGCATGACGCCCAGGTCGCGACCCTGGCCGCGCCGGACCAGCCATTCGCCGACCTGACCATGCTCGGCCTGTCGGTGCGCGTCTTGCCGCTGTTGCGCCGTGAAGTGCAGATGAGCGATGTCCGCGTCGAAGGCCTGAACCTGATCCTGCTGCGCGACAAGAGCGGCCACGGCAACTGGGAAGACATCGGCAAGCCGGCCAACGGCACCGCACAAGCCCCCGCCCGGCCCGCTGACGGCACGGCACCTGCGCCGACCGAGCCGGAAAAACCCTCGCGCCCGCTCAAGCTGGACATTGACAGCCTGACGGTGAACAACGCCCGGGTGCAGTACAGCGACGAAACCACCGGCAAGACCTACACCGCCGAGAGCATCCAGCTGAGCACCGGCCCGGTGCGCGAAGGCGCCGACATCGCCCTCAAGCTCACCGCCTTTCTCAACACCAACCAGCCTGTGGTGCGCGCCCGCACCGAACTGGTCGGCAACCTGCGCCTGGACCGGGTACTCAAGCGCTACCAGTTCGAAGACATGCGCCTGTCCGGCGAGCTGGCCGGCGAACCGCTGCAAGGCAAGAGCGTCACCTTCGTGGCCCAGGGCCAACTGCTGGCCGACCTGACCGCCAACATCGCCGAATGGAACAGCCTGAAGGTGTCGGTCAACCAGCTGCGTGCCCTGGGTGAACTGCGCGCCCGTGACCTGGACAAGACCGCGCAGATCAGCGGCGGCCTGTCGATCGCCCAGTTCGACCTGCGCACCTTCCTCGACGGTATCGGCCAGCCGCTGCCGGCCATGAGCGAAGGCGCCCTGAGCAAGATCGAGATGGCCACCCGCCTGAGCGGCACGCCCACCAGCCTGGTGCTCGATGAGCTCAACCTCAAGCTCGACGACAGCACCTTCACCGGGCGCATTGCCGTCGACGACTTCGCCCGCCAGGCCCTGCGCCTGCAACTGAAGGCCGACACCTTCAACGCCGATCGTTATCGCCCGGCCGAAAGCGAAACCACCAAGGGCACCAAGGCCGCGCGCCAGGCCGAAGTGCAAGGCAGCGAAGCCGCCGCCGTGGCCGGGGCCGGCACCACGCCACTGCCCGAGCAGCCGAGCAAAGCCGCCTGGAGCAGCGACAAACTGCTGCCGCTGGAGCGCCTGCGCAAGCTGGACGTGCAGGCCGACCTGAGCTTCGGCAAGCTGACCATCAACCAGTTGCCGATCAACAACGCCCTGCTCAAGACCCAGGCCGCCAATGGCGTGATCCGCCTCGACAGCCTGAGCGGCGACCTCTACAACGGCCACTTCGAAACCCAGGGCAACCTCGACGCCCGCCAGGACACCCCGGCACTGAGCGTGCAGACCCGCGTGATCAAGGTGCCGGTCGAGCGCGTGCTGGAAAGCCAGGGCCAGACCCCGCCGGTGCGTGGCCAATTGACCCTGACCGCCGACCTGGCCGGCCAGGGCAACAGCCAGAAAGCCCTGATCGACAGCCTCGACGGTACGGCCAGCTTCTCTCTGGCCAACGGCGTGCTGGTCAACGCCAACCTGGAACAGCAACTGTGCCAGGGCATCGCCTTTCTCAACCGCAAACCCCTGACCGGCGAGCCGCGCGGCAAGGACACCCCCTTCCAGCAACTGACCGGCAGCCTGGCGATCCGCAACGGCGTGGCCAGCAACCCGGACCTCAAGGCGCGCATTCCCGGCCTGACGGTCAACGGTCGCGGCGATGTCGACCTGCGCGTGCTGGGCATGGACTACCGCGTGGGCATCGTCATCGAAGGCGACAAGGGCGAGATGCCGGACCCGGCCTGCCAGGTCAACGAACGCTACGTGGGCCTGGAGTGGCCGATGCGCTGCCGTGGCCCGCTGGAACTGGGCGCCAAGGCCTGCCGCGTCGAAAAAGAAGGCCTGACGCAGATCGCCGCCAAGCTGCTGGGCGACGAAGCCCGCGACAAGATCGGTGAAAAGATCGACGAAAAACTGGGCGACAAGGTCAGCCCGGAACTCAAAGACGCACTCAAAGGGCTGTTCAATCGATGAATGCCGTACACGCACTGCCGCCTGAGCAGTTTTCCCAGGCGGTGCTGGACTGGTTCGACGTGCATGGCCGTCACGACCTGCCCTGGCAGCAAGGCATCAACCCGTACCGGGTCTGGGTCTCGGAAATCATGCTGCAGCAGACCCAGGTCAGCACAGTGCTCAACTATTTCGACCGCTTCATGGCCGCCCTGCCCGACGTGCAGGCGCTGGCCGAAGCCCCCGAAGATGAAGTGCTGCACCTGTGGACGGGCCTGGGCTACTACACCCGCGCCCGCAACCTGCAAAAGACCGCGAAGATCGTCATGGCCGAGCACGGCGGGGAATTTCCGCGCAGTGTCGAGCAACTGATCGAACTGCCCGGCATCGGCCTGTCCACCGCCGGCGCCATCGCCAGCATTAGCATGGGCATCCGGGCGCCGATCCTGGACGGCAACGTCAAGCGCGTGCTGGCCCGCTACGTGGCCCAGGAAGGCTACCCCGGCGAGCCGGCCGTGGCGCGCCAGCTGTGGGCTGTGGCCGAGCACTTCACCCCCCATGCACGGGCCAACCACTACACTCAGGCGATGATGGACCTGGGCGCCACCCTGTGCACCCGCAGCAAGCCCAGCTGCCTGCTGTGCCCGCTGGAGCGCAGCTGTGAAGCGCACCTGCTGGGCCTGGAGACGCGCTACCCGATCCCCAAGCCGCGCAAGACCATTCCGCAGAAACGCACGCTGATGCCACTGCTGGCCAACGCCCAGGGCGAAATTCTGCTGTACCGCCGCCCGTCCACCGGATTGTGGGGCGGCCTGTGGAGCCTGCCGGAGCTGGACGCCTTCGACGACCTGCAACACCTGGCCGACCAGCACGCGCTGGCGCTGGGCAGCCACCAGGCGCTGCCGGGCGTGCTGCACACCTTCAGCCACTTCCAGCTCAGCATCGAGCCCTGGCTGGTCCGGGTGCAGCCCCAGGCCGCCTGCGTGGCCGAGGCCGACTGGCTTTGGTATAACCTCGCCACCCCACCGCGCCTGGGCCTTGCCGCCCCGGTGAAGAAGCTGCTCAAACACGCAGCCGACGTATTGAACGCAGGAGAGTTGTCATGACCCGTACCGTTATGTGCCGCAAGTACAAAGAAGAACTCCCCGCCCTGGAGCGCCCGCCCTACCCCGGCGCCAAGGGCGAAGACATCTACCACCACGTTTCGCAGAAAGCCTGGGCCGACTGGCAGAAGCACCAGACCCTGCTGATCAACGAACGTCGCCTGAACATGATGAACGCCGAGGACCGCAAATTCCTCCAGGCCGAGATGGACAAGTACTTCTCCGGCGAGGAATACGCCCAAGCCGAAGGCTACGTCGCCCCCGAGAAATAAAGGGTTTTCGGGGTGCCGGACGTAAGCTGCGGTAAAGATTCAGATTTTTTTCAAAAAAAAGTTTGACGACCTGCCGAAAAAGACGTTTAATGCGCCCCGTTGCCCAGATAGCTCAGTCGGTAGAGCAGGGGATTGAAAATCCCCGTGTCGGCGGTTCGATTCCGTCTCTGGGCACCATCATTAAGATTCAGATGGTGCATGCAGCATCTGAACAAACAGAAAACCCGCCCAGTGCGGGTTTTTTGTTGCCTGGAATTTTTATCCAGCCGCTCCGGACCGCTGGAGCGCGCTTGCCGGGATGCCGGACCACCGCGACCGGCTGCGTTAGCAGTCGTAAATTTTCAGCGGCCACACAAATTTTGCGAGCGCTGCGCACTCGGTCGCGGGCAGAGCGCGCTCCTACCTGATATGCCCGCGCGTTTGCGGCTGCACACACCCGCTCGCCGCTATGGCTTGCCTGTCACTGCACATTCAGTGACCGGGCGGCGCGACCCGACCACTCCCCAGGCACACGTGTCCGCCTATGGTTATGCCTTATGGATCTTATGCAGACTTCAGGCGCTTCCTCTAAGCTGCCTGTTCTGGCCGTATAGACTCAGGCCGAACTTATAAGCCACCTCATAAACAATAAGCAGGAAATATGGCAAGGAATCTGGTCGAGGAAGCGGCTTTGCTGCCAGACGCATGGCGATCGCGCATTCTTGGCACGACCGGAGGCGCCAATCTTAAAGTTATCCGAATGGATGCGAATGGCATTCCCTATGAAACCCACAATGAATTTGATGAGGCGCTTCTACTCATCGACGGGCAAATGAGCCTTGAAGTCGAAGGAGAAGTGATAGTCATGCGCGCAGGGGATTTTCATGTCGTCCCCGCCGGAAAACAGCACAGAGTGCTCAAGGGAAGCTACGGGACGCTGTTTCTGGTCGACGCACAATGACAGCGTCATCCAGCCGCTCCGGACCGCTGCCGTAGGAGCGCGCTTGCCCGCGACCGGCTGCGTTAGCAGTCGTAAATTTTCAGCGGCCACACAAATTTTGCGAGCGCTACGCACTCGGTCGCGGGCAAGCGCGCTCCTACGGCGGTCCGATGCGTGCTGTACGAAAGCGCTGTATCAGCGCGCTTCCGGTTGCACACACGTCCTCTCGCAGCTATCGTTCGACTGTCGCTGTAAATCCAGTGACCGGGTTTGACGGCCCGACCAACGATAGGCGCACAGGCGCCCCCCATCACGATTGCAGGCGCTTTTTTTGTGCCCGCATATTCTGTTATGGCGGTTGTGCGCGGGAGACCTCACGGTCTGCCGGGTCCTATCGTCCTGGTCCGTCAACCCGCGCACAACTGCCACCCTTATTCGTTTGACGGCGAACCGTGGCAGTTCCTCAACGATAGGAGCCTTCCAATGACGTTCTTGCCTGCATCCAGACAAAGCCCCCTGAACCCACGCCTGGCCCATACCGCCCCGGCGTAGCCAGATCACCCCCTGACACAACGGGATCGCCTCACCCTCCTGGTGACCGCGATGATGTGCTGCATTCCAGGCCGCAGGGCCAGCGGAAAACCTCATGAACAATAAAAACGGCGCTTCAGCGCCAACGGGATCGGCTTGCCCGAAAAAAGCCACCGAGCTGTTCTTTGTCCATCATCCCAAGGTAACCGGGCCATTGCTCGGCCCCTTCCTGACGGCCGCCGAGGCCGAGCTTGCAAGCGCCTTGATCGCCAGCGCCGACGCCACGGTGCAGGCCCGCCCACTCGCCTCGGCCGACGACTTCGTGCATGGCCATACGATCAACAACGGCCAGATCGGTCGAGCGCTGATCGGCATTGCGCGCCAATGGAGGCGCGTATGAACCCTTCCAACGCGCACCCGGGTTTCGACACGCTGCCCAGCCTCTCACCGCGCCCGGCGCAGGCCACGGACTACACCGGCAGGCAACGCGGCAAGATGACGGCCATTGCCTGGTATCGCGCCAGCCGCTCGGGCAAAGGCACGCTGTGGCTGTGCCGCTGCGAGTGTGGCCGCTATGAATACCGGCGACCGGGCACTTGGGCCGCCAGGCCGCACCCGGGGGACAGGTGTGAGGCGTGTTTGCGGGCCAAGGGGCCCAACGCCCGGCAGACCGCGCCCAAGCGCTTTCAGCAATGGCTGGAGGGCTTGCGTGAGCTGGGGCTGACCGAGGAGGAAATTACCCGGTTGCAGGCACAAGGCTCGAAGGTAGAGACCCGAGGGCGGACGGCACAGGAGATACGTGAACAGATGCAGTGCTCTGCTGGCGAGGGCTGACTGACACGGCATAGGCGTCGCCCCTACCGGCCTCACCGTCGGATCGCCGCCCGCAGCCGAGCAGCCTCCCACAGGTGTGATGTCGCCCTGGATTTCGGGCCTGGCACGATACTGTGGGAGGCGGCTTGCCGGCGATCGAGTGCGAAGCGCTCGCAGAGATCTGCAATACGCCACACATTTACGACGGCCAACGCAGCCGGTCGCCGTGGTCCGGCATACCGGCAAGCGCGCTACCGGACCCATGTTTTGCTGCGCGACAGCGTGCCGCCTTGGCGTTTTGTCAGTGACACCGGGTGGGCGCGTCCGGCCATCTTCAGACTGCATTAAGAATTCCCTCGAATACTCCTCCCCACTTAACGCCCGGGAGGCGATGCCCCATGCCCGATTTCGACTGGAATATCCCGCTGCCCCTGCACTTCGGTGCGCTATCCGATACGCCTCTGACCCTGAGCCGTGTCCTGCCCGACGACATGCAGCGCAGTCTGTACGAAAGGTTTATCCAGACGCGCTTTGAAAAGGCCCATGGCGCCCGCATCCAGCACTTCATGCCCGAGCTGTTCGGCATAAGCGATACCGATGGCGCCCTCTGCGCAGTGGCCGGCGTGCGACTGGCCAGCCGCGGGCCGCTGTTTCTGGAGCACTACGTGGATGCGGCCCTGCAAACGCTGATCAGCCGTCCCGACCAGCAACCCGTCGAACGCCACACCCTGGTCGAGGTGGGCAACCTGGCTGCCGCCGACACCGGCAGCGCCCGGCTGAGCATCATTGCCATCACTTACCTGCTCGCCATGGGCGGCCTGGAGTGGGTCGCGTTCACGGGCAGCAGGGGACTGGTGAACAGCTTTCACCGCCTGGGGCTCAAGCCACAGAGTCTGGGCCCTGCCGACCCGCTTCGCCTCGGCGAGGAGCGACACGCCTGGGGCAGTTACTACCAGAGCCAGCCACAGGTGCATGTGGGCAATATTCGCGCAGGCTTCGATCATCTGCGCAACATCGGGCTGTTCAATCGCCTGGGCCTGCCGACCTGCAGGACGGAGTGCAGCCATGTCGCCTGAACTGGAACAGTTCCACCTGGCACTGCAAGCGCACGCTGAATGCACGCCCCATGCCCTCGCCCTCTGGGGCGATGACCTGAAACTGGACTATGCCGCCCTGTATGCCGAGGTGACGCACCGGCAGCAACGGCTGCGCGCCGAAGACGCCAGGGTGGTCGCCCTGGCGCTGGACAACGGCGTGGAGGCCATGCTGTGGGACCTGGCCCTGTTGCTGGAAGGCCTCACGTGTGTGCCATTGCCGGGCTTCTTCACCCCGGCCCAGCGCCAGCATTGCCTGGTCCGAAGCGCGGCCAGCCTGGTAATTGCCGAACCGGCCCTCGCCACCGAGCTGCAGGCGGCCGGCTACACACGGCGCGGCGACTTCTGGCACCGATCCTGTGCCACCGACAGCCTGATGCCCGCAGGCACCGCCAAACTGACTTTCACCTCGGGGACCACGGGCACGCCCAAAGGGGTGTGCCTGAGCGCCGCCAGTCTGCTGAGGGTGGCCAGCGCCCTGCACGAGGCCTGCGCCCTCACTGAGCCGCGCCATCACCTGGCGCTGTTGCCGCTGGCTGTGCTGCTGGAGAACCTGGGGTGCTACGCCGCCTTGCTGGCCGGGGCGACACTGAGCGTGCCCGGCCTGCAGACCCTCGGCATCCAGGGCGCCTCAAGCGTCGATGCGCCGCGCTTGTTGAAGGTGCTGGTCGAGCGCGCGCCAGAAAGTGTGATCCTGGTGCCGCAACTGCTGTTGCTGTTGGTCAGTGCCGCCGAACAACGGGCCTTCAACCCCACCACCTTGCGCTTTGCGGCGGTGGGCGGTGCACGGGTGTCCACGGCGTTGCTGATGCGCGCGCAGCGGCTCGGCATGCCGCTGTACGAAGGCTACGGGCTATCGGAATGCGCTTCGGTGGTGTGCCTGAACCAGCCGCAGGCCTGCCGCCCCGGCAGCGCAGGACGACCACTGCCGCACCTGCAGGTGCGCCTGGCCGACGATGGTGAAGTGCTGATCAAGGGTGCGCTCATGCTTGGCTACCTTGGCGAGCCGCCTCGCACGGACGAATGGTGGCCCAGCGGGGATCTGGGTGAGCTGGACAGCGACGGCTTCCTGTACCTGAAGGGGCGCAAGAAGTACCAGTTCATCACCAGTTTCGGTCGCAACGTGAACCCGGAATGGGTCGAGGCCGAATTGACCCAGCGCGGTGTAATCGCCCAGGCCTTTGTCCATGGTGAAGCCATGCCGCGCAACCATGCGCTGCTCTGGCCCTGCCTGCCGGACTGTTCGGACGAACAACTGGCTACCGCCGTGGCACACGCCAACCATGCACTGCCCGACTATGCCCGGATTCACCGCTGGAGCCGCCTGGACCAGCCCTTTACGCCCGGTAACGGCCTGCTGACCGCCAACGGTCGCCCACGCCGCGACGCCATCATCGAACGCTATCACCCGTTACTGACCGCTGAAGATCTGCCCGAGGAAATCGCACCATGAGCTTTTTCGATACGCTGCAACAAGCGACCCGGCATGAACGCCAGGCCCTGTTCGACCTGCCGGTCATCCGCGATGCCCTCGCGGGCAAGGTGAGCCTGATCAGTTACCGGGCCTTTCTGGTACAGGCCTATCACCATGTACGCCATACCGTGCCGCTGATGATGGCTTGCGGTGCACGCCTGCCGTCGCGCCTGGAATGGCTGCGCAAGGCGGTCTGCGACTATATCGAGGACGAGTACGGCCACGAGGCCTGGGTGCTCAACGATATCGCAGCCTGCGGGGGCGACAAGGTGGCCGTGCGCGAAGGCCAGCCAGACCTGCCTGTCGAGTTGATGGTCAGCTACCTCTACGACCTGATCGCCCGTGGCAATCCGGTGGGCCTGTTCGGCATGGTCAACGTGCTCGAAGGCACCAGCATTGCGCTGGCCACCCACGCCGCTGGCAGCATCCAGGCTCACCTTGACCTGCCGGACACGGCGTTCAGCTACCTCAACTCCCATGGCTCGCTGGATATCGAACACATGCAGACCTATCGCCAGTTGATGGACCGCCTGGAAGATCCACACGACCAGGCCGCCGTGATCCATGCCTCCAGAGTGGTCTATCGGTTGTATGCCGACATGTTCCGCAGTCTTCCACAGGATGGAGGGCCAACCCATGCGCCTGAGTGATACCCGCGTGGTACTGACCGGTGCCAGTGGCGGCATCGGCCTGGCCATTGCGACCGCCCTGTGCGCCAAGGGCGCCAGGGTGATGGCCGTGTCGCGCCGGCGCGAAAGCCTGGAGCCGCTGTTGCAGTGTTACCCACAGCACCTGGCCTGGATCGAAGCGGACCTGACCCAGGCAGCCGACCGGCAGCGGATCCTGCTGGCAGCGCAGGCCAGCGGTGGCATCAACCTGCTGATCAACGCAGCCGGGGTCAATCGCTTTGCGATGCTCGAACACCTGGACGACGACGAGATCCACGCCATGCTGGCGCTCAATATCAGCGCGCCCATCTGCCTGACGCGCACCTTGTTGCCGCTGCTACGCCAGGCCGAGCACGCCCGGGTGGTGAACGTTGGGTCGACCTACGGCTCCATCGCCTACCCCGGCTATGCCACCTACAGCGCCAGTAAATTCGCCCTGCGCGGCTTCTCCGAAGCCTTGCGCCGAGAGCTGGCCGACACCCACGTCAAGGTGCTGTACGTCGCCCCGCGCGCAACCCGCACCAGCATGAACAGTCCGGCCGCCGAGGCACTCAATGACGCCCTCAAGTCGGGTGTCGATGAGCCGCAGCATGTGGCCTCGGCCGTGCTCCACGCCATTGACAGCGACTACCGCGACCTTTACCTGGGCTGGCCCGAGCGGTTCTTCGTGCGCCTGAACGCCTTGCTTCCACACCTGGTGGATCGTGGTCTGCGCAAGCACTTGCCGCTGATTCGTCACCTGAGCCAGAAACCTGCCAAGGAGCGCCTTGAATCATGAAAAGACTCGCCATCTGCACCCTGATCGGCCTGCTGAGCCAGAGCGCCTGGGCCGCGCTGGACACCGGTGACCAGCAACGCCTGGCCGATATCCAGCAACGCTGGGCGGTCATCCAGTACAGCACTGGCGCCGGGCAGAAAGCCGACGCGTTCGAACAACTCGCCAGCCAGACCGCCGCCTTTACCCATGACCGTCCCACTGCAGCAGAAGCCTGGATCTGGTCCGGTATCGTCACCAGCAGCTGGGCAGGCGCACAGGGCGGCTTGGGTGCCTTGAGCAAGGTCAAGACCGCCAAGGCCGACCTGGAAAAAGCCCTGAGCCTGGACCCGACAGCCCTGCAAGGCTCGGCCTACACCAGCCTGGCGGCCCTTTATGACCGCGTGCCTGGCTGGCCGGTCGGCTTCGGCGATGCCGACAAGGCCGGGCAACTGCTGCAGCAAGCCCTGAAACTCAACCCCAATGGCATCGACAGCCTGTACTTCTGGGGTGATCACCTCTACCGTCAGAAACACTACGATCAGGCCCGTGCCGCCTTGCAGAAAGCTTTGCAGGCGCCGCCACGACCAGGGCGTGAAAATGCCGATGCCGGCCGGCGCCAGGACATCGAGGCGTTGCTGGCAGAGCTGAACAAGAACACATGACAGGAGCTGCAGTGCGGCTATTACTGATCGAAGACGACGTGGCACTGGGGCAAGGCATTCATCAGGCGCTGGGCCGTGAAGGCTATACGGTGGACTGGATTGAGGACGGCAGCCTGGCCCTGCATGCCCTGCTCAGCGAGACGTTCGACCTTGCCGTGCTGGACCTGGGCCTGCCACGCCTGGATGGCCTGGAAGTGCTACGCCGGCTGCGCCACAGCGGCTCGGCGTTGCCGGTGCTGATTCTGACCGCCCGGGACGCCACCGAAGACCGGATCGCAGGGCTGGATGCCGGCGCCGACGACTACCTGATCAAACCCTTCGACCTGGCCGAACTCAAGGCCAGGCTGCGCGCCTTGTTGCGCCGCAGTGCCGGGCGGGCCAGCGCGCTGATCCAGCACGCGGGCATCAGCCTGGACCCCGGCACCCAGCAGGTCACCTACCAGGGCAGCGCGGTGGCACTGACGCCCAAGGAATACCAACTGCTGCACGAACTGCTTTCACCGCCCGGCCGGGTCATGACCCGTGAACGCCTGACCCAGTTGCTGTATGGCTGGAACGATGAAGCCGAGAGCAACACCCTGGAAGTGCATATTCATCATCTGCGCAAGAAGTTCTCCAGCGGGCTGATCCGCACGATTCGCGGTGTCGGCTACCGCGTGGAACAGCATCCATGACCTCGATCCGGCGGCGCACCCTTACCTTGATCATCGGCCTGCTGCTCAGCGGCCTGCTGGTGATCAGCCTGCTCAACGTGCACGACAGCAACCATGAAATCGCCGAGGTGTACGACGCCCAGCTGGCGCAAAGTGCACGGCTGCTGCAGGGCATCATGCGCATGCCGCTGGCGGCGCAGGAACATGCCGACCTGTATCAGGCCTTCAACAAGGCCCTGGGTGAAGCCATGCCACGGGTCGATGGGCATCCCTATGAAGCCAAGATCGCGTTTCAGGTGTGGAGCCCCCAGGGCGAAGTGCTGGTGAGGACCGCCAGCGCCCCGGCCTTCGAGCCGGCACCGACCACGCCCGGCTTCAGCGACGTGGTCGACCTCAACCATCGCACCTGGCGGGCCTTTCTGTTGCAAGACAAGGAAAACCAGCTGCGCATCTGGGTGGGTGAGCGTGATGATGTGCGCTCGGACCTGGTGTCGCGCATCCTGCGCCATACGTTGTGGCCCAATGTCCTGGGCAGCCTGATCCTCGCCATGCTGGTCTGGCTGGCGATCGGCTGGGGACTCAAGCCTCTGGCAGACATGGCCGCTACCCTGCGGGCCCGTCACGCCGGCGCCCTGGAGCCGTTGCAACTGATGCCGCTGCCCACAGAGCTGGAACCGATGCAGTCGGCCCTGAACCGCATGCTGGCCCAGATCCAGGCCGCCCTGGGTCGCGAGCGGCGCTTCATCGCCGATGCCGCGCATGAAATGCGCACGCCGCTGGCGGTGCTGCGCGTGCATGCGCAGAACCTGCTGGAAGCAGGCACCGAGGAACAACGCCGCGAGTCGCTCTATCACCTGATCAGCGGCGTGGACCGCACCGACCGGCTGGTCAACCAGTTGCTGACCATGGCCCGTCTCGAACCACAGGCCGGGGGGCCCACAGGCCCGAAGGTCGACCTGGAAGACACGGTGCGCGACAGCCTGGTGCAATTGAGCGCCTGGCTGCTCGACAAGGGCCTGGAGCTTGAATTACATGTCGAGCCAGGCAACTATCAGGTGCGCCTCGACACATCGGCCATCACCATCGCCTTGCACAACCTGCTCACCAACGCCGCGAACTTTTCCCCGCCGCAAGGCTTGATCGCCGTACGGCTGGCAAGCCTGGACACCCATCTGGTTCTGAGCGTCGAAGACGAAGGCCCCGGCATCGACGAAGCAGAGCGGGACAGGCTGTTCGAACGCTTCTACAGCCGTGGCAACGCGCAGGGCGCAGGGCTGGGCCTGACCATCGTGCAGACCATCGCCAAACGCCTGGGCGGCCAGGTCAGGCTTGAAAACCGCCCCGGCGGCGGCCTGAAGGCAACCCTGGAGCTGCTCAGGCGCTAGCGCTGTCATGCAGCAAACCTGTAACCCGGTAAGCCCGCTTGCCGGTGACCGGCTGCGCAGCAGTCGTAGATTTGCAGCGTTTCGCAGATGTCTGTGAGCGCTTCGCGCTCAATCGCCGGCAAGCCGCCTCCCACAGGTGTTTTTTAAACTCAATAAAATCAGCAACTTAATCTTTGCCTGAGAGAGGCAGCCTTGCGGCAGCAGCGGACTTACAGACGCTGCGTGCCGGCCTGGCCTTTTTAAAACAAGGCAAAGGTAAAAGCCGCATTGAATATCAGTGCCGCCGCAAACCCCAGCGGTGCGGCGCGCAAGAGCAACTGCGGGAACAACGAGGCACGGCTCTGATCGGTCGGGCAGCAGCCCAGTATCAGGCTGCCACCCGATGAGAATGGCGAGATGGACGTCGCCTGCGCGCCGACCACGATGGCCACGAACAGCACCATGGGGTCCAGCCCGATGGCGGCGGCAATCGGCGGCACCATCGGGAACAGTGCCGGCGTGACCACGCCCAGAGTGCTGGAGAACAGCGACATGCACGCCGCCACGATGCCAAAGACAATCGGCACCATGACCGGCGAGATGCTGCTGCCCATCCACGAGGCCAGCAGAGTGATGGTCCCGGCCTTGATGGCCACCGAGATGAGCATGCCGACACCACAGATCATGATCAACGTCGCCCAGGGCACCGAGGCCATGACCTTGCGTTCGTCACCCAGCTTGAGCAGCAGCGCAATGACGGAAAACACGCTGGCGATCAGGCCGATGTCCATTTTGGAATTGAGAAAGCGCACCGTCGTGTTATCCGGGAAAGCGATCTGGGCGATAGGTGCCGCCAGGACAATGACCATCATCGTCAGCGTCAGCCACAGCGTGATTTTCTGTTCGCGGTTCAGCGGTGTCGCCTCGGTGGCTACGTAGGCAGACGCCTTCAGCGCCTTGCCCTGCCCGGTCAGAAACACCAGCACGGAAATCACCAGCAGTGGAATCACCAGGGTACTGAGGAAGATGGCGGTCGCATTGATGAAGGCGTCGTTCTCGGGGATGCCGGCGTTGACCATCAGGCCTCGAAAGATAATGCCGCTCTGGCTGGAGACGAAGTTGGCGCCGCTCAAGGCGCCATAGTTCACCGCCATGCTGCCGGTGATCAGGCTCATGCCCGTGCGCTGGCACAGCAACAGGGTGATCGGCGCCATGAAGGCCAGCACTGTGTAGTAGCCAGCGCCCATTGCCGCAATCAGCGTGGCGGTAAAGAACACCGCGAAGGGAAGCAACTGGGGCATGCTTCGGCAGCGGTAGATCAAATGCTCGGCCAGCTTTTCCAGGGTGCCATTGACCGTGGCGAAGCTATAGAAAAGGCACACCGCAAAGATGATGAAAAAGATCTTCAGCGGCCACATGCCGATGATTTCGGAAGGGCTCAGCCCCATTCCGAAACAGCCGATCAGGTAAGCGAAGGCGATGGCGAAAAGACCGATGTTGATCCTGGTCTTGTAGCCAAGGGCGACGGCAACCACGATTGCCGCCACGACGAGCAGGCTCATCATAAGGAATGTCCTATTGTTGTTATGGGTCGTTTAGCGCGAAACGTCGAAGCCGAACAGCTTCGCCGGGTTAGTCAGCAGTATCCGGGTGCGTTCGTTCGGGTCCGGTAGCAGCGCTTCGATGAAAGCGACCTGACGCTCGTAGTCGGTCTGGTCTTCGAACTGGGTGTTGGGCCAGTCGCTGCCCCAGAGCAATCGCGCGATGCCGCCGCTCGACTCGCGCACCTGCGCCAGAACCTGCCGGGCCTGCTCAAGGTTCGACTGGCTGCGGTAAGGCGCCGAGAGCTTGAGCCAGACGCGCTCGTGGGCCAGTAACCCGAGAAAGGCCTTGTGGTTGGGCTTTTCAGGCTCGATGCCACCGGTGGGCAGGCCAAAATGATCGATCACCACATCGACACCGCACGCGAGGATGTCCGGCACGATCAGTGCCACGTCGTCGATGCCGCGCTGAATCTCGACCTGCCAGCCGCGCCGGGCCAGGCGCTCGAACAGGCCGGTCCAGGCAGGGCCCGTGTAGTCGGCCAGGGCCTTGCCGATCAGGTTGAGCCGAATGCCCACCACGCCGGCCTCGGCCAACTCGTCCAGTTGCGCCTCGCTGACGTCGGCCTCGACCACGGCCACGGCTCGCAGCCGCTGTGGATAACGCCTTAGCGCCGCAAGCAGGTAGTGGTTATCGGTGCCGAGGAAACTCGGCTGGATCAGCACGCCGTACGCCAGGCCATGGCGATCAAGGTGCTTGAGGTAGTCCTCGACCAACGCATCGTAGTGAGGGCTGTAGCGGCGGCCAGGCACCATCGGCAAATCCTGGCGGAAGATGTGCGCGTGCGTGTCCACGCCTTGCAGGCAGGGCGACAGGGAAAGCGTCATAAGCAGAAACCGTGATTTGTTGTGGTCGTGACGAGGCTTGCCAACAGCGAGCAGGCCGGGAAACGAACTAAATTATAGGGTTGCGCAGATTCATATAGATGAATGTATGACCATATCTTTAGTGCTCGATATCTGTCAATCAATGCCGCAGTGATAAAGTGCATCGGCATCGGATAAGGACTGATCAAGAAATGAACACATCAACCTTGGGATACGACGAGCGGCTGCCGCTGTATCAGCGCCTCAGAGAAGAAATGCTGGCCAAGATCGCGGCCCGCGAATGGACCCCTGACGCCCCTATTCCCACGGAGGCGGAGCTGACCCGGCATTACGGCGTGGCCATCGGCACGGTGCGCAAGGCCGTGGATACGCTGGTCAACGAAGGGCTGCTGTTGCGCAGCCAGGGCCGTGGCACCTTTGTGCGCCGTCCGAACTTCGAGACTTCGCTGGCGCGTTTCTTTCGCCAGGTGAATGCCGGCGGCGGGCGTGAAATCCCCACCAGCCGTATCCTCAGCAAAGCCTTGCAGGCCCCGTCGAAGGCGGTGGCCGATGCGTTGGCGCTGAGCGAGGGTGAGCAGGTCGTGTACATGGAACGCCTGCGCATGGTCGAAGGCCGCGTGTTGTTTCACGAGCAAATCTGGCTCTGCGCCAGCCGCTTCGGGGCCTTGATGGAAATCGACTCGGCGAGCTTCGGTGAATTGCTCTATCCGCTCTATGAAAAGCAGTGCGGGCAATGCATCGCCTCAGCCAAAGAAACCCTTACCGTCGGCGCGGCCGACAAGGCCATGGCCGAGACCCTGTCGATCGAGGTCGGTGCACCGGTGGTCACCATCGAGCGCACGGCGCTGGGCTATGACCGATCCCCCCTGGAATACCGCCTGTCCCGCGCCGCGGCCGGCGGGTTCCGTTACCAGATCGAGATTTCCTGAGGTTCAAAAAGAGTCATGCCAGGCTGCAACCAGACCTGTAGGAGCCCGCTTGCCGGCGACCGAGTGCGCTAGCGCTCGAAAAATTTCGGAAACGCTGAAAATTTACGACTGCTGACGCAGCCGGTCGCCGGCAAGACAGATGGCCGCCCCCGCGCGCCTACAGGCTTGATGCCGTACCGGGTTTCAATCGAACACAGGCCGCATGAAGCTGCGTTCGTAACTCACAATGAACTTCAGCTCGTTGGCCTCGTCCATCAGCCGCATGCATTCAGGGTCTTGCGCCGCGTCCTGCCGATAGCGTTCGTAATCGGCCAGGCTGGCAAAGCTGAACGAGCAATAGGAAATGTTGTTGGCGCCTTCCGAGGGCATGAGGTAGCCGTGGTGCTGGCCGCCAAAGCGCCTCACCAGGCCGATCCATTGACGCGCGTAGCGTTCGAAGGCCGGCAACTGGTAGGGGTCGATGACGTATTTGAGGTGGCAGGTAATCACGGGGTCCGTCCTTTGGGTTGGGGCACAGTAAAAATGTGCCGCCTTGTATACGCCAGCCGGCTGTTGCGAGACAAGGGCCGGCCTGAAGCGCTGCAAAGTCAGTGAACCCTGTGGCACGGTTCAGTAACATGCCCACCCTCTCCATCGTTCAAGGAAACAGGGCGTGAAGAACCAAGCACCTGGCGGGCAATCCGCCGCCTGCACAGACGCCTACTCCTGGCGGCGTCGTCTTGCGATGCTCTTGCTGGCAATCGCTTCAGGCCTGGCGACTCAAGCGGTGCTGATGACGATCGTGGGCGCCAGTGGCTGGACCGGGCTGCAGCTCTTGATGATCGGCAGTGTCCAGGCCACCGTGCTCTTGGCCGTGGCAGTGTTCGAGCGCAGGCACTCCGGTGGCATACGGGCTGTCATGGGCCATGACGTGGGCGCAACGTTCAAGCGGTGTTTTCCCTGGCTGGTGGTCAGTCTGTTGCTGTGCACGGGCCTGGACTTTGCGCTTGGGTATAAGTCTGAGCCCTTGGTGGCGACGCATGGATTGAAGGCTTCGATGGCGCAAAGGGTGCTGATCCTTACCCTGTTGCTCACCGTTCTCCCTCTGATCGAGGAGTTGCTGTACCGGCACTTTCTGATCCGCCTGTTCCCCGTTGAGCAACGCGTCTGGCGGTATGTGGCGATCCTGGCGACCAGCGCCCTTTACCTTTTCGCGTACCAGCATCAGCCGCATTGGACAGGCTTACTGCTGTTCAGCCTGATCGCGGTCATCCTGGCGCACGCCCGGATACGCAGCGCAGGCCTGCTGGCGCCCTTGCTGCTGCACAGTTCGGTGCTCGCCCTGGGCATGGTGCGGGGGCTGCTGTTGTATTAGGGTCTGTTGCCGTTTCAGCACGGCCGCGCCGGCGCCCGTTTTGCCGCGAGGCAAGGCAGGCGCCGCGAAGTCTGGTCATTCCAGATGAGTGGCGAGTAACGCAGTCTCGCGGCAAAACAGGCCCGGCCCTTCGGGTTGCGTGCCCAACACCGCCTGGCGAGATTGGGCCCGGCAACGCGGCTCGTGCTGAAACGGCAACAGACCCTAGGAACCTGAAAAGAGAGTGATCCTTTTCTACGTCTTGCGAAACATTGAATGCGCTGAACAAACCGGCGCGCGCACCCATCGGTTGCGCTGGGTTAAGCTGGTTTTTTCTCCATCCCTGGAAACGCCTCATGCTTCACAAACAGCTTATCCGGCGCCTGGATCTGGTCACTCTGCAGTTGTTCGTGGCGGTCCATGAAGAAGGCACATTGACGCGTGCGGCGTTAAGGGAGGCCATCGCGGTTTCAGCTGCCAGTAAGCGGTTAGTGGAGCTTGAGGCTGTTTTGGGCATTCCCTTGTTTTCGCGCACGGCGAAGGGAATGACGCTGACAGCCGCGGGCGAAACCCTCCTGCATCATGCCCGTCGCATGCTGACAGAGGTCGAAAAGGTGGGCATCGAGGTTGGCGAGCATTTGCAGGGCCTGCGCGGCTACGTTCGCATGCTTGCCAACCTCTCGGCGATCATCCAGTTTTTACCGGAAGACCTGCACGATTTCGTCTTGAATCATTCACACGTGAAGGTTGATCTGGAAGAGCGACCCAGTGACGGCGTGGTCCAGGGCATCATCGACGGTGTGGCCGACGTCGGTATCTGTTCGATGGATAGCGATGCGCATGGCCTCTTGTCTGTGCCCTATCGCTGCGACCGGCTGATCGTTGCCATGCGCAATGATCATCCGCTGGCACACTGCGGTGAAGTCGCTTTCCTCGAGACATTGCCATACGACCAGATAGGCCTGCACGCTGCCAGCTCCATCAATAACCGTATCCATACAGCGGCCAAGGCCTTGGGCGAACCCCTGCGGCTGCGTATTCATGTCCCGGGGTTCGATGCCGTGTGCCGTATGGTTCAAGCCAACATGGGCATCGGTATTCTGCCGCTCAAGGCATTCGAGTTGTTTGGGCGAGGTCTGGGGCTGACGGCCGTACACCTCAGCGATGAATGGTCTGAGCGGACCCTGATGTTATTGGTGCGCGAGCGCGAGTCCTTGTCGCCGGTGAGCCGGTTATTATTTGACCATCTGCAGCAACCCCGGCCTTGAATCACTCGTTCGCGAAACGCGAACGCCCCTTTCCAAATCACCGTTGGATTGCACAAGCATCCGTCCTCTAGTCTTGGCTCAAATTCCAAGAAACAAGAGGACGTGCCATGACGGCTCTGAGCGGTATTCGCGTAATCGAAATCGGCACCCTTATCGCGGCCCCGTTTGCGGCTCGCATACTGGCGGAGTTTGGTGCCGAGGTGATCAAGATCGAAACGCTGGGGCAGGGAGATCCTCTTCGTAAATGGCGAAAGTTGCACGAAGGCACTTCTCTTTGGTGGTACCTGCAATCGCGCAACAAAAAATCCCTGGCCTTGAACCTCAAGTCGCCTGAAGGCATCGCCATCGTCAAGCAACTGGCGCAGAGCGCTGATGTGCTGATTGAAAACCTGCGGCCGGGTGCACTCGAGAAACTGGGTATTGGCTGGGATGTTCTTCACGCGCTGAACCCAAAGCTGACATTGGTGCGGATCTCGGGTTATGGCCAGTCGGGCCCTTATCGTGACCGCCCTGGTTTCGGCGCCATTGGCGAGGCGATGGGCGGTATCCGGTACACGACGGGGACGCCTGGCACGCCACCGGCACGCGTGGGAGTAAGCCTCGGAGACTCCCTGGCGTCCATGCATGCGGTCATCGGCGCACTGATGTCGCTCTTGCGGGTCAAGACGGGACAAGGTGAAGGACAGGTTGTAGATGTATCGCTGGCAGAAAGCGTCTTCAACGTGATGGAAAGCCTCGTGCCGGAGTACGACATGCTTGGCCATGTGCGTGAGCGTAGCGGCGGCGCGCTACCGGGCATCGCGCCCTCCAATACCTACCCCACCTCCGATGGCGGTTACGTTGTGATTGCTGGCAACAGCGATCCTATTTTCAAACGTCTCATGGCTGCAATTGGCCGGGAGGACTTGGGGGAGGATCCTGCTTTTGCGCACAATGATGGTCGGGCCCTGCAATGCAACGTACTCGATGAAGCGATCAGCCACTGGAGCGCAAGGCATCCGATCGATGTCGTCCTCGACACCCTGGAAAAGGCCGAAGTGCCTGCCGGGCGCATCTATTCCGTAGCCGATATCGTTGCCGACCCACACTATCTTGCCCGGGACATGATTCTGGATGCCGATCTGCCAGGCGGTGCCCGCGTCAAGATGCCAGGCATTGTTCCCAAAATGTCAGAAACACCAGGCAGCGTGAACTGGCAAGGGCCAGGCCTGGGGCAACATACCCAGGCGGTTCTGGCCGATCTGGGCCTGACTGAAGATGCCATTGCGCGCTTGAAAGACGAGGGCGTGGTGCAATGATTACCGACTATTCGCAGCGCCTCATCGTTCAAGAAGTCTCTCCTCGCGACGGTCTGCAAATTGAGCCTGTCTGGGTTGAAACAGCCGATAAGATCAACCTGATCAATCAGTTGTCGTCATGCGGTTTCAGCCGCATTGAAGCCGGGTCATTTGTGTCGCCCAAGGCCATTCCAGCCTTGCGCGACGGCGAAGAGGTCTTCCAGGGAATCCAGCGCCATGCCGGAGTGATTTACGTTGCGCTCATACCCAACCTGAAAGGTGCCCAGCGCGCGATACAGGCCAATGCGGACGAGCTGAATCTGGTGTTGTCGGCCAGCCAGAGTCACAACCAGGCCAATATGCGCATGACGCGAGAGCAATCGCTGACCGCCTTTGGTGAAGTGGTATCGCTGGTTCGCGGTAGCACCGTTCTTCTGAACGGCGCTGTAGCCACAACATTCGGCTGCCCATTCGAAGGCCGCATCGAAGAAGACGTCGTCATGCGATTGGTCGACGCTTACCTGGAACTCGGTGTGCAGGGCGTTACGTTGGCGGATACAACCGGCATGGCAAATCCACGTCAGGTCTATGACCTGGTGCAGCGCATTCTGGATCGGGTACCGACGACAGCGCTTACGCTGCACTTTCACAACACCCGTGGCTTGGGCCTGAGCAATGTATTGGCGGCCTATGAAGCCGGGGCTCGACGTTTCGACGCGTCGCTCGGCGGCCTGGGCGGGTGCCCTTTTGCGCCGGGCGCATCCGGAAACATATGCACGGAAGACCTGGTAAATCTGTGCACCGAGATGGGAATCCCTACAGGCATCGACCTCCCGCATTTATTGGCCCTGTCGCGCACCTTGCCGCTATTGCTGGGGCATGACATGCCCGGGCAAGTTGTAAAAGCAGGACGAAACTGCGACCTGCATCCACGACCGTCGCACTGAATCCAGTGTTCTATCCGGCGATTTCTGTCGCCAACCAGACAACAAAAACAAAAGCGGCTCCTGAAGGGGCTCAGTTGGAGAACGACCATGTCTGTTTCTGTTTCTACTGCGGATGACGGCATCGCTGCCACATCAATCGATGAGAAAAAACTGATCTCGAAAGTGGCATGGCGCCTCATGCCATTGATCATGATCTGTTATCTCTTCGCATTTTTTGACCGCATCAATATCAGCTTCGCCAAATTTCAACTTCAGGCTGACCTGGGGTTAAGCAATACCGCCTATGGATTGGGGGCGGGCTTGTTTGTGGTGGGCTATGTGCTGTTCGAAGTCCCAAGCAACATGATGCTTTACAAAGTGGGCGCACGTCGCTGGATTGCCCGCATCATGATGTCGTGGGGGGTCGCGACGGCGTTGATGGTGTTCGTTACGGCAGACTGGCAGTTCTATGTCCTGCGCTTTCTCATCGGTGCAATGGAAGCCGGCTTTGCGCCTGGGGTGCTGTACTACCTGACGTTATGGTTCCCGCAGAATTACCGTGGTCGAATTACCTCAACGTTGTTTCTGGCCTCAGCGTTCGCGGGGCTGATAGGGGCACCCGTCTCTGGTTTAGTGCTGGGGCATATGGATGGCCTGCTCGAGATGCGGGGTTGGCACTGGCTATTTCTGCTGGGCGGTATTCCTTGTGTTGGCTTGGGCCTGGTCGTCTTTTTCACCCTGAAAGATCAGATTAAAGATGCTCATTGGCTCAGCCCGGATGAGCGAACCTACCTGGCCTCTCGCATTGCCAGCCATGAGCCTAACCAGCCACACGGCTCGTTACTGTCGGCCTTGAAGTTACCCGGCTTCGCGATGTTGGCGCTTATCTATTTCCTTATCCAGGTGGCGTCCTATGGGCTCAATTTCTGGGCGCCACAACTGATCCGAAGCGCAGGTACTGAAAGCCCGACGCTCATTGGCCTGCTGACCGCCGTACCCTATGTCTGCGGGGCCATAAGCATGCTTGTCATTGGGCGTTTGTCGGATGCAACAGGCGAGCGGCGCAAGTTTGTATGTGGGCTGGTCATTGTAGGTGCCATCGGATTTGTCAGTGCCGGCATCTTCGCCAATCACACAGTCTTTCTGATCGTCTCGCTGGCGCTCATGGGCACAGGCATCATCGCCTCGATACCGGCATTCTGGGCGCTGCCCCCCAAGCTGCTGGCGGGCGCGGGGGCAGGGGCTGCCGGCGGCATCGCGTTAATCAATACGATTGGACAAATGGGCGGCATTGTCAGCCCCGTCATGGTGGGGTTTATAAAAGACATCACGGGCAGCACAACGCCGGCGCTTTACCTTATTGGCTTTACCAGCCTGCTTGCCGCGGCACTTTTGATGTGGGGCCTGCCTGAACGCCTGAGGACACGCGATAAAAAATGACCTTCACGGCTGTCACGACTTCTGCCACTCGCGCCCCCCACCCTGCTGGCGAGTAGGCGCAAGCGCTGAAGCCATGTGCTGACCTGCATCGCCACTCATGGAGCACACGCTGTATCAGACAACACTGGCGCGATGCAGGCTGCTCCTGTGCCCGATGCCCGCCGCCGTCAGACGGCTCACCAGGTCCTCACGCGCCGCTCGCCCACCTGAGCGCACGTATTCAAGCTCCGACGCGGTGATCAGTACCACTGGCACCAGCCTGACCGGGGATAAGGGCATGTCATCAAGGCGCGTGGGGAAATCCGGTTCAGGCGCGCCCAGCAAGACGCCGATGGCGTCGTCATCGGTCACGAAATGTGCAGGCAGTTGATCACTCAGGTGGTGCGACTGGCTGAAGCCTGGAATTTCCAGCGATAGCACACCGTGCTGGTCAAGCTGGGAGGTGATGCCGCCAGCACCGGCCACGGTCCCGGCCACGTTCTCCACCAGTTCAAAGACCCAACTGCGCTTCAAGGGATCGACTTCGCCCACGGCGCCACGGGCATGTTCGGGGATATCGGCGGTTTCCACGAACAACTCCATCTCGAAACCATTGCCCATGCCTTCGGTATCGTCGAAGGGGTCTGACAAGCCGTCGGTGGCCATGATGACGCTATTGCCACGGCGAATCACGCGGTAGGCCTGGCGGGTCGAAGGCCAGTAAGGGCCACCCGAAAGGCTCGGGCTGATGAGGTAGGAAAGAACATCCTGCTCGACGCTGCCGACCGCGTTCCAGTGGCGGTCCAGACACGCGGCGCTGGCGTGGCGGGCGGCCTGGTTGGCCGCTTCAGCCTCATCCGCCGGATTGCCAGGCGTCACCGGCTCGTGGTGTTCGGGGGGTGGCGCTGTGGGCTGGGCGTCCTGCTGGCTGGAAGGGCTTTTGAATGAACCGAAAAGCTTCTTGAGGAAATTCACAGGCGTTCCTTGCTGAATTGGCTATGGTATGCGGGTCTGGGTTATGAAACGCTAAAGCCTGTTTTGTTCCGAGCCACCCGTGGCTGACAGGCACGCCACGGCCGGCAGCCGCGGGCGATGACGGCCTCTGCACCTGTATCCGAATTTCCACAACCGGCAACGGTCTACCACTCGCCGCGCCCACCGCAGACAGGCAGCCTATCCAAAGCCCGGGCCCGGCCGATAAGGCGACAGCGAATTGCCGCTCACCCCCTCGCCGTGAAGTACGACCATGAACACTCGATCCGATGCTGTAGATCTGCAGTCCCTGTTGGACTCGATCCAGGAATTCATCGTCGTCAAGGACGGTGAGGGGCGCTGGCTCTTTTGCAACGAGACGGCGCTCAAAGCCTATGGGATCGATGGCTTCGACTACATTGGCGTCACCGATGAAGAGTTGATCGCCATCCGGCCGGTGTACGCCGACGGTTTTCGCTACAACATCGAAACCGATACGCTGGCCTGGCAGAACGGGTACGCGACAATGGTCGAGAAATCGTTCATGGGCCTGGACGGGCGCATCAACACCTGGGAAGTGATCAAGACGCCGAGTTTCGACAGCGAGGGCAAGCGCCACCGGCTGGTCATCGTCAGCCGCAATATCACCGAGCGCAAACTGGCCGAAGAGGCGCTCAAGGTCAGCGAAAACCGCCTGCGGCACCTCGCCTTCGTGGATGCGCTGACCGGCATCCCCAACCGGCGCGGCATCATGGACATGATTTCGCAACGCCTGGCGGCGCTCAACGCGTCCGCCCATCGCGATGCCGGCGCGGCGCTGCTGTATCTCGACCTGGACAATTTCAAGCGCATCAATGACCAGTTGGGCCACGCCGTGGGTGACGAGCTGCTGGTCGCGTTCGCCCGCCGGACACGGCATGCCTTGCGCGACGCGGACTTGTTCGGACGTATCGGCGGCGACGAATTCATCATCTTCCTGGCCTGTGCCAGACGCGATCAGGCCACGGATATTGCCCAGCGCCTTTGTGAAGCGTTGCAGCACCCCTGGGCCATCAAGGGCCTGCAGATCAAGACCTCGTCGTCCATCGGCGTGGCGTTTTATCCCGAAGCCGGACAGGACGTGCACACCCTCAAGCGCCGGGCGGATGAAGCGCTGTACCAGGCCAAGGCGGCGGGGCGTGCGCAGGTCAATGTCTACATGCCAGAGGGGCTGGCAGCGCTGCGTTAAAGCACATGAATCAGGACGGCGGCCGCTTGCCGAAGCGGTCCCGGTAGAGGGAAGGCGCGAGCCCGACGCCCTTGCGAAAGGCCACCCGAAAGCTCTCCACGGACGTAAAGCCGCAGCGCTGGGCCACTTGCTCGGTGTTCAGCCGGGTACTTTCCAGCAGTAAACGCGCCTGCGCCAGGCGCGCATGTTGTAGCCACCCTTTCGGGGTCATGCCGGTGGCCTCGCTGAAACGCCGCAGGAAGGTGCGCTCGCTCATCAGTGCCCTGGCCGCCAGTTGCGGGACCGTCAGTGGCTCGGCCAGGTGCTCGCGTGCCCAGTCCAGGATAGCCGCAAGGTCATGGCGCGGCGTCCGGGCCACCGGTGCCGGAATGAATTGTGCCTGGCCACCGGAACGCAGCGGTGCCATCACCAGGCGCCGGGCGACGTTGTTGGAGATATGTGCGCCAAAGTCGCGCTCGATCAGGTGCAGGCAGGCATCGATGCCGGCCGCACTCCCCGCCGACGTGATCAACTGGCCGCTGTCGACATACAGCACGGCCGCATCGACCTCGATCGCCGCAAAGCGCAGTGCCAGTTCATCGGCATGGCGCCAATGGGTCGTGGCGCGCTGGCCATCCAGCAGCCCGGTGGCCGCCAGCACAAAGGCCCCCGAGCAGATCGACAGCAACCGCGCTCCGCGGGCGTGTGCATGGCACAGCGCGTCCAGCAGCGCCTGGGGTGGCGCTTCATCGCGGTTTCGCCAGCCTGGAATGATGATCGTCTGCGCCTGGTCGAGCGCCTCGTAACCGGCGTCGGCGGTCACGGTAAAGCCACCGACCGCCCGCATCACGCCGGGATCAACGGCGACGATGCAGTGCCGGTACCAGGCAAAATCGAACTCCGGCCTTGGCAGCGCGAACATCTCGATGGCGATGCCGAACTCGAACGTACATAAACCATCGTAGGCCAGGATGGCCACCAGACCGGGGGCGTCGCTCATTGGCGGAAAACTACCAGTTGATGTCGAATCCGCCACTGTAGCGCAGTGCGCACCCTGCTTACAGTAGGGCCACCCCATCCCCAGCCAGGAATGCCCACATGCCCAGCCTGATCAGCCAGACCCCCGCCGCCCCCGCCGCACAAGCCCTGGCGCATTTCAGTGACCGTCTACGCTTTGAAACCGATTGTTCCGATGTGCATTACAGCCAGCAGGCCGGCCAGGTCGACTATGTGCTGGTGGATGTGCGCAGCCCCGAGGCCTTTGCCGCCGGGCACGTGCCTGGCGCCATCAACCTGCCGACCCGCACCCTCACGCCTGAACGCCTGGCGGTGTTTCCGGCCGACAGCCTGTTTGTCGTCTACTGCGCCGGCCCCCACTGCAATGGCGTGCACCGGGCGGCTGCACGCCTGGCGCACCTCGGCTATGCGGTCAAGGAGATGATCGGCGGCGTGACCGGCTGGCTCGATGAGGGCCTGGCCCTGACGAGCGAGACCGGTGCCCAGGCCGCTTCGCACACCGCGATCGCTTGCGCCTGTTGAACACTGCGCAGCGCCCGTTGCCGGGCGCTGGCTGACCGGCTACAAGGCTCAGAACTGGTAACTGAGGGTCGCACTCACGTTGCGCTCTTCGCCCACGTAGCAGTAGCTCAGGCTGGCGCACGAGGCCACGTAGGATTCGTTCGTGAGGTTGTTGGCGTTAACCCGTACGTCCACGCCCTTGAGCCCCACCTTGCCCAGGTCGTAACCGACCGAGGCGTCATACAGCGTGTAGGACGGCACTTTCAGGGTGTTCTCGGCATCGGCCCAGCTGGACCCTACGTAGCGCACCCCCGCACCCAGGCGCAGGCCGTCGAGCGCGCCGCTGTTGAAGGCGTAGTCACCCCAGAGCGAGGCCATGTGCCTGGGGGCCTGGGTCGGCGAATGGCCTTTGTTCTCGATGATATTGCCGGGGGTGCTGAGGGTGCTGGGCATGGACTTCGAATACTCGATGTCGGTCAGGGTGTAGCTGCCCAAAAGCTTGAAGTTGTCGTTCAACTGCAGGTGCGCTTCAAGTTCCAGCCCTTGCGAACGCACAGCACCAATGGGGCGGTAGAAGTTCTCCTGAGGCAGCTTGGACGCCAGGTTTTCCTGATCGATACGAAACACCGAGGCGGTGAACAGGTCGTCCGTGCCGGGCGGCTGGTATTTGAGGCCGGCTTCCCACTGCTTGCCGTCGGTAGGCGCCAGCGGATTGCCCGCGCTGTCGGAATACGAGTTCGGATTGAAGGACTCCGAATAGCTCAGGTAAGGCGCAAGGCCGTTATCGAACAGGTACAGCACACCGGCGCGGCCGGTGGTCTTGGTGCGTTTGTCCTGGCGTTCGGTGCCTTCGGGTCTGCCGGCCTCGGCCAGGCGGTTTTCATCCGAGGTCTCGACCCAGTCGTGGCGCACACCCAGCGAGAAGCGCCACTGGTTCCACTCGATCAGGTCCTGAGCATAGACGCCTGTCTGCTCCAGGCGGCGCAGGTAACGGGTGGGGTCGTAGTAACTGATCGCTGCACTGCCATACACCGGGTCGAAGCCGTTCAATGGCGTCACTGCACCGCTGGTCCAGTCCACGACGGTCTTGCGCCGCTGATAGTCCGCGCCGAACAGCAACGTATGCCTGGCAGTGCCGGTGAAGAAGTCGGCCTGCAGCATGTTGTCGATAATGAACGCATGCAGACGCTCATCGCCGTGGGAGTAATAACGGTTCAACTCATTACTGGTGGGCGTCGTCCAGCCATAGCCGTAGACCTGATCAAGCTCGACGCTCGATTCCTGATAACGGAAATTCTGCCGGGCCGTGAAGACATCGTTGAAGCGATGTTCAAACTGATAGCTGAAAGCCTGCTGGTCACGACTGAAACTGTCGACACCGGGCTCGCCATCGAAAAAGTGCTCGGAAATACGCCGGCCGTTGCGCTTGTGCAGGCTGCCATCCGCTGGCACGCCGCTGTGATAGCCGCCTTCGGGGTCGCGCTGCAGATAAGCCTGTAACGTCAGCGAGGTGTCTTCGGTGAAGTCGATGCTGACGGTCGGCGCCAGCGCGTAGCGTTTTTCTTCGACATGATCGAACTGCGTGTCGGACCGGTCGACCAGGCCGGTCAGGCGATAAGCCACGCGCTTGTCGTCATCGACCGGCCCGCTGAAATCAAAGCCCAGGCCGCGCTGGCCCTGGGTGCCGACGGTGGCCTGGATCTGGTGATAGGGCGTGAACAGCGGTTTCTTGCTGGTCAACGCCACCAGGCCGCCGGGCGAGCTGCGCCCGTAAAGGACTGACGAGGGGCCTTTGAGGATATCGACCCGCTCAAGAAAGTAGGGGTCCACCTGCATCGTACTGTAGGTGCCGCTGTCGCCCATGGACTTGAGGCCATCGAGGTAAATGTTATCCACAGAGCCGTCGTTGAAACCGCGCAGGGCCACATAGTCGTAACGGTGGGTGGCGCCATAGGGGTTGGTCAGCACGCCCGGGGTATAGCGCATGGCCTGGGCGACGGTCTGGGCGCCTTGATCGTCCATTTGCTGGCGCGTCACCACGGACACTGACTGGGAGGTTTCCAGCACGGCGGTGCTGGTCTTGGTCGCGATCTGGCTATGGGTGGCGTTGTAGCCTTCGACGCTGCCCAGTGCATTGCCCAGTGCAAAGCCGCGGATGTCCGTCGTCGGCAAGGCCAGGGCCTCGCTTTGCATACGGGTGAGCACGTAACTGTTGCCATCCGGCGAGACCGCCTGCAACGCGCTGCCGCCCAGCAGGATTGCCAGGGCCTGCTCGACTGAATAGCTGCCCTGCAACCCCGGCGACTGCAGGCCGGTCGTCTGCGCCGGGGTGGCGGACAAGGTGATGCCTGCTTGTCGTGCAAATTGATTCAACGCCTCGCCCAGCGGCGCCGGCGCGATCGAGTAACTGCGCGCGCTGGCAGTTACCGCCGATGGATCCTGGGCCTGGACCTGTACAGGCATGAAAGCCACGCCCAGGGCAGTCGTCAGCGTGGCGAGGCGAATCGGGGTAGACATCAATTGCCGGATCATTGGAGGTTCCGTGAGGCGGTTGATCAAGAAGGTGGTCTCTCCTAGCCGGCCGAACCTGAAAAACCCGCCAAAAAACAGGATCAGGCCTGGCACCTATTGCAGCAACGCACCGATCTGATGGCACCTCTGAATGCCAGACCTGACACCAATGACCCTACTGGCCTCATCGTCGGATCGCCGCCCGCAGCAAGCCGCCTCTCACCGGATTGATTCGCCCAGAATATCGGGCCTGGCACCGGGACTGTGGGAGGCAGCTCTGCTGGCGATGGCTATGTGTCAGGCGCAGCAGGTGTGTTGGGCTTGCTGGCCTCATCGCCGGCAAGCCGCCTCCCACAGGTTCGATGAAATCCCGGATCTTGTGCCAGGTACCGGACTGTGGGAGGCAGCTCTGCTGGCGATGACTGTGTGACAGGCGCAGCCGGTGTGTTGGGCTTGCTGGCCTCATCGCCGGCAAGCCCCCCCCCACAGGTTCGATGAAATCCCGGATCTTGTGCCAGGCACCGGACTGTGGGAGGCAGCTCTGCTGGCGATGGCTATGTGACAGGCGCAGCAGGTGTATAGGCCTTGCTGGCCTCATCGCCGGCAAGCCGCCTCCCACAGGTTCGATGAGCACCCCGGATCTTGTGCCAGGCACCGGATTGTGGGAGGCAGCTCTGCTGGCGATGACTGTGTGACAGGCGCAGCCGGTGTGTTGGGCTTGCTGGCCTCATCGCCTGCAGAGCAGCCTCCCACAGGATTGATGTTGCCCATGATCTCGGGCCTGGCACCAGACTGTGGGAGGCGGCTTGCCGGCGATGGCGATGGGACAGGCGCAGCAGGTGTATGGGCCTTGCTGGTCTCGTCGCCGGACCGCCCGGGGCAGCGCGTCCTCCAAATCACACCTGGCCTCTCAGCGTCACCCACCAGGGCGTGCGGTAGTTCACCTGCACCGGCAGCGTTTGCGCCAGTACCGCCAGCAGTCTGTCCGTGTCTTCGAGGCGAAAGACCCCGGACAACCGCAAATCGGCGATGTCGTCCGTGCAACCCAGGAAGCCTCGCCGGTAGCGCCCCACCTCCGCCAGAAACGTCCTGAGGCGCATGTCACGCGTCACGATCAATCTCTCCAGCCAGGCCTCGGCGTCCATTTCAGGCTGCGGCACCAGGGTCGCCCGGGTGGCGCTGACCACATACTGTTGGTCGGCGCGAACCTCGACCGGGCTGGCACCGGGCAACCGGATCAGCACCTGGCCTGTGCTGACACTGAGCCGGGTCATGTCGTCGTCCTGGCGCACGACAAAACCGCCGCCCAGGGTTTCAAACAGCGCGTGGCGGCTGCGCACCTGCAGCGGTCGCTGCCCGGCAGGCGGCGAAGGCGTGGTCACCAGCATCTCGCCGCGCACAAGGCGGATCAGCGCCTGCCCGGCGCTGAAATCCTGATCCACCGCGCTGTCGGTATTGAGCCGCAACTGCGTACCATCGGCCAGTTGAAAGCGGCCCAGTTGCCCGAACCCGGTGGCGTAATCGGCGCGCCACTGCTGCACCGGTCTCAGGTCGCGAGCGAGCCACGCCCCGGCCCCGAGCACCGCCGTACCGGACAACAGCGTCAAGGCGCGTCGGCGACTGAGCCGTTGTGTGCCCTGCTCCAGCGCCTCGAAGGCCGCCGTCGAAACAGGCAGCGCCTTGAACTGGGTGCTCAGTTCGCTGTTGAGCGCCTGGATGCGCTGCCATGCACACTCATGCTCGGGGTTCTGCGCGCGCCAGCGTGCGCACTGCTCATGCACAGAGGCATCGGACGAATGCGCTTGCAAACGCAATGACCACTCGATGGCCTGCCTGACGATCTGCCGGGAAGGCTGATCCGGGGAGCAAACCGGGTTCAAGCGCCGTATCGCAACTGGTAACAGTGATAAAGCCCATCGGCGACGTAACGCTCTACGGAGCGCAGCGAAATGCCCATCTGCGCGGCGATCTGCTGATGAGGCATGCCTTCGCACTGAGCCAATAGAAACGCGCGCCTGACCCTGGGTTTCAAGCCATCGAGCATGCGCGCAATGCTTTCGAGCAGTTCGAACACCAGTTCGCGTGACTCCGGAGACGGCGACTCAAGCTCCGGGCGCAGCGCCAGGGCTTCCAGATACGCGCGCTCGATTTCCTCACGGCGCCAATGGTCGATCACCAGGCCCTTGGCGACCGTTCGCAGAAAGGCCCGCGGGGCTTTCAATTCCAGCCGTTCGTGCCGGCTGAGCAGGCGCATGAAGGTGTCTTGCACCAGGTCCGCCGCGTCGGCGGCATTGCCCAACCGGCTGCGCAGCCAGGCATGCAGCCAGCGGTGATGATCGGTGTAGAGCGTTTGCAGGCCCTGATGATGAGAAGGCATGAGGCGCGCCCCGGCGGTACGCAAATGATAATAAGTCGCATTGTGTTCAAGCGATGGATCAATTGCAACCGGGGCGTGTGACTAATCCGGTGGTCATGGACGGTCAAGGACGTTTATCTTGGGAAGGTCATGAAGACTGCGACACGCCAGGTGCAGGGTTTACCTGAAAGAAAAGCCGCCCTGATTTTCACACCCGAAACACTGTCTGATCATGCCACTGACCGGCACCTCAAGGATTTGCCAATGGACCCCTACGATATAGCGCGCTACGACAAGGTCCATCTCTGGATCGGCACAAACCTGGCCCCTGAACCGGAGTACCAGCGTTACTTTGAACTGGACTACAACGCCGAACTGGATGAGCCGGCCTACCGGGTGTGTGGGTTCTGCAAGGACATCGGCATAAGGTGGTACGACGAAGATTTCATCGGCATCGTGCCCCGAGCTGAAACGTTGATGACGCTGGACGACCTGCTCCGGCAGGCGCCTGTCGACTCCCGCGAGCAGGATCGTGTCAAAGCGAAATGTACGGAGCTGGGCATCGACAAGGCCAACGCCCTGTTCTGGTATTGCGATGGCGCCACCGTTATCTCGCGCCCCCTCAAGACCCGCTATAACGGCCTGGCTTATATCGGTCTGTTTGAAGGTAACTAGATCTCGTCCCCCCATGAGCCCGACAGGAAAACATCATGTTGCCCTACTTGATCGAGTCTGCACCCAGCCTGTCAGCGGCGGATATCAACCGTTTTGAGCAGGCCCTCGATGTTGGTTTTCCACAGGCCTTCCGTGATTTCTATCTGGCCACCAATGGCGGCTATATCGACGACGCCCTGAACGGCAACGATCTGTTGCTGGCCGGTTTCGTCCCCATCAAGCATGGACGGGTGCCGATGGAGCAGGCCTACAGAGAACTTGTGGAAGACGTCCCGGCGCTGGCCGGAAAAATGCCTTTTGCCTTTGACGAAGGCGGCAATTATTTCCTGTTATCGCTGGACGGTCCTGATCACGGCAAGATCGGCTTATGGATCATGGACACCGAGCACTACCATGAGGTCGCCCATGACTTCTCAGCGTTTCTCGACCGGCTCGCGGGGTGATTCGACCTCCACAGCGCACAAATTCAGCCGTGCAGCGTCACAAAAACGAGGCGCTGGCAGCAAGCCGGCAAACGTTGATCCGAATGCCATCATTTTGCTCTAGCCACCCGGCCTTGCCTGTGTAAAATGCGGCCTTGGGTGTCACCGCATGATGCGGCAGGGCAGGTTAAATTCAGCACGGGTCGGGCCGCTTGTGCGGAGCCCTCGTGCCTATGAGTCTGGACCCTGTACGCCTCGACAAAACCTCAAGCACCACCCCCTCGCCTTCTGCCATGGCTTTTCTTTCACGGTTTTTCGCAGCCGAGTCGGCTGGCGGCCTGATTCTGATGGCGGCCGCCCTGGCGGCGCTGATCGTGGCCAACTCGCCGTTATCGGCTGCCTACTTCTCGACCCTGCATACCTACGTGGCGGGGCTGTCGATCTCGCACTGGATCAATGACGGCCTGATGGCAATCTTTTTCCTATTGGTGGGCCTGGAGATCAAGCGTGAAATGCTGGTCGGCCAACTGGCCAGCTGGGGCGACCGGGCCCTGCCGGGCCTGGCGGCGCTGGGCGGCATGATCATGCCGGCGCTGATCTACATCGCCGTCAACTGGGGCAATGCACAAACGCTGGGCGGCTGGGCCATTCCGGCAGCCACCGACATCGCCTTTGCGCTGGGCGTGCTGTCGCTGCTGGGCAAGCGCGTGCCTGTGTCGTTGAAGGTCTTTCTGTCGGCCCTGGCCATTCTCGATGACCTGGGCGCGGTCATCATCATTGCCCTGTTCTACACCAGCGACTTGTCGATCAACATGCTGCTGGCCTCGCTGGGCGTGATCGTGGCCCTGGTGGCGCTGAACCGCTTTGGCGTCAAAAGCCTGATTCCCTACCTGCTGGCCGGTGCGCTGTTGTGGTTCCTGATGCTGCAATCGGGCATCCATGCCACGCTGGCCGGTGTGATCCTGGCCCTGTGCATTCCGATGGGCAACCCGGAAAACGAGCGTCAGTCGCCGCTGCTCAAGATGGAAGGCAAGCTGCATCCCTGGGTCGCGTTTGCCATCGTGCCGATCTTCGGTTTTGCCAACGCCGGCGTCTCGCTGGCAGGCATCACGCCTGACAACCTGGTCGACCCGGTACCGCTGGGCGTCGCGCTGGGGCTGGTGCTGGGCAAACAGCTGGGCGTATTCGGCTTTTCGGCGCTGGCCATCCGCATCGGCATGGCCAGGCTGCCTGAAGGCGCCAACTGGAGCCAGTTGTATGGCGTGGCGCTGTTGTGCGGCATCGGCTTTACCATGAGCCTGTTCATCGGTGCCCTGGCCTTCGTGAACTCGGCGCACCTGGTCGATGAAGTGAAAGTCGGCGTGCTGCTGGGCTCTGTGATTTCGGCCATTCTCGGCGTGCTGATCCTGCTCAAGGCCGCTCGTCAGAAATAACCAGGCTGATCGGCCCGCCCGATCCGTTCAAGGTGCGACCCGCCCAGGGTCGCACTGTCTTTTGCCCAATACCGACCTCTATAACGCAGCGCCCCTACACCACCGCGCACTAAATCAAACGTTTCAATAAACCTTTATTGGTCAATCCAGAGGGGCAATGAGGCGTATATCATGACGCTTGCATAAAACTGATATGAATCAACAGTTTGTTTTTCACGTTTTCATAGTATTGCAACACGCTACGATCACGACACCAAACAGTCGCCCCTGCCCCCGCCCCACAACGCTCGGCGGCAAGCGCAGCAAGCCCTGACACGGCAACCGCCAACGATCGGAAAACCCTTTAAAAGTTCATCGCCGGGTTCCGAACGGTTTGATGGCATAGTACTATCGCATTAATACTTTTGTTCATTGCGGTTTTCGATATGTGTGCTACGCGCAGCAGCCAAACTCGTGGTTTTACCCTTGTCGAATTGCTGGTCACCATTGCGATTGTTGGCATCCTGGCCGGGATCGCCTTCCCCTCCTACGAAAGCTACGTGACCAAGAGCAAGCTCAAGGGCGCGCAGTCCGACCTGGTCGCGCTGAGCCTGGTCATGGAAAACTTCTACCAGAAGCAACTGAAGTACCCGACCACGACCACCACGACCACCGCCGAAACCCGCTGCGTGGCCGCCACCGGCACCACCACCTGCACCGCTGCCGGCTGGCAACCCAGCCAGGGCGATTCGTTCGTGTACAAGATCGTGACCGCGAGTGCCACCACCTACAAGGTCGAGGCACTGGGCACCAGCGGCAAGGTCAATGGCTGCAGCATCACGCTGACCCAGGACAACGTGCGGGCGCTGGGCAGTTGCACCGGCTACGGATCGAGCTGGCTGTGATGAAGCGCAACCGTGGTTTTACCCTGATCGAACTGATGATCACCCTTGCCATCTTCAGCTTCCTGGTGACGATGGGCGCGCAACTGACCACGTCGTGGGTCGACAGCGCCCAGCAACGTGACGCCGCCGGCCTGCTCAAGCAAGGCATCAGCCGCGCCAAGGCCACGGCCCTGCGCAATCCGGGCGGCGCGCTGAACAGCTGGCCGGCGGCGGCACTGTGCCGTTCAGGGCAGGTGCTCAAGCTGTACAGCGTGGCGGACCAGGCCAGTATCAACTGCGCCTCGACCAGCAATATCCTGTGGCAGACCACCCTGCCCGGCGCAGCCACGTTTCAGGCAGGCGGTACGGACATCTCTTGCGTTGCCTTCAATAGCCGGGGCCTGCCAGTGAACGGCAGCGCCTCCTGTACCACGAGCACTATCAGTGTGACGGTCGGCAGTGAGAGCGCAGTCGATGTCGAGATCATTTAAGCCAGGCCCACGGCGTCAACGTGGCGATATCCTCCTTGAGTCCCTGATCGGCATCGTGCTGATGTCGATCATCGGCCTGGGCATGACCTACGCCTCGTCGCGCGCAGCAGTCAGCCAGCGCGACATGAAGGTGCAGAACCTGGCGGTCAGCCAGATGCGTGATCTGATTGCGCGGTATGGCAAGGCGTTGTGCACCAACAGTTCGCTGGCCAGGATCACCCTGCCCACCCAGACCACCGCGATCAATCTGACCGCCACCTGCGCGGCAGCCACTCCCATTACCGTTGACGGAATCACCATTACGCCGTCAGACAACCTGGGGACCGTGGTACTGACTACCCGCAGCAGCGAGAGCACCTTGTTCGGAGGCATCATCCGGGTGGGTGACGAGACGTGAAAGACACCCAGCGCGGCTTCAACCTGATCAGCCTGATGGTCGGCATGGCGCTGTCACTGATCAGCATCCTGGCCATGCTGACGCTGTACAGGAACATGGTCAGCGTTTCGGTCGATTCGATGCAAAGCGCCCGGCAGGATGGCCAGATCGCCGCTGCACTCTTGACCGTTCAGGACGAGTTGAGCAATGCCGGGTTCCGGGTGCCTCCGGCAACCAGCGCGATCAAGTTGCTGAAAAGCGCAGCGCTCACCAACGGCACATTATCAGGCACCGGAGTCACGTCATTCAGCACAGAACAGACCGGCAATGCTCTAGTGTGGATGTACCGCACTGCGACGTCGGCCAGCTACCAATGTGCGGGTCTGCTGGCTGAGGAGGACCGCCGCTACGACCCTCCTCCCATACGCCTTGTACGTCTGCAAACCAGCACCTGCACTTCGCTCAACCAGAGCACCGGCTGGACAGCCACGCCATTGATAGAGCGTGGCCAGACCATGGATTTCTTCAAAGTCGTCAAGGCCGCATGCTGGCCCTATGGCAAAGTTGTCGCCCCCCAACGGCTGCAGGTATCCATCATGGCCCAGACCAGCACGGTGGACACCAGCAACACAGCGCCCTACGCCACTGTCTGCCTGCCCAACATAGCCTCTTAAGCAGAGATCCGGACCATGCCTGCCCCTCGCCCCTTGCCTTTACTTGCAGCCTCCCAAAGGCAGCGCGGCATGGCCACGATCATGGTCATGTTACTCACAGGCACAGCCCTGACTGCGACCACCATGGGCATGATGTATGGCATCCACAGCGCACAAGAACAACAAATGGCCAGCCATGCCAGCGTCCCAGCGGAGTCGCGCGCCTGGGAAGGTGTGGAATTGGTGCGGCAATATCTGGATGGAAAGAAAACGCTCACCCTTGCGACATGTGGAACTGCCGGAACGCCCTCCGCTGCACTGAGGTTCAGCGACAAAATTTCGGCAACGCTTGTTTGCCAGGAAACGGTGAGCACTGACACACAGGTTACCGTCAATATCACAGGCTCAAGCAATGCCGGTGATGCCCGGGCCAAAGCCACCTCCACCCTGCAAGCGGTGTATACCCTGAGCACCGCCACCAATTCGGGCTCGGGCTCCAACGAGGTGGCCACCACCCTGAGCACTGCCCTGAGCTTCAATGGCAGTCTCAATTATAGCGGCGGCTCGCTGTCGATCGTCAGCGGCTCGAACCTTGCGTATATCGCTGTGGCCGGTGTCCTGAAAATCACCAGCGGCGCCAGGGCGAGCGTATCCGGCTGCGCCAAGGAAGGCATTGACCTGTCGGGCGGCGGCATTGCGGATAACGCCATTCTGCGCACCGAGGGCACCTTCAAGATGGGCTCCAGCTCGCCACCCAATAACCTGACGGTCGGTGCCAAGACGGTGGAGATCTCCCAGGGGGGCGGCAGCTATGCCTCGATCAAGGCCGGTGCCTTTACCGCCAACGTGCTGTCGGGCGGCAGCAAGATCGGCACGGCGCTGATCGGTGGGGTGCTCAATACCGATACGGCCAAAACCATCACGCCGGTCGCCGAAGGCACCGCGCTGATCACCTTGACCGATGGCACGGTCTACACCCTGGACCTGACCAAGGTCACCGTCAGCAATAACGTGATCACCACCACGGCTACCGGTGCTGCCAAGCGCATCTCTGGCACCGGCACCCTGCCGGCCACGATCAGCACGACCTTCAGCGCGGTGTATGGCGGCGACGTTAAATTCAGCACGGCAACGGTCACCACCTTCTGGGCCAACAACATCACCTTCGACGGCTGGAGTGCGACCTACTCGCTGCTCAAGGCGCATGGCAACGTCTCGATCCTGACTGCCAACATTGGTCAGTTCCAGGGCGGCGGCAACCTCTCGGTGACGCAATGGAACACGCCGACCTTCAGCAGCGCCAGCCGCATCAGCGGCGTGCTGCTCAACAACAGCGGCGGCGTTTATACCGGCAATGCTATCAACAACCTGACCTTTGGCGTACCTAACGCGTCACCCGGCCTGCCTGGCGTGCCCTATTGCGACGTGACCATCAGCCCGGTGAATGTCACCAGCCTGCAAGACCAGGCTAACTATGTGTTCTATTTCAACGGCACGACGCCCATGCTGAGGATCCAGAACGTCAAGAAAGCCAACGGCACCGCCGTGCCGCCCGGGCCGTACAACCTGAAAACCACGGACATGAGAACCCTCGACGCGCTCCCGTTCATGGCTTGTAACTATGGCAACAACAGCTGTGGCGCCAGTGCCACGCCCACTACCGGCTGGGTGCTTACCGGGATCAATGCCTTTCCGCGCGGCATCCTCTGGTTTGAGGGCAATATGAGCTTCGACGGCTCGCCCCTCGCTCGACTCACCAATACGGTTCTGAGCACTGGCAATGTAACCCTGACCAGCTCCGGCCACCCGCCGCTGTACGCCCCCAACTTCTCCGGTGCAAGCGAGACCTGTGGCGGCGCGTTCTACCCCGGCAACCTGTGCAAGAGCACCACGGCACTGGCCACCTGGACCGACGCCAGCGGTGCCCTGCGCACCGGCCTGCCGATCGGCAATATTGCCATTACCGCCGACGGTGCGCTCTCCACCAGCGGCTGGGATATCTACGGCAACGTGATACTCGGCGGTCTGGTCAACACCTCGGGAGCGACCACCACGATCAGGGGCGGACTGTCGACGGGTAATAACGGGATCAGCGGCACAACCATCAGCGCGGGCGGTATCGTGGTCGATGTCTCGGCCATGACATCTGATCAAGGTATTGTCGGCACTACACCTGCAACCGGGACAGACTCCGGCTCCGGTTCGGGTTCTGGCTCCAGTTCATCCACCACTACGGTCAGCTGGGTCCGCGCCCTCTGATCTGCGCTTGGGTTTTTCCGCACTCTGCGTTTCAATACCCGCCCCAACCCACCGCCGCCCAAGGACAGCCCTCATGGCCTCGCAAGACAAGCAGCAAAAGCGTGCCCAGCGCGCAAAAATCAAGGCCAAGCAGAACCGCTCCGGTCGCAAGCCCCAGACACTGGTGCACTCGCTGTTCGCCTCGCCGCTGGTGGACAACCCGTTCGATGACGTGAAGATCGACCTCAGCACCTTCGACTTCAAGGACCTGGTCGAGAACGGCTTTGATCCAGCCGACTTCGAGGACCTGTTCGAAGCCATGCACGCCGCCGAAGCCATCAGCCAGCTGGCGCTGTGCGCGGTGTTCATCCAGTACCCGGTACTGGAAATGGTGCTGTCCGAGGAAGATGGCGAGCAGGCCACCGACTTCATGATGGGCCTGCTGATTACCTACCGCGCCCTGTTCCACAACGAAGACGAAGACACCGCGCTGGAATGGATCGAGACCGATGCCTTCCAGAACGACTATCAGAAAGCGACGGACCTGTTGGTGATGCGCAACGAAAGCCAGCGCCGCGGGCGCTGAGTTCGTCTTTTTAGGGGGCTTCGCGGCTGAAGCGGTTCGCCGCCCGGCCGCGAATGCAGCGACTCAATTGAGAACCGGTGCCCCGGCCTTGCCGGCCGCCTTGCGACGACGGGCAATCAGCAGGCCGGCGGCGACCACGCCCAGGCTCAGCAGCGCGGTGGCGACGATTTCCATGCGGTGTTTTTCCATGAACAGCATGGTGGTCAGCACACCGACGATGAAGATGATCACCGCCCAGGTCAGGTACGGGAACAGCCACATGCGGAAGGTCAGCGGGTTGCCGCTGGCCACCAGTTGGCGACGCATGCGCAGTTGCGATACAGCGATCACCAGGTACACCAGCAGGGCGATGGCGCCGGAGCTGGCCAGCAGGAACTCGAACACCGCCTCAGGGGCAATGTAGTTGGCGATCACGGTCAGAAAGGCAGCAGCGGTCGACAGCATCACCGCCCAGTACGGCGTACCAGCCTGGGTGGTGCGCTTGGCCACGCCCGGTGCGTCACCGCGCTTGCCCAGCGAATAAAGCATGCGCGAGGCGGTGTACAGCGCCGAGTTCAGGCAGCTGGTCACGGCGATCAGCACGATGACATCGACGATCATCTTGGCGTTGGGGATGCCCATGCGCTCCAGCACGGTCTGGTAGGAGCCCACGGCCGCCAGGGTCGGGTCGTTCCACGGCACCAGCGCCACGACGATGAAGATCGACACCAGGTAGAACAGGCAGATGCGCCAGATCACCGAGTTGGTGGCCTTGGTGATCTGCTTGGCCGGGTCTTTCGATTCGGCCGCCGCAATGGTGACGATCTCGGTGCCCATGAACGAGAACATGGTGGTCAGAATGGCCGCCAGCACCGCGCCCAGACCGTTGGGCATGAAGCCGCCATTGGCGAACAGGTGGTCGACGCCACTGACCTGGCTGGTCGGCAGCAGGCCGAAGATCGCTGCCAGGCCCAGGCCCACGAACGCCACGATGGACAAGACCTTGATCAGCGCAAACCAGAACTCGAACTCGCCGTAGTTCTTGACGCTGAACAGGTTGGTGGCCGTCAGCAGCAGCGTGATGACCAGCGAGTACACCCAGAACGACACGTTCGGCCACCAGGCATGCAGGATCGCGGCGGCGGCGTTGGCCTCCAGCGGAATCACCAGCACCCAGAACCACCAGTACAGCCAACCGATGGTGAACCCGGCCCAGTGCCCGATGGCACGGTCGGCGTAGGTCGAGAACGAACCGGTGTCAGGCGAGGCCACGGCCATCTCGGCCAGCATGCGCATCACCAGCACCACCAGGGTCCCGGCGGCGGCATAGGCCAGCAGCACGGCAGGGCCAGCAGCGGCAATGGCGTGGCCGGAGCCGACGAACAGACCGGCACCGATCACGCCGGCAATCGACAGCATGGTGATGTGCCGGGGTTTGAGCCCCTGATCGAGCGTTGAGAAATTTTCGGAATGGCTCATTTAAAGCACCTTTGCGAGACGAGCTGTACCCACTGCCGTGCATCGTAAAAAGTATGCAACGGCTATGTTCTTTATTATTTACGCAAGATCCGCGCCAAAAATGTTCTGAATACGACGTCGCTCAGAGAACATCAGGCATGAACGCAGGATTGGAACGATCAGGCGGTGAGAATCTTTTACGGGGTGTGCAGGATTTGTTACCGAACACCCCAGGATTTTTCTGCGCGAACGCACCATAAAGAAACACTTGCTAACAAACGCCCCGCCACAGTGCGTGCTGAAACGTTACCGCTGCCAAAAGGCGCTTCCCTGTACCGGTCAAAACTGGCAACATCGCGCCTTTTTCGTGCATGGTGCCGCCTGTTGCGCCGCTTCTTGTTTTGGCTGTCGCGACACCTTCCTGCATCGATGCGACACGCCGTCGCAACGGGCACATTTGGCGCTATGCTTGGCCTCGCCAGGAAGGCTGCCAACAACAAGCAGGAGCGCACAAAATCTATGAGGACCCCACATGGCTGAGGCCACGCCCGCCCTGGAAATCCGCAACCTGCACAAGCGCTACGGCAAGCTTGATGTACTCAAAGGCATTTCCCTGACCGCCCGCGACGGCGATGTGATTTCGATCCTCGGCTCGTCCGGCTCCGGCAAATCCACCCTGCTGCGCTGCATCAACCTGCTGGAGAACCCTCATCAGGGCCAGATCCTGGTGGGCGGTGAAGAGCTGCGCCTGAAGGCTGCCAAGAACGGTGAGCTGGTCGCAGCCGACAACAAGCAGATCAACCGCATGCGCAGCGAGATCGGCTTTGTGTTCCAGAACTTCAACCTCTGGCCACACATGAGCGTGCTCGACAACATCATCGAAGCCCCGCGCCGGGTGCTCGGCCAGAGCAAGGCCGAAGCCACCGAGGTGGCCGAAGCGCTGCTGGCCAAGGTCGGCATCGCCGACAAGCGCCACGTCTACCCGACCCAGCTGTCTGGCGGCCAGCAGCAGCGCGCGGCCATTGCCCGCACGCTGGCCATGCAGCCCAAGGTCATCCTGTTCGACGAACCGACCTCGGCCCTGGACCCGGAAATGGTCCAGGAAGTGCTCAGCGTCATCCGCGGCCTGGCCGAAGAAGGCCGCACCATGCTGCTGGTGACCCACGAAATGAATTTCGCCCGCCAGGTCTCCAGTGAAGTAGTCTTCCTGCACCAGGGGCAGGTCGAAGAACAGGGCACGCCACAGCAAGTCTTCGAGGCCCCTCGGTCGGTAAGGTGTCAACAATTCATGTCGAGCAACCGCTAACGGAGCAACACCCATGCAGACGTACAAGAAGTTACTGCTGGCCGCCGCTGCCACTTTGGCAATCACCGGCAACGCGTTCGCTGAAACCCTGAAATTCGGAATCGAGGCGGCCTACCCGCCGTTCAACAACAAGGACGCCAGCGGCCAGGTCGTGGGCTTCGACTACGAAATCGCAATGGCCTTGTGCGCCAGGCTCAAGGCCGAATGCCAGGCCGTAACGTCTGACTGGGACGGCATCATTCCGGCACTCAACTCCAAGAAGTTCGACTTCCTGGTGTCGTCGCTGTCGATCACCGACGAGCGCAAGCAGGCCGTCGACTTCACCGACCCGTACTACTCCAACAAGCTGCAGTTCATCGCGCCGAAAAAGACCGAGCTCAAGGCCGGCACCCTCGATGAACTGAAAGCCTCGATCAAGGGCAAGACCGTCGGCGCCCAGCGCGCGACCATCGCCAGCACCTGGATGGAAGACAAGCTGGGCGACGACGTCACCGTCAGCCTCTACGACACCCAGGAAAACGCCTACCTCGACCTGTCCTCCGGCCGGACTGACGCGATCCTGGCCGACAAGTACGTCAGCTACGAGTGGCTCAAGAGCGACGCGGGCAAGGACTTCGAGTTCAAGGGCAATCCGGTCGAAGAAAACGACAAGGTCGGCATCGCCGTGCGCAAGGGCGACCCGCTGCGCGAGAAGCTCAACGTAGCCCTGAAAGAAATCATCGCTGACGGCACCTACAAGAAGATCAACGACAAGTACTTCCCGTTCAGCATTCTCTGATCCGTTTCCGGGTGAGCACTGCGCCGCTGTCGGCGCAGTGCTCGTTTACGGGAACCTGAAAAAGCCTGCCCCATGAACTTCGAACTCCACGGATTCGGCCCGGCCCTTGCGGCGGGTGCGCTGATGACCGTCCAGTTGGCCGTGTGCGCCCTGAGCCTTGGCCTGGTGCTGGGCCTGCTCGGCGCACTGGCCAAGACCTCGTCCAACCGCGCCCTGCAATGGCTGGGCGGCACCTACTCGACCCTGGTGCGCGGCATCCCCGAGCTGCTCTGGGTGCTGCTGATCTACTTCGGCACTATCAACGCCATGCATGCCCTCGGCCAGTGGCTGGGCATGCCGGAGCTGGAACTGAGCGCCTTTGCCGCCGGCGTCATCGCCCTGGGGCTGTGCTTTGGCGCGTACGCCACCGAAGTGTTTCGCGGCGCCATCCTCGCCGTGCCCAAGGGCCACCGTGAAGCCGGCCTGGCGCTGGGCCTGTCGCGCCCGCGCATCTTCGTGCGCGTGGTCATGCCGCAGATGTGGCGCATCGCGCTGCCGGGGCTGGGCAACCTGTTCATGGTCATGATGAAAGACACCGCCCTGGTGTCGGTGATCGGCCTGGAAGAAATCATGCGCCATGCGCAGATCGCCGTGACTGTCACCAAAGAGCCGTTCACCTTCTACGTGGTGGCCGCCTTCATGTACCTGGGCCTGACCATCATCGCCATGACCGGTATTCACTTGCTGGAAAAGCGCGCCGCTCGCGGCTTCACGAGGAGCGCCCAATGAACTGGGAAGTGATCATCAAGTGGCTGCCCCGCCTGGCCCAGGGCGCGACCCTGACCCTGGAGCTGGTGGCCATCGCGGTCATCGCCGGGCTGATCCTGGCCATCCCGCTGGGCATTGCCCGTACCTCGAAACACCTGCCGGTGCGCGCCCTGCCCTACGCCTACATCTTCTTCTTTCGCGGCACGCCGCTGCTGGTGCAACTGTTCCTGGTCTACTACGGCATGGCGCAGTTCGAAGCCGTGCGCGAGAGCGTGTTGTGGCCCTACCTGCGCAACCCGTTCTGGTGCGCGGTCATCACCATGACCCTGCACACCGCCGCCTACATCGCCGAAATCCTGCGCGGCGCCATCCAGGCCGTGCCGCCGGGCGAAATCGAAGCCGCCCGCGCCCTGGGCATGTCCAGATACAAGGCGCTGTTCTACATCATCCTGCCGCGTGCCGCACGCATCGGCCTGCCGGCCTACAGCAACGAAGTGATCCTGATGCTCAAGGCCAGCGCCCTGGCCAGCACCATCACCCTGCTGGAGCTGACCGGCATGGCCCGCACCATCATTGCCCGCACTTACCTGCCGGTGGAGATCTTCTTCGCGGCCGGCATGTTCTACCTGGCGATGTCGTTTCTGCTGGTGCAGGGGTTCAAGCTGCTGGAGAAAGTGCTGCGGGTGGACATGACGCAGGGGCGCTAAGAGGTATATCGCCCGTGCCTGTATTGTCATAATCGGCTTCGATCCCAGTGCCCCCGCTACCAGGAACTGCAAGCTCATGAGTAACCTTGTGCCGTTGTCTGAGTCTCTTACCGTCGAATTCAAAAGCGACCGGGCCAAGCTGCCGGATCGCGAACTCGTCGAGGCCCTGACCTGCCTTGCCAACACCGAAGGCGGAGAGTTGTGGCTGGGGATCGAAGACAACGGTACACCGACCGGCCTGCACAACGAGCATCTGTTCCTTGAAGGTCTTGCTGCGATGGTGGCTGCGCGAACTTCACCGTCGCTGTATGTCCGAGTGGAGGCACTTGAAGTGTCTGGCGTGTCGGTAGCTCGCATACATGTCCCGAAATTTTCGGGAGAAGTGGCCACGCTCAATGGTGTCTATCTACGGCGTCGCCTCAAATACGACGGCACTCCCGAGTGCGTGGCCATGCTGCCCCACGAACGCACTACACGCCTATCCAGCTTTGGCTTGCTCGATGTCTCTGCCAAACCCGTTGCAGGTACAACACTGGCCGATCTGGACCCTCTGGAGCGCGAGCGACTGCGTCAGGCGGTCCAGCAATACGGCGGCGACCGGGTATTGCTTGAGCTGGATGATGAGGCACTTGACGGCGCCTTGCTGCTGACCGCTCGTCAAGCCGACGGCTCTCGCATCCCGACGCTTACAGGACTGCTGCTGGTAGGACGGGAAGCCTCGCTGCGCCAATGGGTGCCCACTCATGAGTTTGCCTTTCAGGTACTCGCCCAACAGGCTGTGCACTTCAATGAGTTCCGGCGCTTTCCACTACTCAAGGCACTGGACTGGCTGGAAACCAATTTCCGTCCCTATAACCCTGAAGAAGAATTGCAAGTCGGTCTGTTTCGCGTGCCGGTGCCCAAAGTCGATATGGGCGCCTTCCGCGAGGCCGTAGCCAACGCGGTGGTCCACCGTGACTACCATGGGCGCGGTGCCGTGCATGTTCGCCTTGAAGACGATGCTCTTGTGGTCAGTAATCCAGGTGGTCTAGTCGACGGTGTTACGCTGAACAATCTATTGGTCACCGAGCCTCGCCCGCGCAATCCGAGCCTCGCCGACGCAATGAAACGCATCGGCGTGGTAGAACGCTCAGGACGCGGGGTCGACAAAATCTATCGTGGCTTGCTCAAGTTTGGTCGTCCGGCACCGGACTATGGCTATACGACAGCTCAAAGCGTTGTATTGCGTTTACCAACCTCAGCAGCCGACTTGGCATTTTGTCAGAAAGTACTTGAAGAAGAACGTCGTACAGGGTCGCCGTTTCCGATCGACAGTCTGATCGCGCTAAGCGCACTTCGATCCGCCAAACGCGTTACGGCTGATGAACTGGCCAGGCATATTCAACGTGATTCGTCTTCTGCCAAACGGACACTGGAAGCACTGACAGAAGCAGGCCTGGTTGATGCGCATGGTGCAACTCGTAGTCGTAGCTATATGCTCTCGGCCAGCCTGTACCAGGCGTCCGGTGACAAGGCAGCCTACACCCGACAAGCGGGTTTCACGCTCTTTCAACACGAACAGATGGTATTGAGCTACGCGCGTCAGCACGGAAAGATCAAACGTGTAGAGGTGAAGGAACTTTGCCGCCTAAGCGACGAGCAGGCCAAAAAATTGCTCTCACGCCTTAAAGACAGTTGCCAACTGGTCCAGCATGGGCAAAAACGTGCGGCCTTTTACACCGTAAATCCTGATCTTCCTGCCTGAGTTATGGGGCGACCACAGTCAGTTATGGTCGCTAAACACGTGTTATGGGGCAGTTATGGGGCAGTTATGGGGTCGTTATGGAATTTTATGGGCCTACCGACACCGCTCTACGCCCCGTGCCCCTATAAAGATTCAGCACGATCATAAAACACAGTCTCCCAGTGCCAGATCCTTGACCACCATGCCCAACCCTTGCGACCTGCTCACCCGCTTCCACGCCCTCGACCGCTTCCTGATCGAGCACCAGGCGCTGTGGCGGCCCAAGCCCTTCACTGAACGGCACCTGGCCTGGGAAGCGCTGCACCCCGAGCTGGCCCGCTGGCTGCGCAGCCGCACCCTGGAAGAGGCCGAAGCCGCCCACAATCACCCCGAGCACCTGCAAGCCCCCGCGCCTTTCCCACAGCTGGCCGCCGAGGCCGTCGCGCTGGCCCACATCGACGTACTGCCCAGCCAGCCGCTGGCACCGGTCGAGCCGCGCCTGAGCGTCGACGTACCGGGGCGCAAATGGCAGCAGATCGAAGCCTTCGCCAGCCACTTGAACCTCACGCCGGCGCCCACCCACTGGCTCGACTGGTGCGCCGGCAAGGGCCATTTGGGCCGGCGCCTGACCCATGCTCACCAGCGTCTGACCTGCCTGGAACACGACCCGGCGCTGATCGAGGCCGGGCAGGCGCTGAGCGTGCGGCACAAGGTCCAGGCCGAGCACCTGCAACAAGACGTGATGGCCGGTGACACACGCCATCGCCTGCACGCCGGGCATACCCCGGTGGCCCTGCATGCCTGCGGCGACCTGCATGTGCAACTGATGCAACTGGCCAGCGACGCCGGCTGCCCGCAACTGGCAATCGCGCCGTGCTGCTACAACCGCACCCGCCACGCTCACTACCAGGCCTTGTCACCCGAGGGCCAGGCCTCGGCCCTGAGACTGTCCCGCGACGACCTGGGCCTGCCGCTGAGCGAGACCGTCACCGCCCCGGCGCGGGTGCGCCGCCAGCGCGACCAGTCCATGGCCCGGCGCCTGGGCTTCGACCTGCTGCAACGCCGGCTGCGCAGCCTCGACGATTATTTGTCGACCCCTTCGCTGCCGGTGGCCTGGCTGGCCAAACCCTACGCCGACTACTGCAAGGAACTGGCCGCCTTGAAAAATCTGCCTGCTCCCGGCCAGCAAGACTGGGCGGCGCTGGAGGCCGCCGGCTGGCAACGCCTGGCTGAAGTACGCAACCTGGAACTGGTGCGCAACCTGTTCCGCCGCCCACTGGAACTGTGGCTGGTACTCGACCGGGCGCTGTACTTGCAAGCACGCGGCTATCAGGTGCAGCTCGGCACCTTCTGCCCCGCCAGCCTGACACCCCGCAACCTGCTGCTGATTGCCCGACAATCGGCTACCACAACCTGTGGATAACTCTGTTGATTAAATTCCTGAACCTGGGGAAAACACCGTCGAAAATACCCTGCACGCGAAGCGGAATAATCCTGCACATAAAGTCAAGCCCCGCGTAATCCGCCGGCTGGCGAGCAGGCGTCCGTCCGGATTTCGGCCATCGGTCAGAAACCCATCGGGCGCGCATGAACTTGTGAATAAGACTTTGAGTGTGCTGGTTGGTCGGGGCTGTTGGGCAGCCACACCCTGCGGCATGCGCAGGGGCGTTTTAACGGGTGGCGGTCAGAACTGATCGGCCTTCAGGCGCGCAGGTGAACCGCCACGCTCATGCAGCTTGCTCAGGGTCAGCTTGTAGACGCTGGACTTGATCTGGCTGCCCATCGGCGTCTCTTCCAGCAGAATCCGGCTTGAGGCAAACACGCAGCCGGTGTCGAGCATCTGGTACTTGAGCAAGTAGTAACCGGCGTCCATCCGCGCAAAAGTGAACTGCCCGCCGGCCGGAATGTAGGCATACCGAAAGGCATTGCGCCCCACGGCATCGGTGACCTTGGCGTACACCGCCGACTTGCCGCCCACGTTGTCGATCACGATCTGCGACCACCCCGTGTCCTTGCGCATCGGCAAGCCCTTGAGATAACCGGCCTGCACCGGCCACGGCGCCCCCGTCGGGTCGAGCAGCGGCACTTCGCATTCAGGCGCGGCGATGGTCGGCGTCAGCACCGCATTGGTCAGGTCGGGATGGGGAACGTTCGGCGCGGCCACCGGCTCGATCACCGGCAGCGCCTCGGTCGGCACATACGAATGCATCGCACCGCGTTCATAACCCATCCAGGCACCGCCTGCACAAAACAGCACGAACACCACGCCCCAACGCCACAGGTGCCGCGGCCGGCCCGGCATCTGCATGGCGGCCGCAGCAGCGCCGGCCCCTGCGCCCCTGCCGGCCGTGTGCGGCCGAGCCGCCGAAGGTGCAGGCCGCGCCGGCTGGGCCGCCGCCGCATACATCGCCGCACCCTGACGGATACCGTTGTGCGACCCCAACCCGCGCGCACGCCGCTCATCCTCGGCCAATTGCGCGTCATACAGGATCCGCTTGGCCGGGTTGCGCAGCACCTCATGGCAGGCATTGAGCTCGCACATCAGATCCGACGCATTCGGCGCCGGATTACGATCAGGATGCAGCTGCTGCGCCAGCTTGCGATACGCCCGCTTGATCTGCTCGGGCGTCGCATCCCGCGCGACATTCAACTGCTCGTAGTGGGTCAGGGTCTTCTGCATCGCGCCTGTGGTCCATGGCAACTTGCCAGCTCGCAACTGTATCGGCCTGAAACGCCAGAGCTTCAATGAAACCGGCGGATTTATGCTGAATGGGATCCCAGGGTACGGCGCAAATGATTTTCAGGCCGATCGGCAAGGACCTGACACCGTGGGAGGCAGCTCTGCTGGCGAATGCGGCCAGTCAAATCGGCACATCGGCTTCGTCTGTGCCATCGTATTCGCGAGCAGATCGGGGCGCCAATCACCCCACCACCCATCGAAAATTTTTCTTCAACCGAATCAGCAAGCTAGGCTTTACAAGCGCGCCAGAGTCTATATAATCGCCCCCCATTGCCGGTATAGCTCAGTTGGTAGAGCAACTGACTTGTAATCAGTAGGTCCCGGGTTCGACTCCTGGTGCCGGCACCATACGAAACACCAGAAAAGGCTCACCGAAAGGTGGGCCTTTTTTGTTTTCCTGTTTGCGCCTCGTGGCGGCGATTGATTGGGCTAGGGTCTGTTGCCGTTTCACATGGGTAACCAGAGGAAGGCGCAGGCCATGGCGATTACGCTCTCGTAATTTCTCTTGAGCTTGTCGTAACGCGTTGCCACTGCCTGGTAGTGTTTCAGCCGGGCAAAGGCGTTCTCGACCAAATGCCTGTTTCGATAAAGTCCCCGATCCAGACTCCCATTACCCTCCACCGAGCCTCGCCTTCTGGGGATCACCACCTGAGCTCCCTGTTGCTCGATCTGCTCGCGTATTTTCAGGCTGTCGTAGCCTTTGTCCGCAATGATCGTCCCTGCCCCCTCAAGTTCGGCAATGAGGCCTGGGGCCTGCGTGCAATCATTGAACTGTCCACCGGTAATCCGGAACTCGATGGGCAGGCCATACGCATCCACAGCCAGATGGATCTTGCTGGTATTGCCCGCCCGGCTTTTGCCTATGGCCTGATCATGGGTGCCAGCAGCGCCTGCGCTGTGTTGATGGGCCTTGGCATAGCTGCCATCAATGAAGACCCATTCCATGTCGGGTTCATCCACCAGCCGCTTGAAAATCTCGAGCCATTTGCCTGAGGCCGACCAGGCATTGAAGCGTTTATAGACCTTGTTCCAGTTGCCAAACTTCTTCGGCAGGTCTCTCCAGGGACAGCCTGTTCGCATGCGGTAAAGCATGCTTTCCACCGTCATTCGCAAATCGCGCTTGAGATAGAGGCCGTAGTGCTTCAGAATTTTCAACAGCTTCGGCCAGTGCTCATCACTGAGCATTAATCGGGGCATTACAGGCTCGTATTGGTGTTGTGTGAGAACTCCAACAATACGGGCCTGTTCTTTTAAAAATCAAGGGGTTACGTCGAAACAGCAACAGACCCTAGGGGGATGGGTGGGGGTTGATTTCAAGCGCCAGGCTTGAGCCTGCATGAGTTGCACGTCGCCTATAGGGGCCAATGCCCTGACATGATTCAGAAACGAAACAGGCCGGCCTAAAGGCCAGCCCATCGTGTTGATTTGCCGCTTGGTGGATCAGGCCGCTTTTTCCTTAACGGTCAAATCGACTTCCAAATTTGCGTAGGCCAACAGGTTCACCAGAGCATCCAGGGAAAACTTATCAATTTTCCCGTTCAGCAGCTCACTCAAACGCGGCTGAGTAACGTGGAGCTGTCGTGCCGCATCTTTTTGCGGCAGGTCCCAGGACCGTACGGTCTTGCTCAGCACCCGCATCAGCTTGGAGCGCAGCCGAAGATTCTCGGCCTCTTCTGGCGAATCAACCAACGCATCCCACACGGAGGTAGAGCGTTCGTTTGCCATCATTTATTCCTCATTCCTACTACTATTTCATCTAGAAAAGTACTTTGAGTAGGGACTATATCTACGACTTTACCCCTTACCGTAAACGGAAGGGGTTGTCGACTCCCCCCTGATGCTAGGGGGCGTCGCGATCAGTCAGTCCAGCGATTTGTACCGGGTTGCCGCCAGGTCAATATCGCGCTTTTCCGTCTTTTCAGTGGTCTTGCGAAACGCGTGCAGGACGTAAATTGCTTCCGGCCGGTTCACCACATAAAACACGCGAAAAGCCCCATCTTTGCACTTGATGCGGATCTCTCGAACACCCTGCCCCACCTGCTCCCGCGAACGCCTCGATGCCAACACCGAACTCGATGACCGCACCTGGAACTGTTTGAGGTGCCATCAACCGGTTCACATCAAGATGGCCGACCCCGCCGGCACCCACTACCTGGTCGAGCGACGCCTGCCCCGGCAGTTGACCATCGGTGACCGGATCGTTTACCTGCACGACTACAACCGTCTGGGCATTGGCGTACTCAAGGCCTCCAGCCCGAGCACCTATAAAGAGAAAAGCTGGCTTCTGGTGGTGCAGGACTTTGGTCATCGACTGGTCAATCCCGATCACTACGTCAACTGCATACCCTGCACCATCGCCTCGGCATGATGTGCGCAGCCTGCACCGTCACCACGATCTGGGACGCTCGATCTACGCGCAGCGTCTTCGTGCACGCCCAGGCGACAGACCTGGGCGGTGGCTGCTCTGTTGAACCGACGCTGTGCGATCGGGACGTATCCGGCATCGCAGAGAACTGTACCCACGAGACAACCCGTGTAATCGATGAGATGTGCCCGAACACCACCAAGGATGACGATGAATGACCTGATCCATAAGCCTGACGGTGACTTGCAGGTCGCCGGCGAGCGACGGCTCACCGCCGCCCAGTTTCAGCACTTGGCTGAAGTGCCGGCAGCGGTCGAGTGGTTCGCCAATATCGATAACCCACGTACCCGCCGCGCCTACCAGGCCGATCTCGAGGACTTCTGTGGCTTCGTAGGACTCAGCGTGGCCGATGAGTTTCGGGCGGTGAACCGAGCGCATGTGCTGGCCTGGCGTGCCGAGCTGGAGCAGCGTGGCTTGGCCGGGGCCACGATCCGGCGCAAACTGGCGGCGCTGGCCAGCCTGTTCGATCACCTCCTGAAGTCCAATGCCGTGGCTGGGGGCAATCCGGTACATGGGGTCAAGCGGCCCAAGATTGAAACCAATGAGGGCAAGACGCCGGCGTTGGGCGACCAACAGGCCAAGGCTCTGCTCGAGGCGCCGGATGCCAAGACGCTGAAGGGACAGCGTGACCGGGCTATTCTCGCCGTGCTGCTGTACCACGGCCTGCGCCGTGAGGAAGCCGCCCAGCTGAGGGTCAGCGACATTCAGGAACGCCGGGGCATCAAGCACCTGCAGGTCCACGGCAAGGGCGGCAAGCTGCGTTTTATTCCGCTGCACCCCGTGGCGACCGAACGGATCTATGGGTACCTGGAAATGTCCGGCCACCACCAGCTCGACAGCAAAGCTCCGTTGTTCTTGCCCTTGCGGGGCCAGTCGACTGGTGCCGGCATCAGTGCCAATGGCATCTATGCCCTGGTCGGCAGCTACGCAAAAATCGCCGGCATCGAAGTCGCCGGCCTGGGCGTGCATGGCCTGCGTGCGACAGCCGCAACCAATGCCTTGGAGCATGAAGCGGACATTGCGAAGGTGCAGGCCTGGCTGGGTCACGCCAATATCAGCACGACCAAGATCTATGATCGACGGCAGAACCGGCCAGAGGACTCACCGACCTACAAGGTGAGGTATTAGCCATGAGTGAGATGACGGCTCGATCTGGCACCCTGCCCCACATCGCTATCGGCACAGGTAAGCAAGCCTTCAAATAGTGGACCAATCAGGAGCAGGGATGACAGCGAAATCTAAAGGGAAACGAGTGAGCGTGTTCAACGTCTTTTTTCACCTGACGAAGAGAGATAAATGCCATCGTGCATCCATCCCTATTCACGTTCATGGGCGATTAAGGGCCTTCGTCGGCGCTGCCTGTTTATTGCTTACTGGATGCAGTGATTCAACGCCGCCGCCATCGAAAGAAAGGATGGAACGGCTCGCTACTGAGGCTCATGTGCAGATCGGATGAACGAGCCCCATGAAAGACAGGACACCGTTCCCCCCTTAAGATAAGGGATAGGCAAACGGGTATGTTTATGACTAACAGCAATGATAAGGGTGGCGAGCTGCTCGGCCAGGAGCGCCGGCGCCGCTGGAGCACCGACCAGAAGCTGGCCATGGTTCGCGAGAGCCTTGAACCGGGACAAAGCGTGTCCGTGGTGGCCCGACGCAACGGCATCAATGCCAACCAATTGTTCCTGTGGCGCAAGCTGTACCAGGACGGAAGCCTGTCGGCGGTCAGCGCTGGCGAAGCCGTGGTGCCAGCCTCCGAGCTGAGCGATGCGCTCAAGCAGATCCGTGAACTGCAACGGATGCTGGGCAAGAAAACGATGGAAGCGGAAATCCTCAAAGAGGCCGTAGAGATCGCCCGGTCGCGAAAATGGATTGCGCACTCACCCTTGTTGCCGGGGGACGACCAGTGAAGCTG
>NZ_QFFU01000018.1 GCF_003131185.1 Pseudomonas ovata | reverse complement strand
CTCAGCAGTGAAACGATGCATCGCCGATGGTAGTGTGGAGCTTCTCCATGTGAGAGTAGGTCATCGTCAAGATTCAAACCCAGAACCCCTGATCGCCTTGCGATCGGGGGTTTTGCTTTAAGTAGAAGTCACACGAATTCGCTGGAACGTTGTCATCGACGCGCCGGCACACAGAATTTCTTGACGACAATAGAGCGCTGGAACCACCTGATCCCATCCCGAACTCAGCAGTGAAACGGTGCATCGCCGATGGTAGTGTGGAGCTTCTCCATGTGAGAGTAGGTCATCGTCAAGATTCAATTCCGAAACCCCTGATCGCCCTGCGGTCAGGGGTTTTGTTTTTGGGTCGAAAAAAGTCTTTGGCCCCAAGGCAGCCCTCATCAGGAGTCAAGCAGTGAACACGCAATGGATATGCACGGCCGCCTCATCCAGAACAGCCACTGCATTGGCTCTGGCCGCCCTCGGCCTGCTCTGTGGCATATTGACGGCGCCCACCGCCGCCCAGGCATTCGAGCGCCATACCTGCACTGAAAAGTGGTACGACGGCAATATCCACGACTCGATCCAGGACCGCCGCGTACCCTACAAAACCCAGGATTGCCCTGCACCCAAGGACAGTGAGACCCCGATCCCGACCGGTTACCAGGTCATCGATGGGCGTATCTTCTATGTCACCTCGTCAAGCAATCGCTACAACGACTGCGGCGGTACCGGTGTCGGTTCGCTGGGCAAGATCCTGATGCCCAAGTGTTATATGCCCGACAAGCTGCAAACCCACGAAAACGTCGAAGAGCGCACGTTCTGGCTGGTCAGCGAGGACGGTGCCCACCTGCGCACGCTGGCGTCCAGTCAGACCAACCTGACGCCCGTGCAGCGGCGTAGTGCCGCGTCTTATGCGATGGACAGCACGTCGGTGTACCTGGATTCGGAAAAGATCAATGGAGCCGACCCTGAAAGTTTCGAGGTGATCTTCCCCTTCGAGGACGACACCCGCCTGGACCGGTTCTCGTTCGCCAGGGATCGCCAGCACCTGTTCATCAATGGTGCCCCCGTGCCGCTCCTCGACCTGGCGCAGCTGAAATGGCTGCCTGTACCCTGTACTGGCGAGAAAATGGAGTGTGACAACACTCAGTACTCAGCCCCCATGATTGGCAAGGTCGGGCGCGACATCCTGTATCTGGATTACGGGACGAGCCCTACCGTCTTTCCCGGCCTGGCCACGCCGGATGTGGAATGCTCGCGCAAAGGCTTCAAGAATTATTGTGCCAGCGCCGGCAAGCGCTACCTGTTCGATGCGGGGGTCATGACCCCGGCCACCCTGGTGGTGCAACCGGCTGAATAAAGCGCACTTGAGTGCCCGCCCGGTGCCAGGCACCGGGCGGGCTCAGTGAGCAAGTGTCAGCCGAACAGGCCGCGCAGGTTATTCATCGAGGTGTCGGCAAAGCCCTGCAGGAAGGCTTCAAAGGCCGCCAGGTCCTGCGCGGCGCCAGGCAGAGGGTCGGCGACAATGGTCCAGGTCACCATGCTGGCCTGGTCATCGACCGCCGCCACCGTCATGGCCGCCCACAAGTTGCCGACCGGCAGACTGGTATGGATCAGCGTCCAGGTCATGCAGCGGGCCTGGTCATCGCGGGTGTTCAACTGCTCGATGGCCACATGGCCGTCCTTGAAACGCTTATGACGCACCGAGCCCGGCCCCTGGCCGATCACCTCGGTGCTCTCCATGCCTGGGACAAAGGCCTGAAAACCACCAAAGTCGCCCGCCACGGCCCAGGCACGCGTGGCGTCGGCCGGCACATGCACACTGGACACGACACGGCAGGCCGCGGCGTTGTGGATGCGAGTGTCGGGTTGCAGCGTAGTGAATACAGTCATGTCATTCTCCGTTGTCTTAAAAACAAGATCAGATAAAGGCGATTTCTTTCAGGTAGGTGCAGCCCTTGCTCAGCAGCGCCGGCGTCTTGGGCGGGTAGTGCTCGCCCATCCGGTGAATACCAGCCAGGGCGTTGTGGTACTCGATCATCGAGATGTCACCGATGTCCTCCTGGAAGCCATCCAGGTAGAACCCCAGCACACCGAACAGCGCGTTCTGGCTGTCGACCCGATTCAGTTGGGTCTGCCAGTGCGCCACGCTGACCAGCTCGAATTCCCGGCCGGCGTCCCGGAAGGCCTGCACATAGCTGTCCCAACTCAGGGGTTCAGGGTTGTGCAGGTTGAACACCGCCTTGTCGGGCTGGTGGCGACTGGCATGAAAACCGATGAAGCGGGCCAGGAAATCCACCGGCATCAGATCGAAATTGATGGCGAAATCCGGCACCTGGCCCAGTTGCAGCGAGCCCTTGAGCATCAGCATCAGCCGATTCTTCTGCGGCTGGCAGACCCCGGTGACGCTGTTGAAGGCGATGTTGCCGGGGCGATAGATATTCACCCACGCCCCTAGCGCTCGCGCCTGCTCCAGCACCCGCTCGGCCACCCATTTGGACAGGTTGTAGCCGTTCTTGATGTAGATCGGTGGCGTGGCCGCGGCCGGTTGCTCCAGCACGCTGCCTGCGGCATCGACGGCACTGGACGCCGACAGCGTCGAGACAAAATTGAACACCTTCTTGCTGCGCCCCTCGCACAGCTTCAGGCACTCGAAAATCGGCGCCACGTTGTCGCGGGCCAGGGTCTCGTAGTCCTGTACGTGATTGACGTTGGCGGCGTTATGCACCAGCGCCCCGAACTCACGGTCCAGCCGTTCATACACCGTGTCATCCAGGCCCAGCTGCGGCCGGGTAACGTCGGCGGCATGAATGCTCACCCGGCTCAGGTCCAGGTGCGCCAGGCGGTTTTCCTGCAGTGCCTGGATGAAACGCTCGCGCGCACTCAGGCCGTTGCCCTCACGCACCAGGCAGGCCACTTCGGTCGCGCCCCAGTCCAGCAGCGCCTGCACGATGTGCACACCGAGAAAGCCGTTGGCGCCAGTGACGATGACCTTGTGCACATCGCCCAGGGCACTGACCGGCAGCACCGGCAGGTGCAGCGGTGCGCTGGCATCACGCAGGGCCTGCGGGCTGACTGTCCAGCCCGTGCCCTCGTCACTGGCGAGCAACCGGGCCAGGGTCTGGATGCTCGGCGCTTCGATAAAGCGATTGATCGGAATGCTGCGCCCGAACTGCTCACGGACCCCCAGCAACAAGCGCGACAACAGAATCGAATGCCCGCCCAGATTAAAGAAGCTTTCATCGGTGGCAATGTCCTGCGTCGGCAGCTCCAGCAGCTCGGCCCACAACATCAGCAGCCGCTGCTCCTGTTCGTTGTCGGGCTGCCGACGCACACCGGCCCCGGCAATCTTCAGCGGTATCTTCAGCAGCGCCACACGGTCGACCTTGCCATTGCTGGCAAACGGCATGTGCTCCAGCACGGTGTACAGCGTGGGCTGCATGTAGTCCGGCAACAGGCGCTGCACATGATCCTTGAGCGTTTGCAGGGTGGTCGTCAGCCGGGCGTCGTGGGGCTGGGCGACAAAGGCCAGGACCCGCCGCTGCTCGTCGATGACCACCGCCACCTGGCGAAACAACTGTGCGCTGCGCAGGCCATGCTCGATCTCTTCGGGCTCGACCCGAAAACCCCGGATCTTGACCTGATTGTCCCGTCGCCCGCCCAGCTCGATGCCTTCCGGGGTCCATTTGCCCAGGTCACCGGTGCGATAGGCGCGCAGGTGCTGGCCATCGGGCAACTGCAGCTCGACATAACGCTCGGCGTTCAACTGCGGGTTATTCACATAACCCAGGCCCACGCCGGGTCCTGCGATATACAACTCGCCCTGCACCTGCTCGGCCACCGGCTGCAGATCTTCATCCAGAATCCACACCTGGCTGTTGGCAATCGGCCGCCCCAGGCTACGGTTGCTGCTGCCGGCCTCGAAGGGCCGGGCCGTGACCAGCACCGTGGCCTCGGTCGGCCCGTACAGGTTGTAAAAGTGACACTGGCCGGCCAGGCGTTCAATCACGTACGGCTCACAGACATCACCGCCGGTCACCAGGTGTGTCAGGCCCAGCGGCTCCTCAAGCGGCAACAGGCTCAGCAGCGCCGGTGGCAGAAACGCGTGACTGATGCCCTGGCGCAGCAGGGCCAGCAATTGCAGCGGGTCGCGGCGCTGATCCTCGTCGGCCACCACCAGCTCGGCGCCACTGAGCAGCGTAGGGAAGATATCGATCACCGACGAGTCGAAACTCAAGGTCGAGAACTGCAAGACCCGGCTGTGCTCGGACAACGCCACATAGTCGGCATACCAGGCCGTGAAGTGGCTGAGGTTGTGCTGGCTGAGCAACACCCCCTTGGGCTGGCCGGTGGTGCCTGAGGTGTACAGCGCCATGCACGGGCTGTCGCTGGCAAACGCCACGCGCACCAGCGGCTGATCACACGCCGTCACCGCGATGTCGGTGATAGCCAGCGCCGGGAACCCGGACGCTGCCAGTGAGTGCTCGCCATCGTGCAGTAGCAACACGGCGCCGGCATTTTCCAGGATGTACTGCTGGCGTTGCAGCGGCTGGTTGGGGTCCAGCGGCAGATAGATTGCGCCGCTGCCCAGAATCGCCAGCACACCGGCAAACAATGCTGCCGATTTGGGCAGGCAGATGCCGACTACCGGCACCGCTTGCCCTTGGCGCAGCGTGGCCAGGCGATCCAGCAACGGTTGCTGGATGGCCACCGCCTGCGCCTGTAGCTGCCGGTAGCTCAGCGTCTGCCCGCCCAGCGTCAGCGCCGGGCGTTCGGCAAACATGGCCAGGCTGTGCGCCAGACGGATGCTCAGCGGCGTGGCGGCCACTTCCAGCAAGGCCGGATGTGCGGTCTGGTTCAAGCGATGCTCGAACACCAGGCAATCGAGCGCCTGCAAACCCTCCACAGGCTCGATCGGTGTCGCGGCCACCTCGCTCAAGCCGGCAAGGTAATCCGCATCCCGGGACAGCCGGCTGACCTGCAAGGCCAGCAGGTCCACCAGCGTCGCCACGGTGTCATCGCGCAATTGCCGGCCATTGCCCGCCGCCTGTTCGGGCTGCCACTGGCGCACGATAAGGCGCCGGCCATGCCAGCACAACAGTTCCAGCGCTGGCAGGTCCTGCAAGGCGTCGGTCTTGAAACCGACCCGCACGCTCAGGCAATGCTCGGCGGCAAACGCACCCAGACACGTTTCATCCAGTGCCAGGCTGCCGTCGTCGATCAGCAGTGCCGGCTCATTGACTGCAGCCGTGTACACAGCGTGCAGATCGCGCAGGTGATGCACGGCATGGCCATGCTCCAGCAGCTCACGGTGCAGCGCCTCCAGCACGCCGCTGCAACCGGCCAGTACAATCTCCAGGCGTCTCATGCGCACACCTCGCGGGCCGGCAGGTAGTCGACCAACGCTTCGCGCACGCACGCGGCTTCAAGCAGCGTGCTGTTACGAAAGAAGCGCACGATATTGCCCACCAGCGGGTGATGGCTGTTGATCGGAAAACTCAACGCCAGGGTTTCGGCCTTCAGGGCCTGCTTCACGGTGTCGGCCACCGGTAGGTGATCGATGAGGGCAAAGTCGAAGCCGTTCTGGATCTCGTTGGTCAGGTACTGATGGATGAACACCGGCAGGATCTGTGCAATGGCCTCGCGGTCGGCCTGCGTGGCGGTCTGCCAGTAGATGCGCACCAGCCGTGTCCAGAAGCCCGAATGACGGCCTTCGTCGAGCAGGTGATCGGCCATCAGGCCCTTGACCGACTGCTTGACCGAATCGTCCTTGGCAAACGCAGCCACATCATTGGTCACGGTGTTCTCGGCAATGGCCACGCAAATCAGCTCCACGGCACTGCGCAGGTGATCAGGGGCCTGTGCCAGGGCCGCCGGAATGGCCCGGCTCAGCTCGATTTCGGTGGGCAGCGCAATGGGCTCGATGCCGGTCAGGGCGATGGTCTGCTGCATGAAGTCCATCGCCACCAGGGCGTGATAATCCTCATCGACCACCACGCTCATGGCATCGAAGCGGCACGCGAATGGAAAACGGATCGCGAAGCGGTCCTTGGCGATGCTGCGGGCGGTCTTGTCGACGATTTCGGTCTCGAAAATCACCACATCGTTGATGAACTTGTAGAGGCTCTGCACCAGGGCGTAATCGCGCAGTTCCGGGCACTGGCGGGTGAAGGTTTCGCTGAGCACCAGAGGCTGGCGGCTCAGCGGGTAGATCAGGCGTTCATCGTCCTCGACGATACGCCGTGGGCGCGTGCGGATCGTGGCGCGTGCTTCCCAGGCCTCGACGAATGACACGTAGTCTTCAGCTTTCATGATGGCGTCCTTTCAGGCTGCAAGGGGAGGCGGCGCGTCATGCACTGGCCTGCATCAACGGGGCGTGCAAGTGCAGGCGCAAGGTGTCCCACAGCGCCATGCGGCTCTCCACGGCAGCGATGGCGGCCTGGTAGACCTCGCGCTCGCGTTGCTCATCGCCGGCGACCAGGCGTGCCAGCAAATGCTCGGCCGCCGGTCCGTGGTCCTCGGAGTCGAGTTCGATATGCCGTTGCAGGTAATAGCGAAAGGTCGGGGCCTGTGCGGTGCCGATCTCCCACTTGTCGAGCAGGGCCTGGAACATCGCCGGTATCACGCTTTCACGGCCGTGCAGGAACGAGGCGGCGACGCAGTGCGCCGGTGCATGCAGTGCCGTGGCCAGGGTCTGGGTGACGAACAGGGCGGCGGCCGGATCGGCATTGACCCGTTGCAACGCGGTGGTGTGGTGCACGCCCTGGCGCTGCAACTCGATGAAGCGCTCGGCCTGGGCGGTGCTGGCACCGATCTCACGCATGGCATCCAGGTACAGTTCAAAGTGGCTGTAGTGACCGTGCCCGGGCCGGTCATCCGACTCTTCGCCGAGCACGATGTCATTGATCAGACGTGCGGCGGCAGGGTCGCGCGGCGGCAGCCACGGCAGTTGCGTGCACGTCAGCTCCTGTTGCAGGCGCTTGGTCAGCGACATGAAGTCCCACACGGCGAATACATGGACTTCCATAAAGCGCCGTAACACGGGTAATGAATCAATTTCAGCAAAAACGGGGTGCTGGCTAAGTTCTTGTTTCTTACGTTCAAGTCGCGTTTTCTGACAAGTCATGACGGTATCCCGGTGGTTGTAAATACGCCGGAAAGTTGCAACTCTGTAGGCCTGTTTCGCCGTTGACAACATTCCATGTTGGTTGCAGTCACCCGGGGTTCACGAATAGAAAAGGCGAGCGCAAGCCGACGTCCGTACACGTCAATGCTCTGGAGACACGCCAGTATTCATGAGGGTTGGGCGCCTTTGTCAGGCACGGGTGGTCTGCGGTACAGCCGGTGGGCAGAACAGACGAAGTGTTTCCCGATCTGTTCATGACCGGCTGCCCATAAAAGTTAAAGCACTTGGAATGCGTCTCGCAATGTTTTTTTGTATTATTTTAAATGCACTTTTTTCAAGTATGAAGAAGGGCATGTAAAACATTTAATTATGATTTACAGGCACGTGAGTGATCCTTTCAGCTAATAAAAGCCAAAATTGAAGTTAATGAACGAATGCCTCGTTCGGCGTCACTCGTATGATCGGATTATCAAGGTCGTGATAAAGGGGTGGGCGATAGCGCAATTGACACGCGCGATCATGCGGCCCTGGGCAAGCACTCCTTTTGCCGTGTCGTTCAAACAGATGAACACTGTCCTGTGCCATAGAGGCAGTCAGGGATGCCCCGACCGGTGCCATGCGCATGGCGCAGCCGGGGTCACCACGAGTTTGCCTTATCCGCAGGGCAGTCCAGGCAAGTGGCCAGAAAAAAGGCAAGCGCACAGCCCGGGCGATATACCGGGCTGGCGAATGGCGTCAGATCACGATCAGGGGCGAGCCGGGCTGCGTGCAGCCCGGTGCATCACGCGAGGCTTTTCTTGCGTTGCCGCTTTGGCCGGGTTTCGGCTGCCTTGCTGGCCAGGTAGCCGGTAATGGCATTGACGGCGCGATTGAGGTGAAGCTGCAACTTGGCCACGGTCTGCTCGACATCCCGGGCTTGCGCCAGGCGCAGCAGCTCCCAGTGGTCATCCTGAGCCAGCTTGCCCAGGCCCATGGCCGACAGGTTGAAGCGCAGGAAGCGCTCCTCCTCGTTCAGGCCGGACTCGACCAGGCGCATCAGGCGCTTGTTCGGGGTCTTGGCGTACAGCGCCATGTGAAACAGACGGTTGAGGGTGCCGATCCGGGTGTAATCGGTCTCGACTTCCAGCGCCTCTATATAGCCGCGCGCCTGGGCGTAGTCGTCCTCGTCCAGCAGCGGAATCGACAGGCGCAGCGCCTCGCATTCAAACAGCATGCGCAGGGCGTAGGCCTCGACGGCATCCTCGGTAATCAGCGGCGCCACCACGGCGCCCTTGTGCAGCTCGACCCGCACCAGCGACTGCGCCTCAAGCTGACGCAAGGCTTCGCGTACCGGCATGCGGCTGACGCCGAACAAGGTGGCCAGTTCCTGTTGTCGCAAGGCCGTGCCACTGGGCAGGCGGCCATCGATAATGGCGCTGCGCAGCTTTTCTTCGATCACGGTCCTGGCAAGGTGCGCAGGCGGCTGCTCGTTACCGAGCACCTCGTACAAAAAAGCTTCTCTATCGATCTTGCGCATCGCCATAAATCTTTATCAACCTGGCCGAATAGGATCCAATTAACAAGCGGGCTGTCCATAGACTAGCCAAAACCCTTGCAATGGGTAGAAAAAATACGGCATGACCCGCATCAGCGCCCGGCGCAGCCCTGTGGCGCGCAAAGCGAGACGCATTTTTCGTATTCAAGGGGCATTCATCAACACATTCGTTGCGTATTTTAATGTCGTTCGTCGGCCTGTCTGATATGAGCATTTACCTACAGGGCACCTCTAAAAACTACCTGCGTTGTCATCGCTGCGTTAAAAACAGGCTCAAAATGCTCATTTACAACCTGTAAAGTCGGCCGCGACTCCGACCGTTTTTCGCCTGTTTTTGCCTTGCGCTGACTGCCTCGCCTACGTTTTTAGAGGCACCCTACATACCAGAAAAAACGCAGCCGCCATGCCGGTTCAACCCTGCACGGCGGAACGCATCAGCGCAGCAGACGACCTGACACAAAGTGCTGAACATCGTTGAAGCCGGGCGTCGAGGCGTGGCCTGGCGTCACCAGCGAGTCGATGAACGCTTCGTCTTCGGCACTGATGCGCACCTCCAGCGCCTTGAGGTAACTGTCCCATTGCTGTTCGGTGCGCGGACCGACGATGGCCGAGGTCACCGCCTGGTTGTTCAGCACCCAGGCAATGGCAAACTCGACGATGCCGACGCCCTTGTCGCGAGTGTAGTCCTGGATCTGCCGGGCGATGCGCAGCGACTCCACGCGCCATTCGGTCTCCAGCAGGCGCTTGTCCTGGCGCCCGGCCCGGCTGTCGCCGCTGGGGGCGATGTCCGGTGCGTACTTGCCACTGAGCACCCCCCGCGCCAGCGGGCTGTAGGGCACCACGCCAAGGCCGTGGAAGGCCGCTGCCGGGATCTGTTCAAGCTCGGCCTGGCGGTTGACGATGTTGTACAGCGGCTGGCTGATGATCGGTTTGTCCACCCCCAGGCGCTGGGCGACATTGGCAATCTCGGCGATGCGCCAGCCACGAAAGTTCGACACGCCCCAGTAACGGACCTTGCCCTGGGCGATCAGGTCGCCGATGGCCGACACCGTCACCTCAAGTGGCGTGTCGTGGTCCTCCTTGTGCAGGTAGTAGATATCCACGTAATCAGTATCCAGCCGGCGCAGGCTGTTCTCGATGGCGTTGAAAATGTGCTTGCGGTTGAGTCCTGCGCGATTGGGGATACCGTCGTGGGGACCCACGGCCACCTTGGTGGCCAGCACCCACTCGCTGCGGCGTGCGGCAATGGCTTCACCGACGATTTCCTCGGAACGCCCACTGTTGTACACATCGGCCGTGTCGATGAAATTGACCCCCTGGTCCCAGGCCTTGTCGATGATGCGCAGCGACTCCTCGGTGCCGGTCTGTTCGCCGAACATCATCGAGCCCAGGGTCAGCGTGGAAACCTTCAGGCCCGATTGGCCCAGTGTGCGATAAGTCATGTTCAACACCCTCCATGTCATTGAATAGATTTGCAGGTGCGCAGCGTTAGGCCGGCATGGCAGGCAGGCCCCATTGCGCCAGCGGCGCCTCGCCCAGCGAGCCCAGGATCAGGTCGGCATGCCGGTAGCGCTCGGGCGGCATGTGCACATCCGGGATGGCCACGGCCATCATGCCGGCGGCCTTGGCGGCGGTCACGCCGAACGGCGAGTCCTCGAACACCAGGCAGTCGGCAGGGTCGATGCCCAGGCGCTCGGCGGCCACCAGGAAGATGTCCGGCGCCGGCTTGGCGGCCGTCACCTGCGGGTCATCGGCGGTGACCACGGTGTCGAACAATTCGAACCAGGCCTGGTGGCGGGTGATCTTGGCGTGAAAGTAATGCACCGACGAACTGGTACCCACCGCAATGGGAATGCCGTGGGCGGCCAGATGGCGCACCAGCGCTTCGGCCCCGGGCATGGCCTGCGCCTGCGGGAAGCGTTCGTCGAGCATGGGCTGGCGCATGGCGAGAAATTCATCCACCGACAACGGCAACTGCAGGGTGTCGATGATGTAGCCGGAGAAATCCCGGGCGCCACGCCCGATGGTGTTCTGCTTGATGCTCCAGTCAAAATGCTTGCCATAGCGGCGGGCAATCATTTCGGTGACCTCGGTATAGATCCCTTCGGTGTCCAGCAACAAACCATCCATATCGAAAATCACGGCCTTGATCGGCCGGCGGTTGTCCTGCTGTGCACTCATGTGATCGGCCTCTGTGTCAGTCCGCATCCAGCCTAACGCGACAAACGAGACTATGGCTACCCGATAACCTTTTCCGCGATGTGCAACGAAATCTCCAGAAATGTGTCGAACCGCGCATTCAGGCCACGTCGCCGCGTCATCGGGCGCGGTGCAGTGTTAATCTCCTGCAACTTTTTGTCAGGCCTCCACCGGTCCGGTGCCGTGTTGTGATCGGGTGCAGGGAAGGCTTATCAACCATCAGAACGGACATCTCCAGGTCGACATGAATAAATCAGCAGGTATCGTTGCAGGCGTCATCATCGTAGTCGGCGCCGTGGTAACCGGGGGCGCCTGGTACACCGGCCAACAATTGCCCGGCGTGCTCAACGACACGCTCGCCAAGGGCAATCAGGAACTGGCCAAGGCATTCGCCGGCAGCGAGTACAAGGCCACGGTGCAAATGGAGTCGCTCGACAGCGGCCTGTTCAGCAGCACCGCGCGCTACCGCACCACATTCCAGGCGCCAAACGCGGAAGGCCAGATGCAGACCCTTGAGCTGTACTTCGTCGACCATATCGAACACGGCCCGCTGCCGCTGTCGCGCCTGACTTCGCTCAAGCTGCTGCCGGTCATGGCGGTCAGCAATGGCGAGATCGAAAAGACCAAGGACTCCGAAAAATGGTTTGCCTTGAGCCAGGGCGCGACGCCGTTCAAGAGCCAGGCCAGCATCGGTTATGACCGCGCTGTCAACGGTTCGCTGACCTTCGCCCCGATGCAGATGAAAGACGCCGATGGCGAGTTCAACTTCTCCGGCATGGTCCTGCACAGCGACGTGTCGGCCGATGCCGAGAAGATCAAGGTCACCGGCAACATGGACAGCCTGCAGCTCAACGTCCAGTCCCCGGATGGCCCGGTGGCCATGCAGGTCAAGGGCATGAGCTTCGACACCGGCGGCACCAAGGGCAAGGTCGGTTTCTACCTGGGCCACAGCAACGTCAAGGTCGAGCAGATGACCTTCCAGCCGGCCGGGGCCGCAACGGTGCAGCTTGATCAGCTCGCCAACACCAACCTGATGCAGGAAGAGGGCGACAAGCTCTCGGCGCAGATCAACTACGACATCGGCAAGATCGCCTACAACGGCAAGGAAATCGGCGCAGCGCACATGGGCCTGCGTTTCGGCAATTTCGACATTGTCGCCACCAAGGCGCTGTATCAGTTGTTCCAGGAGAAAGTGGTGCCGCAACAACAGGCCGCCGCCGCCGCCCAGGAGCCGCTTGATATCGAGCTGACCCCGGCCGACCAGGCCTTGGTAGATGCCCAGATGAGCAAGCTGCTGGCCGGCAAGCCGCACCTGGAGCTGGAAAAACTCTCGCTGCGTACCGCCAACGGTGAAAGCCATGCACGCATCAGCATCGACCTGGCCGATCCGGGCCCGCTCGACCAGCCACAGGATGAGCTGGTGAGCAAGAGCATCGGTGCGCTGGACGCGCGCTTCGTGCTGTCCAAGGGCATGGTCCAGGACCTGGTCGGTCTGCAGGCCTCGATGCAAGGCATGACCGATGCCAAGGAAATCAGCGAGCAAGCCACCACCACCAGCGAAATGATCGGCGCCATGGCCCAGGGCATGCAGTTGGCCAAGGTTGAAGGCGACAACATCGTCACCTCCTTGCAGTACGCCAACAACAGCGTCGACTTCAACGGCCGCAAGATGACCGTTGAAGAGTTCGTTGCCTTCGTCATGGCCAGCTCTGGCGCCATGGGCCAGTAAGCGCCGCTTCAGCGGCGCCCAGGTTCAGACCCTGGCGCCGCCTGCTCGCGCAGCAACCGGCGAATCACCTCCAGGCTCTGGTGATACACCGGCCAGTAATGATCGTTGTGGCAATACGGCCTGACCGCCAGGGTCAGGCTGTCGGCGCTCAGGCTGGTCAGTTGCACGTCCACCGGCGGGGTTGCCAGCACATGCGGGATGGCCTGCAACTGCGCGCTCAGCCGGGCACTGACGGCCTGCTCATCCACTGTCGCCGGCAACGTCGCGGTCAGTTCCACGCGGCGATAATCGTTGACCGAGTAGTTGACGATGGTGCTTGAAAACACCTTGTTGTTGGCCACCAGCACCCGCACGTTTTCCGCTGTATCCAGAGCGGTCGAAAACAGCCCGATCTCTTCCACCCGTCCACTGACCGTGTCCACGGCAATCGAGTCGCCCACCTTGAACGGGCGCAGCACGATGATGAAGCCACCTGCCGCCAGATTGGCCAGCAACCCCGACCAGGCCATGCCGATCGCCAGGCCCACCGCCGCCAGCAAGGCCGCAAAGCTGGTGGTCTCGATGCCGCAATACCCCAGGATCGCCACCACCAGGATGATGTTCAGGGTCACCGTCACGAACGAGCCCAGGTAGCGCAGCACCGTCGGGTCGAACCGCTGTCGGGTCAGGTAGCGTTGCAGCATCCGCACCACCATGCCGATCGACCAGCGCCCGACAATCCATATCAGGGCAGCGACCAGCAGCTTCAGGCCAAAGGTGGCCGCATACTGTAAAACCAGATTGAGCAACGAATTGACCTTGTCGGTCCCGATGTTGATGACATTCAGCGCATCCATGGGTGGCACCTCCGCAGGTAAGGCCACACAGGCTCCCAGGCGCACTCAAGCACCGCCCGTGCGACAGAACCCCACAGTGTGCAAGGGTGCTGGCAAACGTCTACTGACAGTTCTGACAGGAGGCAAAGTGCCTTGCGCGCGGTCCTGCGCGACCCGCTGCAACAAGTGGCCAAGCAAGGCTTCGCCATCGTCCTGGCAGGTGTCGATCACGAACTCCGGCGCCAGCGGGGCTTCATAAGGGCTGTCGATACCGGTGAAGTGACGGATCCGTCCCTCCTGCACGGCACGGTACAGGCCCTTGGCATCGCGCCGGGCGCACTCGGCCAGCGGCGTGCTGACATGCACCTCGATAAAGGCCTCGGTCGCCAGTTGCTGGCGCACCCGGTCGCGATCGGCGCGAAAGGGCGAAATCGCCGAGACAATGACAATCAGCCCGGCATCGACCATCAACCGCGCCGCCTCGCCAATGCGCCGCACGTTCTCATGACGGTCGGCATCGGACATGCCCAGGTCCTGGCACAGGCCCTTGCGTAGATGGTCGCCATCGAGCAGATAACTGTGCAGGCCATGAGCGTGCAGCATCTGGTCCAGACGGTTGCCCAGGGTCGACTTGCCGGCCCCCGACAACCCGGTCAGCCAGATGCAACACGCCTGTTGCTGTTTCAGGGCCTGGCGCATGTTGCGGTCGACCATCAAGGTCGGGCCGCTCAACAACGGACGCGGCTCATTCATAACCAAACAACTCATAGTCGCGGGCATAGACGTCACGCACCTTGCGTCGCGAGGCCGCCGAGCAATTGTTGGCTGCAGCCCCGGCCGAGCGATTGATGTGCGGCAGCTCGGCCTTCAGGTGCAAGTGTGTGCACAGCGTCTTGAAGTCCGCCGCCAAGTGTTCATGGCGCCCGATGAAGTCCACATCTATACCGCCCAGGGCGTTCTGTAGAAAGTAATGCTGCGGCGCAAAATGGATCTGCCGGGTAATGTTTTCTGCACACAACCAATGATCAACGAAGGCCTCGAAACTGTTGTATTTACGAACCAGCTCACACGCGGCCTGATCCCGTCCCGGTGGCGATCTGAGCAAGTAGTGATAGGCCGATAACGCCCGTTGCAACGGGTCGCGCACAAAGCCGAACTTGAAGTAATGCCGGTAGCGTTCCTTGAACTGCTTTTCATACCAGTACAGCGGCAGATGGCCGGTAGGACTGGCGCCAAACAGCGCGTTGGCCACGCTGCTGCCGGCGCACTTGGGCACATGAATGAACACGCATTCGCGCTCGTCGAATGCCTCCGGGAACCGGGGTTTGCCGGATAACGTCTTGTTGACGACCTGCCGGTCAATGACCGGAAGACGATCGAGCAGCAGCTCGCGCTGGCCCTTTGGAAGAAGTTTCCATAAGAAGCGATTCATATAAAAAGACCTGTAGAACGTTCACCCGTCAGGCAGGAAAGCGTACAGGCCATTTAAAGTCGACGTGTCAATTTTTCATTCAGTTTGCGTCAAGGTTTAATGAGTAGTTGAATATAGTTTTGCCGTGAACAAGTGGATACATTCATGACAACATTAATCTTCTTGTGCTCGGCGGCGCCTGCAGACGAAACAGACGTGGCGGTTTTTCTGGCCCTGTCACCGGCAACCGAATCGCCGGCCACTCTCACTACATTGATGCCGGGCACTCATTCCAGCAACGACATCAATCTCCGTGGGAGGCGGCTTGCCGGCGATGGCTGCGCGGCAGGCACCGCCGGCCTTTCGGTCAGGGCGTGGTCAGGCACTCATGGGCCAGGTCGACGACCTGGCCCAGCAGCGCTTCCTGCTCCAGCGAGAAGTCGCCGTACTGGGCCATGGCCATGCAGGTCGACAGGCGCTTGAGGCTTTCATGATGCCCGGCGGCGCCCAGGTTGGGCTGGCGCAGTTCGGCGGCACGGTCGGCAAAGAATTCGGCCGAGGGCTTGCCGTCCTTGTTCAACGCCTGGATCAGGTTATCCAGGGCAATCAGCAGTTCGTTCAAGGGCATTACCAGGGCACTCCTTTGGTGTTGATGACCCAGGCGCGGGGCAGGTTGGTGACAACGCCTTGATATGCACCACCGGGATAACCCGGGCCTTGCGGGGCGGCGGTGCCTTCGCTGATCCAGGTGCCTTTGGGCACCTCGAACTCCGAAACCTTGGTGATCTTGATGTTCCAGGCCCGGTCGATGGCCAGGTCCTTGCGCAACTGGTCTTCGGTGCCGAATTTCTTGTTGGCCAGCCACGACACCTTGCGCCCGGTGCGGTTATCCACGCCATGGTACTTGTAGTAGCGCTCATTACGCGTCAACTGCCGGTTCTTGTACACGCCACCGGTAAAGCTGTCGGTGGTGCGCTGGTCATGCACAGGCCCCGGCGGGCGCTTGCCGCTGGCGGTACCACACTTGCTCAGGCCCAGCGGGTCGGCCCATACCAACGGGGTGGGCGCATAGGCATACAGGTTCAGGCCGCCGGCCAGGCCGATCGGGTCGGGGGTGGTGAAGCGGCCGATGTCCGGGTCGAAAAAGCGCAGGGTGTTGTAGTGCAGCCCGGTCTCGCGGTCCAGGTACTGACCCTGAAAGCGCAGGTTCTGCTCTTCGACATAATGGGCGGCGCGACTCTCGCGCACGGTATTGCCCCACACCTGGTATTGCGCCTGCCACACCGGCTGGCCGTCGCTGTCGGTCAGTTGTTCGGGCAGGCCGTTGAGGTCGTTGTGGTAGTAGCGCACCTGTTGCTGGCTGCCGCTGCCATCGACCCGCGCCAGCGGCTCGAAACTGCCCTGGGTATAAAGGTACAGGCTGGTCAGGTGGTTCTTGTGCTCCTGCAACAGGCGCATGCCGTCCCAGACAAAACGGGTCTCGCCCAGCACCAGGCCGCTGGCGTGCCGCTCGACCTTGGCGATGCGTCGGCCCAGCGGGTCGTACTGCATGCACACGCGATGACCGTTGGCGTTGCGCACCTCGATCAGGCGGTGTTCGGCGTCGTAGGCAAAGCGTTGCACGCCGTGGCGGGTGCTGCGCTTTTCGATCAGCCGGCCAAAGCCGTCATAGCAGTAGCGCTTGTCCTGCCACACCAGCAGCCTGTTATGCCGCACCAGGCCGCCGTTTTGCGGCCCGTCGAGCAGGTTGGCGGCGGCGTCGTAGGCGAAGGTTTCGCTCTGGCCGGTCAGGCTGTCCTGGCTGGCGATGATGCGCCCGGTGCTGTCATGGCCCAGCAGTTGGCGACCGTCGCCGGGCGGCTGGCGATCGCGCCGGATACGAGCCACCAGGTTATCGATCTGGTCGAACTGATAGTCGGTCTCGCCCAGCCCCGGCAAGGCCGCCGGCTGGCCGGTCGGTCGGCGCAAGCGGCTGCGCAGCCGGCCACTGCGGTCGTACTGGCTGCGGGTGCTGATCTGCCCCTGGGTGCGCAGCACTTCGCGGTGCAGGCGGTCGCGCTCGAAATCGCTGATCACCCGGCCGTCGAGGTTCAACTGGTGCAAATGCCCGCTGCCGTAATACAAGCGGTTGAGCCAGCGCCCGTCAGGCAGGCAGGTCTGCACCAGGTTGCCCAGCTCATCGTGACGATGCGCCAGGCGCCCGGCCGCACTGCGTTCTTCGCGCAACTGGCCCAGGGCGTCATAGGCAAAGTCCAGTTGCTGCCGCTCGCCAGCCGGGTCGGTGAAACTCACCGCCGTCAGGTTATCCAGCGCGTCGTACTGGTAGTCGGTGCGCCCGTTGCCGGTGATCTTGGTCGTCAGGCGGCCGGCGGCATCGTGCTGCAACTCGTGGATGATGGGCGCTGCGGGCGGCTCGACCAGGGTCGCCACGGCGGTGGCCAGCGGCGCCGGCAGGTGCTCGACACGGGTCAACTGGTCGCGGGCGTCATAGGCATAGCGACGACGTCCGCCATCAAGGCCCTGTTGCTCGACCAGCCGGTCGCCGGCGTCCCAGGCAAAGCGGTAGCGCTCGCCGTTTTCATTGCTCAGCGCCAGCAGCCGCGCATAAGCGTCGTATTCGAACTGCACCTGCCGGCCCTGGGCATCGATGCGCTGGCGCACCTGGCCACGGCGGTCATAGCGGTAGCGGGTGGTGTGCCCGGCCGCATCGGTATGGCCGATCAACTGGCCGTGGGCGTCGCGCAGGTACTGCTCGCGGCGTCCGTCAGGCAACTCGTGCGCCAACAGCCGGCCCTGGGCATCGTGCTGATACAACGAGCGTTCGCCCAGCGCATCGGTGATGCAGGTCAGGTTGCCGTGCCGGTCGTAAGCGTAGTCGGTGGGGTAGCCGGAACAGTCGCTGCGCTGGATCAACTGGCCGAAGCGGTTCCAGCGCAACTGCTGGCGCTTGTCGGCGGCATCGATGATCTCAACGGTCTGGCCATGGGCGTCGTAGCGGTAGCGGGTCACCTGGCCAAGCGGATCGGTCTCGCGAATGCAGTTGCCGCGGGCGTCATAGTAAAACTGCCAGGTGTTGCCGGCCGCATCGGTCTCGGCCTGCGGCAGCGCCCAGTGCTCCAGCCACACTGTAGTGGTGCGCCGGCCCAGCGGGTCGAGGCTGGCGCTGAGGTTGCCAGACTCGTCGTAATCGAAGCGGTACTGCCCGCCCTGTGGATCGATGGCCCCAAGCAACTGGCGCTCGTCGTCCCACTCGAAGCACCAGGTCTGGCCAAGGTTGTCGCGGTATTCAGTGACCTGATGCCGGGCGTTCCACCGGCGCTCGCTGGTGCGGCCCAGGCCATCGCGCACGGTGGTGCGCCCGGCCTCCAGGTCGTAGTCGAAAGCATACTCGTCGCCGTCATCGGTCCAGTGCCGCACCACCCGCCATTCGCGATCCTCGACCAGTGCCCAGGCATAGAAACAGCGCAACCCGGACGGCAACTGATGCTCGACCATGCGCCGCCCGGCGTCATAGGCAAAGCGCCGGCGTACCTGATCCTCGGCGTCACGCACTTCGCTCAGGTCGCCGGCCGCATCGTAGGCATAGCGGCTGAGCATATCGCGCAGGCCGTCCGGATGCAGACGCTCGATATGGCTGACCCGTTGTGGCCATTGCGCGCTGTAGCCCAGTTCGACCTGCACCGCGTTATCGTCGTCGTGCAGGCGCTGCAGGCGGCCGTGCTCGTCGTACACCAGGTAGATGCGATTGTCGTTGCGGTCGCCCTGTTGGGTCAGGCGCAGGTGCCGGGTGTCGTGGGGGCTGGGCTCGAACAGACGGTACAGGCCGTCGTCGCTCTCGATCAGCAACTGGCCATTGCTGTGCCGGCGTACGACCAGGCCTTCGCCGGCACTGAATACCGCGCCACCCAAGGGGATGCTGCCCATGTCGATGCGCCGGCCCTGTTCGTCGACATACAGCAGCGACTCACCGCCGTCGGCATGCGCTTCAAGCGTCACGCTCACTTCCCAGCCCACGCTCCAGCCGGCGCCGAACAGGCCATCGCGGCGCTCGTCACGGCTGTTGTAGACGCGCTGCCAGTCGATGGGCAGCAAGGCCGGCACAACAAAGTCCAGCTCCATCGCCTCGCCCAGCACCTTGGCGCCAGTGGGCGCATGCACCGGGTTGGGCGAACCGACAATGGCCTGGGTGAGGGCATTGGTGGCCTGGCCGACGACAAAGGCATTGACGCCCCCGAGCAGCATGCACGGCAGGTTGCTGAGGAACTTGCCCTTGCTGCCCTTGAGCATCAACAGTGCGGTCACCGCCAGGCCCACGCCCGGGGTCTTGCCGCTGCGAATCTCGCGCACAGTCAGCGTGCCGCCGCCGATGCGCACATTCGACGAAATCGGCCCGGACGACACCACCACCGCCTCGCAGGTGCTGCGGTCGCCGCTGCGCACCGCCGGCTGGCTGTTGATGGTGACCTTGTCCGAGCCTTCGGCCAGGTATTGCGGCGGCATCGGCGGGTGCTTGGCGCACAGCACCAGGTCCTCGGGCAGCGGCTGCGCCCCTGGTGCCGGCATGGCCACCGTAGGCCGCCACATCTGCGAAAAGAAGCCCTTGGCGATGTCGAGGTAACTGGCTTCGGCGTCGTCCGAGCCTTCCTGGTCACTGGGCGCTGCACCGGGCGGCACCCAGCCGGCGGCGCGTGCGGCCGGACGGCTGTTGGTCAGGGTGTCGAGCGAGCCGGTGCTGATGGTGGCCTGGACGGTGGGCGGGAACAGGCTGTTGCCGATGCCCTCGCATAATCGCGACAGCCCGGTGTCGGCACCGGTCTTGGCCATGACCACGCCGACCACCAGCCCGACCACCGCCCCCAGCAGGCAGGCGCCCAGCCCGCCGGTGGCGACCGTGATCCCGGTGGCGGCGACCACCGCTGCGGTGGCCAGTGCGCCAATCGCTACGCTGGCGGCCACCTCCAGCACGCCGCCGACAATGTCGGCCAGCATCGAGGTGTGTTCGAGTCCATCCCCCAGCCGGGCGGCCCAGATCGCGTCAGACATGCCGGCAGCTCATCAACGCGCTGCAAGCGGTGTGGACGGCGGCTTGCCGGCGATGAAGGCGGTACAGGTCCAGCAGGCTGAAACGTCGAGATCGAGCCAATTGAGTGGCCATCCATTCTGGCAGGCTGAGTGTGGCTGTAGAAGTCGCGGCACCTTACCGCAAGTCGGGGTATTGCACCTGATTTACCACGCCAGGTCGCCGCTTTTTGACTGCCGGAAACAGAACGTGGTTCTCCTCAAACACAAAATAACCTACTGATTTTTCAGGATATGAATTCACCGCTTGTAGGAGCGCGCTTGCCCGCGACCGAGTGCGCAGCGCTCGCAAAAATTGTGTAGACGCTGAAAATTTACGACTGCTAACGCAGCCGGTCGCGGTGGTCCGGCATTCCGGCAAGCGCGCTCCTACACACCCTCTTAACCTTGCAGCAGGGCAAGGTCGAACGCCTTGTTTTTGACAATCGCCCGGCGCGTCCTGAGGGTTTCCATCAGCCCTGAGGCCAGCAGGTCCGGATTGCACACGGCAGCACAATGAATGAACACGGCGGGGTAGCTGTAATCCCCCGGCGCCTCCAGCACATGGGCCAGGGTGGACTCATCCGGAAAAATGCACCCGGTGATCAGCGGGATGTAGTGGTTTTCCAGCACGCCCTTGATGTGCTCGCACACCTGCGCCGTGGCACTGGCCGGCGGGATGGGAATCACACCATCGATGCGCGGACTGAATTTCTTGTCCTGCCTGCCGCTGGTGCAGAAAGAAAAACACCCCGGGTTGCCCGCATTCAGGTTGCTGCGGTAGGGCGGGCTGATGCCTTGCATGCGCTCGAACACCGGACCACCTGTGACCATGCCACTCAAGTAATAGGCCCGCGAGTTGATCGAATAGAGAAAATACAGCTCGGCCACCACGACCTTGTTCAGGCGAAACTTCAGGTGGAATTTGGAAGCACTCATGGGCAGCGCCGAGCATTTCAGGGTCTTGAGCATGCTGTTCAGGGCGGTCTGGAAGGCGAGCTTGTCGTCGGCGAACATGATTTTCCGGGTCCGGGTGATTGGGCAATGAGGGGGCGTTGCGATTGCGCAACAGCCCCTAGTCACCGGCGAATGAAATCTCTGCCAGATCAACGTCGCCAAGCAGAGCCAGCACATTCTCCAGCGCCTGGGCATGCTCTGCAGGCAGGCGGGTTTTCTCTGATTCGAGCGCCGTCACAAGCCTGAGAATCTCGTCGTTCCTGAATGAACAGTCGGTCAGGTAATAGTCCTTCAAATGATAAAGAATGGATGTTTTCCTGATCCTCACGTCGTTCCTGAACAGGGCTTGATGAAGACCCTCCGGGAATTCGGCCCTCGACGTGGTGCCGTCGGTTTTACGAATCATGATATCCAGCGCCATCGTTCAACCTCGTACCTGTTCGGTTCCCGTGTCCATCGCTTCCTGTTCGACCCTGGCTTCGTAATCTTCAGGATGCTGCTCCAGCGGCGCCGGTGCCCATGCTGTGTGCGTTTTTTCATAGCAGGCCGCCCGGTAGGCGTAGCGGGCAACTATTTGGCTGATCTCACGTTGTAGAGCCGCTTCGTGATACCACTGGCTGCCGCACTCGCCGCAACCCAGAAAGGCAGGCGTATCAGCAATCCACTCGACCCACCCGGAACACTGCGCAACAGGGCACCGGTAGGCACCCGATTGCTCCTGCGGCGACACCTGAATGTCGCGACTGTCCACATACTGCGTAGACGTGCCGCAATAAGGGCACTCGATCATCATGAAAGGCTGCCCTTTATCCTTCATTGCCTTAACGAATACCTGCTGTTGTTCGTCAAGGTTGAAGACGTGCCTGCACACTTGGCAGCGTGCACGTTCAAGGGTGTTCATAAGGCGTTCATCCGGTTTGAGTGTGCCTTTGGTCTGCGGCTTTTACACGGGGTTCCCTCCTTGTATTTCAATCGCTTTTTTCGTCAAGGCAGGCGATCAGCCCGGCCCCATCAGCACGACTGTTGAAGGGTGAGATAAGAGTGGTCATGCGCGTTGAAAAAAACGTAGGCCTGTGAGGTGTCATGACTCAGCCCGCTGACATCCAGTTGCCCGACAAACACCAGGGGTTTGCCCTGGTCAATCGGCCAGGCAGGCGCCTGTAGCCACTTGGGCGGTGTTTTCAGGTAGCGAAATTCATGTTTGATCCTGTCTTTGAGCCAGGCCTGTAGCGCCTTGGGCTTTTGCGACGGCGCACTGTCCAGAAGGGTCGATAGATAATCAGCCGACAGGCTCAGCCATTTTGGCTGGACGCTGAGCAGCAGATTGAATAAATCCTCATACTTCTGGCTGCGTTCATGCTCGACAGAGCGGCTGTTCAAGAACCCGGACAGCAGGACTTGAGTGTTGAAGATTGACTCCAGATTCGTGTAGTCCTGTTCAAGGGCGAAGGTATAAACATCAGGTGCTTCGATGTATTCCGGGAGGCGAAAAGGCACTTGCAATTCCGTTGATAACGCGGCGTTTTCCAGTAGCTGTTTCTCGAACGCTGCGGGCGTTATTGTGGCTTCTACGAACGCGCGTACAATCTGCAAAGAGGGCATGGTGTTTTTCATAAATGTCTGAACTCATCAAGTGCGGCATGCTGCTCTCGTGTGACCTCACGAAGGTTGCGAGGGTTGTTCACGTCTCTTCCGCCAAACCGTTGTGGATTGTGGTGATGAAGCTCCATTGAATTCCCGTTTTTGTCCAGCGGTGCTGAGCCTCGCTGCATTCGCGCTCTGTTAGCCGGACTGAACTCAGTTGTATTCTTGGTCGCTTCGTAACGATTTTTCCAGTATCGGGATCTGACGACATCCCAGGCAGGCGCTTTACCACTTGGCAGCGGTTTATCAATGGCATCACCTCGTTTCCAGCGTTTGAAACTGGCACAACTCCACCCCCACGGGTCCACCCACCCCAGCGGATTCGGCGCGTACTGGTACAGGTTGATCCCACCCGCCAACCCGATCGGGTCGGGCGTGGTGAAGCGTCCGATGTCCGGGTCGTAGAACCTGAAAGTGTTGTAGTGCAGGCCGGTTTCCCGGTCCAGGTACTGGCCTTGGAAGCGCAGGTTCTGTTCTTCGACGTACCAAGGCTCGCGCACTTCGCGCAGGGTGTTGCCCCACACCTGGTACTGCGCCTGCCACACGATCTGGCCGTCGTGGTCGGTGAGCTGTTCGGGCAGGCCGTTGAGGTCGTTGTGGTAGTAGCGGATGCGCTGCTGTTCGCCGCTGCCATCGACACGGGCCAGGGGTTCGTAGCTGTCTTCGCGGTAGACGTAGAGGCTTTGCAGGCCGTTGCGGCATTCCTGCAGCAGGCGCAGGCCGTCCCAAATAAAGCGGGTTTCGCTCAACAACTGGCCGTGGCGGTCGTGTTCGGTCTTGGCGATGCGTCGGCCCAGCGGGTCGTAGTGCATGCGCAGCCGGTGGCCATTGTCGTGGCTCACTTCGATCAGCCGGTGCTCGGCGTCGTAGGCGAAGCGCTGCACGCCGTGGCGAGTGCTGCGTTTTTCCACGGTGCGGCCGAAGGCGTCGTAGCGGTAGCGCTTGTCCTGGTAGGTCAGCACCTGGTTGTGCCGCACATACGCCGCGCCATCCAGCGGGCGGTCGAGCAGGTTGGCGGCGGCGTCCCAAGTGAAGGTTTCGCTGTGCCCGGTCAGGCTGTCGTGGCCGGCGACGATGCGGCCGCTGGCATCGTATTGCAACAGGTCGCGGCGGTCCTGGCGCGTGGCGCGATCACGCTGCAGGCGCCCGACCAGGTTGTCGGCCGGGTCGAAGTCGTATTGCTTTTCAGCCTGGGCCGGCAGTTGCGGCGGCTGCTGGGTCGGCCGGCGCAGTCGTGCGCGCAGGCGGCCGGCGCGGTCGTACTGGCTGCGGGTGCTGACCTGCCCTTGGGTGCGCAGCACTTCGCGGTGCAGGCGGTCACGTTCGAAGTCGCAGATCACCTGGCCGTTGAGGTTGACCTGGTGCAAATGGCCGCTGCCGTAGTACAGCTGGTTGAGCCAGCGCCCGTCGGGCAGGCCGGTACGGATCAGGTTGCCCAGTTCGTCGTACTCATGCTGCAAGGTGCCGTCGCGGCTGTGCTGCTCGCGCATCTGCCCCAGGGCATCGTAGACAAAGCCCAATTGCTGCACCTGGCCGTCAAGGCCGGTGAAGTCCACCCCCGCGAGCAGGTCCAGCGGGGTGTAGCGGTAGGCGGTCAGGCCATCGGCCGTGGTCTTGGCCACCAGCCGGCCCAGGGCGTCGCGTTCGAAGTGCTGCTCAAGCGCCGGCAGCGGCTGCTCGGGCATCAAGGCCAAGCCATTGCCATGCGCGGCCGGCAGGTGCACCAGGCCGATCAGGTTGTCTTGTGCGTCATAGGTGTAGCGTTGGGCGCTGCGGTCCAGGTCCTGCTGCTCGACCAGGCGGTCGGCGGCATCCCAGGCAAAGCGGTAGCGTTCGTCGTTCTCGTTGCTCAGCGCCTGCAGGCGGCCATAGGTGTCGTACTCGAACCGCACCCGATGCCCGAGCGGGTCGAGCCGCTGCTGCACCTGGCCACGACGGTTGTAGCCATAGCGGGTGGCGTGGCCGGCCGGGTCGATGTAGACGGTCAGCAGGCCGCTGGCATCGCGCTGGAACTGCTCCACCCGGCCATCGGGCAGCTCGCTGCGCAGCAGGCGGCCCTGGGCGTCGTGTTCGAACAGCGTCTGTTCGCCCAGGGCGTCGGTGATGCTGCGCAGGTAGCCGTGGTGGTCGTAGACGTAATCGGTGCTGTAGCCTGTGCAGTCGGTGTATTGCAGCAACTGGCCGGTCGCGTTCCAGCGCAGGTGCTTGTGCCGGCCGGCCGCGTCGGTGATCTCCACCACCTGGCCCTGGCTGTCGTAGCGGTAGCGGGTTACCTGTCCCAGCGGATCGGTCTCGCGGATGCAGTTACCGCGCGCGTCGTAGCGATACTGCCACTGGCCGCCGGCCTTGTCGGTGTCGCTCTGTGGCAGCGACCAGTGCTCCAGCCACGCGGTCGACTCGGTCTGCCCCAGCGGGTCGCTGGTGGTGGTCAGGTTGCCGGCCTCGTCGTAGCTGAACTGCCATTGACCGCCCTGCGGGTCGGTGGCGCCCAGCCACTGGCGCTCGTCATTCCACTCGAAATGCCAGGTGTGGCCCAGCGGATCGACGGACTCGACGATCTGGTGCTGGGCGTTCCAGCGCCGCCGGCTGATGCGGTTCAGGCTGTCGCGAATGGTGGTGGTACCGGCCGCCAGGTCATAGTCGAACGCGTAGTCCTCACCCTCGTCGGTCCAGTGCCGCGTCACGCGCCATTCAAGGTCCTCGACGTGCGCCCAGGCGTAGAAGCAGCGCAGGCCGGTGGGCAACTGGTGCTCGACCATGCGCAGGCCGTCGTCGTAGCAGAAACGCCGTTGCACCCGGCCGGTGGCATCGCACACCTCGGCCAGTTGTCCCAGGTCATCGAAGGCATAACGGGCCAGCACCAAGGGTGGCGCGTCCGGGTAGAGGCGCTCGACATGGCTGAGCCGGCGCGGCCATTGCGCGCAGTACACCAGCGCCAGGCGCACGTCGTCGAAGGTGTCGCGCAGGCCGCTTATCCGGCCCAGTTCGTCGTAGTCGATGAAAATGCGGTTATCGTTGCGATCTCCCAACTGGCTCAGGCGCAAACAAGTGGCCTCCAGCGGACTGGGCTCGAACAGCCGGTACAGGCCGTCTTCGCTCTCGATCAGCAGCGTGCCACGGGCATGGCGACGCACCACCAGGCCTTCGCCGGCGCTGAACACCGCTCCGCCCAAGGGGACAGTGCCCATGTCGATGCGCCGGCCCTGTTCATCGGTATACACCAGCCGTTCGCCGCCCTCAGGGTGCGCCTCGACCTGCACGCCGACTTCATAGGCCACGCTCCAGCCGGCGCCGAACAGCCCGTCGCGCCGCTCATCGCGGCTGTTGTAGAAGCGCTGCCAGTCGATGGGCAGGATGCCGGGCAGGACGAAATCCAGCTCGTCCTGGCCGCTGAGCACCTTGGCCCCGGTGGCGGCATGCACCGGGTTGGGCGAGGCGCTGGTGGCATTGACGATGGCCTGGGTGGCCTGGCCCATCACGTAGCTGTTGGCCAGGCCCAGCGCCATGCACGGCAGGTTGCTGAGAAACTTGCCCTTGCCGCCCTTGAGCATCAGCAGCACGGTCACCGCCAGGCCCACGCCGGGGGTCTTGCCGCTGCGAATCTCACGCACGGTCAGCGTGCCACCACCGATGCGCACGTTCGACGAAATGGGCCCGGCCGACACCACCACCGCCTCGCAGGTGCTGCGGTCGCCGCTGCGCACCGCTGGCTGGCCGTTGATGGACACCTTATCCGAGCCTTCGGCGAGAAACTGCGGCGGCATGGGCGGGTGCTTGGCGCAGAGCACCAGGTCCTCGGGCAGCGGTTCGGCACCGGGGGCCGGGGTGGCGACGGTGGGGCGCCACATCTGCGAAAAGAACTCACCGGCCATATCGAGGTAGCTGGCCTCGGGGGCCTCGCCTTCCTGTTCGACAAGCTGCACACCCGGCGGCACCCAGCCGGCGGCACGGGCGGCCGGGCGGTTATTGGTCAGGGTGTCGAGCGAGCCGGTGCTGATGGTGGCCTGAATGGTCGGGGGAAACAGGCTGTTGCCGATGCCCTCGCATAATCGCGACAGACCGGTGTCGGCACCGGTCTTGGCCATGACCACGCCCACCACCAGCCCGACCACCGCCCCCAGCAGGCACGCGCCCAGCCCGCCGGTGGCGACGGTAATGCCGGCGGCGGCGGCCACGGCGGCGGTGGCCAGTGCGCCGATCGCCACATGGGCGGCCACCTCCAGCACGCCGCCGACAATGTCGGCCAGCATCGAGGTGTGTTCAAGGCCATCGCCCAGGCGGGCGGCCCAGATGGCGTCAGACATGCCTGCGGTCCATCACATTCACCCCGTCCAGGTTCAGATCACCGTGTTGAAGCTCAGTGACTGCTTGATGCCCGCCCAATGCGCGGCTTCCGCCGCTCCCAGTGGCTGGGCCTTGACGTAGCTGAGCGCCAGCATGCGCCGGGTGTCGGGCAGCACCAGCGCCAGCTGGAATTGCCAGATCTTCTCGTTGCCCTTGCTGAACTGGCTGCGCAGCTCGATGGCTTCGATTTCCTGGTTCAGGCCCACGTGCAGCGTCTGCACCGGCTCGTGGCGCAGGTCCTGCACCTGCTGGCCCAGGCGCTCCAGTTGCGCGGCAAAGTTGCTGTGCAGCGTCTCGCCGTCGGCCAGCACACTGCGGCTGACGATCAACGACGTGCCCAGCTCGCCGAACTTAAGGATGTTGATGGTTGCATCCTGCACCTGGGTGTCGGGCAGGGCGAAACTGAATTCATTGAGGCGGTAAGTCATAAAAACGATTCCGTCTGGTTTACACAAATGACGCGCGTAGGAGCGCGCTTGCCCGCGACCGGCTGCGTTAGCAGTCGTAAATTTTCAGCGTCTACACAATTTTTGCGAGCGCTACGCACTCGGTCGCGGGCAGAGCGCGCTCCTACAGGGCCCAGGCACTGGCTTCAGGTCTTGGGAAATATTTGCTTCACCGCCGCGTCGATCTCGCCCTTGACGCCCTGGCCCTTGGGTTCGGTGCCGGCGCCGGAGCCGTTGTTCAGGTGCAGGATGTCGCCGGTGTTGATCGTCGCGGTGCCGCTGGCGTAGACGCTGATGTTCACCCCGGTCAGGTTGATCTGCCCGCTGGCGTTGAGCTCCAGCACGCTTTTGCCGCACACCAGGCGCAGGTTTTCGCCGACCTCGATCAGGTAGCTGCGGCTGATGGCATCGGTCTTGGTATTGCCCACCAGCAACAGGTCGTCATGCGCCACCGCACGGATGCGGTCGACGCCGATGGTCACCGTCTCGGTGTGGTCCACCACCTTGGTGCGGTTGTTGCCCACCCAGTGGCTCTCGTCGTTCTCGACCTCGATGTCCTGGTTGCGCTCGGCATGAATGAACAGCTGCTCCTGGCCCTTCTTGTCCTCCATGCGGATTTCGTTGAAGTTGGCCGGCGTGCCGCCCTTGCTCGAGCGACTCTTCATGCCGCTCTGGGTCGCGTTGGCCGGCAGGTCGTAGGGCACGGTCTGCTCGGCGTTGTACACCCGCCCGGTGATGATCGGCCGGTCGGGGTCGCCTTCGAGAAAGCTGACAATCACTTCCTGACCGATGCGCGGCACCTGCATCGAGCCCCAGTTCTTGCCGGCCCAGGACTGCGACACGCGAATCCAGCACGAGCTGTTCTCGTTGGACTGGTCGTGCCGGTCCCAGTAGAAGTGCACCTTGACCCGACCGTATTGGTCGGTCCAGATCTCTTCGCCGGCCGGGCCCACCACGCGCGCGGTCTGCGGGCCCATGACCTGCGGCTTGAGGGTGCTGGCCAGCGGCTTGAAGCTTTGCTGGGCGTCGATGCAGGTCAGCCCGACCTCGAACTGCAGGCCGCCGCCACCGCCGGTTTCCAGACTCTCCTGGGCCACGTAGTAGCGCGCCGCGACAATCAGGTATTCGCGGTTCTGGTCCTGGCGGCCGAAGCCGGTCAGGCTGAACAGATGGCCGGCGCTCACGCCCCGGGCGTTGCCGCTCAGCTCGATGCGCTCGTGCAGGCTTTGCAGGGCTTCCAGGCGCGTGCGGGCGTAATGCTCGCCGTCCTGGTTCTGCTCGTAGGCGCCAGGGTAGTCGTACAGCGGGTAGTCGCCGGCAGTGTGCGGGCGCGGCATGCTCGAGCGCACTTCCAGGCGCGCACTGGGGCGCTGGAAGTCATAGTCGTTGAGCTCCAGCGAACCTGGCTGCACTTCCTGGGCCAGGCGCCAGTCGTTGAAGTGATCACGCTCGCGGTGCTGGCCGTCAGGCGGGTAGTACGGCACCGACTCGTAGCCCGGTGCGGTCTGGTGTGCGCCATAGGCGTCGGCCAGCACCAGCACGTGGCGGTCTTTTTCATGGCGGAAAAAGTAGTAGATGCCTTCGTGCTCCATCAGCCGGCTGACGAAATCCAGGCTGGTCTCGCGGTACTGCACGCAGTATTCCCACTCCCGGTAGGGGCGGCTGAGCGCATCTTCGAAATCGGAAAAGCCCAGGTCGCGAAACACCTGCTTGATGATCTGCGGCACGCTCTGGTGCTGGAAGATCCGGCAGTCCGAGGTGCGGCTGAGCAGCCATAGCCACGGCCGCAGGGTCACCTGGTAGCTGGCGAACTGGCCACGGTCGACGTTCTGGCTGCAGCGCGCGACGATGCCGTGGAAATGCCGCTGGGCGCCGCCGGTCAGTTGCAACGACAGGCACATCGGCTTGCCGAGCAACTGGTTGAGGTCCAGGGCGCCGTCGGTGGAGGTCAGCTGCAGTTCATAGTTGAACAGCCGCCCCAGCTCATCGCCGCCGCCCATATCCTTGAGCAACAGCACATCCGGCCCCAGGGGGCTGGTGATCTGCGCCATGCGTGTGAGTTGCTGGAAATTCATGGGTTATCTCGTCATGCGAAATTCATCGGCTATACACGAACGCTGTTGCTGTGCAAATGACGCTGTGTAGGAGCGCGCTTGCCCGCGACCGAGTGCGCAGCGCTCGCAAAAATTGTGTAGACGCTGAAAATTTACGACTGTAAATCTGCGAAACGCCACAAATTTACGACTGCTAACGCAGCCGGTCGCGGGCAAGCGCGCTCCTACAACGGGTCATGCCGGGATACAACAGATCATGCCGGCGCGTCATCGAATTCATAGTGCAATTGTCCGTCCTGCTGGCGGATGCGTACGCCGGCCAGGGGTTTGCCTTCGAGCATACGGGTCAGGAACTCGCGGCTCATGTCCGGCAACAGGGTGTTGGTCAGGATCGCATCGATCATCCGTCCGCCGCTTTCGGTTTCGGTGCAGCGCGAGACGATCAGGTCGATCACCTCGGCATCGTAATCGAAGGCCACCTTGTGGGTGCTTTCCACGCGCTTCTTGATCCGTCCCAGTTGCAGGTCGGTAATCGCCTTGAGCATCGTGTCGCTGAGCGGGTAGTACGGGATGGTCACCAGGCGGCCGAGCAGGGCCGGCGGGAAAATCTCCAGCAGCGGGCCGCGCAGGGCCTTGGCGATTTCCTCAGGGTCAGGCACGTTGGCCGGGTCCTGGCACACACGCGCAATCAGATCGGTGCCGGCGTTGGTGGTCAGCAGGATCAGGGTGTTCTTGAAGTCGATCACCCGGCCTTCGCCGTCTTCCATTACGCCCTTGTCGAACACCTGGAAGAACATCTCGTGCACATCCGGGTGGGCCTTCTCCACCTCGTCGAGCAACACCACACTGTAGGGCTTGCGCCGGACTGCCTCGGTCAGCACGCCGCCTTCGCCGTAGCCGACATAACCGGGTGGCGCGCCCTTGAGAGTCGAGACCGTGTGCGCTTCCTGGAACTCGCTCATGTTGATGGTGATGACGTTCTGCTCGCCGCCATACAGCGCCTCGGCCAGCGCCAGCGCGGTTTCGGTCTTGCCCACCCCGGAGGTGCCGGCCAGCATGAACACGCCGATCGGCTTGCTCGGGTTATCAAGCCCGGCGCGCGAGGTCTGGATGCGCTTGGCGATCATCTGCAAGGCATGGTCCTGGCCGATGATGCGCTTGCTCAGGTGCTGGTCCAGCTTGAGCACGGTTTCCAGTTCGTTGCGGGCCATGCGCCCCACCGGAATCCCGGTCCAGTCGGCGACCACCGAGGCCACCGCCTGATAGTCCACGGTGGGCAGGATGAGCGGCGTTTCGCCTTGCAGTGCGCTCAATTGCTGCTGTAACTCGACCAGCCGGATGCGCAGTTCATGGCCGCTGTCGCCGGCGGCCGCGGCGGTCACATCGCTGTCGACCACTCCCACGCTGTCGCGCAGTTGCGCGCGCAGCTTGAGCAGTTCGTCCACCAGGGTTTTTTCATCGGCCCAGCGCACTTCCAGCCCGGTCAGGCGTTCCTGCTCGGCGTCCAGCAGCGCCTGGGCCTGGCCCTGTCGGCTGCCGGTGTGCACGCCGATGGCGTGCTCGCGGGCGATGATCTGCAATTCGGTCTGCAGCGCTTCGATGCGCCGCCGGCTGTCGTCAACCTCGGCCGGCACCGCATGCAGGCTGATGGCAACCCGGGCACAGGCAGTGTCCAGCAGGCTGACCGACTTGTCGGGCAACTGGCGCGCCGGAATGTAGCGGTGCGAGAGCTTGACCGAGGCTTCCAGCGCTTCATCGAGCACCTGCACCTGATGGTGCTGCTCCATGGTCGAGGCCACGCCGCGCATCATCAGCAGCGCCTTGTCTTCGGACGGCTCGGCCACTTGCACGACCTGGAAGCGCCGGGTCAGCGCCGGGTCCTTCTCGATGTGCTTCTTGTACTCGGCCCAAGTGGTGGCCGCCACGGTGCGCAGGCTGCCGCGGGCCAGCGCCGGCTTGAGCAGGTTGGCCGCGTCACCGGTGCCTGCCGCACCGCCGGCACCGACCAGCGTGTGGGCTTCGTCGATAAACAGGATGATCGGCCTGGGCGAGGCCTGGACGTCCTCGATGACCTGGCGCAGGCGCTGTTCGAACTCGCCCTTCATGCTGGCGCCGGCCTGCAACAGGCCGACGTCCAGGCTGCGCAGCTCGACGTCCTTGAGCGCCGGCGGCACGTCGCCGGCGACGATGCGCAGGGCAAAGCCTTCGACCACGGCGGTCTTGCCCACGCCGGCTTCGCCGGTGAGGATCGGGTTGTTCTGCCGGCGGCGCATGAGGATGTCCACCAGTTGGCGGATCTCTTCGTCGCGGCCGACAATCGGGTCCAGCTCGCCGTTGCGCGCCTGGGCGGTCAGGTCGATGGTGTACTTGTTCAGCGCTTCCTGCTTGCCCAGCGCACTGGGCGCCATGGCGCCGCTGGCTTCGCCGGGCACGGCGCCGGCATTGAAGCCGTCGCTGGCGCGCAGGGCGTTTTCCGGTGAATCACCGACGTACTCGTCGAAGCGCTCGGTCAGGCTTTCGATCTTCAGCTTGCCGAACTCGGCCGACAAGCCCAGCAGGGCATTGCGCAAACTCGGGGTCTTGAGAATGCCGATCAGCAGGTAGCCGGTGCGCACCTGGCTTTCACCGAACATCAGGCTGCCGTACACCCAGCCGCGCTCCACGGCTTCTTCGACATGCGACGACAGGTCGGTGATCGAGGTCGAGCCACGGGGCAGGCGATCCAGCGCCTCGGTCAGGTCGCTGGCCAGGCGTGCCGGCTCCACGTTGAACTGGCGGATGATGCGGTGCAGGTCCGAGTCCTGCAGCTGCAGCAACTGGTGCAGCCAGTGCGACAGCTCCACATACGGGTTGCCGCGCAACTTGCAGAACACCGTGGCCGCTTCGATGGCCTTGTAGGCCACGCTGTTGAGTTTGCCGAACAACGCGGCGCGACTGATTTCACTCATCTGACAGGTTCCTTGAAGTGGGGGTCGAACCGGGCTGTCGGGTATCGCCAGCCTGATCGGCGTAGTGCCGGGCCAGGATCAGTTCGTCGGCATCTTTGTTGCGGTGCCCCAGCCAGGTGTTGAAACCCAGCCGCTGGCGCCCGTTGAGTTGCAGGCGTGGTACCTGTGGTTGCTTCAGCACCAGGTTCAGGTCCCAGTCCAGTTCAAAGCCCAGGTACTCGGCGACCCAGGCCACCAGCTCGCGAAACGGCTGGCCACCGGGAAGCATGCCCATGTACTGCTCAAGCGTGAGCGGTCCCAGGCGAATGCGAAATTTATGCTGGCGGTCCCAGACATGCCGGCCCAGGCACAGGTCGACGCCCAGCCGGTTGGCACTGACGCTCACGCGACTGCGCTCGGGCAGTTCCAGCCATTGGCCAACGTATTCCTCGATGTGCACCGGCAGGCCGAAGTACTCGCCCAGGATCGCTTTCAGGCCATCCGGGTAACGGGTCTGCGCGGCCAGGTGGCCGCTGTAGTGCAGCTTGGCGGTGCCGGGCAGTTCGCCCTGTTCCAGCTGGCCGGGCAGGCCGCGCCCGCACAGGGCCGCCAGGCGCCCGGACCAGTAATCGTCATCGGCGCGGTCATGGCTGACGGTCGGCCGGGCCTCGGCCCACGCGCGGTAGAACAGGCTCAGCAGGCGATGGTGAAACACATCCAGGAAGCGCTTGCTGGTGCTGTCGGCGTGGTTGCGCTGGCGCTCGCGCACGTATTCGGTCAGGTGCAGCGGCAGCGGCCCGTTGGGTCCGCCCAGACCAAAAAAGAACTGCTCCAGGCGCGCCGCGTTGTCGTCGTCGCCCGGCTGCACGCTGGCGAGCGTGGAGGGCGCAAAGGCACTGTCCTGGCGCTGGCCGAGGCGCACCGGGTCATCGCCCAGGCGCAGCGAATGGCCAAAGCGCGGCAGCTCGGGGTGTTCGCACTCGATACGTCGCAGCGCCTGGAAGAAGTCGTACTCCCAGGGCTGGTCGTGCATGGCATCAAGCGTACTCACAGCGTCGGCCGCCGGCCGGGCTGGGCCTTCCAGCGCATGATCTCGCCACGCTCGGTGCTGCGCAGGACGGTTTCGGTAAAGCTGTTGATCGACACGTAGCGGCTCAGAAAGCGCTCGAACACCGCGCCCAACAGAAACACGCCGGTGCCACGAAAGGCGTTTTCATCGAATTCCAGCGTGATCTCCAGGCCGCGTCCGAACACGATCGGCCCCGGCATCGGCAAGCGCCGCGTACACGGCTTGCTGCTGACTTCGCGCAGGCCCTCGATCTGCAGTTGCAGCGCCGCGTCCTGGTCATCGCCGTACAGGCGCAGCAGTTCGCGCAGGGCGGCGGCGCCCTGGCCTTGCTCGCTCAACGACAGGTAGTTGAGCGACAACTGGCTGATCAGGCGCCAGGCCTTGTTGTCGTGGGCATGGCTGGCGCGGGGGCGGCTGGGCCCGGCCAGGCAGCGAATGGCTTGCACCGGCGCGCTGTCGGCCAGGGTGAAGTCACTGGCACCGCCCAGGCGCATGAACAGCGGCAGGTCGCGGTTGGTGCACAAGGCCGTCAGGCCCAGCTGGCGCAGGTCGTGGCGGTAGGGCGCCTGCTGGCTGTCGACCAGGCTGATGAAGCTTTCGCTGCCCACGTAGGTCGAGCGCGTGCCGGTGCGCCGCTGCTCGCTGGACAACACCCGTGGCTCGCGGCGCAGGCTGTAATAGGCCTTGTCGCGGCCATAGCGCGACGGGTCACGCACCGCGTAGAACGGCAGGAACGGCTGGTCGGGCCCGGTGCCGAAGCCGGTCACACCGGTCAGCGAGTGAATCTCGAAATCCATCGGCCGGGTGCGGTCGGCAATGGCATGGTGCTCATGCACCCGGTCGGTCAGGTGAATGCGGTCCAGGCGCTTGGGAAACAGGTTGATCGCCGGGGTGCAGTAGGGCACGAACTGCTCGCGTCCCACGCTGTTTTCCAGGCTCTGGTCAAAGCGTTCCAGCAGCACGATCAGTTCCAGCTCTTGCCCGGTGCAACGGCCCACTGCGCGTTCCAGGCCACTGAAGTCGATGAACAGAAAGCGCTGCGGCAAGGCGAAGTATTCCTGCAGCAGGCGATAGCCCTGGAACGCCTGCGGCACCACCGGCAGCGCCGCCTCGCGGTCATCGAAGCCGCACGGGCGCAAGGCATCCACCGGCAGGCGCTCGACCCAGTCGCTGCCGGGCTGGCGGGCAAACACCGCGCAGGTGTTGGCCAGCAGTTGCTCATACAGGCGATAGGGCAGTTCATCGGCGCCGTGCAGGTACAGCGGCAGGTTGCCCAGGGCCAGGCTGTCGAACGGCAATTCGGCGCCGGTGCGCAGGGTGATGCGCAAGGCCGCCTTGGCCTTGGGTTCGCTGGCGGCCAGGCGCCCGAGCACGGCCGCCGGGTTGCCGAAATAGTCGGCCTGGCTGACTTGCACCGGCCACAGGGTCACCGCCTGGGTGCTGCGGTATTCGCACGAGGTCTGCGAGTCGCGGCCCAGGGCAGCCCGCAGCACGCTGTCGCGCGGCAGGGTAAAGCCGTCGGCCAGCGAGCCTTCGTCGGGGTCGGCGTGCATCTGCACCACGGTCATCGACGGCGTGGGCGCCAGATAGTGCGGGTAGGCGATTTCCAGCAGGTTGTGGGTGAAGGTCGGGTATTCGGCCTCCAGCTTGAGCTGCACGCGGGCGGTCAGGTAGGCAAAGCCTTCGAGCAGGCGCTCGACATACGGGTCGGCGCAATCGAGCCCCGACAGCGTCAGGCGCCCGGCGATCTTGGGGTACTCGCGGGCAAACTCCTGGGCGCTCTCGCGGATGTGCTGCAGCTCCTGGTTGTACAACCCGAGCAGGCGCGGATTCATGGGCGTCTCCGTTGTTCGGCAGGCAAGACTTTTACATGACCCGATTCCAGGTCCAGCTCGGTGCGCAGCAACAGCGGCAGGGCCACCGGTTGCGCCCACAGGTCGCCCTGGATCTCGAAGCTCAGGGCGTTATGGTTCATCTGTTCATGTCCCACATGGGCACGCACCCGTACAGTGTGTGCCAGCAGGCGCGGCTCGAAGGTGGTAATCGCCCGATGGATCAGGCTTTCGAGCACCGCGATGTCGACCCCCGACACACTGCTGCCGGCCAGCGCCGGCAGCCCGTAGTTGACCACCGAGGTGCCCGCAGGCGTGTGCAACGTGGCATCGGCGTCCAGCAGAGAGGTGGTGTTGAGCAGCCAGGTCAGGTCGCGCAGCACCGAGGCCTTGAGCTGGCTCAGCGACAGCACGCGCTTGTCCGTGCCCTCTTGCAGGTTGCCCGGGTCATCGTCAGTGAGGCGATCAAGCAGGGAAGGCTGCAGGCGCTCGCGCGGGGTCATGTTGGTCACCAGTCGAAATTCCAGATCAAGGCTTTCTGATCCCAGTGAGCAGGGCCACACCCCGCAATCCGGCTGACAGGGCTGTAACTCGGCAAAGTGCCTTCGTGGTTACCAACGGAACAACCCCGTGAACATTTTCTGATCTTGCTGACCGATATGGCACATAGCGCTTCTGTTCACCCTTGAGGTTTCCAGCGTGTTGTCACGCAACCGCACGGCTTGAGATGTTTTCACGCAGTCTGTGTCAGGTGCCGGGTTGGGCTGACTGTGCTCTACCAGCACGATAGGGACCGAATTGTGCACTTCAGTCTGAACCTTGCCCTGTTTGTCTGGAGTGAACTGGCAAGGCCAGTTCATCTCCAGTTTCAGGTCACTATTGTCTGGCTTGCGCAGCACACATTGCCCCTCATGCTCTACCAACTGCAAAGGCTGGCCGGCGAGCGTGGCCTGGGTCAGAGGCGTCGACGATGCGGGTACTTGCTCTTGCGGCTGTGCACAAGCGCTGAGGCTGAACAGAGCCCCCATGAGGAGGGTAATGCCTGAGTATGTTCTGGTCATGGCAGCTCCCAGAACCAGATTTTCTTGGACATGTAGTTGCCGTCGTCAAAACCTTGAGTGATACCGCGATTCCATAGGTCAATGTGGTCTCCGGTGCGGTCCTCCGGTTTCTCCGAAGCTCTGGCAAAACAGTCCTTGAAAAAGATGATGCCGCGCTTGTCACGAATAGTCTGTCGAGCGCTGGCAGTACCTTCAATGATCAAGGGCCTGCCCAAATGATGGCGCCATAACCAGTTGGCCAGAGACTCGGCACCGCGAGCGTGTTCATGCTTGCATTTCGGATCTGTGTAGGTGGAGTTGTTGACGCGGATGCTTCGCTCACCGTTCAGGGCAATGCTCATGCGAATGGCGCACTGGTTTCCCCACGGTTGATCACAAGGGCTAGCCACTTTGGGATAGGCCTGCTGCAAATTGATAAACGAAGGTTTGGCCATCTGTGTGTCTCCTTACCGCCTGCCTGGCAGGCATCCTGATGCCAGTTGCCCCCGGCCGGAGCGGCCGGGGACGCCAAGACCTTAGCGCTTGGTATTGGAGCGGATGTTCCAGCCGTACTTGATCGGGCCGCCTTCCTTGCTGCCGTCGGCTTTCTGCGGCTGGTAGTCGACCAGGACCTGGGCGAAGTTCAGGGTCACGTTCTCGATCAGGCGGTCATCGGCGCCCGAGCCACCGGTGCTCAGCGAGGTGACCAATACTTCTTCGAGGTTGATGATCAGGTACTCGACCTGGTTGTCGCCGCCGGCCTTGCGCACGGTCAGGGTGACCTTGTCGATGTGCTTGCCGCTGGAGCAATGCATCATCAGGTTGGGGGTCGCCTTGTCGACGTACTTGGTGATCGACAGGTCCTGAATGTTGACCTTGCCCGCACCGCCACCGGTGCCCATGTGCATGTTGCCGGACTGGGACATGCCCCAGCTCCAGTTCAGCACTTCGATTTCGTCCTTGTGAGTCTTGTCGACCGACTCGCCCTTGATGTCACCGATCTTGATGAAAATATCGACAGCCATGGTTTCTCCTGATGTGGCACAGCGCCACTGAGTGATTTGTGCGACAACACCGCTTTTCTAACTACGCCGCCTATGACGCCTATGACGCCTATGACGCCTATGCCGTCTACGCCGCTTACGCCGTCTATGTAGGAGCGCGCTTGCCCGCGACCGAGTGCGTAGCGCTCGCAAAATCTGCGAAACGCCACAAATTTACGACTGCTAACGCAGCCGGTCGCGGGCAAGCGCGCTCCTACGGCGGTTTCAGGGTCAGGCGCCTTTTGTCGATGGCAGCTTGGATACCAGGCGCAGCGACACGGTCAGTCCTTCGAGCTGGTAATGCGGACGCAGGAAGAACTTCGAGGTGTAGTAGCCCGGGTTGCCTTCGACGTCCTCGACCACCACTTCGGCGGCAGCCAGCGGATGCTGGGCCTTGGTGGTTTCGGTGGAATGCGCCGGGTCCCCGTCGACGTAGTTGAGGATCCAGTTCTGCAGCCAGCGCTGCATCTCGTCGCGCTCTTTGAACGAGCCGATCTTGTCGCGCACGATGCACTTGAGGTAATGCGCAAAGCGGCAGGTGGCGAACAGGTACGGCAGGCGCGCGGCCAGGTTGGCGTTGGCGGTGGCGTCCGGGTCGTCGTATTCGGCCGGTTTCTGCAGCGACTGGGCACCGATGAACGCGGCAAAGTCAGTGTTCTTCTTGTGCAGCAGCGGCATGAAGCCGTTCTTGGCCAGCTCGGCCTCGCGGCGGTCGGAAATGGCGATCTCGGTCGGGCACTTCATGTCCACGCCACCGTCGTCGGTGGGGAAGGTGTGCGCCGGCAGGTTCTCGACCTCACCACCCGATTCCACGCCACGAATGCGCGAGCACCAGCCGTAGTGCTTGAACGAGCGGTTGATGTTCACGCCCATCGCGTAGGCCGCGTTGGCCCAGGTGTACTTGGCGCTGTCGGCGCCGTCGGTGTTCTCTTCGAACGCAAAGGCTTCGACCGGGTCGGTCTTGGCGCCATACGGCAGGCGGGCCAGGAAACGCGGCATGGTCAGGCCGATGTAGCGCGAATCCTCGGACTCACGCAGCGAGCGCCAGCCGGCGTACTCGGGGGTGGTGAAGATCTTGGTCAGGTCGCGCGGGTTGGACAGCTCCTGCCAGGAACCCATGCCCATCACTGTCGGCGAGGCGGCGGCAATAAACGGCGCGTGCATCGCGGCGCAGACCTTCGACAGCTCGCCCAGCAGTTCGACATCCGGGGGCGACTGGTCGAAATAGTAATCGCCGATCAGGCAGCCATAGGGCTCGCCGCCGAACTGGCCGTATTCCTCTTCGTACATCTTCTTGAACAGCGGGCTCTGGTCCCAGGCCGTGCCCTTGAACTTCTTCAGGGTCTTGTGCAGCTCCGGCTTGGAGATGTTCAGCACGCGAATCTTCAGTTGCTCGTCGGTCTCGGTGTTGTTGACCAGGTAATGCAGGCCGCGCCAGGCACTTTCGACCTGCTGGAACTGCGGGTGATGAATGATCTGGTTGACCTGGGCGGTGAGCTTGGCGTCGATGGCCGCGATGATCGACTCGATGGACTTGATCGCGTCGTTGGACACCAGGTCGGTCTGGGCCAGGGCCTGTTCGGCCAGGGTGCGCACGGCGGTCTCGACCGCTTCGCGGGCGCGCTCGGTCTTGGGCTTGAATTCCTGCAGCAGCAGCGAGGCGAACTCGTTGGTGTGCTCTACGGTGCCCGCCGGGGCCTGATTGTCACGCTGTAAATCGGTCATGGTCATGGGTCCTGATCAAGCGGAGGGCTCGGAGTCCTTGGGCTTAGGCGCACTGGCCAGGGCTTGCAGCAGCGCCGGGTCCTTGATGGCTTTCAGAATGATTTCTTCGGCGCCGGTCTTGCCGTCCATGTAGGTCAGCAGGTTGGCCAGCTGGGTACGGGCTTCGAGCAACTGGTTCAGCGAGTCGACCTTGCGCGCCACGGCCGCCGGGCTGAAGTCGTCCATGCTCTCGAAGGTGATGTCCAGGCTCAGGTTGCCTTCGCCGGTCAGCTCGTTGGGCACATGAAAGGCCACCCGCGGCTGCATGGCCTTGAGCCGCGAGTCGAAATTGTCGACGTCGACTTCCAGGAACTTGCGCTCGTTCACCGGCGCCAGGGGTTCTGCGGGCTTTCCGGTCAGGTCGGCCATCACGCCCATCACGAACGGCAGCTGCACCTTCTTCTCGGCGCCGTACAGTTCCACGTCGTACTCGATCTGCACGCGAGGCGCACGGTTGCGCGCAATGAATTTCTGCGAACTGGTTTTCGCCACGTTGCTTCTCCTGGTCGCTGCTGCGACGGTGTTGGCCTCAAAGCCGATAACAGGTTGCGCATCCCAAGCGTGATCCGCCTCGCGGGTCAGTCAGGCTCGGGACCGCGCAGGGTTTCAAACTGGGACATGCCGTCGGGAATCAGGTTGCGCACGATCGCCTCGAAGTCGGCATTGACCAGGCCCTTGGCACGGTTCAACAGCATCGGCAGCGGGCTGGAGGGCTCGTGGCGGGCGTAGTAGGCCAGCAATCGGTCGAGGCTGCGCAGCACGTCTTCACGGCTGTTGATCTCGGCACTCGCGGGTGCGGCAAAGGCCTGTACCCGGGCGGTGCCGACGTCGTCGGCGGCCTGCGGGGCCGGGACCTCGTCGTCGGTGCCCGCTTCAGCGGCCGGGGCATGCTCGCCCAACACCTGCAAGGCCTGGCGCAAGGGCTGTTTCAGCGCGGCCAGGTCGATGCCATGCTCGGAGCCTACATGTTCATTGACGAACGCTTCGATGGCCGCTGCCCGTTGCAAGGCCTGGCGCAGGGCCGCGTGGGTGTCCTGCAGGGTCTGCGGGTCGCTGTCGCGCAAGGCGGCGCCCAGGGCTTCGAGGCTCAGCGACTCGTCGCTGGCGTGTTGCAGGCCACCGGCGTGCAGCGCGGCGCGCACGCTCAAGGTGCCGAAGGCGCGTGAGCGCACCAGCGGGCTTTCACGCAGCAGGCGCAGGTTGGTGTCGCAGGCCAGGCCCGCCAGCGCATTGACACGCAGGGTCGGGTCGTTGTCGTCATCGGCGTCCAGCAGCGGGTACAGCGTGTCCCAGTACTGGCGCAGCAACTGGTCGATCAGGTCGAGGGTATTGGCCAGGCCGGCAATGCCGTCCAAAGCCACGGCGCTCTGCACCAGAAAGTGGGTGATGCGCAGGTCCTTGCTGCGTTGCAGCAAGCCGCTGGCCGACTGCTCGATCAAGCGCCAGGCAGGCGGTTCGGCAGCTTGCACGGCATCACCCATGACACGCTCGGGTTTGCCCTGTGCGTCACGCTCCAGCTGCAGGAAGTCGGCGTCGTATTCCAGATCCTCGCCACAGGGCGCGTCGGCTGAAACAGCGCTGAGTAACAGTGCGACATCCATCAAACGTGATCTCCTTATCGACTCAGATGATGTCTACGGTTATGTAGGAAAATTTTTGGAACTATTTGAAGAGGCTGTAGTCAGCCATAACTTGCTAGATGTCATAGTGACACTATCGAGTTTTTAAAGTGGTGCATTTTTGGAGTAGTTAAAGGGCAATGTCAAGGTTAGGATAGGCGCCCTTTCGGGAAGTTGTGACACAGCTAACAGCTTGCATGTTATTTTGACATCGCTTGGCGGGGCGTGATTATCATGCGCGCAAAGTCGCCGATCTGCAGGCTTTTAGTTGTTATCCCGGAGGTTGAACTTTTTCGGAAGTTGCCGGTCAGGCTTGGGTTGTCAGGGCGCAGAGCGGCCATTTGATCAAATGCGATATAGCAGGGAGGCACGATGTCGCTGTGTTTGACCATCACCAGTTACCACAAGATTACGCCGGGCCAGTGTGCAGAAAAGACCCTGGATCAAGGCGTAATGGCAATTGGCCGTAGTTCGGAAAATGACTGGATACTTCCTGACCCGGAGCGACTGGTGTCGTCGCGGCACTGCGTCATTCAATATAAGGACGGCCGTTATTACCTGACCGACCACAGCACCAACGGCGTCGAACTGGTCGAGGCGGGTATTCGCCTGCGGCGCGGTAACAGCGAAGTATTACAGGACGGTGAACTTGTGCGCATCGGCGAATACGAGATTCGCGTGCGCATCGATTTCAACATGCAGTTGCCCGAAGCAGGGCTGAAGGCGGGTGAAACGGCGAACAGTTTCGAAGCGCTGATGAGCCGCCAGGACAACCACTGGCAGGCGTCGCCCTGCGCTCAACATCCGGGTTTGCCACCGATCGACGCCCCCGGCATGGCCCGCCTGCAAGGCGGTTCGGCGCAGGACACCTTTGCCGACCTGTTCGATTTCCTGACACCGGGCAGTGTCGCGCCGGCCACCCAGCCCGACCATGTGCCGGCCCGCCAGCATGACTTCCGGCCACCGACACCGGTGCTGCCTGCCGCCCCGGTTGCCGCCCCTGCCGAAGCGCCGCCACCGGCACCGACCGCTGCCGCGCCGGGCATGATTCCCGATGACTGGGACCCGCTGGCCGATCTGGTCGCGCCAGCGCCTGTCCCTGTTGCGCCGGCGCCGGTACGCCCGGCCGTGGTTGCCGCGCCAATCCTGCCCGCCGCCCCGGCGCCTGAGCCCGTTACCGCCTTGCCGCCGCCGGTTGAGCCTGCACCTGTGCCTCCCGCCGCCGTGCAGCCCCCGGCGGCGCCCGTTGCACAATCTCCGGCGCCACCGCCGGGTGCTCAACAGCAGGACCTCTTGCAAGCCTTCCTGCGCGGTGCAGGCTTGGACCAGTTGACCCTCGACCCGGCCCAGGCCGCCGCGCAGATGGAAGCCATCGGCCGCAGCTACCGGCTGATGGTCGAAGGCCTGATCGATGTGTTGCGGGCCCGCACCAGCCTCAAGGGCGAGTTCCGCATGCAACAGACCATGATCCGCCCGGTGGAAAACAACCCGCTCAAGTTCGCCCCGAATGCCGATGAAGCGCTGCTGTTGTTGCTGCGTCATGGCAACCAGGCGTTCATGGGGCCCGAACAGGCGATCGAAGACAGTTTCGACGACCTGCGCGCCCACCAGTTGGCCGTCATGGCCGGGGTCGAAGCGGCCATCAAGCACCTGCTCAAGCGCTTCGAGCCGGCCGCGCTGGAAACCCGCATGGGCAAGCCCGGCGGGCTGACCAACCTGTTTGGCGGCACGCGCCAGGCGCAGTACTGGCAGCAATTCACCGCGCTTTACCAGCGCATTTCGCAGGAAGCCGAAGACGACTTCCAGGACCTGTTCGGCCGCGAGTTCAGCCGTGCCTACGAAGCGCACAGCCAACGCTTGCGCCGCCCCTGAGACCCTGCCGTGAGCATTGCGATGTTGCGTATCTTTGCCCCCCTGATTGCCCTGGCCTTGCTGCTCGGTGGCTGTTCGTCGAAGCCTGGCGAGCCGCCCGCGCCTGCACCGGTCGAGGCCGCCGAAGACGGTGCCATCACCCTCTACCTGCAAGCCGCGGCCGGCCTCAATCCTGGCGCCAGTGGCCAGCCGGCCCCGGTGCGGGTGCGGATCTTCGAACTCAAGAACAGTGCGGCCTTCAGCCGTGCCGATTATTTTGCCCTGGCCGAACGGGCCGGCGATGCGCTGGGCGCGGACCTGATCGATCAGGACGAAGTGCTGGTGCGTCCCGGTGAAAGCCGCCGCGTGACGCGCACCCTCAACCCGGCCACCCGGCACATTGGCCTGGTGGTCGGCTACCGCGAAATCGACCGCGCCCTGTGGCGCCTGGTGTTGCCGGTCGCGCCCCGACAAGACCCGCCTTACCGCATCGAACTCGATGCGCAGGCTATCCGCAGCGCCCCTGTAACCCTTCCTGCTCACTAGGCAATCGGAGAACCCATGTCCTGGAACAATCGTGTGGTCTGGTCGGAAGGCATGTTCATTGGAACCCAGCATTTCCAGCAGCATGACCGCTACCTGGAAAACCTGGTCGACGCCCGCAGCCGTCCGCTGTCGGCGGCGGCCTGGGGGTTTTCCGAACTGCTCATCGACCAGGGCCTGCTGGCCCAGGGCAAGCTGGCGATCATCAGCGCGCGCGGGCTGCTGCCCGACGGCACGCCGTTCAACATTCCCCATGACGACCCGGCACCCAGCCCGTTGATCCTCGACGACAACGTGCGCGACGGCCTGGTGTACCTGGGCCTGCCACTGCGCCGCGCTGGCGTGCGCGACACGGTCGATGAAGGCGAGGCCGCCGGCGCGGCCCGCTATGTCAGCCAGGTGCGCGAAGTGCGCGACGACAATGCACCGTTCGAAAACCGCGCGCCGGTGGCCGTTGGCGCCCGCGCCTTGCGCCTGCTCACCGAGCAGGAAGGCCTGGGCGACTACGCCGTGCTGGGCGTGGTGCGGGTCATCGAGAAACGCGCCGACCACGTCTTGCTGCTCGACGAGCAGTACATCCCGCCGCTGCTGGACATCGCTGTCAGCCGTCCGCTCAGTGCCTTTCGCAGCGAGCTGCAAGGCCTGCTGCGTCAGCGTGGGGAAGCTTTGGCCGGGCGCGTGGTGGCCTCCGGCGCCGGCGGTGCTTCGGAAATCGCCGACTTCATGCTGCTGCAACTGGTCAACCGCGCCGAGCCGCTGGTCCAGCACCTGGGCCACCTCAGCCCGCTGCATCCGGAGCGGCTGTACAGCGAGCTGGTCAGCCTGGCCGGCGAGTTCGCCACCTTCTCGACCCGCGAGCACCGCCCGCAGGAATTCCCGCGTTACCAGCACGACGACCTGCAAGCCAGTTTTGCCCCGGTCATGCAGGCGCTGCGCGAAGCCTTGTCGATGCTGATCGACAGCAAGGCGGTGCCGATCCCGATCGTCGAGAAAGCCTACGGCGTGCACGTGGCCATGCTGGCCGACAAGAGCCTGCTGGACAACGCCAGCTTCATCCTGGTGGTACGTGCCGACATCCCCGGCGAAACCCTGCGCGGTCGCTTCGGCCAGCAGAGCAAGGTCGGTTCGGTGGAGCACATCCGCGACCTGGTTAACCTGCAATTGCCGGGCATCGGCCTGTTGCCGCTGCCAGTGGCGCCGCGCCAGTTGCCGTTCCATGTCGGCTCGACCTACTACGAACTCGACCGGGGCAGCGAGCACTGGCAGCAATTGAGCCGCTCCGGCGGTTTTGCATTCCATATCGCGGGTGAATTCCCGGGCCTGAACCTGGCGTTCTGGGCAATCCGAGGATAAGCGGCATGCACCCCACCGATGACCGTACTCAATTCATGCCGCGCCCCGGTGGCCGCCCGGCCAGTACCGGCGAGGCCGCGCCGGCTGCGCGCGAACCCGAGCCGCAAGGCCCGGCGCTGACGCCCGGCCAGGCCCAAGGCCTGAACCCGCTGGAGGCGGCCGCCGGCCCCCTGCTGGCCTTGCTGACCCGCCTGCGCAACACCATCGCCCACCCGGCGCCGGCCAGCCTGCGCGCCCAGTTGCTGGCGCAGCTGCGCCAGTTCGAAGAGCGTGCCGAGGCGGCCGGTGTGGCGCGCAATGACGTGCTGCTGGCGCGCTACGTGCTGTGCACCGCGCTCGATGAAGCAGTGATGAGCACGCCGTGGGGCAGCAGCAGCGAGTGGACCCAGCAAAGCCTGCTGATCACCGTGCACAACGAAGCCTGGGGCGGCGAAAAGTGCTTCCAGCTGCTGGAGCACTGCCTGCAAACCCCGCGTGAGCGCCTGTACCTGCTGGAACTGTTGTACCTGTGCATGAGCCTGGGCTTCGAAGGCCGCTACCGGGTCATGAACAACGGCCGCAGCCAGCTCGACGCCCTGCGTGAGCGCACCAGCGCGGCGATTCGCAGCGCCCGTGGCGAGCGCGAGCAGGGGCTGTCGCCGCGCTGGCGCGGCCTGCTGATGGCCCGCGACCGCCTGGCGCAGTTCATGCCGCCCTGGGTCGGCGTGGCCATCGGTATCGCGCTGTTGCTGCTGTTGCTGTTCATCCTGCGCCTGCAACTGGCCGCCGAGGCCGAGCCGGTGTTCAAGCGTATTCATCTGTTGGGCGAGATCCCGGTGCAGGCCATCGACCGGCCGGTGGTGCAGCCCAAGCTGGTTGAGCGTCCGCGCCTGGCAGGATTTTTGTCCGACGAGATCCGCGCCGGCAAGGTCGCCGTGCAAGACGCGGTAGACCGCTCGGTGGTGACCATTCGCGGCGACGAGCTGTTTGCCTCCGGCAGCGCCACTGTGGTCGACGCCTACCAGCCGCTGATGCTGCGCATCGCCGAGGCGCTGGGCAAGGTCAAGGGTGAGGTGCGCATCACCGGCCACAGCGACAACCGGCCCATCGCCACGTTGCGCTTTCCGTCCAACTGGGCCTTGTCCCAGGCCCGGGCCGAACAGGTGTTGCAGATCCTGGCGGCGCGCACCGGGCAACCACAACGCTTCACCGCCGAAGGGCGCAGCGACACCGAGCCTCTGGCCCCCAACGCCACCAGCGAAGGGCGCGCGAAGAATCGCCGGGTTGAAATCACGGTATTGGCGGAGGGCGTGGAGTGAAGGCGTTTCTGGGGTTTGTCATTCGCTGGGTGATCCCGGTGCTGGGGCTGCTCGCCCTGAGCCTGATCATCTGGTTTGTCGGTCCGCTGCTCGATGCGCTGGTGCCCGAAGGCCGGCGCTGGCTGATTATCGGCCTGCTGTGGGCGGTGTGGATCGGCTGGCGGGTGTTTCGCATCATCCAGGCCCGGCGCCAGGCGGCGCGGGTCATCGAAGGCCTGGCCGCCGAGACTGAACCGGACGCGGCCAGCGTGGCCACCGCCGAAGAACTGGCCACCCTGCGCCAGCGCATGGACGAGGCCCTGGCCCTGCTGAAAAAGGCCCGGCTGGGCGGTGATCAGCGGCGCAACCTGTACGAGCTGCCGTGGTACGTGATCATCGGCCCGCCCGGTTCCGGCAAGACCACTGCGCTGGTCAACTCGGGGCTGGACTTTCCGCTGGCCGCGCAAATGGGCAGCGGGGCCATCCGTGGCGTGGGCGGTACGCGCAACTGCGACTGGTGGTTCACCGACCAGGCCGTGCTGCTCGACACCGCCGGGCGCTACACCACGCAAGACAGCCATGCGCAGGTCGACAAGGCCGCCTGGCTGGGCTTTCTCGATTTGCTCAAGACCCAGCGGCCGCGCCGGCCCATCGACGGCGCGTTCATCGCCATCAGCCTGTCGGACCTGCTGCTGGGCAGCGACGAAGAGCGCGCCGCCCATGCGGTGGCGATCCGCAGCCGGGTGCAGGAGCTGCATGACCAGTTGGGCGTGCGCTTTCCGATCTACCTGATGCTCACCAAGCTCGACCTGCTGCCCGGCTTCATGGAGTTCTTCGATGCCTTGAGCAAGGAAGAGCGCGCCCAGGTGTGGGGCACCACCTTCGCCCTGGACGACGGCAAGCAGGCCGCCGGTCCCCTGCAGGATTTCCCGGCCGAGTTCGCGGCGCTGGAGCAACGCCTCAACGAGCGGCTGGTCGAGCGCCTGCAACAGGAGCGCGACCCGGCCCGTCGCGACCTGATCTATGGTTTCTCGCAGCAGTTCGCCGCCCTGCGCCAGGCGCTGCAAGGCTTTCTCGAAGGCGTGTTCAAGCCCAACCCGTACGAAGAACGGCCCCTGCTGCGCGGCGTGTATTTCACCAGCGGCACCCAGGAAGGCAGCCCTATCGACCGCCTGATCGGGGTCATGGCGCAGAGCATGAGCCTGGACCGCCAGCACCTGGCGCGGCAGAACGGCACCGGGCGCAGCTACTTCATCGAAAAGCTGTTTACCGACGTGGCCTTTGCCGAGCAGGGCCTGATGAGCGCCGACCCCAAGGTCGAGCGCCGACGGCGCTGGATCGCCCGCGGCGTGCTGGCCGCCACCGTGGCGGTGGTGCTGACCGTGGCCTCGCTGTGGTGGGTCAGCTACCGCGCCAACCAGAACTACATCGCTCAGGTCGACGGCAAGGTCGCCCCCCTGGGCCCGCAAGTGCAGAACCTCAGCCCCGCACAGCGCGACGTGCTGGCGGTGCTGCCGCTGCTCGATGCGGTGCGCAACCTGGCCGGTGACGCACCGGACTGGTCCGAGGGCCTGGGGCTGTACCAGGGCGACATGCTCGAAGCCGAGTCCGGCAGCGTCTACCGCAAGCTGTTGATCGCGGTGTTCGCGCCACGCCTGGTCAGCCGCATCGAAGAGCAATTGCGTTCCGGTGGCTCGTCGGACTACCTGTACGAAGGCCTGAAGGCCTACCTGATGCTTGCCGACCAGGAGCACTACGACGCCGACTTCATCAAGGCCTGGATTGCCCTGGACTGGGAACGCAGCCTGCCGCGCGACTTGCCGGCGCAGCAGCGCCAGGCCCTGGACGGCCACTTGCAGGCGCTGTTCGAGCGTCATCCGCCCAAGGCGCGGCTGGACCAGCCGCTGATCGACGACCTGCGCCGCCAGTTGCAGCAGTTGCCGATGGCCCAGCGCGTCTATGACCGGGTCAAGCGCCAGAAGCTGCCAGCCGGCGTGCCGGATTTTCGCCTCAACGAAGCGGCCGGGCGCGATGCCGCGCTGGTGTTCAGCCGCAAGAGCGGCAAGCCGCTGGGCGAACCGCTGAATGGCCTGTTCACCGCCAAGGGCTACCGCGAAGGTTTCCTGCGCAACAGCCTGAGCCAGGCCGGCACCCTGGCCGAAGAGCAATGGGTGCTGGGCGGCGGGCAGGGCAGCGTGCCTGGCGCGGCGCTGGACGTTGCCAGCCTGGCCGGTGAAGTACGGCGCCTGTACTTCCAGGATTTTGTCCGCGAATGGGACGCGCTGCTGGCTGACATCGACTTTGTGCCCATCACCAGCGTGGCCCAGGCGGCCGACGTGCTGCGGGTGATTTCCGGCCCGGACTCGCCGCTGAAAAAACTGCTGGTCGAGGTGGCGAAACAGACGGACCTGCAAGAAGAACAACGCTTGCTCAATGCCCAGGGCAAGAAAGCCGACGACGGCGTCGACCAGCTCAAGCAACGCCTGGGTTCCTTGCTCGGCCAGGAACAACAGAGCGGCGCGGCGCCGACCCCGGCAACCACCGACGACCCGGTCAGCGCGCACTTTGCCGAGCTGCGCCGGCTGGTCGGGCAGGGCGCCGACAACAATCAACCCGCCGGCATCGACGCCTTGCTGGCTGACATGAATGCCTTGTACGTGCAGGTCAGCGCCATGGTCGGCGCCAGCGGCGATGCGCTCTTGGGCGAGGCCAAGAACCAGACCACCGCCGCGGCCAACCGCGTCAACCTCAGTGCCGAACGCCAGCCGGCGCTGGTGCGCGGGCTGGTCAAGTCGGTAGTCAACTCCACCACCAACACCATGATGGGCGGGGTGCGCAACCAGTTGAACGCGGCCTGGACCAGCGAGGTGCTGAACGTCTATCGCCAGTCGCTCAGCGGCCGCTACCCGATGTCGCCCGGCAGCAGCCGCGACGCCACGCTGGATGACTTCGGCATGTTCTTCGGCGTCGGCGGGGTGATGGACAATTACTTCCGCAAGTACCTGCAACCCTACGTCGACACCTCGACCAACCCGTGGCGCTGGCAGCCGGGTGCGGCGCAGAAGCTGGGCATCAACAGCGGCGTGCTGCAGACCTTCCAGCGCGCCAGCGTGATCCGTGATGCGTTCTTCCGTGCCGGCGGCACTCAGCCGGTGGTGCGTTTCGAGCTCAAGCCGGTGGCGATGGACGCCTCGATCACCCAGTTCCTGCTCGACCTCGACGGCCAGCAGATCAGCTACGACCACGGCCCCAGCCGCCCGGTGGCCATGCAATGGCCCAACCCCGGCAGCATCGGCGTGGTGCGCCTGTCGATCAGCCCGCCCTCGGCCAGCGGCCGCTCCGGCGTCACCCTGGACGGCCCGTGGGCGTGGTTCCGCCTGCTGGAGCAATCGGACCTGACCGGCGGCAACGGCCCTGACCGCTTCAACCTGCGCCTGCGCGTCGACGGCGCCAGCATTGCCTACGAGTTGCGCGCCAACAGCGCCTTCAACCCTTTCAAAAGCCGTGTCCTGAGCGGTTTCAGCCTGCCGGAGCGGTTATGACCTACGCCGGGTTCTACGGAAAACTGGCCAGCCGCGGCGACTTTGTCAGCCGCGACTTGCCGCAATCGTTCATCCAGCCCTGGGACCGGTGGCTGGCCGCCGGCCTGCTGGCCAGCCAGCAGCAACTGGGCAACGACTGGTTGCAGGCCTACCTGGTCAGCCCGCTGTGGCGCTTCGTGCTGGCGCCAGGGGTGTGCGGGCCGCAGGCCGTGGCCGGGGTGCTGATGCCGAGCATCGACCGGGTCGGGCGGTACTTTCCGCTGACCGTGGCCGTAGTACTGGATGAGTCGCAACCGATGAATGCCTGGCTGGCGGTGGACGACTGGTTCGAACAGGTCGAGGCGCTGATGCTCGACAGCCTGACACCGGACAATCGCTTTGAAGCCTTCGAGGCCGGCCTGCAAGCCGTGCCGGTGCCGGCGTTCGATGCCGTGGCGGCTACCGAGGTGCAGGGCGACCTGCAACGCCTGGCCGCCACCACCGCGCCGATGCGCCTGGCCGCACTGGCCGAGCAGGGCTGCGTGGGCGCCAGTCTGTGGTGGGGCCGCGGTGGCGAGCACATTGAGCCTGGTCTGTGGCGCTGCCACGGGTTGCCGGCGGCCGCCGACTTTGCCCGGGCCTTGCTGGGGCTCGACAGCGTCGGTCAGGAGGGCCAGGCCTGATGGCACTGACTTTCCAATCGGCCAGCTACAGCCACACCGGCATGGTTCGCCAATTGAACGAAGACGCCTGCCTGGCGCTGTCCGAACGCGGCCTGTGGGTGGTGGCCGACGGTATGGGCGGGCACGCGGCCGGCGACTATGTCAGCAGCCTGATCGTTGATGCCCTGCGCGGGGTGCCGCCTTTGGCGGACCTGACGATCTACGGCGAGGCGCTGGTGCAGCGCCTGCAGGACCTCAATGCCGAGGTACGCCAGGAAACTGCACGCCGGGGACTGTCGATGATGGGCAGCACGGTGGTGGTGCTGGCTGTGCGCGAGGATCAGGGCGAGTGCGTGTGGGCCGGCGACAGCCGCCTGTACCGCCTGCGCGACGGCGTGCTGCAAGGCTTGTCGAGCGATCACAGCTACGTGCAGGAACTGATCGACAGCGGCCTGCTCAACGAGGCCCAGGCGCGGGTGCACCCGCGGGCCAATATCGTCACCCGCGCCATCGGTGTCGAGGCGCGTCTGGCGCTGTCGCGGGTGACGCTGGACATCCTGCCCGGCGATACCTTCCTGCTGTGCAGCGATGGCCTGAACAAGACCGCCGAGGACCACGAGATCCGTGACGTCCTCGCGCACCCCAACCCTTATGAAGTGGTTCGCAGCCTGGTGCACCTGGGGTTGACCCGTGGTGCGCCGGACAACATCACCGCCATCGTCGTCAAGGCCAGTTGAGAGCCGTTATGGACATGCAGATTCCTGGATTCGACATCGACGGTGAAATTGGCGAAGGCGCCATGGCCACGGTGTACCTGGCCACCCAGCGTTCGCTGGAGCGCAAGGTCGCGCTCAAGGTCATGGCTGCCAGCCTGGCCGAAGACCCCAGCTTCTGCGAGCGCTTCCTGCGCGAAGGCCGCACCCTGGCGCGGCTGTCGCACCCGCACATCGCGACCATCCATGACATCGGCAATGTCGGCCCGCTGTATTACATGGCGATGGAATACCTGCCCAGCGGCACGCTCAAGGAGCGCATCGGCGCCGGGCTGGCAGCCGAATACGGCCTGGTCTATATCCGCCAGATCGCCGCTGCGCTCGGCTACGCCCATGCCCAGGGCCTGGTGCACCGCGACGTCAAGCCGGCCAACATCCTGTTCCGGGCCGACGGCACCGCCGTGCTCTCGGACTTCGGCATTGCCAAGTCGATGGACGACCGCACCCAGTTCACCCAGGCCGGCTTTGCCATCGGCACGCCGAGTTACATGAGCCCGGAGCAGGCGCGTGGCCAGGACATCGACGGTCGCGCCGACCTCTACGCGCTGGGCGTGGTGCTCTACGAAATCCTGGTCGGACGCCTGCCGTACAGCGGCCCCGACGCGCTGTCCACTGCCCTGGCACACCTGACCGAGCCGCTGCCGGAGCTGCCGCTGCAGCATGACCGTTACCAGGACATCCTCAGCCGCCTGCTGGCCAAGGACCCGGCCGACCGCTTTGCCACGGCCCAGGCGCTGGTCGCCGCCCTTGATGAACTGGCCCAGGCCGACCCCGTCCGCGACAGCGAGCGCACGCAGTTCCGGCCCTTGCCCGACCCACAGGCGATCAAGCCGCTGCCGGCCCCCGGCGACGACCTGGCCGGCCTGACGCCGGTGTCCATCGATATTCCGGGTCAGGCGCCGTTGAGCCTGGACAAGCCGCACTCCGGGCCGTCATCGCCGCCGCAACCCGCGCCAGGCCCGGACAAGCCCCAGGCCCCGCCACCGCCCAAGCCCGGCTCGTCGCCGCAGCCATCGCCATCACCGAACCGCCGTGGCCCGGCCAAGGCCCTGCTGGCCGTGGCGGTGGCCGCCGCGCTGGGCATCGGCATTGGCGGCTACCTGTGGCTGGGCGTGGGCCAGCCGCAGCCGGCGGCGCAGCCGCCCTCGAACGTTGACTACGCCACGAGCGCCGACACACCGGCCCAGGGCGGCACGGCCCCGGTGCCGGCCTCGACGCCCACTACGCCAGCCACTGCCACGGCCCCCACCACAGCGGCTGCGCAAGTCCCCGGCGACAGCGGTCGACCCTTGCTGATGGCCGGCAAGAAGACCCTGTACCAACGCGTGCTGAGCAAGCCCGACGCGCAACTGGCCGCCGAGCCAGGCGGTGCCGGAGGGCAAGTGCTGCCGGCGTTTTCGGTGCTGTATGTCTATGAGCGCCGCGACGCGGCCGGCGGCCAGTGGCTGCGGGTCGGCGCCGGCAGTGACGGGCGCAGCGAGGGCTGGTTGCCGGCCGCGCAGGTCAGCGACTGGAAGCAGAGCCTGGTGCTCAAGTTCACCGAACGCTCTGGCCGTTCGCCGGTGATGTTCGTGCGCGACGCCAAGCAACTGGAAAATCTGATCGCCAGCCCGATCACCGCGCGCAAATTGCTGATGCAGGCGCAGAACGACCCTCAGGACAACAGCCAGGTGCTGGCCCTGGAACCGACCGCCAGTGCGGTGCCGCAGGAGCAGTTCTACCTGCTGCCGATCTTCGAGGCCAAAGAAGGCTTCGACGAAGACGGCCAGCCGATGCAGATGCTCAACGTGGCGTCCATCGACCCCGGTCGCCAGGCCGCCGGAAACGACCTGAACCTGGCCGGTGCCCTGGGTGCCAGCGCGGCGAACCAGGCCCAAGGCCAGACTCAGGCCGCTCAGGCCCAGGCGCAAACCCAGGCCCAGGCCAAGGCCTTTCGCACCGCCGTGGTGCTGGTGGTCGACACCTCGGTGTCGATGCAGCCCTACATCGATCAGGTGCGCGAGGTGGTGCATCAGTTGCAGAGCAAGATCGCCCAGCGCGGCGAGCTCGACAGCGTCAGCTTCGGCCTGGTGGGCTTTCGCAACAACACCACCAAGACGCCGGGCCTGCAGTACCTGGCCAAGACGCTGGTTACTTTGGAGCAGGGCAGCGACCCGCAGCGCTTCATGCAACTGGCGCAACAGGTCAAGGCCACCTCGGTGTCCAGCCACTCGTTCAACGAAGACGCCTTCGCCGGTATCATGCAGGCCGTCGACGGCATGGACTGGTCCGGCTACGGCGGGCGCCTGATCCTGCTGGTCAGCGACGCCGGTGCCCTGCGCAAGAGCGACCCGCTGAGCAGCACGCAGATGAACGAAGCCGAAGTGCGCCAGGCCGCGCTGGGCAAGCAGATCAAGATCTACGCCTTGCACCTGCGCACCGACGCCGGCAAGAAAAACCACGACTCGGCCGAGCAGCAATACCGGGTGCTGACCGCCGACGCCAACCCGCGCATCGGTGACCTGTACGTGCCGGTGGCCGGCGGTGACGTGGCGCAGTTCGGCCAGCGGGTCGACGAGATCGGCACGGTGTTCGCCGACCTGGTGCACCAGGTGCGCAGCAACCAGCCGCAGGCCGTGCCGCTGCTGGCCAAGGCGCCAAGCCTGGGCGAAAAATCCGCCGCCGTCGGCTACGCCATGCACATGGACTTTCTCGGCCGCAAGCAGGCCAGCCAGGCGCCGCAGCTGGTCAGCGCCTGGGCCGCCGACCGCGACCTGACCAACCCGGCGCTGCCAGCCTTCCAGGTCTGCGTGATGCTCACCAAGCTGCAGCTCAACGACCTGCAACAGTCGCTGAAGCTGATCGTCGATGCGGCGCGCAAGACCCAGAGTTCGCCCAAGGATTTCTTCCAGGAAATCGCCAGCGCCAGCGCCTATATGAGCCGCGACCCGCAAGCCCTGCGCTCGGGGGCCAACCTGGCCCGTGGCGGGGTGCTGGGTGAGTACCTCGAAGGCCTGCCGTACCGCAGCAAGTCGCTGAACATGACCCAGGACCTGTGGCTGTCGCTGAGCGTGGCCGAGCAGGAAGACTTCATCGACGAGCTGGAATCGAAGATCCGCCTGTACGAGACCTTCCACAACGACCTGGCCAACTGGGTCCGGTTCGGCGATGCGGAGCCGGGGGACGCGCTGTACCGCGTGCCCCTGTCGACGCTGCCGTGATGCTCAGCCTGCGCGACGTGCGCAAGACCCGTGGCGTCGGTGCCCAGCGCTACAGCCTGGAGGTCCCGCGCCTGGAACTGCAAGGCGGCCAGCACTGTGCGCTGGTCGGCCCCAGCGGCTGCGGCAAGAGCACCTTGCTTGACCTGCTGGCGCTGGTGCTGGCGCCGGATCACGCCCAGCGCTTCGATTTTTCCACGCCGCAAGGCGAGTTCGACATCAAGGGCCTGTGGCGCGAAGGCCAGCAGACCCAACTGGCCGCACTGCGTAGCCGGCACCTGGGCTATGTGCTGCAGACCGGCGGGTTGCTGGGCTTTCTCGATGTGCGCGGCAATATCGAGCTGTCACGGCGCCTGCTCGGGTTGGGCAACGACGGCAGTGTCGAGCACCTGGCCGAGCAACTGGAAATCGCCGATCAGTTGCGCAAGAAGCCCGGCGCCCTGTCGGTGGGTCAGCGCCAGCGGGTCAGTTGCGCCCGCGCCCTGGCGCATGGCCCGCAATTGCTGCTGGCCGACGAACCCACGGCCGCGCTGGACCCGCTCAATGCCGGACGGGTCATGCAACTGCTGCTCAAGCAGGCGCACAAGCAGCGCGCCTGCTGCATCATCGCCACCCATGACGAAGGCCTGGCGCGCCAGGCCGGCTTGAGCGTGCTGCGCATCAGTTGCCGGCGCGACGCCGATGGCGGCGTGACCGCGACCCTGGGCGAGGTGCGCGCATGAAGCCGGCCACCCACCTGATGCTGGTGGCCAGCCTGGCCTGGCAGGATTACCGTGCCGACCGGCGCTTGTCGGCCTGCAGTGTGCTGGCGCTGGTGGCGGTGATCGCGCCGCTGCTGGTGCTGTTCGGGCTCAAGTTCGGCCTGATCGGCAGCCTGACCGAGCGCCTGGAACAGGACCCGGCGGTGCGCGAAATCATTCCGCTGGGCGGCGGGCGCTTCAACGGCGAGGCGATCACGGCGCTGGGGATGCGCGCGGACGTCGCCTTCGTGGTGCCACGCACCCGGCAGATCGCCGCCACGGCAGACGTGAGCCTGCCCGGGCAGGCAGCGCTGAACGTCGAGATGATCCCCAGCGCCGAGGGCGACCCGCTGCTGGGCCCGATCATGCCGCCGCGGGGCCTGGACAGCGTGCTGCTGAGCAAGACCGCCGCTGAAAAGCTCAAGGCCCAGACCGGTGACTGGCTCGATGCAGTCTTCACCCGCCAGGTGGCCGGAAGGGTCGAATCGCGCCGGGTGCAGGTCAACGTCATGGCCGTGCTGCCGCTTGAAGCGTTCCAGCGCGATGCCCTGTTTGCCGACCTGGCGCTATTGCAGGCGGCCGAGGATTACCGTGACGGGCGCGCGGTGCCGGCGTTGGGCTGGCCGGGCGAGCCTCGTAGCGACGTGGCGCGTATCTACCCGGCGTTTCGCCTGTATGCCCGCAGCCTGAACGATGTCGAAACCCTGCGCCGGCATTTTGCCGACGCCGGCTTGCTGGTGTCGACCCAGGCCCAGGCCATCGCCCAGGTGCAGTCGCTGAGCCGCAACCTGTCGATTGTGTTCTGGGTGATTGCCGCCCTGGCCATGGGCGGCGGCTGTGCGGCCATCGTCGCCGGCACCCTGGCGACCATCGAACGCAAGCGCCGCGAGCTGTCGGTATTGCGTTTGCTGGGGTTTGGCACGGGGGCCTTGCTGGCCTTCGTGGTGCTGCAGGCGTTGTACAGCGGTGTGATGGCCGCCGCAATTGGCGCACTTTTATATGCAATTGCAGAGCTGGGGCTGAACCGTTTATTCGTTCAGGTGTCTGGCGAGTATGCCAGTCAGCTGTTGCCTCGCCATTACCTGGTGGCACTGGTGGCAGTGCTCGGCATCAGCGCCGTTGCGGCGCTGCTGGGCGGCTGGCGCGTATCACGGATCGAAGCTTCGGAAGGAATCAGAGATGTTTGAGTTGCGCAGGGCCTCACAGGCACTGGCGGTCGCGGCGTTGTGCCTGGCGGCGACAGCCGTGCAGGCCGAAGAAGTCCCGAACAAGCTGGATAACCCCAAGCCCTTGCCCGATGACGTCAGCCTGCCGCTGCCGTGCGGTGGCGAGATGGTCATGCGCTATGTGTACATCCTCGCCGAAGGTAGCCTGGACGACCGCGAGATCAGCCTGGGCTACCCGTTCAACGAGGGTGAGGCCGGCTACAAGCAGTCGTTCATCTCCGGCTACCGGCGCGACTTCATCAATGGCCAGTTCACCTTGCAGGACCTGTCGGCCGACTGGCGCAAAAGCATCGGCCCGATGCTGCCCAAGGCCGAGGCCGGCACGCCGCTCAAGCCGATGATGTATTTCATTGGCAAATATGAAGTGACCCAGCGCCAGTACAGCCAGGTCATGGCCCAGGCGCAATCACTGGCCAGCGGCGAACCGGCCCCGGCTTGCGAGGCGGTCGAGGGCATGGCCGGGCGTCTGCCCCAGGTCAGCCTGTCGCGCTTCGAGGCCGAGCGCTTTGCCGCGGTGTACAGCGCCTGGCTGATGAAAAACCACCGTGACCTGCTGCCGGTCAGCGGCCGGGGCAAGAGTGACGACGACGGCGGCATCGGCTTTGTGCGCCTGCCCACGGAAGTGGAGTGGGAGTTCGCCGCCCGTGGCGCCCAGGCGGTCAGTCGCCAGGACCTGGAGGGCCGGTTGTTCCCGCGCCGCCAGGAAGGCCAGGAGGGCGATGGCCCGCTGGCCGACTGGGCGGTGTACAACCAGGTGGCCGGTGGCACCGGCCAGGCGGCGCGGCTGATGCCCGTCGGTACTAAACAACCCAACCCGATCGGCCTGTTCGATGTGATCGGCAACGCCGCCGAGATGGTCCAGGAGTCGTTCCAGCTGGTGCACGCCGGGCGCCGCCAGGGCACCTACGGCGGTTTTGTGGCCAAGGGCGGCAACTACCTGGAAGGCGAGGGCACGCTGTTCACCGGCATGCGCCGCGAGTACCCGCTGTTCGCCGCCGACGGCACCGAGCAGCGCAACGAGACCACCGGCTTTCGGGTTGCACTGGGCGCCTTGTCGGCGCCGCGCTCGCGCTACAAGGAGCTGTTCGAGCAATGGCAGAAGGACGGTCGGCTGGCCTCGCTGACCGACGATATCGCCGCCGTCAATGACCCGACCCAGCGCCTGGACACCCTGATCGGCACCACCGCCGACCCGCGCCTGCAAGCCGAGCTGGGGCTGGTCAACGAAGAGCTCAAGCGCAACGTGGCGCTGATCGCGATGCAACGCGAAGAAGCCGCCGGCAACCTGATCCAGTCGGCGGCCCTGGTGGCCGAGACCATCAATAACTACAACATCCGCCTGACCAACCTGCAGAAAAGCCAGAAGCAGGCGGCTGACGCCAAGGACCAGGCCAGCGCCGCGATGTTCGACGCGGCCATTGCCAACGGTCGCAGCGCGCTGGACGGCGCGGTGGCGATCTACATCGACAACCTGGCCACCGGCACGCGCTACACCGATGCGGTGATCCAGGCCCAGTTTCAGCGGGTCAAGGAAGAGCTCAATCGCAAGCCGGTCATCGGCAAGAGCCTGATGAACCGCGCCACGCTGTTCGTGCGTCATGTCGGCGAGTACCGCCAGAACAAGCGCGCCGACCCGGCCTTGATCCTCAAGCAATTGCTTGCATCGGTCAGCACTCAGTGACTGTCCGTTGCAAGCAGGCAACGCAAGAAATCCGGACGGCATGGGGCCGTACCGGGTTGGTTGAAACCTCAAGAAGAGAAGCCGTCATGTCCCTGTCCCGCAACCCCCTCGCAAGCTTCGTGAAAAGCCGCACCCTGATGATGGCCACGGCCGGATTCAGCGCTGTCCTGCTGACCGGTTGCGCCAGCTCCCCGGTGTCCAAGGTTGGCGCGACCACCAAGGTCGAGTACTACCCGAGCTGCTACGAGCCGGTGCAGCACCTGCGCCAGACCGACTCGGACATGACCAAGTCGGTGGTCACCGGTGCTGCGATCGGCGCTGTCGGCGGTGCGCTGACCGGTGTGCTGACCGGCAACAAGGAAAATCGCGGCCGCAATGCCGCCATCGGTGCGGCCGGCGGCGCTCTGGTAGGCGGTGCGGCCGGTTACTACACCGAGCGCCAGAAGCAGATCGCCGATGACAATCAGCGCATTGCCTCCTACGCCACCGACTTCAGCAAGAGCTCGGCCGACATCGACCGCAGCACCGCCTACGCCCAGGCCTCGCAATCGTGCTACCAGCGCGAGTTCACCAGCCTGGTGTCGGGTCGCAAGGCCAACACCATCAACGAAACCGAAGGCCGCAAGCGCCTTGCGGAAATCGTGGCCGGCCTGAAGGAGTCCAACGACCTGATCGCCGCCGTCAACGGCCGCGCCAGCGAAGACCTGAGCAACTACACCCAGGCCTACGAGGCCGACCTGCAGCAAGTGGGCGTCAAGCGTAACGACGTCGTGGTCGTGGCCGCAGCCGAAGAGCCGAAAGTGGTGACCACCTCGAGCAACGGCGGCAAGAAACCGCCGGTCAAGAACCCGAAATCCGGCGGCAAGCTGCCTGTTGTGCCAAGAGAAGCGGTCAGCACCGAGAAGTCCCTGCGCGACGCCAAGGACAAGCAGGAGCAAGGCAAGCAGGTCGCCGCTGCCGGTCAGACCCAGGTCAACAGCATGTGCAAGAACCCCGACGTGGGCGACTGGGCACCGGTGCCTTGCCCGGCGTGATCTGATCCAGGCTGATGTCCGATCGGGCTGACGCCTGATCCGGGCTCACGCCTGATCCGGATAGGCGCCTGTAGGAGCGCGCTCTGCCCGCGACCGGCTGCGTTAGCAGTCGTAGATTTTCAGCGTTTCCGAGATTTTGCGAGCGCTTCGCACTCGGCCGCGGTGATCCGGCATTCCGGCAAGCGCGCTCCTACCAGGGCGTCTGTTTTTATCGTTTCAAGGAAGACCCATGTCTGAAGTCATGATCGGGCTGCGTAACAGCCCTTCGCAAGTAATGGCCCGGCAACGGATCGAGGCCAGGATCAATACCCGCAAGCTGTTCGCCGCCATTGACGCCGACCCTGCAATCGTCGGCGCCGGGGTGGTGTACATCGATGCCGATTTCAATGTCGTGACGCTGCGCGAATTCACCCCGCTGTGCAGTCTCAAGCCCAAGCGCATCATCGTGCGCGAGGCGCAGCGCAATATTTCGCCGCAGCAGTTTGCCCAGCATGTGCAGAGCAACCCGCGCGAATCGCGGCTGCTATACGAGGGTTTCAATGCCACGATGGCCTGCACCGGCGCCGTACTGGGCTGGATCGCGGTCATCGGTGGTACGGCCATCGTGCCGTTTACCGGCGGTGCGAGCCTGGTGATCACCTCGCTGGGGCTGGCCGCCACGGCGGCCAGTACTGCGCAGTGTGGCATCGGCCTTGCACGGGTTGGCAATGAAGTGCTCAGCCCGGCCAACAACGACGCGCTCGACAGCAACGAGTGGTACCAGGGCATCTCGCAGGCGCTGGATATCGTGGCCCTGGCGGGCGTGGGTGCGGCAGGACTGACCGTTGCCAAGCTGCTCAATGCGCGCAAGGCCATGACCGGGCGTAGCTGGTTCCAGAGCCTGAAGAATCTCAACCGGCAGGAGCGCAAGCGTCTGACCGATGAGCTGCTGCAAATCGAGAACCCGACCTTGACGCCCAAGTTGCGCAAGGCGCTGCAAGAGGCCGGCGCCATGCCCAAGCGCTATGGCGCCACCGAAATCTCGGCGAAGTTTGCCGTGACGATCAAGGACGCACTGAGCATTGGCTCCGGACTGGCCGGCAGCGGCATCGTGCAAAGCTATGCGATCGGCCTGTATGAGGAGCTGGGCGAGTGAGGCAGGACACGGACTTTCTGACGATCCTGCGCCGGCATTTTCCCGTGTTCATCAGCGCCTTCTTCCTGGCGCTGTTTGCCTTGTCAGTGTCCCTGATCCTGCTGTTCGCGCTGTACCCTTCGGCACAGGCCGACTACGCACAGCACCTGGTCATGGCCAACCTGGGCCTGGCGGTCTACTTGTGCTCGGCCAATTTCCTGGTCATTCGCGGACGCCCCTGGGGCGTGTGGCCGGTGGTGGCGGCGATGGTGGTGTGCTTGCTGGTGGTCGCCTTCAACTGGGGCCACCGGGGCGTGCCGCAGGCAATGTACATCGTTGGCGTGCTGCTGCCGCTGCTGACCTTACTGGTACTCAACAGCTCCCGCTACCGGGCCATGCTGGCCGCCATGGTGCAGGTGCGCGAGCAACGGACCCTGGCGCGCAAACAGAAAAAGTAACCGCTGTATTCCATGAACGGGCCATCGCCCCTGTGCGGCTCATGCCGCTTTTCAAGTGAAGCCCATGAAGAACCTGAAGCTGATTGCTGTTCTGGTCCTGCTGCCCTTGTGCCTGGTGCTGCTGGGCGGCTGGGAGCTGCAGCGCAGCCTGTCGAGCGACGCTGAACACGAAAGGCGGCTGGCCGAAATGACCACACTGCGTCCGGCGCTCATTGCCATGCAGGCACGCTCCAGCACCGCGACGCTCGACGTCGGCTCCCAGCGCATCTCGATCCCTGAGGCCTTGAAGCGCCAGGCGCGGGTCAGTACGCACCTGGAGACGCAGCTGTCGATCGACAGGGCCCGGCATGGGCTGGCCATCATGGTCATGGTGACCAGCCTGCTGGCGGCGCTGATCGGCTTGATCGGGTTGCTGGGGGTATCGCGGGCGGCGGCGCGGGCCGCGCACTCGCGTGAGCGTCTGCTGCAGACCTTTACCTGGGTCAGCCAACGGCTGCCGTACGTGCTGATGGGCCATGTCCTGGCCATGAGCGCCGCCGTGGTGGGCATCATGGGGTTCGAAGGCCTGAGCCTGTGGCCTGACGGCCAGCTGTCGCAAGTGCGGTTCAGTGTCATGATCGTGGTCGGGGCATTCGGGCTGCTGTGTGTGTACATGCTGTGGCGCGCCATCCGGCAACTGCGTGTCATCCTGCACATGTTCGAGCCGGCGCCCTTGCCGGTACTGGGGCAGGCCGTGGGTCGCGAGCAGGCCCCGGGCCTGTGGGCGTTCGTCGACACCCTGGCCGAGCGCCTGGGCGCGCTGGCGCCGCAGCATATCGTCGTCGGTCTCAGCGAAGGCTTTTACGTCACCTCCAGTGATGTTCAACTGCAGCCGTGCGGCACGAGCTTGTCCGGGCGCACGCTGCATGTGCCCATCACCTACCTGGGGGTGCTCGACAGCGCTGAGGTCAGTGCGGTGATTGGTCATGAGCTGGCGCATTTCGCCGGTGAAGACACCGAGTACAGCCTGCGCTTTCTGCCGATCTACGACGGCATTGGCCGCAGCATGACGGTGATGGTCGATATCCTGGTCGAAGGCGGGCTGCTGCAACGCTTGATCATGCAGCCGTCCTTCATGCTGGGGCTGCATTTCCTGGCGTCGTTCGACCACTCGGTGAGCCACTGGAGCCGCCAGCGCGAGCTGGCCGCCGATGCGGCCGGTGCGCAACTGGGCGGGCAACTGGCCGCCGCCTCGGCGCTGGTCAGAATCAGCGCCATCGAGCCATTGCTCGTCCAGGGGCTGGAGGCGCGCATGGTCCCGGCGATGGCCGCCGATCCCGAACAGCCCCGGGAGGTCGACCTGCCGGCCAGCCTGTTCAACGAGCTGGCGCAACAGGCGCTGGTGTTGCCCGACGACTACCTGACGGTGCAACTGCCGCACCCTTCCGACACCCACCCTTGTAACGGCGAGCGCCTGGTGGCCTTGCAGGTCGAGACCGAGGTGGCCATCAGCCGCGGGGTGCGGCCTGTGGATGCCGTGCAGGCCGGGCACGTCCTGCACGGGTATTTCAGTGATGCGCCAGGGTTGTGCGCGCGCCTGGGCCAGGACTTTCTCGACTATTACGCCGTTCAGGATGCCGAGCTGGTCCAGCAACTGCGCGACACGGCCGGTCGGGTCGAAGGCGAGGTGCATTTGCACGAAGGCGCGAGGATCCACGGCTGGGTGACGACCGTGTTGTTCGGCCTGATGACCGGGGCCGGCCTGGTGGCGCTGCTGGCGCCGCTGTTTCTGCCGCAGGAAACCTCGGACGCCAAGGAAGTGCTGCTGATCGTCGGCTTCATCGCCACCGGGGTCGGGGCCTCCTTGCTGCCTTCGTCCGTGCGCCTGATCCGCCGCGCCGACCAGACTGCACTGTCATTGACACCCGATCACCTGGTGTTTGCCAATATCAAGACACCGGTGCCGATCTGGGACATTGCGCTCTTCAATCTGGAGATTCATCAGGGCACCCAACTGAGCTTTATCCTGGAAGAACAGGTGCCCTTGCCCGAGATCACCCGGCGTGGGTATTTCCAGCCCGGGGCCAAGGTTGACCGCAAGCAACGATTGGTAACCCTGAAGCTGGAAAAATTCTGCCGTGATGGCAAGACGCTCCAGATCGATGAGCTGGCCGAACTGGTGCAGACCTACATCAATGCCGGCCATGCCCGGCACGTGTTGCAGCAATTGTAGGAGCGACCAACGGTCGCGAACACTGACTTTACCGCAGGCAATAAAAAACCCGCCGAGGCGGGTTTGTTGTCCAAAACCATTCCAACTCCCTGTCAGCAGCGTCCAGGCAATGGTTGATCATCCTTGATCCTGACCCGCGTCCTGCTTGTCAGTGGATTGGATCCAATATATGCGTATCCGGACGGGCTTCAAAGAGCGATTATCCTAAATGCGTGTAAGCCTTTGGCTATACATGCTGATCGGCCTGATTCGCATTTGCTTTTTCACAGGCAATAAAAAACCCGCCGAGGCGGGTTCTTGTTCCAAGACCATTCCAACATCCTGTCAGGAGCATCCGGGCATGGTCGATCATCCTTGATCCTGGCGGGCTTCCTGCTCACCAGTGGTTGGATCCAAATATAGGCTTATGCGCAGGGTGTGCAAAGGGCAATGTTGCTCTATTGCGTGTAAGCCTTTGGCTATACATGAACTCCCGGGCGGTCGGCAAACACGCTCTGTCCCTGTACCGTAGTCAGCCGTTTCGCCGTCTTCATGAGCCCGGACCATGTCTGAAGAGATTCCAGCACGCCATCACTATCGTCACTTCCAGCCCATCACCACGCGCTGGCAGGACAACGATATCTACGGCCACATCAATAACGTCACCTATTACGGTTTTTTCGACAGCGCCATCAATGCCTGGCTGATCGAGCGCGGCGCGCTGGATATTCACGACGGCCCGGTGGCAGGGCTGGTGGTGAGTTCGTCCTGTGACTATTTCGCGTCCATCGCCTACCCCGAACTGATCGAAGTGGGGCTGCGCGTGGCGCGTTTTGGCGGCAGTTCAGTGCAATACGACGTGGCGGTGTTCAGGGTCGGTGAGCCAGAACCCTGCGCGGCCGGGCGATTCGTACATGTGTTCGTGGACCGTGTGTCACAGCAGCCGGCGCCACTGCCCGAAGCCTTGCGCGAGGCGTTGCAAGCGTTGTCCTGAAAGCGTTGCCCTGAAACCAGACTGGCCGCTCGAGAGCGGCCAGTGGGCTTTATGCAGCAGGTTGTGCGTCCGGGCTTAACGATGACGCCAATGGCGATCGTGCTTGCGGTGACCGTAATGATTGCCACGGTTGCCGCGGCCGCCACGGTACTCACGACGGTCATTGCCGCCACGGTAGCGACGGTCGTCGTCGCGGCTTTCGTTGCCCATGTAGTTACCCAGCGCACCACCGGCACCGCCGCCGGCGGCTGCGCCGATCAGGCTGCCGGTGTTGCCGCCGACGCTGCGGCCGACGACGTTGCCGCCCGCTGCGCCCAGGCCGCCACCGATGGCTGCTTCAGTACGGTTACGGCGATCGGCACCGACCGCACCACCGGCTGCGCCGCCCAGACCGGCGCCGATGGCCGAACCTGTGCTGCCGCCGATCTGCTGACCGACGACCGAACCCAGTACCCCGCCCAATGCACCACCAACGCCCGCTTCCAGGTTACCGCCCGCCAGGGCGGAACCGGTCACGAGAGAAAGAGACAACAACAGAATCGAGGAGAGTTTCATAAAGGAATCTCGGATTGATGACGAGGCGATCCTGCAATTAACAAATGCTTCATGCAATGCAAATCCGACGAATAACACGATTGCCGCACAAAGCGCTAAGTTACTGTTTTTGCTAGGGAACTTAATTGTTTTTTAACAGTCATAGCTCACTTGATCACGGCCTGTTTCTTTAAAAAACAGGCCTTTTTTGTGTCTGCAGCTTGAAAGGTAACAGTTTGTTACAGCCGCTTGGGAAATAATTCAGCGCATAAAAAACGCCTGTTTTTGCAGGCGTTTTTTGCAGGCCGCTATTGGACCGCGATCAGACAATCCGTGCCGACGCGCCCGAGCGTTCCAGGCGGATGGCCACGAACTTCGACGTTGGCGTATGGCTGCCGTCGCCGACGCTCTCCAGCGGTACCAGCGGGTTGACCTCCGGGTAGTAGGCCGCCGCCTGGCCGGCAGGAATGTCGAAGGCCAGCAAGGTGAAGCCCTTGACGCGCCGCTCGTGCGCATCGCCCCAGATCGAGATCAGGTCGACCTTCTGCCCGGGCTGGAACCCCAGGCGAACGATGTCCGCCTCGTTGACGAATACCACGTCGCGCTGGCCCTTGACCCCGCGATAGCGGTCATCGAGCCCGTAGATGGTGGTGTTGTACTGATCGTGCGAACGCATCGATTGCAGGATCAGGTCCGGCACCTGGCCGGTGGCATGCACACGCTCGTCGATCAGGCTGCCGGGCAGCGGGTTGGGCTTGAAGTTGGCGCGGGCCGTGGCGGTGTTCCAGTGCCGGGCACCGGCCGCGTTGCCCAGGTAGAAGCCACCCGGGTGCTTGAGCCGCTCGTTGAAGTCCTTGAAGCCGGGCAGGGTGTCGGCAATCAGGTCGCGAATGCGGCGGTAGTCCTCGACCAGCCATAGCCAGTCCACCGGTTGCTTGCCCAGCGTGGCGTTGGCGATGCCGGCCAGGATCGCAGGCTCCGAGCGCATCTGCTTCGACAAGGGCTGCAACTGGCCATTGGAGGCGTGGACCATGCTGAACGAGTCTTCCACCGTCACCGCTTGCGGGCCGTCGGCCTGCAGGTCGATGTCGGTACGACCCAGGCACGGCAGGATCAGGGCCTGCTTGCCATGAAACAGATGACTGCGGTTGAGCTTGGTGCTGATCTGCACGGTCAGGTCGCAGTTCTGCAAGGCGGCGGCGGTGCGTGGGCTGTCGGGGGTGGCCTGGGCGAAGTTGCCGCCCAGGGCGATGAACACCCTGGCCCGGCCCTCGGCCATGGCATGGATGGCCTCGACCACATTATGGCCGTTGACGCGCGGCACCTTGAAGCCGAAGCGCTGTTCCAGGGCGTCGAGCAGGAACGCCGGCGGGCGCTCGTTGATGCCCATGGTACGGTCGCCCTGCACGTTGCTGTGGCCACGCACCGGGCACAGTCCGGCGCCTGGCCTGCCGATATTGCCGCGCAGCAGCATCAGGCTGGCGATTTCCTGGATGGTTGCCACCGAGTGGCGGTGCTGGGTAATGCCCATCGCCCAGCACATGATGACGTTCTTGCCCTTGGCGTACATGCGCGCGGCGCGCTCGATGTCTTCCATCGGCAGGCCGGACTGTTCGACCAGGACGCTCCACGGCGTGTCGTCGACCACCGCCAGGTAGTCGAGCAGGCCATGGGTGTGCTCGTTGAGAAATGTGTGGTCGAACACCGGCTCGCTGTTGCTGGCCTGGGCTTCGCGCTCCCACTGCAACAGGAACTTGGCCATGCCGCGCAGCAGTGCCATGTCGCCGCCCAGTGCCGGGCGCAGGTAGGCGGTGTTGGTCGGCTTGTCGCTGTTGGTGAGCATTTCCAGCGGGTGCTGCGGGTGCTGGAAGCGTTCCAGGCCGCGCTCCTTGAGCGGGTTGACGCACACCACCTGGGCACCGCGCTTGACCGCATCGCGCAGCGGATCGAGCATGCGCGGGTGGTTGGTGCCGGGGTTCTGGCCCAGCACGAAAATCGCATCGGCGTGTTCGAAGTCATCGAACGTCACCGTGCCCTTGCCGACCCCCACACTCTGCGACAAGGCCACGCCGCTGGCCTCGTGGCACATGTTCGAGCAGTCAGGGAAGTTGTTGGTGCCAAAGGCGCGTACGAACAACTGGTACAGGTACGCCGCTTCGTTGCTGGCCCGGCCCGAGGTGTAGAACTCGGCCATGTTCGGGTCAGGCAGGGCATTGAGGTGCCGGGCAATCAGCGCAAAGGCATCATCCCAGGCGATGGGCTTGTAGCGGTCGCTCTGCGGGTCATAGACCATCGGCTCGGTCAGGCGGCCCTGGTATTCGAGCCAGTAGTCGCTCTGCTCCAGCAACTGGCTGACGCTATGGCGGGCAAAGAACGCGGCGTCGACGCGGCGCTTGGTGGCCTCCCAGTTGACCGCCTTGGCGCCGTTTTCACAGAACTTGACCATGCCGCTTTCCGGCGAGTCGCCCCAGGCGCAACCGGGGCAGTCGAAGCCGCCGTTCTGGTTGGTCTTGAGCATGGCCCGCAGGTTTTTCAGGGCGTTGTCGCTGCCCAGCCAGGCCTGGGTCACGCTGATCAGTGCCCCCCAGCCGCCGGCCGGCCCTTTATAGGGCTTGTAGCGCGGGGTCGGGGTCTTGTCGGCTTGATGATGAGTCACGGTCGGTTCTCCATCGCAGGGCTGTAAACCCGCGGCGCGCTGTGCTGCGGCAGGTGGATCAGGTTGAGGTTATGGCTGCGCGCCCATTGCAGGGCCAGTACCGTGGGCGACGACAGGCTGACCAGGGTCTGGAGGCCGGCGCGCAGGGCCTTCTGGATCAGTTCCAGGCTGCAGCGACTGGTGACGACGGCCACGCCGCCGTCCAGGGCAATGTTCTGCCGGACCAGCGCGCCGATGAGTTTGTCCAGGGCGTTGTGCCGGCCGATGTCTTCACGGCCCAGTAGCAACTCACCTTGGTCATTCATGAACAAGGCGGCATGCACCGCACCGCTGTGCTGCCCCAATGGCTGGAAGGCGCCGATGCGCTGGCGCAGGCCGTCCAGCCACGCGGCCGGCGGCAGGGGCGCGCCGGGTAATACGGCAAGCTCCGGCAGGGCCTGCTCGACTGCCTCCACACCGCACAGGCCGCAGCCGGTGGTACCGGTCAACTGGCGACGGTGTTCTTTCAGGGCCCAGAAAGCGCGGCTGGCGATCTCGACTTCGGCCTGCATGGACGAGCCACAGCCACTGAGGGTGAAATCGTAGATTTCGTCGGCCGAGGCCACGATGCCGCTGCCCAGGCTGAAACCGACCACGAAGTCTTCAAGATCGGTGGGGCTGACCAGCATCACCGCCTGGCTGATGCCGTTATAGGCGATGGCCAGGGCGACTTCTTCGGCCAAGACGGCTTCGGCTGTTGGCGAGCCGTCGAGGCCGGCGTACTGATAGGCCTGGCTGGCGCCGGGCGCGGGCGCTTCCAGGGCCGACGCCGTACTGATCGTGCGCTTGGCATGCATGACTGGAGTACCGGCAGATTGATGGCTGTAAGCCTAGGCCGGTTGCCGCTGTGCGTCTAATCGCTAGTTCCGATGCCGTGATAGAGCAGGTCGATCATTGCGGGCCCAGGGATTGCTTCATCAACTCGAAGCACACTTCGGCCAAGGCCGAGCGCGGTGCGGTGTTACGCATGATCAACCCCAGCCCGGCCAGGGTGCGGGCGTCTTCGATGGGGTGCAGGCGCAGGGTTTCGCTCAGGGTGTCGAGGCCGCCTTCCAGCGGCATGATGGCGCAGCACAGGCCGCCCTGGACGGCCTGCAACAGTTGGTGCACCGCGTCGGTCTGCAATAGCGGTTGTGGCTGCAGGCCACGGCTGTGGAAGTTGTGGTCGATGGACTGGCGAAAATGCATGCTGCCGGTCAGCAGGCCCAGCGGCAGTTCGATCAGGTCGGCCCAGCCCAGCGGCGCCTCGGTGAACTGGAAGTGGCGCGGGTCATACAACAGGCCCATGCGCGTCTCGCCCAGGGGCAGGGCTTCGAAGCGCTTGGCGTCCAGGCGCTCGAAGTACGACACGCCCAGGTCGATGCGATTGCTCGCCAACTGTTCCAGGATCTGTTCGGAGCTGAGCGACGACAATTCGAAGCTCAGGTTCGGGTGCGCCTGATGCAAGCGTTGCAGCAACGCCAACGGATCAAAACTCGACAGCGGCACCACGCCCAGGCGCAAGGTGCCTACCAGATTGCCGCGGCAGGCCGCAGCCTCGGCCTGCAGCCCTTCGTAGGCGGCCGCAACGGTACGCGCCCAGGCCAGCACCCGCTCACCCGGTGCGGTAAAGCCTTCGAAACGCTGCCCACGCGTGACCAGTTCCAGCCCCAGCTCCTGCTCCAGGCTGCGCAGGCGCATCGACAGGGTCGGCTGGGTGATATTGCAACGCGCCGCCGCCTGGCCGAAATGCCGGGTCTCGTCGAGGGCGATCAGAAATTTCAATTGCTTGATGTCCATGCTCACTCCGGGGGACAGGCGGTCGGTCGATTCTACGCACTGGCGCTACGTTTGTCGGGCCGGCACTCGGACCGGGCGTCGCGGTCTATGGTTGAAGGGGCACCTATGCTTCGTATCTTGAGGAGGAACCACAGTGAGTATTTTCAGTTTCCTGAAAGACGCCGGAGAAAGCATCATCGATGCGCTGACACCCGGCGACGCACACGCCGATAAGCTGAAAGATCATATCGCCAAGGTGGGCCTGGGTAATCCCAACGTTCATACGAGCGTAGAGGGAAGTACCGTTACCGTCACCGGCGAAGTGGCCAGCCAGGAAGAAAAGGAAAAGATCGTGCTTGCCTTGGGCAATATCGAGGGCGTCGAGAAAGTCGACGACCAGATGACCCTTGCTGCCGGCGCACCGACTGCGGCCGCTGCAAAATTTGTCACCGTCGAAAAAGGCGACACCCTGAGCGCCATCTCCAAGCGTGTGTACGGTGACGCGAACAAGTACCAGAAGATCTTCGACGCCAACAAACCCATGCTCAAGGACGTGAACAAGATCTACCCCGGCCAGACCCTGCGTATACCGGAGTAACAACCGTGGTAGGAGCGCGCTTGCCCGCGACCGGCTGCGTTAGCAGTCGTAAATTTTCAGCGTTTCGCAGATTTACAGCCGTAAATTTTCAGCGTCTACACAATTTTTGCGAGCGCTGCGCACTCGGTCGCGGGCAAGCGCGCTCCTACGTCGGACATCCATACCCTGTGTGGATGTCATAACCCTTCGATCAACACCCGGTAATCCTCCACCGCTGCAAACTCCTCGGTGTCCTTCGGGCCCTTGCTGCTGTCCGGTTCGCTGACCGCCAGCAGGTGGGCGATGCCGTAGGTGCGGGCGCTGCGCAGGATCGGCAGGGTGTCGTCGATGAACAGGCTGCGGGCCGGGTCGAAGGCGGTGTCGGCGTGCAGGGCGTCCCAGAACTGCTGGTTTTCCTTGGGAAAGCCATAGTCGTGCGAGCTGATCAGGCGTTCGAAGTAAGGCGCCAGTTCGATGCGTTCCATCTTCAGTGACAACGAGTCGCGGTGGGCGTTGGTGATCATGATCACCTGCTTGCCGGCGCTTTGCAGCGCCGCCAGGAACGTCTCGGCGTCCGGGCGCAGGGCGATCAGGTGGGCGACCTCCTGCTTGAGCTCGCGGATCGGCAGTTTCAGCTCGCGGCTCCAGAAATCCAGGCAGTACCAGTTCAGGGTGCCGGCATGGTCGACGAACAGCGGTTTGATCTCAAGCCACGCCATCGCCAGGCTGATGCCGTGCAGCTCGGCATAGCGCTGCGGCAGGTGATGCAGCCAGAAATGTTCGTCGAAATGCAGGTCGAGCAGCGTGCCGTCCATGTCCAGCAGGACGGTGTCGATCTCGCTCCAGGGCAGGGCAGGCATACGGGGCTCTCTTGACGATGAAGGGGCAATATATCTGAAACAGATGACGGAAAAAGCCACGTATAGTACCGCGCTCATGCCAAGGAGTTTGTCATGCGTCAGAAACCCACTGTACTTGACCGTGAAATCGTCGCCAGCAGCCGCCTGTTCCGTGTCGAGGCCGTGCAGCTGCGCTTTGCCAACGGTGTTGAGCGCACCTACGAACGGCTGGTCGGGCGCGGCAACGGGTATGGCGCGGTGATGATCGTCGCCATGCGCGATGCCGACCATGCCCTGCTGATCGAAGAGTACTGCGGCGGCACCGAAGACTACGAGCTGTCATTGCCCAAGGGCCTGATCGAACCTGGCGAAGACGTGCTGGCCGCCGCCAACCGCGAGCTCAAGGAAGAAGCCGGCTTCGGCGCCCGCCAGCTTGAACACCTGACCGAACTGTCGCTGTCGCCGGGCTACATGAGCCAGAAAATCCAGGTGGTGCTGGCCACCGACCTGTACGAAGAGCGCCTTGAAGGTGACGAGCCCGAGCCGATCCGGGTCGAGGCCATCAACCTGCGCGACCTGGCCAGCCTGGCGCAGCACCCGCACTTCAGCGAAGGTCGTGCCCTGGCCGCCCTGTACCTGGCCCGCGATCTGTTGACCCAACGAGGAACCTTCCTGCCATGACCGACGTGCTCGACAACCTGCCTCATCCACTGCTGGCGCCGGTCGTGCGCCTGGCCCTGAAGGCGGGTGAGGCGATCCTGCCGTTCTGGCGCAATGGCGTGGCGGTGACGGCCAAGGCCGATGATTCGCCGGTGACCGCCGCCGACCTGGCCGCGCATCAGGTGCTGGTCGACGGCTTGCAGGCACTGGACCCGAGCATTCACGTGCTGTCCGAAGAAGACGCCAACATTGCCCAGGCCGAGCGCGCCACCTGGGAGCGCTGGTGGCTGGTCGATCCGCTGGACGGCACCAAGGAATTCATTGCCGGCAGCGAAGAGTTCACCGTCAACGTCGCGCTGATCGAGCGCGGGCAGGTGGTGTTCGGCGTGGTGTCGATGCCCACCAATGGCCGCTGCTGGCTGGGCGGCAAGGACCTGGGCGCCTGGCGCCGTGAAGCCGACGGGGCAGGCCAGGCCATCAGCGTGCGCACCGGGCCACCGGCCGGGCAGGGCGTGACCGTGGTTGCCAGCCGCCGCCATTCCAGCCCCGATCAGGAGCGGCTGCTGGCGGGACTGGCCGAGGCGGTGGGCGAGTTGCAACTGGCCAATATCGGCAGCTCGCTGAAATTCTGCCTGCTGGCCGAAGGCAGTGCCGATTGCTACCCGCGCCTGGCCCCGACCTCGCAATGGGACACCGCAGCGGCACAAGGCGTACTCGAAGGCGCCGGCGGCGTGGTATTGCAGCTCGACGGCCAGCCGTTCAGCTATCCGCCGCGTGAATCACTGCTCAACCCGTTCTTCCTCGCCCTGCCCGCCAACGCCCCCTGGCGCACCCGGCTGCTGGAGCTGGCCAGGGCGTGATGCCACCATCGTGGTTCGCGACCGATGGTCGCTGCTGCGTAATCCGCGTCATGACAAAGCCGTGGGAGCGACCAACGGTCGCGAAAGGGCCGATGCAGGCATCGCCTCTTCTGCATGGGATCGTCATTAGTCGCGGCTGAAGCGGATCGCCGCCCGGCCGCTCCTACGGTGCGTGCCTTGTTACCGATGCACCACGAATTGTCCGACAAACCGCACCGCGGCTGCCTCACTGGCCTGTTCGTGGATAAACGTGTGCAACGCCAGCCGCGCACGGCCGCGGCGCTGGTAGGTGGCGAGAAACCGCTCCCATGCCGCCTGCAGCGGCGCCTGGCACACCGCCACCGCGTCGCCGCGCACTGGCAGTGGGTAGTTGATCTGCCCGTCCTGAATCACGATATGCCCGTCGGTGATACCCGCCTCGCGCAGGCGCAGGTGCAGCCAGCCCCAGCCGGCCAGCACGGCGCCGCAATACAGGCTGCCGCCGAACAGCGTGCTCTTGTGGTTGACGTTGGGTGCCAACGGCAAATGCAGGCGCAGGCGGTGGCCTTGCCAGTCGATGACCTTCACGCCCATGTCGCGGGTCAGCGGGATGTCGTGGTGCAGCAGTTGCTCAAGGGCTTGCGCGGTGTGGGCGCTCATTCGTTGTCGTCCGGGTGGGTGCTGTGGTCACCAAAACTCAGGCCGTGCTTGCGCAGCTTGTCGTGCAGGGTCTTGCGCGGCAGGCCCAGGGCCTCGGCCAGGCTGCGCACCGAGGTGTGCGGGCGGGTCAGTTCGGCGGCGATCAGGGTGCGCTCGAAGTGCTCGACCTGCTCGCTCAGGCCGCCGCTGCTCAGCGGTGCCGGCGTGCCGGTCATGCCTTCCAGTTCCAGCTCCAGGCCCAGGGCAAAGCGTTCCGCGGCGTTTTGCAGCTCGCGTACATTGCCTGGCCAGTTGTGGCGCAGCAGCAAGGCCCGCTGGCCGGGCGTCAGCTCACGCTTGGGAATGCCATGGCGCTGGCTGGCCGCGTCGCTGTAGTGTTCGAACAGCATCAGTGCATCTTCACCGCGCTCGCGCAGTGGCGGAATGCGCAGTGAGGCGACATTGAGCCGGTAATACAGGTCGGCGCGGAAGCGGCCTTGGTCGGCGGCCTGGCGCAGGTCTTCCTTGGTGGCGGCAATGACGCGGATGTCCAGCGGGATCAACTGATTGCTGCCCATGCGTTCCACGGCGCGTTCCTGCAGCAAACGCAGGAGCTTGACCTGCACGTCCAGGCTCATGCTTTCGATTTCATCGAGAAACAGCGTGCCGCCATTGGCGAATTCGAACTTGCCGATGCGCCGCTTCTGCGCGCCGGTAAAGGCCCCCGGCTCATGGCCGAACAGCTCGCTCTCGACCACCGATTCAGCCAGGGCGCCGGCGTTGATGGCCACGAACGGCCCGTTGCGCCGGGCCGACAGGTCGTGCAGCGCGCGAGCAACCACCTCTTTGCCGGCACCGGTTTCGCCCAGGATCAGCACGTCGGCGCGGGTGCCGGCCAGGGCGCCGATCTGCTCGCGCAGGCGCAGCATGGAGGCCGACTGGCCCACCAGGCGGGTGCTCAGTTGCTGGCGGTCGCTCAGGGCCAGGCGCAAGCTGCGGTTGTCCAGCACCAGCCGGCGCAGGGCCAGGGCGCGGCGTACGCTGTCGAGCATGGCGTCACTGGGGAAGGGTTTTTCCAGAAAGTCGTAGGCGCCGGCGCGCATGGCCTTGACCGCCAGCGGCACGTCGCCGTGACCGGTGATCAGCAACACCGGCAGTTCCGGGTCCTGCTCGTGCAACTGGGCCAGCAGCTCCATGCCGTCCATGCCGTCCATGCGGATGTCACTGATCACCACCCCCGGCCAGTCGCGGCCGATGCGGCTGGCAAGGCCGGTGGCCGCCGGCAGGCTCAGGACGTTCAGGCCGGCCAGGTCCAGGGTCTGTTTCAGGGCCTGGCGCAGCAGTGAATCGTCGTCGATCAGCACCACTTGCACCTGGCTGTCGATGGCGGTATCGGCACTCATGCAGAAAGATCCTCGGGAGGTTGAAGATTGGCCCCGGACAATCCGGCGCGCAGCCGCAGGGTGATCAGCGCGCCGCCGCTGGTGTGATTGGCGAACAACAGCTCGCCGCCCAGCGCCCGCATCAGCGTGTCGCAGATCGCCAGGCCCAGCCCCAGGCCCTGGGTACGGGTCTTGGTGGTGAAGAACGGCTCACGCGCCCGCGCCATCGCTTCTTGCGAGAAGCCCGGGCCGTTGTCACGAATGTACAGGTTGACGCCCTCAGGGGTCGCCTCGGCACTGATCCACAGTTTACGCGGCGGACCTTTTTCGGTCAGCGCATCCAGCGCATTGGCCAGCAGGTTGCCCAACACCTGGCGCAGGCGGGTCTCGCCGGCCTGGACCCACAAGGTGGCCGCCGGCAGGTCGCGAATCAATTCCACCTCCATGGCCCGGCGACGCTTGGCCAGCAAGGCCAGGGCGTCTTCGAGCGCCGGTTGCAGGGCCACGCTTTCCGGGGCATGCGCGTCGCGCCGGGCAAAGGCGCGCAGGTGGGCGATGATCGAAGCCATGCGCCCGGTCAGTTCGCCGATCAGCTTGAGGTTGCCCCGGGCGTCGTCGGTGCGCTGGTGATCAAGCAGGATCTCGGCATTTTCCGCGTAGGTACGGATCGCCGCCAGCGGCTGGTTGAGCTCGTGGCTGATGCTGGCCGACATGGTGCCCAGCGCCGACAGTTTGCCGGCCTGCACCAGTTCGTCCTGGGCGCGCACCAGTTCCTGCTGGGCCTGTTCGCGTTCCAGCACTTCCTGGCGCAGGCGGCTGTTGAGGCCTTCCAGGTCGCTGGTGCGTTCCATGACCCGGCGCTCCAGTTCGCGGCGGGTCTTGCCCTCGAAGGCGATGCGCTCCAGGTAGTGGCGGCGGCGCTGCATCACCAGGCTGAGCAACAGCATGAGCACCAGCAAGGCGGCGCCACCGACTGCGACCACGGTGCGCACGGGACGGTCGATCAGCACGCGCGGGGCCAGGGCGTTGACCGTCCAGCCGGTTTCATCGATGGTCCGGGTCTGGGTAAGCCAGGCGCGTTCGTCGAGCTTGAGCGGGCGCGGGTCGCGGGTCGGGTAGGGCTGGATGGCGACGATGGCTTTCTTTTCTTCATCGCTCAAGGTCCGGGTGGCGTGGAAGCGCCAGGCCGGGTTGGAGGTCAGGATCACCACGCCGTTCTGGTCGGTCAGCAACAGCTGCACCGGGGTCTTGCCCCACAGGGTCTCGGTGTAGTCCAGGTCGATCTTGATCACCAGCACGCCGATCACGCTGTCGCCGTCGCGCACCGGGGCGGCGAAGAAGTAGCCGCGCTTGACCGAGGTGGTGCCCAGGCCGAAGAAACGCCCCAGCTTGCCGGCCAGCGCGTCGTTGAAGTACGGCCGGAACGAGAAATTGCGCCCCACGAAGCTGTCGTGCTGGTCGAAATTGGACGCCGCCAGGGTGCGGCCTTCCTTGTTCATCAGGTAGATGACGTCGGCGCCGGTCTGCCCGGTGATTTCGCGCAGCGCCTGGTTGGCGCCGTCGATGGCGCTGGGGTCGGCCGGAGTGCCCAGCGCGGTGCGCAGCGCCGGCAGATCGCCCAGAATCGGCGGCAGGGACTCGTAGCGGTGCAGGGTGCCCAGCAGGTTGGCGACGTACAGGTCCAGGGTCTGTCGGTTCTGGCTGGTCAACTCGCTGTGGTAATAACGCTCGGCCAGGTGCTCCAGCGGCCACAGCAAGGGCGCCAGGCACAGCGCCAGCAGGGCAAGGCTGCGCCAGCGAGGGCGGCGCGCAGGGGCGGCAGGTGTGCTCATCGATCCAGGGCCCGGGTGGTGGCCCGGGATCGGCGCCCGGGCATCAGGCCCGCATTATGCCTGCCGGGCGCTGGCCAGGCACTCCAGTAATGCGTGCTGCCAGTCGGGCTGGCTCACGCCCCATTCACGCGCCAGCCGGCTGCAGTCCAGGCGTGAATTGAGCGGGCGGGCCGCCGGCGTCGGGTAGGCGCTGGAGGCAATCGGCTCCAGCACCGCGCAGGGCTTGCCCTCGGCCAGCAACTGTTTGCCGATGGCCTGGGCAAAGCCGTACCAGGACGTCTCGCCACTGGCCGTCAGGTGGTAGACCCCCCAGGTCCCCGGCTGGCCGTCACGCCAGCGCTCGATCAGTTGCCGGGTGCTGTGGGCGATGGTGCCGGCCCAGGTCGGCGCGCCGATCTGGTCGGCGACCACGCTCAGGGTTTCGCGCTCCTGCAGCAGCTTTTGCATGGTCAGCAGGAAGTTGCGCCCGTGCAGTGAATACACCCAGCTGGTGCGCAGGATCAGGTGCTGCCCGCCCACCGCCTGAATGGCCTGTTCGCCGGCCAGCTTGCTGCTGCCGTAGATGCCCAGCGGGTGTGGCGCATCCTGCTCGGTGTAGGGCGAAGCCTTGCGCCCGTCGAACACGTAGTCGGTGGAATAGTGGATCAGCGGCACGCCAAGCCCGGCCGCCGCTTCGGCCAGCAGGCCGGGGGCAGTGGCGTTGATGGCGCGGGCCAGGCCCGGCTCCTTCTCGGCCTGGTCGACCGCCGTGTGCGCAGCGGCATTGATGATCAGGTCCGGTTGCGCGGCCTGCACGGCCTGGAGAATGGCATGTGGCTGGCTCAGGTCCAGTTGTTCGCGGCCCAGCACCTGCAGTTCGCCCAGGCCGGCCAGGCTGTGCTGCAAGTGGCGTGAAACCTGGCCGTGCTGGCCGGTAATCAGGATTTTCATAGGAACAGGTCAGCCTCGCTCAAGCGTTTGCCCTGCCGGTCCTTGGCCGACAACTGCGGCACCAGGCCGTCGAGCTGCCAGTCGATGGCCAGTTCCGGGTCGTCCCAGCGGATGCAACGCTCGGCGTCAGGGGTATAGAAGTCGGTGGTCTTGTACAGGAACTCGGCGCTTTCGCTCAACACCAGAAAGCCATGGGCAAAGCCCTCGGGAATCCATAGCTGGCGAAAATTGCTGCCCGACAGCCGGACCCCGACCCATTGCCCGAAGGTCATCGAGCTGCGGCGGATGTCCACGGCGATGTCGAGCACCTCGCCGGCGGTGACGCGCACCAGTTTGCCCTGCGGGTTGTCGATCTGGTAGTGCAGCCCGCGCAACACGCCTTGCTGCGAGCGCGAATGGTTGTCCTGGACGAACTGCGGGCGCAGGCCGGTGGCTTGGTTGAAGGCACGGGCGTTGAAGCTTTCGTAGAAGAAGCCCCGCTCGTCACCGAACACCTTGGGTTCGATGATGAGCACTTCGGGCAACTGGGTGGCAATGACATTCACGGATGTTCCCCTGCAATCTTGAACAGGTAGCGGCCGTAGCCGGTCTTGCCGAAGTATCCGGCGCGTTCGAGCAACTGGTCGCGGTCGATCCAGCCGTTCTGGTAAGCGATTTCTTCAAGGCATGCGACCTGCAGACCCTGGCGATGTTCGATGGTTTGCACATAGGCCGACGCATCGAGCAGGCTGTCATGGGTGCCGGTGTCGAGCCAGGCGAAGCCGCGACCGAAACGCTCGACACGCAAGGTGCCGCGTTGCAGGTAGGCGTTGTTGACGTCAGTGATCTCCAGCTCGCCGCGCGGCGAGGGCCTGACGTCCCGGGCGATGCGGATGACGTCGTTGTCATAGAAATACAGGCCGGTGACGGCATAGCTGGACTTGGGGACAGCGGGTTTTTCTTCGATCGACAGCGCCCGGCCCTGGGCGTCGAAGTCGACCACGCCGAAGCGCTCCGGGTCCTTGACCCAGTAGCCGAACACCGTGGCGCCTTCGGTCCGGTCCGCCGCCTGGCGCAGTTGTTCGCTGAAGTGCTGGCCGTGAAAGATGTTGTCGCCCAGGATCAGGCACACCGGATCGGTGCCGATGAACGACTCGCCGATCAGGAAGGCCTGCGCCAGTCCTTCAGGGCGGGGTTGTTCGGCATAGTGGAAGTTGACGCCGAACTGGCGGCCGTCCCCCAGCAGTTGCCGGTATTGCGGCAGGTCCTGCGGGGTGGAAATCACCAGAATGTCCTGGATGCCGGCCAGCATCAGTACCGAGATCGGGTAATAGATCATCGGTTTGTCGTAGACCGGCAACAACTGCTTGGAAATGCCCAGGGTAATAGGGTGCAAGCGGGTGCCGGAACCTCCGGCCAGAACAATCCCTTTTGTCATGCAATCAGATCCTTGTGTTCGGTAAAGCCCAGTCGTTGGCCTTGATAGCTGCCGTCCTGGACCCGGCGGCACCACTCCAGGTTGTCCAGGTACCACTGCACGGTCTTGCGCAGGCCGGTTGCAAAGGTTTCTTCAGGTGTCCAGCCCAGCTCGCGCTCGATCTTGCCGGCGTCGATGGCATAGCGCTGGTCGTGGCCGGGACGGTCGACCACGTGGGTGATCAGGTCGCTGTAGCGGGCCACGCCGGCCGGGTGCTGTGGCGCCAGCTCTTCAAGCAGCGCGCAGATGCCGCGCACCACGTCGATGTTCTTCTGCTCGTTATGGCCGCCGATGTTGTAGGTCTCGCCCACCGCGCCTTCGGTGACCACCTTGAGCAGCGCCCGGGCATGGTCTTCGACGTACAACCAGTCGCGCACCTGCAGGCCGTCGCCATACACCGGCAGCGGCTTGCCGGCCAGGGCATTGAGGATGATCAGCGGAATCAGCTTCTCCGGGAAATGGAACGGGCCGTAGTTGTTCGAGCAGTTGGTGACGATCACCGGCAGCCCATAGGTGCGCTGCCAGGCACGTACCAGGTGGTCGGACGCCGCCTTGCTGGCCGAGTAGGGCGAGCTGGGCGCGTAGGAAGTGGTTTCGGTGAACAGGTCGTCGACACCGTGCAGGTCGCCGTACACCTCGTCGGTGGAGATGTGATGGAAGCGAAACGCCTCGCGCTCGGCCGGCGGCAGGGTCAGCCAGTAGCCTCGCGTGGCTTCGAGCAGGCTGTAGGTGCCGACGATGTTGGTGTGGATGAACTCGGCCGGGCCGTCGATGGAGCGGTCGACGTGGGACTCGGCGGCCAGGTGCATGATGGCGTGCGGTGCAAAACGTGCCAGCACCGCACTGACGGCGGCCTGGTCGGCGATGTCGGTCTGCACGAATTCATAACGGGTGTCGCTGGCAATGCCGGCCAGCGATTCGAGGTTGCCGGCGTAGGTCAGCTTGTCGAGGTTCAACACTTCATGGGCGGTGTGCCGGATCAGGTGGCGGATCAGTGCGGAGCCGATGAAACCTGCGCCGCCGGTAACGAGAATTCGCATGGATGGACCTTTTCCTTGTGAACAATGGGGGTTTGATGGACATTCGCCACAGCATAGCGCGATCCCCCTGTGCGCAAGCAGGATCAGCCAAGACGACCGGCGGCCGTAATGAAATTATTCGATGGCGGGCGGCATAAGTGCCGGTAATCCGCCGTCGTCAAATCGCTGCGATTTTGGCCAATGGCCCGCCGCATCCTATAGTGCTCAATTGCATTGTCATGCCGGTCTGCTCCAGCAATCACTTCCTGAGGTCTTCCATGCCGCTTGCCACCCTGATTCGCCGCTCCAGCCTGCCTTGCCCGCTCGTCAGCCTCGATCAGGCCCGGATGCTGTTGGCGCAGCATTACGGCCTCGGCGGTACGCTCAAGGTGCTGGGCAGCCAGCAGGACTGCAACCTGCTGCTCGACACCGGCGAGGCGCGCTATGTGCTGAAAATCTGCCACGGCGACTACAGCCCGCTGGAGCTGGACGCCCAGCATGCCGCCTTGCAGCACCTGGCCGGCCAGCCGGGTATCTGCGTGCCCGAGGTGGTCACCGCCGGCAATGGCGAAACACGACTGTCGTTGAATCTGGAGGGGCAGGCGGTGCATGCCCGGCTGCTGACGTTCATCGACGGCCAGTCGCTGGGCCATGCCGGTTACCTGGGGCATGACGTGGTGACGGCCCTGGGCGAGCTGTGCGCACGGGTCGACCGGGCACTGCAAGACTTCACCCACCCAGGCCTTGAGCGGGTACTGCAGTGGGACCCGCGCCACGCCAATGCCCTGGCGCGCCACCTGCTGCCGGTCATCGATGACACCGACGAGCGCGCCTGCCTGCACGAAGCCGTCGAGCAGGCCCGCCAGCGGCTGGTGCCGTTGATTCCGGCACTGCCGTTACAGGCGGTGCACCTGGACATCACCGACCACAACGTGGTCTGGGCCCGCAGCCCACAGCGCGCCTGGCACGTACAGGGGCTGATCGACTTCGGCGACCTGCTGACCACCTGGCGGGTGGCCGACCTGTCGGTCACCTGCGCGGCCTTGCTGCACCATGCCGGCGGTGACCCGCTGTACATCCTGCCGGCCATCCGTGCCTACCACGCGATCAACCCGCTGTGCCTCGAAGAGCTCCAGGCCCTGTGGCCGCTGATTGTCGCCCGCGCCACCGTGCTGGTGCTCAGCAGCGAGCAACACGTCAGCATCGAGCCAGGCAATGCCTATATCCAGGCCAACCTGGACGGCGAATGGTCGATTTTCGACGTTGCCACCTCGATGCCGATGGCGCTGATGGAGGCGGCAATCCTGCATGCCGTGGGCCTGGAGGCACCGTCCAAGGTCCAGCCCGCCTGGCGCCCGTTGCTGCCGAGCCTGGCCGGGCGCGGCTTCTGCACGGTGGACCTGGGTGTGCTCAGCGAGCATTTCGAGGCCGGCAACTGGGAGCAGGACGGCATCGACGAACGCCTGCTGGCGCAGACCGCCCGGCAGACCGGGCTGGCCGCCAGCCGCTATGGCGAATACCGCCTGTCACGCACGCTGCCCGATTGCAGCCGCGAGCCCGACACCTGCGCGCTGCATGTCGAATTGCACCTGCCACCGGACACGGTGGTGCATGTGCCGTTTACCGCCACCCTGCGCCAGACCGCCGATGCCGCCCTGGTACTGGTCGGCGAGACCTTCAGCCTCAAGCTGTGGGGCGTGGCCTGCGACCTGCCGTCCGGCTGCCCGCTGGCGGCAGGTCAGGTGCTGGGGGGCAGCGACGGTGTATTGCTGCTGCAACTGTGCAGTGAGGCCGGGATCACGCCGCCGTTGTTCACCACCCCGGCCTGGGCGCCGGCCTGGCAGCAGCTGGCGCCGTCGCCGGCGGCCCTGCTGGGCTTTGATTGCAATGCCCCGGCGCTGCAGGACGCGGCTGTGCTGCTGGCCCGGCGCGACGCCAGTTTTGCCCGCTCGCAGAAGCACTATTACCAGGCGCCGCCCCAGATCGAGCGCGGCTGGCGCAATCACCTGATCGACATGCAGGGTCGCTCGTACCTGGACATGCTCAACAACGTGGCGGTGCTCGGCCACGGCCATCCGCGCATGGCCCGTGAAGCGGCACGCCAATGGTCGCTGCTGAACACCAATTCGCGCTTTCACTACGCGGCCATTGCCGAATTTTCCGAGCGCCTGCTCGAACGCGCACCGGCCGGCATGGACCGGGTGTTCCTGGTCAACAGCGGCACCGAGGCCAACGACCTGGCGATCCGCCTGGCCTGGGCCTACAGCGGCGGGCGCGACATGCTCAGCGTGCTGGAGGCCTACCACGGCTGGTCAGTGGCCACCGATGCGATTTCCACCTCCATTGCCGATAACCCGCAAGCGTTGACCACCCGGCCCGACTGGGTGCACCCGGTCACTGCACCCAACACCTATCGCGGGCCGTTTCGTGGTCCTGAGAGCACCGCCGACTATGTGCGCCATGTCGATGAAACCCTGGCCACGCTGGACGGGCAGGGCCGCCAGGTGGCCGGGTTCATCTGCGAGCCGGTGTATGGTAACGCCGGGGGTATTTCCCTGCCGCCGGGCTACCTGCAACAGGTGTATGGCCAGATTCGTCAGCGCGGCGGGGTGTGCATCGCCGATGAGGTGCAGGTTGGCTATGGCAGGCTGGGCGAATATTTCTGGGGCTTCGAAGAGCAGGGCGTGGTGCCGGACATCATTACCCTGGCCAAGGGCATGGGCAACGGCCACCCACTGGGCGCAGTGATCACCCGCCGCGAGATCGCCGAGGCGCTGGAGGCCGAGGGTTACTTCTTTTCGTCCTCCGGTGGCAGCCCGGTCAGTTGCCGCATCGGCCTGGCGGTACTGGACGTGATGGCACAGGAAAAACTGTGGGACAACGCCCGCATCGTCGGCGGCCACTTCAAGGCGCGTCTTGAGGCGCTGGCCGATAAACATCCGCTGGTGGGCGCGGTGCATGGCATGGGCTTCTACCTGGGCGTCGAACTGGTGCGCGACCGCCAGACTCTGGAGCCGGCCAGCGAGGAGACCGCCTACCTGTGCGAACGCTTGCGTGAGCTGGGCATCTTCATGCAACCGACCGGCGACTACCTGAACATCCTCAAGATCAAGCCGCCAATGTGCACCACGGCGCAGAGCGTGGACTTCTTCGTCGACAGCGTGTCGAAGGTGCTGCGCGAGCTGGAATAAAACCCCACCATCGTGTGCCAGGCAGGCACACTATTTAATGGATTTATATCTGGATAAATACCGATTGTTGGAGCAGTAAAAATCCAGAACGCTTCAAATGCCGATTATTATCGGCTATAACACGCTTCTCAAATCGTCATGGCCTGTCTGTCATGATGGTCCACCGTTCTCGACCGTTTACCGGAGTCCTGACAGCCATGACCACCCTCACCAGCACACCGCGCGCCGATGGCTTTTACATGCCGGCCGAATGGGCGCCGCAGACCCAGGTCTGGATGCTCTGGCCCGAGCGGCCGGACAACTGGCGGCTGGGCGCCAAGCCGGTGCAGGCGGCGCATGCCGAACTGGCCCATGCCATCGCCCGCTTCGAGCCGGTGACCGTCGGGGTGTCTGCCGCCCAGTACGACAACGCCCTGGCATGCCTGGACGCGCCGAATATCCGGGTTGTGGAGATCAGTAACGATGATGCCTGGGTGCGCGACACCGGTCCGACCTTCGTCATCGACCACCACGGCCAGGTGCGCGGCGTGGACTGGGATTTCAACGCCTGGGGCGGTTTCGACGGTGGCCTGTACTTCCCCTGGAACCGCGACGCCCAGGTGGCCGGCAAGATCCTCGGCATGGAGCGTACGGCGCGCTATGCCACGCCAGGCTTTGTACTTGAAGGCGGTTCGATCCATGTCGACGGCGAAGGCACCCTGATCACCACCGAAGAGTGCCTGCTCAATCGCAACCGTAACCCGCACCTGAACCGCGAACAGATCGAGGCGGTACTCAGCGACACCCTGGCGGTCGACAAGGTTATCTGGCTGCCCGACGGCCTGTACAACGACGAAACCGACGGGCATGTGGATAACTTCTGCTGCTACGTGCGCCCCGGCGAAGTGCTGCTGGCCTGGACCGACGACCCGCAGGACCCCAACTATCCGCGTTGCCAGGCCGCCCTGCAGGTGCTGGAAAACACCCCTGATGCGCAAGGCCGCACATTGATCGTGCACAAGATGCCGATTCCCGGCCCGCTGTATGCCACCGCTGAGGAGTGTGCCGGCGTCGACAAGGTGCACGGCAGCCAGGAACGCGACCCTTCTGTGCGCCTGGCGGGCTCCTATGTGAACTTCCTGATCGTCAACGGCGGCATCATCGCGCCGTCTTTCGACGATCCCTTGGACGAAACTGCACGGCAGATTCTGCAACGGGTATTCCCGGAACACCTGGTGGTCATGGTCCCGGGCCGTGAACTGCTGCTGGGCGGGGGTAATATTCATTGCCTGACCCAGCAGCAGCCGGCTTCCCGAGTCGATCAGGACTGAGGGCCGGTCAGGTTGGTCCTGTTCTTGCTGGCAAAAGCCCATCTATTGATGGGCTTTTTTTCGGGTAACGCTTTGTAGCACTAATCCGGGCGTCCATTTCTGGGTAGTCAGCCAGTTGTTTCGCCTGCCTGTCACACGCGGGCGGTACAGTTGGCCCCCTCATGACAAGAGGTTGTCCCACTATGAACGCAGGTATTATCCCGAACGCTCCACGGGGTCTGTCCGTCAGTAGCGAGGCTCGCAAAATCATGGCTGACTGGCTGCGCAGGACCCGCCTGCCCAGGCCGCGCCCCGATACCCGATTGATGCTGATCGAGCGTTATCCGCGAGGGCTGTTCAGCGAAGCAGAGCTACAGGCCCTGGTCACCATTATCGAAGAATGAAGCCTTGGGCCACCCTGAAATGGCTCTGGGCCAGGCCTTTGCCTGTTTGACACCCCCCGAGGGCGCGACTAGGATTCGCCCCCAACGCCTGTGGCCACGCGCCGCGTACGTGCATCAGTAGACCACTGCGATGATTTCGTTCGGCCTTTATGCCCTGCGCTCTGCACGCGCATAGAGCCTCACGGGTGACCCAAGAGCTGCGGGTCACAGTGCGTTAATCATTCGTCAAAGGAAAACAACAATGCTTAACAAACGTATGGGCGTTCTCGCACTGGGCGTCTTCAGCGCCACCCAGGCCATGGCGCAAAGCCAGGCCCAATCCCAAGGCTTCGTCGAAGACAGCCACCTGACCCTGAACGCACGCAATGCCTACATCAGCCGTGACTACAAGAACGGCAATCAGGACAAGGCCGAGTGGGGCCAGGCCTTCATGGGCAACTTCACCTCCGGTTTCACCCAGGGCACCGTTGGCGTGGGCGTTGACGCCTTTGCCTTGTACGGCGTGCGCCTGGACGGCGGCCGCGGCAAGAGCGGGGCCGGCGGCATCGACTTCTTCAAGCAGGGCGACAGCGGCCAGGCCGCCGACGACCTGGCCCGCGTGGGCGCTGCGGTCAAGGCTCGCGTCTCCAATACCGTGATCAAGTACGGCGACCAGATGCCGCAACTGCCGGTGCTGAGCTACGACAACGGTCGCCTGCTGCCGGAAAGCTTCACCGGTACGTACATCAGCTCCAGGGAAATCGAAAACCTTGAAGTGGTGGCCGGTCGTTTCACCAGCCAGGTGCGCAAGAGCGCCACCGGCCACGACAGCGGTGGCCTGAAAAGCATCAACGTCTACGGTGCCAGCTACAAGTTCAGCGAAGCGTTCAGTGCTTCGGCCTACGCCTCGGACAACGAAGACGTGTTCAAGAAGCAATACGTCAACCTGAACTACGTGTTTGCCCTGCCTTCCGAGCAGTCGCTGACCTTTGACTTCAATGGCTACAAGACCAAGCTTGATCGTGACTTCTCGGCCGACGCTGCCGCCGGCGAACGCGACAACAAGATCTGGAGCCTGGCCGCGACCTGGGCGGTGGGCATCCACAGCTTCACCCTGGCGCACCAGCGCAGCTCCGGCGACACCGGCTACAACTATGGTTTCTACCAGAGTGCCGGCGCGTACAGCGATGGCGGCAACTCTATCTACCTGGCCAACTCGTTCTGGTCGGACTTCAACGCCAAGGACGAGCGCTCCTGGCAAGTGGGCTACGGCGTCGACCTGTCCGGTCTGGTGCTGCCTGGCCTGAGCTACAAGACCGCTTACGTGCGCGGCACCAACATTGACGACGGCACCAACCGCGGCAATGGCACCGAGCGCGAAATCTTCAGCCAGCTGACCTACGTGGTCCAGAGTGGCCCGGCCAAGGACCTGTCGCTGCGCCTGCGCAACTCGTTCCTGCGGGTGTCGGACAACGCCAGCGCCTATAACAGCGAAGGCAACGAAACCCGTATCTTCATCGACTACCCGATCAACGTGTTCTGATCGCGGTTGATGTCGACATGAAAAAGCCAGGGCCCGCATGACGCGGGCCCTGGCTTTTTTGTTGGCGCGATCAAAAATCGCTTACCGTGCAGTCAACGCCGCGTAGCCATTCATCAGGTTGCGGTAGTTGGGGATGCGCTGGGACAGCAGGTTGCCCAGGCCTTCAATGTCGTTGCGCCAGTCGCGGTGCAGCTCGCAGGCCACCGAGAACCAGTTCATCAGTTGCGCACCGGCCTGGCTCATGCGGTTCCACGCGGCCTGCTGCACGGTTTCGTTGAAGGTGCCCGACGCATCGGTGACCACGAACACTTCAAAGCCTTCAGCCAGCGCCGACAGGGTCGGGAAGGCTACGCAGACATCGGTGACCACACCGGCAATGATGATCTGCTTGCGGCCGGTGGCCTTGATTGCCTTGACGAAGTCTTCGTTGTCCCAGGCATTGATCTGGCCAGGGCGGGCGATGTACGGCGCGTCCGGGAACATCTCTTTCAGCTCTGGCACCAGCGGGCCATTAGGGCCTTGCTCGAAGCTGGTGGTGAGGATGGTCGGCAGCTCGAAGAACTTGGCCAGGTCGGCCAGGGCCAGCACGTTGTTCTTGAACTCGTTGGGCGAGAAGTCCTGCACCAGCGAGATCAGGCCGGTCTGGTGGTCGACCAGCAGTACGATGGCATCGTCCTTGTTCAGGCGGCTGTAGGTTGGGGCGTTGGTGGCTTGAGTGGTCATGGCGTAGATCCTTTATCTGAGAGTTTTGAGGTTCGGTAATCAGCGGTGTCGCTCAACATGGGTACAGATTAAGGATTCACCACAAAGGGATAAATCGGCTGAAACGGGTTTTACTGTCCACTGATGGTGGACAATTCACATCAGCCCGGTGTCAGGGGTGTCTATAGGCCCCGGCACTTCGCTACCCTGTGCCACTCTTCTTCTTGGCTGCGATGACCCGCTATGGCCCTGGCCGCTCCACCCGACCTCACCGACACCGCTGTTCCCGTGCAACCCCTGGCGCGCACCTACCCGCGCGGGCTGTACATCGAGCCGCACCAGCATGTGTGGGGCCAGGTGCTGTATGCCGCTTCCGGGGTGATGTGGGTCGAGACGCCCGGCGAGGCGCTGGTGGTTCCGCCGCAGCGGGCCGTGTGGTTGCCGCCGGGTGTGGATCACGGCATTCGCGTGGTGTCGGACCTGGAGATGCGCAATATCTACCTGCGCCCGGCGATTGCCCGCACCCTTGAGGGCACCGTGCAGGTGTTCGAAGTCGGCGGCCTGCTGCGCGAACTGATCATCGGCCTGGTGGCCCTGGACCGCGAAGGCGAGCCGGACTACTACGACGCGCTGGTCAACCTGGCCCTGCTGGAATTGCAGCGCGCCCGGCGCTCGCTGATCCGCATCCCCATGCCTGACGGCGCCGACCGGCGCCTGATGAACTTGTGCCAGGCGGTGATCGACGAGCCGTCGTTGAGCATTGCCTTCGAGCAACACGCCGAAACCGCCGGTGCCAGTGTGCGCACCCTGGCACGCCTGTTCCAGACCCGCCTGGGCATGGGCTTTGCCGAATGGCGCCGCCAGGTGCAACTGGCCACCGCCGTGGCCCGGCTGATCCAGGGCCAGCCGGTCAGCACCATCGCCCGCACCCTGGGCTACTCGCCCAGCAGTTTCAGCGACATGTTCCGCCGAGAACTGGGCATGGCGCCCTCGCAATACACCACAACCCCGGTCTTGCAGGAAACCACCCTGTGTCGCTGACACCGCGCCAAGGCGGCGCGCCAAGGCGGCACGCTGTCGCACAGCAAACACTGTGCTGTGGGAGGGAGCTCTGCCGGAATGCCGGGGCGCGAATCGGTGTCGCATGATCGCCGCCCGGCCAATCCCTCAACCTGGCCGATAACCAGAAGTCCTTGGCCGGCAGCCGTCGCGCCATCTCCCTAGACTGCGGGCATTCCCTGATTGCCCGGAGCTCATCATGAGTTTTGTCATTTCCCTCGCCATTGGTCTCGCTGTCGGCGTGCTGTACAGCGTGCTGGATTTTCGATCGCCAGCGCCGCCCGCCGTGGCGCTGGTCGGCCTGCTGGGCATGCAATTGGGCGAAAAAGCCTGGCCGATGGGCAAGCAACTGCTCAGCCAATGGCTGTCCTGAACCTTTCTTCTCTTGCGACTGGAGTCACTGATGAACGCACTGCAATTTTCCCGCACCGGCGACCTGGCGGCCCTGGCCTGTGTCGAGTTGCCTGTCCCGGTGCCTGCCGACGGCGAGGTGTTGATCGAGGTCAAGGCGGCGGGGCTCAACCCCAGTGATGTGAAAAACGTCCTCGGACGCTTTCCGTACACCACCTTGCCGCGTGTGCCGGGGCGTGACTTTGCCGGTGTGGTGGTCGAAGGGCCGCAGGCGTTGCTGGGCAAGGCGGTGTGGGGCACCGGCAAGGAGCCGGGGTTCTTTCGGGATGGCTCGCACGCCCGCTGGCTGACTCTGCCGGCCAGCGGCGTGGCGCTCAAGCCTGAAGCGCTGAGCTTTGCCCAGGCTGCCAGCCTTGGCGTGCCGTACACCACCGCCTGGGACGCCTTGCAGCGCAGCCAGGTGAATGCACAAACCCGCCTGCTGGTGATCGGCGGCAACGGTGCCGTAGGCAGTGCAGCGCTGGCGCTGGGTCGCGTATTGGGGGCGCAGGTGCTGGGCGCGGTGCGCCGCCCCGAACAGCAACAGGCACTGGCCGCCGACGGCTTCGACAGCATCGTGCTGGGCCAGCCAGAGGCCTTGGCCGGGCAAGTGGACGCCCACTTCCAGGGCGGCGCCGATGTGATCTTCGACACCACCGGTTTCTGGCTGCCGGCCTCGGTGGCAGCATTGGCCACCTGGGGCCGCATCGCGATCATCGCCGCGCCCGTCGACGGCCAGGTGCAACTGCCGTCCCTGGCCTTGTACCGCAAGGGCGGCTCGGTGGTCGGCATCAACTCGCTGCTGTATGACTGCCAGGCCTGCGCAGCCATGCTCGATCAGTTCGGCCGCTTCTTCGACCAGGGCCTGCTGGCGTTGCCCACCGGCCTGGTGGAGTCGCCGCTCAGCGAAGGGCTGGCGCGCTATGCCGAAGTCAACGGAGGCCGCAGCGACAAGATCATCCTGATGCCCTGACCTCAGCTGTCGAGGGTCAATATCTGCAGAAAGAGCGCGAAAAAGCCGAAGAACACCCAGAAAATGCTGAACAGCCAGGGCGCCCGCTTGGAAAACAGCAGGGACTTCTTCGGCCCGGTCTCGCTCGATTCCCAGTCACTGAACAGCGGCGAGTCGTCATAGGTCAGGCCGATGACCGGCTCGCTGCTCAGCAACTGCCCCTGCTTATGGTGCCAGTGCTCGATGATTTCGCACGCTGCACGAATCCCCGGCCAGGCGCTCACGGTGTTGAGCAGCCCCAGCAAGGCCAGCATCGGCGGGATGACCACGGTAAAGATCATGCCCCAGTCGGGGTTGGTGTTGGCCATCGACGAGGCGTAGGCAATCACCAGGAACGACTGCGCCGTGAGGTAGGCGTTGGTGCGGTTGGACAGGTTGGTGGTCTCGTACTGGATCTCGCGCCGGTAGAAATCCAGGCGCTCCTTGGGCGTGCCAAAGAGCCGGGTGTTCTGGTCTTTCACCACTTCTTCGGGTGTTTCGTCGGTAATGATTCTGGGCACGCGGTTAACCCTGCAATGAACGATCAGCCCGGTAGACTGCCGGGGCGGGTGTGGGGTTCGAGTGGTGTGACGCAAGGTCATGTTCAACCGATCGCGTTATCCTGCGCCGATCATTTCTGCCAGGCCCGCCCGTATGCCCCCTTCACTCAACGACGACTTCGCCGCTCTGGAACACTGGCTCGGCCAGCCGCTGGCGCCTGCCTTGCGCACGCACCTGATCCAGGCCAACGGTGCCAGCTGCGGCGACTACGTTTGCTTTTACGCGCCCGCCGAGCTGCTGGAACGTAACAAAACCTATGAGGTGCAGTCTTACTGCCCAGGCTGGTTGACCATTGGTGACGATGGCGGCGGCCGGGCGGTGATGGTGTCGCCCGGCCTGGAACCGGCGACGGTGTTTCTGGTCGATCATGGCAGCATGGCGCGCGAGGAATTTCACGCGGTGGCCGATGAACTGCGGGTATGGATTGATCAGGACTGCCCGTTGCCGATGGACTGAACAGTACGGGGGAACGCATGAGCAAGGCACTGTTGAAGGCCGCTGCGGCCGGTCACAACGAGCAGCTACAGGCGTTACTGGAAGCGGGCGCCGAGATCGACTTTGCCGAGAAGGGGCTGGGCCGTACGGCGCTGATCGATGCGGCCATTGCCGGGCATATCGACACGGTGCGGCTGCTGATCGACAAGGGCGCCGACCTTGACCGCCATGACGGCGTCATGGGCTTTACCGCCCTGGGCTGGGCGGCGCATTCCGATGACCGGCCTATCCTTGAGCTGCTGCTGGAGGCCGGGGCGGCGGTGGACCTGACGGGCAACGACTACCAGCGCTCGCCCTTGATGGTGGCGGCGTTGCAGGGCCATGCCGAGGTGGTTGCGGCCTTGCTGGCGGCCGGGGCCGATCTGCAGGCGCAGACCCGTGACGGGCGTAATGCCCTGTCGATGGCGCAGGAGCGCGGGCATGCCGGGGTAGAGGCGTTGTTGCTGAGCCACGGCGCCCGGCCACCGGTGGTGCCTGAAGAGGTGTACCTGCCGTGGCCGCCAGTGGCGCCGGACCTGTCCGATGTCGACCACAGCGACCCGGCCAGTGTGCTGCGCGGCTATATCCTGGCCATGAATCGCTGGGAGACCGACTGCCATGAGCACAGAAAGCAGGTCGATATCCATGACCTGGACTGGGACTTCATTCGTGCCGGAATGGCGCAAGTGTTCGAGCGGTTCTGCACCCTCAAGCCGCGTCCGCAGGGCCGTGGCAACAGCATCGGCTGGCCGCCGGACTACACCCCGGGCGAAGCCCTGGTGAGCATCGAGCCCAAAGGCCGGCGCGCGATCCTGATGACCCGTCAGGACGCGGATGGGCCGATGCGCTACGAGGTGCTTTACACCCTGGTGCGCACCGGCGACACCTGGCGCCTGGACTCCAGAAAGACCCGGCCCTGGGGCACCCTGGAGTGGGAAAAGGGCATTCTCTGAATCACAACCCAAGGAGCTTTCATGAGCCTCGATAACCCCGCCATGGACGATCATGTTTTCTTGCAAGGCATGTACGCCGACGACTACTTTCCCGACGAGGTGGTCGACCTGTGCAAGGACGTGTTGATCGACCTGTGCCGTCAGATTGAACAGCAGCAGCCGGCCACGCTTGAGGCGCTGTACGTGCTGAGCCATGCCGCCACCGAACGCCTCAACGCCTTGCAGGACACCTTCGAGGCACACGGCAGCGAACTTGAAACCGCCGCCCGCGATGCCCTGGCCGAGGACTTTTCCTGGATCGCCAGCGCGTATGGCTTTGCCGAGGCCGACCTGGAAGAAATGATGGCGCCGCGGGAATGGTGATGCGTTGCCTACTCAACTATAAAATAACTCACTGATTTTACTGAATATTGAATTCACCCCCGTAGGAGCGCGCTTGCCCGCGACCGGCTGCGTTAGCAGTCGTAAATTTGTGGCGTTTCATAGATCCCGGATGGGGTAGCAGTCGTAAATTTGTGGCGTTTCATAGATCCCGGACGGGGTAGCAGTCGTAAATTTGTGGCGTTTTCGAGATTTTGCGAGCGCTACGCACTCGGTCGCGGGCAAGCGCGCTCCTACTGGATTTGCATCAGGGCTGATTGCGCGGCCAGTCTCACACCTGGAAATGCTGGGCAACCTGCGTGCTGAAGTGCGTGCAGTTGATGCGCAGGAACGCCTGGTAATTGCGCTCCACGGCAAACACCGAACCGGGCAGCAGCAGGATGTCGTGCTGCGTCAGCCGCTGGATAAACCCCTGTTGATCGGCGATGTCGGGGTGTTCGGCCCAGACGAACATGCCGCTTTCAGGCGCAATCTCGAACTGCCAGCCACGGCTTTTCAATACACGTTGGGTCTTGTTCTGCTGCTCGATCAGTTTCTGGCGCAACTGCTTCATGTGCCTGGCATAGGTGCCGTCGGCCAGGATGGTGTTGACGAAACGCTCACAGAACGCCGGCACCGCCACGCAGGTCAGCAGCTTCAGGCGCGTCAAAGGTTCGACCAGTGCCGGCGGACAGGCGATATAGCCGACCCGCAGGGAGGCCGACAGGCACTTGGAAAAGCTGCCGACGTAGATCACCCGCTCCAGGTTATCCAGCTCGGCAAAGGTGTGCCGGGCGCTGGGGCTGAAGTCGCCATAGACATCGTCCTCGACGATGATGACGTCATGCTTGACCGCCAGGCGCAGTACATTGAACGCGTTGTTGGCCGTGATGGTGCCGCCGGTGGGGTTATGGAAGGTGCTGTTGCAGAAAAACGCCCTGACCGGTTGGCGCGCCAGCTGGCTTTCCAGTTCGGCGAGGTCCGGGCCGTCGGCGGTGCGGCGGATGCCGATCACCTGCGCGCCGTTGAGCCGCAACAGGCGGATCAGGTTGCCGTTGCACGGTTCGTCGACCAGTACGGTGTCACCGGGCTTGATCAGCAGCCGGGCGATCAGGTCCAGCGCGTGGGTGGCGCCCAGCGTGGTCAGGATCTGGCCGGGACGGGTGTCGAGGCGGGTCAGGCGCTTGATGTGCGCACACAGTTGCTTGCGCAGCGGCAGGTAGCCTGAAATGTCGCCGTACTCGACCAGCGAGTGCTGCTCCAGCCGCGCCGTACGGCGAATCGCCTTGGTCAGCAGGTCGGTGTCGGTCCAGGATGAAGGCAACCAGCCACAGCCCAGCTTGGTGTAGTGCGGCCCGCCTTGCAGGAAGTTGAACAGCGCATCGCCCGCCATGCACTCAGGTTCCGCCTGGCTGGCCAGGGCCTGTGTGCGGGGAGCGACAAAATAGCCGCTGCCAGGGAGGGCCACCAGCACGCCTTCGCTGACCAGCCGCGCATAGGCCGAGACCACCTGGTGATAGCTGCTGCCGGTGTCGTCGACGAGCTTGCGAATCGACGGCAGGCGCTGGCCGGGTGTCCATTCGCCGGCGTCCAGGCGAGTCTTGAGAAGGGTGTAGAAACGCTGAGCGCTCATCAGGCATTCCGGCAAGGCGATTGTTAGAAAAAATAGCCTAACAGTTCGTGGCAAAACGTGCCGATTGTGTGACCGCCCGTACCGCACAAGGCGCATGATCGATCTGTCGTCATCGCACCGGATCCCCCGGCTGTGCGCTGTTTCGGGCGACATCGAACACACTGCCAAGGAGCCCGGCCGGTGAATGGATTACCTCGCAGAACCTGGCTGTACTTTGCCGCCCAGTCGATCAACCTGACCTGCGCCGTGATGTCGGTGACCATGGCCGCCACCATCGGCGCGGCGCTGGCGCCTACACCGGCGTTGTCGACGGTGCCTTACGGCTTTCAGTTCCTGTGGCTGATGCTGGCGACTTACCCGGTGGCCTACCTGATGGGCCGCTGGGGCCGCAAGCGTACCTTTCTGCTCGGTAATATCGCCCTGGCCGTGGCCGGTATCAGTGGCTATCAGGCTGTGGTCCAGCAAAGCTTTGCGCTGCTGGTGGTGTGCCACTCGGCGCTGGGCGTCTATGTCGCGTTCGCCAATTTCAACCGCTTTGCCGCCACCGACAACCTGGCGGCACACCTCAAGCCCAGGGCGATTTCCCTGGTGGTGGCCGGTGGCGTCATCGCCGCCGTGCTGGGCCCGACCCTGACCGAGTGGCTGCGTGAAGTCGGTGCCTTTGCCGCGTTCTCCCTGTGCTATGCCGCCTTTATCGGCCTGGCCGTGCTGGCCACCCTGGTTACGCTGTGCCTGCCCAACGACGCCGGCACCGCTGCCCGGCCTTCGCGCCAGGCGTCGCAGGCCAGCACGCGCTCGCCCTTGACCGCGCCGATCCTGCTGGCCATGGCGGTCGCGGCGCTGGGTTATTTCATCATGCACCTGTTGATGATCCAGGCCTCGATGCACATGCAGCACATGCACGAAGACTTCACCGCCATGCGCCTGGCCATCCAGTGGCATGTGATCGCCATGTTCGCGCCGTCGTTCTTCACCGGCTGGATCATCGAACGCCTCGGGCTGAAAACCACGCTGTGCCTGGGCCTGTGGCTGTTGATCGCCAGCACGGCGGTGAATATCGCCTCCAGCCATTACCTGGCGATCAGCGCCGCCCTGATTCTGCTGGGCCTGGGCTGGAACCTGACCTACGTCGGCAGCGGCGCCTTGCTGGCCCGGCAACTCGAAGGCCGGGCGCAGGCGTTCAAGGTGCAGGGCCAGAATGACCTGGCCATCGCCATCTGCGCCACCCTGGGCGCCTTCGCCCCGGCCGTGCTGCTCACCGGCATGGGCTGGCAAGGCAGCAACCTGCTGTGCGCCGGCCTGGCCTTGCTGGTGCTGGTGGCGTAGGCATACCGTATGGCAGGTTGTTTTGATTTCTTGCGACGTTGCGTATGCGTTACATCTCACCCGATATGTCACGTATCCATGACATGGACCCTGAAGTCATTGCAACCCGCCTTGGTCGGCAAGTACGCGAAAAGCGCCTGAATCGCGGTCATACATGGCGATGAGGCTCACAGGCAGGCTGCCTTCAGCCCGCCACCGGAATCACCACCTCCACGCACAACCCGCCCTGGGCGCGGTTGGAAAAGGTCAGGGTCAGCCCCAGTCGACGGCAGACCATGTCGACGATGGCCAGGCCCAGGCCGGCGCCTTCGGGGTTGCCGGCGCTGTAGAAGCGGTCGCACAGGCGGGCGAGGGCCGCTTCGCTCACGCCCGGGCCCTGGTCCAGTACCCGCAGGCGCAGGTGCCGGTCAGGGTGGCGGCTCAGGTGCAGGCGCACCTCGCTGCCGGCCGGTGCGAAGGCCAGGGCGTTGCTGATCAGGTTCTGCGCCATGATGGTCAGCGCGGCCGGTTCGCTGCGCAGCAGGCAGTCATCTTCGCTGTCCAGCACCAGCTCGACGTTCTTGCGCAGCGCCAGCGGGGTCAGCTCGGCCAGTTCTTCACGCATCAGGGCGGTCAGGTTCAAGTGCTGGCTGGGCTGGGCGGCCGGTTCCAGGCGCGCCATGGTCAGCAACTGGCTGGCGATGCGGGTCATGCGGCCCACGCCCTGTTGCAGAAAGCCCAGCGCTTCGGCGCGCTCGCGCGGGTCGCTGGCGGCCTGGGCATTGCGCACATGGATGTCGAGGATCGCCAGGGGCGTGCGCAGTTCATGCGCGGCGTCGGCGATAAAGCGTCGCTCGCGCTCCAGCTGCGTGCGCAACTGGCCCAGCAGGTGGTCCAGCGCCGAGCGCATCGGTTCCAGCTCCGGTGGCTGCGGCTGGTTGGGCAATGGCTCCAGGCTGTCGTGCGGGCGATTGCGCAGTTGCCGGGCCAGGCGCTGCAACGGGCGCAGGCCCCAGCCCAGCACGGCCCAGATCAGCAGCGTCAGCAACGGCAGGCCGATCAGGGTCGGCAGCAAGGCGTGGTGGACGATTTTCTGGATCAGGTCCTGGCGCAGGTCGTCGCGTTCACCGGCCCAGATGCGGATGCCCAGTGTCGGGTCTTCGAGCAACACCCCGCACCAGTCCTGGCCCTGGTACATCAGGTCGTGCAGGCCGGGTGCAGGCGGTTCGGCCAGGGCCGGGGCGTGCCGGGAGCGCAGCAGCAGGCGGCCGTCGGCCGACCAGATCTGAAAGGCCACGTTCATTTCATACGGGTGCGAAAGAATGCCCTGCGCAGAGCGGTTGAGCGCATTGTCCAGCTCCGCTTCCAGGGCGTTCCAGTCGCGTTGCGCGGGGGCTTGTTGCAGTACGCCCTGCATCAGTCGCGCGGCCTGCACCAGTTGCGCGTCGTAGACGTTTTCGATTTCCCGGTGGCTGTCGCGCAGGGCCAGCAGCACCAGGGTCAGGCTGCCGATGATCATCAGCAACAGGGTCGGTGCCAGGATGCGCGTGCGGATGGAAATCACGCGCTGCGCTCCACCAGATAACCCACCCCACGCACCGTGCGGATCAGCCCGGCATCGAGTTTCTTGCGCAGGTTATGGATCAGCACTTCCAGAGTGTTGCCGGGGCCGCTTTCCTGCCAGCCATACAGGGTGTTGCTCAGCCGTTCGCGGGTGACGACCACACCGGGGCGGGCCAGCAACTGGTGCAGCAACTGATATTCCATCGGCGTCATGGCCACGCAGGCGCCCTGGTAGAACACCTCCTGGGTGGCCGGGTCCAGGCTGACCCCGCCGTGTTCCAGGCGCGGCTGGGCACGGCCCTGGCTGCGGCGCAGCAGGGCGCGGATACGCGCCTTGAGTTCATCGAGGTCTACCGGCTTGACCAGGTAATCGTCGGCGCCGGCGTCCAGGCCGGCAATGCGGTCGGCCACCGCGTCGCGGGCGGTGAGAATCAGCACCGGCACGTTGCCTTCAGCCTGGCTGCGCATGCCGCGCAACAGGCTGATGCCATCACGCCGGGGCAGGCCGAGGTCGAGCAGCACCAGGTCGAAGGTTTCGCAGCGCAAGGCGTGCTCGGCCTCCAGGCCATCGGCGACCCAGTCCAGTACATAGCCCTCGCCGCGCAGGGCGACCCGGATGCCCTGGGCCAGCGCACGATCATCTTCCACCAGCAATACGCGCATGCGTGTGCCCTCTGTGTGCAGGCCGCAATCATGGCGATTCGGCGCTTACCTGGCAGTAAGCAAATGTTACAGGGCGTTACTCATTAAGACTTCATTAAGCTTGGCGCCGCACCTTAGGGCTTCCAACAAACGGAGACCCGTCCCATGACCCGCCTGCTGCGCTTCGCCCTGATCCCGACCCTGCTGCTCGCCAGCGCCGGCGCCTATGCCGGCCCGCAATGCACCACCGCTGACCGCGCCACCTGGCAAGACCCCGAAGCCTTCCAGGCCAAGCTGCGCGAGGCCGGTTACCAGATCAGCAAATTCAAGGTCACCGACGGCAACTGCTACGAGATCTACGGCTTCGACAAGGACAAGCGCAAGGTCGAGATCTACCACGACCCGGTCAGCGGCAAGGCCGTGAAGACCGAGATCAAGAGCTGATGAACGCGGCGACGATCCGCCTGTGGGATCCACTGGTGCGCCTGTTTCACGGGTCGGTGGCCCTGGTATTCGTCGCCAACTATTTCTTCAATGAGGCCGGTGACGACTGGCACACCTGGCTGGGCTACTACGTTGCCGGCTGGCTGGTGGTGCGCGTGGTGTGGGGCTTCATCGGCCCGCAGAGTGCGCGCTGGGCTGACTTCTGGCCCACACCCACACGCTTGCGCACGCACCTCGGCGCCTTGCGTCACGGCCGTGACAGCCACCGCCTGGGGCACTCGCCGTTGGGCGCGCTGGTGATGGTGCTGATGATGACCGCCCTGGGGGCGCTGGCGCTGACCGGTTTTCTGATGCAGGAAGTCGATGCCCTGTGGGGCGCCGACTGGCCGCAGGACCTGCACCGCTGGATCGCCAACAGCCTGGCGGCACTGGTGGCCGTGCACGTGAGTGCCGCGTTGCTGGAAAGCCTGCGCCTGCGCGAGAACCTGCCACTGTCGATGCTGACCGGGCGTCGCCGCTTGCGCCCTGAAAAGCCCAGCCCTGACGACCATTGATCTTTTCTGGATTTCTTCATGCTGCTGAACCTCTTGCGCGCGCCTGCGCACAGCGGCGCCCGTCCGTGGCTGACGCTGCTGGCGCTGGCGACCCTGAGCTGCGCCCTGTTGTTGCTCGACGATTTTCTCCAGCAGCAATACACCGCCAACAACCGCGCCGAACTCGAGCTGTCCTACGTGGCGGCCCTGTGGCTGTTCAGCCTGGCGTTGTGGCTGTGCAACCTGCGCTGGCTGGTGGCGGCGATTTTGGTGATGTTTGCCGGCATGCAGACCCTGCAGCTGGCCAATATCAGTTTCTTCGGCGAGCCGCTCAATGCCATCGACATTCAGTCGATGCTGGCCGACGGCGCCGAGGTCCGCCAGACCGCCTGGCACAGTCTTGCCCGGCACTGGCCGGCGTTGCTCTGCGTGCTGCTGCCCTATGGCATTTTGTTGTGGCTGCACCTGCGCCTGCCGGGTCGTGTGCCGCTGCCGGCCAGCCGCTGGGCCTTGCTGCTGATCGCCGTGGTGCTGCTTTCCAAGCCGCATCGCGCCACCTATCGCAACCTTGATGCCTTTGTCGCCAGCGCCAGCCGCAGCGGCCTGCACAACAGCCTTAATGCTTTTTCGGCCTGGGCGGTGCGCCTGGCCTGGCGCACTGAACCGGTCTTGCCACCGACCGCCTATGCGCCGTACGCCCTGACCGCAGTGCCCAGCACGGCGCGGCATGTGTGGCTGGTGGTGGCTGACTCGCTGCGCAGCGACCGGCTGGGGGTGTTCGGCTATGACCGCGACACCACGCCCCGACTGCAAGCCTATTTGCGCGACAACCCCCATGCGCTGGTGCGGCCCGGCGTGTCGGCGGGGGTGGCCACCGACGTGAGCCTGCCGTACCTGCTCAACCCGATCCGCGAGCCGGGCCAGGATGCCTTGCTGCGCCATGGCCAGATCAATCTGTTTCGCTTTGCACAGCAGGCCGGGTTTCGTACCCACTGGATCTCGTCGCAGGAATCGAAACTGCTGGCGCACCTGGGCAGCCGCTATCTGGATGTGTCGATCACCCGTGAAGATCACCCGCTGCGCTTTGTACAAAAGCAGGACCGGGCCCTGCTCGACATTCTTGACCAGCAACGCTGGGCCGAGCGCAATTTCGTGGTGCTCAACCTGCGCACCGCGCACTTGCCCTATGCCCGGAACTACCGCCATGAAGCCACCCCGCGACCCTGGCCCGACAGCGGCCCGCACGGCCAGGCCAACGCCTACGACAATTCGGTGCATTACCTGGACAGCCTGCTGGGCGAGGTGCTCAAGGACTTCGACCGGCTCGAAGGCGAGCGCTACCTGATCATCACCGGCGACCATGGCCAGCGCCTGGGCGAAAACGGCGCCTGGGGCCACAACGACCTGGTGCCCGAAGTCAGCGACGTGCCGGTCATCGTCGTCGCCGGTGATGCCCCGGCGGGTGCGCTGCAGTCACTGGCCGAGGAACGCTGGATCAGCCACAACGAAGCCGGCACCTGGCTGGCCGGCCGCCTGGGCACGCACATCGACAACCCCAACCTCAGGCCGGGCGAGCACTTCGTGCACGGCAAGCTGCTGTTCAGCGACAACTTCATCCAGCGCGTGTGCGAGTCACCGACCGGGCTGGTGCACCAGCCCCCGCAGCAGTTGAGTGTGCTGTTGAAGGCGGGGAAGGGATCGCCGTGCTCCTGAGGCGTTATCCAGAATGATGACAAACCTGGATCTCATGCCTGACACATTGTGGGAAACAGCTCTGCTGGCGATGACTGTGTGTCAGGCGCAGCAGGTGTATGGGCCTTGCTGGCCTCATCGTCGGATCGCCGCCCGGGACAAAGCCCCCTCCCACCGGTGGATGACAACCCTGGATCGGGTGCCTGACCACGACCGTTTATCTACCTGCGACAAAATGCCTGCTTTTCATGTCGTTTTCAGATTTCATTTGGCCCTTGCTCGCCGTAGAATCCGCGCCCGATTTGCGGGTGCGAAATTGCCAGATCGTCGACAGAAAGACCTCCATCCGACTGCCCCCATCAAACAATTGCATCGATTAGTGCTGGTTGAATACCGAGGGTGTCGTGTCGCGAAAATTGTTGGCGTTGGTGCTGGGGCCGCTGATCGGCCTGTTCATTGTCAGTCTGGGTAATGGCTTCATTTCTTCCCTGACGTCCCTGCGGCTCGACTCGGCCGGGGTGTCGGACACGATGATCGGCCTGGTTTCGTCGTCCTACTTCGTCGGCCTGGCGCTGGGGGCGATGTTCGGTGACCGGCTGATCAAAAGCATCGGCCATATCCGCGCCTACAGCAGCTTTGCCTCGCTGACGGCGGTGACGTTCCTGTTGCAGGGGCTGATCTTCGACCCGTGGGCCTGGTTCTTCTTTCGCCTGGTCAACGGCCTGGCCATTGTCGGCATCTTTCTGGTGGTGGAAAGCTGGTTGCTGTTGTCGGGCGACCAGAAGATGCGCGGCCGGCTGCTGGCGATCTACATGATTGCGCTGTACGGCGCCGGCATGCTCGGCCAGTTGCAACTGGGCGTGATCAATGCCTGGGGCGAGACGGCGCCGTTCATGATTGCCGGCATGCTGGCGTCATTGTCGGTGCTGCCGATGGTGATCCTGCCGCGCGTGGCGCCCGAGGTCGGCGATATCGAACCCTTGCTGCCTCAGGACCTGTTGCGCATCACGCCCACCGGTGTGCTGGGCACCTTTGGCTCAGGGGTGGCGATTGCCGGCATGTACGCGCTGCTGCCGATCTACCTGCAGCGGGTCGGGATGAACATCACCCAGGTCGGCTACCTGATGGCCTGCGTGATTCTCGGCGCGATGCTGTTGCAATACCCGGTGGGGCGCTGGTCCGACCGCCAGGACCGGCAGGTAGTGCTGATCGCCTTGAGCGTGTTCTGCGCGGTGCTGTCGGTGCTGATCCTGATGCTGCCTGACTCGATGCTGTTGCTGGCGGTGCTGCTGTTCCTGCTTGGCGGCGGGGTTTTTGCCCTGTACCCGGTGGCGGTCAGCCATGCGACCGACACCGTGTCGGCCGGCGAGCTGGTGCGGGTGATCCAGGGCATGCTGCTGATCAACTCGGTGGGCTCGGCCATCAGCCCGCTGATCATTTCGCCGACCATGAAGCATGTCGGTGACAGCGGCTTTTTCTGGTCCTTCGTGGTGCTGAACCTCGCCATGGCGTTGTTCTTCATCTGGCGCCGCAAGGTCCACCCGGCCTCGACCCCCACCGCGCCGTTCGAGGCGGCCACGCAGATGTCGCCGGTGGGCGCCGAGATCCGCGTCACCGATGAACTGGTGCAGGCCACGCTGGAGCGTGAACAGCTGGAAGAACACGCCGCGCAACCGGTGCCCCAGGCCGGGTGACTGACCCGATGTCGCGGGCTGGCCCGATATTCTATTCAGGTGAATTGCGAACGATTCCTCATTTTGGGCCTCAAAGGGTTTCCGTGATGTCGGCTTATGCCATCATCGGCATCCTTACCGAATGGAATCCAGTAAGCCTTGATGCAGTTTTCTCGCGAACTCATTCTTCAGCAAGCACCCGATGCCTCGTCAGCCAAAGCGGCGCAGGGCCTGCTCAGCCTCAGTAAATGGCAAACCCTCGGCGTCAACGAGCGGGCCGTGTGGGGCGAGTGCAAAGGCAGCGGCAGCAAGCCGTACCAGGTCCAGATCGACCTGGAAGCCCTGGCGTTCAAGTGCAGCTGCCCCAGCCGCAAATTCCCCTGCAAGCATGGCCTGGCCCTGGCATTGCTGCGTGCCGAGCAAAGCTCGGCGTTCACCGACACCGAGCTGCCGGCCTGGGTCGGCGAGTGGCTGCAAAGCCGCCAGCAGCGTGCCGAAAAGCAGGAGCAGAAAAAGGCCGAGGCCCCGACCGTCAAGCGTACCGACGATGCCGCCGTCTCGGCCAAGCGCCTGCAACGCATGCAGGCCGGGCTCGATGAGCTGGAGCGCTGGTTGCAGGACCAGGTCACCCAGGGGCTGGCCACGCTGATCGGCAACGAAGGCGCCTTCGAGCAACTGGCCGCGCGCATGGTCGACGCCCAGTTGCCCGGCGTGGCCTACCGCTTGCGCCCGCTGGCCGGCGTGCCCGGCAGTGGTGTGGTCGATGGCGTCGACTGGCCGTTGCGCCTGCTCGGTGCGTTCGGGCGCCTGCAATTGATGATCGACGGCTTTCGCCGTCTCGACAGCCTGCCCGCCGCCGAGCGTACCGACCTGTCCCAGGCCCTGGGCTTGCCGCTGAGCAAGGACGACGTGCTGGGGCAGGGCGAGGCGTGTGTCGATCAATGGCATGTACAAGGGCAGTACGTCGAGGAAGAAGACCGCCTGCTGATGCGCCGGGTCTGGCTGCGTGGCCTGAACAGCGGCCGCATGGCGCTGCTGCAGGACTACGCCCATGGCTCGCGGCAGTTCGAGCAGGTGTTCGTCACCGACTCGGTGATCAGCGCCGAACTGGCCTTTTACCCCGGTGCCTGGCCGCAACGTGCGGTACTGGCCGCCACGCCCACCTTGGTCGAACCGTCCGTACAGACCTCGCCTTGCCCGGCACACGACGCCTTCAACACCCTGGCCACGGCGCTGGCCGCCAACCCCTGGCAAACCCCACAACCGATGAGCATCGACGACGGCACGCCCGAACTTGACCCACACTTGGGCTGGATGCTGCGCATTTCCGGGCCCGAGGGCGACAGCCAGGTGCCGCTGGAGATGGACAAGCGTGACGGCTGGATGCTGTGCGCCGTGGCCGGTGGCCGGGCGCTGCGGGTATTCAGCGAGTGGCACCAGGGTGTCGACGGCAGCTACCTGCAACCGCTGACGGCCTGGCAGGGCCAGACGCTGGTGTGGTCCTCACGGGAGACAATTGCATGAGCCTGCTCGAACCCCTGGCGGTCACCGCCCTGCTGGGCACCCGCAAGCAGGCGCTGGCGCCGCTGGCTGTCGAAGGCCCTATCGGCCCCTTGCTCGACGCCATTGCCCGCGACTCGGCCAGCGACGAAGCGCGCCTGCTGCGCAGTGCGGCGGTGCTCGACATGTGCCAGCACGCCGGCTGGCTGGCCCCCGAGGCCATCACGGCGGCCGCCGCGCCGGCCCCGGAAGACACCCTGGCCCTGCCGCCCGAGCAAAGCTTCGGCGTACTGAGCCAGATGCTTGCCGAAGGCTACCCGCGCCTTGGCCAGTTGACCCTGTTGCAACTGGCGCAGCGCCAGTTGCGCCTGCCGCCGTCACTGTTGCCCGAGCTGCTGGATCGGGCTCGCCGTGACGCGTACCTGCGCAGCCTGCTCGCGCCGGTGCTGGGCGAGCGCGGCCGCTGGCTGGCCGAGCGCAACCCGGCCTGGCAGGTTCAGGCCATCGACCGCCGCGAGGCCCTGAACGACGAGATCTGGTCGCTGGGCAGCCTTGAACAACGCCAGGTTTACCTCAGCGCCCTGCGCGAACAGGACCCGGTCGCCGCCCGCGAGCTGTTGGTGGCGGGCCGCAAGGATTTCGATGCCCGCGAGCGCAGCGCCTTGCTCGCCGCCCTGGCCACCGGCCTGAGTGCCGATGACGAACCACTGCTGGACGAGTGGAGCCGCGACCGCAGCAAAGAGGTGCGCCGCGTGGCCGCCGAGTTGCTGATGGACCTGCCGGATTCGGCCTATCGCCGGCGCATGGCCGCGCGCCTGGCCCTGTGCGTCAACGTGACCCCGGCGGCGGCCGAACCGGGTGGCCTCAAGGGCCTGTTCAAGCGCCTGACCCATTCGGGCAACAACGCCCCGACCGTGCAGATCGAACCGCCCCAGGCGTTTTTCGACAACGGCAAGGACGACCAGATTGAAGAAGCCGTGCCCAACGGCGAAGGCCTCGGCCAGCGCGCCTGGTGGCTGTACCAGGTGGTGGCCGCCGCGCCGCTGCAGACCTGGCGCGATCACCAGGGCCTGACCCCGCACGACTGGATTGCCGCCGCCGGCCGCAGCGACTGGGACGAAGCCCTGATTCGCGGCTGGTACCAGTCCACGTTGCGCGAAGGCGATGCCGAGTGGGCCGCCGCGCTGCTGGACCGCATCTCTGCGACCGGCCTTCGTCTGGCGCGCTGCTTCCTCGACAGCCAGCCGCTGATCGCGCTGCTGCCGGTGCCCGAGCGCGAAGGCCACTGGCTGCGCCTGGCGCACCATATTGAAGACCGCAATTCGCTGAGCCTGTCCGAGTTGCTGGCCCAGATCCTGGCCGCCATCCCGGTGCAGAGCCGGCCCGGCACCGCCTTTTGCGAGCAATTGCTGCCGCACCTGCGCATCGGCATCGCCTTGCCGCGCAGCGTCTACGACTACAACCTGCGCCATAACCTGCGCGACTTCGCCACGTTGCTGCCGCCCGAGCTTTTCGCGCAAGCCCGCCAGGGCTGGCCGGATGACGAGGCCCTGCACCGTCACCAGAGCGAAGCCCTGCATGACTGGCACAACACCCTGAACCTGCGCGAACACCTGCAGACCCTTCTCGATTGAAACGGACCGATCAATGACCAGCTCAGTACTGCGCCAGCACGCCGAACAGCAATTCGCCGAAGAGCTCGATGAACTGCGCAAACAGGACACCCGCCAACGCCCCACCAACTGGGAAATGTCGCCTTGGGCGGTGGTCACCTACCTGCTGGGCGGCAAGCTGGAAAACGGCTTTGAAGTCAGCGCCAAGTACATCGGCAGCCGTCGCCTGATCGAAACCGCCGTGGCGACCCTGGCCACCGACCGCGCCCTGTTGCTGTACGGCGTACCGGGCACCGCCAAGTCTTGGGTGTCCGAGCACCTAGCGGCAGCCATCAGCAACGACTCGACCCTGATCGTGCAAGGCACCGCCGGCACCAGCGACGAGCAGATGCGCTACGGCTGGAACTACGCCCAGTTGCTGGCCAAGGGGCCGTCGCGTGAGGCGGTGGTCGAAAGCCCGCTGGTGCGGGCGATGGAGCGCGGCAAGACCGCCCGCATCGAAGAACTGACCCGTATCCCGGCCGACGTGCAGGACACCCTGATCACCCTGTTGTCGGAGAAATCCCTGCCGGTGCCGGAACTGGGCACCGAGATTCAGGCGGTGCGTGGCTTCAATGTCATCGCCACGGCCAACAACCGCGACAAGGGCGTCAACGAGCTGTCGTCGGCGCTCAAGCGCCGCTTCAACACGGTGATCCTGCCGGTGCCGTCCAGCGAAGCGGAAGAAGTGAACATCGTCACCAAGCGCGTGGCCGAAATGGGCCGCTCGCTGGAGCTGCCGGCCCAGCCGCCGGCCCTGGCCGAGGTGCGCCGCGTGGTGCAGATTTTCCGCGAGCTGCGCAACGGCCTGACCGAAGACGGCAAGGCCAAGCTCAAGTCGCCCAGCGGCACGCTGTCGAGCGCCGAGGCGATCTCGGTGATCAACAACGGCATGGCATTGTCGGCTTATTTTGGTGACGGCACGCTGCACGCCCGTGATGTGGCGGCCAGCATCGTGGGGGCGGTGATCAAGGACCCGGTGCAGGACGCGGTGGTGTGGCGCGAGTACCTGGAAACCGTGGTCAAGGAACGCAGCGAGTGGAAAGACCTGTATCGCGCTTGCCGCGAGATCGAGTAATCGCGCATGTCCGACGCGATCCACCTGTTTGGCATCCGCCACCATGGCCCAGGCTGTGCCCGCAGCCTGTTGCAGGCGCTGCACACCCTGCAACCCGACTGCCTGCTGATCGAAGGCCCGCCCGACGCCGAGGCGGTCCTGCCGTTCGTGCTCAGCGAAGCGATGCAGCCGCCAGTGGCGCTGCTGGTGCACGCCGAGGGCGACCCGCGCCAGTCGGCGTTCTACCCGTTCGCCGAATTCTCTCCGGAGTGGCAGGCGCTGCGCTATGCGCTGGGCCAGAACATCCCCACGCGCTTCATCGACCTGCCGGCCACCCACCAGTTCGCTCTGGAAAAGGCCTGGCGCGAAGAGCAGCAGGCACAAGCCGAGGCGGCTGAGGCGGTCGAAGCGAGCGAGGGTGATGAAACGACCGAGGAGGATGAAACGGTCGTGGTCGAACTGGAGGCCGCCGACTTTGCCGAAGCTGACGGCACCGCCGTCGGCGAAGAAATCCCCGAACATGAGTTGACCCACGACCCTCTGGGCTGGCTGGGTCGCGCCGCCGGCTACGCCGATGGCGAAAGCTGGTGGAACCACATGGTCGAAGAGCGCTGCGACGGCGAGCAATTGTTCGCCGCCATCGCCGAAGCCATGCAGGCGCTGCGTGAACAGGCCCCGGCCGAGCGTTCGCCGTACTACGTGCGCCGCGAAGCGTTGCGCGAGGCGCATATGCGCAAGTGCCTGCGCCAGGCGCTCAAGGACGGCTACCAGCGCATTGCCGTGGTCTGCGGCGCCTGGCACGTGCCGGCGTTGGCAACGATGCCGGCTGCCAAGCTCGACAACGACCTGCTCAAGGGCCTGCCCAAGCTCAAGGTGGCCGCCACCTGGGCGCCGTGGACCTACCGCAACCTGAGCAGCGCCAGCGGCTATGGCGCCGGCGTCGATGCCCCGGCCTGGTATGCACACCTGTGGAACGAGACCGACAGCAGCCAGCGCGCCGTTACCTGGCTGGCTCGCGCCGCCCGGCTGTTTCGCGATGACGGGCTGGATTGTTCGTCAGCGCACATCATCGAAGCCACACGCCTGGCCGATGCCCTGGCCGCCATGCGCGAGCGGCCTGCCCCCGGCCTTGAAGAACTCTTCGAGGCGTTGCAGACCACCGTGTGCATGGGCGACGCCGCGCCGATGAGCCTGATCCGCGACCGGCTGATTGTCGGTAACCGGTTGGGCGGCGTGCCGCCCGACGTACCCGCGGTGCCGTTGCAGCGCGACCTGGAACAACTGCAGAAAAGCCTGCGCATGAAGCCCCAGGCTGCGCAGAAAACCCTCGATCTTGACCTGCGCGAAACCAGCGACCTGGCGCGCAGCCACCTGCTGCACCGCCTGGCGATCCTCGGCATCGGCTGGGGCGAGCTGGCGCGGACCGGCGTCTCGGCCAAGGGCACCTTCCACGAAATCTGGAACCTGCAATGGCAGCCGGAACTGGCCGTGTCAATCATCGAGGCCAGCCAGTGGGGCAGCACCGTCGAAGACGCGGCCAGTGCCCGCGCCATCGGCCAGGCCAAGGACGCCACGTCGCTGCCCGAACTGTCGGCGCTGGTCGACACGGTGCTGCTGGCCAACCTGCCACAGGCGGTGGAGCCGGTCACCCATGCCCTGGAAGACCTGGCCTCGGTGGCCACCGATGTGGCGCAACTGCTTGATGCCGTGCCGGCGCTGACGCGCATTGCGCGCTACGGCAACGTGCGCCAGACCGACACCGGCATGGTGCGTCATGTACTCGACGGCCTGATCGCCCGCGCCGCCATCGGCCTGGCCCCGGCCTGTGCGTCACTGGACGATGACGCCGCCACGGCCATGCGCGAGCGTATCGGCAAGGCCGACGCCGCCATTCGCCTGCTCGACGACGCGGCCCGCAGCCAGGACTGGCAACAGGCCCTGGGGCGCCTGGCGGTGTTCGGCGCCACTCACGGCCTGCTGGCCGGGCAGGCGGCGCGGTTGCTGTTCGATGCCGGGGTCGATGATGTCGACACCAGTGCCTCGCGCATGACCCTGGCGCTGTCACGCAGCGTCGAGCCCGCCGCCGCTGCCGGCTGGCTGGAGGGCTTCCTCGACCAGAGCGCGCTGATCCTGATGCACGACCCACGCCTGTGGACCATGGTCGACGGCTGGCTGGCGACCCTGAGCAAGGACCACTTCGACGGCATCATTGCGCTGCTGCGCCGCACTTTCAGCACCTTCTCGGCCGCCGAGCGCCGTGAACTGGGCGAGCGTGCCCGGCGGCCGGTGCAGGACGCGGCGCCTGTGCCGGTGGCAGCACGCATCGATGCGCAGCGTGCGGCACGCCCCGTGCCCTTGCTTGGCCGCTTGCTGGGCCTACCCCACGATGGAGCGTCTTCGTGAACGACGACACCGAACTCTCGCAACACGACGAACAGGCGCGCCTGCAACGCTGGCGCCTGGTGCTCGGCGAAGCGGCCGCGCCCAGCCTGGGCGACTGCGGCCTGGACAGCGCGCAGATGAACATCGACGCCGCCCTGACCGCACTCTACGACCCTGACGGGCCGGGCGGCCTGCGTCGCGGTGGCAGCGCCAAGTCATCGCCGAAGGTCGCGCGCTGGCTGGGCGATATCCGCAAGTACTTCCCCACCCAGGTCGTGCAGGTGATGCAGAAGGACGCTCTGGAACGCCTGAACCTCAAGAACATGCTGCTGCAACCGGAAATGCTTGAACTGGTGCAGCCCGACGTGCACCTGGTGGCCTCGCTGGTGTCGCTGTCGGGGGTGATCCCGGCCGAAACCAAAGAGACCGCGCGCATGGTGGTGCGCAAGGTGGTCGACGAATTGATCAAACGCCTGGAAGAGCCGATGCGCAGCGCGGTCAGCGGCGCGCTCAACCGTGCGGTGCGCAACAACCGCCCGCGCTACGCCGAGATCGACTGGAACCGCACCATCCGCGCCAACCTGCGTCACTGGCAGGAGGAGTACCAGACCATCGTCCCGCAGACGCTGATCGGTTACGGACGCAAGTCCCAGCGCAGCCAGCGCGACATCATCCTGTGCATCGACCAGAGCGGCTCGATGGCCGCCTCGGTGGTCTATTCGAGCATCTTCGGCGCGGTAATGGCCTCGCTGCCGGCGGTCACCACGCACCTGGTGGTGTTCGACACCGCCGTGGTCGACATGACCGAGCAGCTCGATGACCCGGTCGACTTGCTGTTCGGCGTGCAACTGGGCGGCGGCACCGACATCAACCGTGCCGTCGGCTACTGCCAGAGCCTGATCCGCGAACCGCGCAACACCATCATGGTGCTGATCTCCGACCTTTATGAAGGCGGCGTGGAAAAGAACCTGCTGCAACGCGCCGCCGAGCTGGTGGCCTCGGGCGTTCAGGTCATTACCCTGCTGGCGCTGAGCGACGAAGGCCGCCCGTTCTACGACGCCGACCTGGCCGCCAAGCTCGCCGCGCTGGGCGTACCCTCGTTCGCCTGCAGCCCCGACCAGTTCCCGGCGCTGATGGCGGCGGCGATCCGCAAGGAAGACATCGGCCTGTGGGCCGCCAAACAAGGCATCGCCACGGCCCGGGCGGCTGAATAGGGCAGCGCTCGATTCGGCGTCTTTGGTGGCTGATACCCTGCATTCGCGACCGTTGGTCGCTCCTACACTAATGCCGTGTCGAACGCCTATTCAGCGCACGGCACCCATCCCGTAGGAGCGACCAGCGGTCGCGAAAGGACCGTTACATTCAACACCTGACCGTCAGTATTTGCTCGGTCCCACAGGATTGTGTAAACACGGGATTTTGGATTCGGTTTCTGTATATCGCACCAAAGACGCCAACCAGAATCAGTCCCAGTACCACCCAGCCGCTGTTTTCAGGCATTCTGAGCCGGTCATCCCCTCCTGGAGCCGCGCGCCCCATGCTCGTACTGAACTGCACACAGGCTGCCTGTGATTTTTTCACCCGCAAGGTCAAGGGCTCGACCGTCACGCCAGTGCAGCCCGCGCCCTCCAAGAAATGGCAAGACGACGCCTTCAACGATGCCGACGGCCGTCCCCTGCCGCAGGACCAGTGGCAAGTGCACTGCGTCACCCGCAAGCGCAAGCCGGTGCTGATGGTCATGCACATGCCCACGCGCTATGCCATGGTCTTTACCGATATCAAGCGTGCCGACCTGGCCGGCTTTCTCCAGCAATTCGTCGAGCGGCTGCTCAACCAGATGATGACGCTGGGCATCATGCTGGGCCTGCTGCGCGAGGATGAACATGCCGGTGTGATCACGCGTTTCATGCAGTCGCACGACCAGTTCCAGATCTTCGCCCGCAGCGACCGCAGTGTGCAGAGCCATATCAACCAGGCGCTGTTCCATTTTGACCTGATGCTTGAAGACATCGGCGTCTTGCCCGCCAATACGCAGGAAGCGGCCGGTTTCGATGCCCAGGTCAACCGCACGATTCGCAAGATCGGTCCCAAGGAAATCGGCTACTTCTGCCCGGACGAAGCCATGCTGGCGTACTGGTGGGAGCGGGTCGGGCACCTGGACCGCGCCTCCTCGCAAGAGGCGCAGCTGCGGTTCAAGCTGTTGAAGAACGAAAGGCCCGAAGGGCAGCCATAACCACAGCGTCCTGCGGAGCATCAGGCCAGCCAGTACCGCAGGGCTGCCGGCAGCTTTTCACCGTCCCGGCAGGAAGGCACTACTGCCCGGCGTCGAACCGCACCGACCGGATGATTGCGCCGATCGTTTCGAAGTTCTGGTAATACCCCACGGTTTCGAACAGCAACTGTGTGGAGTCGGTGTAGACAATCGCCATCAGGCAGGTACCGCCGGCGGCATGAAAGCCGGTTTCCGGGTCCCCGACGCCACAGGTCTGAGTGGTCAGCAGACCTTTCCAGCCCGGCCCCTGGATAACATCCACCGGGCTGGGTTCGTCCATGCCCGCATTGCGCATCCAGACGCCGTCTTCCAGAGAAAAGATCAGGCTGTCGGCGGCCTGTTCCAGCGTGCCGTGTTGCAGGCACAGGCTGAGGGTGTATTCCTCGTTGTTGGCCATGGAGGGTTCATCGAGTTTCAGGCACTGGTTCTCCCTAGTGACCTTCCAGCCATGCGGATAGCGAAAGCTGAAACCATCGGTCTGGTAGGTCTTCAAGGCCCTGAGCGTCATCGGCGCCGCCGCCAGCGGATTGGCTGGCTCGTGCAAGGCGGCATCGTTGCGGCAGGCGGCCAGCGGGCGTGCGGTGGCCTGGGTGAGGTTGTCCAGGCGACGGTTCGCGACATCGACACTGGCGGTCACGCAGGCACAGCTGTACCCATAGTGGCCGTTGTTGCGGATCCACTGGTCATCCGCAAAAAGCGGCAACTCGCCCCTGGCCTGATGGCCGCCTTGCCTGGCGATTTCCCAGGTGCCGTCCCGGTCGGTGAGTGTGATGTTGCCCAGTGACGGTTTCTCGAACCAGCCGCAGCGGCGCTCGGTCTTGTCGGCGGCGTGGGCGGGGAACCAGGCAGGGCTGAGTGCCAGGGTCAGGAACAGTAGCGAGGGCCGCAACATGGGACATCCTTGTGGTAAGCCGCCTGTGGGCGCGGGGAGGCTTGATCATAGCGAGGGTGCGGGGGTTTCTGTAGCGCGATGTGAAGCCGGTATCGAAGGCCAAGGGTCAAGGCACTGGCCGCGTACAGATAAACGTGCAGTAACGTATGACATCTGATGCCTTTAAATAGTGCATGATTCAATGCATGCATAACTTTTAAAAAGGATCCAATTCGCCATAAGTTGAAGTGTTTTATTGTTGATAAACTTGAGACAAAAGGCCTGAAGAGAATGGACTCTGGCGAGCATTGAAAATATCCGTACACGGTGAAGAAATATTTTTCTATTGGGCTTATTAAGCCGGTTTTCTTAAAGAAAGCTTTTAAAAAGCCGATAGCTGCATCACCTGCGGCTTTTGCTGCCAAACCGTATCAATTCTTATTAAGGTGGCGTCATGCACTCTCGCCGATGGACAATGCTTAGCGACCTAAGTGTTCGATCTAAACTCATGCTCGGTTTTTCACTGCTGATCGGCATGATTTTACTGGTGGCCTATACCGGCTGGAAAGCAACGGAGACCCTGCGTGACCGCAGCGAACGTATCGAAGACATCGCACGCTTCAGTACGCTGGCCCGCGACATGCGAATAGAACGGTTGGTTTATCTATTGACCCCGTCGGATGCACAAGCCGAAAAGTGGTCCAGCGCGCTGGGAAAGTCTGAAAGCCAGTTAACGGCAATTATTCCAAACTTTGACTCGGCAGAGAATCGTGCACTGTTGGCCGAAGCCGACGCCATTCTTAAACGCTACCGTGAATATTACAATCAGGTCGTCGCCGCTACGCGCGAGCGTGAAAGTATTCGTGTTGTCGCGGCCACCGCAGTCGAAGCGATCAATACCAGCATGCTTCGCCTGGCAGAAATCACTAACTCGGACGCGGGCAACTTTGCAGAGCGTCAACAGCTGACGGGGATTTTTATTGCGGTCCAGAGAATGCGCGTAGGGTTTCGTTCCTACTCGGCGGCGCCCACTAAAGAATCCGAAGAGGCTGTTCGCAGCGCCATCAGCAATGTGGCCGCGTTGGTAAAAGCCCTGAGCGCGACAGGCTTGCCACCGGTGTCGATTGAGACCTTATCGCTTGAAGTTTCGGCGTATGAGAAGCAGCTTCAAACATTGGTGGCCGCTCAGGCAAAAGTGGAGACGGCGCAGGCGGGTATTACCACGTCCATTACCGCACTGCTTGGCATCACCGGGAAAATGTCGGATGTGCAAGTTGCGTTCAGGCTTTCTGATGTGACCGACTCCCAGCACATGCTGTTGATCTGGTTGTTGCTGGCCATTGCGCTGGGAATGATGGCGGCCTGGCTGATCACTAATTCCATCGTGACGCCCCTCAAGGAAACGGTGCGCATCGCTGAAACGGTGGCGAACGGTGACTTTACTTATAACGCCGTGGTCAGCAGAAAAGACGAACTGGGTGCGCTGCAAAACAGCATGCAGTCGATGACCGCCGGCTTGAGGCGTTTGATCGGTGAAATGCGCGACGGAATTGTTCAGGTCTCAAGCGCTGCTGAAGAACTGTCTGCAGTCACTGAGGAAACCAGTGTCGGCGTCAACGCGCAAAAGGTTGAAACCGACCAGATCGCGACGGCCATGCAGCAGATGACGGCCACCACCCATGAAGTGTCCCGCAATGCCGGCCTGGCGGCGAAAACGGCAGTAGATGCCAGCCATCAGGCCCTGCAAGGCGATGAGGTGGTCGGCAAGGCGGTCAAGCAGATCGAATTGCTGGCCGGCGAGATGGAGAGCACCAAAGAGGCCATGGTCACGCTGCGCAGCAACGCTGAAAGCATCGGTGGTGTCCTGGACGTCATCAATGCCGTGGCCGAGCAAACCAACCTGTTGGCGCTGAACGCCGCGATCGAAGCGGCACGAGCCGGTGAAGCCGGGCGGGGTTTTGCCGTGGTCGCCGACGAAGTTCGCAGCCTGGCCATACGCACCCGGACGTCCACGGACGAAATCACCCAGTTGATCAGCGGCCTGAACCGCAGCACCGACCGCATGAGCGCGGTGCTGCAGCAGAGCATTCAACTGACCGACAGCAGCGTGCAGCACTCACGGGACGCACGCACCATGCTCAAAGGCATTACCGAGTCGGTCAAGACCATCGAAACGATGAACGAGCAGATTGCCTGTGCGGCGGAGCAGCAAAGCGCGGCGGGTGAGCAGATCAGCAGAAGCGTGACCAATGTGCGGGATATTTCGGATCAAACGGCCGCCGCCAGTGAAGAAACAGCGTCGTCAAGTATGGAACTTGCCCGCATCAGTGTGCAACTTCAGGAAATGACCAACCGATTTAAAATACAGTAAGTTGACAGCGGCCTGAGGCGGTGGTTTTAACACACCGCCTTTTTCAGGCGCTCACTGTAGGGGTATTCAGAGGCTGGATCATGCACGTTCTGGCACGTGCGGTAATGACAGGTTGGCAAAAAAGATACAACCAATCAGTTTGGCAAAGATCGACAAGACTTCACGCACGTCAGGGTCTTCACATGTGATGCATTGCGAGTCAAGAATGCAGAGCGCGCCGAACAAACGACCGTCAGGCAGGAAGATAGGCAGGCCGGCATAACTTTCAAGGTCAAAGCGTTTAACAATAGGGCGCAGGGCATGGCGCGGTGACTGGCTGATCTGCGGAATGAATAACGCTTCGGGGTTGATACAGAAGTCACTGCAAATAGTCGTTTCCAGATCAAACGTACTTTCGGCTTCGATCCCCAGGTTGGAAGGGTCATAGACCGAGCATGTCACCCATTGGTTATCACTGAACTTGGCAATCGCCGCAAACCGCATTCTTGTCAGTTTGGTCACGAGCCTTAGAATATCGGTCGTTGCCTCGATTTCGGCAATGGCCGCGCGTTCGGCCACAGAGAGTATATGGTGGGAGAGCCTTGTTTCAGCGTTCATGAGTGCCGGTCCTGAGAGAAGGGTGGGGCCGTTGAATAGTCGTCCAGCACGCATGAGCGTGTCGTTCTTCGAGTAGGGCCTGAATGAAGTAAGCACGCGACCGAGCCTGGTGGCTGAGTCACTGTAGAGTCTGAAGGACGTTTGAAGTAAGGCGCCATCATCGCATAGGCACAGGCCGACCACCATAAGGCGAGCAGCTGTTCTCATGGGGCGTTCGGGACCCCTTCGGCATGGCGCGTGGGGCCGTTACCCGTGCTGAATGTTTCTCATCTCCAGAAACCTGCCATAGTACCCACCAGCGAAATTTCGATGCCCTCGCACAATGGCAAGCCTGAAACGAAATCCGCCGTTAACGAGGGCTGAACAAAGGGTGTGACCGAAAGCAAGCGCCGGCCACACGCTTCGGACTTGAACCCGAGGTGCAGTATGAATCAGCAGGTAAGGTGGTTGACGCGCGACTTCGTCTTTGCAGCGCCCGCCGCGTTTCCCAACGTCATCGCCCTGGAGCCTGAACGTTTCAGGCTTGGGCCCGCTACGCACACCGAGGTATCGCCTGGCTTGTTCGTGCTGGCGCTCGACGCGCCCGGCGGGCTCGATCTGGACGGCGCATTCGCGGCGCTGGCAGCCGATCTTCTGGGCTTGAACAGTGAGGTGGACTGGCTGGTTGAGCCAAAGCAGCTGTTCGGACGAGAGGCCCGGCGGGGCATGGCCGAGGTGGCCACCGCAGGCGCCACGGAAACCGTCGAGGTCCTGCTGGTCCGTGGCCCGGACGAGCGTGCGTGGGGCTTTGGGCGTCGATCACGCGAGATTGATGAGCGCATCGCGGCTCAGGGCTTTACAACCCTGCTAGACAGTTTGCAGGCGCTTGCGAGCAGCACGAGTGCCAGGCTCCTGCAAAGCCAGTTTCACACACAGCAAAGAAAACGCCTTCAGATTGCCGAGGCGCAGACGCATCCCGAGCGGAACCTGCCTGACCCGACCAATCCCGTCTGGAAGAACCGCTTCGCGGCGGCGATGGCCGTCGACGAAGAGGCTGGCGTCGAACCGATGATGACCGCTGCCGTGGCCCTGGTAGAGGAGCCTTATGGTGATCCTGCACCCCTTGGCGCCAGTCGGATCGGCGGCGGCCCCGACTTGCCGCCCGGTGCCTGGCCTACGAATGCGTATGGCATGCGCCACCCCTTCCTGATGCAGATCGACCTTGCCGAGGTGACGTCCGCCTGTGGGCCGATGGCACCCCTGCCGCAGGCAGGCCTGCTCTCTTTCTTCGTGCATGACGACGCCCTGCTCGTTGACGTCGTCTACTCGCCGCCGGGCGCCCGCCTGGTCAGATTCCCCATGACACAGGCGCTTATCGAGGCCTCGCAGGCGGCCATCCGGCTCATCGATGACCTTGCCGATAACACAAAGCCAGGCCCGTTGCCGCATGACGAAGGCGACCACGTCGCGGCAACGCTGCGCGACGATGGCACCTTCGGTTTCTCGCACAGCCCTGACCCGGTGTGGGCCTATGGCACGCCCGGCGAAGCGTTCGACGCGCTGTCGGACGAGCGCTGGGCGTGCGTCGCCTCGGCGCGGCTGCGCCCGGTGCTGACACAATCAATCAACGTCGCCGAAGCCCAGAGCCGGATCGAAGACCTGGGCGTCGGGTCCGGGTCAGCACTCGAAGACATCAGCGAGGACCTGCGAAGGGCTCCGCTCGGAACACGGTCGAACGCCAGACTGGCGCCGGTCCATCAAATGCTGGGTTACGCCACCTATGCCGGCGGCCAGGACTGCCGCCAGGAAGTGGCCGGCTCGGCGCAGCAGGATGAACACGCGGACCTGACCGATCCAGAAAGCTGGATGGTGCTCGTGCACATCAATGCCGATTCCACGACCGGGCGGGTGTTCTGGGACGCACTTGACCTGACCGTCATGGCACCCAGGTCGGACGTGGCTGCGGGGCGGTGGGAGAGGTGCGTTCTGTTGCCTGGTTAGAGTGGCCTCTTTGGCGCAGATCATCTCGGGACGCTTGCGGCATAAAGCAGGTTCTGCAACGCTCGACGGTGGCGATCATTGACGTCCCGAAACCCCAAGCGTGTGGTTCACCGGACAGTAATAGCCTTCGAGACGGCTTTACCAAGGAGAAGTAATGAACAGGTTTTTTCTAGCAGGCGTGTGCCTGGCCCTGAGCACCGGCATTGTGGCGGCCGAGGATCCTCTCGTCCGTGAAGGCACTTACTTCGGCTCGGGCGATGGCGGCGATGTAACGGTCAAACTGAAGGCGGTGGGCGGTGGGGACTACGATGCCTCGATCAGTACGATGATAGAAGGCGGGTGTTCGGGGGGCGTCGATGGGCGGATGACGTTCCACGGCGACACCGGCGTTCTCTCGGTGCCCAACCCTGACTATGACCTCGTGACAAACAACCCGTTGACGCGGCATAAGGCGTGCAAGGTCATTCTGACGTTCAACGATGAAGGATTTCTTCAGGTCGATGAAAAAGAAGGGTGCCTGACGTTCCATGGTAATGCCTGTACGTTTACCGGGGAGTTGGTGCATGAGAGTGCGGTGAACTGAGGGCTAGAGGCGTCTTTCGATAACCCGGTTGCCGAGACGAGGGCGAGCTTGAGGCCTTGTGCGATTGAGGTATCCATCTCCATTGCTCCTCTGTGCGCCGGTGCCGGGTTCGTCTTCATTGGAGTGGCGCGACATTCGCTGCCGGCTTGCGGCCACACCCTGCGTTCTTTCCTTCTCAATGAGTTGCCAACGAGAAAGGACATTTCTTACAACCACTGGCGCAAAGACCGAGTTTTTCAAAGGCATGGTTTCGGACAGCATCCAGTGCGCACTGAGCGCCCGCCAATGATGCGACGACTTTCAGGATAGACACCATGCCCGAGAACAGGATTGACCCCATCTCTTTTCCGATCCCCCCAGACATTCTTCTGGGTAACGGTACGATGCTCGTCCATCTGCCGACCCTGGACAGTCTCGAGACGTTCTGGCGCGAGAACACTCATCGATTTTCTTACGCTGTCCAAGGGCTTGAATGGGGTCACGAACCGTCATTCCTGAATGCCTACGAATGGGTCTTCGGACCTACCAAGGCCGCTGTCATCAGTACCGTGTGCCGCTGGGATCAGGTGGGTATCGAATATGAATGGTACGACTGGGCGACCGAGGAACCCGAGCATCATGCGCTCTGGTTCCAATGTCGGGCCGAGCGCCGTTTGACGCGTATCGCGGCAGGCTCATGGACCGAAAAAGATGAAGCCGAACATCAGCAGGATTTGATTGCCCGAACGCCTGAAACGTATCGAGGCTTCTGGGAGCTGACAAACCTGCCTTGCGGGTTTGCGGACTACGAGTGGTTTGGTCCACATTGCAAAACAGGCCCGCAAGACCGTAACTGGCCTGAAGAAACAATTGCCCGGGTGATGCAGGAGAAGACGTTTAATGCCTGGAATGCCATGGACGCTGATGAGGTCGAGTGCCTGACAGCGGATGAGGTGGACTCGGTCATTGCCTATTGGAAGCACGAGCGAGCCATTGGCGCGGATAGCTATGGTGTGGAGGATGAGGTTTGAGGCCGGTGATTCGGTTACGGGGAGGCCGGTTTTTTCGGGGGCAGGATTTCGCTGGAATATTCGGTGGGCCCCGAGGTATTTTGCAGGGCGTTCAGGCGGGCGCTCGGTAGGACGCCGAGTGCGTTCGGGAAGGAACGGAACTGGCAGGTCTGGAGTACGGTATTCGCAATCCCTCACTTTTCCAGGACCATCATCATGCACGTACGAATCGTGGAGTTTCCTGAAGTCAGGGTAGCAACACTTGAACATTGCGGACCCGCCGGGCTCGTCAATGAGAGCGTATGCAAGTTCATCGAGTGGCGTATGCAGAGCGGACAGTCGCCGGTGGCATCGAGTCGCACCTTTGGCATTCCCTATGGCAACCCCGATACGACCCCTCCAGAAGAATTGCGCTTCGCAATCAGCGGCGAGATTCACGAAGCCGTGAGGTCGAATGAGTTCGGTGTGTACGAGACCGTCATTCCTGGCGGTCGCTGCGTTGTGGTGCGACACGCGGGGTCACCGGACCATATCGGCGAAACGATCTACCCGATTTACCGCGATTGGCTTGCGGCCAGTGGAGAAGAACTTCGTGACCAGCCGCTGTTCTTTCATTACCTGAGTACCTATCCCGAGACACCGCAGGATCAATGGCAAACTGATGTGTATGTTCCGCTGAAATAGCGAAGCAGGCAGCTTTCGACCCTGACTGACATTGCAGAATGTCCGCGCAGCAAGGTGGCAGGTTCCAGGAGAGCTTCCAAACCTCAGAAACAAAAAAGCCCTCGTATCTCTACGAGGGCTTTTTTTGTGTGGCGCGGCACGGCCAGCGAGCACACCTGCAGCATCCCAGCGATAAGGACGATGGTGTCCACCTGGAAATACGTGATACGGAGCTCTACTACTACACCCTCTTAGGTTTGCTGGTAGACGGCGACAACGCGTTCGAACGCCCGGTCTTTAAGATCCTTGTCACGGATCAGGAAATAGATCGTGCCCTCACCACTGTCCTGCATCCAGCCAGACACATCGATCTGCAGCAGAAGCAGCCAGTCCTTTGCCTTTTCCATCACCGTGTCCCTGTTCTTGGCCCAGTCTGCACGCGAGAGAAACTGCATCTTGTAGTCGTTAACAATGACAGCATCGTAACGGGGATCGTCCTGCTCAGGCACTGGCGCACCGAGAAGTAGACTCACCTGGCCAGCTCCTTGGGAAACGCTGTCATAGGCTTGGCTGAACGCCTGGACGCCGCCGATCATCGTTTGATCATAGATCGTGACCAACTGACCGGACGCTTGGAATTCGAGGCTGGAAAAGGAGGGCAGCTGCAGCACAGCCTTCAGCGCCATCGGCCGGGCCGGACCGCCATAGGGTGTGCCCGGCAATGGGGCACCGGCCGGACGAGCGTCCGGCTGTATGCCGTATTGCCTGTTCGTGTCGTCGATCATCGTGCGATAGGCAGAAGCGGCGGTGACAAGACTGTCCGGCGTGGAGGTATGCGCAATCGCCTCGGCCGGGCTGCGGTCCCAGATCACCTTGGCCGACTGCATCCCTGTGTCGAAGGGACCTGCAATCAAATCGTAGAAGAACAACAGCCGGCCTGCGTCAGGCAGGGGTTTTGCCACATCACCCAGACCCGCCGCTTCCGCCAGGCTGATCTGCGCGATGAAGGCATAGGGCAGGCCCGCGGCAAGATGCCGGCCTAAATCCGCGTCGAAAGGCTCGCCCGCTCGTTTAGCAATCTCATCGATATGTTGGGGAACCGGTCGTCGCGGCCACTCGATCACCTTGGGCAAATCCGGCGTACCGCCGATCCGGCTGCCACCAAGCTTGTCGTCACGTTTCTCTGAAAACACGATGGCCGGTCGCAGCGCGGCCGCAACCATCTCGACCCTGTTGGGAGCAAACCGCTCCTCGATCACCTGATGCGCTTGCGGCGGCGTATCGAACATCTCTTACCCCTTTCCATAGGCATTACGGACTAAGGTAAAGATACGGAACAGTGACGGCAAGTGCCGACAAAAGCAGATCTCGATCTCGCAGTCCGCCGTCTGAAGATTCTGACAAAGGAGATCAATTGATGAATCACTCTGACCCAGAATTTACGAGCGTTTGGGACGCTTTGGAAAAGGCCTCTGCAGACGCTGAGAACATGCGCATTCCATTCAGCTTGATGATGGTTATTCGCGATTTCATTGAGTCCAGTGGTATGTCACAGGCTGAAGCTGCAAAATTCTTGATGTGATGCAGCCCCGCATTTCTGAACTGCAACGCGGCAAAATCGATCTGTTCAGTGTTGATCGCTTGATCAACCTGTTGGCTCAGGCGGGTCTTCACGTTGAAGTGCGAGTGGGAAAAGCAGCGTGAATTAGGCGATCTGTTTTTAAGTGGGTCTGGCATCGAAACCCTTCGGCCGCAGCAGCCTCTCCAGGCGTCCAGTGGATTCTCTGCTTAGGCATGCTTGTCTCCTTAAATCCCACCCATCCCCTAGCCCGATCAATCCCCGCCGCCACGAGGTGCAAACAGGAAAACAAAAAAGGCCCACCTTTCGGTGAGCCTTTTCTGGTGTTTCGTATGGTGCGGCACCAGGAATCGAAAATGTTAATAAGCTATTGATTTTTCGATTTTTTTATACCAAATATTTTTTTCCTATCTCTTCGGCTATCCTTTTTTGAGTCAAATTACTAAGAGCACAGCCCCTCACGCTGTCGTGGGTTTGATCTAGAAGTTGTATTGAGTGGAGGTTGAGTCAATATATTTCATTTGTTCTAAGGCTTGTAAGCCTGCTCTTAGGTTGCGCTACTTTTGACAGCGACACTCCAAAGTATCATTATAGGGAGATTCGTGTGAGCTCAAGGAGGTGATATGAAGTTTGATCAGTTGGATGTTAAGGTTGAGGGCGCGGCAAGCTGTTATTTGATAAGGTCCTCTTTGAGTGAGTACTTGTCATCGCTGCCACATGACTATGCGTCGTACGATGTTCAGCGAGCCATTGTAAATAATTCTTACCTAGATAAGCTTGTATTGACTGTGCTGAATAAAAGGCATATCCCGTCTATTACCTTGGTTCTGGATGGCAACGATAATCTAGCTGGTAGCGATATTAGTAACTTCAAGATTCTTGACGGCTTGCAACGTACCCATAGGCTTAAAGTAATAAACGATACGAGGAATTTATTTCTTGAGAAGATTGTCCCTCAATTGCAGGGCGAGTCTGATTTTCAGTTAAAAAGAAAGTACAGGGATGAGTTGGTTGCTATTGGTTCTTCGAGCTATATCCTGATTGAACTTAAAAGGATGTATGAAGCTCAGGGAAGAGGGGCTCTAGAAAGTTGCTTTTCAGAAAATTATCAATGGTTTGAGGTTTGGAGTAATCTTGGCCCGAGAGAGCAAGTGCAGAAAATGCTCTTGTTGAATGCTGGTCATAAGCCAGTAAATATTCGCCATCAGCTTGAACTTTTGTTTAACAATATTTTTTCTATGCTTGCTGAAGTCAAAGCTGGTCACGTCAAGGTTTCAAGGGAAAAAGACGTGTCGTCATCTTCGCACAGCAAGGAACGGGGTGTTGGGGAGTTCCATTTTTCTCATCTGATTTCGTCCCTGATTTCATATGTTGAGAAAAAGCCGGTATCTACAAATTCAAACTTGATTGAAAAGATTCAGAGTGATGAAGATAGGTATTATGAATTAGTAGATGTGTTCTCCTATGAGTTTTTAGAGGGATTTGTCGCGGCGCTGTTTGAAATTGATATGGAGGCTAGTAGGGTATTTGGTGCTGAAGGTGTTCAATGGATGGGGCGCGATACCTCATTAACTGCTGTTTTTGCAGCTCTAGGAGAGTGCTCTAAAAGCCCTGCAGATTTTCTGGATAAATGCAGCTTGCTAGCTCGGAACTTTAGACTTGTTGACGTTCCTGGGTATGAGGTGGCTCGAAAAAACTTGGATTTGGCTAAGGTTAATATTGGTGCGGTAAGCAAGAGAATCATATTTAAAGCAGTTGTTAGGCTTATTCAGAGTGATTTTTCTAAGCAAGTAAATTGGCTCTCTGCCTTCGAGGGGGAAGAGCTATGAAGAAGGCTGATGCTGTCTTTTCAGGTTTGATTGCGGAAATTAGAAGAATATCTGAAGATGCCGATGAAACATACTGGGAGGCTTTGGATCCAAGCGCGCAAGACAATTTTGACGCACTCTGTGATGAACTTTCTGCTTTGAGATTGGAACTTGAAGATAAACATGCATCACGGTCTTCTGATGTAGATTTGTCTAAAGTTAAATCAGCTTTTGAGCGCTTTAGTGGGGAGTTTGGTAACTATCCGAACTTCAGTTACCCAAAGCTCTCCTATCAGATAGCGCTGGCTGCGAAAATATGTGAAGGTGTTGCTACTATCCCCGATGAGGATGTTAATCCTGACTTTGGAGTAATCCCTTGCGCATTGGGCTTTTCATCGGGAGCGTTTGTTTCTGATGTTAGTCCGGTCGGCAGTAATTTGGCTTGGTTTAATCCTGGAAAACAAAGCTCCTTAAACGTGTTGACTGCTTCGCAAACTGATGTCGAAATATGGTACAGCTTAGCCTCGCTGTGTGATGATATCGATTTCACACAAAGCACAGAAGTTTTGTTTGGGCTGTCTTCCTGTATATCTAGTAGAGAAAATGTTACTTCTCTATTAAAGATATACATGTTGGCTCGTGGGGAGAAGGTTACGAAGAGTATTGAGTATCTTAATCCTCCACAGAATTCCTCTATCGATAACTATGATCCGAGCTTAAATTATGCCCAGTTTGGTGAGATTGTGCAGATTCTGGGTGAGTACGTTGAAAGGAAAGATGTGCTGTCGAAGTATCTATCTATATATCATGTGGTAGAGAGCTTCATGTTTAAGTACCCTATAGTAAAACTTGAGCGCTCAAGAAATGGCGTCATGTTTTCAATTCGGGATTTTAAAAGTTTATACAAGGCAGTCGAAACTAATGAATTGGAAGCGGTTAGCTCTCTGATGAAAGTCGCTTTTGAATTGCCATTTAGCACCGGTACAATTGGGCAGGAAATATATCAGCGTTGGGGGAGTTTCATTGCAGCCCAAGCGGCCCACGTTAATGAAATTGATGATTTTCTTGCAAAAATGAATGTTAAAAGGGTGTCTGCGGATCCTCAGGCTTCATTCTTCAAGTTTTTTTCAAAACTTCTTTATCAGATAAGATGTTCAGTTGTCCATAATAAGGAGACGGAGTATCACATATCTAGCGAGAACTATACGCTTGGCTGTCGACTAGTGTTGGAGGAGTTCTATTTGCCTGCATTGGAAGAATTGATTTTCTTGCTGCTGTGTCAAGAGAATGATGTGGTTTGGTATAGGTCCGATTCTATAAAACTGTGGAGCAGTGTTGTTTGACAGAGTGCGAGGGGCCTGTCCCCTCGGAACCAAATAACATAACGAAAGACGCTTGGTTATCGGTCCGGTAAGCATCAAGGTATATTGTACTTGGCAATAATTTTTTGCGGCTCAGAGGTTGATAACCCAAGACTTTTCTAATCGACGAATAAGCAATCGCATAGTGAGCACGTAATAATATCGTGTTTCCTGACTGCGTCGCTCTAAGGCATGCGCAAGAAACCAAGCCAAGTGTTTTCTCTGCCAAGACCAGGGCGTCTCCCGATGCCAGCGCTCTGCGATTTGAGCTTGAATAATCTTTGCCTGACGTAAATGGCGTTGCCGCGTCGCATGCGATCCAGTCAGCATGCCTGCCAAGAATACTTCCATATCGAAAGGCTTACTCATGCCTGCCCACCAATATAGTAAGCGCTCCATGAACCCCACATTCAAAGCGTAAGCGCTCCATGAACCCCACATTCAAAGCCGCTGCTTGATCCCGGATGCTGTGCTCCCGATTTCTTTCTGGAGCCCGCCAACCATGATGCGTCCTGATGCAAAAGTCGAAAAAGTGTATCTGTACCCCAAGCCCGTCGACTTCCGAAAATCCATCGACGGTCTGGCAGCCTTGGTCGAGTTGGACATCAAGGTTGCGGTGTTCGACCCCGTACTATTCGTCTTCCTTAATAAGCCACGCAACCGCGTGAAGATCTTGTACTGGGGTGTGTCACGAACGCTGGCATCAGCCAGCGATGCTGTATCAAAGATGGGAGTAGGCCTCCCGGAGTCTGCTTGCAGGAGCTGGCTTCAAACCGCCCGGTGCTGCTGCGTTCAAAAGGCGTGGTGGTGAGCGACCGTTGGAAAAGGCGCCGATAACGGCGTCAGGTAGGTATTGAGAAGATGAGCGAAAGCAAACCGTCCGAAGACGCATCGTTAAGGATTCAAGCGCTGTCAAAACCGAGGTCGCCCAGTAGCCTCGGGATTAGTCTGGAAGATACCTGTCTACTGTCCAGATGGCAGCCGGTGTATAGGCGGCATGAGCTCAATACAGGCTTTGATATGGAACGTGAGAACCTCGCCTTTGATGCCAAGGGAAATGACAAGCGGCTACCACCGCAAGCAAGAATACCGATGCAAAGGCCGAGGGGCGGAGCTATTCGTAGTAGTGATGAAGTTCTTGTAATGAGAGTGGAGCGAAGGGATGGCGTTGCCCAGCTCGCTTATGTCGTCAACCGGCTTCGGCGGGGAAGAGCGGCATGAGCGCAGCAAAGTCGTACAGCATTTCCAAGCTGACAGTTTGGGAGGCCTTCCAGCAAGTGAAAGCCAATCGAGGAGCCGCTGGGATAGATGAACAATCTATTGCCCAGTTCGAGCAGAAGCTGCAACGGAACCTGTACAAGGTTTGGAACCGCATGTCGTCGGGTTCCTATTTTCCGCCACCGGTTCGGCAGGTGGAAATTCCGAAGCAATCAGGAGGCAAACGCAAGCTGGGTATTCCAACAGTAGCCGATCGGGTGGCTCAGACCGCCATCAAGTTGCTTATAGAGCCGAGTCTGGACTGTCTGTTCCATCCTGATTCCTATGGATACCGGCCGGGAAAGTCAGCCAAACAGGCAGTGGAGATCACTCGTAGGCGTTGCTGGAATATTAATTGGGTAGTGGAGTTCGATATCAAGGGAGCCTTTGATCACATTGATCATGAGCTGCTGCTCAAAGCGGTTAAGCATCACATAAAGGATGAATGGATTCTGTTGTATATCGAACGGTGGCTTAAAGCGCCATTTGAGACTGCTGACAGCGTTCAGGTCCCGCGTGAAAGCGGTACACCCCAAGGTGGGGTTGTCAGTCCCTTATTGATGAATCTGTTTATGCACTATGCGTTCGATGCCTGGATGCAACGGACTTTTCCAGGTTGTCCATTTGCACGCTACGCCGACGATGCGGTGGTTCACTGCCGTAGCGAAAAGCAGGCGTGTGAGGTCATGGCGGCAATCAAGGCACGGTTGGAGGTATGTCTGTTGACCATGCACCCGGAAAAGTCGCAGATTGTGTATTGCAAAGACAGTAACCGCAAAGCAGCGTACCCAACGACACAGTTCACGTTTCTGGGGTTCACCTTCCGGCCACGGGAGGCATGGGGCAATAATGGACGCCGGTTTACCAGCTTCCTGCCCGGGGCCAGTAATGAGGCGTTAAAAAGAATGCGTCAACGAACTCGCAGCTGGAATATCCACCGGCAAACACCGGTCAGCCTTCTTGAGTTGTCACAGCAGTACAACGCTACCCTGCGCGGGTGGTGGAACTACTATGGGGCTTTCTACAAAACGGTCATGCGCAAGGTCTTCAATCACTTTGACTTGAAGCTGCAACGCTGGGCCCGTCAGAAGTACAAACCACTGGCGGGGCACAAACGCCGCAGTGTTGATTGGCTCAACCGGATGAAGAAAGCCTGTCCATCGTTGTTCATGCACTGGCATGTTTATGGAAATGAGTTTCGACCGGGCAACGGGAGCCGTATGAGTTGAGAGGCTCACGTACGGTTCTGCGAGAGGCTGAAGGTGAAACTCCTACGGCCTACTTACCAGCGCAACGGCTTCTGCCTTTGGCTCAAGCGCCTGGAGTCTGAGCGTTTCAAAACATCGCCCGATGTGACCGACGAAGCAATTGTCCTGACTGTCCAGGAGCTCAATTGGATGCTCGACGGCTTTGACCTTTGGCGTAACCGTCCCCATCAGGTTTTGACGCCGCGATTCGTGGCCTGATTCGGTATAATCCAGGGCATGAATTTCGTGCCCGACAACCTTCCTGATGATCCTGAATTGCTCAAGCAGATGCTTGCGAAGATGCAGTCCAGGATGGGCGTGCTCGAAGAGCAAGTTGCACTACTAAGGCAGCGCCT
>NZ_QFFU01000017.1 GCF_003131185.1 Pseudomonas ovata | reverse complement strand
GACCGAGTGCGCAGCGCTCGCAGAAATTGTGTAGACGCTGAAAATTTACGACTGCTAACGCACTCGGTCGCGGGCAAGCGCGCTCCTACCCGATACGTATATTCAGCGCGACCTCGCCCGATTGCACCCCCTGCACCCCGAAGCTGCGTTCGACCAGGCGCTGGCGTCCGTCGGCCTCGACGATCAGGACGGTGCTGGCCCATGTGCCGTAATTGCTCAACCCGGGGTCCGTGAAAGGGCACTGACACGCCCTTGTGGGGCTCGGTAGGAGCGCGCTTGCCCGCGATCGAGTGCGCAGCGCTCGCAGAAATTGTGTAGACGCTGAAAATTTACGACTGCTAACGCAGCCGGTCGCGGTGGTCCGGCATTCCGGCAAGCGCGCTCCTACCCGATACGTATATTCAGCGCGACCTCGCCCGATTGCACCCCCTGCACCCCGAAACTGCGTTCGACCAGGCGCTGGCGTCCGTCGGCCTCGACGATCAGGACGGTGCTGGCCCGTGTGCCGTAATGTGCGCTGGCAATGAACACGCTCGACAGCAAGGTCTCGGTCGCCAGGCCCACCCCGGTATCGGGCAGATCGCCCACGGCGACCGGTTCGCCATCGCTCAACAACGCCAGCAGGGCCGGGGGGTGCGGGTCAGACAGGTGGGCGGCCAGCCCGGCCCTGGCCTTGCGCAGCTTGGGCCAGGGCGTGTCGAGTCCGGCATTGGACAGTCCATATACACCTTCTTCCAGGCGCTGTGGTGCCGGTTGCCGCGAGCCCAAGTAATACAGCGCACCGGAATCACCCACCAGAAGATTGAAACCCGTGTACTCATGTGCTCGATCCGCCACCTCGGCCATATACACCTCGGGCGACTGCTCGCCGGTCAGAAACCCCGCCACCAGCTCACCCCGCGAACGCAGCCCCGGCGTTTGTCCAGGCTGGCGAATATTGGTCAGCGCCGCAAAGCGTCCGTTCGTGGTGACGCCCAGCCAGGTGCCACCGGCCTCCAGGTCGCGCCCGGCATACACTTGCGGCGCATCCGGCCATGGCGCCAGCGCTTGCGTGGGGCGGGCGTAAAACTCGTCACGATTGGCCGCTACGATCAACGGTTGTGAGTGGCCGGGGCGCCAGGCGAATACGATCAGACACATGCGGTGCTCCTTTGGAAGATGAAACTGTAACGATCTTCGGTCGGTCTCGGCTAGAGCCCCACGCCCCGCTCCGGTAACATGCGCCGCTGATCACGTTGCCGCAAAGGCATCCCATTAAGGAGTCGCAATGCTGCCTTACCCGCAGATTGACCCGGTAGCGGTTTCCCTCGGCCCGCTGCAGATCCACTGGTACGGGCTGATGTACCTGGTCGGCATCGGAGGCGCCTGGTGGCTGGCCTCGCGCCGGCTGAACAGCTTTGATCCGACCTGGACCAAGGAAAAACTTTCCGACCTGATCTTCTGGCTGGCCATGGGCGTCATCGTCGGTGGGCGGCTGGGCTATGTGCTGTTCTACGACCTGTCCAATTACCTGGCCAACCCGTTATTGATTTTCGAGGTCTGGAAAGGCGGCATGGCCTTCCATGGCGGTTTTGTCGGCGTGATGATCGCTGCCTGGTGGTTCGGGCGGCGCAACGGCAAGAGCTTTTTCCAGATCATGGATTTCGTCGCCCCGCTGGTGCCGATCGGCCTGGGTGCGGGCCGCATCGGCAACTTTATCAATGCCGAACTGTGGGGCAAGCCGACCGACGTGCCGTGGGCCATGATCTTTCCGCCGTTCAGCGACCCGGCCCAGCTGGCGCGCCATCCTTCGCAGCTGTACCAGTTTGCTCTGGAAGGCGTGGCACTGTTCATCATCCTCAACCTGTTCGCGCGCAAGCCGCGCCCGACCATGGCCGTGTCTGGCATGTTCGCGCTGTTCTACGGGATCTTCCGCTTTGTCGTCGAGTTCGTGCGCGTGCCCGACGCACAACTGGGCTACCTGGCCTGGGGCTGGGTCACCATGGGCCAGATCCTCAGCCTGCCGATGATCATCGCCGGCCTGCTGCTCATCTGGCTGGCCTACAAGCGCGCCCCGAATGCCCACAAGGCAGCGGTTTAATTCTGAAACGCCGGGTGCGAGCCTGGCGGGTTCAACGATACAGGTAATGAAATGAAGCAATATCTGGAACTGGTCGCCCATGTGATCAAGCACGGGACCTTGCAGGCCAACCGCACCGGGGTGAACACCATCAGTTTCCCCGGCGCCATGTTGCGCTATGACCTGCAGGAAGGCTTTCCGGCCATCACCACCCGGCGCCTGGCGTTCAAATCAGCCATCGGCGAGATGGTCGGCTTCTTGCGCGGCGTCAACAACGCCGCTGAATTCCGTGCCCTGGGCTGCAAGGTCTGGGACCAGAACGCCAACGAGAATACCCACTGGCTGAACAACCCGTTCCGCCAGGGTGAAGACGACCTGGGCGAAATCTACGGCGTGCAATGGCGCAAGTGGCCGGCCTACAAGCGCATTCCGGCCAGCAACCAGGCGGCTATCGAGCAGACCCTGGCCCAGGGCTACCGGCAGATCGCCGAGGCCGAAGAAGACGGTCAGGCGTTCGTGGTGCTGTACAAGGCCATCGACCAGATCCGCCAGTGCGTCGACACCATCATCAACGACCCCGGCAGCCGGCGCATTCTGTTCCACGGCTGGAACTGCGCGCAGCTCGATGAAATGGCCTTGCCGCCGTGTCATTTGCTGTACCAGCTGCACCCCAATCCGCAGACCCGGGAAATCTCCCTGACCCTGTACATCCGCTCCAACGACCTGGGTCTGGGCACGCCGTTCAACCTCACCGAGGGTGCAGCGCTGCTGAGCCTGATCGGGCGCCTGACCGGCTACACACCGCGCTGGTTCACCTACTTCATCGGCGATGCCCATGTGTATGAAAACCATCTGGACATGCTCAACGAGCAGATGACCCGTGAGCCGTTCCCGGCGCCGAAGCTGGTCATTTCCGACCGTGTGCCGGACTTTGCCAAGACCGGTGTCTATCAGCCCGAGTGGCTGGAGCTGATCGAACCTTCGGACTTCAGCCTGGAAGGCTATCAGCATCATGCGCCACTGACGGCGCCCATGGCTGTTTAAAGACAGCCTGCCAACCGCTGCGCCAGTGCCGACGCCTGTTCGGCACGGGTGACATTGGTAAAGCCCATCACCAACCCCTGCCGGGGCGTCTCTTGCAGATACCATTGCGACAGCGGCTCTATCGAGAGGCCCTGGGCTCTGGCACGCCGGGCTATTTCGACGTCGTCACCTTCTGGCAGGCCGGCCAGCACATGCATGCCGCCGGCCTGCGGATTGAGGTCCAGGCGCTCGCCAAAGGCCTGTTGCAAGGCCTCGACCAGCCAGTGACGGCGGTGTGCGTAAAGCTGGCGCATCCTGTTCAGGTGCCGGGCAAAATGTCCCTCGTTGAGAAACGCCGTGACCGTGGCTTGCAGCAACTGCGGGCAATGGTTGTGCAGCCGGTCGGCCTGGCAGGCGAAGGCCTGGTTCTGTTCGGCCGGCACCACCAGGTAGGCCAGGCGCAGGCCGGGAAACAGCACCTTGCTGAAGGTGCCGGTGTACAGCACACGGCCTTGCTGGTCGAGGCTCTTGAGTGCAGGCAACGGCCTACCCTGGTAGCGGTATTCGCTGTCGTAGTCATCCTCGATGATCCAGCGCTGGTTGCGGCCGGCCCAGTCCAGCAGGGCCAGGCGGCGCGGCAACGACAGCGACACACCCAGCGGGCTCTGGTGGGTCGGGGTGACCACGGCAAAGCGGGCATCCGGTGCACGCTGAATGCCTTGGGCCACGTCCAGGCCCTGGTCGTCCACCGGCACCGGCACCAGGTGCATGCCGGCGTGCTGCAAGGCATTGCGGGCCATGAAATAGCCCGGCTCCTCGAACCAGCAGCGGTCATCGGGTTGCATCAGCGTGTGGACGATCAGGTCCAGGCAGGCGCGGTAGCCGGCGCAGACGAACACCTGTTCGGCCCGGCAGGTGATACCGCGTGAAATCCCCAGATAAGTGGCGATGGCCGCCCGCAGCGGTGCATGGCCTTGCGGGTCGGGATAGACCAGCCCTTCAAGCCCGGCCTGGCGCAGTTGACGCCCGGCCAGGCGGGTCCACAGCTTGCGCGGAAAGGCATCCAGCGCCGGCAGGCCCATCTGCAAGGCCTGCGGCAGTGCACCGCGATGGCTGGACGTGAAGGGCGCTGCCGGCTCCGGCAACGGCACGGCGCCTGTAGCAAGGGCCGGCAAATGTGGTGTGACCACCGTACCGGCCGCACCACGGGCAATCAGGTAGCCTTCAGCTATTAACAACTGGTAAGCCGCCTCCACGGTGCCGCGCGCCAGGTTCAGTTCCGCCGCCAGCGCACGCACGGCCGGCACCCGGTCGCCAGGACGCAGGCGGCCGTCGGCAATGGACTCGCGAAAACGTTGGTACAGCTGGCGGTAGATCGGTGAGGTCTGGCTGCGATCCGGAATGAAGGGCGTCAACATGGCCTGGTCATTTATGTGTTTTTTGGCCCTGTAGCTTAGGTCATCGGCCGCCTAAAGTGAGCCCTCTCTTCACGGCGGCTCACCCCATGGCCTATACCTTTCTGCACCTCGACGACCGATCCGGCCTGGCGGCCAGTTTCGAGCTGATGCGCGTCCTGCGCCCGCATCTGGCCTGCACCGAGGCCTATACCGCGCAACTGCTGCGCCAGACCGGCCAGGGGTATCGCCTGTTGGCCGTGCGCGACGGTAAAACCACCGTTGGCCTGGCCGGCTACCGTGAGTTGGAAAACCTGTTGTATGGCCGCTTCATCTATGTCGACGACCTGGTCATCAGTCCCGACCTGCAGCGCAGCGGCCTGGGTGCGCAGTTGCTGGAGGCCGTGCGCAGCGAGGCGTGTCGTCGGGGTTGCCAGCACCTGGTGCTGGACACCGGACTGCACATGCCGCTGGCCCAGCGTTTCTATTTTCGCCAGGGCCTGCTGGCCCGTGGCATGCACTTCACCCAGGGCCTGAACGACGGGAGCGCAGTATGAAAAACGTCCTGCTGATCAATGCCAGCCCCCAAGGCGAGGCTTCCCATGCTTACCGGCTGGCTTTGGAGCTGATAAGCGCCTTGCGCCAGCGGCAACCGGTGCTGGCGCTGGTCGAGCGCGATCTGGGTGCCCGGCCATTGCCGCCGTTGACCGGTGAGTATGCCCGCGCCCTGACCACGGTCACCCCGTTCGACGCGCCGGTGTTCGAGGTGTCCGAGGCGCTGATCAATGAGCTGCAACGCTGCGATGTGCTGCTGATCGCCACGCCGATGCATAACTTCACCGTGCCTGCCGCGCTCAAGCTGTGGATCGATTATGTGCTGCGCATTCAGCGCACCTTCAGCGCAGGTCCCGAGGGCAAGACCGGCCTGCTGTGCGACCGGCCGACCTACGTGCTGGCGGGGTCCGGTGGCTTTCATCAGGGCGTGCGGGCGCGGCAGCCTGATTTCCTCACGTCCTACCTGCGCCATGTGCTCAACACCCTGGGCGTGTTCGACCTGCACTTCAGCTATTTGCAGGGCCTGGTGTTCGGTGATGAAGCCGTCAACAGCGCGCTGGCCGAGGCGCGTACCCGGCTGGCCCTGGAGCCGTTGTTTGGCGCGCTCGCCTGTTCCTGAACCTTTATTTTTCATAGGAGATTCACCATGAGCCAACTCAGACTGCCGTTTTCCTCCCTGTCGCCGGCCGCCTATCAAGGCCTGCTGGCCACCAACAAGGCGCTGGTCGAAGGCGCGCTGGAATTGCCGCTGCTGGAGCTGGTGTTCCTGCGGGTGTCACAAATCAACGGCTGCGCGTTTTGCCTGGGCAAGCATGCGCAAACCCTGCGCGAGTGCGACGTGCCGCAGGCAAAGCTCGACTGCCTGGCCGGCTGGCGGATCAGCGAACTGTTCGATGCGCGTGAGCGGGCGGCACTGGCCTGGGCCGAGTCGCTCACGCACATCAGTGAACAAGGGGCGCCCGATGAGCTGTACGAGCCCTTGCAGGCGCACTTTTCTGCTGCCCAGATCAGTGACCTGACCCTGGCAGTGTCATTGATGAATGCATTCAACCGGCTGGCGGTGGGCATGAAACTTTAGGCGCCATTCCGTCAGGCCGGGTAATAACGGTATTCAGGGTTATAAGTAATAAGGCCCCTGTGTTCGTGTGTGTCGATAGGCCATGTTTATTGTTGAAAACTGGCGAATCGCTACATTTAACAACGGCCCGCCGCTCACACTTCAGATTCCAGAAGTTGAATATTCAGTGCGCGCGAAGGTGCCCAGTACGAGTGATTGCCGACCCGGTCAATAATGCAGTAAGTGATTTCCGGTGGCTGGGTTTCGATGGCTTCGCGAATCAGGGCAGGGGGAATCACCAGGTCGATGGGGTTGTCGATATCCTCTTCGCGCAGCGGTGGCAGGTCCAGCCGCAAGTCGCCCCAGCGCAGGGTGATTTCGTCGTGGGTGGCCATGTTCAGGTATGGCTCGATGGTCAGTGGCAGGCCGCTCTCCAGATGCCTGGGCGTCAGGCCGCGCCGGGCCACGCAGGGCGATAGCGACAGCGGCGCCAGGCCCTGGTTTTCTTCCTCGCTGGAGCCCGGCAGTTGCCCGCCAGGTGCATCCAGCTTGACCCAGAGCTTGTGGCACAGCGAAGTGAGGGGCGTACCGCCGATCTTCATCACCCGGTAGTAGGTTCGGGCCTTGCCGTTTTGCAGGAAGCTTTCAGGCACCCGCAAGGCCACCGAGTGCTGCATATCGTCGCGGCTCAGGACGGCGGAGGCGACATAACAGCCGTCCCAGAACAGCTCGATCAGGTCGCCTTCATCCATCGCCTCGTAGGCCGGAATCTGCACGGTCAGCTGCGGCGCGGCAAGCAGGCCGACGCCATGTCGGCAGGCCATGGGAATAACGGGGGCAGGCAGTTTTGCCTGGGGGGTGGTGCAGGAAGTGTGACTCATGTCCGGATACTCGCTCGTTTCAAGTCATGCAACTAAAAAGGCACAGGCGGACCAGCCCCAGTCACGAGCGTAGTCGCCGGTCGATAAATAACAGGGCGTGCAAACGTGGCACAAAACTCAATGAACTCGTTTGGGCGTCGAACTTTTTTCTTTCTGAGCTAATGAGTTTTAGTTGGGGCTGTCAATAAGTCGACGGGCGGGTAAAGCATGAAATGAGCGAATCAGAAAATTCCTACACTTATTGATAGAGGCTGTTTACCTGACAGTAAGCAGCCCTCCTACCGGATGCGGGATCAGGAACGACTGCGCTCCAGAAACTGGCGCGTGCGTGCCTGGGTGGGATTGGCGAACAGGGCCTTGGCTTCGCCCTGCTCGACAATGACTCCCTTGTCGATGAACACCACACGATTGGCCACATCACGGGCAAAGCTCATCTCGTGGGTGACGATGACCATGGTGCGCTGTTCGGCGGCCAGGTCGCGGATGGTGTTGAGCACTTCGCCGACCCGTTCAGGGTCCAGCGCCGAAGTCGGCTCATCGAACAGAATCACCTGCGGCTCCATTGCCAGGGCCCTGGCAATCGCCACCCGCTGCTGCTGGCCGCCGGACAGACGCCTGGGGTAGGCATCTTCCTTGCCGGCCAGGCCCACCTTGGCCAGCAATTGCCGGCCCAGGGCGATGGCCTTTTCACGCGCCACCTTCTTGACCACCACCGGCCCCTCGATGACGTTTTCCAGGGCGGTGCGGTGCGGGAACAGGTTGAAGTTCTGGAACACGAACCCCACCTGCTGGCGCAACTGGCGGATCAGATCCTGTTGCTTGCCCAGGGGACGGTTGCCGTCGATGCGGATATCACCGACCTGCAGGGTGCCGCCGGACGGTTCTTCGAGCAGGTTCAGGCAGCGCAACAAGGTGGTCTTGCCCGAGCCACTGGGGCCGATAATGGCGACCACCTCGCCGGCTTCGACACGCAGGTCGATGCCCTTGAGCACCGGGTTGCCCTTGAAGTCCTTGGTCAGGCCCTTGATTTCGATCATGCATCAGGACTCCTGTTCATGACGGTTGACCCGGGCTTCGAGACGGTTCTGGAAGTGCGAGAGCAGGGTGGCCAGCACCCAGTAGATCAGCGCCGCGGCCAGGTACATGGTGAAGATCTCGAAGGTGCGCGCGGTGATCAGTTGCGCCTGGCGGAACAGCTCCGGCACCTGGATGGTCGCGGCCAGCGCGGTGTCCTTGACCAGCGAAATGAAGCTGTTGCCCAGCGGTGGCAGGGCGGTGCGTGCTGCCTGCGGCAGGATCGCCCGGCGCATGGCCTGCCAGCGGGTCATGCCGATGCTGGCAGCCGCCTCCCATTGCCCGCGGTCCACCGAGCCGATGGCGGCGCGCAGGATTTCACAGGCGTAGGCGGCCATGTTCAGCGAGAAACCGATCAGCGCCGCCGGCAGCGGGTCCAGCTCCAGGCCCAGCTGCGGCAGACCGTAGTAGATCAGGAACAACTGCACCAGCAAGGGCGTGCCGCGAAAGAATGACACGTAGAGCCGCGCCGTCCAGTTCACCAGCTTCGACCGCGACAGGCGCATCAGCGCGAGGGCAAAGCCCAGCAGCAGGCCGAAGAACATGCCGCCCAGGCTGAGTACGACGGTGTAGTAAGCGCCCTTGAGCAGAAAGGGCGCCGACTCGATGACGAGATTGAGGCTCTCCTGAATCATTGGGTCACGTCAGCGCCGAAGTATTTCTCTGACAGCTTTTTCAGCGTGCCGTCGGCGCGCAGCTTGGCCAGCGCCTCGTCGATGGCCGCCAGCAGCTCGGGCTCACCCTTGCGCAGGGCGATACCGGACGCCTGGCGCGAGAAGGCCTCACCCGCTGCGACCAGTTTGTCTTTGGTCTTTTGCTGCATTTCCAGGGCCGCGAGACGGTCAACCAGAATGACGTCGATACGGCCTACGCTCAGGTCCTGGATCTTGGTCGGATCGTCGTCATAGGTTTTGATAATGGCGCCTGGCACGTTCTCCTTGAGCCATTGCTCATAGTTGGTGCCCAGGCCCAGGCCCACTTTCTTGCCGGCCAGGTCCTGGGCGGTCTTGATCGAGGCGGCGGTGTCTTTTCTGGTCATGGCCTGGATGCCGGACACGGTGTAGGGCGTGGAGAAGTCGTACTTCTTCTTGCGCTCTTCGGAAATGGTCACCTGGTTGACCACGACGTCCAGGCGCTTCGATTCCAGCGCGGCAAGAATGCCGTCCCACTTGCTCGGCTGCACCTTGGCCTTGACCCCCAGTTCCTTGGCCAGCGCTTCGGCCAGCTCGACCTCGAAGCCTGTGAGCTTGCCGTTTTCATCGACGAAGCTGAAGGGTGGATAGGTGCCTTCCAGGCCCACGTTCAACGTGCCGCTGTCCTTGATTTTCTGCAGTTGCTCACCGGCCATAGCCTGGCCGGCAAGGCCGGTGCCGAGCGCCAGGCTCAGGGCGGAAAACAGGACGGTACGGCGGATAGCGGAAATGTTCATGCGAGCCCCTTGATGAATGCACGTGTCGATCAGAATTGAGACTTCTTACAAACGGACGAAGTGCCGAACCTGTAAAGATTTGTTCGGCACCCCTTCGTGTGGCGCGCACTATAGAAGGTGTTTTTTATAAATAAAAATAACTAAAAATGTTTTTTTATTTCGTTATTGCATAAAGGTCGTGTAGCGCTCTGGCCTGCGCCCTCAGCCGGAAAACAGCTGTGGATAAGCAAACAGTGCCGGCGCGCCGCCCGTATGGACAAAGACAATCGGGCCTTCGTCGAAGCGCTGCCGACCGATGCCGTCGAGCAGGCCGGCCATGGCCTTGCCGGTATAGACCGGGTCCAGCAACAGGCCTTCCTGGCCGGCCACCAGCCGGATCGCTGCCAGGGTGCCGGCATTGGGCTCGCCGTAACGGGGCGCGTAGTACTCGTCCCACAGATTGATCTTCAAGGGTTCCGGCACGGCGATGTCCAGCAGGGCGGCGGTGCTTTCGGCCAGGCGCCGGACCTTGGGTAACTGGTCTTCCTCACTGCGCGACACGGTCACCCCGATCAATGGCAACGCCGGTTGCCGCTCGGCCAGGGCCAGCGCCAGACCGCTGTGGGTGCCGGCGCTGCCGGAGGCGACCACCACGGCCGCAAAGGGCACGCCGATCTGTTCGATCTGATCGGCCAGCTCCAGGCCTGCGCGAACATACCCCAGGGCGCCGACCGGGCTGGAGCCGCCGATGGGCACGGTATAGGGCTTTTTGCCGTTGCTCTGCAGGCGCGCGGCCAGCGCCTGCAATTGTTCGTCGGCGTTGTCGAGGTTTTCGACCAGCTCCACTTTGGCATCGAACAGTTCCAGCAACAGGCGGTTGCCGTTGTGCAGGTAGTCGGGGTCTTCGCTGGCGATGGGGTTTTCCAGCAGGGCCACGCAGCCCAGGCCCAGGCGGGCGGCCAGGGCGGCGGTCTGGCGTACGTGATTGGACTGGATGGCACCGGCGGTGATCAGCGTGTCGGCGCCTTGTGCCTGCGCATCGGCGGCCAGGTATTCGAGCTTGCGCACCTTGTTGCCGCCCAGGGCCAGGGTGGTGGTGTCGTCACGCTTGACATAGATGTCGCGCCCGACCCAGGCCGACAGGCGTTCGAGCTTTTCCAGTGGGGTAGGGGCGCCGATCAGGTCCAGGCGCGGAAAACGGGCAAGCTGTTTATTGAGCATGTGGATAAAGGCGTTCCTGTGGAGAATCACTCGACTATAGGCACAGGTTTGGTACACGGCAACCGGTGCAGGCTTATGCCGTTGTCGTCCGGGTCTTGCGCAAACGGGTATTTTTTCAACGCATTTGTTTGCCGTAGAGTAGAAGGCAGGCGGCCGCATCAACGCGATCGCGTTCCCTTGACGACCCAGGAGAGTTCAGCGTGAGCGATATCCCACAAGGCACTGGCGACGGCCGCTCCAGCCACTGGCAACTGCAGCGTATCGTCGGCCAGTTGCGCGAGGCGCGTGACGACTGGCGCACCCGTAACCGGCGGGTCAGCGGCGAACATGGCGGGCGCGAACTGCCGTCGCGTGCGGCCATGAGCGACATCATCGAGGCGCTGACCGGGGCGCTGTTTCCCATGCGCCTGGGGCCGGTGGACCTGCGCGAAGAAAGCGAGGACTTCTACGTCGGCCATACCCTGGATGTCGCCCTCAACGCCCTGCTGGCCCAGGCGCGACTGGAACTGCGATACGTGGCCCAGCAGCAGGGCACGCCGGTCGAAGGCATCGACCAGCGAGCGCTGCAGATCATCCAGGACTTTGCCATTGCCCTGCCGGGTATTCGCCGGCTGCTCGACACCGATGTGCTGGCCGCCTATCAGGGTGACCCGGCAGCGCGCAGTGTCGACGAGGTGCTGCTGTGCTATCCGGGCATCCTGGCGATCATCCATCATCGCCTGGCGCACCACCTGTACCGTGCCGGCCTGCCGCTGCTGGCGCGTATCAGCGCGGAAATCGCCCACTCCGACACCGGCATCGACCTGCACCCCGGCGCGCAGATCGGCCCGAGCTTCTTCATCGACCACGGCACCGGCGTGGTGATCGGCGAAACCGCGATCATTGGCGAGCGGGTGCGCATCTATCAGGCCGTGACCCTGGGCGCCAAGCGCTTTCCGGCCGATGAGAACGGCAACCTGCACAAGGGCCAGGCCCGTCACCCGATCGTCGAGGACGATGTGGTGATCTACGCCGGTGCGACCATCCTGGGGCGCATCACCATCGGCAAGGGCTCGACCATCGGCGGCAACGTCTGGCTGACCCGCAGCGTGCCGGCCGGCAGCAACCTGACCCAGGCCAATCTGCTGCAGACCGACGACGGCACCCAGAAGTAAAGCGCACCCCGCCCGCGCTCAGACCCCTCCGGCTGTAGGAGCGCGCTTGCCCGCGACCGGCTGCGTTAGCAGTCGTAAAATTTCAGCGTTTCGCAGATTCTGTAGGAGCGCGTTTACCCGCGACCGGCTGCGCAGCAGTCGTAAAATTTCAGCGTTTCCAAGATTTTGCAGGAGCACGCTTGCCGGAATGCCGGACCACCGCGACCGGCTGCGCAGCAGTCGTAAATTTTCAGCGTTTTCGAGATTTCTGCGAGCGCTACGCACTCGGTCGCGGGCAAGCGCGCTCCTACAGCGGCTCTGTAATCACCGTGCCATCAGGGAACGATCCGTTCGTCGTGCACGTCTTACGCCTGTTCCAACCCCCGACACACCGCCTGCGATTCGTCATCACGGGCGCTTTCATGTTTAAATTGAACGTTCAATCAATCTTGAACGGTGGTCCGCTGCCCGCTCCCAAAAGGAGGCAATGCCCTTGTCCTGCCCATGTCTGACCCGTGTTTTACGGACGCTGGAGGCGTATCACGCATGAATACCCTCACCCCTGCCGGTAATGGCCCGGTGCGCATGAATGCGCCGGTGTTCTATTTTGCGGCCAGTTTCATCCTCATTTTCGGCCTCATCGTCATCAGCTTTCCCGAGGCCAGTGGCCAATGGTTGCTGGCGGCGCAGACCTGGGCGGCCGAAACCGTCGGCTGGTACTACATGCTGGTCATGACGCTGTATCTGGTCTTCGTGGTGGTCACCGCCTTGTCTGGCTACGGCAAGATCAAGCTCGGTGCCGACCACGACGAGCCCGAATTCAGCTACCTGTCCTGGGCCGGCATGCTGTTCGCCGCCGGCATCAGCATCACGCTGTTCTTCTTCTGCGTATCCGAACCCCTGACCCACATGCTGCAACCGCCGCAAGGCGAGGCTGGCACGGTTGACTCGGCGCGCCAGGCCATGCAGTTGCTGTTCCTGCACTGGGGCCTGCATGGCTGGGGCGTGTTTGCCTTTGTCGGCATGGCGCTGGCCTATTTCGCCTACCGGCATAACCTGCCGCTGGCCTTGCGCTCGGCGCTGTACCCGCTGATCGGCAAGCGCATCAATGGCCCGATCGGTTATGCCGTCGACGGCTTCGGTATCATCGCCACCATCTTCGGCCTGGGTGCCGACATGGGCTTTGGCGTGCTGCATCTCAATTCCGGCCTGGACTACCTGTTCGGCGTGGCCCACACCCAGTGGGTGCAGGTCGGGCTGATCACCCTGATGATGGGCGCCGCCATCGTGGTAGCGGTCTCCGGCGTCGACAAGGGCGTGCGGGTCATGTCCGACATCAACATGCTGCTGGCCTGTGCACTGCTGCTGTTCGTGCTGTTCGCCGGTCCCACCCAGCACCTGCTCAACACCCTGGTGCAGAACATCGGCGACTACCTGGGCGCGCTGCCGTCCAAGAGCTTCGACGTCTACGCCTACAAGAGTGTCGACGGCTGGCTGGGCGGCTGGACCGTGTTCTACTGGGCCTGGTGGATTGCCTGGGCGCCGTTCGTGGGCCTGTTCATCGCCCGCATTTCGCGAGGTCGCACCATCCGCGAGTTCGTTTTCGGCGTGCTGCTGATCCCGTTGGGTTTCACCCTGGCGTGGATGTCGATCTTCGGTAACAGCGCCATTTACCAAGTGCTGGAAAACGGCATGACCGCGCTGGGCCAGTCGGCCATCGACGACCCGTCCATGACCCTGTACCTGCTGCTGGAAACCTACCCCTGGAGCAAGACGGTCATTGCCGTGACCGTGTTCATCAGCTTTGTGTTCTTCGTCACCTCGGCCGACTCCGGCACCGTGGTGCTTTCGACCCTGTCGGCCAAGGGCGGCAATGCTGATGAAGACGGCCCGAAATGGCTGCGCGTCTTCTGGGGTGCGGCCACGGCACTGGTGACCAGCGGCCTGCTGTTCTCCGGCAGCATCGATGCGCTCAAGTCGGCGGTGGTGCTGACCTCGCTGCCGTTCTCGCTGATCCTGCTGCTGATGATGTGGGGGCTGCACAAGGCGTTCTATCTGGAGTCGCAGCGGCAACTGGCGCAGTTGTATTCCCTGGCCCCGGCCTCGGGTGCCCGGCGTGGCGGCTGGCGCCAGCGCCTGAGCCAGGCGGTGCATTACCCGTCGCGCGACGAGGTGTACCGCTTCCTCGACCAGACCGTACGCCCGGCCATCGACGAGGTGACGGCCGTGTTCGTCGAGAAGGGCCTGGTCGTGAACAACGTGCCGGACCCGGCCAACGACTCGGTGACCCTGGAAATCGGCCACGGCGAAGAGCGTCCTTTCATCTACCAGGTGCAGATGAAAGGCTTCTTCACTCCGTCCTTCGCCCGTGGCGGCATGGGCTCCAAGCAATTGAACAACCGCCGCTACTACCGCGCCGAGGTGCACCTGAGCGAAGGCAGCCAGGACTACGACCTGGTCGGCTACACCAAGGAGCAGGTGATCAACGACGTGCTCGACCAGTACGAACGCCACATGCAGTTCCTGCATCTGGTGCGGTAGGACGGTAGGCGCAGATGGTCACGCCAGGCCGCCATTGGCGCGCAGGACCTGGCCGTTGACCCAGCCTGCATCGGGACCGGCCAGGAAGGCCACGACGCTGGCGATGTCGTCGGGCTGGCCGAGGCGTTGCAGCGGCGGCAGGCTGGCGAAATGCTGGATCTGTTCTTCGGTCTTGCCGTTGAGGAACAGTTCGGTGGCCACCGGCCCCGGCGCCACGGCATTGACCGTGATGCTGCGCCCGCGCAGTTCCTTGGCGAATACCGGGGTCATGGCTTCCACGGCGGCCTTGCTGGCGTTGTAGATGGCGTAGCCCGGCAGGCTCAGGGCGAGGGCGGTGGTCGAGAAATTGATGATCCGCCCACCGTCGTTCAAGCGCCGGCCGGCTTCGCGCAGGGTGTTGAACACGCCCCGGGTATTGACCGCAAAGGTCTGCTCGAACAACTCGTCGCTGGTGTCGAGCAGTGGCGTGGTCTTGAGGATCCCGGCGTTGTTGACCAGCACATCGACCTGGCCCAGGTGGTGCTCGGTGGCGTCGAACAATCGGCGCACATCGGCGGTGCTGGCGACGTCGGCCTTGATCGCAATCGCATCGTGACCCTGGCCCATCAGTTCGGCCACCAGGGTGTCGGCTTCGTCGGCGCTGTGGGCGTAGTTGATCACCACGGCAAAGCCGTCGGCGGCCAGGCGCCGGGCGATCTGTGCGCCGATGCCGCGTGATGCGCCCGTGACGATAGCGACTTTGCGAGGTCGGGTCATGGCGTTTCTCCTGTCAGAAATGAGGGGCTACCTCATCTTAGAGCGCTATGTGCTTTCCCGTTCCATCAACTGGCACTCCAGCAGGTTCAAGCGCTGCAGCTCACCCTCCAGCGGCAACACGCCCAGGCTTTGCAGCAGTCGCTGCGCCGCCAGCACGCCGATCTCCAGCGCCGGCGGCTTGATGGTGCTCAGGCTGGGCAACAGCATTTCGGCAAAGGCGTAGTCGCCAAAGCCCATCACCGCACAGTCCTGCGGGATCGACAGGCCGGCGCGCTGACCGGCCAGCAGGCCGCCGGCGGCCAGGTTGTCGTTGGCAAAGAAAATCGCATCCGGGCGCTGCACCCCGCTCATCAAGTGCTGCATGGCTTGCTTGCCGGCCTCGAACGGCGCCAGTCCCGGGTCCGGGGCGAAGACCCACGGCTCAAGCCCCAGCGTCCTCAACGTATCGGCATAACCGTCACGCCGCTCCAGGGCGCTGAAGTCGCTGACCACGCTGTTCTGCACAAAGGCGATGCGCCGGTAGCCCTTGCCATGCAGGTAGCGCGCTGCCGTGACACCGACCTGGTAATGCGAAAAGCCGATCTGGATCGGCTGGCGCTGCGGCTGGTAATCCCAGGTTTCGATCACCGGCATGTCGGCCTGCTCGATCATCTTCTGCGTCGCGGCGGTATGAAAGTGGCTGGTCAGCACCAGGGCGGCCGGCGACCAGCCGAGAAAAGCCCGCACCGCGCTTTCTTCCTGCTCGGCCGAGAAATAACTGGAGGCCAGCAGCAACTGGAAACCGTGCTGGCTCAAGGTGTCGCTGAAGCCCTGGATCGTATTGGCGAAAATCGGCCCGGAGATGTTCGGGATCACCATCGCCACCACCTTGCTGCGCGCCGAGGCCAGGCCGCCGGCGACCAGGTTGGGCACATAACCCAGATCAGCCACGACCGTGGCGATGCGTTCGCGCAGCTCGGGTGAGACCTGTTCGGGCTGATTGAAGTAGCGCGAAACGGTGATCGCCGAAACACCCACGGCCTTGGCCACCGCAGTGAGCGTGACGCGACCAACGCTGCGGCGTTTACGTGTTATCGGGGGTTGCTCTGCCATGCCGACGTGATCCGCATAAAAGAAAAAGGAATATAAAAGTAATTTTTCAGTATTGGACGCTCTATGGTCCCGTTTCTGATACTGGCGATGTTAGCGCTAACGTCCTGGTTTGTCTGCTACTCGCTCGTGCGAATGCCAACGCCCCGTTTAGCCACATAAAAACCGTCAATACGTGGGGTATTGACGACATTCGCTACTTTTTCAGGCAGGCACACAGATGCGCACGACACTGGGCAGCGGCACTGGACACACACCTCTGGCAACCGCCATCGAACAGGCCACCAAGGCGCGGGCAGGTCGTTGCGCCTGGCTGCTGATGGGCCTGGCAAGCTGGCCGCTGATGCCGGGGGCCGCATTCGCCGACACAGCGCGCAGCGCCTCCGAAGCACCGGTGCTCAATGCCGTGACGGTGACGGCCACGCGCCGCGAAGAATCGCTGCAAAAGGTGCCGGTGGCGGTCTCGGTGGTCGAGGGCGAACAGTTGGAGCGCGACAACCGCAACGGCGTGGCCAGCCTGGTTCAGCAAGTGCCGAGCCTGAACTTTCGTACCGGTGCGTCGAACAAGGACACCTCGCTGTTCGTTCGCGGTGTCGGCACCATTTCCACTTCGCCGGGCGTCGAACCGACCGTGGCCACGGTCATCGATGGCGTGGTGCTCGGCCGGCCGGGGCAGGCGACCCTCGACCTGCTGGACCTTGAGCGCATTGAAGTGCTGCGCGGCCCGCAAGGCACGCTGTTCGGCAAGAACGCCTCGGCCGGCGTGCTCAACGTGGTGACCAAGGCCCCGACCGAAGCCACTCATGGCTACATCGACCAGTCCTGGTACAGCGGCCATGAAAGCCGCACGCGCTTCGGCCTCGGCGGCAGCCTGATCCCCGATACGCTCAAGGGCTCGGTCACCACCCTGTTCGGCAGCTACGACGGCAACGTCGACAACCAGGCCAATGGTCACGAGGTCAACGGCTATAACCGCAAGGGCGTGCGCGGCAAACTGCAATTCACCCCCAGCGACGAGGTGACCTTCACCCTGGCCGCCGACTACATGCAAAGCCATGACGACGCGCCCAATGGCGTGGTCAGCCAGGCACTGACGCCGGCGTTCGCCAGTGCCCTGGCCCCGGTGCGCGCCGGCAGCGACAACCGCGACGTGGTCAGCGATTACCGCAGCCATGTCGAGGACGTGAATAAAGGATTGTCCGGGCAACTGGACTGGCAACTGGGCGACCACACCCTGACGTCGATCACCGCCTGGCGCGGCTGGGACAACACCCAGTACCAGGACGGCGACCGCTTGGCTGCCATTACCACGGCGTTTCCCGGCACCGAAGACAAGGGCAAGCTGGACTACAACCAGTACTCTCAGGAGCTGCGCCTGGCCTCGCCCAAGGGCGGCTTTGTCGAGTACGTCGGCGGGCTGTTCTACATGCGCGGCAAGAGCGATGAAACCTACCAGCGCACGCTGATCACCCCGACCGCCCGTGAGCAGGGCGTGGCCGACTACAGCACCACCAGCGAGAACTATGCGGTGTTCGGCGAGAGCACCTTCAACCTGACCCCGGACCTGCGCGCCATCGCCGGGCTGCGCTGGAGCCACGATGACTTGGAGTATGACCATCGCCGCGTCTCGACCTCGTCCACCACGGTCAGCGGTATCCAGCCGGCCACCCGCAGCACAGGATCGGTCGACGAAGACGGCAAGTCCGGGCGCCTGGGGCTGCAATATGACCTGAGCGATACCGTGACCAGCTACGTCACTTATTCGCGCGGCTACAAGGGCCCGGCCTATAACGTGTTCTTCAACATGCAGCCACGCGACACCGAGGCCCTGAAGCCGGAAACCTCCAACACTTGGGAAGCGGGGATCAAGGCCAGCGCCTGGAACAACCGCCTGACCACCAATCTGGCGGTGTTCCACAGCGAGTACGACAACTACCAGGCCAACTTCTTCGACAGCGTCGCCGGCCAGGTGGTGACGCGCCTGATCAACGCCGGCAGCGTGAAGACCCAGGGCGTCGAACTCGACTACGCCTTGCAGGTGACTTCGCAGTTCAAGGTCTCCGGCGCGCTGGCCTACACCCAGGCGCGCATCGACAGCTTCGCCTGCCCGGCCGGGGCGGCGGCTTCATGCAATGTCGATGGCAAGACCCTGCCGTACAGCCCGGACTGGAAAAGCTATGTGCGTGCCGACTACAGCATCCCGCTGGACAACGGCCTGGATATCGAACTGAGCAGCGACTACAGCTGGCAGAGCGAGGTGCAGTACGACATCAGCCAGAACCCCGACACCCGGCAGGGCGCCTACGGTATCTGGAACGCCAGCATGGCCCTGGCTGACTACGACGCCGGCTGGCGCGTGGCCTTGCTGGGCAAGAATCTGGCCGATAAGTCCTACTCGCCGATGCTCGCCACCGGTGGCAACTACATCTACCGCGCCGTGCCGCGTGACGACGAGCGCTATTTCGGCGTGCAACTGCGCAAGGACTTCTGACCATGAACACGCCGGCACGACAGATGAAACTGGGCGCCTTTCTCATGGCCACCGGGCACCACGTGGCGGCCTGGCGGCACCCGGACGTCCCGGCCGACGCCGGGCTCGACTTCAAGCACTACCGGCATCTGGCCGAAGTCGCGCAAGCGGCGTGCTTCGATGCGTTGTTCGTGGCCGACAGCGTGGCCGCGGCAACCGGCGAGGTGGCCAGCCGCATGGCGCGCTCTGATCACTTCGAGCCCCTGACTCTGCTTGCGGCCCTGAGCGCGGTCACCGGGCACATCGGCCTGATCGCCACGGCGACCACCACCTACAACGAGCCGTATCACGTGGCGCGTAAGTTTGCCTCACTCGATCATCTGTCCGGTGGGCGTGCGGGCTGGAACCTGGTGACCTCCGACGCCGCCGCCGAGGCGCAGAATTTCGGCCTGGACGAGCACGTCGGGCATGCCGAGCGCTACCGCCGGGCGCAGGAGTTTCACCAAGTGGTAACCGGCCTGTGGAACAGTTGGGCCGATGATGCCTTTACCCGTGACAAGGCCAGCGGTCAGTACTACGACCCGGCCAAGGTGCAGGTGCTGGACCATCATGGCGAGTTCTTCCGGGTCAGGGGGCCGCTCAATGTGGCCCGCTCGCCCCAGGGCCAGCCGGTGGTGGTGCAGGCCGGCTCGTCCGAGGTCGGCCGCGACCTGGCGGCGCGTACCGCCGAAGTGGTGTTTACCGCCCAGACATCGTTAACCTGCGCCCAGGCATTCTATGCCGATCTCAAGGGCCGGCTGGCCGCGTATGGCCGTAGCCCCGAATCGCTGAAGATCATGCCCGGCGTGCTGGTCGTGGTGGCTGAAACCGAGTCGCAGGCCCAGGCCACCTTCGAGTCGTTCCAGAACCTGGTGGAACCTGAAGTCGGGGTGGCGTTGCTGGGGCGGATGCTGGGCAATTTCGACCTGTCCGGCTACCCGCTGGACGGCCCGCTGCCCGAGCTGCCACTGACCGACAGCGGCCAGCGCAGCCGGCAGCAATTGCTCACCGCGCTGGCTCAACGCGAGGGGCTGAACCTGGCCCAACTGGGCCGCCGGATTGCCGGTGGGCGTGGGCACTACAGCCTGATCGGCACGCCCGCTCAGGTCGCCGACCAGATGCAGCTATGGTTCGAAAACGGCGCGGCCGACGGTTTCAACGTGCTGGTGCCGCATTTGCCTGGCGGACTGGAAGACGTGGCCCGCCTGCTGGTGCCTGAACTGCAACGGCGTGGCCTGTTCCGCACCGAATACGAAGGCACGACGCTGCGCGAAAATCTCGGGCTGCAGCGGCCCGCCAACCCGTTTGAATGATTGGCCCACCCATTTTCCACGCTGTCGCAGCGCCCCTGAATGGCTTGTGGGAGGCGGCTTGCCGGCGACGGCGTACTGACAGGCAAAGGATGACTTCATGAAACCACTCGCTTTTATCGCCGCCGCCCTGGCTGTCTTCAGCCTGGTGGCTAACGCTGCAGCGGCCGACCCCGACACGCTGCGCATCGGCTATCAGAAGGGCTCGATCCCGCTGGTGCTGGCCAAGGAGCACGGCCTGCTGGAAAAGCGTTTTGCCGGCACCGCGATCAAATGGATCGAATTCCCCGCCGGGCCGCAGATGCTGGAGGCGCTGAATATCGGCAGCCTGGACATCGCCTCTACCGGTGACATTCCGCCGATCTTCGCCCAGGTGGCCGGTGCCGATCTGGTGTACGTCGGCGCCGAACCGGCCAAGCCTGAGGCTGAAGTGATTCTGGTGCGCAAGGACAGCCCGCTGCGCAGCGTGGCCGAACTCAAGGGCCGCAAGGTGGCGCTGCAAAAGGGCTCCAGCGCACACAACCTGGTGCTGCGTGCGCTGCTCAAGGCCGGGCTGGGCTTCAAGGATATCCAGCCCGTCTACCTGAGCCCGGCCGATGCCCGCGCCGCATTCGAAAACGGCAGTGTCGAGGCCTGGGCCATCTGGGACCCGTACTACTCCATTGCGCTCGTCGAAGGCCAGAGCCGGTTGCTGGCCGATGGCAGCGGGCTTGGCCTGTCGGGACCGGTGTACACCGCCCGCCGCGGTTTTGCCGGGCAGCACCCGGAGTTCGTCCAGCAAGTGCTGGACGAACTGACGGCCGCCGATGATTTGACCCGCAGCCAGCGCGAACAGAGCGTGCAGATACTGAGCCGCAGCATGGGCCTGCCCGGCGAAGTGATCGGCCTGTACATCGACCATCGCCCGGTGTCGCCGGTGCTGCCGATCACGCCCGCAATCATCCAGGCGCAACAGGCGACCGCTGATCTGTTCTTCGATAACCGTTTGCTGCCCAAGCGTGTCGATATCCAGAGCGCGACCTGGCAGGTGCAACTGCGCTGACGCCATCGCGGGCAAGCCCCCTCCCACAGGAGCACGTCGGGCATCTGTTTTGTGTAGGGCGCGGTCGTGTGGGAGGCGGCTTGCCGGCGATGGGGCCATTACTTTTTTCAGGGATTTTTCATGACTTACATCGCAGCCGATAATCGCTACACCGACATGCTCTACCGCCGTACCGGCCGCAGTGGCTTGCTGCTGCCGGCCTTGTCACTGGGCCTGTGGCACAACTTCGGCGACAGCACGCCGATCGAAACCCAGCGCGCCATGCTGCGCACTGCATTTGACCTGGGCATCACCCATTTCGACCTGGCCAATAACTACGGCCCACCCTATGGCAGCGCCGAGGTGAACTTCGGCCGGCTGTTGCGCGAAGACTTCACGGCCTACCGCGACGAGTTGATCATCTCCACCAAGGCCGGCTGGGACATGTGGCCCGGTCCTTATGGTCAGGGCGGTGGCTCGCGCAAGTACGTGCTGGCCAGCCTCGACCAGAGCCTGCAACGCCTGGGGCTCGACTATGTGGATATCTTTTACTCGCACCGCTTTGACCCCGACACGCCGCTGGAAGAAACCGCCGGTGCCCTGGCCACCGCCGTGCAACAGGGCAAGGCGCTGTACATCGGCATCTCGTCGTATTCGGGCAGCAAGACCCGGGAAATGGCCGCCTTGCTCAAACAGTGGAACGTCCCGCTGCTGATCCACCAGCCGGCCTACAACCTGCTCAATCGCTGGGTGGAAAAGGACCTGCTCGACACCACCGATGAGCTGGGTGCCGGGGTCATTGCCTTTACTGCCCTGGCCCAGGGCCTGCTGTCCGACAAATACCTCAATGGCGTGCCGCAAGACGCCCGGGTCAATCGCCCCGGTGGCGGCTCGCTCAAGGCCGAGCATCTGTCGGAGCAGAACCTGGCCCATGTGCGGGCGCTCAACGAGATCGCCCGCAGCCGTGGCCAGAGCCTGGCGCAAATGGCCCTGGCCTGGACCCTGCGCGATCCGCGGGTGACGTCGGCGCTGATCGGTGCCAGCCGCCCCGAGCAGATCATCGAGAACGTCGCGGCGCTGAACAACCTGGCGTTCAGCGCCGAAGAACTGGCCGCGATCGATCGCTTTGCCGTGGAAGGAGGGATCAACCTGTGGGCCCGGCCTTCACTGGCTGAGTGAGGTGCAGGTGCGCGGTGTCGGCCGGGTAGTACAACGGCCGCAGCGGCGCCTGCCAGGCAATGCTGAAAAACACCCGGGGTGCCTGCCCGGTATCGGCCGGCAACAAGGCCGGGTTGCGCATCGGCTTCCAGGCAATGCTGTAAAAGGTGCTCATGTCCATGTTCTGCCCCGCTCAATGACCAGCGGATCGGTGGAGTCGTGCGGGGCTATGTCCCGGACCCTGGGCATGTTATCCGGGCGTTTGCTGTACAGGTCGAATCGAGGCGTCGGCGGCGCCGCATCGTGGTACTGCGGGTAGTGCGCCTGGAAATCCAGCGCGGCCTGGATAATCTGTACCTCAGCAAAGCGCGTTCCCCAGAACGCTGCGTTGATCGGCAAGGAGGCAGGCACACCGGTACGGCCATGCCCGATCGGAAAGGTCACCATCGGCCAGCCCAGCGCGTTGGGCAGATCATAGTAGGTGCGTCGTACCTGCAAACCGTTTTCAGCCCGCTCCAGGCCGAAACGCAAGCCAATGTGCGAGCCCAGCGGCATCACCAGCATGAAGTCCACGTCGTGCTCATGCAGCGCCTGATACCACACTTGCTGTTGCCGCCGTCGACGTTGGTCAGCCTCGACGATTAACGAATAAGGCACCTGCTCGATAACCGCCTTATAAAACTGTGCATTGAAATTTTTCAGCAACTCTTCACGATAAGGCGACGGGCGGCGTACGGCAAAATCGGCCACCGCTTTCCAGTAGCGCGCCTCGTATTGCACCGGATAGCTGGTCAAAGCCGCCGGTGTCAGGCGCATAAAAGGATCCGGGGTATCGAAAATAGGGCCGGCACCATAGTACGGGCGGTTCTGCGACTGCGTCATGTCGAGGCCGGGAAAATCCAGCACCCGTGCACCCAGCCCGGTCAGTTGTGCCTTGAAGCGCTCGAAGGCTTCGCGGTAATCGGTGTCATAGAGGCTGGCTGGCGGCTGGCCCAGCCCATCGGGGAACATCCAGTCGGTCTGCGGGATGCCGATGGTGATACCCGCCAACGGCGTGGGGCCCGGACGTGGTGCGCAAGGCAGTTGCAGCGCCGGGATGGGTTGCGACAGGGTCAGGGGGTCATTGAGCGGGTCCAGGCCACTGATGGCTGACAGAATCAGCGAGGCATCGCGTATCGAGCGGGCGATGGTGCCCGGTACATCCCAGCCCATGAGCAGTGGCATCAGGCCGGCGGTCGAGGCCAGGCCTAAAGAGGGCTTGATGCCACTGGCACCGTTGGCCGCCGCCGGGGTGATCAGCGAGCCGCCGGTTTCTGCGGCCAGCGCACCGGCACACAGGCGTGCGACCGGGGCAATGCCGGAGCCGGAACTGGAGCCACCAGGCACCCGGGTCGGGTCCCAGGCATTGGCACCGAAATCGCCATGCACGCTGCCGGAGTATTCCGAGCAGATGGTATGGCCCAGCAACACTGCCCCCTGTTCGCGCAGACGGGCGACGATGGTGGCATCGTGGTGAGCAACATTGGTGTCGAAGGCGTGGGTGCCGTTCTTGCTTTCACGCCCGCAGATCGCCATGACGTCCTTGAACCCCAACGCGATCCCGCACAGCACCGGGGCTGGTCCGCGTGGATCATCAGGGTTGTTCAGCCATAGGTCAGCCCAGCGAGCCTGGCTCAGCGCCTCTTGGGCATCGATGCGCACAAAGGCATTGAAGCCGCCATTGTCGTCGTACACCTCGAACGGTCCGTTGAGTTCGTAGATCCGTGCCAGGTAGGCAATGGTCACTTGCTCGGCGCTCAGTTCGCCGGTGCGAAACAGCACCGCCATCTCAGCGATTTCATAGTCGACGATGCGGTTGCGCAATCGAAAGGACGCGCGCGGCGGCAGGCAGGCCAGCAGTCGCGCATTGATTTCCCGCAGTTCGGGGAAGGGGGTGTACTCCATCACGATCAACTCCTTGAAGCCCTGGAAGACAAGGCTGTTTCAAGGAGCTAATCAGCGAATGTGGCGGGCGTAAACTGGCAAAAATACCAGTCCGGCCTCGAAGGCCGCGACCCGCCTTCGTCAGCTGTCTTCGCCGTCGTCATCGTCGCTGCCGTCGACCTTCATGCCCAGTTCCTTGATCTTGCGGGTCAAGGTGTTGCGGCCCCAGCCCAGCAGCACGGCGGCATCGCGACGACGACCGGCGGTGTGCTTGAGCGCGGTCTCGATCATGATCCGTTCGAAGGCCGGCACGGCACTGTCGAGCAGGTTGGACTGCCCGCGTGACAAGGCCTGGTCGGCCCACTGGCGCAGGGCCTGCTCCCAGTTGGTGACCGGGGCGGCGTCCTGCGGGACGTTGAGCAGTTCCGGTGGCAGGTCGCTGATGTGCACTTCGCGGCCCGAGGCCATGACCGTGATCCAGCGGCAGGTGTTTTCCAGCTGCCGCACGTTGCCCGGCCACGGCAGGTGCTTGAGGTATTCCTCGGTCTCGGTCTTGAGCAGCTTGGGTTCCACCGCCAGTTCCAGCGCCGCGCGGCTGAGAAAGTGCCGGGCCAGGGTCGGGATGTCTTCACGACGGTCCGACAGGCGCGGAATGTGGATGCGGATCACGTTCAGGCGGTGGAACAGGTCTTCGCGGAACTTGCCGGCCTGCACCAGGGTTTCAAGGTTCTGGTGGGTGGCGGCGATGATGCGCACGTCGACCTTGACCGGCGTGTGACCGCCGACCCGGTAGAACTCGCCATCGGCCAGCACGCGCAGCAGGCGGGTCTGGGTGTCGGCCGGCATGTCACCGATTTCGTCGAGAAACAGCGTGCCGCCATCGGCCTGTTCGAAGCGGCCGCGGCGCAGGTTGGCCGCGCCGGTGAAGGCGCCTTTCTCGTGGCCGAACAGCTCCGACTCCATCAGGTCCTTGGGGATGGCCGCCATGTTCAGGGCAATGAACGGTGCCACGGCACGCGGGCTGTGGCGATGCAGGGCGTGGGCCACCAGCTCCTTGCCAGTGCCGGACTCGCCGTTGATCAGCACGGTGATGTTGGAGTGGCTCAGGCGCCCGATGGCACGAAACACTTCCTGCATCGCCGGCGCTTCGCCGATGATTTCCGGGGTGCGGGCCACCACCTGCGGCACGTCCAGGCCCTGTTGTTCCTGGGCGTGCTGGTTGGCGCGCTTGACCAGCGAGACGGCTTCGTCGACATCGAACGGCTTGGGCAGGTACTCGAAGGCACCGCCCTGATAGGACGCCACGGCGCTGTCGAGGTCCGAATGCGCGGTCATGATGATCACCGGCAGGCGCGGGTGCTCTTCACGAATGCGCGCCAGCAGGTCCAGGCCACTGGCGCCGGGCATGCGGATGTCGGAAATGATCACGTCCGGCTGCTGGCGGGCCAGGCGGCTCATGACGCCATCGGCGCTGTCGAAGCTCTGCGTGGTCATGCCTTCCTGTTGCAGGGCTTTTTCCAGCACCCAGCGGATGGAACGATCGTCATCTACGATCCAGACAGTTTCACTACGGCTCATGTCGAAGCGGCTCCTTGTTCCAGCGGCAGGAAGATCGAGAAGTTGGTATGGCCAGGATGGCTTTCACACTCGATCAGGCCCTGGTGCTGGCTGATGATGTTCTGGGTAATGGCCAGGCCCAGCCCGGTACCGTCGGGGCGGCCGCTGACCATCGGGTAGAAGATGGTTTCCTGAAGCTCGGCCGGGATGCCGGGGCCGTTGTCGATGATCTCGACCTTGGTGACCAGCCGGTGGCGGATATGGCCGATGGTGAACTGACGCATGGCCCGGCTGCGCAACGTGATACGTCCCAGGCGCAGCTCGTTCTGGCTGTTGATGGCCTGCATGGCGTTGCGCACGATATTGAGCACGGCCTGGATCATTTGCTCGCGGTCGATCAGTACGTCGGGAATGCTGGGGTCATAGTCGCGCACCAGAGTGATGCGTCCCTGGCTTTCGGCATCGACCAGGCTGCAGACGCGTTCGAGCACTTCATGGATATTGGTCGAGGCCAGCGACGGCAGCTTGTTGGAGCCCAGCATGCGGTCGACCAGATTACGCAGGCGGTCGGCCTCCTCGATGATGACGTTGGTGTAGTCCTTGAGGCTCTCTTCGGGCAGCTCGCGGGCCAGCAACTGGGCCGCTCCGCGAATCCCGCCCAGCGGGTTCTTGATCTCGTGGGCCAGGCCGCGCACCAGCATCTTGGTGGTTTCCTGCTTGGACAGCTGGGCCTCTTCCTTGGTGATGCGCAGCAGGCGATCACGCGGGTGAACCTCAAGCAGCAGCAGGGTTTCGCCTTTGTTCAGGATCGGCGTGACGGCGTAGTCGACGGTCAGGGTCTGGCCGGTCAGGGCCGTGAGCATGGCTTCGCGCTTGGTGAACGGGTGCGCATGCTCCACGGCCTGGCGCAGCGAACTGAGGGCTTCGGCGGACTCGGTGAATAGTTCGCTGATGAACTGCCCGTGGCTGCGCTGGCCACTGATGGCAAGCAGCATTTCTGCGGCGGGATTCATGTACTCAAGGCGCAAGTCGGCGTTGAGCAGGATCGTCGCAGTGGTCAGATTGTCGAGTAACAATCGGTGCAGCGCGTCGCTGATAGTCATGAATCCGGGTGACCTCTTTTGGCACAGGGCAATCGCGAAAGGTGAATGCTGGGAGGATTTGCCAGCCTGCGCACCTTCACTGAAACAATGCGTAACGGAATGCTGTGCTGGATGAAGTTGCAAGAACCAAACCAAGGCTCCGAAAAGAAGCGCGTTTTCCACAAAAACCGGGCTTTTTTCGTGCTCTTGTTGTTTGGCAGCGACTTTGGATGGACAAAATTGAACCGAATCAGGGCCAGGGCCCGGTGCGCCGGATTATTTATGCACCAGTTTAGTGCCTTGCAATATTTTTGCGCAGGGCGCCGCTGCTGGAGCGCAGGGGCCGGCCTATCAGAAAAAGGGCAGCCAGCGGCTCTTCTGCTCTGGCTTGTCCTTGAGCGGGCATTCCGGGCGGACGCCGTATTCGGGCAGTTGGCAGGGGTTGGTCTGGCGTTTCTGCGCCAGGGAGATGCGTTGCAGGTGAAAGGGCTGGCTGGGGGTCTTTTCCAGCAGCCGGCCGTTGCGGTCGAGGATTTCCACCGACAATTGATGCGTGCCCCGGTCAATGTGGCTCAGCGGGAAGACCGGGCTGCGCCCCGGTTCGGCAACCGGCTGGCCGTCGAGCAGCAGGCGATACACATGACCTTCCTGCAACGCCGGGTCGCTGTTGACCGTCACGATCAGGTTGCCCTCGGCATTGCGCACGGTGGTATCGGGCTCGGGCACCAGAATGCGCAGCAGGGAGTAAGGCACTGCCGGCTTGCCTGGCTGAGGTGCCGCTGCCGGACTGATCTTGACGCGGCGGGTCGGCGGCGTGCCGGTCATGGTGTTGCTCGGAGCCACCTCCACGCGCTTGGCATTCTTGCGTGGCTGGTCGGTGAATACGCGGTTGCCCTGGGCGTCGGTGTAGGTATAGATCTCGGCCAGCGCCGGGCCTGCGCTCATCAGCACGCACAGCAACAAGAAATGCGACAGGTTCACCTCAGGACCCGCCCACGGCCGCGCGCATGATGCTCAGCGTCACCTCAGGGCTCTGCTGGATGATCCGCCGGGCGTCTTGCACCAGCACCGCAAAGCGATGCTCGCCGCGATCGATGTTGACCACCTGCAGGCGCGGCAGGTTGCTGGGCTGGCCGTAGGGTTCGCCGTCGACCAGCAGTTGCAGGCGATGGCCCGGTTGCAGGCGCGGCTGCACCCGTACGCTGAGCGTGAAGGTGCCGTCGTTGGCGCGAATGATGGCGTCGGCTGGCAGGTCGGTCAGTTCCAGTTGGTCATAGCTGGCCTGTTGCGCCGGAGTCTGTGGCGCATTCTGGCTGGGCGGCGGCGCTACCGGAGGCTGGGCCTCAATGCTGTTGAGCGGCTTGAGTTCGACGGTCTCGGCCCGGGTGCCATCGGGTGGCTGGCTGCTGTAGGCGGTATTGCCGTTGGCATCGGTGTACTTGTAGATCTGCGCCAGGGCAGGTACGCAGATCAACAGCAGCAGGCAGGCGAGATAACGGCGCATGGACTTCTCGGCATCAAGGGGCGCGATGGACGCTCAGCATAATGCACATCGGCGCACATTGCGTGGGCCTCAGTAGTGGCGTGCCCGGTCGAACCAGCCCTGCGCCATCGCCTCGGTCACGCCCAGGCGCAGGGCATCCTTGCTCTGGCTGAGCTGCCAGACCGCTTCGCCGAGGTCTTCGCGTTCGCCGGTTTCGATGTTCTTGAAGGCATTGAATCGGCAGGCAAAGGTGCTGATGGCGGTTTCGGCCTGTGTCAGGTCCTGTGCCTCGGCCAACTGCGCCAGGGCCTGGTCGAACGCCTGGTTGGCCAGGGTGGCCTGCCGCTTGGGCCAGGCCGAAAAGGGACGGCCGAACTCGCTTTGCCACCACGCAGCGCTGCGCAACTGGCTGACCGCTGCATGCCCGGCCCAGGCCCGCACCTTGCTGCGCGCCTTGAGTTGCTGGCGCAGGCGCTTGCCGGCCTCGGCCTCGACATTGAAGGCCACGAAATGCTCCAGTTGCGGCCAGTGATCGAGCATGGGCAGCCCGTCCAGCGTCGGCATGAAGCGCAGGTTCAGGGTGCTCAGGTCGCGATGGCTGGCCAGTTGCTCAAGGTCACAGAAGTGCCCGTACAGGCTCAGCGACCTGAGATGGCTAAAGCGTTCCAGGCCCCTGAGTGAAACCGGCTGCACCATCGGGCCGTTATGCAGTGACAGGGTGTCGACCTGATGCAGGGCGCCCAGGTCAGGTAGCTCAAAAGGCGCGGCGGTGCGGCGGGCGAGGGTGGTGGGCGCAAGGTCCAGGCTGTCGGGCAGGTCGCCGTCAACGCTCAGGCGTGTCAGGTCGCCCTTGAGGCTCAGGTGCCGGTGAGCGCCGCCGGTCTGTTGTCCGGGTAACGTCAGTTGCAGGTGAGCACCCGGCGCGCTCAGGTCCACGGCCAGGATTTGAATCGTACTGTGGCGGGCATCGATCCGGGTGTCTTGCGTGAGGATCGGCGTCCAGCGCAGGGTTTCGATCGGCCGCTGGCAGGCCCAGGCGAACACGCCGCTGTCGCTGCCGGTGTACTGCAGCACACGGGGCCAGGGCGAGCCGGCCGGCGTGCTGAAGGCATCGAACACGTGCCAGTCCGGCGTTTCGTGTGCCTCGACATGCAGGTCGGCCTGCTTGCCTTGCGAAGCCGGCCCGATGCGCAGCAGGCCGACGCCCGGCTCCCGGGTCAGGGTATGGCTGGCGGGACCGGTCAGGTCGAGGGTGTGCTGCATGTCTTTGGTCATGGCCGCCACGATAACGCCTGTACAACGAAAAAGGCCACCCGCAGGTTGATGCCGATCAGTCAAATAAGCCGCGCCAGCGCAGGCGAGGCCCGGCCGAATACAAATCAAGGGTCGGTGGCACATACCTCGGCAGTGGCCAGGACCAGCGCCTGGGCATGGACCGGATCGCCGGGAAGCAGTCCGAGGCCTGCGCTCAGCCAGCGCCTGCACGCAGGGGCTGCCTGGAAAGGTTGAACGTCTGCATAGGACTGAAGCAGTTGTGTCTGCAAGCGGTCGAGTTCAGGGCGGATGTCCTGCGCCAGGTCCTGCCTGGGGGTGTCCGGTGCCCGGCCTGCCGTGCGCCATTGGCTGAGTCGTGCATTCTGCACCTGCTTGCTGGCCTCGATCTGGGCACGGAACAACCGCTCGACCCTGTCGGGATCCAGGTTGAATGCCGGCGCACGGGCCCTGGCGTTGGCGATGACCTGCCGCTCACGCGCCGCGTCCTCGACGGCCTTGCCGCTGTCCCATTTGCTCAAGGCAACCTGATCGGCCAGGGCCAGGCGCCCATGAATGGCCTGCAAGAGCGGCCCCATGGCCGTGCTGCCCGGTTCCGTTGCCTGGGCGAAGGTGAAAGGCAGGTGCATCAAGGCCAGGAGTGCAGTCGCTAGCGGCAGGCGCATGGGGTCTCTCGTGTCAGCGTGGTTGAGGGCTGCGCGCAGGTGTCGATTCATGCCGGCACCGGTGCGCACTGCAAGACTGCCAGAGAGCCGCACAGCGCCAGCGGTAGATATGTACCGCGTCTGGGGCGGCGGGTGTGTGTATGTGCCAGAAACGAAAAAGGCCACCCGAAGGTGACCTTGTTCGTTACGCAGGACAAGCCCGCGCGGTGCAATCAGCAGCTGTAGTACAGATCGTATTCCAGCGGGTGTACGAAGGTGCGGACCTTGATTTCTTCGTGGCTCTTCAGCTCGATGTAGGCATCGATGAAGTCGTCGGAGAACACGCCGCCCTTGGTCAGGAATGCACGGCCCTTGTCCAGCTCTTCCAGGGCTTCTTTCAGGCTGCCGCAAACCTGTGGAATCTCTTTGGCCTCTTCAGGCGGCAGGTCATACAGGTTCTTGTCGGCGGCATCGCCTGGGTGGATCTTGTTCTGGATACCGTCCAGGCCTGCCATCAGCAGGGCAGCGAAGGCCAGGTACGGGTTGGCAGCCGGATCCGGGAAACGGGCTTCGATACGACGGCCGCGCGGGCTGGAGACGTAAGGAATACGGATCGAGGCCGAGCGGTTACGGGCCGAGTAGGCCAGCATGACCGGGGCTTCGAAGCCTGGCACCAGACGCTTGTAGGAGTTGGTGGCCGGGTTGGTGAAGCCGTTCAGGGCCTTGCCGTGCTTGATGATACCGCCGATGAAGTACAGGGCAGTGTCGGACAGGCCGGCATAGCCTTCGCCGGCGAAGGTGTTCTTGCCGTCTTTGGCGATCGACATGTGCACGTGCATGCCCGAACCGTTGTCGCCGTACAGGGGCTTGGGCATGAAGGTGGCGGTACGGCCATAGGCGTCGGCCACGTTGTGGACAACGTACTTCAGGGTCTGGACTTCGTCAGCCTTCTTGACCAGCGTGTTGAATTTCACGCCGATTTCGTTCTGGCCGGCCGTGGCCACTTCGTGGTGGTGCACTTCGACGAACTGGCCCATTTCTTCCAGTGCGTTGCACATGGCAGTACGGATTTCGTGGTCGTGGTCGACCGGTGGCACCGGGAAGTAGCCGCCCTTGACGCCTGGACGGTGGCCCTTGTTGCCGCCTTCGACGTCCTGGTCAGTCATCCACGAGCCTTGCTCGGAGAAGATCTTGAACATGGAGCCGGAGATGTCGGACTTGTACTTGACCGAGTCGAAGATGAAGAATTCAGGCTCTGGACCGACGAACACGGTGTCGCCGATGCCGGTGGTCTTGAGGTATTCCTCGGCACGGTGAGCGATGGCGCGCGGGTCGCGGTCATAGCCCTGCATGGTCGACGGTTCGATGATGTCGCAGACCAGGATCAGGGTCGGCTCTTCGGTGAACGGGTCCAGTACGGCCGAGTCGTCGTCCGGCAGCAGGATCATGTCGGAGGCTTCGATGCCTTTCCAGCCTTCGATGGAGGAACCGTCGAACATCTTGCCGACTTCAAAGAAGTCGTCGTCCAGCGCATCGCGCGCCGGCATGGTGACGTGCTGCTGCTTGCCCTTGGTATCGGTGAAGCGCAGATCAATCCATTTAACGTCATGATCTTTGATGAGTTGAACCGACTTCGACATGGTGTCCTCCGGGTGACTTGAGGCCGCTGCTTGGTGTTGGCCCCGACGATTTGGGTGATGCACGGCGCAGAATACTCTGCCATGGCAACCTGCCTCACAAGGGAGCAATTTGCATGCCAGTGCCCTGAGTTGGGTTCTGCGCCCCAAATCCAAGCGTTAAATGCACGCAGGCGGATTTTCGGCAAAATATGTGCACCATCATGAGGCTGAATTTGCTGCAAGTGTTCGTTTTTGGTGCGCCGATGATCGGGCATACGATAACTGGTTAAACCTTGAGCAATTTCCGCTATAATCCGCGCCCCTCTTTTTTAGCTGGCCCCACGCGCATTGTTTCTATGAAACTGATCGTCAAAGTTTTCCCCGAAATCACCATCAAAAGCCCGCCGGTGCGCAAGAAGTTCATTCGCCAGCTGGCCAAGAACATCCGTACCGTCCTGCGTGAGCTGGATGCTGACATCGTCGTGGGCGGCGTGTGGGACAACCTGGAAGTCGAAACCCGGCTGACCGATCCGAAGATCCTGCAGGGCATTACCGAGCGCCTGAGCTGCATGCCCGGGATCAACCAGTTCCTGCAAGTGGCCGAATACCCGCTGGGCGACTTCGACGACATCGTCGCCAAATGCAAGGCGCACTACGAAGACCTGTTGCCCGGCAAGGTGTTTTCGGTGCGCTGCAAGCGTGCCGGCCGGCACACGTTCACCTCCATGGAGGTCGAGCGTTACGTGGGCAGCCAGCTGCGCCGTCAATGTGGCGCCGCCGGCATCGAGCTGAAGCAGCCCGAGCTGGTGGTGCGCATGGAGATCCGTGACCAGCGCCTGTTCGTGATCCACAGCCAGCACCAGGGCCTGGGCGGCTACCCGCTGGGCGCGCTGGAGCAGACCCTGGTGTTGATGTCGGGCGGTTTCGACTCCACCGTGGCGGCCTATCAGATCATGCGCCGCGGCCTGGTCACGCATTTCTGCTTCTTCAACTTGGGCGGCCGTGCCCACGAACTGGGCGTGATGGAAGTCGCGCATTTCATCTGGAAAAAATACGGCAGCTCCCAGCGCGTGCTGTTCGTCAGCGTGCCGTTCGAAGAAGTTCTGGGCGAAATTCTGCAAAACGTCGATGACAGTCATATGGGTGTAGTGTTGAAGCGTATGATGTTACGCGCAGCCTCGGCCATGGCCGAACGCCTGGAGATCGACGTGCTGGTCACCGGCGAGGCGATTTCCCAGGTGTCGAGCCAGACCCTGCCGAACCTGAGCCTCATCGATTCGGTGACCGACAAGCTGGTGCTGCGGCCGCTGATCGCGACCGACAAGCAGGACATCGTCAACCTGGCGACGAAGATCGGCACGGCCGAGTTCGCCCGGCACATGCCTGAATATTGCGGGGTGATTTCGGTCAACCCCAAGACCCATGCCAAGCGCAACCGCGTCGAGCATGAAGAAACCCGCTTCGACATGGCGGTGCTGGACCGCGCCCTGGAGCGCGCCCGCCTGGTGACCGTTGATCAGGTGATCGACGACCTGGGCCAGCATGTCGAGGTTGAAGAAGTCCAACAAGCCCTGGCCGGCCACGTCATCGTCGACATCCGTCACCCGGATGCCCAGGAAGACCAGCCGCTGCACGTGCCGGGCATAGAAGTACAGACGCTGCCGTTCTATGCATTGAACAGCCGTTTCAAGGAACTGGACGGTAATCGCCAGTACCTTTTGTATTGCGACAAAGGCGTCATGAGCCGCCTGCATGCTCACCATCTGCTCAGTGAGGGGTATGCCAATGTGCGCGTATATCGACCGAGCTAAACGCCCGGGGCTGTTTGCCTGTGGCTTGCGTCACCGGCCCCCCGACGCCTAGTGCATCGGCCGACGCCTCAAGCTTCAAACGTTAATCGCTGCCCTCAACCGGCAGCAGACCGAATCCTCTGATCGAGATACACAAGTGATCGAAAATCTCCGTAACATCGCCATCATCGCGCACGTTGACCACGGTAAAACCACACTGGTCGACAAGCTGCTGCGTCAGTCCGGCACTCTTGAGCGCAACGAGCTCAACGACGAGCGCGTGATGGACTCCAACGACCAGGAGAAAGAGCGCGGTATTACCATTCTGGCGAAAAACACCGCCATCAACTGGAACGGCTACCACATCAACATCGTGGACACCCCGGGCCACGCCGACTTCGGCGGCGAAGTAGAGCGCGTGATGTCGATGGTCGACTCCGTACTGCTGCTGGTCGACGCCCAGGACGGCCCTATGCCGCAAACCCGCTTCGTGACCAAGAAGGCTTTCGAAGCCGGCCTGCGTCCGATCGTGGTCATCAACAAGGTCGACCGTCCGGGCGCGCGTCCTGACTGGGTTCTGGACCAGATCTTCGATCTGTTCGACAACCTGGGCGCCACCGAAGAACAACTGGACTTCCAGGTCGTCTACGCCTCGGCCCTGAACGGCATTGCCGGTCTGGATCACACCGACATGGCCGAAGACATGACCCCGCTGTACCAGGCCGTTGTCGACCACGTACCGCCACCGGCCGTTGACCGTGACGGCGCGTTCCAGATGCAGATCTCCGCTCTGGACTACAACAGCTTCCTGGGTGTGATCGGCGTTGGCCGTATCGCCCGTGGTCGCGTCAAGCCGAACACGCCGGTCGTGGCCATCGGTGCCGACGGCAAGCGTCGCAACGGTCGTATCCTGAAGCTGATGGGTCACCACGGTCTGCACCGCATCGACGTCGAAGAAGCTGCCGCCGGCGACATCGTCTGCATCAGCGGCATGGACTCGCTGTTCATTTCCGACACCCTGTGCCACCCGGACACGGTCGAGGCGATGAAGCCGCTGACCGTCGACGAGCCAACCGTTTCCATGACCTTCCAGGTCAACGACTCGCCATTCTGCGGTAAAGAAGGCAAGTTCGTGACCAGCCGTAACATCAAGGACCGTCTGGACAAGGAGCTGCTGTACAACGTTGCCCTGCGCGTTGAAGAAGGCGACTCGGCCGACAAGTTCAAGGTTTCCGGCCGTGGTGAGCTGCACCTCTCGGTACTGATCGAAACCATGCGTCGCGAAGGCTTCGAGCTGGCCCTGGGCCGTCCTGAAGTGATCATCCGCGAAGTCGACGGCGTCAAGCAGGAACCGTTCGAAAACGTCACCATCGACATCCCTGAAGAAGCGCAGGGCAAGGTCATGGAAGAGATGGGCCTGCGTAAAGGCGACCTGAGCAACATGGTGCCGGATGGCAAGGGCCGTGTGCGTCTGGAATACAACATCCCTGCACGTGGTCTGATCGGTTTCCGTAACCAGTTCCTGACCCTGACCAACGGTGCCGGCATCCTGACCTCGATCTTCGATCGCTATGACACCGTCAAGTCGGGCCACATGTCCGGCCGTCAGAACGGCGTTCTGGTTTCGGTCGAGACCGGCAAGGCGCTGACCTACTCGCTGGAAACCCTGCAGGCGCGCGGCAAGCTGTTCGTCGAGCACGGCCAGGAAATCTACAACGGTCAGATCGTCGGCCAGAACAGCCGCGACAACGACCTGGGCGTCAACCCTACCAAGGGCAAGAAGCTCGACAACATGCGTGCTTCGGGTAAAGACGAAACCATCGCCCTGGTTCCGCCAGTGAAGTTCACCCTGGAACAGGCCCTGGAATACATCCAGGAAGACGAGCTGTGCGAAGTGACGCCGAAATCCATCCGTCTTCGCAAGAAGATCCTGGACGAAAGCGAGCGTACCCGCGCTGCCAAGAAAGCCAAGAACTGAGTAATCGGTTAACCGGCTGAAAACAAAACGCCCCCGGTCGCAAGACCGGGGGCGTTTTTGTGTGTGCTACTGGCACCGGCGGATGTAGGTGCGCGCTCTGCCGGAATGCCGGACACCGCGACCGGCTGCGTTAGCAGTCGTAAAATTTCAGCGTTTCACAGATTTTGCGAGCGCTGCGCACTCGGTCGCGGTGGTCCGGCATTCCGGCAAGCGCGCTCCTACCGGGCCCGATGTCTACTGCGCGACAAGCCCTGAGTCTCATCAGAACTTGAGCGGCACCCGGCCCGAGTTGGCGTTCAGCGTGCCGCTTGTGTTGCGCTCCACCGCCTTGGGCTTATAGGCGCAGTAGCCCGGGCGCGGGCCGATCTTCGGGTGGCTGCGGCAGGTGTCGGGGCGCTTTTCGTAGATGGTGCACAGCCGGCTCTTGCGGTCCAGGTACAGGCAGTCGTTGTTGCTCATGCGCTGCAGGGTGAAAATCCCGCTCTTCTGGTTGTAGCGCTCGATAGTCCCTTCCTTGAGCAGGCGCTTGGCGATGTTCTTGGGCGGCTCGCCGCTTTCGAACTCATCGACCACACCGATGCGGATCAAGTCCTTGATCTTCACTTCCACCGGCAGGGTGCAGCAACTGGAAATGCAGCCTCCGCACATGTGGCTGGCGTATTTGGCCCAGGTTTCAAGGCGGTCGATTTCAGCAGCGGCAATCAGGGTGGGTTTCATTATCGGTTCTGGCAGACGGTCATCACGGGCGCGGGATGATACCGGGCTGCACGGCTTTACAGTAGCGATAGATGATGGCCGGGCATTGCGCGGACCTGTGAGAGGCGGCGATGAGGACAACAAAGCCGGCACATCTGCTGCGTCGGTACCGAAGCATTCGCCAGCCGTTGCTGCCCCCCCACACGTTCAATCAGCGGGCATTAGTGTCAGCTCTCCAGCACCTGCGCCAGCGCCTCCAGGGTTTCCTGCCGTTCGGCCTGGCTCAGCCGGGGATGGGCGTTGAGCGCCGACCATTGCGGATGCGCCCGCGCCTTGCGCAGCGGCTCGGGCAGTTTACCCTGGCGCCAGTGATCATCCTGCGGGTCGGCCAGTTCGATGCTGGTCATTGCCGCATGGCCGCGCACGCTCAGAGCCTGCAACAACTGGCGCTGACGCAGGGCCAGCAGGCGCAGCACGCTGTCGTCCACGGTCAGCTCGCGCAGGCCCCTGAGCTTGCCCAGCAAGCGGCCGCCGTAGCTGCGTGCCGTCAGCAGTGCGCCACCGGCAATCGCCCCGACCAGTGCCGCCGCGCCCAGGGTGATGCCGCCGACCAGCAGGTCGACCCCGGCACCGGCCGCTGCGCCGGCGGCCACGCCACCGCCGACCCTTATGCCGAGCAGACGCAGGGTCTCGGGGTTGAACAGGTCGTCGCCCCAGCGCCCGTCGAGCAGCGGCAGATGGCTGGCCGCCGCATCCTGGACCCGAAAGGCATACAGCGTGAGCAGGCTTTCGACACAGCGTTGCTCGCGCTGGCGCACCGCCTGGTGCAGCGCTTCGATGGCCTGACGCTCGGGCGCTTCGCGCGATTCGACACTGCGCCGGCAGGCCGCACAGTCGATCAACAGGTCGGCAATCAGTCGCGTTGCGCTGTGATAGCGGGCCTGGCGTTGCACCTCGATGTCGGCAATCAGCATTTCCAGGCGTGGCCGGGCGCTTTCCAGCAGCAGGGCCAGGCTTTCATACAGGCGGCGCTCGCCGTCTTGCGGCGGCGCGACGCTGTCGAAACGCACCAGCGCATGCAGGCCCAGGCGTGACAGCGCCTCGCGCCAGTCGGCTTCGCGCTGTTGCGGGCTGCTGACAAAATTGAGCACCGGCAGCAATGGCTTGCCACAGCTGGCCAGCACCGCCAGTTCATCGCGGTACTTGGCCAGCACCGGTTCGCGGGCGTCGATCACGTACAGCCCGGCATCACACGCCAGCAACTGGCGCAGCACCTTGGCTTCCTGCTCGAAGCGCTGGCGCGCCTCGCTGCCTTGCAGAAACAGCGCCAGCCGCGCCGGGCCGTCCAGGCGCTGTTCGGCGGCCACGCGCTCCAGGTAATCGAGCAGGTCGATGGCGTCTTCAAGGCCCGGCGTATCGTACAGCTCCAGCAGTGCCTGGCCGTCCACCGACAGGCGTGCGCCCTCGACATGCCGGGTGGTGCTGGGGCGATGTGACACCTCGCCGAAGGTCACGTCACGGGTCAGGGTGCGCAGCAGCGAGGTCTTGCCGACATTGGTGTGGCCGACCACCGCCAGCTTCAGCACGGGCAAGGCTTCAGTCATGGCCTGTCTCCAGCCAGTTCATCGGGGCGCTGTCGGTGCACGTCAGTTGCAGGTCGCGCAGTGCCACTTGCCAGTCGTCCAGGCGCTCGGGATCAAGCTGCTGCCCCGGCGGCGCTGGCAGCAGCCACAGACGGGTGGCGCCGGCATTGCGCGCCAGCTCGGCGATCAGCGCCAGGCTGCCGCGATCCGGCGAGCGGCGCGGGTCGCAGGCGATCAGCAGGCGGGCCGGCGGCGTGTGGGCCAGGTGTTCGAGCAGACGATGGCGCGACTCGCGGCTGTCGAGCACCCCGGCATTCACCACGCTGTCGGCGTGTGCGGGTGGCCAGGGCTGTTGATCGTCCAGCTCGATGGCCACCAGCACGGCGCCATTGCGGGTCATCGCCGCCGTGGGCGCACTGACCTGATGCACCTGCGCCGGTGCCGCATCGTTGACCCCCAACCGCTCGCTACTGGGCATCAGGCGCTCGCGCAACTGCAGGTAGGCGGGGTCTTCGAGGTCCAGCCGCAGGGCCTGGCGCCCACGCCGCCAGCGCCACAGGCACAGCCCGGCCAGCAACAGGCGCGGCAGGATGCCGTAGATCAACAGCACCCCGACCAGCCAGGCGGCCCAGCTCTGCCGGGCGTCTTCCAGGCCGGTGAGGCTGTTGCCGCTGGCGCGGATCATCTCGGCGTCCGGCACACTGAAGCCCAGCCAGGCGGGCAGTGCGCCCAAGGCCTGGGTCAGGCCGACAAACGTCTCGCTGCCCAGGATCGTGGTTTCCCAGACAAACCCGTAGCGCCGCGTGGCCATCAGCGCCAGCATCACCACCAGCGCGCTGAGCAGGGCCAGCAGCCACAAGCCGTTGCTCAGCAGGCCCAGGGCCCAGCGCTCCAGGCGTTGGCGTTGCAGCAGCACCAGCAGGGCGGGTGCCAGTTGCACGGCCTGGGCATCGCGGGCCAGCCGGGCACTGAGCCACAACCACACTTGCCCGAGGCTGGCGCTGCCCTGGCGGGTGAACAGCATGCCCAGCGACCAGCCCAGCAACAGCAGCAGGTTGACGCCCAGCAGGCTGCCCAGCGCCCAGAACACATTGACCGGTGCACGCCCGTCGCCCAGCGCGGCAAAGGCCAGGCCCGCGCCGCTGGCCACCGACAGCAGCATCAGCAGCATCAGCGCCAGGCGCGCACCATGCTTCCAGCGATACAGGGCGGCTTTCATGCCGTCACGTTCGGCCAGATGCAGGGCGCGGTGCTGGATACGCGTTGCCAGATCACCCTGGGCGGTACGCGCCTGGCGACAGGCTTGCAGGTCATCGAGCGGGCCGGCCTGCGCCTCGCGCAGGCGCACCGCTTCAGTCAGCCAGAGGGTATCGAGGGGAGTCAGGGCAGTCACACAGCGTCTCTTTGAGAAATACCAACGGGCAGCATACCGCTGTGAGCGGGCTTGAGGGGTAACAGTTCCGTGGCTCTGGTATTCTCGCCGACATGAAAAAACAACTTCCCCTCAGCCTGATCGCCGCCCTGGCCGCCAACCGGGTGATCGGCATCGACAATTCCATGCCCTGGCATTTGCCGGGGGATTTCAAATACTTCAAGGCCATGACCCTGGGCAAGCCGATCATCATGGGGCGCAAGACCTGGGACTCGCTGGGTCGCCCGCTGCCGGGCCGGCTGAACCTGGTGGTCAGCCGCCAGAGCGGCCTGATGCTGGAAGGCGCCGAGGTCTTCGCTTCCCTGGAGGCGGCCGTACAGCGTGCCGAACAATGGGCGAGCGAGCAGGGCGTCAGCGAGGTGATGCTGATCGGCGGCGCGCAGCTGTATGCGCAAGGGCTGCCCGAGGCCGACCGCCTGTACCTGACCCGTGTCGAGCTTGAGCCTGAAGGCGATGCCTGGTTTCCGGAGTTCGACGCCGGGCAGTGGCAACTCGCGTCGACCCAGGCCAATGCTGCCGCAGACGGCAAGCCGGCGTATCACTTCGAGGTGTGGGAACGGCGCCAGGGCTGACATTTTTTTGTCATGAAAGTGTCGCTTTTGCGGCCCGCTGTCGTGAACGGACAGATGCCTGACGCAATTGAGGCCGTAACGGGTCGCAGGCATGCATAAGTGGTCACAGGATTTTGTTACGGTCGAACGCCTCTACCATGAAGGGGCATCACCATGAAGTTTCAGCGAGGATTGTTAGCGGTCGCGCTCTGCCTGGGTCTGGCCATTACAGGCCAGGCGTCGGCCACCGATTTGAAGCACTGGCCAGAGCCTGCCGCCAAGGCGCTGGAGGCGATGATCACCGCCAACGCCAACAAGGGTAACTACGCGGTGTTCGACATGGACAACACCAGTTACCGCTTCGACCTCGAAGAGTCGTTGCTGCCGTACATGGAAAGCAAGGGCCTGATCACCCGCGACACCCTCGACCCGTCGCTGAAACTGATTCCCTTCAAGGACACCGCCGAGCACAAGGAAAGCCTGTTCAGCTACTACTATCGCCTGTGCGAACTCGACGACATGGTCTGCTACCCGTGGGTGGCCCAGGTGTTCTCGGGCTTTACCCTGCAGCAGCTCAAGGGCTACGTCGATGAGCTGATGGCGCTCGGCAAGCCGATCCCGGCGACCTACTACGACGGCGACACGGTAAAAACCCTTAATGTCGAGCCGCCGAAGGTCTTCACCGGGCAGACCGAGCTGTACAAGAAACTGATGGAGAACGGCATCGAGGTCTACGTGATGACCGCCGCCTCCGAAGAACTGGTGCGCATGGTCGCCTCCGATCCCAAGTACGGCTACAACGTCAAACCGGAAAACGTCATCGGTGTGACCATGCTGCTCAAGGACAAGAAAACCGGCGAACTGACCACCGCACGCAAGCAGATCACCGCCGGCAAGTACGACGCCAAGGCCAACATGGACCTGGAAATTACCCCGTACCTGTGGACCCCGGCCACCTGGATGGCCGGCAAGCAGGCCGCGATCCTGACCTACATCGACCAATGGAAGAAACCGGTGCTGGTGGCAGGCGATACCCCGAGCAGCGACGGCTACATGCTGTTCCACGGGGTCGACGTCAGCAAGGGCGGCGTGCACCTGTGGATCAACCGCAAGGACAAGTACATGAAGCAGCTCGACGGCATGATCAAGAGCAACGCCGAGGCCCAGGCCAAGGAAGGTCTGCCGGTGACGGCAGACAAGAACTGGGTGGTGGTCAAGCCGGAGGAGATTCAGTAATACATGCCCTTCCAGAGAGCAAAGCGCTGTTACAGATTTTGCTCTCTGGTTTACAGCAAGAGCGGGGTCCGTCGCTGAATTCGATGTTGTCTTGCGTTTATGCTCGTGGCAATGAGACGCGATCATGCCCAGACGATTAGGTGGGACATGATGGAACGACGGGACTATCATGATCAGCTGTGCAAGCGTGTGTGCATGGCTGAATGCCCAATACCGGGGCCTGCTCTTGCCACGCAATTTGCCAAAACCCTTACCCCATCGGCGAGCGCGCCGTCAGGGGCTGGCTCACCAACGGACTGTCCTGGTCGTTTATGGGGCGAGGCCGATCCTCATATGTTTCCTCCCGAATGAACTACAAAAATCTCAATTCAGGCAAAGCCCTCATTTGGCGTATTGTCCACAGGGATAACCTGCCATGGTTGCTCGATAATGGCGTTCCTGCCGTTGCCACGGGTCGCCTTACCCGTCAGTACGTCAACATCGGCAACCCGGATCTGATCGACAAGCGCTCTCAGCGTCAGGTGCCTATCTACCCGGGTGGTACGCTGTCCGACTATGTGCCGTTTTACTTCACCCCGTTTTCAGTAATGATGAAAAACATTCACTCGGGCTGGGGCGTTCAGCAGCGTCTGAACGAGGAAATCCTGATTCTGGTCTCCAGTCTGTACCATGTGCAGTCCCTTGGACTGCGTTTCGTTTTTACCGATGCGCATGCCTATCCTCACTGGACTGGCTATTACAGTGACCTCCAGCACCTTGAGCGCCTCGACTGGGCGATCCTGCAGCAGCGCGATTTCAAGCGCGATCCGGATGACCCGCGGAAAATGGAGCGCTACCAGGCCGAAGCGCTTATCCACGAGCATGTGCCTGTGGCAGCGCTGCTGGGTATTGTCTGCTACAACGAAGATTTGCAACGCTGGGTAACCGAGGAAGTTCGACAACGACAGTTGGACCTGCCCGTACATGCTCGACCAGGGTGGTACTTTTGATGATCCGTTTTACGCAAGGTAATCTGCTTGAGGCCAGGGCAGAAGCACTGGTCAATACAGTCAATACGGTAGGGGTGATGGGCAAGGGTATTGCGCTGATGTTCAAGGAGCGCTTTACCGATAACTATCGTCGCTACAAGGCTGCGTGCAAGGCCCATGAGGTGGTGACAGGAAAAATGTTTGTCACGCCGGTGCAGGAGTTGCAAGGGCCGCGCTGGATCGTCAACTTTCCAACCAAGCAGCATTGGCGTTCACCTTCGCAACTGAGCTGGATCATTGAGGGGTTACACGATCTTCGCAATTTTATTGTCCAGAATGAGGTCGGGTCCATTGCCATTCCTCCTTTGGGGGCCGGCAATGGAGGTTTGAGCTGGTCATTGGTGCGTGAGCAGATCGAAGCGATTCTGGGTGACGTTGATTCGGAAATTCTGGTTTTCGAGCCCACGGGGACCTATCAGAACGTGTCCAAACGCAGTGGGGTTGAAAGCCTGACGCCTGCGCGTGCCCTGATCGCTGAACTGGTGCGTCGTTACTGGGTTCTGGGTATGGAGTGCAGCCTTCTGGAGATTCAGAAACTGGCATGGTTTCTGGAGCGCTCTCTGGAGCGCCTGGCGCCTGAAAATCCTCTGGCGCTACAGTTTGTTGCCCATAAGTATGGCCCTTATGCCAACCGCCTCGATCACTTGCTGGACAACCTGGATGGTAGTTATTTGCACTGTGAAAAGCGTATCAGCGATGCAGGGCCTATGGATGTCATCTGGTTTGATGAAGGTCGCAAGGCTTTTTTACACACCTACCTCAATAGCGAGGCGAAGGCTTATTTGCCAGCGCTGGAGTTTACCGCCCATTTGATCGATGGCTTTGAGTCACCCTACGGGATGGAGCTGTTGGCCTCTGTGGATTGGCTGCTTTATCGAGAGGGCGTAGAGCCGGAGGTCGCCGCATTGAGGCAAGGGCTGAAGAGGTGGAGCGACGGCAAAGGCGCTGCGGCTCGAAAGAATGCTTTATTCGATGATGACTCGCTCTGTATCGCGTTGCAGCGTTTATCGGCGACTCAATCGAGTTGTCAGGATCACGATAAGCTCGGAATGTTATGAAAAACCGGCGCCAGGCGCCGGTTTTTCATTGACCGCAACTCGCCTTACAGGCCGTCGAGCAGCGCCTTGTTGCGCACCGCGCCCTTGTCGGCGCTGGTGGCCAGCAAAGCGTAGGCTTTCAGGGCCGTGGTCACCTTGCGTGGGCGGACTTCAACCGGTTTCCAGCCTTTGGCGTCCTGTTCGACGCGGCGGGCGGCCAGTTCTTCGTCACTGACCAGCAGGTTGATCGAGCGGTTCGGGATGTCGATCAACACCTTGTCGCCGTCGCGCACCAGGCCGATGGCGCCGCCGGCGGCTGCTTCAGGCGAGGCGTGGCCGATGGACAGGCCGGAGGTGCCGCCCGAGAAGCGACCGTCGGTCAGCAGGGCGCAGGCCTTGCCCAGGCCCTTGGACTTCAGGTACGAGGTCGGGTAGAGCATCTCTTGCATGCCCGGACCGCCTTTAGGGCCTTCGTAGCGGATGATCACGATGTCACCTGCCTGCACTTCGTCGGCCAGAATGCCGCGTACCGCACTGTCCTGGCTTTCGAAGATCTTGGCGTTGCCTTCGAAGACATGGATCGACTCGTCGACGCCGGCGGTTTTCACTACGCAGCCGTCCAGGGCGATGTTGCCGTACAGCACGGCCAGGCCGCCTTCTTGCGAGTAGGCATGCTCGAAGCTGCGGATGCAGCCGTTCTCGCGGTCGTCGTCCAGGGTTTCCCAACGGGTCGACTGACTGAACGCGGTCTGGGTCGGGATGCCGGCAGGACCGGCCTTGAAGAAGTGGTGCACCGCTTCATCGGTGGTCTGGGTGATGTCCCACTTGGCAATGCCTTCGGCCATCGAGCGGCTGTGCACGGTCGGCAGGTCGGTGTGCAGCAGGCCGCCACGGGCCAGCGAACCCAGGATGCTGAAGATGCCACCGGCGCGGTGCACGTCTTCCATGTGGTACTTCTGGATGTTCGGCGCCACCTTGCACAGCTGCGGCACCACGCGCGACAGGCGATCGATGTCGCGCAGGTCGAAGGCAATCTCGGCTTCCTGGGCTGCGGCCAGCAGGTGCAGGATGGTGTTGGTCGAACCGCCCATGGCGATGTCGAGCATCATGGCGTTCTCGAACGCCTTGAAATTGGCAATGTTGCGCGGCAGCACCGAGTCGTCGTTGTCGCCGTAGTAGCGCTGGCACAATTCGACGATGGTGCGCCCGGCCTGCAGGAACAGTTGCTCGCGGTCGCTGTGAGTGGCCAGGGTCGAGCCGTTGCCCGGCAGGGCCAGGCCCAGCGCTTCGGTCAGGCAGTTCATCGAGTTGGCGGTGAACATGCCGGAGCACGAACCGCAGGTCGGGCAGGCGCTGCGCTCGTACTCGGCGACTTTCTCGTCGCTTGCGGTGGAGTCGGCGGCGATGACCATGGCGTCGACCAGGTCCAGGCCGTGGCTGGCCAGCTTGGTCTTGCCCGCTTCCATCGGACCGCCGGAAACGAAGATCACCGGAATGTTCAGGCGCAGGGCGGCCATCAACATGCCAGGGGTGATCTTGTCACAGTTGGAGATGCACACGATGGCGTCGGCGCAGTGGGCGTTGACCATGTACTCCACGGAGTCGGCGATGATCTCGCGGCTCGGCAGCGAGTACAGCATGCCGTCATGGCCCATGGCGATGCCGTCGTCCACGGCAATGGTGTTGAATTCCTTCGCCACGCCACCGGCGCGCTCAATCTCGCGGGCCACCAGCTGCCCCAGGTCCTTGAGGTGCACATGGCCCGGGACGAACTGGGTGAAGGAGTTGGCGATGGCGATGATCGGCTTCTTGAAGTCGGCATCCTTCATGCCCGTGGCACGCCACAGGGCGCGGGCACCGGCCATGTTGCGGCCGTGGGTGGAAGTCTTGGAACGATAATCAGGCATTGGAGCACTCCGGCAAAGCAGGCTAATCAGTAAGGGGAGTGAGCTTCTATAGGCGCCGCAGACACAGGCAGTGACCGGATGTTGCGAAGAAACCGACTACCGTGGGATCACCGGGCAATCGGCCTGAGCTCATAAACCCGCCGGGGATGACTGGCGATGAATACCGGCGATTCTACACCTTGGGGAGGTGTTGCGGACAGGGAGGTGCTCAAGCGGGTATTTGCTGTGAGGATCAAGAGAAAAGTCTGTTTTTACTGTAGGGCTTTTCTGAACGTGCCTTATGGCGGTGTCAGGGCTGTGATTGCCTCGCTACAGTCTGCGCCCGGCTCGACAAGAGCTCTGACTCAAGGACGCAGCATGAGCGATAAAAGCCCCGGCACCACCGGTATCAAGGCACTGTGCGGCTACTGTGATGAACAGATTTTGCCCGATGACAAGCAGTTGCTGACCCTTTATTCCAATGAGTCGCTGGCATGTCCGTCGTGCAAGCGGCCGCAGAAGCTGCCTGAAGACCAGCGCGAAGCCTTATTGGCAAAAACCGACCCTGGTAAAGGCTATAAATACACAGTCATGGGGCTAGGGCTTTTCACCGTAACGTCCTGCGTCCTTATGCTGATCGGTGCCATTTCCAGCGTCGTCTTTATGCTGGCAACGATGATCTTCCTTGCCGGCAACTTCATTGCAAGGTCCGTTTTTACACCCTCCACGGATGAGTGGGTGGTCACGCTCGTCGATGGCGAGTGACCAAGGCTCACCCGCGTACACCGGCCGGGGGGTAGGAGCGCGCTTGCCCGCGACCGAGTGCGAAGCGCTCGCAGAAATCTGCGAAACACCACAAATTTACGACTGCTAACGCAGCCGGTCGCGGGCAAGCGCGCTCCTACAGTCCCGATAACCGCTGGGTGATGTTAACTGTTGGGCAACAACCGGCACGTAATGCTCTTGATGTACCGCGTTTCGACAATCGCCGGGTGCACCGGGCCCTGGCCGCCGCGTTCGAGCAGTTGGATATCCGGCCGGGGGTAGGAGCGCGCTTGCCCGCGACCGGCTGCGTTAGCAGTCGTAAAATTTCAGCGTTTCACAAATTTTGCGAGCGCTGCGCACTCGGTCGCGGGCAGAGCGCGCTCCTACAGTCCCGATAACCGCTGGGTGATGTTAACTGTTGGGCAACAACCGGCAGGTAATGCTCTTGATGTACCGCGTTTCGACAATCGCCGGGTGCACCGGATGGTCCGGGCCCTGGCCGCCGCGTTCAAGCAACTGGATATTGCGGTCCAGGTGACGGGCGCTTTGCAGCAGGATGTTCTGCAGGTCGTCTTCGGGCAGGTGCATCGAGCACGAGGCGCTGACCAGGATGCCGTCCTTGCTGAGCAGGCGCATGGCCTGTTCGTTCAGGCGGCGGTAGGCGCCTTCGCCGTTCTTCATGTCCTTCTTGCGCTTGATGAAGGCCGGCGGGTCGGCCACGATCACGTCGAAACGCTCTTCGGACGCCTTGAGTTCTTTCAGGGCTTCGAACACGTCGCCTTCGATGCAGGTCACTTTCTCGGCAAAGCCGTTAAGGGCGGCGTTGCGCTCGACACCGTCCAGGGCGAAGGCCGAGGCGTCGACACAGAACACTTCGCTGGCCCCGAACGCACCGGCCTGGATGCCCCAGCCACCGATATAGCTGTACAGGTCCAGGACGCGCTTGCCCTTGACGTAGGGGGCCAGGCGCGCACGGTTCATGCGGTGGTCGTAGAACCAGCCGGTCTTCTGCCCGCCCAGCACCGGGGCTTCGAACTTCACGCCGTTCTCTTCCAGCGCGACCCACTCGGGCACCGCACCGTAGACGGTTTCGACGTAACGGTTCAGGCCTTCGGCGTCGCGGGCGCTGGAGTCGTTCTTGAACAAGATACCGCTGGGCTTGAGCACTTGCACCAGAGCGGCGATCACGTCGTCCTTGTGCTGCTCCATGGTCGCCGAGGCCAGTTGCACCACCAGAATGTGGTCGAAGCGGTCGACCACCAGGCCCGGCAGCAGGTCCGAGTCGCCGTACACCAGGCGGTAGAACGGCTTGTCGAACAGGCGCTCGCGCAGTGACAGGGCGACATTGAGTCGATGCACCAGCAGCGACTTGTCCAGCGGCAGCTTGATGTCACGCGACAGCAGGCGGGCGCAGATCAGGTTGTTAGGACTCATGGCCACGATGCCCAGCGGCTTGCCGTTGGCGGCTTCCAGCACAGCCTGGTCGCCTGCGGCGAACCTGTTCAGCGGGCTGGTGGCGACATCGATTTCGTTGCTGTAGACCCACAGGTGGCCGTTACGCAGGCGACGGTCGGCATTGGCTTTGAGGCGCAGGCTGGGCGGGGACATGACGTCGCTCCGGAAAAAAGAGCGGGATTATAGCGCGTCATCCCGGCGTCGGGCCGGGATGAGGCGAATTAACTGACGATGGATCAGGCCGAAAGGGCCTTGATCAGTTGCTCGTTGAAGGCGGGAATGTCGTCGGGCTGGCGGCTGCTGATCAGGTTGCCGTCGACGACCACGGCTTCATCAACCCAGTCGGCGCCAGCATTGACCAGATCGTCCTTGAGGGTCTTGTAGCTGGTGAGCGTCTTGCCTGTCACCAGTTTTGCAGAAATCAGCAACCAGCCGCCATGACAAATCACAGCAATCGGTTTGTTCTGGCCGTTGATGAGATTGACGATGTGCTGCGCACCTTTATCCAGGCGGATGGTGTCGGAGTTCTGCACGCCACCGGGCAGCACCACCGCGTCGTAATCTTCATTCTTGGCCTGCTCGAAGGTGCGGTGCACCTCGAAGTCGTCTGCGGGCTTGTCGTGGTTCCAGCCTTTGACCGTGCCGGCCTGGCTGGACAGGATTTCCACCTTGGCACCGGCTTTTTCAAGCGCCTCCTTGGGACCGGTGAGTTCAACCTGCTCGAAACCGTCGGTCACCAAAAACGCAACGCGCTTGCCACTTAAAGAACGGGACATGGTCTTCTCCTCAATCGGGTCTGGGACGGCATGCGGCGTGCCGCCTTGCGGTGCCGCGCTTACAGAGTCCGAAGCGCAGGACGCGGCAAAGTTCAAGGAAATTGACCTTTAATGGTGATGGACCGTTCTTGATTAAGGGGGCAGAATTCCAACCTGATCCCGAGTAAGCCTCTATGCCTCAGAAGTTGTCACCCGAGTTGACCCAAGAGCAGATCCAGCAGGCCCTGCAAGGCATCAGTGTGCCTGCGCAGCCGCAAATCCTGGTTGATCTGCAGATGGAGCAGTACATGCCCGACCCTGATCTGGGCGTGATCGCACGGCTGATTTCACAGGATCCCGGGCTGTCCGGTGCGCTGCTCAAGATCGTCAATTCGGCACATTACGGGCTGTCGAACAAGATCGCGTCCATCGAGCGGGCCGTGAACCTGCTGGGCAGTCGGACGGTCATCAATCTGATCAATGCCCAGTCGATCAAGGGCGAGATGAGCGATGAAACCATCGTCACCCTGAACCGGTTCTGGGACAGTGCCCAGGACGTGGCCATGACCAGCCTGACCCTGGCCAAGCGCCTGGGCTCGCAGACCGTGGACGAGTCCTACGCCCTGGGTCTGTTTCACGATTGCGGCATCCCGCTGATGCTCAAGCGCTTTCCCGACTATATGTCGATGCTGGAAAATGCCTACGCCCGCGCCCGTGGCGAGTGGCGCGTCGTCGACACCGAGAACGAAGCCTTCAATACCAACCACGCCGTGGTGGGCTATTACACGGCCCGTTCCTGGCGCCTGCCCGAGCACCTGTGCGCCGCCATTGCCAATCATCACAATGCGCTGGCGATGTTCCAGGACGACTCGAGCAATAATGCGCCACTGAAGAACCTGCTGGGCACGTTGAAGATGGCCGAGCATATCTGCCAGTCTCACCGGGTGCTGGGCAATGAGGAGGAGGACCACGAGTGGGACGCGGTCGGGCACCTGGTGCTCGATTACGTCGGCCTGTCCGAATACGATTTCGAATACCTCAAGGAAAGCATCCGCGAACTGAGCGGACGCTGATCGCCATCTGAGTGAACCATGCCTGAATTGCCTGAAGTCGAAACCACCCGCCGGGGCATCGCGCCGCACCTGCAAGGGCAGCGCGTCGAGCGTGTGATCGTGCGCGATCACCGCTTGCGCTGGCCGATCCCTGAAGACCTGGATGTGCGCCTGTCCGGGCAACGCATCGTCGAGGTGGGGCGGCGGGCCAAGTACCTGTTGATCCAGGCCGAGGTCGGCACGCTGATCAGCCATCTGGGCATGTCCGGCAACCTGCGCCTGGTCGAGGCCGGCTCGCCGGCGCTCAAGCATGAACATGTGGACATTGAGCTGGAGTCGGGGCTGGCCCTGCGCTACACCGACCCGCGCCGCTTTGGCGCCATGCTCTGGAGCCTGGACCCGCATAATCACGAACTGCTGCTGCGCCTGGGCCCTGAGCCCCTGACCGACCTGTTCGACGGCGCACGGCTGTTCGAGCGCTCGCGTGGCAAGTCAATGGCAGTCAAGCCGTTCATCATGGACAACGCGGTGGTGGTCGGGGTGGGCAATATCTACGCCACCGAGGCGCTGTTCGCCGCCGGCATCGATCCGCGCCGCGAGGCCGGGGGCATTTCCAGCGCGCGTTATCTCAGGCTGGCCATCGAGATCAAGCGCATCCTGGCGCATGCCATCGAGCGCGGTGGCACCACCTTGCGCGATTTCACTGGTGGCGACGGTAAGCCTGGGTATTTCCAGCAGGAATTATTTGCCTATGGCCGTGGCGGCCAGCCGTGCAAGGTCTGCGGCAGCCTGTTGCGCGAGGTCAAGCTGGGCCAGCGCGCCAGTGTCTTCTGCCCCAAGTGTCAGCGTTGACACAAAGTGAGTCGGTAACGGGCCTTGCTTAACCCCGGGCGCTGTTTATAGTTGATCCATTCAACCCGTGCAGCCGAAGGACCCAGCATGAGCCCGTTTCGTATTCTCGCCGCTACCCTGGCCCTGTTGGTCGGCCTGCAGGCCGCGCCGGCCATGGCCGGCTTCGAAAACCCCACCGCCAGTGGCGACCCTTCCTACGAAATCCAGAACCCGCCGGCGTTTGCCATGATCGGCGACTTGCTGATCGCCCGGCCGCTGCTGATCGCCGCGACCGTGGTCGGTGCCGGGCTGTTTGTCGTGGCTCTGCCATTTACGGCCACCGGCGGCGGCATCGGCCGCACCGGCAAGGCGCTGGTGGTCGACCCGGCCAAGGCGGCCTTCGTGCGCTGCCTGGGCTGTACGGGGGATCGTTACGGCGAGCAGGAGTGAAACCGCCCCTGTGGCCGGCCTGAACGGCCAGCGCTTGCCGTGCGTGTGATCAAGCCTTGCCGGTGATGTGCAGGTATTTGGTCATCAGTTCGTCTTTGCTTTCGACGCGATTTTCATCCAGCGGGATGCAATCGACCGGGCAGACCTGCTGGCACTGCGGCTCGTCGTAGTGGCCCACGCACTCGGTGCACAGGTTCGGGTTGATCACGTAGATCTCTTCGCCCTGGGAAATCGCTTCGTTCGGGCACTCGGGTTCGCAAACGTCGCAGTTGATGCAATCGTCAGTGATGATAAGGGACATGCAACTCTCCTGCCGCGGGGAGACCGGGCACATGAAAACCAATGCGGCGAATTGTGCCGCATTAGGTCTTCGGATGCACCCCGCGCTTGATAGCCGATTACGACTGCTTGAAACGCTCGTTCAGTGCCTGGGCCACAGCCGGGTGCACGAATTTGGTGATATCACCGCCCAGGGCCGCGATTTCCCGGACCAGCGTCGAGGAAATGAACGAGTAACGCTCGGAGGGCGTCAGGAACAGGCTTTCGACGTCCGGTGCCAGTTGTCGATTCATGTTGGCCAGCTGGAATTCGTACTCGAAGTCCGACACTGCCCGCAGACCGCGCAGCAACACATTGGCGCCCTGTTCGGTGGCGAACTGCGCCAGCAGGGTGGAAAAGCCCAGCACCTCGACATTGGGCAGGTGACGGGTGACCTCGCGGGCCAGCTCGACACGCTGTTCAAGGCCGAACAACGGGTTTTTTTTGGGGCTGGCTGCCACCGCGATGATCACATGATCGAACAGGCGCGAGGCGCGTTCGACCAGATCGCCGTGGCCCTTGGTAATAGGGTCGAAGGTGCCTGGATACAACACTCGGTTCATCGCGTCGTCCTGTGAGGAGTCCGTTGAGGGATTCGGATGGTAGCGCAGCCACTTGCCGCACGCCAAGCCGTGTGCCTTTTGACCCGCGCAACAAGTGCCGATTATCGGTCATCGACCGCTTGCGAGCACTGTAAGGCCAGACCAAAGGCCAGTCGACGCCGGCCCCTGGCACAGCCTATGCTCGGTGGCATGATGATTCGATGTTCTGTCCACAGGAGTTCGTTATGCCGCTTGCGCAACTGATCAGCCCCCGTGAACTGGCCGCCCGGCAGCAGACGCCGGGTCTGGTGATCCTCGACTGCCGTTTTGCGCTGGACGATGCCGATTACGGCCAGCGCAGCTACGCGCAGGGGCATATCGAGGGTGCCCGGTTTGCAGACCTTGAGCGCGACCTCAGCGGGCCGGTGACCAAGGGCAAGACAGGCCGGCACCCCTTGCCGGACCCCAAGGCGCTGCTTGAGCGGCTGCGCGCCTGGGGCATCAACGATGACAGCGATGTCGTGCTCTACGACGATGGCCCTGGCGCCTATGCCGCGCGTGCCTGGTGGCTGCTGGCCTGGCTGGGCAAGCGCGAAGGCGTGTACCTGCTTGATGGCGGCCTCAAGGCCTGGCATGCCGCCGGACTGCCGTTGAGCCTGGACGCGCCACGCTCCGCGCCTGGTCGATTGGCCGGCGAACCGGACATGTCGCTGGTGCTGAGCGCCGAACGCCTGCAAAACCGCCTGGGGCGCCCGACCCTGACCCTGATCGATGCCCGTGCCGAGGCGCGCTTTCGGGGCGAGGTCGAGCCTATCGACCCGGTGGCCGGGCATATTCCCGGCGCGCAGTGCCTGGTGTTCACCGACAACCTCGGCGAGGGCGGCCGCTTTCTGCCGCCCGAGCAGCTGCATGAACGTTTTGCCCAGGCCCTGCAAAGCCGCTCGCCCAAGGACCTGGTGGCCTATTGCGGCTCGGGGGTGACGGCCTGCCATAACCTGTTTGCCATGGCCCTGGCCGGTTATACGCTGGGCGCGCTGTATGCAGGGTCCTGGAGCGAGTGGATCACCGACAGCCGGCGTGAAGTGGCGACCGGCGCCTGATCGTTTGCCTTAGGGCCTGTTTTGCCGCGAGACTGCGTTACTCGCCACTCATCTGGAATGACCAGACTTCGCGGCGCCTGCCTTGCCTCGCGGCAAAACGGGCGCCGGCGCGGCCGTGATGAAATGGCAACAGACCCTAAAGCACCCAGCGCAACACGAAGAATACGGCCAGCCCGCCACCGATGGTCGCCAGCAGGTTGCGGGTCAGGGCGGCGATGCCGATGCAGGCGATGCCTGCCAGCAGGTAGGGGTTGTTTAGCGACACCTGCCAGTGCTGGCCGTCCGGCAGCAACATGCCCGGCACCACAATGGCGGTCAGCACAGCCGTGGGCACGTAATGCAGCGCCTGGCGCACCAGCGGCGGGAAGCTCAGGTTCGGCCAGGCGAACAGGCTGTAGCGCAACGCAAAGGTCATGGCGGCCATGGCCGCCACCAGCCACCAGAAACTCATGATTGCACCTCGCCGATGGTGGTGACCGGACGTCGGCGCTCAAGCACGACACCGGCGACGATGCCACTGAAGGCGGCGGCCATCAGCCCCAGCTTGTAGGGCAGGTCATAAGTCAGCAAGGCCACGGCAGCGGCCACCAGCGCGGCAGCGATCTGCGGCCGGTTGCGCAGCATCGGCACGACAATGCCGATAAAGGTCGCCAGCATGGCAAACTCCAGCCCCCAGCCAGCCATGTCCGGCACGGCCTGACCGAACAGCACGCCGACCAGCGAGCTGCCGACCCAGCAGGCGTACAGCGCGGTGGCGACACCCAGCCAGTACCAGTGTGCCTGCGGCATGCGGCCATGCACCCGGTAGAAGCGCTGCACCACGGCAAAGGTTTCGTCGGTCAGCCAGAACGCCAGCAGCAGACGCCAGCGTTGCGGCAGGGCACTGACGTGCGGTTGCAGGGTCGCGCTGTACAGCACATGCCGCAGGTTGACGATCAGCGTGGTCAGTAGAATCACCGCAGCGCTGGCCCCGGAGCCCAGCAGGCTGATCACGATAAATTGCGCGGACCCTGCATACACCAGCGCTGACATGCCCACCGCCTGCAGCAGCGAGAGCCCGCCTACGCCGGCCAGGGTGCCGAAAATGATGCCGAACGGGGCGATGCCGACCTGCATCGGCACACTGTCGCGAAGACCGCGATAAAAAAGATGACTGCGTGACATGTGAAGACCACTCCTTTGGTCGCGCATCTTAATACTTTTTGTCACTGTGGGAGGCAGGCTGTGGGTGGGAGTTGCCCATGCTGGCCCCTCCACACGTTTAGCGTTCGGCATAACCCTGCAGGACCGGCTTCAGCCGGGAATGGCGCTCATCTGCTGCGCCTGTACGGCTCGGCATCAGGCTTACAACGCGTGCGGATACGGGTTGTCCCGCTCGTGGGCAATGCCCAGCCACAGTGGGATACGCCGTTCCAGGTAATAGCCGGGATGGCGCAGCGAGCCTTCGACAAAGCCCACATGCCCGCCCCGGGCCTGCAGCTCGAATTCGATGCACGATGACAACTCCGCTGGTTCGGGCAGGCTGTGGGCGAACACGAACGGATCGTCCAGGGCCTGGATCATCAGCGTCGGGGTGCGGATCCGGCCCAGGAAGTAGCGGCTTGAGGCGCGCTTGTAGTAATCGTGGGCATCGGTAAAGCCATGCAGCGGGGCGGTGACCCGGCCGTCGAAGTCCCAGAAGGTGCGCATGTTTTCCAGCGAGCCCAGCGCCGCCAGTTCAGCCAGGCCTTCGCTGAGGCCTTCGTGCTGGAAGCGCCGCTGCTTGTCACGGATATACCCGAGCATTTCGCGCATGAAGTGGCGTTGATAAATGCGCGAAAAGCCCTGGCCGATACGGTTGGCGCATTCATCCAGGCGAAACGGCACCGACACCGCGACCGCGCCGAGCAAATGGCTGTGTTCACCGGACTCGCCCAGGTACTTGAGCAACACGTTGCCACCCAGCGAATAACCCACGGCATACAAGGGCGCCAGTGGGCGCAGGGCACGCAAGTGGGCGATGACGGCGGCCAGGTCTTCGCTGGCGCCGGAGTGGTAACTGCGCGAACGCAGGTTGGGCTCGCCCGAGCAGCCGCGCCAGTTGAGCGCCACGCTGGCCCAGCCCTGCGCCATCATGGCCCGTTGCAGGCCCACGACGTACGGCGAGTTGGCCGAACCGGTCAGCCCGTGCAGCACCAGCACCAGCGGGGTATCAGGCTGGTGCGGGCCGTGCCAGTCGAGGTCGAGAAAGTCGCCATCGTCCAGCCACAGCCGCTCGCGGGTGCGCTCGATGGGCAGGCCACGGCGCAATAACGGGCCCCACAGGGTTTGCAGGTGCGGGTTGCCCAGCCCGGTCGCCGGAACGAAAGGGCTGACATGAAGGGGATGGAAGGAGGGCAAAGGCATGGCGTCGATCGTCGTGAGTGCAGTGTCGGTCGGTCCCCTACGTTGCCATCAAGCGCGGGCCGATGTAAGTGACGATTGGCTCAACGGCAATGGAACACGGCCGGCAGTGCCGGCCGTGCAACAGGTATCAGCCCCTTTGCCAAAGCCCGTAATACACCTGGCCGGCCTTTTTCTCGCGGTGCAGGCGCCAGTTGCCCGGCAGGCCGGTGGTGGAAGGCGGGGTTTCGCTTTCGGTGTAGATCCACGCACGTTCCGCCAGCCAGCCCCGGGTTTCGAGCAAGGCGCAGGCGTTGCTCAGCAGGCCCTGATGGAACGGCGGGTCGAGGAACACCACGTCGAAAGCCTCTGCCGGAGCGGTTTCCAGGTGGCGCAGGGCATCGCTGTGCAGCACCTGGCCATTCTCACATTTGAGCAGCTCAAGGTTCTGGCGCAGGCTGGCGATGGCGGCCGGGTTGTTGTCCAGCGCCAGGCCCGACTGTGCCCCGCGTGACAGCGCCTCGAAATACAGGGCGCCGCTGCCGGTGAAAACATCCAGCACCCGCGCGCCGACGATGGACGGCGCCAGCCAGTTGAACAGGGTCTCGCGCACCCGGTCAGGGGTCGGGCGCAGGCCCGGGGCGTCGGGGAAACTCAGCCGTCGGCTGCCCCATTCGCCGCCGATGATGCGCAACTGGCCCTGGCCGTTATGCGTTTTGGGACGTGGATTGGCCATTAATGCTCCGGAACGCCCGCAGGCGGTGTGGCAGGTTTGTCAGTAGGTGGCGGCAAGGGTTTCTGCGCCACGGTCGGGCCGACGGTGACGATCACCATCTTGTCGGCCGCCAGGTGTTTGTTCATCGCCGCCTTGACCTGCTCGACCGTCACGGCCTGGGCCTGGGTCATGTAGTCCTCGAGGAAGGTCAGCGGCAGGTCGTAGAAGCCGATGGCGCCCAGTTGCGCCACGATCGAAGCATTGCTGGCCGTCGACAGCGGGAAGCTGCCCGACAGTTCGCGTTTCACATCATCGATTTCCTTCTGGGTCGGACCGTCGGCAAGAAACTTGCCGACTTCATCCTGAACCAGCTTGAGGGTGTTTTCGCTCAGTTCGGCACGGGTCTGCAAGCCGATGGTAAACGGCCCTGGCACACGCATGCCGGTAAAACCGGAGGATACACCATAGGTCAGGCCACGTTTTTCCCGCACTTCGGTCATCAAGCGGCTGCCGAAGCCACCACCGCCGAGCACCGAGTTGCCGACGCTCAGCGCGGCGTAGTCCGGGTCGTTACGGCTGATGCCCAGCTGCGCCAGCATCAGGTGGGTCTGGTTTGAGGGGAATTCGATGTGCGTGACGCCGGCCTTGGGTTCGACCGGTTCCGGCATTTTTGCCAGGGCCGGGCCCTTGGGCAGCGCGCTGGACACCTGGGCGGCAATGGCCTGGGCTTCGTCACGCGACAGGTCGCCGACCAGGGCAATGACTGCGTTGCCGGCCGCATAGGCCTTGGCATGAAACGCCTTGAGCTGTGCCTGGGTCATGGCGCCGACACTCTTGGCATTGCCATCGCTGGGGTGTGCATAAGGATGATCGCCATACAGCTTGGCGTACAACGCGTTGCTGGCGATCACGCCGGGGTTCTGCTTCTGGTACTCAAAACTGGCCAGTAGCTGGTTCTTGATGCGTGCCAGCGAGTCGGCCGGAAAGGTCGGCTTGCCCACCACGTCGCTGAACAGCTTCAGGGCCGACTCGCGCTTGTCCTTGTCGCTCAGGCTGCGCAGCGACACCATGGCCATGTCGCGGTACGAGCCGTTGCCAAAATCGGCGCCCAGGCCTTCGAAGCCCTGGGCGATGGCGCTGACGTCCTTGCCCTTGACGCCCTCGTTGAGCATGGCGTTGGTGACCAGGGCCAGCCCCGGGGTGTTCTGGTCCTGGCTGCTGCCGGCGGCGAAGATCAACCGCAGGTCGAACATCGGCAGCTCACGCGACTCGACGAACAGCACCTTGGCGCCTTCGGCAGTGTTCCAGGTCTGGATGTTCAGGTCGCGACGGGCCGGCGCCTTGCTGTCCAGTTCCTTGAGTGACTGCAGGTTCTGGCCCAGCGGGGCATCGGTGCGCGGCGCATCGCTGCCGGCGGCATTGTTGGCCTGCACGGGCAGGGCGACGACAGCGGCCAGCAACAGGCCGGTCAGCGTAGAGCGGTAGGGTGTGCGCATGATCATTGAGCCTTCTTCTCGGGCAGCACGTGCGCAACGCTGAGGCGCTCACGAGTGAAATAGGTCTTGGCGGCGTTCTGGATGTCGGCCGGGGTCACGCTTTGCAGGGCGGCGAGTTCTTCGTCGATCAGCTTCCAGGACAGGCCGACGGTTTCCAGCTGGCCGATGGTGGTGGCCTGGCTGGTGATCGAGTCGCGCTCGTAGACCAGGCCGGCAATGACCTGGGCCCGTACGCGCTCCAGTTCTTCGGCCGACGGGGCCTTGGTTTTCAGCTCGTCGAGCAGGCGCCAGATACCGGCCTCGGTGTCGGCCAGGGTTTTCTTCTTCTGCACGTTGGGCGTGGCACTGATCATGAACAGGCTGTCGCCACGGGTAAAGGCGTCGTAATTGGAGCCGGCACCCGACACCAGTTCTTCGCCACGTTCCAGGCGGCTGGGGATGCGGGCGCTGTAGCCGCCGTCAAGCAGGGCGGCGATCAGGCGCAGCGCCTGCACCGAGCGCGGGTCTTCGGCGGTGGCCAGGCTCGGCACGTTGAAGGCATACATCAGGCTGGGCAACTGGGTCTGCACATGCAGGGTAATGCGCCGCTCGCCGGGTTCGGCCAGTTCCAGCGGTTTTTTCGACGGTGGCAGGTCGCGGCGCGCGATCGAGCCGAAGAAACGCTCGGCCAGCGCCTTGACCTCGTCGGCCTTGACGTCACCGACCACCACCAGGGTGGCGTTGTTGGGGGCGTACCACGATGCGTACCAGTGGCGCAGGTCCTCGACCGTCATGCGGTTGAGGTCGGCCATCCAGCCGATGGTCGGGGTGTGATAGCCGCTGGCCGGGTAGGCCATGGCCTTGAAGCGCTCGAAGGCCTTGCTGACCGGCTTGTCGTCGGTGCGCAGGCGGCGCTCTTCCTTGATGACCTCGATTTCGCGGCTGAACTCGTCGGCCGGCAGCTTCAGGGTCGCCATGCGGTCGGCTTCCAGCTCCAGCGCCACGCTCAGGCGGTCGCGGGCCAGCACCTGGTAATAGGCGGTGTAGTCGTCGCTGGTGAAGGCGTTCTCTTCGGCGCCCAGGTCGCGCAGGATCAGCGAGGACTCGCCAGGCCCGGTCTTGCTGCTGCCCTTGAACATCATGTGCTCCAGCGCGTGCGACAGGCCGGTCTGGCCGGGTGTCTCGTAGCTGGAGCCGACCTTGTACCAGACCTGGGAAACCACCACCGGCGCGCGATGATCTTCACGCACGATAACCTTCAGGCCATTGTCGAGGGTGAATTCGTGGGTCGGTTGCGGGTCGGCTGCCAGGGCAGACAGCGGCAGGCAGAGGGTGCTGAGCAACAGGCCTGCGGCACGGCGGGCTAAAGCATTCATGGCTATTGGAACCTGTAAGACGACCTGCTTGGACTTAGCGTCGGCAGGCACGGGGGTGGTAGGATACTGATCCGTTTGCGCGGCGAACAACCCTCACGGCCTGCCGGCGCGTGAAACTTGTTTTAGGGTGTGTGTGCAAAAGACCGGCCGACGGTTTTACAGACCACCCTTTGCGCGGTTGAAATGTGCCGCGCCAGAACCGCCGAATGAACAAGCAGCCCAGAACGCAGTCTGTTTGGCATGTCAGCATTTTCCGAAAGGCCTGTTGGCGTTTCGCTACTTTGAGATAGCCGTCCTCCATGTTTGGTTCCAACGACGACAAGAAGACCCCAGCTGCGGCTGGCGAAAAGAAAGGCCTGTTCGGGTGGTTTCGTAAAAAGGCCCCGGAGCCGGTCCAGCCGCCCGAGCCCGCCCCCGAGGCCCAGCCTCCCGTCCAGCCCGAAGAACCGTCTGCTGGCGTAGCCAATGAGCCGCCCGTGGTGACGCCGGCCGAGCCGTTGGTGCCGACGGCCCCGACGCCGGTTGCCGAAGCGCCTGTCGTCCAGCCGCCTGTAGCGCCCGCGTCGCCGATCATTCCTGTAGCGCCGGTCGTTGCACCGCCGGTCGTGCAGCCGCCGGTGGCCGACGTGCCGCCCGTGCCGGCGCCAGTGGCCCCGGCAGCGCCTGCAAGCGTGGCGCCCGAGCCGGTTACACCGCCTGTCGCCCCGCTCTCGGCCCCTGCGCCGGCCCCCGCCGAGGCGCCGACCCCGTCGTGGCTGACCCGGCCGGTGGCCGACGAGTCGGTGGCACGGGTCAACGAGCTGGTACCGCCGGCGGCTCCCGCGCCTGCACCCGCAGCACCCGTCGAAGCGGCACCGGTCATCACCCCGGAGCCGGTCATCCTGGCGCCTGTGACCGAGCCTGCACCGATCGCACCAACCCTTGTCATCGCGTCTGTTGCGCAGATGCCTGTTGCCCAGCCTCCTGTCGTCGAGCCGCTTGCTGCCCCTGCGGTCGTAGACCTGGTGGTCGAAACCCTGCCAGTGCCTGCGGCACCTGCCGAGCCCAAGGTCGGCTTCTTTGCCCGTCTCAAACAAGGCCTGTCCAAGACCAGCGCCAGCATCGGCGAAGGCATGGCCTCGCTGTTCCTGGGCCGCAAGGCCATCGACGATGACCTGCTTGAAGAAATCGAAACCCGCCTGCTGACCGCCGATGTCGGCGTCGAGGCTACGTCGGTGATCATCCAGAACCTGACGCAGAAGGTCGCGCGCAAGCAGCTGACCGATGCCGAGGCCCTGTACAAGTCGCTGCAGGCCGAGCTGGCCGCCATGCTCAAGCCGGTCGAGCAACCGCTGGTGATCAAGGCCGAGCACAAGCCGTTCGTGATCCTGGTCGTGGGTGTCAACGGCGCCGGCAAGACCACCACCATCGGCAAGCTGGCCAAGAAGCTGCAGCTGGAAGGCAAGAAAGTCATGCTGGCCGCCGGCGACACCTTCCGTGCCGCCGCCGTAGAGCAGTTGCAGGTCTGGGGCGAGCGCAACCAGATCCCGGTGATCGCCCAGCACACCGGTGCCGACTCGGCCTCGGTGATCTTCGATGCGGTGCAGGCCGCCAAGGCGCGTGGCGTCGATGTGCTGATCGCCGACACCGCCGGTCGCCTGCACACCAAAGACAACCTGATGGAAGAACTCAAGAAGGTGCGCCGGGTCATCGGCAAGCTCGACGCCGAGGCGCCGCACGAGGTGCTGCTGGTGCTGGACGCCGGCACCGGGCAGAACGCGATCAACCAGGCCAAGCAGTTCAACCAGACCGTGACCCTTACAGGCCTGGCGCTGACCAAGCTCGACGGCACGGCCAAGGGCGGTGTCATCTTCGCGCTGGCCAAGCAGTTCGGCCTGCCGATTCGCTACATCGGCGTGGGCGAAGGCATCGACGACCTGCGCACCTTCGAGGCCGAACCTTTTGTTCAGGCCCTGTTTGCGGAACGGGAGCGCCCATGATTCGATTCGAGCAGGTCGGCAAGCGTTATCCGAACGGTCACGTCGGGTTGCATGAGCTGAGCTTTCGAGTGCGTCGTGGCGAGTTCCTGTTTGTCACCGGCCACTCCGGTGCCGGCAAAAGTACCCTGTTGCGCCTGTTGCTGGCCATGGAGCGCCCGACCTCGGGCAAGCTCTTGCTGGCCGGCCAGGACCTGGGGCAGATCAGCACGGCACAGATTCCTTTCCTGCGCCGGCAGATCGGCGTGGTGTTCCAGAATCACCAGTTATTGTTCGACCGTACCGTCTTCAACAACGTCGCGCTGCCGTTGCAGATCCTGGGCCTGTCCAAGCCCGAGATCCTCAAGCGCGTCGATTCGGCGCTTGAGCGCGTCGCGCTGTCCGACAAGGCGGCACTGTACCCGGGCGACCTGTCCACCGGCCAGCAGCAGCGGGTCGGCATCGCCCGGGCCATCGTCCATCGCCCGGCCCTGTTGCTGGCCGATGAACCGACCGGCAACCTCGACCCCCGGCTGGCAGCGGAAATCATGGGTGTATTCGAAGACATCAACCGGCTGGGCACCAGTGTGCTGATCGCCAGCCACGACCTGGCCCTGATTGCCCGGATGCGCCATCGCATGCTGACCCTGCAGCGGGGCCGCCTGATCGGTGACGGGGAGGCTGGCGTATGAGCAGTCCGCGCAGTAACGCAAAAGTCTCTGATCGGGTGGCGCCCCGTCCGGCCGACCCCGATCCGAAGAAAAAACGCGGCGCGCATGACGATGACGGCCCGGACTTCAGCACCTTGCTGGCGGCCTGGATCGAAAGCCATCGCAGCAGCCTGGTCGACAGCCTGCGCCGGCTGGGCAAGCAACCGATCGGCAGTTTCTTCACCTGCCTGGTCATGGCCATTGCCTTGAGCCTGCCCATGGGGCTGTCGCTGTTGTTGAGCAACATCGAACGCCTGGGCGGCTCCTGGCAGCGTGCGGCGCAGATTTCCGTGTACCTGCAGATGGATGCCGGACAGGCCGAAGGCGGTCGGCTGCGCGAGCAGATCAAGGCCATGCCGGACGTGGCCGAAGCCGAGTACGTCAGCAGCGACCAGGCGCTCAAGGAGTTCCAGAAGGACTCAGGCCTGGGCGAGGCGCTCAAGGCCTTGCCGAACAACCCGCTGCCGGGCGTGGTGGTGGTGACACCGCAGGAGGTCGACAAACCGGCGCTCGAAGCCTTGCGCGCCCGGCTGGCCGAATTGCCCAAGGTGCAACAGGCGCAACTCGACCTGGTGTGGGTCGAGCGCCTGGCGGCGATTCTCAAGCTGGGTGACCGCTTCGTCTTCGGCCTGACGGTCCTGCTGGTGGCGGCGCTGTTGCTGGTGATCGGCAATACCATTCGTCTGCACATCGAGAACCGTCGTGTCGAAATCGAGGTCATCAAGTTGGTAGGCGGTACAGACAGCTATGTGCGCAGGCCGTTTCTTTATATGGGCGCACTGTACGGCATCGGTGCCGGCGTGTTGTCGTGGGGTGTGCTGGCGTTTGGCCTGGACTGGCTGAACGACGCCGTGATCGGTCTGGCCGGACTCTATGGCAGCAACTTCGCCTTGACCGGTGTTCCGATGGGCGATGGCTTGTCACTCTTGCTTGGAGCGGTACTGTTAGGGTATATCGGTGCTTGGATTGCGGTCGCCCGCCACCTGAGCGAGCTGGCCCCCCGGTAAATCCGGGCTGTTTCATTCGTTTATGCAGGACCAATTGACTTATTCAGCTGAGGGAACTTGTCTAGCGGTTCCCGGTCAATTTCGCAGTGCTGAGCTGCACCCGCTACATCTGTTGGAGGTTTCTTTCGTATGACCACTTCTTTGCAACCTGCCTATGCATTGGTTCCAGGCGCCAACCTGGAAGCTTACGTGCATGCGGTCAACAGCATTCCGATGCTGACGCCCGAGCAGGAGCGTGAACTGGCAGACAGTCTCTACTACGAGCAGAACCTTGAGTCTGCGCGCCAGATGGTCCTTGCCCATCTGCGCTTCGTGGTGCATATCGCCCGCAGCTACTCCGGTTATGGCTTGGCCCAGGCTGACCTGATCCAGGAAGGCAACGTCGGCCTGATGAAGGCCGTCAAGCGCTTCAACCCTGAAATGGGCGTGCGCCTGGTGTCGTTTGCCGTGCACTGGATCAAGGCCGAGATTCACGAATTCATCCTGCGCAACTGGCGTATCGTCAAGGTCGCCACGACCAAGGCCCAGCGCAAGCTGTTCTTCAACCTGCGCAGCCAGAAAAAGCGTCTGGCCTGGCTGAACAACGAGGAAGTCCACCGCGTGGCGGAAAGCCTCGGGGTCGAGCCGCGTGAAGTGCGCGAGATGGAAAGCCGCCTGACCGGCCAGGACATGGCCTTCGACCCGGCCAGTGAAGCCGACGACGACAGCGCCTTCCAGTCGCCGGCCAACTACCTCGAAGATCATCGCTACGACCCGGCGCGCCAGCTCGAGGATTCCGACTGGACCGACAACTCCACCGCCAACCTGCACCAGGCGCTGGACGTGCTGGACGACCGCAGCCGCGACATCCTCTATCAACGCTGGCTGGCCGAGGAAAAGGCGACCCTGCATGAGCTGGCCGAGAAGTACAACGTCTCTGCCGAGCGCATCCGCCAGCTGGAAAAGAACGCGATGAACAAGCTCAAGACCTCCATCGCCGCCTGATCCACGCCGTGACGCAAAACGCCTCGACCTGTCGGGGCGTTTTCGTCCGGGCCTGGTAACCGCACGACGATCCTGCAGGACCGGCTTCAACCGGGAAGGGTGAAGCCATCGCGGCTGAAGCCGCTCCTACCGGATCGCCTGCAGGTAATCGTCGCCGCCCAATTGGCGCATCTGCTGGCGGATCCAGCCGGCGCGGCGTGCCACATAACTGCTGGGACGGCTGGCGCTCCAGCGGCGCGGGTTGGGCAGCACGGCAGCCAGGTAGCTGGCCTGCTGGGTCGACAGGTTCGCGGCTGAAGTGTGGAAATGATGACGGGCGGCCGCTTCGGCGCCGAATACGCCGTCGTCCCATTCCACGCTGTTGAGGTACACCTCAAGAATGCGCTCCTTGGACCACAGCAGCTCGATCAGCGCGGTAAACCAGGCTTCCAGCCCCTTGCGCAGGTAGCTGCGCCCCGACCACAGGAACAGGTTCTTGGCCACCTGCTGGCTCAGGGTGCTGGCGCCACGCAGCGAGCCGCCGCGTTCGTTATGCGCAATAGCCGCCTGGATAGCGCCGATATCGAAGCCCCAGTGCTCGGCAAAGTGCTGGTCTTCACCGGCCACCACAGCCACCTTGAGCGGCGCGGCGATCTGCTCCCAGGGTTGCCAGTCGCGTTGCAGGTCGATGGGCTGGCCATCGAACCACGACTCGATCTTGCGCTCGACCATCAGCGCGGTGCCCGGTGGCGGGATCCAGCGCAGCAGCAGAACAACAATGAAGCTGCCGGCGGCGAACCACAGCATGGCCTGGATGACACGACGGAAAAGAATACGCAGCATTAGACATCGCTTGGCCGAACCCGTTGAGCGGGCCATTATACAGACCGTGCGCAAATGCCCAGGAGTTCTTGATGCTTCGCAGCTTTTTAATGTTGGCCGCCTTTTTCGGTTTCACCGGCGTGGGCTTGGGCGCGTTTGCCGCCCATGGTCTGAAAGGACGCCTGAGCCCCGAATACCTGGCGGTGTTCCAGACCGGTGTGCTCTATCAACTGATCCACGCCCTGGCGCTGTTCGGGGTAGCCCTGCTGGCCGCGCACATGCCCGGGCGGCTGGTCACCTGGGCCGGTTTCGCCTTTGTCGCCGGCATCGTGCTGTTCTCCGGCAGCCTGTACCTGCTGACCCTGACCGGCATGAGCAAGCTGGGCATCATCACCCCCTTTGGCGGCCTGTGCTTTCTGTTTGGCTGGTCGATCCTGGGCGTGATGGCCTGGCGGCTGGGCAGCGGCACCTGACCTGCCGACCCCGGCCGGGACGAATGGTGCGCTGCGGGGTTGGTCAGGCCGGCCCGGCGGGCTAGAATGCGGGCCCCCTTAACCATGATGGCTGCTGCTGCGCATGCACATTCAGTTGAACGGCGAACCCTTTGAGTTGCCCGACGGCGCGACCGTCACCGCCTTGCTGGCCCGCCTGGACCTGGTCGGGCGCCGCGTCGCGGTCGAATTGAACCTGGACATCGTCCCGCGAAGCCAGCATGAAACCACCTCCCTGCGCGAAGGCGACCAGGTCGAGGTGGTGCATGCCATTGGCGGTGGTTAGGTTTCGCGGTTACCGATGACCCCTTCTGCACGCTAAAGAGGATCCACGATGAGCAACGCCCGCAGCGACAAGCCCTTCGTTCTGGCCGGCCGGACCTTCGAGTCGCGCCTGCTGGTCGGCACCGGCAAGTATGTCGACATGGAACAGACCCGCCTGGCCATCGAGGCCTCGGGTGCCGAGATCGTCACGGTGGCCGTGCGCCGCACCAACCTGGGCCAGAACCCGGGCGAGCCGAACCTGCTCGACGTCCTGCCGCCGGACCGCTACACCATCCTGCCCAACACCGCCGGCTGCTTCGACGCCCCGGAGGCGGTGCGCACCTGCCGCCTGGCACGTGAGCTGCTCGACGGTAGCAACCTGGTCAAGCTTGAAGTGCTGGCCGACCAGAAGACCCTGTTCCCTAATGTCATCGAGACCCTCAAGGCCGCCGAAGTGCTGGTCAAGGACGGCTTCGACGTCATGGTCTACACCAGTGACGACCCGATCGTTGCCCGCCAGCTGGCCGAGATCGGCTGTATCGCCATCATGCCGCTGGCCGGCCTGATCGGCAGCGGCCTGGGCATCTGCAACCCGTACAACCTGCAGATCATCCTGGAAGAAACCAAGGTGCCGGTGCTGGTCGATGCCGGTGTCGGCACGGCCTCGGACGCCACGATTGCCATGGAGCTGGGCTGTGAAGCGGTGCTGATGAACTCGGCCATCGCCCACGCCCAGTATCCGGTGCTCATGGCCGAAGCCATGAAACACGCGGTCATCGCCGGCCGCCTGGCCTACCTGGCCGGTCGCATGCCCCGTAAACTCTATGCCAGCGCATCTTCGCCGCTGGATGGCCTGATCAAGTAAGAGCCTGTTGATGACTGATTCGCACGTTTCACCCGAGTTGCCCGAAGCGCCAGAAGGCCAGGATCGCCCGCACCGTCGCATCAAGAGTTTCGTGATGCGTGCCGGGCGCATGACCGAAGGCCAGCAGCGCGGCCTGGATCAGGGCTTGCCGCTGTTCGGCCTGCAACTGACCGACACGCCGGTGGATTTCGATCAGGTGTTTGGCCGTTCGGCGCCGCGCACCCTGGAAATCGGCTTCGGCATGGGCCACTCGCTGCTGGAAATGGCCGCCGCCGCGCCCGGGCACGACTTCATCGGTGTCGAGGTGCATTCGCCGGGTGTGGGTGCGCTGCTCAATGGTGCCCTGACCCAGGGCCTCAAGAACCTGCGGGTCTATGATTGCGACGCCATCGAAGTGCTCAACCGCTGCGTGGCCGACAACAGCCTGGATCGCCTGATGCTGTTCTTCCCGGACCCGTGGCACAAGAGCCGTCACCACAAGCGCCGCATCGTGCAGCCCGAGTTTGCCGAACTGGTGCGCAGCAAGCTAAAGCCGGGCGGCGTGTTCCACATGGCCACCGACTGGGAACCCTATGCCGAGTACATGCTGGAAGTGATGAACGTGGCGCCGGGGTATCGCAACCTGGCCGAGGACAACCAGTACGTGCCGCGCCCTGAAGAGCGCCCGATCACCAAGTTCGAACGCCGCGGCGAGCGCCTGGGCCATGGCGTATGGGACCTGAAGTTCGAAAAAATCGACTGAATCCAACACCGGCCCGTGGTAGGAGCGCGCTTGCCCGCGACCGGCTGCGTTAGCAGTCGTAACATTGTGGCGTTTCGCAGATTTCTGGATGTATTGGCAATCATAAGTTTGTGGTGTTGCATCAATTTTGCGAGCGCTGCGCACTCGGTCGCGGGCAGAGCGCGCTCCTACTTGCGATCGGCAATCACGCCGATCAGCACCAGCACCACCAGCAGCACCGGGGCCAGGCTGTAGTTGTTGAACTGGCTCAGGCCCTTGACCACCCAGGGCGTGGCGTAGATCAGCGCCAGGCCGCTGCCCACGGTGCAGGCCAGGGCCAGCAGCGGGATGCGCATCGCGCCCGACAGGCTGCCGGCGCGTTGCTCGACCCAGGCCTTGATGTCCGATCCGAACAACACCAGCAGGCACCCCACCAGCGCCAGGGCGATTTCCGACAGGTTGCTGCGGCTCCAGCGCGAGACCGCGTCCAGCAGATCGAGTACGACGTCCATGCAGGTTCCTTAGCTCAGAAAGTATTGCAACAGGTCGTTGAGGAACAACTGGCCCTGCGGCGTAGCGGCCAGGCGTTGCGGATCGGCGTGCAGCAAACCACGCCTGATCGCCTGCTCGCGTCCCCCGGCCAGTGAATCCAGGCTTAGACCGGTTCTTTCACGAAATAATGCAGCGTCCACGCCATTTGTCAGGCGCAGGGCGTTCATCAGGAATTCAAAGGGCAACTCGTCGGCCGTCAGCACCTTGGCTCCGGCCTGGAACGGCTTGGCCGGGTTCAGGTAATCCTTGGGCAGGCGCGTCTTCCAGGTGCGCTCGATGCGCCCGTCCGGATGGCTGAGCTTGCCGTGGGCACCGGCACCGATGCCGATGAAATCGCCAAAGCCCCAGTAATTGAGGTTGTGCCGCGCCGCCTTGTCGGGCTGCGCATAGGCCGAGACTTCGTACTGGGCATAGCCGTGGTCGGCCAGCAGTTGCTGCCCGGCTTCCTGGATGTCCCAGAGAATGTCGTCTTCGGGCAGCACCGGCGGCTGGTTCCAGAACACCGTGTTGGGCTCCAGCGTCAACTGATACCAGGACAGGTGAGTGGGCGCCAGGGCGATGGCCTGGCGCAGGTCGCCCAGCGCCTCGTCCTGGCTCTGGTCGGGCAGGCCGTGCATCAGGTCCAGATTGAAGTTGTCGAAGCCGGCGGCGCGGGCCATGTCGGCGGCACGGATGGCTTCGTCACCGTTATGGATGCGGCCCAGCGCCTTGAGCTTGGCCTCCTGGAAGCTCTGGATGCCGATCGACAGGCGATTGATGCCCAGGCCGCGATAGGCGCTGAACTTGGCCTGCTCGAAGGTGCCGGGGTTGGCTTCCAGGGTGATCTCGATATCGGCCGCGAAGCGAATGCGCTGTTCCACGCCGGCCAGCAGGCGACCCAGGGCGTCTGCGCTGAACAGGCTGGGCGTGCCACCGCCGAAGAAGATCGAGCGCAACTCGCGGCCATGCACATGGGGCAGGTCCTGGTCGAGGTCGGCCAGCAGGGCGTCGACGTAGTCCTGCTCGGGCAGCACGGCGCTGGCGGTGTGCGAGTTGAAGTCGCAATACGGGCATTTGCGTACGCACCACGGGATATGAATGTACAGCGACAGCGGCGGCAGGACAGGCAAGGCCGGCCGGGGCATCAGCGACGAAAACCCGTCGGTGCCGGCATACAGCGGCTGGACAATGGCGTCAGCGGTCATTGCAGGTCCAGGCGCTGGCGCAACAGGGCCATGGCGCGGGCGCGGTGGCTGAGCTGGTTTTTCTCGGCGGGCGACAGCTCGGCACTGGAGCAATGGCGCTCAGGCACCCAGAACAGCGGGTCATAGCCAAAGCCGTGCTCGCCGCTGGCGGCATGCAGAATGCGCCCGTGCCACAGGCCTTCGCACAGGATCGGCAGCGGGTCGTCGGCATGCCGCACCAGCGCCAGCACACAGACGAACTGCGCGGTGCGCCGCTTGTCCGGCACGTCCTTGAGGGCGTCGAGCAGTTTGGCGTTGTTGGCGGCATCGCCCTGGCCGTCTGCGTAACGCGCCGAGTAGATGCCCGGCGCACCACCCAGGAAGTCCACGGCCAGCCCCGAATCATCGGCCAGCGCCGGCAGCCCGGAAATACGTGCCGCGTTGCGCGCCTTGAGAATGGCGTTCTCGACGAACGACAGGCCGGTTTCTTCAGGCTCCACCGTGCTGAACTCGCCGATCGAGCGCAACTGCACGCGGTCGCCGAGCATGGCCTGCAGTTCCTTGAGCTTGCCGCCGTTATGGCTGGCCAGTACCAATTGAGTGATGTTCATCTGTACGTCCGCAAAGTCTGTGGGGATGGGCTGCGCGTCAGACCGCGAGCTGGTGCTCGCTCAGGCCCGGGCTGCGCACCCGGTAGATGCCGATCTCACCCAACAGGTTAGGCCACAGCTTGCTGGCCCAGCCGTGCCGGTGCTGATTGTCGACCGCCATGCGGTCCAGCACCCGCGCCTCGCGCTCGCGGCACAGGGCTTCGAAGTCCTCGAAGGTGCAGAAGTGGATGTTCGGCGTGTTGTACCAGGTGTATGGCATGAAGTCCGAGACCGGCATGCGCCCCTTGCTGGCCAGGTACCAGCGGCAGCGCCAGTGGCCGAAGTTGGGGAAGGTGATGATGCATTGACGACCCACGCGCAGCATTTCGTCGAGGATGCGGTCGGGGTAATGCACCGCCTGCAACGCCTGGGTCATGACCACCACATCGAAGCTGTTGCTGGCGAAGTTGCCCAGCCCCTTGTCCAGGTCCTGCTCGATGACGTTGACGCCCTTGAGCACGCACTGGGCGATGTTGTCGGGGTCTTTCTCCAGCCCGTAGCCGGTGACCTGCTTGTGGTCGCGCAGCCAGGCCAGCAGTTCGCCGTCGCCGCAGCCCAGGTCGAGCACGCGGCTGCCGGCGGGAATCCACTCCTGGATGATCTCCAGATCGGCTCTCATGAGGTCCTCACAGCGCAATACGATTCATGTAGTTGCCGAAAGCCTGCACATAGCGCGGGTTCGGGATCAGGAAGGCGTCGTGGCCCTGGGGGGCTTCGATTTCCAGGTAGCTGACGTCCTTGCGCGCCGCCATCAGGGCGTCCACCAGCTCGCGCGAGCGCGCCGGCGAGAAGCGCCAGTCGGTGGTGAAGGACATCACGCAGAATTTCGCGCTGGCCGAGGCGAAGGTTTTCGCCAGGTCATCGTTGAAGGCCGCCGCCGGGTCGAAATAGTCCAGCGCCTTGGTCATCAACAGATAGGTGTTGGCATCGAAGCGCCCGGAGAACTCTTCACCCTGGTAGCGCAGGTAGCTCTCGACCTGGAATTCCACGTTATGGAAGTCGTAGTTGAGCTTTTCGTTCTTCAGGCCACGGCCGAATTTCTCGCCCATCGAGTCATCGGACAGATAGGTGATATGCCCGACCATGCGCGCCAGCATCAGGCCACGCTTGGGAATCACGCCACGGGCCTGGAAGGCGCCTTCGTGGAATTCCGGGTCGGTCAGGATGGCCTGGCGAGCCACCTCATTGAAGGCGATGTTCTGCGCCGACAACTTGGGCGCCGAGGCGATGGCCAGGCAGTGACGCACCCTGTCGGGAAAGGTAATGGTCCATTGCAGCGCCTGCATGCCGCCCAGGCTGCCGCCGACCACTGCCGCCCATTGCTCGATACCCAGCAAGTCGGCCAGCCGCGCCTGGCTGTGCACCCAGTCTTCGACGGTGACCACCGGGAAGTTGGCGCCATAAGGCTCGCCGGTCTGCGGGTCGATACTGCTGGGGCCGGTCGAGCCGTTGCAGCCACCCAGGTTATTGAGGCTGACGACGAAGAAACGGTGGGTGTCGATCGGCTTGCCGGGACCGATGCAACTGTCCCACCAGCCCGGCTTGCGTTCTTCGGTGCTGTGGTAGCCAGCGGCGTGGTGATGGCCCGACAGGGCGTGGCAGATCAGCACGGCGTTGCTGCGCTGGGCATTCAACTGGCCGTAGGTTTCGTAGATCAGGTCATAGGCGGGCAGCGTGCGGCCACACGCCAGCGCCAGAGGCTTGCTGAAATGCGCCAGCTGCGGCGTGACCAGACCAACACAATCGGGGGGAAAGACCGTGGGCATCGACCCTGCTCTCGCTTGAAAGAGGCGTAAGTCTAAAGACCCGAGGGGGCAGCGGCAACCAATCAACAGGACCGTGAGCCCTGACAACGCGCCCGTAGGAGCGCGCTTGCCCGCGACCGAGTGCGTAGCGCTCGTAAAATCTCGAAAACGCCACAATTTTACGACTGCTAACGCAGCCGGTCGCGGTGGTCCGGCATTCCGGCAAGTGCGCTCTCATCAAACATGAAATAACTTGTTGATTTTATTGGCTATAAAATTCACACCTGTAGGAGCGCGCTTGCCCGCGACCGGCTGCGTTAGCAGTCGTAAATTTTCAGCGTTTCATAGATTTTTACGAGCGCTACGCACTCGGTCGCGGGCAAGCGCGCTCCTACCAAGCATTCAGATCAGCAGGCGCAGTACCGGCGGCATGGCGGACATCTTGATCAGCCAGACAATGACGGTCATTTCGATCAGCTTGATGGCCATGAAGGCGGCAATCGGCGACAGGTCCAGGCCACCCAGGTTGGGCAGGCGCTGGCGCAGCGGGGCCAGCAGCGGTTCGCAGATCTGGTTGACCAGTTGCGCGGCCGGGTTGTGGCTGGTCGGGGCGACCCACGACAGGATCACGCTGATAAGCAGGGCCCAGAAGAAAATGTTCAGCAACAGCACGGTGACGCCGATCAGGGCCCACACCAGCAGGTGCAGGACCATGGTCAGAGCGCTGATGCCGGGCGGAACGATGGTGCCGAACTCCAGCATCAGGATGGCGGCCATGATCAGCATCTGCACAATGATGCCCAGCACCAGCGAGGACATGTCCAGGCCGAACACACTGGGGATGATCCGGCGCATCGGGCGCAGCAGCGGCTGGGTGGCCTTGACGATGAACTGGCTCAGGGGGTTGTAGAAATCGGCCCGCACCAGTTGCAGCACAAAGCGCAGCATGACGATCAGCAGGTACAGGCTGCCGAGGGTGGTAACGATGAAACTTGCAGCGTTGGTCAACTCGCTCATCTATCTGCTCCAGTAGTCGAAAATTATTGGCCCAGTTGCTCAGCCAGCTCGGCCGAGCGCCTGGCGGCGGCGGTGAGGGCCGTCTCGACCAGCGATTCGAAGCCTCCGGCCTGGAAGGACTTGATGGCCGCTTCCGTAGTGCCGGCCGGCGAGGTCACGCGGCGGCGCAGTTCGGCGGCATCCACGTCGCTGCCGGTGCTCATCAGCGCGGCGCCCAGGGCGGTCTGCTCGGTGAGCTGGCGCGCCACGTGTTCAGGCAGGCCCAGCTTCACGCCGGCGGCGGTCATGGCTTCGATCAGCAAAAAGAAATACGCCGGCCCGCTGCCGGACACGGCGGTCACGGCATCGAGCTGATGTTCCTGCTCAAGCCACAGGGCGATGCCTACGGCCGACAGCAACTGCTCGGCCTGCTGGCGCTGGGTGTCGGTGACCTTGTCGGTGGCGTACAGGCCGCTGACGCCCTTGCGCAGCAGCGCCGGGGTGTTGGGCATGCAGCGCACCACCGGCTGTTGCTCGCCCAGCCACTGGTTGAGGCTGGCGCAGGTGATGCCGGCGGCCACCGAGACGATCAGTTGTTCGGGCTTGAGGCTGGGGCTCAGGGCCTGGCAGACGTTTTTCATCATCTGCGGCTTGACCGCCAGCAGGATCACGTCGGCGCCCTCGATGGCCTCGGCGTTGTCGGCCACGACGGTGATGCCATGCTCGGCGCTGATGCGCGCCCGGGTGTCGGCGCCCGGGTCGCTGGCGCGGATGTCGGCGGCATCGACGCCCTGGGCGCGCAGGCCACCGATCAGGCTGGCGGCCATGTTGCCGGCGCCAATGAAGGCAATGCGAGTGGTGCTCATGAACAGTTTCCTTGAGTCAGAAGTCAGGGTTGGCCGTAATTGCGGGCGCCAAACAGGGCCGTGCCGACGCGCACCCAGGTGGCGCCTTCAGCGATGGCGGCCTCCAGGTCGTGGCTCATGCCCATCGACAGAGTGTCCAGCGTCTGGGGCAGTTGGGTTTGCAGGGTCCTTACGCGGGCAAAGGCGGCGCGCTGGGCGGCTACGTCGTCCGTGGGCTCCGGGATCGCCATCAGGCCGCGCAGCTGCAGGCGTGGCAGTTGCGCAATGGCGGCGGCCAGCGCGGGCAGGTCTTGGGCATTGCAGCCCGATTTGCTGGCCTCGCCACTGACGTTGACCTGGATGCAGATGTTCAGCGGTCCCAAGTGTTCGGGACGTTGTTCGGACAGGCGTTGGGCGATTTTCAGGCGGTCCACGGAATGTACCCAGTCGAAGTGCTCAGCGATGGCACGGGTCTTGTTCGACTGAATGGGGCCGATGAAATGCCAGCACAAGGGCAGGTCGGATAATTGTTGCTGCTTGTCCTGGGCTTCCTGCAGGTAGTTTTCGCCAAAGTGGCGCAGGCCGGCGTCGAAGGCTTCGCGCAGGTCGGCGGCCGGCTTGGTCTTGCTGACCGCCAGCAGGCCGATGCTGGCCGGGTCGCGCTGTACGGCCCGGGCCGCGTCGCGGATTCGGTGTTCGAGCGTTGATATATTCGCTGCTATCGTGGACATTGATTCGTGCCAGCAGGTCTGAGGTCTGCGGCATTCTATGTGATTGAGGAGCTGTATGGATATTACCGAGCTGCTGGCCTTCAGTGCCAAACAAGGCGCTTCCGACTTGCACCTCTCTGCCGGGCTGCCGCCGATGATCCGCGTCGATGGCGATGTCAGGCGTATCAACCTGCCGGCTCTGGATGCCAAGCAGGTCAAGGCACTGATCTACGACATCATGAACGACAAGCAGCGCCAGGACTTCGAGGAGCGCCTGGAGACCGACTTTTCATTCGAGGTGCCGGGGGTGGCGCGCTTCCGGGTCAATGCGTTCAACCAGAATCGTGGCGCGGGCGCGGTCTTTCGTACCATCCCGTCGAAGATCCTGAGCATGGAAGACCTGGGAATGGGCGAAGTGTTTCGCCGCATTACCGATGTGCCGCGCGGGCTGGTCCTGGTTACCGGGCCTACCGGCTCGGGTAAATCGACAACCCTGGCGGCGATGGTCGACTACCTCAACAGCAACAAGCACCACCACATCCTCACCATCGAGGATCCGATCGAATTCGTCCACGAATCCAAGAAGTGCCTGGTCAACCAGCGCGAGGTGCACCGCGACACGCTGGGCTTTTCCGAGGCCCTGCGTTCAGCCTTGCGGGAAGACCCGGACGTGATCCTGGTCGGCGAGATGCGCGACCTGGAGACCATTCGCCTGGCACTGACCGCTGCCGAAACCGGGCACCTGGTGTTCGGCACGTTGCACACCACGTCGGCAGCCAAGACCATCGATCGGGTGGTCGACGTGTTTCCGGCCGCTGAAAAGTCCATGATCCGCTCGATGCTGTCCGAATCCCTGCATGCCGTGATCTCGCAGGTGCTGCTCAAGAAGGTCGGCGGGGGAAGGGTGGCGGCGCATGAAATCATGATGGGGACGCCGGCGATCCGTAACCTGATCCGCGAGGACAAGGTGGCGCAGATGTACTCGGCGATCCAGACCGGTGGGGCGATGGGCATGCAGACCCTGGACATGTGCCTGGCCGAGCTGCTCAAGCGCGGCCTGATCAACCGCGAAAGCGCCCGCGAAAAGGCCAAGCTGCCGGATAACTTCTAAACCCCGACACCCAGACTGTCTTGTAGGAGCGCGCTTGCCCGCGACCGAGTGCGCAGCGCTCGCAAAATTGGTGAGGCCCCACAAATTTCCGATCTGGAATCTACGAAACGCCACAATTTTACGACTGCTAACGCAGCCGGTCGCGGGCAAGCGCGCTCCTACAGGGCGGGATCGCGCGTTGGTACCGACAGTAGTAGCGCGTTGGTACAGCAGTAGTATCGAGCGCAGGCGCCTGACTCAGTTTCTGGCAATATTCAGCGCCGGCTTCTGCTTGGGCAGTACGCGCTTGGCAACCTTGTAGCTCTTGTTCCAGTAAGGTTTCTTCAACGTGTCGACGGTCACGGCCTTGCCGCGGCGGGGCGCGTGGACGAAGCGGTCGTTGCCCAGGTAGATGGCCACGTGGTTGATGCGGCGGCTCTTGATGTTGAAAAACAGCAGGTCACCGGGTTTCAGGTCCTTGCGGTCCACGGCCTGGCCATGACCTTCGGCCATGTCACGCGAACTGCGCGGCAGGTCGACATTGGCCACGTCGGTGAAGGCGTACTTGACCAGGCCGCTGCAGTCGAGGCCCTTGCCGGGTGTGTTGCCGCCCCAGCGATAAGGAGTGCCAACCGCTTCCAGGGCGCGCTTGACGACGGCGCTGCCCTGTTTATTGGTGCCGGCCACAGCAGACGATACCGCGGATTTTCGGGCATTGTTGGCCGTCACCGGACTCTGGGCAGCGCTCGTCTTGCGCACATGCGGCACGCTGGCGGTTTCGCTGCGGGTGGTTTCGCGCGAGGCCGAGGCATTGCTTTTGGCGGTGTAGCCGGAGAAGCCGGCGGGCAGGTTTTGCTCACGATTGGTGGCGTGGGCGGCCAATGGCATAAGGAGACAAACAGTCAGCCATGTCTTGAAAAAAGGACGCATTCGGCAGGGCTCTTAAAGATCAGCGCGCAACTCTATAACAGCTTGCGTCCAAAGCCGACCCCACCCGACGACACGTTTACACGGCAATCGTTGCAATTATTGCGACGGATTGTCTTGTATTGTGTAGCAATCCCTTGTGTTACAAGGCCTTGCGGAATCGATAAAGGGCATTCGCCATACGTCGGATGACCGATAAAAAGTCACAAAATTTACACGAAAATTTTTCTATCAACGCAACGAGGCAGTTTATGAACAGCTATACCCCCAACACGCACAGCAAAGTCCTGGGTTACCTGCTGTGGATTTTCGGCTTCCTGGGTGCTCACCGTTTCTACTTCGGCAAGCCGGTGACCGGCACGATCTGGTTCTTCACCCTGGGCCTGTTCGGCATCGGCTGGCTGATCGACCTGTTCCTGATCCCATCGATGGACCGCGAGGCGGACCTGCGTTTCACCCCTGGCCCGACCGACTACAACCTGGCGTGGATTCTGCTGACGTTCCTGGGCATCTTCGGCGCCCACCGCCTGTACCAGGGCAAATGGGTCACCGCCATCATCTACTTTTTCACCGTCGGCCTGTTTGGCGTGGGCGTGCTGTATGACTTCTGGACGATGAACACCCAGATCTCGATCAAGAACGCCCAACTGCAGCGCTGAACCGCAGCCGGGCAGAGCGCTGTTGACCTTGGGGAGCGCTGGTCAGGCGCTGTAGCTGATGCGCCCGTCCACCAGCGTGTAACGCACCGCCCCCGGCAGGCAATGGCCCAGGAACGGGCAGTTCTCGCCGCGGGACAGCCAGGCCTGGCCGGCCAGGGTGCTGGCGGTCGGGTCGAACAGCACCAGGTCGGCCGCCAGCCCTTGCTGCAATTGCCCGGCCGGCAGGCGCAGCGCCGCCGCCGGGCCTGCGCTCAGGCGATCAAGCAGGGTCGGCAGGTCGAGCAGGCCGTCCTCTACCAGCGTCATGGCCAGCGGCAGCAGCAACTCCACACTGCTGATGCCCGGCTCGGTCGCACCGAACGGCGCCAGCTTGGCGTCGCGCTCGTGTGGCTGGTGATGGCTGGAAATGGCCTGGATCACCCCGGCTTTCACGGCCTCGCGCAGACCGTCACGGTCTGCGCGGGTGCGCAGGGGCGGCTGCACATGGTAGAGGCTGGAAAAGTCGATCAGCGCCTCATCGGTGAGGATCAACTGGTACAGCGCCACGTCGGCGGTCACCGGCAGGCCGCGGGCCTGGGCGTCGGCGATCATGGCGGCGCCACGGGCGCTGGTCAGCTGGCTGAAGTGCGCGCGCACGCCGCTCTGTTCGACCAGCAGCAGGTCGCGGGCCAGGGCCACGGTCTCGGCGGTCTCCGGGATGCCGACCAGCCCCAGGAAACTGGCGGTCGGGCCTTCGTGGGCCAGGCCGCCGGCGGCCAGGTCATGGTCCTGCGAATTGAAAATCACCGTCAGGTCGAACGTGGCGGCGTATTCCAGCGCCCGGCACAGGGTGCGGGTGTTGGTGAAGGTCTTGAGGCCGTTGCCGAACGCTACGCAGCCGGCGTCACGCAGGGCCACCAGCTCGGCCAGTTGCTCGCCTTCCAGGCCCTTGCTCAGGGCACCGATCGGATAGACCTTGCTGAAGCCGGCCTCACGGGCGCGGTCCAGGATCAGTTCGGCCACCGCCGAGGTGTCCAGTACCGGCCGGGTGCGGGGTGGGCAGCACAGGCTGGTCACCCCGCCGGCGGTGGCGGCACGGGTCTCGCTGGCGATGCTGCCCTTGCGGCTGTAGCCGGGCTCGCGCAGCGAGACATTCAGGTCCACCAGGCCCGGTGCGGCCACCAGCCCTGTGGCGTCGATGCTGTGCGCAGGCTCGAAACCTGCGGGCGCCGCGCCCACGGCCAGAATCTTGCCGGCTTCGATGTGCAGGTCGGTGACCTGGTCCAGCCCGCTGCGCGGGTCGATGACGCGAGCGCCGAGAATGCTGAGCTTCACAGGGCGTTCTCCTGCTCGAATTGACGTTGTGCGGTCTGACCGCTCATGGCCATGGACAACACGGCCATGCGCACGGCGATGCCGTAGGTCACCTGGTTGAGAATCACCGAATGGGGGCCGTCGGCCACCGCCGATTCGATTTCCACCCCGCGGTTGATGGGGCCTGGGTGCATGACAATGGCATCCGGTTTTGCGCCCGCCAGACGGGCGGTGGTCAGGCCGAACAGGCGGTAGAACTCGCCTTCGCTGGGCAGCAGGCCGCCCTGCATGCGTTCGCGTTGCAGGCGTAACATGATCACCACATCGACGTCCTTGAGGCCCTCGGCCAGGTCGGTGTAGACCTTCACGCCGTATTGCTCGATGCCCACCGGCATCAGGGTCTTGGGTCCGATCACGCGGATGTCCGGGCAGCCCAGCGCCTTGAGTGCCAGCATGTTCGAGCGTGCCACCCGCGAATGCAGGATATCGCCGACGATGGCCACCGACAGGTTCTCGAAGCCACCCTTGTGCCGGCGGATGGTCAGCATGTCGAGCATGCCCTGGGTCGGGTGCGCGTGCCGGCCGTCGCCGCCATTGATGATCGCCACCTCGGGGCACACGTGCTCGGCAATGAAGTGCGCGGCGCCGGAGTCGGCATGGCGCACCACGAACATGTCGGCGGCCATGGCTTCAAGGTTGCGCAGGGTGTCGAACAGGGTCTCGCCCTTGCTGGTCGAGGAGGTCGAGACGTTCAGGGTGATCACGTCGGCCGACAGCCGCTGTGCGGCCAGCTCGAAGGTGGTGCGGGTGCGCGTCGAGTTCTCGAAAAACACGTTGCAGACCGTCTTGCCACGCAGCAGCGGGACTTTTTTCACCGCGCGTGCGCCGACTTCCAGAAACGAGTCGGCGGTGTCGAGGATTTCTGTGAGCAGTTCGCGGGGCAGGCCGTCCAGGGACAGGAAATGGCGAAGCTGGCCCTGGTGATTGAGCTGCAGCGGTCGCTTGGCGTCGAGAGGCGTCATCGCAATGGACTCTTAAAAGGCTGAGGCAGTGGAAAGATCCTGGATGTCGAGCGCCAGCGGCTCGGGACCACTGAGCTTGACCCGCTCATGAGCGGCCAGGGCCAGCGTTGCACCGACCACATTGGGGCGGATCGGCAGTTCGCCGGCGTTCAGGTCCAGCAGGCAGACCAGCGTCACGCTGGCCGGGCGGCCGTAGTCGAACAGCTCGTTAAGGGCGGCGCGCACCGTGCGTCCGCTCATCAGCACGTCGTCGATCAATACCAGGTGCTGGCCTTCGATCTCGAACGGCAGCTCTGAAGGCCGCACCTGGGGATGCAGGCCGTTCTGGCTGAAATCGTCACGGTAGAACGACACGTCCAGCGTGCCCAGCGGCCCCGGATGGTCCAGTGTCTGGAGCAGTGCCTGCGCGACCCACACGCCCCCGGTACGAATGCCGATGAAGCGTGGTTCGTGAATGCCGCGATGGCTCAGGTGGGCGGTGAGGTCGGTGGCCATCTGACGGATCAGATCGGCGGGGTTGGGCAAACTCATGCTGGCTCCTTCAGAAGCTTGTCGTGCGCCCGCAGCCGGGCGTACTCAAGCGCAAACGTGGGATTCGAAGCGTTGCGGGGGCAAAAGGTCACACATTGAGCAGCTGCGGGTTGGCATCCAGCCAGCCTTGCAGCAGCAGGGCGGCCGCAATCGCATCCACCGGGTTGTCACGGTAACTGCCGCGCTGGCCGCCACGGGCCATGCGCTCGCCCTTGGCCTCGAAGGTGGTCAGGCGCTCGTCGTGGGTGTAGGCGGGGACATTGAAGCGACCGTTGAGCTGGCGTGAGAACTTCTCGGCACGGGCACTCATGTCGCTGGGCGTGCCGTCCATGTTCAGGGGCAGGCCGACCACCACCGCGTCGGGCTTCCACTCCTTGAACAGGGCTTGCATCTGGTCCCAGTTGGGCACCCCGTTCTGGGCCTTGAGGGTGCACAGCTCGCGGGCCTGGCCGGTAATGGCCTGACCCACCGAAACACCGATCTGCCGGGTGCCGTAGTCGAAGCCCAGAATCAGGCGCAAGACCGCCATCAGGCGTGCCCTGCCTGGGTCGAGAGCAGGCTCAGGTTGATGCCCAGGCGTGCAGCGGCCGCATTGAGGCGCTGGTCGCTGTCGGTCTCGAACAGGATGGCGGCATCGAACGGGCAGGTCAGCCAGGCATTGGCCGCCATTTCGGCGTCCAGCTGGCCGGCATCCCAGCCGGCATAGCCCAGGGTGATCAGGCTGTGCGCGGGGGCGTCGCCGTCGGCGATGGCAAACAGGATGTCCTGCGAGGTCGACAGGGCTATGCCGCCCAGCTCGACCGTGGACTGAAAGACCGGGCCGCTGGGGTGCAGGACGAAACCGCGATCGGTCTGCACCGGGCCGCCTGAGTGAATGCGGATCTGCTGGCAGCGCACCGGTGGCAATTGCTCGGGGCGCAGTTGCTCCAGTACGTCGGCCAGGGTCAGGTCCTGCGGACGGTTGATGACCAGCCCCATGGCGCCATCGGCATTGTGCTCGACAATGTAAGTCAGGGTCTGCGCAAAATGCGGATCGTCCATGTGCGGCATGGCGATCAGGAACTGATGCTTGAAGTAACTTGCAGTGACGTTTTTCATGACGCCTAGTGTGGCGCTGCCGGCGGTCGCTGACAACTGTCACTTATGGCAGAGCGCGCCCCTGAACCGAAATTCTGCGGCGCTGCCATTCCCGGCCGGGGGGCTCAATTGCTGGACAGTTTGTCGCCGCGGGCAAATTTCCAGGTGCGGATGATTTCCAGCCGGTCGATGTCGGCCAGATCGCCGCTGAACGGCGCAAAAGGCGCCGCCAGGCGCACGATGCGCTGGGCGGCCTGGTCCAGCAGCGGCTGGCCGGAGGATTCCAGCACCAGCACTTCATACAGCGAACCGTCGCGGTTGATCGACACCAGCAGGCGCAGGCTGCCGTAGATCTGCTGGCGACGTGCCTCCTCGGGGTAATTGAGGTTGCCGACCCGCTCGACTTTCTTGCGCCAGTCGTCCTTGTACCAGGCCCCCTTGTCGCGCATGGTCGAGGCCGCATTGAGGCGATGGATCTTGGGCCGCTTGGCATAGCGCTGCTGCTCGTCCGACAGCTCGGCTTCGAGGCTGGCAATTTCATTGCTCAGTTGAGCGCTGTCAAAGGTCGGGGTTTCCCGCGGCTTGGGGTCAGGCTTGACCTCTTCACGACGCGTGACGGTCTTTTCCTTCGCCGGCGCCACCGTGGCCACGGCGGCCTTCGGCGCTTCCTGCTTCTGGACCGCCTTGCTGGCCGGCGGCGGGGTCACCTTGTTGATCTCGGTGTCCTGGAACGGCGCCAGCTCAGTGGTCTTGAGCGTCTGGGCCTGATCCAGCGTGCCGCTGCCCTGCTGGTTGTCCTGGGCCAGGAAATCGGCCTGCTCGGGTGCCTTCTCGCTCTTGAAGGTGGCGAGGGTGATTTCCAGGGTGCGGGAAATCTGCTCGGGCTTCACATAGGTAAAGCCCACCCCGAGGATGACCACCAGGTGCACCAGGGCGGCGATCAGCAGGGTAAAGCCCAGGCGGTCGCGCGAGCGCACGCCGGAGCGCGGGGGTTCGATCAAGAGGGGGTTGTAGGCCATTGCAGTCATGGGCGGTCGGGCATCATTGGAGCCTGTAGGTCAGGTGCATGTCGCAGGTCGCACATGATAACGCAATGAAAGCTACAAGCCATGAGCGGCAAGCAGCAAGCCACAGCCGGACCGCTCTGCTTGCAGCTTGCCGCTTAGGCCTTATCGCGCCTTGAGCTTCTTCTCGATCGCATCCATCAGCAGGCTGCCGATGCGGGTGCCGAAGGCATTGTCGATTTCGCGGATGCAGGTCGGGCTGGTGACGTTGATTTCGGTCAGGTGCTCGCCGATCACGTCCAGGCCGACGAACAGCAGGCCTTTTTCGCGCAGGGTCGGGGCGACCTGGGCCACGATCCAGCGGTCGCGCTCGGTCAGCGGGCGGGCTTCACCACGGCCGCCGGCGGCCAGGTTGCCACGGGTTTCGCCGGCAGCCGGGATGCGCGCCAGGCAATAGGGCACCGGCTCGCCATCGATCACCAGAATGCGCTTGTCACCGTCCTTGATGGCCGGCAGGTAACCCTGGGCCATGATCTGCTGGGTGCCGTTCAGGGTCAGGGTTTCCAGGATCACCGACAGGTTCGGGTCGCCGGCGCGGTGGCGAAAGATGGAAGTGCCGCCCATGCCATCCAGCGGCTTGAGGATGGTGTCACCCTGTTGTTCGGCAAAGGCGCGCAGGATGTCCGCACGGCGGCTGACCAGCGTCGGCGGGGTGCACTGCGGAAATTGCGTGGCGAACAGCTTTTCATTGCAGTCGCGCAGGCTCTGCGGCTTGTTGACCACCAGCACGCCATCGCGCTCGGCCTGCTCCAGCAGGTAGGTGGCGTAGACGAATTCCATGTCGAAGGGCGGGTCCTTGCGCATCAGGATCACGTCCAGCTCGGCCAGGCCCGTGTCGGCTTCATCGCCCAGCTCGAACCATTTGGCCGGGTCGGCGAACACGGTCAGCGGCTTCATGCGCGCGCGGGCCTTGCCGGCGTCCAGGTACAGGTCCTGCTGCTCCATGTAGAACAGCGACCAGCCGCGTTCCTGTGCAGCCAGGAGCATGGCCAGCGAGCTGTCCTTCTTATAGGAGATGCGCTCGATCGGGTCCATGACAATCCCTAGGCGAACACTCATGGGCAATATCCTCTGTACGTTGCGGCCGACGGCCGAAAAACCGTCAGGGTCGCTTGCGCCATGCCTCGCGGTCAAGAGGCCAGCGCCCTGCGCGCTTGATGGATTGCGCCTGGAGAGTGTGCTAAAAAGTCACGGCACCCACTGCCTGCCTGGCAGCGGCCTGTCAGAGCCGGCTCGCGGCGACGGAACAGCCCCACATGTCACAGCACGCCACAGCATTGAAGGTCATGGTGATCGATGATTCGCGGACCATTCGCCGTACCGCCGAAACCATCCTCAAGAGTGCCGGCTGTGAAGTCATCACGGCGGTTGACGGTTTCGAGGCGCTGGCCAAGATTGTCGACCATCACCCGCGCATCATCTTCGTCGACATCATGATGCCGCGCCTGGATGGCTACCAGACCTGCGCCCTGATCAAGAACAACCGGGCCTTCAAGGCCACGCCGGTGATCATGCTGTCGTCCAAGGACGGTCTGTTCGACAAGGCCAAGGGCCGGATCGTCGGTTCCGATCAGTTTTTGACCAAGCCTTTCAGTCAGGAAGAACTGCTCAATGCCATCAAGGTCCATGTACCGGGCTTCCTGAGCGTTGAACAACATGAATCGTGAGGCCTGCGGCGTGTGCCGCCGGCCTGCCATCTTTTGGGGAACACCATGGCTCGAATACTGATCGTCGACGATTCGCCGACCGAAATGTACAAACTCACCGGCATCCTGGAAAAGCACGGCCACCAGGTCCTCAAGGCCGAGAACGGTGCCGACGGCGTGGCCCTGGCCCGCCAGGAAAAACCCGACGCGGTGCTGATGGACATCGTCATGCCCGGGCTCAATGGCTTCCAGGCCACGCGCCAGTTGAGCAAGGACCCCGACACCCGGCCCATTCCCGTCATCATGGTGACCACCAAGGATCAGGAAACCGACAAGGTCTGGGGCGAGCGCCAGGGGGCCCGCGGCTACCTGACCAAGCCGGTGGACGAAGACACCCTGATCAAAGTCCTGAATTCGGTCCTGGCCGGCTGAGAACCCTTATGCCCACGCCACCGTCGCTGAACGGTTCGCGCACCGCGTTCGAGCTGTTGTTCGCCATCGACCAGCGCTGCCGCTCGCTGGCCGCCGGCCTGCCGGCCCAGACCACCCGCGAGCAGGACTGGAGCGGCATCGGTTTTCGCCTGGGCGAGCACCTGTTCGTCACGCCGATGGGCGAGATCGCCGAAATTCTCAACGAACCGCGCTGCACCGCGATGCCCGGGGTCAAGCCCTGGGTGTTGGGCATTGCCAACCTGCGCGGGCGCTTGCTGCCGGTCATCGACCTGTGCGGTTACTTCGGCCATGCGTGCTCGCCCTTGCGCAAGCCGCGCCAGGTGCTGGTGGTCGAGCAGCCTGAGGTGTTCGCCGGCCTGCTGGTCGATGAAGTCCTGGGCATGCAGCACTTCGACCCGGCCAGCCTGGTGCGTGGCGCCGAGGCGTCGCCGACCCTGGGGATGGCGCCGTTCATCCCCGGGCAATTCATCCGCGAGCAGCCCTGGCGGGTGTTCAGTACCCGGGCCCTGGCACAGTCCCGGGGGTTCATGGATGTCGCGCTTTGAGTCGTACAGGAAACGTCATGGTTGATACAGGCACATTGCAGGACGGTGCACGCAGCCGGGCGCAGATCATCACGCTGTTTGTCGCGTTGATCGTGTTCATCATTCTGCTGTTCGCCAACTTCGCGTACCTCAACACGCAGTCGAACTACGAAAAGCAGTACATCGGCCATGCCGGCGAGCTGCGTGTGTTGTCCCAGCGCATCGCCAAAAACGCCACCGAGGCCGCCGGCGGCAAGGCCCAGGCGTTCAAGTTGCTGGCCGATGCGCGCAACGATTTCGACCTGCGCTGGGGCTACCTGAAAAAGGGCGACCCGGCCACCGGCCTGCCGGCCGCGCCGTCGGGGGTGCGCGACGAACTGCGGGCGGTGCAGAACGACTGGGAAGCGCTGCGCAAGAGCACCGATGTGATCCTGGCCAACGAACAGACCGTGCTGTCGCTGCATCAGGTCGCTGCCACGCTGGCCGAAACCATCCCGCAATTGCAGACCGAATACGAAAAGGTCGTCGAGATCCTGTTGCAGAACAACGCCCCGGCCAGCCAGGTGGTCCTGGCCCAGCGCCAGGCCTTGCTGGGCGAGCGCATCCTGGGCTCGGTCAACAAGGTACTGGCCGGCGACGACACGGCCGTGCAGGCGGCCGATGCCTTCGGGCGCGACGCCAGCCAGTTCGGCCGCGTGCTCAGCGGCATGCTCGAAGGCAACCCGGGCTTGCACATCAGCCAGGTCGAAGACCGCGATGCGCGGGCGCGGCTGAGCGAGATTGCCGAACTGTTCGAGTTCGTCTCAGGCTCGGTCGACGAGATCCTCGAAACCTCCCCCGAGCTGTTCCAGGTGCGCGAGGCTTCAAGCAAGATCTTCACCACCTCGCAGACCCTGCTCGACCAGGCCTCCACGCTGGCCAACAGCCTGGAACACCTGGCCAGCCGGCGCACGGTCAATTCCATTGGTGGCTACATCATCGGCCTGCTGGCCTTGATGTCGATCATTCTCATTGGCCTGGTGATGGTGCGCGAGACCAACCGCCAGTTGCATGAAACCGCGCAGAAAAGCGAGCGCAACCAGGCGGCGATCATGCGCCTGCTCAACGAGATCGAAGAACTGGCCGATGGCGACCTGACCGTGGCCGCGTCGGTGACCGAGGACTTCACCGGCGCCATTGCCGACTCGATCAACTATTCCATCGACCAGTTGCGCGAACTGGTGGCGACCATCAACATCACCGCCGAGCAGGTCGCCGCCGCCGTGCAGGACACCCAGGCCACCGCCTCGCAACTGGCGCGCGCTTCCGAGCACCAGGCCTTGCAGATCAGCGCCGCCTCCACGGCGATCAACGACATGGCGCAGTCGATCGACCAGGTGTCGACCAATGCCTCGGAATCCTCGGCGGTGGCGGCCCGCTCGGTGGCGATTGCCAACAAGGGCAACGAAGTGGTGCACAACACCATCGACGGCATGGACAACATTCGCGAGCAGATTCAGGACACGTCCAAGCGCATCAAGCGCCTGGGCGAGTCGTCCCAGGAAATCGGCGATATTGTCAGCCTGATCGATGACATTTCCGATCAGACCAATATCCTGGCCCTCAATGCCGCGATCCAGGCCTCGATGGCCGGTGATGCCGGGCGCGGGTTTGCCGTGGTCGCCGACGAAGTGCAGCGCCTGGCCGAGCGCTCGTCGTCGGCCACCAAGCAGATCGAAACCCTGGTGCGGGCCATCCAGAACGACACCAACGAAGCGGTGATCTCCATGGAGCAGACCACCAGCGAAGTGGTGCGCGGTGCACGCCTGGCGCAAGATGCCGGGGTGGCGCTGGAAGAAATCGAAGGCGTCTCCAGAGTGCTGGCCGAGCTGATCGAAAGCATCACGGTCGCCGCCCAGCAACAGGCGGTGTCGGCCGGGCAGATCGCGCAGACCATGACCGTGATCCAGCAGATCACCTCGCAGACCACCTCGGGCACCTCGATGACCGCCGAGAGCATCGGCAACCTGGCGAAAATGGCCAGCGAGATGCGCCGCTCCGTATCCGGCTTTACCTTGCCGCCTTCCCGGGATCAGGCTTGAGGCCTCGATGATGACCACGCACGTTTCCCGGAGCTTCCCGCGCCATGCCTGATCGTCACGATTACGTGGCCCTTGAATGGGTCAAAGGCGAGATCGCCGAAACCCTGGGGCAGGCCCGCCAGGCGCTTGACGTATTCGTCGCCGCCTCCGGCAACCTGGCCGCGCTGGACGAATACATCCACGGCGTGCACCAGGTGCAGGGCAGCCTGCAGATGATCGAGTTCTACGGCGCCGCCTTGCTCGCCGAGGAAATCGAACTGCTGGGCGTGGCCCTGCGCGAAGGTCGGGTGGGCAGCCAGGCCGAGACCGTGCACCTGCTCAACCAGGCCATGACCCAGTTGCCGCTCTACCTTGAGCGCACCCATGCGGCGCGGCGCGACCTGCCGCTGGTGATCCTGCCGCTGCTCAACGACCTGCGCGGCGCCCGTGGCGAGAGCCTGCTGTCGGAAACCCGCCTGTTCGCCCCGCAGTTCTATGACATCGACCCGCTCGACGACCAGGCCCTGAGCCTGCGCGACAGCCCTGAACTGCCCGGGCAACTGCGTCAATGGCGCCAGAACCTGCAAAATGCACTGGCCGGATTGATGCGTGAACAGGACGTCCAAGGCCATCTGCACCAGCTGGCCGAGGTGTTCGCTCATCTCGAGCACCTGTGCGCCGACGCCCCGTTGGGGGCCTTGTGGCGCATCACCTCGGCGCTGGTCGAAAGCCTGCCGGCCAGTCGCTTCACCAACAGCCCGGCCCTGCGCAGCCTGCTGCGCGACGCCGATCGCGAACTCAAGCGCCTGATGGCCCAGGGCATCGAGGGCATCAATCAGCCGGCGCCCGAAGAGCTGCTCAAGAGCCTGCTGTTCTACATCGCCAAGTCCGAGGACCGGGCGCCGAAACTGCTGGCGCTCAAGGACGACTATGCGCTGGACGATGCCTTGCCCGGCAGCGAGGTGGTCGACCAGGAGCGCGCGCGCATGGCCGGCCCCGACCGCGATGCCATGCGCTCGGTGATCCTGGCCGTGTGCGCAGGGCTGGTGCGGGCCAAGGAGCGGCTCGATGTGTTCGTGCGCGGCGACCGCCAGCACGTCAGCGAACTCAATGCCTTGCTGGGGCCGCTGCGGCAGATTGCCGATACCCTGGCGGTGCTGGGGTTCGGCCAGCCGCGCAAGGTGATCATCGACCAGACCGGCGTGGTCCAGAGCATGGCCCAGGGGCAGCGCGAACCCAACGATGCGGCGTTGATGGACGTGGCCGGGGCGCTGCTGTACGTCGAGTCGACGCTGGCCGGCATGATCGGTGCGGTCGGCGAGACCCGTCGCGAAGAAAGCCGCCTGCCGACCACCGACCTGACCCAGATCCACCAGTTGGTGGTGCGCGAGGCGCGGCTGGTGCTGCAACAGGCCAAGGATGTGCTGATCGACGGCCTGGAGGGCGAGTGGTCGGCGCAACGCCTGGCGCCGCTGGGCGAATTGCTGGTGCAGGTGCGCGGCGCCCTGGCAATGATTCCGCTGAGCCGGGCTGCCAGCCTGCTGGCCGCCGGCAACGACTATGTGCGCCAGCACCTGCTCACGGCCGCCACCCGGCCTGACGAGCACGCGCTCGAAGGCCTGGCCGAAGCCTTGAGTGCGGTCGAGTATTACCTGGAGCGCATGAACGAAGACCACGAGGCGGCCGGCGACCCGATTCTCGACATGGCCCAGGCCAGCCTGGCCCGGCTCGGCTATGCACCGGCCTCGCCAGGCCCTGAGGCGCCTGACGACGATGCCCTTGAAGAGCCGGTGCCGGCCCCCGGCAGCCTGGCCCAGGTGCTGGCCAGCCCGTTGGCAACGATCAACCCGCCGGGCCGCGACATGCCGGCCAGCCTGCTGCCACCACCGGCCGATGAACCGGCGGTGGACGACGAACTGCGCGAGGTGTTCATCGAGGAGGCCCAGGAAATCCTCGACGCCCTCAAGCAATCACAGCCGCGCTGGCTGGTGGCCCTGGCCACGCCGGGGGCGGCCACCCATCAGGCCCTGCGCGAAGTGCGCCGCGCCTTTCACTCGCTCAAGGGCAGCGGCCGCATGGTCCGTGCGCTGGTGCTCAGCGAGCTGGCCTGGTCGGTGGAAAACCTGCTCAACCGCGTGCTTGAAGGCAGCGTGGCGGCCGACCAGCCGGTGCGCCAGCTGCTCGGCGAAGTGCAGGCCTTGCTGCCGGCCCTGGTGGCCGACTTCGCCGCCGGCGCCCAGCGCCAGCGTGACGATGCCGACCGCCTGGCCACCCAGGCGCAGCGCCTGGCCGGTGCCAGCGCGTCGGTGGTGCCGACGGTCAAGCCGGCCGACGACCTGGACCCTCAGTTGCTGGACATCTTTCGCCAGGAGGCGCTGGGCCATCTGCATGTGATCGACCGCTTTCTCGACAGCGCCGCGCGCCGCGACTCGGCGGCCATCGGCGACGACCTGCTGCGTGCCCTGCACACCCTCAAGGGCAGTGCCTACATGGCCGGTGTGTTGCCGATGGCGGAACTGGCCAGCCCGCTGGATGAACTGGTGCGCGAGTTCAAGGCCAATCTGATCGCCATTGAAACCCCCGAGCTCAAGCTGCTGCGTGCCGCCGAACCGCTGTTCTATCAGGGGCTGGAGCAGCTGGACAGCCAGCCCCTGGCGCCGATTCCGGGGGCCGCGCAACTGATCGAGGCGGCCCGCTCGTTGCTTGAGCAGCGCCTGGCGGCGGCCTTGCACGACGCCCCCGACGGCCTGCCGGTGCGGCACAACCCCAAGCTGATCGCGACCTTTCTCGCCGAGGGCATGGACATCGTGCTGGACGCCGAGGGCCTATTGCAGCGCTGGCGGCAGCACCCCGGCGCGCGCCAGGAACTGACCGCGCTGCTTGATGAGCTGACCACCCTGGGCCACAGCGCGCACCTGGCCGAGCTGCCGCAGGTCGATGAACTGTGCGAGGCCCTGCTGGACCTGTATGGCGCGGTGGAAGAAAGCAGCCTGGCGGCCAGCGAGCGCTTCTTCGATGAGGCCGGCCACGCCCATGAGGCACTGATCGACATGCTCGACCAGATCGCCGCCGGCCAGGACGTCGTGCCGCGCCCCGATTGCGTCCAGGCCTTGTATGCGCTGCTTGACCAGGCCCTGGCGCCGGACGCGACGGGCCTGGTGGCCCGCGATGGCAGCCCGGTGACCGAGCTGGGCGCGGTGATCGAGCAGATGGCCGGCCCGTCCCGGCAGGATGAGGCGGCGCCTGACGACGAAATCATCACGGTGTTTCTCGAAGAGGCCGCCGATATCCTCGACAGCGCAGGCCAGACGCTGCACCGCTGGCTGAGCGAACCGGATAACCCGCAGCCACTGTCGGCGCTGCAACGCGACCTGCATACGCTCAAGGGCGGTGCGCGCATGGCCGGTGTCACAGCGATCAGCGACCTGGGCCATGAGCTTGAAGCCCTGTATGAAGGGCTGATCGACCGACGCTACAGCTATTCACCAGCGCTCGCCGGGCTGTTGCTCGACTGCCATGAGCAATTACAGCAGTGGCTCGGACAGCTCGGCACCCAGCAACCGCTGGACGACCCGGCGCCGTTGATCGACGCTCTCGGCGCACTGCGCCAGGGGCAGGGTGTGACCTGGGGCGATCCACTGCCGGGCATACCGGACCCGGCTCCTGAGGCCGGCGAACGCGACCCGGAGTTGCTGGAGATCTTTCTCGAAGAAGGCTTCGATCTCCTCGACAGCGCCAGCGCCGCCCTGAGCCGCTGGCAGGTCGACCCGCACAACACCCTGGAAGTCGAGAACCTGCTGCGCGACCTGCACACCCTCAAAGGCGGTGCGCGCATGCTCGAAATCAAGCCGCTGAGTGACCTGGCCCACGAGGTCGAATCGCTGTATGAGTCCGTTGCCGGTGGCCTGCGTACGCCGGGACCGCTGTTGCTGGAGGCCTTGCAGCGCGGTCACGACCGGCTGGCCGACATGCTTGATGCGGTGCGTGCCGGCCAGCCGCTGCCGGACGCCGAGGCCCTGATCGACAGCCTGCGCCAACTGGAGGTGGTGGAGCCAACCGCCACTGCCGTACCGGTGCCGGTAGCGAGTGCTGTGGTCATGGACCCCGATGCCGAGCGTATCGGCCCGGAAATGGTCAAGGTCGCCGCCGAAGACCTGGAGCAACTGGCCAACCTGGCCGGTGAAACCTCCATTTTTCGCGGGCGCATCGAGCAGCAGATTTTCGACACGCAAGCGACCCTGGCAGAAATCGAAACCACCCTGGCGCGCATGCGCGACCAGTTGCGCCGCCTGGACAGCGAAACCCAAGGGCGCTTGCTGGCCCGCGAGCAGGTCCCGGCCGAACGGCGCGGCTACGAAGAGTTCGACCCGCTGGAAATGGACCGCCATTCACAGCTGCAACAACTGTCGCGGGCCTTGAGCGAATCGGCCTCGGACCTGCTGGACCTCAAGGAAACCCTGGACCTGCGCGCCCGCGATGCCGGCACGCTGCTGACCCGCCAGGCGCGGGTCAACACCGAACTGCAGGAAGGCCTGATGCGCACACGCATGGTGCCCTTCGAACGGCTGGTGCCACGCCTGCGCCGGGTGGTGCGCCAGGTGGCCGGCGAGCTGGATAAACAGGTGCAGTTCGAGGTGGCCAACGCCGATGGCGAGCTGGATCGCAGCGTGCTGGAGCGGATGGTCGCACCGCTGGAGCACATGCTGCGCAATGCCGTGGACCATGGCCTGGAAAGCACCGAGAAGCGCCTGGCCGCCGGCAAGCCGGCGCAGGGCCTGATCCAGCTGGCGCTGATGCACGAAGGCGGCGACCTGATCATCGAACTGAGTGATGACGGCCCCGGCGTCGACCTGGCGGCTGTGCGCCGCAAGGCAATCAAGCGCGGGCTGATCCGTGCCGACGCGGTGCTGGCCGACCACGAGGTGCTGCCGTTCATCCTCGAAGCGGGGTTCTCCACCGCCGAGGTGATCACCCAGATTTCCGGGCGTGGCGTGGGCATGGACGTGGTGCATGCCGAGGTCAAGCAACTGGGCGGCTCGATGACCATCGACTCGGTGGCCGGACTGGGCACGCGTTTTCGCATCCGCCTGCCGTTCTCGGTGTCGGTCAACCGTGCCTTGATGGTGCAGTGCGGTGAAGAACTCTACGCGGTGCCGTTGAACACCATCGAAGGCATCGTCCGGGTCATGCCGGGCCAGTTGCTCGAACACTATCAGACCCAGCCACCGCGTTACCGCTATGGCGGACGCACCTATGAGCTGCGCTACCTGGGCGAGCTGCTCGGCAATGGCCAGCCGCGCCTGTTCGATCAGTTCCAGCCCTTGCCGGTGCTGCTGGTGCACCTGCAGGATCAGTGGGTGGCGGTGCAGGTCGATGCCCTGGCCGGCTCGCGCGAGATCGTGGTCAAGAGCCTCGGGGCGCAATTTGCCCAGGTCCAGGGCCTGAGCGGCGCGACGATCCTGGGTGACGGCCGGGTGGTGCTGATTCTCGACCTGCTGGCCTACGTCCGCGCCCGGCAAGGCCGCACGCCACACGCCTTGCCCGATGACACCGCCAGCTGGTTCACCGAGACCGGGCCACGGGCCTTGCGGGTCATGGTGGTGGACGATTCGGTGACCGTGCGCAAGGTCACCGGTCGGCTGCTGGAGCGCCACGGCATGCAGGTGGTGACCGCCAAGGACGGGGTCGATGCCATGAGCCTGCTGGAAGACTTCACCCCGGACGTCCTGTTGCTGGACATCGAAATGCCGCGCATGGACGGCTTTGAAGTGGCCACCCGGATTCGCCAGGACGAACAGCTCAAGGACCTGCCCATCATCATGATCACCTCACGCTCGGGCCAGAAACACCGTGACCGGGCCATGGCCATCGGGGTCAACGACTACCTGAGCAAGCCTTACCAGGAATCGGTGCTGCTCGACAGCATCCAGCGCTGGAGCGCACGCCATGTCTGATGCCAGCTTTCAATCAGCGCGGCTGACCAGCCTGACGTGCCTGCTGCTGCCGTTGAGCGACCGCTACCTGCTGCTGCCCAATGTCGCGGTGGCCGAGCTGATCGACTATCAGGATTGCCACGCCGACCCGGACGCGCCGCCCTGGTACCTGGGCCACATCGCCTGGCGCGACCTGAGCCTGCCGCTGCTAAGCTTCGAAGCGGCCTGCGGCGGGCGCACCAAGGTCGGCGGCCGGGCGCGCATCGTGGTGCTCAATGCCCTGGGCGGGCACCCGCAACTGCGCTACCTGGCGCTGTTGATCCAGAACATCCCGCGCTCGTGCAAGGTCGACAACCAGCTCAGCTATGTCGACGTACCCCTGGCCCGACTGGAGCTGGCTGCCGTGCAGGTCGGCGACACCCAGGCCCGCATCCCCGACCTGCCGGCGCTGGAGCAATGGCTGCTGGAAGCCGGCCTGGTTGTATAGGACCAATGCCGATCAGTTAAGCCGGTTTTCACCCGATTTTGCGTCTGACACTCAATTGATGTCGCCCAAGGTCTCGGGCCTGACACCAGACTGTGGGAGGCAGCTTGCTGGTGATAGCTTTGTGACAGGCGCAGCAGGTGTAGGGTCCTTGCCTGCCTCGGCGCCGGCAGATCGGGACGCCACCTGCCCTTCAGGATGGTCGACGAAGTGATGGCAATTGGCTTGACGCTTGCCATGGCTACCGTAGACTGGCGGCGTCCAGCCTGGAGTCTGTGCGATGCGTTGTCTGAAGACTGTTGTTTCTGGATTCTTGCCTGCCAGCAGTCCGGCCCAGACGCCGGCCGCACCTGATCCCTCACTGCACATGCCTGCCATGTTGGCGACCCAGGCCCGTTTCCCGGAGTTCAAGTGAACGCACCCGTGCCCGGTGTCGTCGAGCGGATTTTCGCGCAATACCTTGAGCTGGAGCGGCAAATCCGCACGGCCCGCAGCATCGAGCAGTTGGCCTACAGCCTGGTCAACGACGGCCAGCACCTGTTCGGCTTTCGTCATGCCACCTTGCTGATTGCCGGCAAGGTGCGTGCAGTCACCGGGATCAGCATGGTCGAGCCCAACGCGCCGTTCGTGGCCTTTGTCGAGCATGCCGTGGCGCAACTGCGTGCGCAGGCGCGATTCAAGACACCTGACATCGTGAGCATGGAAGGTTTTGACAACGCCGTGCGCGAAGACTGGCTGAGCCTGTCGGCCCCGAGCGTGTTCTGGCTGCCGTTGCAGGACTACCAGGGCGAAGTGTTCGGCGGCCTGTGGCTGGCCCGTGATCGCGGCTGGACGCCCTCGGAAAAGATTCTGTTCACCCAGTTGGGCGACACCTGTGCACATGCCTGGCTGGCCTTGCAGCCGCGCAAGCCCTGGCGCCTGCGCCTGACCCGCAAGCGCCAGATGATCGTGGCGGCCGTGCTGTTGCTGGCGTTGCTGATTCCGGTGCGTCAGTCGGTGCTGGCACCGGCTGAAGTCGTGCCGCTGGGCGGGCGGGTCGTGGCGGCACCGCTGGACGGGGTGATCGCCGAGTTTCTGGTCAAGCCCAACCAGCCGGTCAAGACCGGCGAGCTGCTGGTGCGTTTCGAAGGCACCACGCTCAAGGCCCAGGCCGATGTCGCCGAGCGCGCGCTGGGGGTGGCCGAGGCGGAACTGCGCGCCAATTCGCAGCGCTCGTTCGCCGATGCCGAATCCAATGCCCGGCTTGACCTGCTGGCCGCCCGTGTGGCGCAGAAGCGTGCCGAGCGCGACTATGCCAGCGAACTGCTCAAGCGCAGCGAAGTACGCGCCGAGCGTGACGGCATTGCTGTGTTTGCCGACGCCCAGCGCTGGATCGGCAAGCCGGTGCAGACTGGCGAGCGACTGATGGAAATTGCCGATCCCGCCCAGGCCGAGCTGCGCATCGAACTGGCCGTGGGCGATGCCATCGTGCTCAAGCCTGACGCCGAAGTGGCGCTGTTTCTCGACAGCGATCCGTTGCACCGTCATACCGCGACCTTGCAACGCGCCGCCTATGAAGCCCAGCCGACCCCCGGTGGTCAGTTGGCCTATCGCCTGGACGCCGGGTTTGTCGATGCGCCGCCGCGTATCGGCCTGCGCGGCACCGCCAAGGTCTATGGCGAGCGCGCACCGCTGGCGTTGTACCTGCTGCGCCGGCCACTGGCCGGGTTGCGCCAGAGCATCGGCCTCTAGATGAGCCTGCCCGGCCTGCGTGAAGACCTGCAACTGACGCCGGCCAGTCCTGCCCTGGACGGCTCGCCGCGCTGGACCCTGGCCGACCCGATCAGCGGCCGCTATTACAAGCTCGGCGCCCAGGCCATTCGCCTGTTGCGTCACTGGGCACTGGGCGATCCTGGCCAGGTGCTACAGGCTGCCAACCGCGAGCCGGGCTTGCGCGTTGGCGAAAAAGAGCTGGAGGCGATGCTGGCCTTCCTGCGCCGCTACGACCTGATCACCGCGACCGACCCGCAGCAGCGCGGCAGCTATGGCATCAAGACCGCCGCCACGCGTCAGAGTCTGTGGAAAAAGGTGCTGCACCAATACCTGTTCTTTCGCATTCCATTGTGGCGCCCGGACGCGTTTCTCAATCGTGCCTGGCCCTGGGTGCAACGCTTTGGCCCGGCCTTGTTGAAGGTCGGCCTGCCACTGACGCTGATGCTGGGCGTGTTCCTGGTGTCGCGGGACTGGCAGCGGTTTGTCGGCTCGTTCCCGTACCTGTTCAGCCTGGGCGGGGCGCTGGCGTTTGCCGTGGCGCTGTTCTTTGCCAAGCTCTGTCATGAGTTTGGCCATGCGTTCATGGCCAAGCGCGCCGGGTGCCGTGTACAGAGCATGGGCGTGGCGTTCATGGTGCTGTTTCCGCTGTTCTACACCGACGTCAGCGATGCCTGGCGGATCAACGACCAGCGTGCGCGACTCTTGATCGGTGCCGGCGGGGTGCTGGCGGAGATGGTCCTGGCCTGTATCGCCTTGCTGGCCTGGTCGCTGCTGCCGGACGGACCGGCGCGCACCGCCGCGTTCATGCTGGCCAGCGCGACCTGGATCACCACGGTGATCGTCAACCTCAACCCGTTCATGCGCTTCGACGGCTACTTTCTGGTCAGCGACCTCTGGCAGGTCGACAACCTGCAAGGCCGGGCCTTTGCCTTGTGCCGCTGGCGCCTGCGCGAGGCGCTGTTCGGCTATGGCCTGCAGGCGCCAGAGCCCTGGTCGTCACCGATGCGCCGGCGCCTGTTGTGGTGGGGCTACCTGTCGTGGCTGTGGCGGGCGGCGCTGTTTTTCGGCATTGCGCTGGCGGTCTATCACCTGTTTTTCAAATTGCTTGGCATCTTCTTGATGCTGGTCGAGCTGGGCTGGTTCATCTTCATGCCGATTTATAAAGAAATGCAGCATTGGTGGGCACACCGCGAACAGGCGCACACCCCGCGTGTGCTGATCAGCGCGCTGATCCTGTTGGCACTGGTCGCGGTGCTGGTGGTGCCGTGGCGCAGCAGCGTCGAGCTGCCGGCGATGCTCGAAGCCGAGCGGGTCAGCGTCTTGCACGCGCCGGTGGCGGCCCGCGTCAGGCAGGTCAATGTCCAGGACGGTCAGCCGGTCGGGCAGGGCACCGTGCTGGTGGAGCTTGAGTCGCCGGACATCGAGTCGCGCCTGGTCATCGTGCGCCGCGAGATCGACATCATGCAGCTGCAGATGCGCCGTCAGGCCGGGCGCAGCGAGACGGCCGGTGACGTCGGGGTTCTTGAACAGCGCCTGGCCGAGGCGCTGGCCGAATACCGGGGCTTGAGCGCCCAGCGCGAACGCCTGTTGATCCGTGCCCCGCAGGCTGGCCGGGTGCGCGACCTGCTGCCCAATCTGGTGCCGGGCCGCTGGGTTTCAACCCAGATGCCCCTGGTGCGCATCGTCGAACCCGGCGCCCGACTGCGTGGTTACCTGGCTGAAGACGCGCTCTGGCGTGTGGTGCCTGGTGCGCAAGGGCGCTTCATTGCCGACGACCCGATGCGTGCGGCCCTTGAGGTCCGGCTGCTGGACATCGACGCCAACGGCGTGAGCTGGCTGGACCAGGAAGCCCTGGCCTCCGACCATCATGGTCCGATTGCCGTGCGCCGCGACGAAAGCAACCGCGCTGAACCCGTGCAGGCCCAGTACGGTGCGCGGCTGGGCATTGATCAGGCGGTCGAGGCGCCGGTGCAGCCGCTGCGCGGTGTGGTGGTGCTGGACGGGCGCAGCGAATCGCTGGTGGTGGCGGCCTGGCGCCGACTGGCGGCACTGGGGGTCAGGGAAAGCGGCTTCTGATTCTCATAAAGCCATGGGCGGTGAGGCTGGCCGCCTGTGCTCTTGCCATCCATTACCCTGACCGTAACGATCCTGCGCCCAGCTTGATTGATGCCAGGTCATGCACCTTCTAAGGTGACCCACGACAGCGAATCTCGTGGAGTGACCATGACAATGACAAATAACCCCGACGCGCGCTGGTCGCGGCGCCGCAGCGAAAAGCAGCGGCGGCTGGACCAGGTCAGGCCGCTGGCCGACGGTGTGGTGATTCCCACCGACAAGATCGTCGCCGCGCTCGAGGCGCTGCTGGTCGCCGGCGACCGGGTGGTGCTGGAAGGCAATAACCAGAAGCAGGCCGACTTTCTGTCACGCTCGCTGGTCCAGGTCGATCCTGGCAAGGTCCACGACCTGCACATGATCATGCCCAGCGTCGGGCGGTCCGAGCACCTTGATCTGTTCGAGCGCGGCATTGCCCGCAAGCTCGACTTCTCCTTTGCCGGCACCCAGAGCCTGCGCATCAGCCAGTTGCTCGAAGACGGGCTGCTGGAAATCGGCGCCATCCACACCTACATCGAACTCTATGCACGGCTGGTGGTGGACCTGATCCCCAACGTGGTCTTGTCCGCAGGTTTCATGGCCGACCGTGCCGGCAACATCTACACCGGCCCCAGCACCGAAGACAGCCCGGCGCTGATCGAGCCGGCCGCGTTCAGCGACGGTATCGTCATTGTCCAGGTCAACCAGTTGGTCGACGACGTCAGCGAGCTGCCCCGGGTCGACATTCCGGCCTCGTGGGTCGACTTTGTGGTGGTGGCCGACAAGCCGTTCTACATCGAGCCGCTGTTCACCCGCGACCCGCGCCATATCAAGCCGGTGCACGTGCTGATGGCGATGATGGCCATCCGTGGCATCTACGAGAAACACAATGTGCAGTCGCTCAACCACGGCATCGGCTTCAACACCGCCGCCATCGAGCTGATCCTGCCCACCTACGGCGAGTCGCTGGGCCTCAAGGGCAAGATCTGTCGCAACTGGACGCTCAACCCGCACCCGACGCTGATTCCGGCCATCGAAAGCGGCTGGGTCGAGAGCGTGCACTGCTTCGGCACCGAGCTGGGCATGGAAAACTACATTGCCGCACGCCCCGATGTGTTCTTTACCGGTCGCGACGGCTCGATGCGCTCCAACCGCCAACTGTGCCAACTGGCCGGGCAATACGCGGTGGACCTGTTTATCGGCGCCACCTTGCAGGTCGACGGCGACGGCCATTCGTCCACCGTGACCCGTGGCCGGCTGGCCGGTTTCGGCGGCGCGCCGAACATGGGCCACGACCCCGGTGGCCGGCGTCACAGCACCCCGGCCTGGCTCGACATGCGCACCGCCAGCGGCGATGGCCCGGCGGCCTACCTGGAGCGCGGCCGCAAGCTGGTGGTGCAGATGGTCGAAACCTTCCAGGAAGGCGGCAAACCCACCTTCGTCGACACCCTTGATGCCATCGAAGTGGCGAAAAAAAGCGGTATGCCGCTGGCGCCGATCATGGTCTACGGCGACGACGTCACCCACCTGCTCACCGAAGAGGGCATTGCCTATCTGTACCGGGCACGCAGCCTGGAAGAGCGCCGCGCAATGATCGCCGCCGTGGCCGGCGTGACCGCCATCGGCCTGCGGCATGACCCGAAAGAAACCGCCCGCCTGCGCCGCGAGGGGCTGATTGCCCTGCCCGAAGACCTTGGCATCCGCCGCCTTGATGCCAGCCGCGAACTGCTGGCCGCCAAGAGCATCGCCGACCTGGTCGAGTGGTCCGGTGGCCTGTACAACCCGCCCGCCAAATTCAGGAGCTGGTGATGAGTGCCCTCAAGCGTCATCTACCCGAACAGTCGCTGGCCGACCGCCTGGCCGACCTGGCCGTCGAGGCCCTGATCAACGAAGCCGAACTGTCGCCCAAGCCGGCGCTGGTCGACCGTCGCAGCAGTGGCGCGCACCGCGACATGCACCTGGGCCTGATGCAGGCCTCGGCGCTGTCGCTGTGGCCGACCTTCCAGCAGATGGCTGACGCCGCGCTCGAACACGGCGACGTCGGCCAGGCGTTGCGCGAAACCCTGGGCCGCCTGGGCCGTGAAGGCGAGGCCGACATGCTGCGCACCACCGGCGGGGTCAACACCCATCGCGGCGCGATCTGGGCGCTGGGCCTGCTGGTCGCCGCCGCAGCGCTGGATGCCGACGACGCGACCCCGGCCGGCCTGTGCCAGCGTGCCGCTCGCCTGGCGCGGATCGACGACCGCCACGCCGCACCGGCCGCCAGCCATGGTCTTGAGGTGACCCGGCGCTACGGCGTGGCGGGTGCTCGGGAACAGGCCCGGCAAGGCTTTCCGGCCATTACCGGCTACGCCTTGCCACAGTTGCAGCGCAGCCGCGCCGCCGCCAGTGGCGAGCAGAATGCCCGGCTGGATGCCTTGCTGGCGATCATGACCACCCTGACCGACACCTGCGTGCTGCACCGCGCCGGCTTCGAGGGCCTGCACGCCATGCAGCACGGCGCGCAACGGGTACTGGAGGCCGGCGGCAGCGCCAGCCTGGCCGGGCGGCGCGAGCTGCACGTGCTGGACCGGCAACTCACCGAACTGAACGCCTCGGCCGGCGGCGCCGCCGACCTGCTGGCGGCCTGCCTGTTCATCGATGGCCTGGAGCCTGCGCTCGGCCATCCATCACGGAGTCTCTGACCATGGAAACCCTGTCATTCGAATTTCCGGCCGGGCAACCGCCACGCGGCCGTGCGCTGGTCGGCTGTGTCGGCTCCGGCGACCTTGAGGTGCTGCTGGAACCGGGTTTGCCGGGCAAGTTGTCGATCCGCGTGGTGACTTCGGTCAACGGCGCCAGTGCGCGCTGGGAGCATCTGTTCCAGCGCATGTTCGACGGCCAGGTGCCCCAGGCCCTGAACATCGACATCCATGACTTCGGCGCCACGCCAGGGGTGGTGCGCCTGCGTCTGGAACAAGGCTTCGAGGAGGTCGGCCATGACTGACACCGCCCGCTTGCTGCAGCAACACAGCTTCATCGAACTGGGTGCCCGCCAGCGTGCCAAAGCCTTGCTCGATGCGGGCAGCTTCCGTGAATTGATCGACCCCTTCGAGCGCCTGATTTCGCCCTGGCTGGTGCAGCAGGGCGTGGTGCCGCAGGCCGATGACGGCGTAGTGATCGCCAAGGGCACCGTGCAAGGCCGACCGGTGGTCATCGCCGCCATCGAAGGCGCGTTCCAGGGCGGCAGCATGGGTGAGGTCGGCGGCGCGAAAATGGCCGGCGCACTGGAACTGGCCGCCGAGGACAACCGCAATGGCATCCCTACTGCCGCCATCCTGCTGCTGGAAACCGGCGGCGTGCGCTTGCAGGAAGCCAACCTGGGGCTGGCGGCGATTGCCGAGATCCAGGCCGCCATCGTCGACCTGCGCCAGTACCAGCCGGTGATCGGCGTGGTGGCCGGCAGTGTGGGGTGCTTTGGCGGCATGTCGATTGCCGCCGGCCTGTGCAGCTATGTGCTTGTGACCCGCGAAGCGCGGCTGGGCCTGAACGGTCCGCAGGTGATCGAGCAGGAAGCCGGCATCGAGGAATACGACTCACGCGACCGGCCGTTCATCTGGAGCCTGACCGGTGGTGAGCAACGCTTTGCCAGCGCTTTGGTGGACGGTTTTGCCGCCGATGACACCCACGACATTCAACGGCAGGTCAGTGCCTGGCTGGAGCAGGGGGTACCGGCCCGCCATCGCAGCGGGCAGTACGCCGACTACCTGCAACGCCTGGGGCAACTCGACACCGCGCCGCAGATCGATGCGCAGACGGTGCGCACCCTCTATCAAGGAGACCGCTCATGAGCGCTTCACAACGGGGCCTGAACTGGCTCGACGCCTTGGGCGCCCAAGGTCAGCCTGTGGCCGGCCTGCCGCCTTCGGTGCGCGCGGTCGACGCCACGCTGGGTGAACAGCCGGTGCGCTTCATCGCCGTGGTGGCTGATGCCGCCAATCCGTTTCCCCGCGCCCGCGAAGGCGAAGTCGGGCTGCTGGAAGGCTGGGGGCTGGCCAAGGCTGTGGACCAGGTGATCGAGCAGGACCGCGCACTGGATGATAAGCGGGCGCTGATCGCCATTATCGACGTGCCCAGCCAGGCCTATGGCCGCCGCGAAGAAGCGCTGGGCATTCATCAGGCACTGGCCGGGGCCGTGGACAGCTACGCCCGGGCCCGGCTGGCCGGGCATCCGGTGATCGGCCTGCTGGTCGGCAAGGCGATGTCCGGGGCATTCCTGGCTCACGGCTACCAGGCCAACCGCCTGATTGCCCTGCGCGATCCGGGGGTCATGGTGCATGCGATGGGCAAGGCCTCGGCCGCGCGCGTCACCCAGCGCAGCGTCGACGAACTGGAAAAACTCGCCGCCAGCATTGCGCCGATGGCCTATGACATCGACAGCTACGCCAGCCTCGGCCTGCTGTGGGAAACCCTCACCGTCGGGCGCATCGAGCAACCCGGTGCCGACGACCTGGCCCAGGTGCGCCAGGTGTTGAATGCGGCCATCGCCGATGTACGACGCAGCGGTCGCGACCTCAGCGGTCGGCTCGGCGCCCGCCATCGGGCGGCCTCGGCGCAGGTGCGCCAGCGGCTGCGCGAGCAATGGGCATGAACAGCCTGCTTCCCCACGACTTGCTCTGGGGCATGACGGTGGCCGAACTGGCGGCCGATGCGCCGGCCTGGGCCATTGAGGTGGTGCGCCAGGGCCAGCCGGTGGTGGTACGCCGTGAAAGGCTGGCGCCGGAGCGCATTGCCGTGGGCATCCGCGGGCTGCGCCGTGAGCAGCGGCATGCCGCCAGCCTGCCGCGTTCGGCCGTGGTGCGTCAGGTACGGCCGGAGCAATTGATCGAGGCCGACAGACTGCGTGACATGCCGGCCTTGCGGGCCCTGCAACACGTCCGCCCGCTCATGCACGCACTGGGCCTGGCCTGGGGCGTGGCGGGCAGTGCCGGGTTCGAACTGGCCTGTGGTGTGGCCGCGCTGCATGAAGGCAGCGACCTGGACCTGATCGTGCGCACGCCGGTGTGCGTGTCCCGCGCCTGGGCTGCCGACCTGGTCGCGGTGCTGGACAGCGCGCCCTGCCGGGTCGATGTGCAGTTGCAACTGCCGCACGGGGCGCTGGCCCTGCGCGAATGGGCCGGGGCGTCACGCCAGGTCCTGCTCAAGACCTGTGAGGGCGCGCAGTTGCTCAGCGATCCCTGGCAGCGTTTGCAGGCCTGTGCATGAGCCGCCTGTGGGTGTTCCCCGGCCAGGGCGCGCAGCAACCGGGCATGCTGCACCGCCTGGCGCAAGCGACCGTGGTGCAGGACACCGTGAACCAGGCCTGTGAGGTGCTGGGTGAAGATGTGCTGGCGCTGGACAGCGAGCAGGCCTTGCGCGGCACCCGTGCCGTGCAGCTGTGCCTGCTGATCGCAGGCGTTGGGGCGGCGCGCCTGCTGGAGCAAAACGGCTGCAGCACCGACTTTGTCGCCGGCCTGTCCATCGGCGCTTACCCGGCGGCGGTGGTTGCCGGGGCGCTGGCCTTCGACGATGCCCTGCGGCTGGTCGCCCTGCGCGGCGAGCTGATGCACAACGCCTACCCCGAAGGCTACGGCATGACCGTGATCCTCGGTCTGGAGTTGCCCGAGATCGAGCGTTTGCTGGCTCAGGTCAACGGCCCGCAGGCACCGGTGTTTCTGGCCAATATCAACGCCGAGCGGCAACTGGTGATTGCCGGCAGCGTGGCAGCCATGCAAGAGGTCGCACGGCGGGCCAGGGCGGCGGGTGCCAGTGGCGCAAAACGCCTGGCGGTCAGCGTGCCGTCGCATTGCCCGCTGCTGGACGGTCCGGCCCGGGCGCTGAATGAGGCCTTTGCCAAGGTTGAGGTACGCACCCCCCGGCTGCGCTACCTCAGCGGCACCTCGGCCAGGCCGATCTACCACGCCGACAAACTGCGCGACGACCTGGCTTTCAACATGTGCCGGGTCATCGACTGGCGCAGCACCGCAGAGACCGCCTTCGAGCGCGGTGTGCACCTGCAGATCGAAATGCCGCCCGGGTCGGTACTGACCGGGTTGGGCCGCAAAACCCTGCAACACGCCACGGCGATCGCCTTTGACGGCGCCCGTCTCGACAGTCTGGTCGCCTTGTCGCGCGAGGAGGAAAGCCCCCACTCCTGAACACCGAGTGCAGCTGCTACGAAGGACAAAAACAACAACTTCAGCAATGCAAACAAAGGAATAACAACAATGATTATCTACGGTGTGGCATTTCTAGCATTTTGTACCCTGGCAGGCCTGTTCATCGGCGAGGTCCTGGGCCGGTTGATCGGCGTGCCGGCCAATGTCGGCGGCGTCGGCATCGCCATGATCCTGCTGATCGGCCTGGGCAGTTACCTCAACAAGCGCGGCGTACTGGCTGGCAAGTCCGAGCAGGGCGTCGAGTTCTGGAGCGCGATCTACATCCCCATCGTGGTGGCGATGGCGGCGCAGCAGAACGTGTTCGGCGCGCTCAAGGGCGGCCCGATGGCGATCCTGGCCGGCACGCTGGCGGTGGCGGTGGCCTTCGCGATGGTGCCAGTCCTGACCCGGATGGGCGGCGGCGCCAGCGTCGAGCCTGAAGCGGTCGCCCCCAGCAAGACGGCGGGGTGAGCGCCATGTACGAATCGATAATCAAAGTGGTAGGTGGTTATGGCCTGGTCGCCGGCTTCGCCGTGATCGGCATCACCATGTGGGTGTCCTACTGGATGTCCAACACCTTCACCAAGGGCCGCCTGCACGGCTCGGCCATTGCCATCCTGCTGGGCCTGGCCCTGGCCTATGTCGGCGGCGCCGTGACCGGCGGCCAGAAAGGCGTGGTCGACCTGCCGCTGCTGTCCGGCATCGGCCTGCTGGGTGGCGCCATGTTGCGTGACTTCGCCATTGTGGCCACCGCCTTCGGGGTCAATGTCAACGAACTCAAACGCGCCGGCTATGTGGGCGTGTTCTCGCTGTTCGTCGGCATCGGCACCTCGTTCGTGGCCGGTGTCGGCGTGGCCCTGGCCTTCGGCTACACCGATGCGGTCAGCCTGACCACCATCGGCGCCGGCGCGGTGACCTATATCGTCGGCCCGGTCACCGGTGCAGCGATTGGTGCCAGCTCCGAAGTCATGGCCCTGTCGATTGCCGCCGGCCTGATCAAGGCCATCCTGGTGATGGTCGCCACACCGTTCATTGCCCCGTTCATCGGCCTGAACAACCCGCGCAGCGCGGTGATCTTCGGCGGCCTGATGGGCACCTCCAGCGGCGTGGCCGGCGGCCTGGCCGCCACCGATCCGAAGCTGGTGCCCTACGGTTGCCTGACGGCGGCGTTCTACACCGCACTGGGCTGCCTGCTCGGGCCCTCGCTGTTGTATGTGGCGATGCGGGCAATTTTCGGGTAGGTCATAGGCGATCACCTGCCGCCTTGGCGCGCCGCAAGCATAGGGCTGGCGTAGGAGCGCGCTCTGCCCGCGACCGGCTGCGTTAGCAGTCGTAAAATTGTGGCGTTTCCGAGATTTTACGAGCGCTAACGCACTCGGTCGCGGGCAAGCGCGCTCCTACTGCCAGTGGTATCCGTAGGAGCGGCTGCAGAGAGCGTTGCGTCAGTTATTGGGGCATGTCGCCACAGCCTGTGGCTGCAATTGATCAAGCAGCCGGTCGACCACTTCCTGGGCCTGGCTGACCAGGCGCATTGATGCCATGGCCAGGTGACGGGGTTGGCCGCTCAGGCTGTCGGCGCATTCGTACACTGTGGCGCCGGCACAGCGCAGCAGGTCCGAGGCTTCGGCGAGCTGGATTTCCAGAAGTTCGAGGGTGGTGCCAAGGGCGGGGATTTCGAGGGTGAGCGGTGGGTCGGGGACGATTTTCTTCATGGGTGTAACCTCCTGATCATTTCAAGAGGCCGACACCTTTCACTACTACGCGAAGGGTGGCAGCCGTGCGCAGGGGTAGTAGTCCGGAGATCAGGTATCCGTGCACCCGAAGGTGCCCCACGCACGACCGCCATAAATGCAGGCCGAAAAAAAGCACCTTGCATAAGGTGGCGCTGTGCGCCTGACTACGGGCTACTACCCCCGTGTCACTGAATTGGCAGTGACGGTAGGCAGCCTAGTGACCCGATCAGGCAGGCGCAAGCGGTCGGGATTGTCTCGGAAATTTCCCTCAAGAGAAAGAGAGATGTCTTGCAATCGGCTGACAGAAACATCCGAAAAACCGCGCGATAACCGGATATTTCCGACAGCCACGTCTGGTACGGACTCTTGTAGGAGCGCGCTTGCCCGCGACCGAGTGCGCAGCGCTCGCAAAATCTCGGAAACGCCACAAACGCATGACTATTAACCCATCCGGGATTTATGAAACGCCACAATTTTACGACTGCTAACGCAGCCGGTCGCGGGCAAGCGCGCTCCTACAGACCGTGTATCCCATTCAGGTACGGCTGGCGTACATCCGGCACTCGGCCACCAGTGCCAGCAGGTTCGGGTCGCGTTCGCGGGATTTGAGGAAGACCACGCCGATGGCCTGCTGCATGCGGTAACGCGCCTGCAGCGGGATCAGTTTGACGCGGTTTTCATACACGGCGGCGATGCGCCCCGGCAGCAGGGCGTAGCCCACTCCGGAGCTGACCATGCTCAGCAAGGTGAAGATGTCATTGACCTGCATCGCCACCTTGGGCTCGAAGCCCGCCTGCTGGAACACCCGGATGCCGTCGCGGTGGGTGGCGAAGCCTTGGGTCAGGGTGATGAAGGTTTCTTCACGCAGATCGCTCAGGTCGACCTCGGGGTGCCGGGCAAACGGCGAGTCGACCGGCACGGCCAGAAAGATGTCATCACTGAACAATGGCAGGTGGTCGCAGTCCGGGTCGTGCACGTTCTCGTCCAGCGACACCAGCATCGCGTCCACTTCCATGTTCTTGAGCTTGTACAACAGGTCCATGTTCGAGCCCAGGATCAGGTCGATGTTCAGCTCGCTGCGGCGCAGCTTCAGGCCCATGATCAACTGCGGCACGGTGCGCACGGTCAGCGAGTACAAGGCACCGAGCCGGAAGCGCGCGGCCGAGAAGCCGGCGGCCTGGCGGGTATGCTCGACGGCGGCCAGCACGTCCTGGATCAGCTTTTGCGCGCGCTCTTCCAGCACATAGGCGCTTTCCAGCGGCGTCAGGTTGCGGCCCTCATGCTTGAACAGCGGGCAGCGCAGGGCACTTTCCAGTGAGTGGATGGCGCGGTGCACGCTGACATTGCTGGTCTGCAGCTCGGCAGCGGCGCGGCTCAGGTTGCCGGTGCGCATGAAGGCCAGGAATGTTTCGAGCTTCTTGAGGGTCAATTCATCGTCGATCTGCATGGCGGGCGCTGGTGATGGGCGTGCCCTCGATTGTGCCCAAGTCGTCGGCAGATGGCTGCGTTAAATCCACCGGTTGTTAAAGGGTGTCACGCAAAACCGTTTATAACGGTGCAACCTTCAGTCACAAAAGGGCAAGCAATCGATGTACTACGGAGAAAAATTCAACGCCTGGTCGCACCTGGTCGGCACCGTGCTGGCGACGATCGGTGCCGTCTGGCTGCTGGTGCTGGCCAGCGTGCAGCACGATATCTGGAAGATTGTCAGCATCGCGGTGTACGGCGTGTGCCTGGTGGCGCTGTACAGCGCCTCGACCGTTTACCACAGCGTGCAGGGGCGGACGAAGACGATCATGCGCAAGGTCGATCACTTTTCGATCTACCTGATGATCGCCGGCAGCTACACCCCGTTTTGCCTGGTGTCGCTGCGCGGGCCCTGGGGCTGGAGCCTGTTCGGCGTGGTCTGGGCGCTGGCGCTGATCGGTATCCTGCAAGAGATCAAGCCGCGCTCCGAGGCGCGGGTATTGTCCGTGGTGATCTACGCGGTGATGGGCTGGATCGTGCTGGTGGCAGTCAAGCCGCTGCTGGCCACGCTGGGCCCGGCAGGCTTTGCCTGGCTGGCCGGCGGCGGGGTGATGTACACCATCGGCATCCTCTTCTTTGCCTTCGACCATATCCGCCACTGGCACGGCATCTGGCACCTGTTCGTGATCGCCGGCAGCCTGATGCACTTCGTGGCGATCTGCGGGTATGTGGTGTAGACGCAAAACCCGTAGGAGCGACCAGCGGTCGCGAATGCAGAGCCAGCCGCCGGCGATCTTGAATGTACCGGCCCTTTCGCGACCGTTGGTCGCTCATACGGACATCGCGGTCAGAAATCGCCCCACAGTTGCTGTGCCACGCTCAGGGCCACCACCGGGGCGGTTTCGGTGCGCAGCACGCGCGGGCCGAGGCGGGCGGCATGGTAGCCGCAGGCTTTGGCCTGCTCGACTTCCTGGTCGCCGAGCCCGCCTTCGGGGCCGATCAGGAAGGCCAGGGTGCCGGGCGCCGGGTGGCTGCTCAGCGGCTCGGCGACCGGGTGCAGCACCAGTTTCAGGTCGGCCTGGGTCTGCTTGAGCCAGTCGGCCAAAGGCTGCGGCGGGTGAATCACCGGCACCACGGAGCGGCCGCACTGTTCGCAGGCGCTGATGGCGATCTGTTGCCAGTGGTCCTGGCGCTTTTGCGCCCGCTCGTCCTTCAGGCGCACTTCACAGCGCTCGCTGACGATGGGGGTGATCTCGGCCACGCCCAGCTCGGTGGCCTTCTGGATCGCCCAGTCCATGCGCTCGCCACGTGAGAGGCCCTGGCCCAGGTGGATGCGCAGGGTCGATTCGGGCTGGCCGGCAAACGACTCGTCGAGCTGCACGCGCACCTGTTTCTTGCCCACTTCCAGCAAGGTGCCACGGTATTCATGGCCGGAGCCGTCGAACACTTGCAGGGCCTGGCCCTCGGTCATGCGCAGCACCCGGCCGATGTAGTGCGCCTGGGCCTCGGGCAAGGTGTGTTCGCCCAGGCTCAGCAGGGCGTCGATGAAGAAGCGGGACAGTCTCATGCAAGGGGTCTCTGGTAAAAAGTCTTAAGTCGCAGGCCGGTCGGGCGGCGGTGCAGCCGTCGCCGGCAAGCCGCCTCCCACATTGGGTTTCGTGTTGTCTGACGGGTTTAGCCCGGATCACGAAAATCAGGGTGGAAGCCTTCGCGTACCGGCACGCTGATGCTTTCGCGGGTGGCAATGTCGATGCCCTCGCTGGCCACCTCGGCCAGAAAGTCGATCTGCTCTTCGGTGATCACGTACGGCGGCAGCAGGTACACCACGTTGCCCAGCGGGCGCAGCAGGGCACCACGTTCCAGGGCGTGTTGGAAGACCTTCAGGCCGCGGCGTTCCTGCCAGGGGTAGGGCGTCTTGCTGGCCTTGTCCTGGACCATCTCGATGGCCAGGGCCATGCCGGTCTGGCGCACTTCGGCCACGTTGGGGTGGTCGGCCAGGTGCGCGGTGCGGGTGGCCATGCGCCGGGCCAGGGCCTTGTTGGCCTCGATGACGTTGTCCTGCTCGAAGATGTCCAGGGTCGCCAGGGCGGCGGCACAGGCCAGCGGATTGCCGGTGTAGCTGTGCGAATGCAGAAAGGCGCGCAGGGTCGGATAGTCGTCGTAGAAGGCGCCGTACACCTCGTCGGTGGTCAGGCAGGCCGCCAGCGGCAGGTAGCCACCGGTCAGGGCCTTGGACAGGCACAGGAAGTCCGGGCGGATGCCGGCCTGTTCGCAGGCGAACATCGTGCCGGTGCGGCCAAAGCCCACGGCGATCTCGTCATGGATCAGGTGCACGCCGTAGCGGTCGCAGGCCTCGCGCAGCAATTTGAGGTACACCGGGTGGTACATGCGCATGCCGCCGGCGCCCTGGATCAACGGCTCGACGATCACCGCCGCCACACTCGCATGGTGCTCGGCCAGGGTCTGCTCCATGGCCTGGAACATTGTGCGCGAGTGGTCTTCCCAGCTCACCCCGTCCGGGCGGTGGAAGCAGTCGGGGCTGGGCACCTTGAGGGTGTCCATCAGCAGCGGCTTGTAGGTTTCGGTGAACAGCGGCACATCGCCCACCGACATCGCCGCCATGGTCTCGCCGTGGTAGCTGTTGGTCAGGGTGACGAAGCGTTGCTTGCCCGGCTGGCCGCGATTGAGCCAGTAGTGAAAGCTCATCTTCAGCGCCACCTCGATGCACGACGAACCGTTGTCGGCATAGAAACAGCGGGTCAGGCCCTCAGGGGTGAGCTTGACCAGGCGTTCGGACAACTCGATCACCGGCTGGTGACTGAAGCCGGCGAGAATCACATGTTCAAGCTGATCGACCTGGTCCTTGATGCGCTGGTTGATGCGCGGGTTGGCGTGGCCGAAGACATTGACCCACCAGGAACTCACCGCGTCCAGGTAGCGCTTGCCTTCGAAGTCTTCCAGCCACACGCCTTCACCCCGGCGGATGGGAATCAGCGGCAGGTGTTCGTGATCTTTCATCTGGGTGCAGGGGTGCCACAGCACCGCCAGGTCGCGCTGCATCCATTGGTCGTTCAGGCCCATGGGCAATCTCCGTCAAGCGACTCGCTGGGTGCGAGGGCAAACAATGGCGCCAGCCTAGTGAATGCGGGCTCAAGGAACAACCTTTGCTGGCAGCGACAGTGGGTCAAGGGTGGCTGGCGGCCTTTTGATGGCTGACGTATGCTGCGCCGCCTCTCACGTTTTATTGCAGCATGTTGCTGACATTTCCCACATTTTTTATCGGAGTTTGCGCAATGCGTTCGGCCTGGCTGCGTGCCTGTGTGTTAGTGGTAATAGGGCTGGTCAGCGTCAATACGCTCGCCGATGACAAGCCGCGCACGGCCATTGTGGTCGGCGGCGGGCTGGCGGGACTGACCGCCGCTTATGAACTGCAAGCCAAGGGCTGGCAGGTGACGGTGCTCGAAGCCCGTGGCAGCACTGGCGGCCGTTCGGGGCTGGCCGGCAGCGAGTGGATCGGCAACAGCAAGGCCCAGCCGCTGCTCAACCAGTACCTGGAGCGCTTCAAGCTGACCAGCGTGGCGGCACCGGAATACGTGCGTGCGCCCGGCTACCTGATTGATGGCGAGTACTTCACTGCGGCTGACCTGGCCGTGAAGCAACCGGCCACGGCCGAAGCGCTCAAGCGCTATGACGCCACGCTGGATAACCTGGCGCGCTCCATCGACGACCCGGAAAATCCGGCGGCCAACAGCACGCTGTTTGCGCTGGACCAGATCAACGTGTCCAACTGGCTGGACCGCCAGAACCTGCCACCGGTGGCCCGGCAACTGGTCAACCAGCAGATCCGTACCCGCTATGACGAGCCTTCGCGCCTGTCGCTGCTGTATTTCGCCCAGCAGACCCGGGTCTACCGGGGTGTCGATGAGCGCGACCGCCGTGCCGCGCGCCTGCCCGGTGGCAGCGCCGTGCTGGTCGAGGCCCTGACCCGGCAGATCAAGTCGATCAAGACCCAGTCGCCGGTGTCGGCAATCATTCAGGACAAGGACAGCGTCACCGTCAAGGTGGGGGCCGTAGGCTACAGCGCCGACTATGTGGTGCTGGCCGTGCCGCTGCGGGCGCTGGGCAAGATCCAGCTCACCCCGGCGCTGGACGGCAAGCACCAGGCGGCGCTCAAGGGCACCAACTACGGTTGGCGCGACCAGATCATGCTCAAGTTCAAGACCCCGGTATGGGACAGCAAGGCGCGCCTGTCGGGCGAGATCTTCAGCAACACCGGCCTGGGCATGCTGTGGATCGAACCAGCGCTCAAGGGTGGCGCCAATGTGGTGATCAACCTGTCAGGCGACAATGCACGGATCATGCAGGCCTTTGGCGACAAGCAACTGGTCGACCAGGTGCTGATTCGCCTGCACACGCTGTACCCGCAGGCGCGTGGCGCCTACACCGGCTATGAAATCCGCCGCTACAGCGTCGACCCCGGCACTGGCGGTTCGTACCTGGCCTATGGCCCGGGGCAGATCAGCAAGTTCTGGCGCCTGTGGGAAAAGCCGGTACAGCGTATCGCCTTTGCCGGCGAGCACACCGACACCCTGTACCCCGGCACCCTGGAAGGCGCCTTGCGCAGTGGCCAGCGCGCCGCCAGCCAGGTGCAGGACCTGGCGGCGGGCAAGTCGTTCGAGCCTAAAGTCATCCCGGCCGTGCCGGCGGCAGTGCCGGTGAAAAAAGCCGAGCCCGGGTTCTTCGAGAAACTGTTCGGCCGTGCCGACGAAGCCCCGGCCGCGAAGGCCCCTGAGCCTGCGCCCTTGCCAGAGCCTGTACCGGCCGCCCCGGTGGTGGCGCCGACACCGATACCTGTAGCGGCCCCGGTGGTGGTCCCGGCCAGGGTCGAGCCGGCGAAAACACCGGTGAAGAAGGAAGCCGTCAAGAAAGAGCCCCACCACAAGGCCTCGACCCACAAGGAAAGCACCAAGAAAGAACCGGCCAGGAAAACCGCGCCATAGCGACAGGCCAGCACGAACCCGCTGTAGGAGCGCGCTTGCCCGCGACCGAGTGCGTAGCGCTCGCAAAATCTGCGAAACGCTGAAAATTTACGACTGCTAACGCAGCCGGTCGCGGGCAAGCGCGCTCCTACGGGATCAGAAGGGGCGTGGCAGGGGCTCAGCGCTTGTCGTTCAACAGGAAGTTCCCCGGTCCTTCGTTGTCCAGCACCGGCACTTCGGCCTCGTCCTTGAGGTCGACGCCGGAGAGCTGGCGGCGGCAGGCTTCGCGCATCAGGTACATCAGGCGAAAGGTCGCCATGCCGTAGCTCAGCCCTTCAAGCCGCACGTTGGAGATGCAGTTGCGGTAGGCGTCGTTGAGCCCGACCCTGGGGCCGTAGGTGAAATACAGCCCCAGGCTGTCCGGTGAGCTGAGTCCTGGTCGTTCGCCGATCAGGATCACGCTCATCTTCGCCCCCAGCCGCTGCGCCACTTCATCGGCCACCGCGACCCGACCCTGTTGCACCAGGGTGATGGGCGCCAGCGACCAGCCTGCTTCATTCACCTGCTCCAGCAGCTTGTCGAGAAACGGCAGGCTGTGCCGGCGCACGGCCAGCGACGACAGGCCGTCGGCGATGACGATCGCCAGGTCGAAGCCTTTGCCCTGTTGCGCAGCGTAGGCGTCCAGCGCCTGCGCGGATTCCTCGTTCAGCCGCCGGCCCAGGTCCGGGCGCTGCAGGTAGGTGTGGCGATCGGGCGCGGCACTGTGCGCCAGCAAGGTGTCGAGCTGGCGACCTTGCAGTTCTTCGCGCAAGCCTTCGTGGTCGAACGGCAGGTGCACCGCGTCGCGGGCCTGGGCGTGGGCGAACTGAAAGTCCAGTTGCGCCGCCGTGGGCAGACTGGTGCCGGCGCGGCCCAGGGCGATGCGCGCCGGGGTCAACTGGCGCAGGTGCTGCCAGGGGTTTTCGGTGGCGGGCGATTTGTCTGTCATGAGCACCTCTTAACTGAGTTGCGCCAGGGCCTGGCGGAATGCCGGTGGCAATTCGCTGCCCATGCGCAGTTGACCGCCCTGCTGCTGGAAGATGCCCATGCGTGCCAGCCACTGCTCGAATTCCGGTGCGGCATGCAGGCCCAGCACCTGGCGGGCATACAGCGCATCGTGGAACGAGGTGGTCTGGTAATTGAGCATCACATCGTCCGAGCCCGGAATGCCCATGATGAAGTTGATGCCGGCCGCGCCCAGCAGGGTCAGCAGCACGTCCATGTCGTCCTGGTCGGCCTCGGCATGGTTGGTGTAGCAGATGTCGCAGCCCATCGGCACCCCCAGCAGCTTGCCGCAGAAGTGGTCTTCGAGGCCGGCGCGGATGATCTGCTTGCCGTTGTACAGGTACTCGGGGCCGATGAAGCCGACCACGGTGTTGACCAGAAACGGATTGAAATGCCGGGCCACGCCATAGGCGCGGGTCTCGCAGGTCTGCTGGTCGACGCCATGATGGGCGTTGGCCGACAGCGCGCTGCCCTGGCCGGTCTCGAAGTACATCAGGTTGTTGCCCAGCGTGCCGCGCTTGAGGCTCAGGCCGGCGTCATAGCCTTCCTGCAGAATCTTCAGGCTGACGCCAAAACTGGCATTGGCCGCCTCGGTGCCGGCAATGGACTGGAACACCAGGTCCAGCGGCGCGCCGCGTTCGATGGCGGCAATCGAGCTGGTGACATGGGTCAGTACGCACGACTGGGTCGGGATCTGGTAGCGCTGGATGATCGCATCGAGCATCTCCACCAGCGTGCAGATCGAACTCATGCTGTCGGTGGCCGGGTTGATGCCGATCATGGCATCACCGTTGCCGTACAGCAGGCCATCGACGATGCTGGCAGCAATGCCGGCCGGATCGTCCGTGGGGTGGTTGGGCTGCAGGCGGGTCGACATCCGCCCGCGCAGGCCCTGGGTGTTACGAAAGCGGGTTTCGACGCGGGTTTTCTGCGCCACCAGCACCAGGTCCTGGATGCGCATGATCTTCGACACGGCCGCGGCCATTTCCGGGGTCAGGCCGGGGGCCAGCGCCTTGAGGCTCTGTTCGTCGGCCTGCTCGCTGAGCAGCCAGTCACGCAGCCCGCCCACGGTGAGGTGGCTGACCGGCGCGAAGGCCTCGCTGTCGTGGGTGTCGATGATCAGGCGGGTGACTTCATCGCTTTCATAAGGAATCAGCACTTCCTGCAAGAAATGCTTGAGCGGCACGTTGGCCAGGGCCATCTGCGCCGCTGCGCGCTCGGCATCGCTGCCGGCGGCGACCTCGGCCAGGTAGTCGCCGGAGCGCGCCGGGCTGGCCTTGGCCATCAGCTCGCGCAGGTCCTCGAAGGTCCAGGTCATGTGGGCGATGGTGTGGGTAAAACGAGCCATGGTCTGTCTCCTGTGGTGGCCACCCGCAGGGGGGTGGCCACCTTGTACCGGTCAGCGCAGGGATTGTTCGGCAGCCTGGATGGCGGCGAACTCTTCCTCGGGAGTGCCCGACACCAGGTGGTGACGGCTGTACAGGGCGAAGTAGGCAATGAACAGTGCGTAGATGACCGCCGCGCCGATCACCACCCGCGTGTCGACCAGAAAGCCTGCGACCAGGGCAATGGCCGCCAGCACCAGCGCCACCGCCGAGGTCACCACGCCACCCGGTGTGCGATACGGGCGTGGCATGTCCGGACGCCGCACGCGCAGGGTGATGTGCGCGGCCATCATCAATACATACGACAGTGTGGCACCGAAAACCGCCACCAGAATCAACAGATCGCCCTGACCGCTCAGCGACAGGCCGAAACCGATGATGCCTGGCACGATCAGCGCCATCACCGGCGCTTTGTTGCGGTTGGTCAGCGACAGACCGCGCGGCAGGTAGCCGGCCCGCGACAAGGCGAAGATCTGCCGCGAATAGGCATAGATAATCGAGAAAAAGCTGGCAATCAGGCCGGCCAGGCCGACCAGGTTGACGAACTGGCTCATCCAGGTCGAACCGCCATAGACCTTGACCAGCGACTCGACCAGCGGGTTACCGGAGGCGACCAGCGCCTGGGCACCGGCGGCACCCGGACCGACCAGCAGGATCAGGCCGGCAAAGGCCAGCAGCACCAGCATCGCGCCGATCAGGCCGCGGGGCAGGTCGCGCTTGGGGTCCTTGGTTTCTTCGGCGGCCAGTGGCACGCCTTCGACCGCCAGGAAAAACCAGATGGCGTAAGGCAGCGCGGCCCAGATGCCCATGTAGCCGAACGGCAGGAAGCTGCTGGCGCCGGCGGCGGTGGTGGCCGGAATGTCGAACAGGTTGGCGACCTGGAAGTGCGGCACCATTGCGACGATGTACACGCCCAGGGCGATGGCTGCTACGGCGGTGATCACGAACATCAGTTTCAGGGCCTCACCGGCGCCCAGAATGTGGATGCCGATGAACACCACGTAGAACACCAGGTAGATGATCCAGCCGCCGATGCCGAACAGCGATTCGCAATAGGCGCCGATGAAGCAGGCAATCGCCGCGGGGGCGATGGCGTATTCGATCAGGATTGCCGTGCCGGTCAGAAAGCCGCCCCAGGGGCCGAACGCGGTACGGGTGAAGCCATAGCCGCCGCCGGCGGTGGGGATCATCGAGGACAGCTCGGCCAGCGAGAAGCACATGCACAGGTACATGGTCGCCATCAGCAAGGTGGCGATGAACATGCCGCCCCAGCCGCCCTGGGCCAGGCCGAAGTTCCAGCCGGCGTAGTCACCGGAAATCACATAGGCCACGCCCAGGCCGATCAGCAATACCCAGCCGGCAGCGCCTTGTTTGAGTTGGCGGCTGGCGAAATACTCGGCGCCGACCGCTTCGGTTTCCACGCCGCCCTGAGAGGCGGATGGGGTAAGTGTCTCTTTGGACATGTCTGGACTCCTTCGTGGCCCGCCGGGTAACAGCGGGCCGCAGCTGTGTTGGATTGGCTGTCTTGGCGGCAGATCAGAAGAAGCCCAGCGGGTTGATGTCGTAGCTGATCAGCAGGTTCTTGGTCTGCTGGTAGTGGTCGAGCATCATCTTGTGGGTTTCACGCCCGACCCCGGACTTTTTGTAGCCGCCGAAGGCAGCGTGCGCCGGGTACAGGTGGTAACAGTTGGTCCATACACGTCCGGCCTTGATCGCCCGGCCCATGCGGTAGGCGCGGTTGATGTCACGGGTCCAGACGCCGGCGCCCAGGCCGAATTCGGTGTCGTTGGCGATTGCCAGGGCTTCGGCCTCGTCCTTGAAGGTGGTCACCCCGACCACCGGGCCGAAGATTTCTTCCTGGAACACGCGCATGTCGTTGGTGCCCTTGAGCAGGGTCGGCTGGATGTAATAGCCGCCGGCCAGGTCGCCTTCGAGCTGCTCCGAGGCGCCGCCGGTCAGTAGTTGTGCGCCTTCTTGCTGGGCAATGTCCAGGTAACCGAGGATTTTTTCGTATTGCTGCTGCGAGGCCTGGGCGCCGACCATGGTCTCGGTGTCCAGTGGGTTGCCGCGCTTGATCGATTTGATCTTCTTCATGACCTCGACCATGAACGGCTCGAAGATCGACTCCTGGACCAGGGCCCGCGACGGGCAGGTACAGACCTCGCCCTGGTTGAAGAACGCCAGCACCAGGCCTTCGGCGGCTTTCTCGATGAAGGCCGGTTCTGCCTGCATGATGTCTTCAAAGAACACGTTGGGCGACTTGCCGCCCAGCTCGACGGTACTCGGGATGATATTGGCGGCGGCGCATTTCATGATGTGCGAGCCCACCGGCGTGGAGCCGGTAAAGGCGATCTTGGCGATGCGCGTGCTGGTGGCCAGGGCTTCACCGGCTTCGCGGCCAAAGCCCTGGACAATGTTGAGCACACCCGGCGGCAGCAGGTCGCCCACCAGCTCGGCGAAGACAGTGATCGACAGGGGCGTCTGCTCGGCCGGCTTGAGCACCACGCAGTTGCCGGCGGCCAGGGCCGGGGCCAGCTTCCAGGCGGCCATCAGCAGCGGAAAGTTCCACGGGATGATCTGCCCGACCACGCCCAGCGGCTCGTGGAAGTGGTAGGCCGCGGTGTGTTCGTCGATCTCGGCGCTGCTGCCCTCCTGGGCGCGAATGCAGCCGGCGAAGTAGCGGAAATGATCAGCGGCCAGCGGCACGTCGGCGTTCAGGGTCTCGCGCACGGCCTTGCCGTTGTCCCAGCTTTCGGCCACGGCCAGCAATTCGAGGTTGGCTTCGATGCGGTCGGCGATCTTGAGCAGGATCCGCGAGCGGTTCTGCACCGAGGTCTTGCCCCACGCCTCGGCGGCAGCATGGGCGGCGTCCAGCGCCTGGTCGATGTCCGCCGCCGTCGAGCGCGGAAACTCACCGATCACCGAGGCGTCCACCGGGCTGGTGTTGGTGAAGTACTGACCGCCCGCGGGGGCTCTAAATTCACCACCGATGTAGTTGCCATAGCGTGGCTTGAGGGTGATGACAGCGCCTGCGGTACCTGGTTTGGCATAGATCATGAGTATTCTCCGGACGACGTTTCTTGTTATTCGAGAAGGCCTGAGGAATAAGGCTGGGCTTCATCTTGAGCGGATTTCATGACGCCGACTTGACCTTGAGAATGGCTTTTTGTCACCTGAGGTCAACTTTTGCCGACGACATGCCGCGCTGTCGTGTTGAGTCAAATCCGCCGCTCTGCGGCGGTGCGGGTGTTTCCTGACGACCCATTTTGGGGCGTCCTACAACGTTATGGGTATTGTTCTGACCTGCCTGGCGGCGGGGGCCGGGCGGTTGAGGATGGGCGGCGTATTTCTTGCTTGTTGACATGACTTGTCACAAAGGAGGCCTCGATGAGCATTCTTCTCGCCCAGCCGGAACTCTCGGGGCGCGCTTCGCTGCTGGCCGGGGCCCAGGCCAATGCCGGCGTGCTGGCTGCTGCCGCCAGCGGCCTGTGCGACTTCATCGAAAAGCAGGGCGGCGACCCCGACCGGGTGCTGGGGGTGTCGGGTATCGACCCGGAATCACTGCGTCACCCGACCCTGAGCCTGGCCTTGCCCAACTACTGCCAGGTGCTTGAAGAGGCCTCGCGCCAGTCGGGCTGCGACAATTTCGGCCTGTACTACGGCCAGCAATTCAAGCCGCAGGCGCTGGGGTTGCTGGGCTATATCGGCCTGTGTTCGGCCACGGTCGAGCAGGCACTGATTAACTTTGCCCGGGCCTTTCCATTGCACCAGCGCAACAGCCTGATTCGCCTGGTCGATGCCGGGGAGTGCTACCGCTTCGATTACCAGGTGCGTCACGGTGCCATTCTGTGCCGGCGCCAGGACGCCGAGTTGACCCTGGGCATGGCGCTCAACCTGGTCCGTCATGTGCTGGGCAACCAGTGGGCGCCGCGGGCGGTGCATTTCGAGCATCCACGCCCGGAACACTGGCATGAGCACTGCAAAGTCTTCGATGCACCGGTGTATTTCGAGCAGCCGTGCAATTCGCTGTTGATCCCCAAGCGCGGCCTGCAACGCAGCATGCCGCAGAGCGATCCGTTGCTGTTGCTGGTGATGCAGGATTCGCTGAGCCAGCTCAGCCGCCTGGGCGGCCAAGGCGAGCTGGACATCGTCGATGCGGTGCGCGAGCAGGTGCGCCAGCGCCTGCTGGAAGGCGAGCCGGTGCTGGAAACCATCGCCGAGCAACTGGGCCTGTCCAGTTGGGCGCTGCAACGCCGCTTGCGCGAGCACAACCTGAGTTTCTCGGCAGTGGTCGACACCCTGCGCCGCGAGCTGGCCACCCACTACCTGGGCCAGGCGCAGCTGCCGATTTCCAGCCTGGCGCCCTTGCTGGGCTATTCGGAATCCAGCGCCTTCTCCCGCGCCTTCCGCCGCTGGTTCGGCGTCAGCCCCCGCCAGTGGCGGCAGGGTTCGGCGTAAAAACGCACGACAGTGTTGGAGCGACCACCGGTCGCGAAAGGGCCGGCACATTCAAGATCGCCGGCGGCTGGCAGGCTGCATTCGCGACCGTTGGTTGCTCAGAACAGGCTATTCGGGCAGGCATCGACCGGTAGGAGCCCGCTTGCCGGCGACCGAGTGCGGAGCGCTCGCAGAAATTGATTAAACGCTGCAATTTTACGACTGCTGCGCAGCCGGTCGCGGGTAAACGCGCTCCTACGGGTTTGCGTCTGTTCCCTTTCAAGGCCATAGACCTTGTTGGAGCGACCAACGGTCGCGAAAGGGCCGGTACATTCAACGTATCTGGCTCAGATTTCCGACGCTCACAAGCAAGGTGCCATGCCCAATTCGTTTGTCTATGGATACCGTTCGTCGGTAGCAAAAAGCCGGCGGTCTTGCGCCCGTATTCCCCGCTTCGATTTCTGGCGATGCTGCGCTGCGCCTGCTTTGCAGGTGCGCAACGAACCGCCAGCGCGCGTCATGGTCTGAAATCCGCGGCAGCACAAACGGTTAATCCATCGTATTTATCGATAGTTAAAAGCCATTTTTTGCGCTTTCTTTCGATAGATAAATCGCTAGTCTGATCGCACGTCTTACAAGGTATCAAGCAATGCAGCTACGCAATTCCTCCTCTCGTTACGGTCTGGTCAGTCGCGTGCTGCACTGGGGTGTGGCCCTGACCGTGTTCGGTCTGTTTGGCCTGGGGTTGTGGATGATGGGGCTGGATTACTACGATAGCTGGCGCAAGCAAGGGCCGGACCTGCACAAGAGCATCGGCCTGGTGCTGTTCGCTGCGATGCTGCTGCGCGTGATCTGGCGCTTTGTCAGCCCGCCGCCACCGCCACTGGCCAGCTACAGCCGAATGACCCGCCTCGGCGCTGCCTTTGGCCATGCCTTCCTGTATGTCGCGCTGTTTGCGGTCATGACCGCCGGTTACCTGATTTCCACCGCCGATGGCGTGGGCATTCCGGTCTTCGGCCTGTTCGAGGTGCCGGCGCTGGTCAGCGGACTGCCGCAGCAGGCCGATACCGCCGGGCAGATTCATTTTTACCTGGCCTGGGCCATCGTGATTTTCGCGGGGCTGCATGGGCTGGCTGCACTGAAACACCACTTTATTGATCGTGATGTGACCCTCAAGCGCATGCTGGGTCGTAATTGATTGTTCAACCACAAAGGGAATACAGCATGTTGAAGAAGTCTCTCGCCGCTCTGGCCCTGGGTACTGCTCTGTTCACCGCCGGCCAGGCCATGGCCGCCGACTACGTGATCGACAAGGAAGGCCAGCACGCCTTCATCGACTTCAAGATCAGCCACCTGGGCTACAGCTTCATCCACGGCACGTTCAAGGACTGGGACGGCACGTTCAGCTTCGACGCTGCCAAGCCTGAAGCGAGCAAGATCGCGGTCGAGCTGAAAACCGCCAGCCTGTTCACCAACCATGCCGAGCGTGACAAGCACATCCAGAGCAAGGATTTCCTGGACACCGCCAAATTCCCAGAGGCCAAGTTCGTCTCCACCAGCGTGAAATCCACCGGCGAGAAAACCGCCGATGTGACCGGCGACCTGACCCTGCATGGCGTGACCAAGCCGGTGACCATCAAGGCCACGTTCAATGGTGAAGGCAAGGACCCGTGGGGCGGCTACCGTGCCGGCTTCAACGGTTCGACTACCCTCAACCTGAACGACTTCGGCATCAAGGGCCCAGGCCCGACGTCGCAGACACTGGACCTGGACATCTCGCTGGAAGGCGTGCAGAAGAAGTAAGCGCTTTTCGATAGATGCAAAAACGCCGACCCTTGGGTCGGCGTTTTTGTGTGTGGCGTACGGCGAGGAGCGCATCACCGCAAAAGCCGCTCGCCGCCCCGCCGCGCTACTCAATATTCAATTCACCGCTTGTAGGAGCGCGCTTGCCCGCGACCGAGTGCGAAGCGCTCGCAAAATCTGCGCAACGCCAAAAATTTACGGTTGTGAACACATTCAAAATCTTTGAAACGCTGCAAATTTACGACTGCTAACGCAGCCGGTCGCGGGCAAGCGCGCTCCTACAGGTCGGGTGCTCCGGTTTTAGCTGTCGCGGTTGCGGGTCAGCAGGGCCGGTTTTTCACCGCGTGGGCGGTTTGGCACTTCGTCGAGCAGTTCGGCGGACGGGAAACGATCGATCTTCGATTCCTTGTGCACGATTTTCGGCTGTTGCGACTGACGCTCCGGCGGGCGAACGGCGGGCTCTTCACGGGCCTGACGGTCACGCGGGGCGTTGTTGCGCGGTGCACCGGTGCGCGGGCCATTGCTGGTGCGCTTGCCAGCACCTGCACCGGCGCCAGCACCCGCCGGACGTGGTGTGTTGCTGCGCGGTGCCTGGCCCTGCGGACGGGCAGCACCGGTGCCGGCGGCAGGCGCGGCGCCCGGACGACGGCCACGGCCCTGGGACTTGCCCTGGTAAGGGCTGACGTAGTCGGCGCGGTTGCCGAAGTTGTCGACCTCGTCATCCAGGAACACTTCCGGGTCGCGGTTGGCCGGGGCACGAGGTGCAGCGGACGCCTGCTGTTGCGGCTGTGGCTGGGTGCGGGCGGTGCCTTCACGCGGTTTTTTTTCGCGTGGCGGGCGCGCCGGACGCTCACCGGGAGCGGCGGCTACGGCCGGCTTGTCCTTGCTCTTGCTGTCACGCCCTTTGTCTTTGCCTTTATCGCGACGGCCGCCGCTTCCCTTTTCGCCTTTGTCGGCGCCTTCGGCACGGCCGCTACGGGTGTTGCGCTGTGGGCGTGGCTCGCGGGTTTCAGGCTTTTCGGCCTCGACCTTGGAAGCATCGAAACCGGCCAGGTCGCCGTCGGCGATCTTCTGGCGGGTCATGCGCTCAATGCTCTTGAGCAGTTTTTCTTCGTCCGGTGCAACCAGCGAGATCGCCTCGCCGCTGCGACCGGCCCGGCCGGTACGGCCGATACGGTGCACATAGTCTTCATCGACATTGGGCAGTTCGAAGTTGACCACATGCGGCAACTGATCGATGTCCAGGCCGCGGGCGGCGATGTCGGTGGCGACCATGATCCGTACTTCGCCGGCTTTGAAGTCGGCCAGGGCCTTGGTGCGGGCGTTCTGGCTCTTGTTGCCGTGGATCGCCACGGCGCTCAGCCCGTGCTTGTCGAGGTACTCGGCCAGGCGGTTGGCGCCGTGCTTGGTGCGGGTGAACACCAGCACCTGCTCCCATGCACCCTGGGTGATCAGGTGGGCGAGCAGGGCACGCTTGTGGCTGGCTGCCAGGCGGAACACACGCTGTTCGATGCGCTCGACCGTGGTGTTGGGCGGCGTGACTTCGATGCGCTCGGGGTCATGCAGCAGCTTGCCGGCCAGGGCCGTGATGTCGTTGGAGAAGGTCGCCGAGAACAACAGGTTCTGGCGCTTGGCCGGCAGGCGTGCCAGGACCTTCTTGACGTCGTGCACAAAGCCCATGTCGAGCATCCGGTCGGCTTCGTCCAGCACCAGGATTTCAACGTGGGACAGGTCGACATTGCCTTGGCCGGCCAGGTCGAGCAGGCGACCCGGGCAGGCAACCAGGACGTCGACGCCCTTGGACAGGGCCTGGATCTGGGGATTCATGCCGACACCGCCGAACACGCAGGTGCTGACGAACTTGAGGTCGCGGGCATACAGCTTGAAGCTGTCGTGCACTTGTGCGGCCAGTTCACGGGTCGGGGTCAGGACCAGTACGCGCGGCTGGCGCGGGCCATGACGCTGGGATTTGTCCGGGTGACCGTTGGGAAACAGGCGCTCCAGAATCGGGAGGGCGAAACCACCGGTTTTACCAGTACCTGTCTGCGCCGCCACCATCAGGTCGCGACCTTGCAACACGGCGGGAATGGCCCGCTGTTGCACGGGAGTAGGCTGGGTATAGCCCGCCGCTTCGACAGCGCGGACTAGAGCCTCGGAGAGACCGAGGGAGGCAAAGGACATGAGAAATCCTGTTCTGGTTGGAGCTTGTGCTCAGGGAAATCGTGCCTGGCGCAATGACGTTCGGGCTGCTTTGACCTGCGACGACATGTGGGGTCGCGGTTTTCAGGAGCATATGAGGAACGCGATCGCGTCCGGTGCAGCGGGGTCGGAAATCCATCTCGTGACTGCATCGGCGTGATCGAGATGCCTTTTGCAAGACCCAGCGTCCGGGCGTAAGCCTGGCGGGAAGGCCGGAGTATAACAGAGCCACTACGCTGTGCTTGTTTCCGGCTGCCCAACGGTTTTATCAGGAGTGTGGCCCCGAAGCAATGCTTCGGGGCCATCAGACACAACCTCAGCGTGACGACTCGAGGTTCTTCCAGATCGCCAGGCTCGGCTCGGCCTGGTTCAACGTGTAGAAGTGCAGGCTCGGCGCGCCGCCTTGCAGCAGCTTCTCGCACATCTCGGTGATGACCTGCTCGCCGAACGCCTGGATGCTGGCGCTGTCGTCGTTGTAGGCTTCCAGCTGCTTGCGGATCCAGCGCGGGATTTCCGCTCCGCAGGCGTCCGAAAAACGCGCCAGCTTACTGTAGTTGGTGATCGGCATGATGCCGGGCACGATCGGAATCTCCACGCCCGCCTTGCGCACGCGCTCGACGAAGTAGAAATAGCTGTCGGCGTTGAAGAAGTACTGGGTGATCGCGCTGCTGGCGCCGGCCTTGACCTTGCGCACGAAGTTGGCGATGTCGTCTTCGAGGTTGCGCGCCTGGGGGTGCATCTCGGGGTAGGCGGCGACTTCGATGTAGAAATGATCACCGCTTTCTTCGCGGATGAAGCTCACCAGGTCGTTGGCGTGACGCAAGTCGCCGCTGACCAGGCCCATGCCCGAAGGCAGGTCGCCGCGCAGGGCCACGATGCGCTTGATGCCAGCGGCCTTGTACTCGGCCAGCAGACCGCGCAGGTCATCCTTGCTGTCGCCGACGCACGACAGGTGCGGGGCGGCGGGAACCTTGACCTCGTTCTGCAGTTGCAGCACGGTGTTGAGGGTCCGGTCACGGGTCGAACCGCCGGCACCGTAGGTGCACGAAAAGAATTCCGGCGAGCAGGCGCTGAACTGCCGAGCAACGCTCAACAGTTTTTCCTGGCCGGCATCGGTCTTGGTGGGGAAGAACTCGAAGCTGTAGACGTGTTTCTGGGACATGAGCGATAACCTTCAAAGCCTGACGCACACCTGCAGGAGCGGATTCATCCGCAAAACGCATCACGGATGAATCCGCCCCTGCGCGGGCAGCTGCTAAATGATCAGTAGCGGTAAGCGTGTGGCTTGAACGGACCTTCGACGGTCACGCCGATGTAGTCGGCCTGGGTCTTGGTCAGCTTGGTCACGACGCCACCGAAGCCACGCACCATTTCCAGGGCGACTTCTTCGTCCAGCTTCTTGGGCAGCACTTCGACAGTCAAACGCTCGGCTTTCTGGGCCGGCGACAGGTCGGCGTACTTCTGCCCGAACAGGAAGATCTGCGCCAGCACCTGGTTGGCAAACGAGCCGTCCATGATGCGGCTTGGGTGGCCGGTGGCGTTGCCCAGGTTCACCAGGCGACCTTCGGCCAGCAGGATCAGGTAGTCGTCGTTCTGTGGGTCGAACGCGCCAGTGCCGGTGCGGTGGATCTTGTGCACCTGTGGCTTCACTTCTTCCCATGCCCAGTTCTTGCGCATGAAAGCGGTGTCGATTTCGTTGTCGAAGTGACCGATGTTGCACACCACGGCGCGCTTTTTCAGGGCCTTGAGCATGTTGGCATCGCACACGTTGACGTTGCCGGTGGTGGTCACGATCAGGTCGATCTTGCCCAGCAGGGCCTTGTCGATGCTCGCTTCGGTGCCGTCGTTCTCACCGTCGATGAACGGCGAAACCAGTTCGAAACCGTCCATGCAGGCCTGCATGGCGCAGATCGGGTCGACTTCAGTGACCTTGACGATCATGCCTTCCTGACGCAGCGACTGGGCCGAGCCCTTGCCCACGTCACCGTAGCCGATCACCAGCGCCTGCTTGCCCGACAACAGGTGGTCGGTGCCGCGCTTGATGGCGTCGTTGAGGCTGTGACGGCAGCCGTACTTGTTGTCGTTCTTGCTCTTGGTCACCGAGTCGTTGACGTTGATGGCCGGGATCTTCAGTTCGCCCTTGGCCAGCATGTCCAGCAGGCGGTGCACGCCCGTGGTGGTCTCTTCGGTGACGCCGTGGATCCTGTCCAGCATCGCCGGGTATTTCTTGTGGATGATCTCGGTCAGGTCGCCGCCGTCGTCAAGGATCATGTTGGCGTCCCATGGCTGGCCATCCTTGAGGATGGTCTGCTCGATGCACCACTCGTATTCTTCTTCGGTTTCGCCTTTCCAGGCGAACACAGGCACACCGGCAGCAGCGATGGCGGCAGCGGCCTGGTCCTGGGTGGAGAAGATGTTGCACGACGACCAGCGTACTTCGGCACCCAGGGCAACCAGGGTCTCGATCAGCACGGCGGTCTGGATGGTCATGTGGATGCAGCCGATGATCTTGGCGCCCTTGAGCGGCTGCTCACCGGCGTACTTGCGGCGCAGACCCATCAGGGCCGGCATTTCCGATTCGGCGATGATGGTTTCGCGGCGGCCCCAGGCAGCCAGGGAGATGTCGGCGACCTTGAAGTCGTTGAAATCGGCAGGCGTGTTTACAGCGCTCATTGAAGAGTCTCCATTCCAAGTAAATGCGAATGGGCGCCGTTGTGCGTTAAAGGCCTGCCGGCTGAGGGATCAGCCTGTCAGACAACGCCCCATCCGAGCCTGACAGGGTAAACCTGCTGCAGCGCCCCTCGGACAGGTGGCGGGAACGGTATCGAGAATTGATGACCGTTTGAAAACGGTGTGCAGTATAGCCGTGCGGACGATTGTTCCAAAGTTTTTCTGCACAGGGCACTGCGCCGGATGACGGATGGGAAAATATTCTTGTACCGCATCCGGTGCCGGTCGGGGCTTTATCGTCGTGGTTCATCCAGCGTGCAAGGAACCGCACCGTGAACAGCACCCCGAAAGGACTTGAGTCGTCACCCACCCTGATCGTCGAACAGGCGGGCCGTCGCCGGATCACACTGGCGATCCATGAAAATGGCATCGCCCGCCTTGAACTGGACAGGCCGCCGATCCGCAAGCTGATTCTCAGCGGCGGCGGCGCCAAGGGCTTTGCCTATTCGGGTGCGCTGACCGCGCTGGAGCGCCTTGGGGTATTGCCCGGGATCGAGTCGGTGCACGGATCTTCGGCCGGCGCGATCATGGCGGCGCTGATTGCCTCGGGCATGCCGGCCGCGCCCTTTGATGAACTGAGCGACAACACCGACCTGCTGGCCCTGCTCGACAGCAGCGACCAGAGTATCGGCTGGCTGCAACACGGCCTGGCCCGACTGGGTGAGCGCGCAGACGCTATCCTGCCCGGCACGGCCGGCAGCTTTACCCACCTGCTGCTGGGCGTGTTGCCACGCCTGCAGTCGGCAGCGCTGCCACTGGAAGCGCTGATCCGCGAGCAGGCCCGTACGGCGGTGCTGGCGCTGATTACCGACACGCACCCGTCCGAGGTGCAGGCCGTGCGCAAGCGCTTGCAAGCCGAGGGCGCGGTGACCTTCGCCGACCTTGCGTTGCTCAACCGGTATATTGCGCAGATCAAGCAGCTCACCATTACCGGCACGGCGATGTTTGCCGGCGCACCGCAACTGGTGGTGTTCGGTGCGGCCCTGACCCCCGACCTGGACATCGCGGTGGCCGCGCACGTCTCGGCTGCCCTGCCCGTGGTGTTTCGCCAGCCGGGGCAGGAAGGGCTGGATTTCCAGGTGTTCGACGAGCTGACCTTCTTCCAGGACGGTGGCGTGCTGCTCAACACCCCGGTGCCGCAACTGCTCGACCCGGAGCTGGGCACCGACCTGTTGTCGAGCGCCGACATGCTGATCCTGACGTTCGAGCAGGGCCAGGCAGGCAACACGCGCGGTGGCCTGACCACCTTCCTCGCCGACTGGCTGGCCGGGGCACCGGTGTCAGCGCAGCGCGAGTGGCAGAACCTGGGCCTCAAGCGCCTGGCGGCGCAGACCGTGGTGGTGCCGTTGCGCACCGAGCGTGGTGATTTCACCGGTGCCTTGAACGGCACGCTGAATTTCACCATGAGCCCGGAGCTTCGCAATCACCTGCAAGAACAGTTGGAACAGGCGGTCAGGACGCACCTGGCCGAGCGCGCCGTGCAGCGCGAGGGTTACGATTTCGACTCACTGGAGGCCGCGCTGCAAAGCCTGGACGACGACATGCTCGCCAGTGTTGCGCGCAGCACCGAAGTGCCCGGGGTCACGCAGACGCTGGCCTGGCGCCGCACCGCGCACGAACGGCTGGCACTGCTTGAGGCGGCCATCGCCGCACTCGACAGCGAGGCCGGCGTGACGCTGACGGACGCCATCGCGGCAGCCCTTGCAAATCTTGATGCCCAGGTTCGCAGCCCGGCGGACACGCAGTGGCTGGCGCTGCAACTGAACCGTCATGAACGGCAGGCCTTCAAGCGGCTGCTCGAGGGCCTGCGTGAGGTGCCGGTGCAGTCGTCGGTGCTGGTGGCGGCGCAGGTCGAGCGGCGCCAGCGCGAGATCCGGGTGATTGCCGGCAACATCAGAAAGGCGCTGATCTTTCCATCGCTGCACCTGCTCTGGCAGACCCAGGCCAATACCGAGCTGCTGCTGCGTGCCGATCAACAGCTGTTGCAGGCGAGCACGGCAAGCGAGGTCAATGAGGCGCTGGAGGCCATCATCAGCGGGTATCAATCGCGCAACCGCTTGCCGGTCACGCTCTGGACTTCCACGACCGTCGCGCAGGCCAGGGCCTGGCGAATCGAGGGGGGTGTTTGACAAAGGCTTTTCACAGGACCGCCGTGCTCTGCCATGATGGCTGGCATCTTTAGGTCGGATGTCAGGAGCAAGCATGAATTTTCATACCCGCAAATGGGTGAAGCCCGAGGACCTCAACCCCAACGGCACGCTGTTCGGTGGCAGCCTGCTGCGCTGGATCGACGAGGAAGCGGCGATCTACGCCATCGTGCAACTGGGCAACCAGCGGGTGGTGACCAAGTACATCTCGGAGATCAACTTCGTCAGCGCCTCGCGCCAGGGCGACATCATCGAGCTGGGCATCACCGCCACCGAGTTCGGCCGCACCTCGATCACCCTGCGTTGCCAGGTGCGCAACAAGATCACCCGCAAGAGCATCCTGACGGTGGAGAAGATGGTCTTCGTCAACCTGGGCGAAGACGGCCAGCCGGCGGCGCATGGTCGAACCGAAATCCGCTACATCAAGGACCAGTTCGACCTGCCGGGCGACGAATGACTGAACCCGTGGGAGCGACCCACGGTCGCCAAGGCAGCGTCGCAGGCACTTAAGAGGGTGAATGTACCGACCCTTTCGCGACCGCTGGTCGCTCCCACAGGATCCCTGTCAGGCCTTGAATAGGGGCCAGACGCAAAACCTGTGGGAGCGACCCACGGTCGCGAATGTCGCGTGGCAGGCACTTAAGAGGGTGAATGTACCGACCCTTTCGCGACTGCTGGTCGCTCCCACAAGATCCCTGTCAGGCCTTGAA
>NZ_QFFU01000016.1 GCF_003131185.1 Pseudomonas ovata | reverse complement strand
GAACCACCTGATCCCATCCCGAACTCAGCAGTGAAACGATGCATCGCCGATGGTAGTGTGGAGCTTCTCCATGTGAGAGTAGGTCATCGTCAAGATTCAAACCCAGAACCCCTGATCGCTTTGCGATCGGGGGTTTTGCTTTGCGCGAAGGAAAGTATCCGCTCAGGTGGCAGTTTTTGTTGATACAAAAAAACCGCCTCAAGAGGCGGTCTTGTTACAAACGAACCACTCAATCACCACGATATTCGCAGCCGCTGGTGCAGGTTTCGTGGATTCTGATAGCGCTAAGCTCTGGCAGCAGTGGCTTGAGCTCAACCCATATCCACTTCGCCAGGTTTTCACTGGTCGGGTTTTCCAGACCGGGAATGTCATTGAGATAGTTGTGATCCAGGCGCTCATACAACGGCTTGAAGATCGCTTTTATCTCGGAAAAATCCCTGATCCAGCCGGTATGAGGATCAACCGGACCAGACAGATGGATACCGACCCGGAACGAGTGCCCGTGCAGGCGCCCGCACTTATGACCTTCAGGGACGTGGGGAAGGCGGTGTGCGGACTCGAAAGTAAATTCCTTGAAAATTTCCAAAATCTTGACTCTATAAACGAAATGCAGGAAGCGAGTTTAACAGCAAAGACCTGAAACACCATGAGCACCACGCGCACGTACCGCTCAAGGTTGATGGCAGGTGGCCAGAACCATTCAGTTTGAGTTAAGTTGGCAGCGCTATCGTAGGACCCGTGAATAGCCATTCCACTCATGGAGCCAATGATGAAAACGTTTGCAACACGGCTGGGCATCCCTGTCCTAGCCATGACCGCCACACTCGCTGTCGCACATGACATCGGGCCGGACGAAGCGCTGAGGCTTCAAGGGACCGGTATCATTCAGTCGTTTGAAAAGCTCAACGCCGTAGCATTGGCAGCCCACCCGGGTGCCACCATTACCGACACCGAGCTGGAAAACGAATACGGTAAATATGTGTACCAACTCGACCTGCGTGATGCCAAGGGGGTTGATTGGGATCTGGAAATCGATGCCGCAACCGGCAAGATTCGCAAGAATCATCAGGATGACTAATGAGCTTCAACAAGCGTCACTTGGCCCTGTTCGGGCTGATTGCAGTGTGTACATGTGCTCAAGCGCGGGATCTGGACCAGGACGAGGCCCTGCAACTGCGCCAGCGTGGCATTATCCTGCCGCTGGAACAGTTCATCGAGCAAGCTCTGGCGCGTCATCCTGGCTCGCGCCTGCTGGAGGCCGAACTGGAAGAGAAAAACGGAATCTACGTCTACGAATTCGAGCTGCTGACAACCCAGGGCATTGTTCGCGAACTCAAGTTCGATGCCCGCGATAGTCGACTGCTTAAAGATGAGGAAGATGACTGATGCGGTTGCTGCTGGTGGAAGACCATGTCCCGCTTGCCGATGAGCTTTTATCGACGCTGACACGACAAGGCTATGCAGTGGACTGGCTGGCTGATGGCCGGGATGCCCAGTACCAGGGCCTGAGCGAGCCCTACGACCTGATTGTGCTCGATCTTGGATTGCCTGGCGTACCCGGCCTGGAAGTCCTGGCGCATTGGCGTTCCAACGGCCTCGCCACGCCGGTCCTGGTACTCACCGCCCGCGGCTCGTGGTCGGAGCGTATCGAAGGGCTCAAGGCCGGGGCCGATGATTACCTGACCAAGCCTTTTCACCCTGAAGAGCTGCAACTGCGTATTCAGGGATTGCTGCGTCGTGCACGAGGCTTGGCCAATCAACCGAAACTGGAATCGGCAGGCTGGCATTTGGATGAAGGCCGGCAATCCGTATCGCGTGACGGCGTCGACATCCAGCTCACGTCCGCCGAGTTTCGCCTGTTGCGCTATTTCATGCTGCACCCCGAGCAGATCCTGTCCAAGAGCCATCTGTCCGAGCATCTCTACGATGGCGAGAACGAGCGCGACTCCAATGTCATCGAGGTGCACGTCAATCATCTGCGGCGCAAACTGGGCCGGGCCGTGATCGAAACCCGCCGTGGCCAGGGCTATCTGTTCGGCGGAACGGACGCTTGAGGTCGATCCAGCGTCGCCTGAGCCTTGGCCTGATCGCCGTCATGCTGGTGATTGGCTTGATTATGGCGCAGACCAGCCTGTGGCTGTTCGAGGTGGGCCTGCAGCGTTATCTGGAGTCCGGCTTACGTAATGAGAGTGAAAACCTGCTGGCCGCGCTGGTGCGTGGTCCGGCAGGCTTTCAGCTGGATGAGCAGCGGTTGTCGGGTGCCTATCACAGGCCTTTCTCCGGGCACTATTTTCGCGTCGATTTTGCCGATGGGCACTGGCGCTCGCGGTCATTGTGGGACTTTGAATTGCCACAGCCGCAAGCCAACGGCCTGCATGCCAATCTTGAGCTGGGTAATACCGGCCAGTCGCTGTTGATGCTGACGGCCGACTATCGCAAGTTCGGCCAGCCCATATCCATTACCGTGGCCCAAGACTACACGCCGGTACGCAAGAGCTTCCAGCGCATGCAGCAGATCGGCATGGGGCTGGGCCTGGCGGCATTGATCCTCGTGCTTATCCTGCAGCGCGTCACCGTGCGTCGGGCGCTGCGTCCGCTCAACGTCGTCCGCGAGCAGATTTCCCAACTGCAGCAAGGGCAACGCTCGCAACTGGATAATCAGGTGCCGCTGGAACTTGCGCCTCTGGTCGACCAGATCAATCACCTGTTGATCCATACCGAAGACAGCCTAAAGCGCTCGCGTAACGCATTGGGCAATCTTGGCCATGCTTTGAAGACACCTTTGGCGGTCATGCTCAGCCTGGCGTCCAGTCAGCAACTGGATACCCATCCCGCATTGCGCAAGACGCTGCGAGAGCAGCTTCAACAGATCCAGCAACGTCTTGAGCGTGAACTCAATCGTGCCCGCCTGTCTGGCGATGCCTTGCCGGGTGCCCGTTTCGACTGCGACCTGGAACTGCCGGGGCTGTTTTCCACCCTGCAGATGATTCACGGCGAACACCTGCAACTGACCTATGAGGTACCCGCAGGGTTGTTTCTGCTCTGGGATCGCGAGGACCTGCTTGAGCTGCTCGGCAACCTGCTGGACAACGCTTGTAAATGGGCCGACAGTGAAGTGCGCCTGGGCCTGGGCCAGAGCCCTCGGGGCACCTGGCTGCTGGTCGAGGACGATGGACCGGGAATTCCCGAGTCGCGCCGCGAGGCGGTCTTCAGCCGCGGCACACGCCTGGATGAGCAGACCCGCGGGCACGGCTTGGGGTTGGGAATTGTGCGCGACATCGTCGAAGCCTGGGGAGGCACATTACAGTTGCTGGCAAGTCCGATGGGGGGCTTGCAGGTACGCATTGATCTGCCGGAGCGCCTTTCATCCTGAACACCTGCCATTGAGCGTTTTCAATCTTCAAATCCCTCAACCTGTCAGCACAGGAGCCGATAACCACTCAAGAGCTTGGGTTTTTACAACAACAATAACCACAAGGCATTTCTCATGCGTCTAAATCTCAAAGCCAAAGTGCTGTTACTGGCCGTCGTGCCTGTGCTGTTGTTCGCTCTGATCATCAGCGCTGCCACGGTCTATATTCTCCAGCAACAAGCCGAGCTGGAAGTCAGCGATACACGTGAGCGCCTGCTTGAAGAAGCCAAGACCAACCTCAAGGATCATGTGTCGATTGCCATCAGTGCCATCAAGCCGATGTACGACGCGGCAGCGCCGGGGGACGAGACCGCCAAGGCCAGCGCCATCAAGTTGTTTTCGGCCGTCAGCTACGGCAAGGATGGCTACCTGTTCGGCTACAACTCCGAGGTGATTCGCATCTTTCGAAGCAACAGCACCGATGGGCTGGGCAAAAGCTTCAATGATGTCCGCGACCCCAATGGCATTTATCTGAATCGCGAACTGGTTGCTGTGGCCAAGAACGGCACTCACTATGTGCGCTACGCCTCCGCCCTGCCAGGCAAGACCGAACCGGTGCCGAAGGTGGGCTACACCGAATACCTGCCCAAATGGGACCTGATAGTGGGCAGCGCGGTCAACCTGGACGGTATCGAAGCGCAGGTCGTCCTGGTCCGGCAAGGCATCGAGGCCCGCTTGCAGGAAATGCTCTACAGCATTGTCGGCATCACCGTACTGCTGCTGGTGATCATCAGCATGGTGGGTGTCGTGGTCAGCGGCACCCTGTTGCGTCCCTTGCGCCTGATGAAGGCCAATCTGGACGACATTGCCGCCGGTGAGGGTGACCTGACCAAACGCCTGAAAATCACCAGCCAGGATGAGTTGGGCGAACTGGCCGGCTCCTTCAACCGCTTCGTCGACAAGATTCATGGCTTGGTGCGGCAGATGACCGAAGTGACCACGCAACTGACAGGGCTGGTGGCCGAGGTGTCATCGCAGGCGCAGCGTTCAGAGGTGGCCATGGACCGGCAGCGCTACGAAACCGACCAGGTGGCCACCGCCATCAACCAGATGTCCGCTGCCGCCCAGGAAGTCGCCAAGAGCGCGCAGAATGCCTCCACCGCAGCACAACAGACCGACGAGCAAGGCCGTGCGGCCAAACGTGTGGTCGACGGCAGCATCGCGCAGATTCACTCGTTGGTCGATGACATCCGCAAGAGCGGTGTCTCACTCGACAGCCTGCAGCAGGATGTTTCCTCGATCGTCAGTGTACTCGGTGTCATTCGTTCCATTGCCGAGCAGACCAACCTGTTGGCCCTCAATGCGGCCATTGAAGCCGCGAGGGCAGGGGAGGCCGGGCGTGGCTTTGCAGTCGTGGCCGACGAAGTCCGGGCCCTGGCCAGTCGCACCCAGCAAAGCACCCAGGAAATCCAGGCGATGATTGCCCGTTTGCAGCAGGGCACTTCCGAGGCGGTCGGGGCCATGCGCCGCTCCAGTGAAGCTGGCGACGGCACCTCGGTGCAGGCCAATGAGGCCGGCCGTTCGCTGGTCACCATCGGTGAACTGATCGCGACCATCAACGCGATGAATGCCCAGATCGCCAGTGCTGCCGAAGAACAGACAGCCGTGGCCGAAGAGATCAACCGCAGCGTGCACCAGATCGCCGTGGCCGTGGACAGTGTTGCCGATGAAACCCGTCAGGGTGCACAGACTTCGCGCAGCCTGGCCGAACTGGGCCAGCGCCTGGGTGCCCTGGCGACACAGTTCCGGGTCTGAATCCAAACGGTGCGGGTGCTCCGGCCCCCGCCGTTCCTGTTAAATCCAGCGAATTGCCATTACCTACGGCACTCGTATCTGTCCCGGCTGACTAAGGCTCTAGAGCGAGCATAGCGCCCGTCCTGACGACATGGATGAGACATGAACGAAACCAACCTGCAAAACAAGACCCTGCTGTTGTTAGTGACACTGGTCACCATTGCCTTTATCTGGATCCTGCTGCCGTTCTACGGTGCCGTATTCTGGGCCGTGATCCTGGGGATCATCTTTTCGCCCCTGCAACGGCGCCTGCAACTGCGCTTTGGCCGGTCGCGTAACCAGACCAGCCTGATTACCCTGACCATATGCCTGATCATTGCCATTTTGCCGGTCATCGTGATCAGCGCCATGCTGGTTCAGGAAGGGGCACTGCTCTACAAGAATATCGAAAGCGGCCAACTGGACATTGCCAGCTACCTGAACGAGTTCAAGGGCATGCTGCCGGCGTCCGGGCAAAACCTGCTCGACCGCATGGGCATGGGCGATTTCAACGGCCTGCGTGACAAGATTGCCAAGGGCGCCATGCAAGGCAGCCAGTACCTGGCCACCCAGGCGTTCAGCTTTGGCCAGGGCACGTTCGATTTCGTGGTGGGCTTCTTCATCATGCTGTACCTGTTGTTTTTCTTCCTGCGCGATGGCCAGGAACTGGTGCGCAAGATCCGCAATGCCGTGCCTCTGGCCGAACAGCACAAGCGTCGCCTGCAACTGAAGTTCAACCGGGTGGTGCGTGCCACGGTCAAGGGCAATGTCCTGGTGGCGGTGACCCAAGGCGCCCTGGGCGGTCTGATCTTCTGGTTCCTGGACATTCCCAGCGCCTTGCTCTGGGCGGTGATCATGGCGTTTCTGTCGCTGTTGCCAGCGGTCGGTGCAGGCATCGTCTGGGCACCCGTGGCGGTGTACTTCGTGGCCAGCGGGATGATCTGGCAAGGCGTGGTGCTGACATTGTTCGGTGTGCTGGTCATCGGCATGGTCGACAACGTGCTGCGCCCCGTGCTGGTCGGCAGGGATACCCGCATGCCCGACTACCTGATCCTGATCAGCACCCTGGGCGGCATGTCGGTATTCGGCCTCAATGGCTTCGTCATCGGCCCTTTGATCGCAGCCCTGTTCATCTCGTGCTGGGCTCTGTTCACCGAAACCAAGAAGCGCATCCAACTGCCGGGTTGAGCAATCTGGCGGCGAAAAAAAACCCTGCTTCGATAGCAGGGTTTTTTATGCAGCGAACAATCAGCCCGGCACATGCAGCCCGGAGCTGATGACCAGATCCAGCAGCGGTTGCGGGTACACGCCCAGTACGAAGGTCATGATCGCCACGGCCAGCAGCATCACGCCACCGGTACGCTGTGCCCAGTTGAAGGCAGCATCGTGGCGCGGCATCTTGTTGTCCACCAGGTACATGGTGACCATCACCCGCAGGTAATAGAACACGCCGATGGCACTGCCCAGCACCAGTGCGCCCACCAGCCACCACAGCTGCGACTCGACGCCGCTGGCAATGATGTAGAACTTGCCGATAAAGCCTGCGGTGAGCGGGATACCGGCCAGCGACAGCATCATCAGGGTCATGACGGCGGTGAGGTACGGACGGCGCCAGAACAGGCCGCGGTATTCGAACATCGCATCGGCATCACGACCGCTGTAAGGCGAGGACATCATGGTGATGACACCGAAGCTGCCCAGCGACGTCAGCACGTAAGTGGTCAGGTACACGCCGATGGCTTCGACGGCCATGCCCTTGCTCGCCACCAGGGCGATCATCAGGTAACCGAAGTGGGCAATCGAGGAGTAACCCAGCAGACGCTTGAGGTTGTTCTGCACCAGGGCCAGCAGGTTGCCGACCAGGATCGAGGCAACGGCCACCACGGCCAGCACGGTTTCCAGCACACCGCTGCTGGCCACCGGCGAGATCTGGAACAAACGCACCAGCACCGCGAAGACCGCCACTTTGCTGGCCGTGGCCAGGAACGCGGCCACCGGCGCCGGGGCGCCTTCGTAGACATCCGGCGTCCACAGGTGGAAAGGCACCAGCGACAGTTTGAAGGCCAGGCCCACGACCATCATGCCCAGGCCCAGGCTGGCGATCGGGCTTGGCAGGCCGGTGGCTGCCAGCGCCTTGCCGATGCCGTCGAAGCTCAGGCTGCCAGACTCGGCATACAGCAACGCCATGCCGAACAGCAGAAACGCAGAGCCGGCGGCCGACAACACCATGTACTTGATGCCGCCTTCGAGCGAGCGCTTGTTGAAGAAGGCGTAGGCCACCAGACCATAGACCGGCACCGACAGCAGCTCCAGGCCAATGAACAGACCTGCAAGGTGCTGTGCACAGACCAGCACCATGCCACCGGCGGCGGCCAGCAGGATCAGCAGGTACAGCTCTTCGCGGTTGCCCGGGTAGCCGACCTTGTCATCACCCAGATAGGCGTGAGCCATGGTCACGCAGGCCAGGGTCGAGGCCAGGATCAGTGCCATGTAGAAGCAGGCGAATGCGTCTACGTGCAGCAAGGGCGTGACCACCAGTGGTGCGACTTTCAGCGCCGGGTAGACCGACAGCAGTGCCAGGTTCAGGCCGGCCACGCTGAGCAGGAAGGTTTGCGAGTGATTGCGCCGCCATGCGATGGCCAGCATCACCACCACGATGGTGATACTGGTGATCAGCAGGGGGCCAAGCGCAATAAAGTGTTGAATCGTCAGGTCCATAGCGCTCTTACCGGGCCGAAGCGAGTTGAGTGAAGGCAGTGCCAAGCCATTGCTGCACGCCGTGCATGGTCGCCGCCGACGTGTCCAGGAACGGCTGCGGGTAGACCCCGAGCACGATCAGCAGGACGGCAAGCCCCAGCACCATGAGCATTTCCCGCGCATCCATGCCTTTGTAGACCTGTTCGGAACTGGAAGGACCGAAGTAAGCGCGGTGGATCATGATCAACGAATAGACCGAACCGAACACCAGGCCGGAGGTGGCAATGGCCGTGATCCATGGCGAATGCACGAAACTGCCCAGCAGGATCAGGAACTCACCAACGAAGTTACCGGTGCCCGGCAGGCCCAGGGACGCGGCCGCAAAGAACAGGCTGATGGCCGGCAGGTAAGGGATACGCGACCACAAGCCACCCATCTGGCGCATGTCACGGGTATGCAGGCGCTCATACAGCTGACCGCTGAGGATAAACAGCGCCGCTGCCGACACGCCGTGGGCGATCATCTGGATCACCACGCCCTGCAGGGCCTGCTGGCTGCCCGAGTAGATACCGATCAGCACGAAACCCATGTGCGAGACGCTGGAGAACGCGATCAGGCGCTTGATATCGCTCTGCGCAAACGCCAGGAAGGCACCGTAGAAGATACCGATCAGGCCCAGGGTCATGGCGATCGGCGCAAACTCGGCCGAGGCGTTGGGGAACAGCGGCAGTGCAAAACGCAACAGGCCATAGGCCGCGGTCTTCAACAGGATACCCGCCAGGTCGACAGAGCCTGCGGTCGGTGCCTGGGCGTGAGCGTCAGGCAGCCAGGAGTGCAGCGGCACCACCGGCAGCTTCACCGCGAAGGCGATGAAGAAGCCCAGCATCAGGATGTACTCGGTGCCGGGTGCCAGTTGGGTCTTGAGCAGCTCGGCATAGGCAAAGGTCAGGGTGCCGGTCTGGTTGTAATGCACCAGCACCAGGCCCAGGATCGCCACCAGCATGATCAGGCCACTGGCCTGGGTGAAGATGAAGAACTTGGTCGCCGCGTAGATCCGGGTCTTCTTGCCGTCCGACGAACTATGACCCCAGAGCGCGATGAGGAAGTACATCGGCACCAGCATCATTTCCCAGAAGAAGAAGAACAGGAACAGGTCGATGGCCAGAAACACGCCGACCACACCGCCCAGGATCCACATCAGGTTCAGGTGGAAGAAGCCGACCTTGCGCTGGATTTCCTTCCACGAGCACAGCACCGACAGGACGCCGAGCAGACCGGTGAGCAGGATCATCAGCAGCGACAGGCCATCCAGGGCCAGGTGCAGGCTGATGCCGAAGCGCGAGATCCAGTCGGCCTGGAATTCCAGGGTCCACTGGGGTGCCGCGCCGGGGGCCGGCGACAGGCTGTAGTTACCGGTGGCCCACAACCACAGGCCGAGGCCCAGCAGCAGGGACATGGTCGCCAGCGCGATCCAGCGTGGCAGTGTGGCGCTGACGCGCTCACACAACCAGCAGAGCAGGCCGCCGATAAAGGGGATCAGGATTAGCCAAGGCAGAATCATGACGGGCTCAATTCCTTTCGCAAATTCGCAAGGTTCATGTCAGACCGCAACCAGGACAGCGCCCAGGACCAGAACGGCTCCCACGGCGATCGAGGCGGCGTACCAACGAAGCTGGCCGGTTTCGGTACGGCTCATGGACACATGACCGCCTTTGACCAGACGCGGGATCAGACCAATGATGCGGTCGAACGGGTCGCTGCGCAGCATATGGCTGATCGCCAGGTAAGGCTTGACGAACAGTTTGTCGTAGATCCAGTCAAAGCCCCAGGCGGCGAACCACCAGGCCGAGAGCAGGCGCCCTATACCACTGTTGGCGATGGCCGTGACCAGCGTGCGCTTGCCCAGGAACAACACCGCTGCCAGCAGGATACCGGCGATGGCAATGGCTCCCGAGGCGATTTCCAGGCTGTGCTTGGCATCGCCGCCGGCATGGCCGACGCTTTGTGGCAGTACACCGGCCAGGGGCGGCGTGATCAAGGCGCCGACGAAGGTCGACAGCACGATCAGCACCGACAGGGGCAGCCAATGCGAAATGCCGTGGCCCGCATGCGCTTCGGTCTTGGCCTCGCCATGGAAGGCGATAAAGATCAGGCGGAAGGTGTAGATCGAGGTCATGAATGCACCCAGCAGGCCGGCATACAGCAAGCCGTTGTGACCGCTGGCGAAGGCTTCCCAGAGAATCTCGTCCTTGGAATAGAAACCGGCTGTCAGCAGCGGCAGGGCCGCCAGGGCGGCACCCCCGACGATGAAGCTGGCATAGGCCAGTGGCAGCTTCTTCCACAGGCCGCCCATCTTGAAGATGTTCTGCTCGTGATGGCAGGCCACGATCACCGCACCAGAGGCCAGGAACAGCAGGGCCTTGAAGAACGCGTGGGTCATCAGGTGGAAGATCGCGCCTTCCCAGGCACCTACGCCCAGGGCCAGGAACATGTAGCCGATCTGGCTCATGGTCGAGTAGGCGAGAATCCGCTTGATGTCGGTCTGTACCAGGGCTGCAAAGCCGGCCATCACCAGGGTGACGCCACCGACAATGCCGACCAGGTGCAGGACGTCCGGCGCCAGGACGAACAGGCCGTGGGTCCGGGCGATCAGGTAAACGCCTGCGGTCACCATGGTCGCCGCGTGGATCAACGCCGAAACCGGCGTCGGACCGGCCATGGCGTCCGCCAGCCAGGTCTGCAGCGGCAATTGCGCCGATTTACCGACCGCACCGCCCAGCAGCATCAGGGTGGCCAGCACGATCCAGAAGTCACCGGCCTTGAAGTGCTCCGGTGCCCGTACCAGCAGTTCCTGGATGTTCAGGGTGCCCAGTTGCTGGAACAGGATGAACAGGCCGATGGCCATGAAGACGTCACCGACACGGGTGACGATGAACGCCTTGAGTGCCGCGTCGCCGTTCTTGCGATGGCTGTAGTAGAAGCCGATCAGCAGGTAACTGCACAGGCCCACGCCTTCCCAACCGAAGTAGATGAACAGCAGGTTGTCGCCCAGGATCAGGAACAACATGCTGGCAATGAACAGGTTGGTGTAGGAGAAGAAGCGCGAGTAGCCCTCTTCACCGCGCATGTACCACGAGGCAAACAGGTGGATCAGAAAGCCGACGCCGACCACCACGCCCAGCATGGTCACCGACAGGCCGTCCAGGTACAGCGCCAGGTTGGGGCTGAAACCGTCGACGTCCATCCAGCGCCACAACACCTGGGTGTAGTGACCGCCCTCCGGTGGTGCCACGTTGAACTGCCAGATGATCCAGGCGGTGACGATGGCCGACAGGCCGACCGAACCGACGCCGATCAGCGCCGAGAGGTTTTCCGAGAAGCGTCCACGCGAGAACGACAGCAGCAGGAAACCGATCAGGGGAAATACGAAAGTCAGGAAAAGAAGGTTCATCCGCGCATCTCGCTGGCAGCATCGATATCGAGAGTGTGGAAGCGGCGATACAGCTGCATCAGGATCGCCAGGCCAATACTGGCCTCGGCGGCCGCCAGGCTGATCACCAGGATGAACATCACTTGTCCATCCGGCTGGCCCCAACGGCTACCCGCCACCACAAATGCCAGGGCGGCTGCGTTCATCATCACTTCCAGGCTCATCAGCACGAAAAGGATGTTGCGCCGCACCATCAGGCCGACCAGGCCCAGGCAGAACAGGACACCGGCAACCGCCAGGCCATGTTCGAGAGGAATAGCATTCATGGCTTGGCTCCTTCTTCACGAGGCTCGTTGCGGCCCAGGTGGAATGCGGTCACGGCTGCTGCCAGCAACAGCATCGAGGCCAGTTCAACGACCAGCAGGTAAGGGCCGAACAGGCTGATACCCACGGCCTTGGCGTCCACGGTGGTGTGGCCAAGGCCGGCACCGCTCGGGTTGCTGAACAGCACATACAGCAATTCGGCGAGCAGCAGGCCGCCGAGAAACACCGGCCCTCCCCAGATGCCGGGCTTGAGCCAGGCGCGTTCCTGTTGGACCGAAGCCGGCCCAAGGTTGAGCATCATGACCACGAACACGAACAACACCATGATGGCGCCGGCGTAGGCGATGATTTCCAGCACGCCGGCGAAAGGTGCGCCGAGGCTGAAGAAAGTCATGGCCACGGCAATCAGCGAAATGATCAGGTAGAGCAGGGCATGCACCGGATTGGTGTTGGTGATGACCCGCAGGGTCGACACCACAGCAATACCGGATGCGAAATAGAAAGCGAATTCCATCTGTACTTCCTTATGGCAGCAAGCTCTTGACGTTAATCGGTTCGGCTTCATTCTGCGCGGAGCCCTTGGGCTTGCCGGCAATGGCCATGCCGGCAACGCGATAGAAGTTATAGTCGGGATTCTTGCCGGGGCCGGAAATCAACAGGTCTTCCTTCTCGTACACCAGGTCCTGACGCTTGAAGTCAGCCATTTCGAAATCCGGCGTAAGCTGGATCGCGGTGGTCGGGCAGGCTTCTTCACACAGGCCGCAGAAAATGCAGCGCGAGAAGTTGATGCGGAAGAACTCCGGGTACCAGCGACCTACTTCATCCTCGGTCTTCTGCAACGAAATGCAGCCGACCGGGCACGCCACGGCGCACAGGTTGCAGGCCACACAGCGTTCTTCGCCGTCGGGGTCGCGGGTCAGGACGATGCGGCCGCGATAGCGCGGCGGCAGGTACACGGCTTCTTCCGGATATTGCAGGGTGTCACGCTTGCGGAAACCATGGCCGAAGACCATGACCAGGCTGCGCAACTGGGTACCGGTACCCTTAACGATGTTGCCAATATATTTGAACATGGATCAGTACCTCACTGAACCGAGCCTGCCGGCGTGTTGAGCAACACGACCGCGGCAGTCACCAGCAGATTGATCAGGGTCAGCGGCAGGCAGAATTTCCAGCTGAAATCCATCACCTGGTCATAGCGCGGGCGCGGAATCGAAGCGCGCAGCAGGATGAACAGCATGATGAAGAACGCGGTCTTCAAGACGAACCAGACGAAGGGGATCTGTGGCAGCAGGCCGAACGGGCCGTGCCAGCCACCGAAGAACAGGGTCACCAGCAGCGCCGAGATCAGTACGATGCCGATGTACTCGCCGACGAAGAACATGCCCCATTTCATGCCGGCATACTCGATGTGGTAACCGTCGGCCAGTTCCTGTTCCGCTTCCGGCTGGTCGAAGGGGTGACGGTGAGTCACGGCCACGCCGGCGATGAAGAAGGTACAGAAACCGAAGAACTGCGGAATGATGAACCACAGGTTCTGCGCCTGGTAATCGACGATGTCGCGCATGTTGAACGAGCCGACCTGTACCACGATGCCCATCAGCGCCAGGCCCATGAACACTTCGTAGGACACGGTCTGGGCCGAGGCCCGCAGGCTGCCGAGCAACGCGTACTTGTTGTTGCTCGACCAGCCGGCGAACAGCACCGCGTACACCGACAGGCCTGCCATGGCAAAGAAGAACAGCAAGCCGATGTTCAGGTCAGCCACACCCCAGGTCGGGGTGATGGGGATGACCGCGAAGGCGATCAGCAAGGCGCTCATGGCCACCACCGGTGCCAGGGTGAAGATCACCTTGTCGGCAAACGGTGGCATCCAGTCTTCCTTGAAGAACATCTTGAGCATGTCGGCGGCGATCTGGAACATGCCGAACGGGCCGACACGGTTCGGCCCGTAGCGGTCCTGCCACCAGCCCAGCAGGCGGCGTTCGACAAAGCTGAGCAGCGCGCCGCAGACCACCACGGCCAGCAGGATCACGATGGCCTTGACCACCGCGATGATTGCATCGATCACTTCAGGGGTGAACCAGCTCATTGCGCTGCCTCCTGCAGGCCGTCGACGGCCTGGCCGCTGAATGCCGGTGGAATACCGGCCAGGCCTGCCGGCAAGCCGACCAGACCCGTGCCCAGCTCTTCATTGATGCGCAGCGGCAGACGCAGGGTCTTGCCGGCTACGTTCAACGTCAGCAGAGCGCCTTCATTGACACCCAGGCGGTCGGCCTCGGCCTTGGCCAGGGCCACGTAGGCTGCTGGAATGCGCTCTTGTACCGGGGCGGCTTTCGAGGAGTTCTCCTCACTGCCGAACAAGTGGTAGAACGGCACGGCCTGCCAGGTGCCCTGGGCGGGCGAGAACGCACGCGGTACGCCGCCGAACCAGCTCAGGCGATCATCGCCATTGCTTTCGATCAGGCGCGTGCCCGGGTCACCGGCACGCAGATGGCCACCTACTTCATCCTGGAACTTGTTCCAGGCCTGCGGCGAGTTCCAGCCCGGCGACCAGGCAAACGGCACCTGCTGGCGCGGTTCGGCCGAGCCCGAGTAGCCTTCCATCGAGAACGCGAACGCGGTGTCCTTGTCCTGCGGCGTGCGCGGTTCATGCACGCTGATGTTGGCGCGCATGGCCGTACGACCGCTGTAGCGCAGTGGCTCGCGGGCCAGCTTCATGCCCTTGATGCGGAACGAAGCGGACGGCGCGGCGTTGATGATACCGGCCAGGCGCGGCGTGCTGTTGGCGCAGGCTTCAGTGACCTGGTCCAGTTGCGTCCAGTCCACCGGCTGGTTGAGCAGGGTCGAACGCAGCGCGTGCAGCCAGCGCCAGCCTTCGTGCACCAGGATGCTGGCGTCCAGGTAGGTCGGATCGAAGACCTGGAAGAAACGCTGGGCACGGCCTTCCAGACTGACCAGGGTGCCGTCGCCTTCGGCGAAGCTGGCGGCCGGCAGGACCAGGTGGGCGCGGTCGGTGGTGGCGGTTTTCTGGTGATCAGCCACGATCACCACCTTGGCGGCGCTCAGGGCGGCATCGACCAGGGCGGCATCGACACGGGTGTACAGGTCGTTTTCCAGTACGACGATGGCGTCGGCCTTGCCGTCGATCACCTGTTGCAGCGCGGCATTGACCGAGTCACCACCGAGCAGGGCCAGGCCCATGCTGTTGGCTTCCGGCACCACCAGGCTGATCGAGCCTGGCTTGTCGCGCAGCTTGAGCGCCTTGGCGATGTTGGCGGCGGCTTCGATCAGGGCCTTTGAGCCCAGCGAACCACCGGAGATGATCAGCGGACGCTTGGCGGCCAGCAGGGCATCGGCAATGCGCTGCACCAGTTCGCGCGCTTCAGGCTCCAGGCCTTCGACGGCCGGGGCGCTGGCGTCGATGGCATGGGCCACGGCAAAGCCCAGGCGGGCCAGGTCGTCTGGCGCTGCATGCACGCATTCGGCGGCCACGTCGTCCAGGCGGGTTTCGGCCAGGCTGGCAATGAACAGCGGGTTCAACTCGTCCTGGGCGATGTTGCGTACGGCCGCATCCAGCCACGGTTGCACTTTCATGGCCGCAGCCATGTCACGCGCCTTGCCCTTGACGGCCTGGCGCAGTGCCAGCGCCACACGGGCAGCGGTCTGGGTCAGGTCTTCGCCAAGCACGAAGACAGCATCGTGGTCTTCGATCTCGCGCAGATTCGGAATCGGCAGCGGGCTGTCGTTCAGGACCTGCACGATCAGGCGCACGCGCTCCAGCTCACCGGCTTCCATGCCGCTGTAGAAGTGCTCGGCACCGACCAGTTCGCGCAGCGCGTAGTTGCCTTCCAGGCTGGCACGGGGCGAGCCGATGCCGACGATGTTGCGGCCACGCAGCAGATCGGCGGCGGTGTCCAGCGCCTCGTCCAGGCTCAGGCGCACCTGCTCCTGACCACGGCTCAGCAAGGGCTGGCGCGGGCGATCGGTGCGGTTGACGTAGCCATAGCCGAAGCGGCCACGGTCGCACAGGAAGTACTGGTTGACCGAACCGTTGAAGCGGTTCTCGATACGGCGCAGTTCGCCATAACGCTCGCCGGGGCTGATGTTGCAACCGCTGGAGCAGCCGTGGCAGATGCTCGGCGAGAACTGCATGTCCCATTTGCGGTTGTAGCGCTCGGAGTGAGTCTTGTCGGTAAACACACCGGTCGGGCAGACCTCGGTGAGGTTGCCGGAGAACTCGCTTTCCAGCGCACCGTCTTCGACGCGACCGAAGTACACGTTGTCGTGGGCGCCGTAGACACCCAGGTCAGTACCGCCGGCATAGTCCTTGTAATAACGCACGCAGCGATAGCAGGCGATGCAGCGGTTCATTTCGTGAGAAATGAACGGCCCCAGCTGCTGGTTCTGGTGGGTGCGCTTGGTGAAGCGATAACGGCGCTCGTTGTGACCCGTCATCACGGTCATGTCTTGCAGGTGGCAGTGACCGCCTTCTTCGCAGACCGGGCAGTCGTGCGGGTGGTTGGTCATCAGCCATTCGACGACACTGGCGCGGAACGCCTTGGATTCGTCATCGTCGATGGAAATCCAGGTGTTGTCGGTGGCAGGCGTCATGCAGGACATGACGATACGACCACGGGTGTCGTTCTCGTCGTTGTACTGCTTGACCGCACACTGGCGACAGGCACCGACGCTACCAAGCGCGGGGTGCCAGCAGAAATACGGAATGTCGAGGCCCAGTGACAGACAAGCCTGTAGCAGGTTGTCCGCACCGTCGACTTCGAGCGCTTTGCCGTCTACGTGGATAGTGGCCATGGTTCAAAGTTCTTCGTTGGCCCGTTGTCAGCGGGCGTGGCTAATGGAATCTCGGTGGTACCCGCCTCGGTCAGCCCTGAGCAACAAGGGCGTCGGCCGGTACGAAACCGGCGGCCTGGGGCCGCCAGCCTTGTGTCTTGTTATGCCCCGACCACGGTCGGGATCTTGCCGGGCATCGGCAGGCCTGCGCTGGCAGGTGCCACACCGGCTTCGAATTCCGACCTGAAGTACTTGATCGCGCTGCCCAGAGGCTCCACTGCACCGGGTGCGTGAGCACAGAAGGTGCGGCCAGGGCCAAGGAAGTTGACCAGGCCCAGCAGGGTCTCGATGTCCTCGGCACGGCCCTGGCCTTTTTCCAGGGCGCGCAGCATCTTCACGCTCCAGGGCAGGCCGTCGCGGCACGGTGTGCAGAAGCCACAGGATTCCTGGGCGAAGAACTCTTCCATGTTGCGCAGCAGCGAGACCATGTTGACCTTGTCGTCGACGGCCATGGCCAGGCCCGTACCCATCCGCGTGCCGACCTTGGCGATGCCGCCGGCGTACATCTGCGCATCCAGGTGCTCGGGCAACAGGAAGCCGGTGCCGGCGCCGCCTGGCTGCCAGCATTTGAGCTTGAAGCCATCGCGCATGCCGCCGGCGTAGTCTTCGAACAGCTCACGGGCCTGCACGCCGAACGGCAGCTCCCACAGACCGGGGTTCTTGACCTTGCCGGAGAAGCCCATCAGCTTGGTGCCGTGGTCTTCGCTGCCTTCGCGGGCCAGCGACTTGTACCAGTCGTTGCCGTTGTTGACGATGGCCGGCACGTTGCACAGGGTCTCGACGTTGTTCACGCACGTCGGCTTGCCCCACACGCCGACAGCGGCAGGGAAGGGCGGCTTGGAGCGCGGGTTGGCGCGGCGGCCTTCCAGGGAGTTGATCAGTGCAGTCTCTTCACCGCAGATATAACGCCCGGCGCCGGTGTGCACGAACAGCTCGAAATCGAAACCGCTGCCCAGGATGTTCTTGCCCAGCAGGCCGGCGGCCTTGGCCTCTTCAACCGCACGGTTGAGGTGGCGGGCGGCCGTCACGTATTCGCCACGCAGGAAGATATAGCCACGGTAGGCTTTCAGCGCGCGGGCGCTGATCAGCATGCCTTCGATCAGCAGATGGGGCAGTTGCTCCATCAGCATGCGGTCTTTCCAGGTGTTGGGCTCCATCTCATCCGCATTGCACAGCAGGTAGCGGATGTTCATGGATTCGTCTTTGGGCATCAGGCCCCACTTCACGCCCGTGGGAAAGCCCGCGCCGCCGCGACCCTTGAGACCGGAGTCCTTGACCGCCTGGACGATCTCGTCGGGCGACTGTTGGGTCAGCGCCTTGCGCGCCGCCGCGTAACCATCCTTGCTCTGGTATTCGTCGAGCCAGACCGGCTCGCCGTCGTCACGCAGACGCCAGGTCAGGGGGTGGGTTTCGGCCGTGCGCGCAATGCGGTTGGCCGGGCCGAAGGAAGTCAGGGTCATGGGTAAGCCTCCAGCATCTGGGCGACGCCGCCGGGCTGCAGATTGCCGAAGGTGTCGTCATCGACCATCACCGCCGGCGCCTTGTCGCAGTTGCCCAGGCAGCACACCGGCAGCAGGGTGAAGCGGCCGTCGGCGGTGGTCTGGCCCGGGGCGATGCCCAGGGAGCTCTTGATCTCTTCGACGATCGACTCGTGACCGGCGATGAAGCACACCATGCTGTTGCACACGCGAATGATGTGACGACCGACCGGCTGGCGGAAGATCTGGCTGTAGAACGTCGCCACGCCTTCGACATCGCTGGCCGGAATGCCAATGACTTCGCTGATCGCGTAGATCGCGCCATCCGGCACCCAGCCGCGATGCTTCTGCACGATTTTCAGGGCTTCGATGGACGCCGCGCGCGGGTCCTCGTAGTGATGCATCTCATGCTCGATGGCCGAGCGCTCGGTTTCGCTGAGGACGAAACGGTCAGTCTGGATAAGTGGGCTGTTCATGCTTAGCGGTCCACGTCGGCCATAACGAAATCGATACTACCCAGGTACGCAATCAAGTCGGCGACCATGCTGCCTTTGATCACCGAAGGGATCTGCTGCAGGTGCGGGTAGCTTGGAGTGCGGATCCGGGTACGGTAGCTCATGGTGCCGCCGTCGCTCGTCAGGTAATAGCTGTTGATACCCTTGGTCGCTTCGATCATCTGGAAGGATTCGTTGGCCGGCATGACCGGGCCCCACGAAACCTGCAGGAAGTGAGTGATCAAGGTTTCGATGTGCTGCAGGGTGCGCTCTTTGGGCGGCGGCGTGGTCAGCGGGTGATCCGCCTTGTACGGGCCTTCGGGCATGTTGCGCATGCACTGGTCGATGATGCGGATGCTCTGGCGCATTTCCTCGACGCGGACCATGCAGCGGTCGTAGGCATCGCCGTTGGCGGCCAGCGGCACTTCGAATTCGAAGTTCTCGTAGCCCGAATACGGACGCGCCTTGCGCAGGTCGAAATCACAGCCGGTGGAGCGCAGGCCGGCACCGGTGACGCCCCATTCCAGGGCTTCCTTGGTGTTGTAGGCGGCAACGCCGATGGTCCGGCCCTTGAGGATGCTGTTCTGCAGGGCGGCCTTGGTGTACTCGTCCAGGCGCTTGGGCAGCCAGTCGACGAAGTCCTTGACCAGTTTTTCCCAGCCGCGCGGCAGGTCGTGGGCGACGCCACCAATACGATACCAGGCCGGGTGCAGGCGGAAACCGGTAATGGCTTCGATCACCGTGTAGGCACGCTGGCGGTCGGTGAAGGTGAAGAACACCGGGGTCATGGCGCCCACGTCCTGGATATAGGTACCCAGGAACAGCAGGTGGCTGGTGATGCGGAAGAACTCGGCCATCATGATGCGGATGGTGTCGACCTTCTGCGGCACCTTGATGCCGGCCAGTTTCTCGACCGCCAGCACGTAGGGCAGGTTGTTCATCACCCCGCCCAGGTAATCGATGCGGTCGGTGTACGGAATGTAGCTGTGCCAGGACTGGCGCTCGCCCATCTTCTCGGCACCACGGTGGTGGTAGCCGATGTCCGGAACGCAGTCGACGATCTCTTCGCCGTCGAGCTGCAGCACGATACGGAACGCACCGTGGGCCGAAGGGTGGTTGGGACCGAGGTTGAGGAACATGTAGTCCTCGTTCTCGGCCGAACGCTTCATGCCCCAGTCTTCGGGGTTGAAGCGCGCCGCTTCCTCTTCAAGCTGCTGCTTGGCCACGTTCAGGCTGTAGGGATCGAACTCGGTGGCGCGGGCCGGGAAGTCCTTGCGCAGCGGGTGACCTTCCCAGGTCGGCGGCATCATGATGCGGGTCAGGTGCGGGTGGCCCGGGAAGTCGATCCCGAACATGTCCCACACTTCGCGTTCGTACCAGTTGGCGTTGGGCCAGATACCGGTCACGGTAGGCACGCTGAGGTCGCTCTCGGACAGGGCCACCTTGATCATTACGTCACTATTACGCTCTACCGACAACAGGTGGTAGAACACCGTGAAGTCGGCGCCCGGCAGGCCACGGCGATGGGTGCGCAGGCGCTCGTCAACGCCATGCAGGTCGTAGAGCATGGAGTAGGGCTTGGCGACCTGACGCAAAAAGGTCAGGACTTCGACCAGCCGGGCACGCTGGACCCACAGCACCGGCATGCCGGTACGGGTCGGCTGGGCAGTGAAGGCCTCGGCGCCAAAGCGGGTATTCAGTTCATTGACGACATCTTGGTCGTCAGCCTTGTACGGCGGGATGTACAGAGCGGTGTCTGCAGTCATAGGTCTCAATCACTTCGGTCAACGTACAGAGTCGACCCGCGTTCTCGTTTTGTTATGTAAGAACGGGGGGTGTCAGACTTCGTCGGGGCTGCGCAGGTTGGTGACCTGGATACGCTCTTCGCGACGCTGGACCTTCGTCGAGGGCATCTCGGCGCGATACACGCCTTGATCGCCGACAACCCAGGACAGCGGGCGCCGCTCTTTCCCGATCGATTCCTGCAACAGCATCAAGCCTTGCAGGAACGCTTCGGGGCGGGGCGGGCAGCCGGGCACATAGACATCCACGGGCAGGAACTTGTCCACGCCCTGAACCACCGAGTAGATGTCATACATGCCACCGGAGTTGGCGCACGAACCCATGGAAATGACCCATTTGGGCTCGAGCATTTGCTCGTAGAGACGCTGGATGATCGGCGCCATCTTGATGAAGCAGGTCCCGGCGATGACCATGAAATCCGCCTGGCGCGGCGAGGCCCTGATCACCTCGGCGCCAAAGCGCGCGATGTCATGGGGCGCCGTGAAGGCGGTGGTCATTTCCACGTAGCAGCACGAAAGGCCGAAGTTATACGGCCACAGGGAGTTCTTGCGACCCCAGTTGACCGCATTGCTGAGCACATCTTCGAGCTTGCCCATGAAGATGTTCTTGTGGACCTGATCTTCTAGGGGGTCGGAAACGGTTTCCCGTTCACCGATCGGATACTGCTCGTTAGGCGCATCCGGGTTGATTCTGGTGAGATTGTATTGCATTGCCAAAGCCTCATTGTTTTAGCTTCGCCTGCCGTTTACGACGACCTTCGGGTGCCCAATCGAGCGCCCCCACCCGCCATAGATAAACAAGACCCGCCAACAGAATTGCTATGAAAACGAGCGCTTCGACGAATCCGGCCCAGCCGCTTTCGCGTACCGACACAGACCATGCAAAGAGAAAGAGGGCTTCGATATCGAAGATCACGAACAGCATCGCGACCAGATAGAATTTTGCGGAAAGACGCAGGCGGGCACTGCCGGTGGGCAGCATCCCGGACTCGAACGGTTCGTTCTTGCTGCGGCCCCAGGCGCGGCTGCCGAGCAGGCTCGACAGGCCGAGCATGAATGCACAGAGGCCAACGACACCCAAAAGGAAAATGGCGAAGCCCCAGTTGTGGGCAATCAGACCTGTCGATTCGGACATGCTGGCAATCCTTAGTCAGAGAACGGGCGTCTCTGAGTGCTTGAGAAATGGGTAGAGAGCAGTGACGAAATGTCGCAGCGAGATCAGTCCGCTGATTTTATGTGCAAATACAGTGCAAGTAAATTTTCTATATCAAATTTATTCTTTGAATCGATCGTTCATACCGTTTGCACCAGGCTGCAGGCCACGCAGACCGGGGATTTCGATGGGTTCGACCCAGTATGTTTGGTTATTACGGAAAAGCAGAAAAGCAAAACAGAATGATAATTAATGTCATTTGATAGGGTGTTTCATTAATGCTGCCGAGTGTGCGCGCCGACCTGTTTAAAGCACTAATAAGTAACATCATGACAGATGTCTGGCATTGCTGTGCGTCAATGTCGCGCCACGTCGCTGCAAAACGCACAAGCCGCCCTGGTGGACGGCTTGTGCTGAGGCTGGGTGACGGCGTCTGTCAGTGGAACTGATCCTGCTCGGTCGAGCCGGTCAGGGCGGTCACCGATGAGGCGCCCCCCTGAATCACGGTGGTCATGTCATCGAAATAGCCGGTGCCCACTTCCTGCTGGTGCGCGACAAAGGTATAGCCCTTGGCGGCGTCGGCAAATTCCTGCTCCTGCAGCTTCACGTAGGCGGTCATGTCGTTGCGGGCGTAGTCGTGCGCCAGGCTGAACATGCCGTGCCACATGTTGTGAATGCCGGCCAGGGTAATGAACTGGTGCTTGTAGCCCATGGCCGAGAGCTCGCGCTGGAATTTGGCGATGGTGGCATCGTCGAGGTTCTTCTTCCAGTTGAAGGACGGCGAGCAGTTGTACGACAGCAACTGATCCGGGTACTCCTTCTTGATCGCCTCGGCAAAGCGCCGCGCTTCGTCCAGGTCCGGCTTGGCAGTCTCGCACCACACCAGGTCAGCGTACGGGGCGTAGGCCAGGCCGCGGGCAATGGCCTGGTCCAGGCCTGCGCGGACCTTGTAGAAACCTTCCGGGGTGCGGGCGCCGGTGACGAACGGCTGGTCGTACGGGTCGCAATCGGAGGTCAGCAGGTCGGCCGCGTTGGCGTCGGTGCGGGCCAGGATAATGGTCGGGACCCCGGCCACGTCGGCCGCCAGGCGTGCCGCCACCAGCTTCTGTACCGCTTCCTGAGTGGGGACCAGCACCTTGCCGCCCATGTGGCCGCATTTTTTCACCGAGGCCAGCTGGTCTTCGAAGTGAACGCCGGCGGCACCCGCTTCGATCATGTTCTTCATCAGTTCATAGGCATTGAGCACGCCACCGAAGCCGGCCTCGGCATCGGCCACGATCGGCGCGAAGTAATCGATGTAGCCGTCATCGCCGGGGTTCTTGCCGGCTTTCCACTGGATCTGGTCGGCGCGGCTGAACGAGTTGTTGATACGACGCACGACGGTGGGCACCGAGTCGACCGGGTAGAGCGACTGGTCGGGGTACATGGACTCGGCCGAGTTGTTGTCGGCAGCCACTTGCCAGCCGGAAAGGTAGATGGCCTGGATGCCGGCCTTGACCTGTTGTACAGCCTGGCCGCCGGTCAGGGCGCCCATGCAGTTGACGAAATCCTTGTCGGGCCGGAAAGACGGCCTGGCGCCCTGGGTCACCAGATTCCAGAGTTTCTCGGCGCCCAGCTTTGCAAACGTGTGTTCCGGTTGAACCGAGCCACGCAGGCGGACGACATCAGCAGCAGAATAGGTTCGGGTCACGTTGGTCCAGCGCGGATTTTCAGCCCAGTCTTTTTCCAGAGCCGCTATTTGTTGTTCGCGTGTCAGTGCCATGTTGATAAACCTCATTTCCTGGGTTTTTCAGGCGTGAAAACGATCGCGCCAATTGCTCGCTATGTTTCAGGCCGCCTGATGCGGGGTATGTCCTGCTCCGCCAAAACGCCTCGTTTATCGAAGGCACGGGTGTTGGCTGCTCACTGATCGGAAAACGTGCTGCTGGTTGCGTTTGCATCGGATGGCGACAGATGAACGAATGGCTCAGGGTGATGAGCAGGCGTTACGGGCGTGGTCGAGAGGCGCCTCTGGCTCGTGGTTGCCGTGTGCGTCGCTCATTCCAGGATGCCTTTGTGCCTGACAGCGCTACCGTCCCTCGGGACAACTTCGTTCCAGTCGCAACCTCGTCAAACTGCCTTGTGGGCGGTCAGGACACGAAGCGGCCCGCACGGTAAGTATGGGCGCGCCCCGGAAGCGCATGAAGGCTTCTGATCAGCGGGAGCGAGGCCATCATGCCGTGGTGTTTTTGACCCGTCAAACGTTTTGTAGTGCTTTTTTGGTGCCACTACATCTTTGGTCTAATATGACTGCCGGGTCATTGAGAGGCCCGCCGGTTCTGGGTCGGGCGCCCTGAAGCCGGTTATCCGGCGCCCTTACTCGAGCGCATCGACCTTGACGCGCAGCAGCATGTCGTCACGCCCCTGGGTCGAGTAGTAACGGGCATTGGCCTGACGATCGGCCACCGACTGGTTCTGGCTGCCCGCCAGGGTGATCCATTCGCCCAGGCGACCGCTGACCGTGCTGTCGGTGCTCTGCACCTTGATGGCGTCGGGCCGTTCCTGGCTCACGCGGTCCCGGTTGGTGCTGATGGTCAGGTGCACGATGTCGCCGGTCACGCTGGCCGTGACGTAAAAGCCCTGTGTCACGTTGCGGTACTGGGTCTCGCTTTGCGAATAACCGTAGCTGTCGGTGCGCGAGGTGGTCAGCGGAATACTCTGGCCGGTCTGGATCAGGGCCGGGCTGCCTTCGGTGGTCTGGATCTGTTGCAAGGCGCCTTCGCGGCTGTCGGTGCCGTAGCTGATGACGCGCCCGCCGCCGGCGCTGTTGTGATTCTGCGCGGCCTGGTCACTGGTATCGACGCTGATCAACAAGCGTTTCGGGGCGGTGTCGAGTTGCGAGAGCAGGGCGCGAAGTTCGTCGATCTTGCGCGATTCGGCATTGACGATCAACTGATTGCCATGGGCGTTGACCGAGCCTTCCTGGCCCAGGAAATTGCGCGCCACCGGCAGCAGTTCGTCACTGGTTCGGTAGTTGAGCGGCACGATTTCAGTGGCGGCCAGTGTCCAGGTGCTCGACAACAGCAGCAGTGAAGCCAACAAGGGGCGTATGAACATGTCCTTTACTCCGCGAGAGCGTATCCAGGCCTTGAGTGTGTCACTTTGTCAGCCGATAGCAAAACGCCCCGACTCCCTTGGCTGGCGCTTGCACGCAGGCCATGGGGCTCGGGGCGTTATTTATGTAGTGCTTGTGTAGGGATGCCTACACAGTCTCGCGGCGCATATCGACATGCGGCAGGCCGGCTTCGAGAAACTCGTCGCTGACCACATGAAAGCCAAAGCGCTCGTAGAACGCCGCCGCCTGCACCTGGGCACTGAGCTTCTGCTGCGTAAGGCCGCGTTTCTCGGCCTCCAGCAGCACGGCGCCGAGCAGGGCTTCACCGACTTTCAGGCCGCGCCAGTCCTTGAGCACCGACAGACGTCCGATTTCGCCGTCAGGCAACAGACGCGCGGTGCCGATCGGGTAATCACCTTCAAAGGCGAGGAAGTGGGCGGCGTCGGCATCCTCGGCATCCCATTCCAGCTCCGGCGGCACCGCTTGCTCGGCGATGAAGACGCTTTCACGAATGCGCCGGATGGCAGCATTGTCCTTGTGCCAGTCTGCAACCGATACACTGATTTTATTCATCGGCAAATCCCAGGCTTCCTTGTTTGAGCAGTTCGCAGAGCAATGTCCGTGCATCCTCGTCTGCCAGCCACGGACCGAGGTTCTCGATATGCAGGGCGTCGGCTGCGCAGACCAGCTTCAACAGGTCGCGCAACTTGCCAGGCAGCAGGCGGCTCTGACCGCTGGCGAACAGTAACAGATCGTCATCGACATTCGACCAGGCCATGCGCGCGCTCGGGTTGCGAATGATGATCGCGCCTTGTTCCAGGCTGTCGAGCAGGTCAGTCTCTTCCAGTTCTTCACCGCTGACCAGTTCAGGGTAGCGCGGCTCGGTCATGAACTGGCCGAACCAGGTCAGCAGCAGGCGCTCGTCGCTCATGTGCTCGGCCAGCAGGCCCTTGAGGCGGGCCAGTGCGTCGTGCTGGATCTGGTGCGGATCGCTCACGGGCTGGGCATCGGCGTCAGTGTAGCGCTCCTCGTCAGGAATGAACTGACTGAGGAAGTCGGTGAAATGCGTCAGTACTTCGGCAGCGCTCGGGGCGCGGAAGCCCACCGAATAGGTCAGGCACTCGTCCACGGCAACGCCCCAATGGGCCAGGCGCGGCGGCAGGTAAAGCATGTCGCCCGGCTCCAGGGTCCATTCCTCGGTGCCTTCGAACTCGGCCAGGATGCGCAGGTCAGCGTGCTTGATCAGGGGGCTGTCGCTGTCGCACATCTGGCCGATCTTCCAGTGCCGCTGGCCGTGGCCTTGCAGCAGGAATACATCGTAGTTGTCGAAGTGCGGGCCGACGCTGCCGCCAGGTGCGGCGTAGCTGACCATGACGTCGTCAATGCGCCAGCTGGGCAGGAAGCGGAAGTTTTCCAGCAGTTCGCCCACTTCCGGGACGAATTGATCGACGGCCTGGACCAGCAGGGTCCACTCGCGCTCGGGCAGGGTGCTGAAGGCATCTTCGGCAAACGGACCGCGACGCAGTTCCCACGGGCGCTCGCCCTGTTCGATGACCAGGCGCGATTCGACCTCTTCTTCCAGAGCCAGGCCTGCCAGCTCGTCCGGATCGATCGGGCTCTGGAAGTCCGGCAGGGCCTGGCGGATCAGCAGGGGCTTTTTCTGCCAGTAATCACGCAGAAAAACACGCGCGCTCATGCCGCCCAGAAGTTGAAGAGGAGTATCAGGATTCATTTGTAAGCCCTTGAAATGAAAACGCCCGGCACAGCCGGGCGTGTGCAGAAGTTGTTGCGGTTCAGATACGCTTGGCTTGTGCCACGGCGTTACCGATGTAGTTGGCCGGGGTCAGCTGCTTCAGCTCGACCTTGGCCTGCGCCGGCATGTCCAGGCCATCGATGAAGGTCAGCAGTGCTTCAGGGCTGATGCCTTTGCCGCGTGTCAGCTCCTTGAGCTTCTCGTACGGGTTCTCGATGTTGTAGCGGCGCATGACGGTCTGGATCGGCTCGGCCAGCACTTCCCAGCAGGCGTCCAGGTCGGCAGCGATGCGTTGCTCGTTCAGCTCCAGCTTGCTGATGCCCTTGAGGCTGGCCTCGTAGGCGATCACGCTGTGCGCAAAGCCCACGCCCAGGTTGCGCAGCACGGTGGAGTCGGTCAGGTCGCGCTGCCAGCGCGAGATCGGCAGCTTGCTGGCCAGGTGCTGGAACAGCGCGTTGGCGATGCCCAGGTTGCCTTCGGAGTTCTCGAAGTCGATCGGGTTGACCTTGTGCGGCATGGTCGAGGAACCGATTTCGCCAGCCACAGTGCGCTGCTTGAAGTAGCCCAGCGAGATGTAGCCCCAGATGTCGCGGTCGAAGTCGATCAGGATGGTGTTGAAGCGGGCAATGGCGTCGAACAGCTCGGCGATGTAGTCGTGCGGTTCGATCTGCGTGGTGTACGGGTTGAACACCAGGCCCAGCTCGTCTTCGATGAAGGCACGGGCGTTGGCTTCCCAGTCGATGTCCGGGTAGGCCGACAGGTGGGCGTTGTAGTTGCCCACGGCGCCGTTGATCTTGCCCAGCAGTGGCACGGCGGCCACCTGGGCGATCTGGCGCTCCAGGCGGTAGACCACGTTGGCCAGCTCCTTGCCCAGGGTGGTCGGCGAAGCCGGCTGGCCATGGGTGCGCGACAGCATTGGCACGTCGGCAAAGCGCTGGGCCAGTTCGCGGATGGCCTCGGCGATCTGGCGCATCAGCGGCAGCACCACGTTGTCGCGACCTTCGCGCAGCATCAGGGCGTGGGACAGGTTGTTGATGTCCTCGCTGGTGCAGGCAAAGTGAATGAATTCGCTGACCGCATTCAGTTCAGGCAGCTTGGCGGCCTGTTCCTTGAGCAGGTATTCCACAGCCTTGACGTCGTGGTTGGTGGTGCGCTCGATCTCTTTGACGCGCTCGGCGTGCTCGATTGCAAAATTGTCGGCCAGTGCGTCGAGAATGGCGTTGGCTTCGGCCGAGAAGGCTGGCACTTCGGCGATTTGCGGATGGGCTGCCAGGCGCTGCAGCCAGCGTACTTCCACCAGGACGCGGAAGCGGACCAGGCCGTATTCGCTGAAGATAGGGCGCAAGGCCTGGGTCTTGCCGGCATAGCGGCCGTCAACAGGGGAAACCGCGGTGAGCGAAGAAAGCTGCATGGGGTGCTCTCGGACAGTCGGCTTTGAAAAGGGCGCATATCATACATGAAATTGCCGGCCGACTGGGGACAGTCGACCAGCGTAGATAGCGTCGAGCCTGAAGGTTGAAAAAGGAGAGGCGCGGCGTTTCAGCCGTGCATCAACGTGTAGAGTTCTTTCAGTAGCTTGCGACGGCTGAACACCAGTTGCCAGCGATGGCCGCCAACTTGTCGCCACAGGCGTGCCGAGCGAATGCCGGCCAGCAGCAGGGCGCGAATGCGCGATGCATTGCTGGGTTGCTGCAGGTTGCGCATGTCGCCATGCACCTGGATGCGCTGGCGCAAGGTGCTCAAGGTGTCCTGATACAAGGCCCCGGCGGCGGCGATCACATTCTCGTGAGCGATGCCGAAATGCTCGACCTGTGACTGGATCTGCGGCAAGCGCTTGCCGATCACGCCCAGCATGTCGTCGCGCTTGGCCAGCTGGCGCTCAAGGCCCAGCATCGACAAGGCATAGCGCAACGGTTCGCGCTGCAGGGTGCCCGGGTCGCGCTCCAGGGCGCTGGCCAGGGCGCGGTAGCCCTCGCGCAGGCACTGGTCATTGCCGCCGTATACATCCAGGGTGTCCTTGGGGTCGAGCACCAGCAGGCTGCCGAGCATGCAGCCCAGGTCCGCCTCGCTGACCTGGCCGGTCTTGGCCAGGCGGTCGACCAGGATGGCGGCCTGGAAGACGCCGCCCAGGGCGATCAGTTGTTCCTGAATCGGGGTCATCAAGGCTTGTCCTTGCTGTTCCAGGGTTCGGCCGTTTCGATCACGCCGCCGCCCAGGCAGATTTCGCCATCATAGAACACCACCGATTGTCCGGGGGTCACGGCGCGTTGAGGTTCATCGAAGAGCGCGCGGTAGCCGCCAGCGGTCTTTTCCAGGGTGCAGCCCTGGTCGCCCTGGCGGTAGCGCACCTTGGCTGTCAGACGGCGCGGGCTGTCGAGGTCGACCGGGTTGACCCAGTAGATCTGCGAGGCCAGCAATGCGCGGGAGAACAGCCATGGATGGTCATTGCCCTGGCCGACGATCAGCTCGTTGCTCTCCAGGTCCTTTTCCAGCACATACCAGGGCTCGTCGCCGGCATCCTTCAGGCCGCCGATACCCAGGCCCTGGCGCTGGCCGATGGTGTGGTACATCAGGCCGCTGTGGCGGCCGATGACTTCACCTTCGGTGGTCTTGATCTCGCCGGGCTGGGCGGGCAGGTACTGGCGCAGGAAATCGGTAAAGCGCCGCTCGCCGATAAAGCAGATGCCGGTGGAGTCCTTTTTGCGCGCCGTGGCCAGGCCGTGTTGCTCGGCAATGGCGCGTACTTCGGGTTTTTCCAGCTCGCCGACCGGGAACAGGGTGCGGGCAATCTGTTCGCCGCCCACGGCATGCAGGAAGTAGCTCTGGTCCTTGTTCGGGTCCAGGCCCTTGAGCAGCTCGGTGCGCCCGTCGATGTCGCGCCGGCGCACGTAATGGCCGGTGGCGATCAGGTCGGCGCCCAGGCTCAGGGCGTAGTCGAGGAAGGCCTTGAACTTGATTTCCCGGTTGCAGAGGATGTCCGGGTTGGGCGTGCGGCCGGCCTTGTACTCTTCCAGAAAATGCTCGAATACATGGTCCCAGTACTCGGCGGCGAAGTTGGCCGTATGCAACTTGATGCCGATGCGGTCACACACGGCCTGGGCATCGGCCAGGTCTTCGCGAGCGGTGCAGTATTCCGTGCCGTCGTCTTCTTCCCAGTTCTTCATGAACAGGCCTTCCACCTGATAGCCCTGCTGCAGCAGCAGAACGGCGGAAACGGAAGAGTCCACGCCGCCGGACATGCCGACAATGACGCGTGGTTTTTCAGTGTTCGAAAGGGCTGGATCAGACATGAGCGTTCAACGGCTATGGTGAAAAGGACGCGATTCTATCAGGCCGCAAGTGTCGCGTCTCACGCCTTGTCGCGCAGCAGGGCGAGACTGAAGCGTTCGCCGGTCAGGTAATCGTCCACGCAGCGCAGCACCAGTTCACTGCGCCAGCGTGGCTGTTGCTCGAGCAATTGCTCGCGGCTCAGCCATACCGGGCCGATGATGCCTTCGTCCAGGCGATAGTCGGGATGATGGCGCAGCGCCCTGGCGGCAAAGCAGATGCGCTGGTAGGTCACGCCATTGCTGGGGGCGGTGTACAGGTAGATGCCGACCACGCCGGTCAGCTCCACATCCCAGCCGGTCTCTTCCAGCGTCTCGCGCACGGCGGCCCGTTGCAGGCTTTCGTTAGGGTCCAGGTGGCCGGCGGGCTGGTTGAGTACCGGCTGGCCTTGTTGCAGTTCCTCGACAAACAGGAAGCGTCCCTGATCTTCGATGACGGTGGCAACGGTGACATGGGCTTGCCAATTCATGGGCCTTTCTCCAGAAGCGATGGCGGTAAAAACAACAACCCCGGCACGTGGGCCGGGGCTGTTGTGTATCAGTGTTGCACCTTACAGCGCGGCGATGGCGGCGTTGAAGGTTTCGCTAGGGCGCATGGCCTTGCTGGCCAGCTCTGGCTTGGCGAAGTAGTAACCGCCAATTTCAACCGGCTTGCCTTGTACCGCATTGAGCTCGGCAACGATTTTTTCTTCGTTGTCGGTCAGGGTCTTGGCCAGGGGAGCGAACTGCGCCTTGAGGGCGGCGTCGTCATCCTGGGCAGCCAGTGCCTGGGCCCAGAACAGGGTCAGGTAGAAGTGGCTGCCGCGGTTGTCGATGCTGCCGACCTTGCGCGAAGGCGACTTGTTGCGGTCCAGGAACTCGCCAGTGGCCTGGTCGAGGGTCTTGGCCAGCACCAGCGCCTTGGGGTTGTTGTAGGCGTGGCCCAGGTGTTCCAGGGAAGCGGCCAGGGCCAGGAATTCACCCAGCGAATCCCAGCGCAGGAAGTTCTCTTCGACAAATTGCTGCACGTGCTTGGGGGCCGAGCCGCCGGCGCCGGTTTCGAACAGGCCGCCACCATTCATCAGCGGCACGATCGACAGCATCTTGGCGCTGGTGCCCAGTTCCATGATCGGGAACAGGTCGGTCAGGTAGTCGCGCAGCACGTTGCCGGTGACCGAGATGGTGTCCTGGCCGGCGCGGGTGCGCTCCAGGGTCAGCTTCATGGCGTCGACCGGGGTCAGGATCTGGATGTCCAGGCCTGCGGTGTCGTGATCGCGCAGGTACTTCTGCACTTTCTCGATCATCACGCCGTCGTGGGCGCGAGCCGGGTCGAGCCAGAAGATCGCCGGGGTATTGCTGGCGCGCGAGCGGTTGACCGCCAGCTTGACCCAATCCTGGATCGGTGCGTCCTTGGCCTGGCACATGCGCCAGATATCGCCGGCTTCGACGTTCTGTTCCATCACGGTATTGCCCTGGGCGTCGCTGACGCGCACCACACCGGCCGTCTTGATCTGGAAGGTCTTGTCGTGCGAGCCATATTCTTCGGCTTTCTGCGCCATCAGGCCCACGTTCGGCACGCTGCCCATGGTGGTCGGATCGAAGGCGCCGTGTTTCTTGCAGTCTTCGATCACGGCCTGGTAGATGGTGGCGTAGCTGCGGTCCGGGATGACGGCCTTGGCGTCGTGCAACTGGCCATCGGTGCCCCACATCTTGCCCGAGTCACGGATCATCGCTGGCATCGAGGCGTCGACGATCACGTCGCTCGGCACGTGCAGGTTGGTGATGCCCTTGTCGGAGTTGACCATCGCCAGTTGTGGGCGGGCAGCATAGACCGCCTGGATGTCGGCCTTGATTTCAGCCTGCTTGTCGGCTGGCAGGCTGGCGATGCGCTCGTACAGGTCGCCGATGCCGTTGTTCAGGTTGAAGCCGATTTCCTTGAGCACGTCGGCGTGCTTGGTCAGCGCGTCCTGATAGAACTCTTCGACGATCTGGCCGAACATGATCGGATCGGAGATCTTCATCATGGTGGCTTTCAAGTGCACCGAGAACAGCACGCCTTGCTTCTTGGCGTCTTCGATTTCGGCGGCGATGAAGCTGCGCAGGGCCTTCTTGCTCATGACCGAGCAGTCGATCACTTCACCGGCCTTGACGGCGGTTTTTTCCTTCAGGACGGTGGCGGTGCCGTCCTGCGCGATCAGTTCGATCTTCAGGCTGTTGTCGGCCTCGACCAGGGCGGCTTTTTCGCTGCCGTAGAAGTCGCCGCTGCTCATGTGCGCGACGTGTGCCTTGGAGTCGCTGCTCCAGGCGCCCATCTTGTGCGGGTGCTTGCGTGCGTAGTTCTTGACCGACAGCGGGGCGCGGCGGTCGGAGTTGCCTTCGCGCAGAACCGGGTTCACGGCGCTGCCCTTGACCTTGTCGTAGCGGGCACGGGTTTCTTTTTCCGCGTCGGTCGAAGGGTTCTCGGGGTAGTCGGGAATGGCGTAGCCCTGGTCCTGCAGCTCTTTGACAGTGGCTTTCAGTTGCGGAACCGAAGCGCTGATGTTGGGCAGTTTGATGATGTTGGCTTCTGGCGTGGTCGCCAGTTTGCCCAGCTCGGCAAGATGATCCGCAATTTGCTGGTCGGCGCGAAGCGCTTCGGGGAAGCTGGCCAGTACCCGGCCTGCCAGCGAAATGTCACGGGTCTCGACGTCGATGTCGGAAGACGCGGTGAACGCTTCGATGATGGGCAGCAGCGAGTAGGTGGCCAGGGCCGGGGCTTCGTCAGTAAAGGTGTAGATGATCTTCGAGCGGTCGGACATTCGTATTAACTCTCTGTTTTGCTGAGCATGCACAAAATCCCGATGCGCGCCGTATGGGCACTCTGCCCATGCTTGCGTCATGAGCCCGGGTCGGGATTGCTTCGCGGTGATGGTGGGTGCATCAGTCGAGCGTCAAGCAGTCGGGCACCTGTGTCCCGACGCAGATCGGAGCGGGTGTCATGCATCCGGACGGCCCCGCACCAGTGATTCGAGTTCCATGACTCGGCAGTCACGCCGGGGAGTATATCAAACCCTGAATCCCAAGCATTAATGCTATGCGGCCAATTGGCGCATGCCAATACGCCCTTGGTCGAACGCAAGCGCTCTGGAACAGGGCTTTCGGCGAATTTTAAAAGTCCTTGGGCGATGCCGTGCTGAGCGGTATTTGCCTGTCTGCCAAGGCGTGACTAGGCTTTATGGCGGTCAGGCTGTCCAATCAACTGCGTATTGGAGCTCAGCATGCAATACAAGAACATTACAATTCCCCCTGCCGGCGAGCGCATCACGCTCAACCCCGACCACTCCCTGAATGTCCCCGATCGACCGATTATTCCTTATATGGAAGGTGATGGTATCGGTGTGGATATCACCCCCGTCATGCTCAAGGTCGTGGAGGCTGCTGTCGAAAAAGCCTACGGCGGCGTGCGCCAGATTGCCTGGATGGAAGTCTATGCGGGCGAAAAGGCCACGCGCATCTACAGTCCGGACACCTGGCTGCCCGACGAAACCTTGCAGGCGGTCAGGGACTTCGTGGTGTCGATCAAGGGGCCCCTGACCACGCCGGTCGGTGGCGGCATCCGCTCGCTCAATGTCGCCTTGCGTCAGCAACTGGACCTGTACGTGTGCCTGCGGCCTGTGCGCTGGTTCGCCGGGGTGCCCAGCCCCGTCATCAGGCCGGGCGAGGTCGACATGGTGATCTTTCGCGAAAACTCCGAAGACATCTATGCCGGTATCGAGTGGCAGGCCGGCTCGGTGCAGGCCGACAAGGTCATCCGGTTTCTCAAGGAGGAAATGGGCGTGCACCGGCTGCGGTTCGATCATGAATGCGGCATAGGCATCAAGCCGGTGTCCCGTGAGGGCACGGTGCGCCTGGTGCGCAAGGCCCTGCAATATGCCGTTGATCATGATCGGCGTTCGGTCACGATCGTGCACAAGGGCAACATCATGAAATACACCGAAGGTGCCTTCAAGGAGTGGGCCTGCGAAGTGGCCGTCGGCGAGTTCGGTGCGACCCTGCTCGAGGGTGGGCCCTGGATGCGCTTTACCAATCCAAAGACCGGGCGCGAGATTATCGTCAAGGACGTGATTGCCGATGCCATGTTGCAACAGGTGCTGCTGCGACCGGCCGACTATGATGTGATCGCCACGCTGAATCTCAATGGCGATTACCTCTCCGATGCCCTGGCCGCCCAGGTCGGCGGGATCGGTATTGCACCGGGTGCCAATCTGGCCGATGGCGTTGCCATGTTCGAGGCCACCCACGGCACGGCCCCACGCTATGCAGGCAAAGACCAGGTCAATCCGGGATCGTTGATTCTGTCGGCAGAAATGATGCTGCGCCATCTGGGCTGGGAGGAGGCGGCGGATCTTGTGATCAAGGGGCTTGAGGGGGCGATCTTGGCCCGAACCGTCACCTATGACTTCGAGCGGCTGATGGACGGCGCCACGCGTGTGTCGTGCTCGGGATTTGGCGAGGCGATCATCTCGCACATGTGACAGGTAGAGGGATCAAGGCCGGATGGCCGGTTCAAGCATCTGGACCGGCCATCCGGCAGTCTGGCATGACTGGCGTTTGTGGTGGTTCGCCTCAGGCAGGCACGTTTGAAGCCTTGACGGTTGCACTCGATGTTTCGACCGATTTGTCAGCACTGGCTGTCGCGGGCGAAATCTCTACAGCGTGCAAGCCCTTGGGGCCCTGGATAATCTCAAATTGCACTGGTTGCCCGGCCTTGAGCGTCTTGTAACCATCCATTTTAATAGCTGAATAATGTGCGAACAGGTCTTCATCCCGGCCGTCGGCAAGGATAAATCCATAGCCTTTTGCATTATTGAACCACTTGACTTTACCACTGAGCATAGCCATATCCCTCTGCAAAGGACTCCGTCTGGAGTATCATCCACCTCAATCCGCCTGACCTGAAAAATTTTGGTTGACTGCGCGGACCCTTTTTACCCAATGTGGGCTCTATTGTTTGTAACACCGTTTAGCTGATAGTCAAGGTCATGCGGCAGTCCATGTCATGAAAGCCGGTTGGACAGCGGCCACTTGCTATTGGTTCAATCCGACTTTTTCGAAATGAACATTCTTTCCCCATGCATGCAATCAGCAAGATTCGACTAACATTCAATCAGGATGGTCCTCGGTCAAACGAGGGCGCGCACGAGGACGATGCGTCGGGCGTAGCGGTACAGGACGCCAAGCCGACTCTGCAGGCGCCACCGATGTATAAGGTGATTTTGTTCAACGATGATTACACCCCGATGGATTTCGTTGTCGAAGTGCTGGAGGTGTTTTTCAACCTGAATCGTGAGCTGGCCACCAAGATCATGCTGGCCGTCCATACAGAGGGACGGGCAGTCTGCGGATTGTTTACCCGCGACATCGCCGAGACCAAGGCCATGCAGGTCAACCAATACGCCAGGGAGAGCCAGCATCCACTACTCTGTGAGATCGAGAAGGACGGTTAAACGCCGACCACTTGGGTATGAGGTGAAGCTATGTTAAACCGTGAACTCGAAGTCACCCTCAATCTGGCCTTCAAGGAAGCGCGTTCCAAGCGTCATGAGTTCATGACCGTCGAACACCTTCTGCTGGCCTTGTTGGACAACGAGGCTGCAGCCACCGTCTTGCGTGCCTGCGGCGCAAACCTCGATAAGCTCAAGCGTGATCTGCAGGAGTTCATCGACTCCACCACACCCCTGATCCCCGTTCATGACGAGGATCGCGAGACCCAGCCAACGCTCGGGTTCCAGCGCGTGCTGCAACGCGCCGTATTCCATGTGCAAAGCTCCGGCAAGCGCGAAGTCACCGGTGCCAACGTACTGGTAGCGATCTTCAGCGAACAGGAAAGCCAGGCCGTGTTTCTGCTCAAGCAGCAGAGCGTGGCCCGGATCGATGTCGTCAACTACATTGCCCACGGAATCTCCAAGGTTCCCGGGCACGGCGAACACTCTTCCGAAGGTGAGCAAGATATGCAGGACGACGAGGGCGGTGAGGCTTCTTCCTCAGGCAATCCTCTGGATGCCTATGCCAGCAACCTGAACGAACAGGCGCGTCAGGGGCGTATCGACCCGCTCGTCGGCCGCGAGTCCGAGGTCGAGCGCGTGGCGCAGATCCTCGCCCGTCGTCGCAAGAACAACCCTCTGCTGGTCGGCGAGGCTGGTGTCGGCAAGACCGCCATTGCCGAGGGCCTGGCCAAGCGCATCGTCGATAACCAGGTGCCGGACCTGCTGGCCAACAGTGTCGTCTACTCCCTCGATCTTGGCGCATTGCTGGCGGGCACCAAGTATCGCGGGGACTTCGAGAAGCGCTTCAAGGCGCTGCTCAACGAGTTGCGAAAGCGCCCGCATGCCATTCTGTTCATCGATGAAATCCACACCATCATCGGTGCCGGTGCGGCCTCGGGTGGCGTGATGGACGCCTCCAACCTGCTCAAGCCGCTCTTGTCCTCGGGTGATATCCGCTGCATTGGCTCGACCACGTTCCAGGAATTTCGCGGCATCTTCGAGAAGGACCGTGCGCTGGCCCGTCGCTTCCAGAAGGTCGACGTGTCGGAGCCGTCGGTCGAGGACACCATCGGCATCCTCAGGGGGCTCAAGGGGCGCTTCGAGCAGCACCACGACATCGAGTACAGCGACGAGGCCCTGCGTGCCGCAGCCGAGCTGGCCTCGCGCTACATCAATGACCGGCACATGCCGGACAAGGCCATTGATGTTATCGATGAGGCGGGCGCCTATCAGCGCCTGCAGCCGGTCGAGAAGCGCGTCAAGCGCATCGAGGTCGTGCATGTCGAAGACATCGTGGCCAAGATTGCGCGGATTCCGCCCAAGCATGTCAACAGCTCCGACAAGGAGCTGCTGCGCAACCTGGAGCGTGACCTCAAGCTCACCGTGTTCGGGCAGGATGCGGCAATCGACTCGCTGTCCACGGCCATCAAGCTGTCCCGTGCCGGCCTGAAGTCACCCGACAAGCCTGTAGGTTCGTTCCTGTTTGCAGGCCCCACCGGGGTCGGCAAGACCGAGGCGGCGCGTCAGCTCGCCAAGGCCCTGGGTGTGGAGCTGGTGCGTTTCGACATGTCCGAATACATGGAGCGGCATACCGTTTCGCGGCTGATCGGTGCGCCGCCAGGCTATGTCGGTTTCGATCAGGGCGGTCTGCTCACCGAGGCCATCACCAAGCAGCCGCATTGCGTGCTGTTGCTCGATGAGATCGAAAAGGCGCACCCCGAGGTCTTCAACCTGCTGCTGCAGGTCATGGATCACGGCACGCTGACCGACAACAACGGTCGCAAGGCGGACTTCCGCAATGTGATCCTGATCATGACCACCAATGCCGGTGCCGAGACCGCCTCGCGGGCTTCGATCGGTTTCACTCACCAGGATCACTCCTCCGATGCGATGGAAGTGATCAAGAAGAGCTTCACGCCCGAGTTCCGCAACCGCCTGGACACCATCATCCAGTTCGGCCGGCTCAGTCATGAGGTCATCAAGAGTGTGGTGGACAAGTTCCTCACCGAGCTGCAGGCGCAACTGGAAGACAAGCGGGTCCTGCTCGAGGTCTCCGATGCAGCGCGCAGCTGGCTGGCGCAGGGTGGCTACGACGCGGCGATGGGTGCAAGGCCGATGGCGCGTCTGATCCAGGACCGGATCAAGCGTCCGCTGGCCGAAGAGATCCTGTTCGGCGAGTTGTCCGATCATGGCGGTGTGGTGCATATCGACATCAAGGATGGCGAGATCACCTTCGATTACGAAACCACTGCAGAAATGGCCTGACGGTATGGCCCGTCCCGCGAGGGGCGGGTCATGTGCAGGCGGTGTTTGATGAGCATGCTCCAGAAACGACAAAGCCCGGCAATGCCGGGCTTTTTCGTCTGAGGCAACCGTGCTTAACGAGCGCGGTAGGTGATGCGGCCCTTGCTCAGATCGTAAGGCGTCAATTCAACGCGCACCTTGTCACCGGTCAGAATGCGGATGTAGTTTTTGCGCATCTTGCCGGAGATGTGCGCAGTTACGACGTGCCCATTTTCCAACTCCACGCGAAACATGGTGTTGGGCAGGGTGTCGACGACAGTGCCTTCCATTTCGAAGCTGTCTTCTTTCGACATGCAGTAAAGCCCTCGGGTATCAAATTGAGTGGCCCGGTGCAAGTGGCGCCAGGCAAAAGCGGCGTGCATTGTGCCCGAAAAATGCCTGCTACGCCAAGGACTTCAGTACAGAGTGACCCATCTTTGATTTGTCAGCAGCTCAATGGGGCGGTATTGGGTCTTGTAATTCATCTTCTTGCAGTTCTTTATCCAGTAGCCCAGGTACACCGCATGCAGATTCAGGCGTGCGGTTTCGGCAATCTGCCAGAGGATGGCATAGCGCCCTAGGCTGCGGCGTTCTTCATCGGGCTCGTAGAAGGTGTACACCGCCGATAGCCCGTTGGGCAGCATGTCGGTGGCGGCCACTGCCAGCAACCGGCCCTCGGCACGAAACTCGTAGAAGCGCGAAAATGGCAGGTCGCGCACCAGGAAGGTGATGAACTGATCGCGGCTGGGCGGATACATGTCGCCGTCGGCGTGGCGCTGCTCGATGTAGCGCTGGTAGAGGTCGAAGTATTCCTGGGTGAAGGTCGGCTTGACGCCGCGCACCTGCAGGTCGGCGTTACGCTTGATGATGCGCTTCTGCTGTCGGTCCGGGACGAACAGGTCCACCGGAATACGTGCCGGTATGCAGGCACTGCAGTTCTGGCAGTGCGGCCGGTAAAGATGATCGCCGCTGCGACGAAACCCCATGTCCGACAGGTCGGCATACACCTGCACATCCATCGGCTGACTGGGGTCCAGAAACAGGGTGGTGGCCTGTTCGTCGGGCAGGTAGCTGCAGGCGTGGGGTTGCGTGGCATAAAACTTCAGCCGCGCCAGGTCGGTCATGTTGCCCCCATTGTTGAAAACCGTTGAGTAGAGTGTAAGCCAGCCTGTCAAACTCGCCTAGGCAACCAGTCGGCGTTATTTTCGGCGTCCAGGTGTGTGTGCAGGTAATCGGCAAAGGCCTGGCGCGAAATCGAACGAGCGCCCAGGCTTTGCAGGTGAGCGGTCGGCATCTGGCAGTCGATCAGCACAAAGCCCCAGGCCTTGAGATGCTCCACCAGTGTGGCAAAACCGACCTTGGAGGCGTTGTCGGCCCGGCTGAACATCGATTCGCCAAAAAACAGCTGCCCCATGGCCAGGCCATACAGGCCGCCGACCAGCACGTCGTCCTCCCATACCTCGACGCTGTGGGCATGACCACGTGCATGCAGCTGCCGGTAGGCGTCCTGCATCTTGCCGGTGATCCAGGTTTCCTTTGCGTAGCTGCGCGGTTCGGCGCAGGCCTGGATGACGGCCGCGAAATCCTGATCAAACGTCACCCGGTAGCGCTGCTGGCGCAGCACCTTGGACAGGCTGCGCGAGACATGCAGCTCTTCAGGGAACAGTACGGTGCGCGGGTCGGGCGACCACCACAAAATCGGCTGGCCCTCCTGGAACCACGGAAAGCAGCCGTGCCGGTAAGCCCGCACCAGGCGCTCTGCCGACAGGTCGCCACCGGCCGCCAGCAGGCCGTCCGGGTCGCGCAGGGCCTTGCTCAAAGGCGGAAAGTCCAGGCTGTTGCGTTGTAACCAGGTCAACATGGCGTCAGGGATTCTCACGAGGGAAGGGGAGGGCAGAGCACTGGATGCAACTCCAGGCGTCCGCCATGGTCACAGTCAGGTTGCCACGCACAGGCCCGGCAAGGTGCGGGCAGGTCATACCGGTTGAACGGTGTGTCATAAGCCTTTGTCACGAAACACAATGCATGCTCAAATTAGGCCCCCTCGACGGTGCTTGAATATGCACGACCGCCGCGCCAGACTTGTGGCGCTGCGTACAGTGCCAGTACAGACCCGCAGGCAGGCAAAGCCGTACAATGCCCACTTTGCGCGTTATCATTCAAGTCGGCGTTACATCGGGATACTCATCAGGTCCCGGATGTCACCGGCGTACCCCTTGAGTCGCCGTCGTTCGTGATCGTTCAACAGAGTTGTTCGCGCCCCAGCGCAGGAAATAAAGCGTTTTGAAGAAATCCACTCCAGCACCCGCACCTGTACCCCTCTGGCGGCAGCAGTTGCACTATCGGCTCAAGGAAGGGGCATTGATCGCCTTCGGCTTCCTGTGCCTGTACCTGATGATGTCGTTGCTGACCTACGACCAGAGCGACCCTGGCTGGAGCCATACCAGCAGCAATGCCACCGAGGTGCAGAACGCCGCAGGCCGTGCCGGCGCCTTCAGTGCCGACATCCTGTTCATGGTCCTGGGGTATTTCGCCTACATTTTTCCCTTGCTGCTGGCAATCAAGGCCTGGCAAGTCTTCCGGCAACGGCACGAGCCGTGGCAATGGAGCGGCTGGCTGTTTTCCTGGCGCACCATCGGCCTGGTGTTCCTGGTGCTTGCCGGTGCCGCACTGGCCCATCTGCACTTTCATTTCGCGTCAGGCTTTCCAGGCTCGGCCGGCGGTGTACTGGGTCAAGTGCTGGGCGACCTGGCCAGGCACGCGCTGAACATCCAGGGCAGCACGCTGTTGTTCATTGCCCTGTTCCTGTTCGGCCTGACGGTGTTCACCGACCTGTCGTGGTTCAAGGTCATGGACATGACCGGCAAGATCACCCTGGACCTGTTCGAGTTGCTGCAAGGCATCGTCAGTCGCTGGTGGGCCGAGCGCGCCGAGCGCAAGCAGATGGTCGCCAAGCTGCGCGAGGCCGACCTGCGCGAGTTCCAGCGCCCGGCCGGCGTGGTCGAACGCCGTGAGCCGCGCGTGGTGGCACGCGACAAGGTGGTCGAGCCTGAACCACCGGTCAGCCGTCCTGTACCGCCGGTGTCCATGCCTGTAACGACGCCTGCCAGGGCAGCGTCCGCCAGCGTGCCTGCCGCCGCAGTTGCCGCAGCACCGATCATGGCGCCTGTACCGCCGCCTGCGCCGGCCCCGGCCCAGTCTCTGGTTGCCGAGCGTGCCAAGCCGGCCCCGGCCATTATTCCGCCGGCCCCGGCCAAGCCACCAGAGCCTGTGCGCCTGGCAAAACCTACGCCGTCGTTCATCGACAGCGCAGTCGAGGGCACGCTGCCGCCGCTGTCGATTCTCGACCCGGTGGAAAAGAAGCCGCTCAATTATTCACCCGAGTCCCTGGACGCCGTAGGCCGGTTGCTGGAAATCAAGCTCAAGGAATTTGGCGTCGAGGTCACCGTCGACTCCATCCATCCGGGCCCGGTGATCACCCGCTACGAAATCCAGCCGGCTGCCGGCGTCAAGGTCAGTCGCATCGCTAACCTGGCCAAGGACCTGGCGCGTTCGCTGGCCGTGACCAGCGTACGCGTGGTCGAGGTCATTCCGGGCAAGACGACCGTGGGCATCGAGATTCCCAACGAAGACCGGCAGATGGTGCGCTTCTCCGAAGTGCTGTCCTCGCCCGAGTTCGCGGCGGCCACGTCACCGGTGCCCCTGGCCCTGGGCCATGACATCGGCGGGCGTCCGGTGATCACCGACCTGGCCAAGATGCCGCACTTGCTGGTGGCCGGTACTACCGGCTCCGGCAAGTCGGTGGGCGTCAACGCCATGATCCTGTCGATCCTGTTCAAGTCCGGCCCCAAGGACGCCAAGCTGATCATGATCGACCCGAAAATGCTTGAACTGTCGATCTACGAAGGCATCCCGCACCTGTTGTGCCCGGTGGTCACCGACATGAAGGACGCCGCCAACGCCCTGCGCTGGAGCGTTGCCGAGATGGAGCGGCGCTACAAGCTGATGGCGGCCATGGGCGTGCGTAACCTCGCCGGCTTCAACCGCAAGGTCCGTGACGCCGACGAAGCCGGCACGCCGATCAGCGACCCGTTGTACCGTCGTGAAAACATGCACGACGAAGCGCCGTTGCTCGATACCCTGCCGACCATCGTGGTGGTGGTCGACGAATTTGCCGACATGATGATGATCGTCGGCAAGAAGGTCGAAGAACTGATCGCCCGTATCGCCCAGAAAGCCCGTGCCGCCGGTATCCACCTGATCCTGGCCACGCAGCGGCCGTCGGTGGATGTGATCACCGGCCTGATCAAGGCCAACATTCCGACCCGCATGGCCTTTCAGGTGTCGAGCAAGATCGACTCGCGTACCATCATCGACCAGGGTGGCGCCGAGCAATTGCTGGGTCACGGTGACATGCTGTACATGCCGCCAGGCACCAGCCTGCCGATTCGCGTGCACGGCGCCTTCGTCTCCGACGAGGAAGTCCACCGCGTGGTCGAGGCCTGGAAAATGCGTGGCACCCCGGACTACAACGAAGATATTCTGGCCGGCGTCGAAGAGGCCGGCAGTGGCTTCGAAGGCGGCGGCGGTGGTGGCGATGGCGACGACAGTGAGAGCGATGCGCTGTATGACGAAGCGGTCAAGTTCGTGCTCGAAAGCCGCCGCGCCTCGATTTCAGCGGTGCAGCGCAAGCTCAAGATCGGTTACAACCGCGCGGCACGCATGATCGAAACCATGGAAAATGCCGGCGTCGTCACCCCCATGAACACCAACGGCTCCCGCGAAGTCATCGCGCCGGCGCCGATGCGCGACTGACCAACAGCCTTACCCTCGACAGCATGCCGGTCATGCTGTCGCCCTTTCAGCGAATCCAACGAGGAATTCCATGCGTCTTATCCGCCTGTTACTGGCCACCGCCCTGACGCTCTCCACCGTGGCGGCGCATGCCGACAGCAAGGACGTGGCGCGCCTGACCCAGTTGCTGGAAAAATCCCAGACCCTGACCGGTCGCTTCTCGCAGATGACCCTGGACGGCAGCGGCACCCAACTGCAGGAAACCACCGGCGAAATGACCCTTCAGCGTCCTGGCCAGTTCAACTGGCACACCGATGCGCCACAGGAACAACTGATGGTCTCCGACGGCAAGAAAGTCTCGCTGTGGGACCCGGACCTGCAGCAGGTGACCATCAAGACCCTCGACCAGCGCCTGACCCAGACTCCGGCCCTGTTGCTGTCCGGTGACGTGTCGAAAATCAGCGAAAGCTTTGACATTACTGCCAGGGAAGCCGGCGGCGTGCTGGACTTTACCCTCAAGCCCAAGAGCAAGGACACGCTGTTCGATAACCTGCGCCTATCGTTTCGCAATGGCCTGATCAACGACATGCAACTGGTCGATAACGTTGGCCAGCGCACCAATATTCTGTTCACCGGCGTCAAGGCCAATGAGCCGGTGCCGGCCGGCAAGTTCCAGTTCCAGGTGCCCAAGGGTGCTGACGTCATTCAGGAATAAGAGGCGCTGACCCCGGACCATGGACCTGTTCAGTCGTGAACCCATCGCCCAGCCCCTGGCCGCCCGCTTGCGGGCGACCAACCTGGACGAGTACGTCGGCCAGGAGCACGTGCTGGCCCATGGCAAGCCCCTGCGCGAAGCACTGGAGCAGGGCGCGCTGCATTCCATGATCTTCTGGGGCCCGCCCGGGGTGGGCAAGACCACCCTGGCGCGGCTGCTGGCCAAGGTGTCGGACGCGCATTTCGAAACCGTCTCGGCCGTGCTGGCCGGGGTCAAGGAAATCCGCCAGGCCGTCGAGGTCGCCAAACAACAGGCGGCGCAATACGGCCGGCGCACCATCCTGTTCGTTGATGAAGTGCACCGGTTCAACAAGTCCCAGCAGGACGCCTTCCTGCCGTATGTCGAAGACGGCACGCTGATCTTTATCGGCGCAACCACGGAAAACCCCTCGTTCGAACTCAATAATGCCTTGCTGTCGCGGGCACGGGTCTATGTGCTCAAGAGCCTGGACGAGGCGGCCCTGCGCAAGCTGGTGCAGCGCGCCCTGAGCGAGGACCGCGGGCTGGGTCAGCGGCACCTGCGCCTGAGCGACGAAGGCTTTGCCACGCTGATGGCGGCGGCCGACGGCGATGGCCGGCGCATGCTCAACCTGCTGGAAAATGCCTCGGACCTGGCCGAAGACGGCAGCGAGATCGACAATGCGCTGCTGCAAAGCCTGCTCGGCGACAGCCGGCGGCGTTTCGACAAGGGCGGCGAGGCGTTCTACGACCAGATCTCGGCGCTGCACAAGTCGATTCGCGGTTCCAGCCCCGATGCGGCGCTGTACTGGTTCGCCCGCATGATCGACGGCGGCTGCGACCCGTTGTACCTGGCACGGCGCGTGGTGCGCATGGCCAGTGAAGACATCGGCAACGCCGACCCACGTGCCTTGCCGTTGTGTATGTCGGCCTGGGACGTCCAGGAGCGACTGGGCAGCCCGGAAGGCGAACTGGCGGTGGCCCAGGCCATTGTCTATCTGGCCTGCGCGCCCAAGAGCAATGCGGTGTACATGGCCTTCAAGGCGGCCATGCGTGACGTAGCCGAGAATGGCTCGATGGAAGTGCCGCTGCACCTGCGCAACGCGCCGACCAAGCTGATGAAGCAATTGGGCTATGGCGACGAATACCGCTACGCCCATGACGAACCGGACGCCTATGCCGCCGGCGAGGACTACTTTCCCGACGAGCTAGAGCCGCGCCAGTACTACGCGCCGGTGCCGCGTGGCCTGGAACTGAAGATCGGCGAAAAGCTGCGTCATTTGCAGGCGCTGGACGCTGCCAGCCCCCGGAAGCGGAGAAAGTCATGATTCAGACCATTCTTGCGGTGTCGATTGCCGGCATCGCTGGTACATTATTGCGCTTCGCAACCGGCAACTGGGTCAGCGCCCACTGGCCGCGGCACTTCTACACAGCCACCCTGGCCGTCAATCTGGCCGGGTGCCTGATCATCGGCGTGCTGTATGGCCTGTTCCTGCTGCGCCCTGAGGTGCCGGTCGAGATTCGCACCGGCCTGATCGTCGGTTTTGTAGGGGGTCTGACGACCTTTTCATCCTTTTCACTGGACACGCTGCGCCTGCTTGAAAGCGGGCAAGTGCCGCTGGCGCTGGGCTATGCCGGCATCAGCGTGTTCGGCGGGCTGCTCGCGACCTGGGTTGGCCTGTCCCTGACCAGACTTTGATAGACGAGAGAACGATATGCTCGATTCCAAACTGTTACGTACCCACCTTCAGGACGTAGCGGATCGCCTGGCGTCCCGCGGCTTCACGCTGGATGTAGCCCGTATTGAAGCGCTGGAAGCCCGCCGCAAGGTCGTCCAGACCCAGACCGAACAGCTGCAGGCCGAGCGTAATGCCCGTTCCAAGTCTATCGGTCAGGCCAAGCAGCGCGGCGAAGACATCGCGCCGCTGATGGCTGACGTCGAGCGCATGGGCACCGAGCTGAGCGAAGGCAAGGTCGAGCTGGACGCCATCCAGGCCGAGCTCGACGGCCTGCTGCTGACCATTCCCAACCTGCCTGACGCGTCGGTGCCGGTGGGCGAGGACGAAGACGGCAACGTCGAAGTGCGTCGCTGGGGCACCCCGGCCAGCTTCGATTTCCAGGTCCAGGACCACGTCGCCCTGGGCGAGAAATTCGGCTGGCTGGATTTCGAAACCGCCGCCAAGTTGTCCGGCGCCCGTTTCGCCCTGCTGCGCGGTCCGATTGCCCGCCTGCACCGCGCCTTGGCGCAGTTCATGATCAACCTGCACATCAACGAACACGGCTACGAGGAAACCTACACCCCGTACCTGGTCCAGGCGCCTGCTCTGCAAGGCACCGGCCAGTTGCCCAAGTTCGAAGAAGACCTGTTCAAGATCAGCCGCGACGGCGAAGCCGACCTGTACCTGATCCCCACGGCCGAAGTGTCGCTGACCAACATCGTGGCCGGGCAGATCCTGGACAGCAAGCAACTGCCGCTCAAGTTCGTGGCCCACACGCCGTGTTTCCGCAGTGAGGCCGGTGCTTCGGGGCGTGACACCCGTGGCATGATCCGCCAGCACCAGTTCGACAAGGTCGAAATGGTCAAGGTGGTGGCCCCCGAGCAGTCGATGGACGAACTCGAGTCGCTGACCGCCAACGCCGAACGCGTCCTGCAACTGCTGGAACTGCCGTACCGCGTCCTGGCGTTGTGCACCGGCGACATGGGCTTCAGCGCGGTCAAGACCTACGACCTGGAAGTCTGGGTACCGAGCCAGGACAAATACCGCGAAATCTCCTCGTGCTCCAATTGCGGCGACTTCCAGGCCCGGCGCATGCAGGCCCGCTGGCGCAACCCGGAAACCGGCAAGCCCGAACTGGTGCACACCCTGAACGGTTCCGGCCTGGCCGTTGGTCGTACCCTGGTGGCGGTGCTGGAGAACTACCAGCAGGCTGACGGTTCGATTCGTGTACCCGAAGTGCTCAAGCCCTACATGGGCGGCCTTGAGGTCATCGGCTAAATGGAATTTCTGCCCCTGTTTCACAACCTGCGTGGCCGCTGGGTGCTGGTGGTCGGCGGCGGTGAGATTGCCTTGCGCAAATCTCGCCTGCTGGCCGATGCCGGTGCGCTGTTGCGCGTCGTAGCCCCTGAAATCGAGACCCAGTTGCGCGAGCTGGTCGAACACAGTGGCGCAGAAATCCGCCTGCGCGGCTACGAGCCGGGCGACCTGGACGGTTGCGTGCTGGTCATTGCCGCCACCGACGACGAGCCCCTCAACGCCCAGGTCTCGCAAGACGCCCGCCAGCGTGGCATGCCGGTCAACGTGGTCGATGCGCCGGCCTTGTGCAGCGTGATCTTCCCGGCCATCGTCGACCGCTCGCCACTGGTCATTGCCGTGTCCAGCGGCGGTGACGCACCGGTGCTGGCGCGCCTGATCCGCGCCAAGCTGGAAACCTGGATTCCGTCCACCTACGGTCAACTGGCCGGCCTGGCGGCGCGCTTTCGCCATCAGGTCAAGCAGCTCTACCCGGATGTCCAGCAACGCCGGGCTTTCTGGGAAGAGGTGTTCCAGGGGCCGATTGCCGACCGGCAACTGGCGGGGCAGGGCGCCGAAGCCGAGCGCCTGTTGCATGCCAAGGTCAATGGTGCACCGCCGCACGCGCCGGGTGAGGTCTACCTGGTCGGGGCTGGCCCCGGCGACCCGGACCTGCTGACCTTCAAGGCCTTGCGCCTGATGCAGCAGGCCGACGTGGTGCTGTACGACCGCCTGGTCGCCCCGGCGATCCTGGACCTGTGCCGCCGGGATGCCGAGCGCGTCTACGTTGGCAAGCGCCGCAGCGAGCACGCCTTGCCGCAGGAGCAGATCAACCAGCAACTGGTCAACCTGGCCAGGCAAGGCAAGCGCGTGGTACGCCTCAAGGGCGGCGACCCGTTTATCTTCGGTCGCGGCGGTGAAGAGATCGAAGAACTGGCCGCTCACGGCATCCCGTTCCAGGTCGTGCCAGGCATTACGGCAGCCAGCGGTTGTGCCGCGTATGCCGGGATTCCGTTGACCCACCGTGACTACGCGCAATCGGTGCGCTTCATCACCGGGCACCTGAAGAACGGCACCACCGATTTGCCCTGGCAAGACCTGGTCGCGCCAGCGCAGACTCTGGTGTTCTACATGGGGCTGGTGGGGCTGCCGACCATCTGTGAGCAATTGATTGCCCACGGTCGCGCCGCCGATACCCCGGCGGCCCTGGTGCAGCAAGGCACCACGGTCACCCAGCGGGTCTTCACCGGCACCCTGGCCAACCTGCCGCAACTGGTGGCCGACCACGAAGTCCACGCGCCAACCTTGGTGATCGTGGGCGAAGTGGTGGTGCTGCGCGAAAAACTCGCCTGGTTCGAAGGCGCACAGGGCACCCTCTGACCCCCCGTAGGAGCGCGCTTGCCCGCGACCGAGTGCGTAGCGCTCGCAAAATCTGCGAAACGCCACAAATTTGCGGTTGTGAACACATTCAAAATCTGCGAAACGCCACAAATTTACGGCTGCTAACGCAGCCGGTCGCGGGCAAGCGCGCTCCTACCGAAGGCCAATAAAGATCAGGCGTCCTGCCAGATGCCTTGGCCTGGCAATCGCTCCCGGTCATGCGCCACTGCAAAATCCTGCTTCGGCCCCTTGGGCACGATGCCGGTGGGGTTGATGGTGCGGTGGCTGGCGTAGTAGTGGTGCTTGATGTGCTGGAAGTCCACGGTCTGCGCCACGCCCGGCCACTGGTACAGCTCGCGCAGCCAGTGGCTGAGGTTCGGGTAGTTGCTCAGGCGTCGCAGGTTGCACTTGAAATGCCCGTGGTACACGGCATCAAAGCGCACCAGCGTAGTGAACAACCGTACATCCGCCTCGGTCAGGTAGTCGCCGACCAGATAGCGCTTCTCGCCCAGCAGGCACTCCAGTTCATCAAGCTTGGCAAACACCTCATCGAACGCCTGTTCGTAAGCGCTTTGTGACGTGGCAAAGCCTGCGCGGTACACGCCATTGTTGACGGCCGGATAGATCTGCTCGTTGAGCGCGTCGATCTCACCACGCAACGGCTCGGGATACAGGTCCAGGTGGTTGCCGGTCAGGTCGTTGAAGGCCGAGTTGAACATGCGGATGATCTCCGCCGACTCGTTGCTGACGATGCGCTTGAGCTGTTTGTCCCACAACAGCGGCACGGTCACCCGTCCGGTGTACTGCGGGTCATCCTCGGTGTAGCGCTGGTGCAGAAAGTCCAGATTATCCAGCGCATCGCCGCTGGAGCCGGTGGCCTTGTCGAAGGTCCAGCCGCTTTCCAGCATCAGCCAGCTGACCACCGACACATCGATCAACGCTTCCAGGCCCTTGAGCTGGCGCACGATCAGGGTGCGGTGCGCCCACGGGCAGGCCAGCGAGACATACAAATGATAACGCCCGGCCTCGGCCTTGAAGCCGCCATCGCCGCTGGGGCCGGGTGCGCCGTCCTGGGTGATCCAGCTGCGACGCTGGGCATTCTCGCGCTGGAAGGCGCCGTCCTTGCTGCTTTCATACCACTGGTCATGCCAGCGTCCGTCGATGAGCAGGCCCATGATTGGCTCCCTGTCTGTAAGTGAACATTGGAGCCAGTCTATCGACACAGGTTCGAACTAAAAGCGCAAATAGCCGCCGTTAATCATCGAATAACACGATGGGTCACAGCGACCGGTCACGGTTGTCCCAGAACTGCCGGGCCTGCTCGAAGGCGGCCTCACGCTCGACCCCCAGGCCACGCAGGGCCAGGGCAATGGTCGACAGCAAGGCCAACTGGCCGTAGCTGTCTTCGACCTCGCCACGCCAGAAAGCCACCAGATGCGCCGGTTCCAGGCTGGCCGGCTTGACGTGCCGACGCTCGGCCAGGGCCGGCCATTCTTCATCCCAGTCCTGGCCGGCCGTGGTGCCGTACAAATGGCTGATCGTGTCGGGGTTGACCTCGATTTCCCCGCCATCACCCTTGACCACAATGGCATGATCGCCCAACAGACGGCTGGCCTCGCGATGCACGCTCTGGTAGCCGGGGTGAAAGATGCTCTGCAAGCCGCAGCGTGCCTTGAGCGGGTTGAGCACCCGGGCCAGGGAGTGGATCGGCGAGCGCAGCCCCAGCGTATTGCGCAGGTCGATCATGCGCTGCAACTGCGGCGCCCAGTCGGCCAGCGGAATGAACGCCAACTGACGCGCTTGCAGGGCGCTGCCCACCGCCGTCCAGCTGCGGCACAGCGGGATATTCAACACACCGAGCAACTGCTCGGTGTACAAGCGGCCGGCGGTGTGCGCGCCGCCGCCGTGCAACAGCACGCGCACGCCGTTGTTGGCCAGGCACTTGGCGGCCAGCAGAAACCACGGCAGGTGACGCTTCTTGCCGGCATAGCTGGGCCAGTCGATATCGACCTCGATGGCCGGTGCATCCAGGCGCTCGCGCAACGCTTCGGTAAAGCCGGCCAGCTCTTCGGGGCTTTCTTCCTTGTGTCGAAGCAGCATCAGGAACGCGCCCAGCTGGGTGTCCTCGACCTGTTCGTCAAGCAGCATGCCCATCGCCTGCCGGGCTTCTTCACGGCTCAGGCCGCGGGCACCGCGCTTGCCTTTGCCAAGGATGCGCACAAATTGGGCGAACGGGTGTTCGGCCGGGGTTTCGGTCACCAGTGGGCTGTAGTCGGTCATATGCAATTCGTCGGTTTGGGCAGGCCTGCCAGGCGGGCCGCCAGTTTGGCGGGCCGCCCGTTGAACAGGCGGTTGAGGTGCGGGCTGTTGCCTTTTTCCGGGCCCAGCTTGAGGGCCGTGTACTTGATCAAGGGGCGGGTGGCCGGTGACAGCTGGAACTCGGCGTAGAACGCGCGCAGCACCAACAGCACCTCTTCATGCTCGGGGCCGAAGTCGATGCCTTCCTCGACGGCCAGCGCCCGGGCTACGTCCAGCGACCAGTCGTTGAGGTCCGCCAGAAAGCCATCCTGGTCCAGAGCGACAGTACGGTCTGCAACGATCAGATCGGTCATGACCAGGTGTTCACTCTGTCAAAACGCACGCAAAGCTCGACAAAGCCGGGATAGTCCACCACGCCTGTTTCAGCCGGCAGCATCAGGCCCCGGGCCTGGGCGTCTTCGTCCAGCACGAACACGCGCTCGCCCAGTGCCGCCAGGGCCGGGTCTTCACGGCGCAGCGCGTAGGTCGCATCGCCGCACAGCAGTATGGCGTCATCCGCACCCAGTATCCGCAGACAGCTGTCCAGGCGGGTATCGGTGAACGGGGAGTGGGAAACAACGTGCAAGGTCGCCATCAGATCGTGATCACCTGGTCGTAACGGTCAAAAAGTGCGGCGATGTCAGCACCGCAGGCCAGGACCTGGAGGCCTTCATCCAGCGCGTCGGTGGCGATGGCGCGTTGTTGCAGGCTATGGCCGCAGGCATACAGCTCGTCGACGCCGAACATCGGCAAGGCCTTGAGGTTGGCCGTCACATCCTTTTGCTGCACCGCCGCGGCCTGGCCGGCCTGCAACTGGAACACGCCATCGTCGAGAAACAGCAGACCCACCGGCAAATCGAAGGCGCCGCCGGCCAGCACGATATCCAGTGCCTCACGGGCACCAGGGCCGGACCAGGGCGCCTGACGGCTGACAATCAACAGGGATTTACTCATCTTAAGGTCCTCCAAAGCAGATCACCCGATCAGCGCTCTGCGTCGCATCGTGCAACTGACCCAGGCCGGACAGTTCCCACGGCGCCTGCAAACTGGCGGCATCACGCTGGTAGCGCGCCGATTCTTCGGCATTGAGCACGCCCCGGCGCAAGGCGGCGGCAATGCACACCACGCCATCCAGGCCCTGTTCGGTGATGAATGCACGCCACTGCGCCGGCAGGTCCTGCTCGTCCTGAGGCGTGACGACACTGTGCGACGCACTGTGTACGCCATCCTGGTAAAAGAACAGGCGCACGATCTCATGCCCGCCGGCCAGCACTGCCTGGGCAAATCGCAAGGCGCGTCGGGACGAAGGCGCATGAGGCGCAGATAACAGGCAAATGGCGAATTTCATGAGCGGCTCGTTCAGCGAAACAGCCGCAATGATAAAGAATTCACAGGCGAGTGTGGTGAATCACGAGCGCACAAGGCCTGGTCAGGCCTTGTGCGCTCGTCAGGCAGTGTCGATGCCACGCCTGGCGCAACGAAGGATCAGGTCGTTGCGGCCTTGACGTTTGTGGGCGTGCGCATCAGCACGTAATACGCCAGTGCCGGAAATATCAGCCCTGCCAGCCATGAAAGATCAATGCCCTCCAGAAGGGCAGGCACAGGCCCCACGTACAAGGCCGTGTTCATGAAAGGCACTTCAAGCGCAATGGTTGCCAGAAAGATCCCGATCGCTTTCTTATTGATACGGCCATAGATGCCCCGTGGATCGAAGATGTCGGCGATCCGGTACTCGCCCTTGCGGATCACGTAGTAGTCCACCAGGTTGATGGCGGTCCATGGGATCAGGAAGTAACTCATGAAGAAAATGAAGTTCAGGAAGAACTGGATGAATCCCTCCTTGGCCAGGGTGCACAACCCTGTGGCCAGCGCACAGATGACCAACATGAAGGCGGTGCGCACCGAAGGCGTCACTTTCAGGTTCAGGCAAGGCTCCAGCACGGTGACCGTGGACATGAATGCGCCATACAGGTTGAACACGTTGATGGCTATCTGGCCGTAGATCAGAAACAGGCACACCAGCAAGCCGGCGCTGCCGAACAGGCCACTCAGGTGCAGGCCGATATTGTCAGCCAGACCGCTTATCGAGACCGACAGGACAGCGCCCAGCACCATCATCCAGGTGCCGCCTGTGACGGTCCCCAGATAGCTGTACCAGAACACCTGTTTGGTTGAGGTGGCCGTAGGCAGGTAGCGTGAGTAGTCGGCCACATAAGGCGCGTAGGACAACTGCCAGGTCACCGCAATGCTGACCGATGCCAGAAAGGCTGGCAGCGAGAAACCCTGCAACGACCAGGCTTGAGCAGCAATGGGCAGGTTCAGTGCCACGAATGTGGCGACCCCGAAGACGGCGATCGACAGAATGGACAACACTTTCTGCAAACGATGGATCAGGCGATAACCATACAACGCCACCACAAAGCACACACCCCCCAGCACACAGATATTGGCGTTCAGACTGAGGGGGCTCACCGTCGTCATCACCTGGGCCGCCAGCAGGGTGTTACTCACGAAAAAGCCCAAGTAGATCAGCATCACGAACAGCAACGGCAATATGGCGCCGTAAACCCCGAACTGCGCGCGGCTCTGGATCATCTGCGGGATACCCAGTTTCGGCCCCTGGGCAGAGTGCGAGGCCATGAACAGGGCACCGATCACCGAACCCAGCAGGATAGATACGGCACTCCACAGCAGATTCAGGCCCAGGCTGACGGGCAAGACGCCCGCTGCAATCGTGGTGATGTTCATGTTGGCGCCGAACCAGACATAGAACAGCGATTGTGGCCGGCCCAGACGTTCGTTTTCCGGAATGAAGTCGATGCTTCTTTTCTCGATCTGCATGATCAACTCCAGGACGAAGGTTGGCTGTTGAGGGCGGTTTCAAGCCGCTCGATGGTCGGCACAAACGCCTCGGGCTGGAATGCAAAGTGATCCGGGACCTGGGTGGCCAGGTGCACGCTCGCTTGCCGGCTCCATTGCTTGAGCAGCTCGGCGCTCGAAAAGAGGCTCAATCCGTAGATCCAGTTCGTCAGGATCAGCAGCGCCGAGTAGTGGGCGGCCAGCGTGGTCGCCGTGCAGGCGTCAGCCACCACGACCACTTCATAGTTGTGCTGGTAAGCGTCAAACACCGTGGTCATGACACACACGTCGGTCAGCACACCGATGACCACCAGCGTCCTGATGTTCTGCTTCTTGAGCGCTGCATCAAGGTCGGTGCCATGAAAGGCGCTGTAGCGATGCTTGTCGATCACCGTGTCGCCCGACGCTGGCGCCAGCACCTCGAGGATTTCCACAGCAGGGGTGCCTGCCCGATACGAGGTCGGGCGGCCTGCCTCGTCCACTGGTTCCGAGCCTGCCAGGTTCCGGCCTTCAGCGTCATTGACGTGCCGGGTGTAGAACAGCGGGATGTTCAGTTGGCGAGCGGCGTCAATCACAGAGCGGGCATTGCTGACCACCTCATCAATGCGCTCAAGATGAAAGCCTGCCTCTTTTTGCAAGTCGATCACCAGCACGGCGGTTTGCGTCGTCATAAAAGTACCCAAGGCACAGTGATGGCCACGCCTTGAACGGCGCGCATCAGGCTGTGCCTGAATCAATCGGCAATAGGGTGCCTTGCCTGCACAGGGCAGAAAGGCGACTTATGGGCGAAGGGAGACTCGTCGAGTCTTCAGTGAGCGATCTGCCAGAAACCGTTCTGCTTGGCAGCCACTGAAGGCCGAAGACGTTTGAGGACAACGCGGGACGGCGATGATGATCGCCGCAGGTAACAGCGCCTGGCGCCTTGTCGCAACCGCACGCACGACCCTGCAGCCCCAGGGAAGGGCTTGATAGCAGCGATGGCGGTGAGTCGACAGGTCATTTCAGACACCGGACAGAAGGGGCTTGATAACCTGAAGCAAATGTCGAGCCAGCCTTTCTGTCACTGCTTGCAAGCGCTCTGGCCCGGGCATCTGCATGATGCTGTTTTTTGGTATGCCGTAATACTGTGTTACGGCATGTAGCACAAAGAGGCCGAGTGCACCGTGTCGATGCTTCCCATCGGCTCAGTCATATGTGACCTGCAATCCACGCAATAGCACATCCGCTGCCGCCAGGGCATGGTTGAGTCGGACCTGGCCTTCATCGGCCTCGGCAATCCAGAACGCCGCCTCGGTCAGGCTGCCATAGAGCAGCCGTGCCAGCGCCTGCGGGTCGGCAGGTGTGACGGTGCCTTGTTCGATCAAGCGCTCGATCAGCGCCTGCAACGAGCCAATGCAATGACGTTGCGCCTGTGGCGATGCCATGCCCAGTACCGCACGGGCATCGCGCAGCACGATGCGCTGGATCTCGGGTTCCAGTGCCATGTGCAGGTAGCTGCGGCAACGCTCGCGCAGACCCTGCCAGGTCCCGTCATGAGCATCGGAAACGGCTTGTAGCCGCGTATCCATTTCGGCGTCGATCTGCTCGACTACGGCCGCCAGCAGGCCTTTCTTGTCGGTGAAGTGGTGATACAGCGCCCCACGGGTCAGGCCGGCCTGTGCGGTCAGATCATCCATTGACGTGTCGGCATAGCCGCGCTCTGCAAAGACCTGGCGGGCGGTGTCCAGCAAGGTGTTACGCGTCTGTTCCATATCGGCGCGGGTGCGACGAACCATCGGGCTCTCCTTACATACATTACGTATGTATATTTACATACGGTCCGTATGAATGTACGGTTTATACATACGAGACGTATGTATTGTTCGCGCCCTGCGCCATTCTGGCAAGCGCCTGTTCTGGAGAGTCACATGGCCAACCCTTATCGAGCACTGTTCGAGGTGCCTGGCGCCAAAGCTTTTATCGTTGCCGGCCTGATTGGCCGGCTGGCCTTGCCGATGATGGGGATCGGCATCATTACCTTGCTGGCTCAGTTGCGCGGCAGTTATACGCTGGCCGGGGCGGTATCAGGCACCTTCGTGCTGACCTACGCACTGCTGTCGCCGCAGATTTCAAAAGGGGTCGACCGGCTTGGGCAAGATCGCGTCTTGCCGGTGGCCACCATGATCAGCGTGACGGGCGTGGCGATCCTGTTGCTGGCGACCTGGTGGCCGGCGCCTGACTGGACGCTGTTCCTTGGCGCCTGGCTGACCGGGTTCATGCCCAGCCTGCCAGCCATGGTGCGTGCGCGCTGGACGACGCTGCTTCGTGGGCAACAGCGCCTGCAAACGGCGTATGCGCTGGAAACGGTACTCGATGAAATGAGCTTTATCGCCGGACCGCCGCTGGCCGTAGGCTTGAGTGTCATGACCTTTGCCCAGGCCGGTCCGCTGGCGGCGGCAGTGTTACTGGCCATCGGCACAGGCTGGCTGGTGTGCCAGCGTGCCACGCAACCGGCTGTTACTGCCCCGGCGTCCGGCACGCGGTCGGTCTTGCGCCTGGCCTGCGTGCGACGCCTGGCGCTGTTGACGGTCGCCATGGGCGTCATCGTCGGCACCGTGGACATCGGCAGCGTGGCGTTTGCCGAGCACGCCGGGCAACCGGCCGGTGCTTCGCTGGTGCTGTCGGCCTATGCGCTGGGCGCCTGCCTGGCCGGTCTGCTGTTCGGTGCCGTGCAATGGCAGATACCCTTGCACCGATTGCTGGTACTGGGTGGGCTGGCCACCGCCGCCACCACACTGCCGCTGCTGTGGGTGTTCAACCTATGGACGCTGGCCGCCGCAGTCTTCGTGGCCGGGTTGTGCTTTGCCCCGACCCTGATCGTAGCGGTGTCACAGGTTGAGCGTAGCGTGCCCGAGCACCAGCTTACCGAGGGCATGACCTGGCTGCTGGCCGGCCTGAATGCCGGCGTTGCCCTGGGGGCCGTGTTGGCCGGGCAGGTGGTGGATGCCGAAGGTGCCCAGGCCGGCTTCAAGGTGGCTTTAGGGGCCGCTGTGGCGGTGCTGTTGCTCAGTGCCTGGGCCGGTTGGCGACCGTCGGTTCAAACCAGCGCCATCACCCCCAGCACTGGCCAGCCCGCGCCTGCCAGCCACACCGACAGCCGTGGTGCGTAGGGCAGCAGCATCACCAGCGTCACCCCGGCCAGCGAGACCAGCCCGAGCCAGCCCACACCAGCCATGGCCCAGCCCCAGGCCTGCGCGCAGCAGGCCAGGCTGGCGCCCAGCAAGGCCCAGCCCACCGCGCGCAACAGGCGTTGCAGCCCGGCACCGGGCAGGCGTTGATAAAGCTGCTTGTAGTGCCGCTCCAGGCCCAGGCACAAGCCCAGCAGGCCACTGTAGGCCAGCAGCAGGCTGGCGATGATCCACAGACTCATCTCAATTGGCCTCCAGGGCAGCACCAGGCGCTTTACGCGTGGCCTTGTCTTTTATCGGCCGGCCAAGCTTCCAGCGGGTCCAGGCCAGCAGCATGCCGATGATCACCACCACGCTTTCGAGCCAGAACGCCTCGTTGCGGTTTTCGCCGAGCAGGTTCAGCAGTGGCAAGGCCATGCACAACACCGCCGCCAGCCCCAGCTGTTCGCGCCAGGCCGCCAGCCAAGGGCGCACGATGGCGTGGCCCAGGCTGGCCAGCCACACCAGCAGGAACACCTGCACCTCCCAGCCGCCACGCCCGGGCAAGCTGACCGGCAGCAAGCGGTTGGCCCACAGATAGGCCACGCAGGCCAGGCTGAGGCCGGCAATGACCGCTACGTTGAGGCGTTCGGCGCTGTGATAGAGCAGGGCGGCGACACGGCCCTCGGCATCGTGACGGCGCCGGCGCTTGACGGTGAACAACACCACGCCGGTGGCCAGCATCGCGCAACTGGCCAGCCCGCACAGAAAGTACAGCCAGCGCATCCAGTAACCACCGAACTGCGCAAAATGCAGGCCGGCCATGACCTTCTGGGTCAGCAGCGTGGCCCGGCTGTCGCTGGGCAGGCGCAGCACCTGACCGCTGACGCCATCGAACTGCAGGCTCATGCCCTTGGTCAGCTCGATGCGGTTGCCCAGCACGGGACGTACCTCGATACGTGCGTCACTGCGCCCCGGATGCTGAATGCTCAGGCCGGCCACGGGGCCCAGCAAGCGTTCGGCTTCACTGAGCACCGGTGCCAGGGCCGTCAGGTCGGCCGGCTGCACCGCTGGTTTTGTCCCGCCACGCGGCCCGGCTTCGCGCCCGCCCGCCGGGTGGCCGTGTTGTTCGGTTGCCGGCGCTTCACGCAGGGCCCGGGTCATGCGCTCGCGATCGCCGTCGAACAGCGCCTCCATCGCCGCTGGCATATAGATCAGGTAGAAAATCACCAGGCCGGTGTAGGTGATCATCAGGTGGAACGGCAACACCAGCACGGCCGTGGCATTGTGCGCATCCAGCCAGGAGCGCTGGCCCTTGGCCGGGCGGAAGGTGAAGAACTCCTTGAAGAATTTCTTGTGGATCACAATGCCGCTGATCAACGCCACCAGCATGACCATCGCCGCCAGGCCCACCGCCCAGATGCCGATATTGCGTGGTAGGTTCAGGGTGAAGTGGAAACGAAAGAAAAACCCGCCGCCGGCGGTCTCGCGCACCGCCAGCGGCTCACCGGTGGTGGGGTCCAGCACCGTGCCGCCGCCACGGCGCTGCTCGCCGGCCGACACGGTCAGGGTCGGCGAGCGCTCGGTGGGCAGGCCGATGTTCCAGGCGCTGGCGTCCGGGTGGCGCGCTTGCAGATAGTTCAGGGCCACCTGTGCGGCCTGGGCCTGGTCCAGGGTGTGCGTCGGGATTTCCGGGCGCATCCAGTTATCGATTTCCTTGTCGAACACCGCCAGGGTGCCGGTCAGGAAAATACTGAACAGCACCCAGCCGAAAATCAGCCCGCTCCAGGTGTGCAGCCAGGCCAGCGATTGCGTCAGGGTCCTGGCTTTCATGCAAGGCGCTCCAGCAGTTGTGGCCAGAAGCCGATGCCGGCCAGCGGCACGGCGGTAGCGAGTCCGGCCCAGGCCCGCCAGTGATTATGGCAAGTGAAAACCCAGAGCATCACCAGGGTGTACACCGCAAAGGACAGCAAGGTGGCACTGACCATGGCATCGGCCTTGTTCAGTGGCAGCACGCGCGCCAGGGCGGCGGTAAAGGCGTAGGTAAATCCATAGCCGCCCACTACGGCGGCCAGGACACGTGAAACGGTGGGCCAGGGAGAGGATCGGCTTTTCATGCAGCAGTGCTCATCAGGTCTGGGACGAGCGAAAACCCGGACATGACCGGGTTCTCGCCAACGTAGTCGAATCAGAACGAGGTGGTCACCGAGGCATAGAACGCCCGGCCCGGCTCGTTGTAGGTGCTGGCCCCGGCGCTGGTGCCGGCGCCTTCGCGGTACACGCGCTTGTCGAACAGGTTGCTGATGCCGGCGCCGAACGACAGGTGCCTGTTCACCTCAAAGGTGCTGCCGAGACTCCACAGGTGGTACGGATCCAGCGTGCGCAACTGGTTGCTGGCGGTGACTGCGGTTTCCTGCAGCGGGTTGGTGGTGCGCGGCTCTTGCTTGCCATACCAGGTGCCGGTCAGGTTCAGCGACAGCGCCTGTGTCACTTGCCAGTCGAGCATGCTGTTGATCGTGTACTCGGGCACCACTGACAGCGGGTTGCCGTCGCTGTCTTCGTTGGACTCCATGTACGTAAGGTTGGTGTTCCAGCTCAGGACGTCGCCCTGGTTGCCCAGCAGCGGTACGCCGACATAGCCTTCCCAGCCCTTGACCACCGCATCGCTGGCGTTGTCCCAGCGCAGGATGGCCTCGTTGGCCGAAGTGCGCCCGGTCAGGTCGTTGGACGAAACGATCTTGTTGTCGTAGTCGTTGCGGAAGTAGGTCAGCCCGGCGCTCCAGCCGTCACGAGCGAAGCTGATTCCCAGTTCCTTGTTGATGCTGATTTCCGGGTCCAGGTCCGCATTGCCCAGCACGTAACAGCCGTTGGCACTGAGGCTGGCGGCGCAGCCGTTGCCATTGCTGCGGTACAGGTAGTTGGGGTTGGACTGGTACAGGTTCGGCGCCTTGAACGCACGGGCAATGCCGCCCTTGAGGGTGATGTCGTCGGTCAGCTTGTAGGTGCTGTTCAGGCTCGGGCTGCCGTTGGCGCCGAACTGGTCATGGTGATCCAGGCGCAGGCCCGGGGTCAGGAACCACTTGGGCGTCAGCTCGATATTGTCTTCCAGAAACACGGCCATGAGGGTCGCGTCCATGTCGGTGGCGCGGGCGCCGGCGGCCGAGTTGGGCAGGGTGGTGCCAATGGCGCGGTCCATGGTGCTCGGGTCGTCCAGTTCCTGGCGGTTCCATTCGGCGCCCACCGTCAGGGTCTGCTGGAATATCAGCTCCAGCGGAATATCCAGCTGGCCCTGCAGCAGGTAGCTGTCGTAAGTGCTGGTGCTCTTGTCGCTGCCGTTGATGTCGCCGTCCACCGAGCCGGTCTGGCCTTCGGGCAGGCGGTTGTTGCGGGTTTTCTCGTACTGCGCCACCACCTTGGAGGTGCCGAATGCCCAGTCGCCGCGGTGGGTGACCGAGAAATTCTGCCGGTACATCGTGTTGGTCTCACGGCCCAGCCAGGTGTTGATGGTGCTGCCGGGGGTCAGCGAGTCGGTGCCGCCGGTGCCAACATCGCCGGTGTAGATATTGCCCTGGCGGCTGTAGCCGGCTTCGAAGTCCAGGGTCTGCTGCGGGTCCAGCGCCCAGCTCAGCAGGCCGTTGACGTCCTTGTTGCGCACGCCTTCGCGCCCGGCGGCCAGCGAGGCCCCCGAGGCGGTGTCGGTGTGCGCCAGGTTGATGTCGGCATCATCGGCGTCGGTCTTGTTCAGGTTGCCGTAGACACGAAAGGTCAGGGCGTCGGTCAAGGGGCCGGCCAGGCTGAACGTGGTGCGCCTGGTCACGCCCTCGGCGTCATCCTCGGGCAGGTTGGTAAAGGCGCTGATGGAACCGGTGAGCTGTTCGCTGGGGCGCTTGGTAATGATGTTCACCACGCCGCCCATGGAGCCTGAGCCATAGCGCGCTGCCGCCGGGCCGCGCAGCACCTCGATGCTGTCGACCTGATCGGCCGGCACCCAGTTGCTGTCGCCACGGGTATCACGCTCGCCGGAACGGGTGTAGCGCACCGCGTTGCGTGAGGTCACCGGCTTGCCGTCGATCAGGATCAGGGTGTTTTCCGGGCCCATGCCGCGCAGGTCGATCTGCCGGTTATTGCCACGGGTGCCGCTGGCGCTGTTGCCGGTGAGGTTGACGCCCGGCATCTTGCGCACGATGTCCGACAGGTCGTTGACCGGTGGGCGCTTCTTGATGTCTTCGGCGGTGATCAGCGACACGCCGGAGGCTTGCTTGAGGGCTTCTTCGGCCGTGGCCACCACATGGGTATCAGTCAGCTGCAAGGCATCGGCCGATGCGGCCGAATCCGCGGTTTCGCCCAGCGCCAGCGCCGGGCCGGCAGCCATCAGGGCCATGAAAAGGGGACTGAATCTGAATCGCGAATGCATCGGCCTGCTCCTGAGTGTGAAAAGGAGTGAGGGCGTTCTGGACATGCCCCAAGGCGACGCGGTGCGCTCGCTCGACTCCCTTGATGGGCGCAGATGCTACGCATTCTCAAATAAGAATAAATATGTTTTACATTTTATACACTTGGCAGCCGCAGATGGACGCGCAGCCCTGGGCCGGCATTCTCCGCCCAGACCTCACCGTTTTGCGACTGCACCACACTGTGGGCAATTGACAGCCCCAGGCCGAAACCGTCGCCGCCTGGCCGTTCGGCTTGCAGGCGAATGAACGGCTGGAAAATCTGCTCCAGCTGGTCGGGCGGCACGCCGGGACCCTGGTCTTCGACCCACAGGTGCCAGTCTTGTGCCTCGCGTTTGCCCGCCAGCCGCACCTGGCCGCCTTCAGGGGAGTGGCGCACGGCATTGCGCAGGATGTTCTCCAGCGCCTGGGCCAGGCCATTGAGGTTGCCCAGCACCACGCAATCGGCAGGCAGCGTGCACGGCATGCGCTCGACGGGCCAGCCGGTCTCGAAGCTGCAGTCCTCACACAGCATTGCCCACAGCTCGGCGACTTCCACCGGCTCCACCGGCAGCTGCGGGCGCTCGGTGTCGAGCCAGACCAGCTCCAGGGTGTCGTCGATCAGCCGCTCCATGATCTGCACCTCATGCTCCTGGCGCTGACGCATGGCCTCGATGTCCAGTTCGCGCTCGCCGGCCACCCGCAAGCGGCTCAAGGGTGTGCGCAGCTCATGCGACAAGGCACGCAGCAGCCGGCGCTGGAACACCACGGTGCTTTCCAGGCGACCCGCCATCTGGTTGAACGAGCGCGCCAGCTCGCCGAGTTCGTCGCGTCGGCCGGCGACCCTGGGTTCGACCCGCGCCGACAGGTCGCCGTTGCTCAGCGCGTTGGCCTGCCGGCGCAAGGTGGCCATCGGCGCGATCAGCAGCCGGTACAGCAGCACGCCCAGCAACAAGGCCAGGGCCGTCGGCAGCCCTTGCTGCAAGGCGATCTCCCAGCGTTCATTGTGCTGGCGCGGGTCCAGGCGCGGCGGCAATTCCATCACCAGCCGACCCTGGAGCCCCGGCAGCGGCACATAGAAATTCGGTCGCCCGCCGGGCCGTCCGACCGCACTGTCTAGGGTGCGGATAAACCGCAGGCGGCCACGCTCGTCGTCCAGCATCGGCTGCGACGACAAGGACTCATCGTGCTCATCGACCACCACGGCCCAGACCTGCTCGCGCTGGCGTACGCCGTGCAAGAATTCATCCACGCCTGCACGGCCCTGGGTGCGCCAGGCGCTGGCCGCCTGCGCGGCATAGTCGTGGTAGACCTGCCGGGTCGACGTCGGCAGACGGGCGCTGGCGTCATAAAGGCGTTTGCTCAGGTCCACTTGCAGGCTGACCAGCAACAGGCACAGCAACGCCAGCAGCACGATCAGTTTCCACAGCAGTGAATGTCGATGCGGCAGGCTCATGGCGCCAGCGGGCTCAGCACATAGCCGGCACCGCGCACGGTCTGGATATTGCGGCCGTTGTAGCCGATCACCTGCAGTTTGCGCCGGATCCGGCTGACGTGCATGTCCAGGCTGCGGTCGTAATGCGACCAGGCCCGGTGCATGGCTTGCTGGTACAGGAACGCCTTGCTCAGCACTTCACCCACATGCGCCAGCATCACTTCCAGAATGCGGAACTCGGTGCCGCTCAGGTCGGCCCAGACGCCGTTATGACTGACATCGCAGCGTTGCAGGTCGACCGTCAGTTGCAGCTCGTCATGCCGGGTGTTTTTCGCTTCATGCTCATAGGCCACGCGGCGCAGCACGGCATCGATGCGCACGTCCATTTCGCGCATGCTGAACGGCTTGGGCAGGTAGTCGTCGGCACCCTGGCTGAACCCGACGATGCGGTCCTGCTCGGCGCCCAGCGCCGACATCAGGATCACCGGCAGGCGCAGGTGTTGGCGCAACTGGCCCAGAATCTCCAGGCCGCTGCCGTCGGGCAGCATGATGTCCATCAGAATCAGGTCGAAGCCTTGGCTGGTCACCAGCGCCACCACATCCTTGGCACTGTGACGCAAGGTCACTGCAAAACCACGCTGCTCGAGGTGGCTTTGCAGGTGAGAGGCAAGCAACGGATCATCCTCGATCGCCAGAATCCGTGAAGGCGTGTGCAGGGGGGAAGGGGAAAGCATGGGGGTTCCTGAGCTGAGAATGATTCTTTGTCGCATAGTGTGACGAATGTCGAGGGATATGCCTACCTGTCATGAATCGACCCACCTTTCGCGACCGTTGGTCGCTCCTGCGCAATGGCGGCATGGCCTGCAAAGGTGGCTTTATCCGATCCTCAAAACACCGCACCCGTCAATGCCGGCTGATCCCATGCAGGCGCAGCTTGCGGTACAGCGTATTGCGGCTGATCCCCAGGCGCTGCGCCACACGGCTCATGTTCCACTGCTCGGCCTCGACCGTGGCTTGCAGGGTCTGGCATTCCGACTGGCGCAACGGATCTTCGGCTTGCTGCGATTGCGGGCGACTGGCCGGCAGCAGCTCATGCACATCCATCAGGTTGATCTGCCCGTCATCGGACAAGGCCACCAGCGTGCGCAGCACGGTGCGCAACTGGCGCACATTGCCCGGCCAGGCCTGCGCCAGCAAGGCCTGGCGCGCGTCCGGCGTCAACTGGATGACATTGCCTGCGGCTTCTTCGCGCAGCAGCCAGTCAAGCAAGGCGCCCTTGTCTGCACGGTCGCGCAATGCCGGCAGGGTCACGCTGAAGCCGGCCAGGCGATAGAACAGGTCCTCGCGAAAATCGCCTTGTGCCACCCGTGCCGCCAGGTCCTGGTGCGTGGCGCTGATGACCTGCACATCCAGCGGCCGGGGCGCGGCACTGCCCAGCGGCACCACTTCGCGGGCCTCCAGCACGCGCAACAGACGGGTTTGCAGTGCCAATGGCATGTCGCCGATTTCATCGAGAAACAGAATGCCGCCGTGGGCCTGTTCGAGCTTGCCGACCATGCCTTCGCGCCGGGCGCCGGTAAAACTGCCGCCGCGATAGCCGAACAGTTCGCTTTCGATCAATGCCTCGGGAATCGCCGCGCAATTGATCGCCACGAAGGGCCGGGCGTGACGTGAGCCGGCCCGGTGCAAGGCGCTGGCAAAGGCTTCCTTGCCCGTGCCGGTTTCGCCACACAGCAGCACCGGCACATCGCGTTCCAGCACCCGCAAGGCGCGCTCGAAGTGGCGGCGCAGCGTCGGGTCGTCCAGGCACACGCGCTCATCACGAGGGCGCGGCAAGGCCCGGGCGATGACCGGGATCGAGGTCTGTGGTGCGCGCAGTTGCGCGTGCAGCAAGCGTCCGTCGGCCAGGCGCAGCGGCCAGCACAGGCTCGGCTGCGGGCTGGCACGCTCGACGATTTGCTCAAGGGGCAAAGCAACCAGCGTCGTCAGCGATTGCCCGGCCAGACGTTCACGCGACAGGCCCAGCAGCTCCAGCGCCATCGGGTTGACCGAGGTGATGATGCCGCGCGCGTCAAAGCCCAGCAGGCCTTCACCCAACAGGCCGGTAAAGCCCGGTTCCGGATGAAAACGCAGCAGAAAATGCTGTGGCTCGTGCTGGAGGAAATAACAGCTCTCGATCAACCGCGCCGACAGGCTGGTCAGGGCCATGGCCTGGAAGCGCTCCTGCAAGGTGCGTTCTTCGTGGGCCGATGAGACGTTGAGCACCGCCAGCAGTTCGCCGCGCGGATCGAAGATCGGGCTGGCCGAGCACGTCAGCCCGGCATGCCGCCCGCGAAAATGCTCATCGCGGCGGATGGTCACGTGCTGGCGCTCGACCAGGCAGGTGCCGACGCCATTGGTGCCCTCGCAATCCTCGCTCCACATGGCGCCCAGCCACAGCCCGGCGCGCTGGAACGACGCCCGTTCGGCCTCGTCGAGCACGCTGTCGATCACCACGCCCTGGGCATCGGTGAGCAGCACCACATGACCGCTGCGACCCAACTGCTGGTGCAGGCTGTTCATCTGCCAGCGCGCCACACCGATGATGGGCTCCAGCGGCGCGCGATGATCCTGCAGGCGCGGCTGTTCGACCACGCAGGGCGCCTGATGGCTGGCGGGGTCGAGCCGATGCTGGTCCAGGCAGCGGCGCCATGAACGGGTGATGGCCGGGGCTGCGCTGCCGGGCTGGCTGGCGGGCAGGCCGTGCACGGCCTGCAAGACCTGTTGCGCGTGGGCGTGAATCAGGGTCGAGGTCATTGTTGTTGTTCTCCAGCACACCGTGAAGGCGGGTCTGTCGGCAGCTTAGTCGAAACCTTGCTGCCTGAAAAAGCACCTGCCGGTACAGGGTGACACTCTGTCATGGGGACGTGTCACGCCCTGGGTACAGCAGCACCGGTCGCCACATGCCTTGATCGGTGTGCGCAGGCTCTGGCCTGAGGCTTTCGACGATCTGGCCCGAGCCTTGCGATAGACCAGGGGCAAACAAGAACAACAAAGGAAATTGCTCATGACAATGGCTACCCAAACGCCGGCACCGGCTGCAGCGCACACCCCTACCGAACAACTGGCCGCCTGGGTCGAACGCTTTGCCGGACACCTGGCCCGGCGCGACATCGATGCGACGCTGGCGCTGTTCGGCGACGAATGCTACTGGCGCGACCTGGTGCTGTTCAGCTGGAACCTGATCACCCTGGAAGGCCAGCCGGCCATCGGCGCCATGCTGCAAGAGCGCCTTGAGCAGACCCGGCCCGAGCGCTGGCAGCTCGAAGGCGAAGCGACCCTGGGCGACGGCGTGATCGAAGGCTGGATCAGCCTGGAAACCGCCACAGGTCGCGGCAAGGGCTATGTGCGCCTCAAGGACGGCCAGTGCTGGACGCTGCTGACCAGCCTGCGCGAACTCAAGGGCTTCGAAGAACCCGCCGGCCGGCGCCGGCCCCTGGGCGCGCAGCACGGCCACGGCCATACCGACAAGCGCAACTGGCTGGAGCGGCGCCGCGACGAGCAGGCGGCCATGGGCGTTACCACCCAGCCCTGGTGCCTGATCGTCGGCGGCGGGCAGGGCGGCCTGGGGCTGGCGGCCCGGCTCAAGCGCCTCAATGTGCCGACGCTGATCATCGACAAGGCCGAGCGTCCCGGCGATCAATGGCGCGGGCGCTACAAGTCGCTGTGCCTGCACGACCCGGTCTGGTACGACCACATGCCGTACCTGCCGTTTCCGGACCACTGGCCAGTGTTCACGCCCAAGGACCAGATGGGCGACTGGCTGGAAATGTACGCGCGCATCATGCAGCTCGATTATTGGTCTCGCACCGAGTGCGTGCAGGCCAGTTTCGACGAGCAGGCCGGGCACTGGAGCGTCGAGGTGCTGCGCGACGGCCAGCGGCACACCCTGCGCCCGACCCAACTGGTGCTGGCCACCGGCATGTCGGGGGTGCCGAACGTGCCGGTGTATCCAGGCAGCGAAACCTTTGCCGGCCAGCAACATCACTCCAGTCGTCACCCCGGCGGCGACGCCTGGCGCGGCAAGCGCGCGGTGGTGATCGGGGCGAACAACTCGGCCCATGACATCTGCGCGGACCTGGTGGAAAACGGGGCCGAGGTGACCATGGTGCAGCGCTCCAGCACGCACATCGTGCGCTCCGACAGCCTGATGGACCTGCTGTTCGCCGGCCTGTATTCCGAGGACGCCCTGGACAGCGGACTGACCACCGACAAGGCCGACATGCTGTTCGCCTCGATCCCGTACCGGATCATGGGCGACTTCCACCGTCCGGTGTTCGATGCGATTCGTGCGCGTGACAAGGACTTCTATGCCGGGCTGGAAAAGGCCGGCTTCATGCTCGACTTCGGCGACGACGACTCCGGGCTGTTTCTCAAGTACGTGCGCCGTGGCTCGGGTTACTACATCGACGTAGGCGCTTCGCAACTGATCGCCGACGGCACGATCAGGCTCAAGAGCGGCGCAGGCCTGGGCGTGGAGCACATCGAAACCGATGCCGTGGTGCTCAACGATGGCAGCCGGCTGCCGGCCGACCTGATCGTCTACGCCACCGGCTACGGTTCGATGAACGGCTGGGCCGCGCGGTTGATTTCGCCAGAAGTGGCCGAGAAGGTCGGGCCCTGCTGGGGCTTGGGCTCGGGCACCACCAAGGACCCGGGGCCGTTCGAGGGCGAGCTGCGCAACATGTGGAAGCCCACCGCGCAGCCGAACCTGTGGTTCCACGGCGGCAACCTGCACCAGTCACGGCACTATTCGCTGTACCTGGCGCTGCAACTGAAAGCCCGCTTCGAGGGCCTGGACACGCCGGTCTATAGCCCCCGGTCGAACTGACCGGTCATTGGTCGCAGGCCAGCCGCGCCAGAATATCGGTGCGGCAGGTGGCGAGAATCTCGTCGGCCAGGGCCGAGTCATCCGGGCAGGCCCTGGACATGGTCATCGCGCCTGTCGCCTGGGCAATCAGGGCGATCATTTTGGCGCGCTGTTCCGGCGCATACCGGGCCAGCATGCCTTCGATGCCATCGGCAAAGATGGCCTTGATACCTTCTGGCTGACGCGCCGCGTCGCCGCCCAGCGCCGCCATGGTGCAACCCTGGTCACGCGAGTCGCGGTGCTCACGCGAGAGGTAGCGCTTGAAGCGCTCGGCGGCCTCCAGCCTGTCGCTTTTTTCCTGCCCTGAAGCAATGGCGCACGCGGCGGCCTCGGCCATCAGGTCGGCCTTGGAGCCAAAGTGCTTGTAGAACCCGCCATGGGTAAAACCGGCAGCGGCCATCAGGTCAGCCACACTGACACCGTCATACCCGCGCTCACGAAACAGCGCGGCGGCTGTCTCAACAATGTGTGCCCGGTTCGCCTGGGCCTGGGCCTTGGTTACTCGCATGTCCGCATCTCCTGCCTGGACGTCTCGATCAAATGCTGACTATACATTGATGTCGATCATCATCAAGGCACGTTGACAATTAAGATGGTGTTCGCCATCTTAATTGCCACCTCGCGGCATCGATCCAGCCGTGTCCTTTTTCCCGACTGCCAGTGGAAGACCTCATGTCCAGCGACATCCTGTTCAGCCCCTTTACCCTTAAAAGCCTTGTGCTGCCTAACCGCATCGTCATGGCGCCCATGACCCGTGGCCTGGCGCCAGAGGGCATTCCCGGCGCCTTGCATGCCGAGTATTACCGGCGCCGTGCCGAAGGCGGCGTGGGCCTGATTCTGACCGAAGGGACGGTGATCGACCGGCCGGCCTCGCGCAACATGCCGGGCATTCCGTTTTTCCATGGCGACGCGGCGCTGGCCGGTTGGTCCGGCGTGGTCGATGCGGTGCACGCCGCCGGCGGACGCATCGCCCCGCAAATCTGGCACACCGGTTCGACCCGCGCCCGTGGCGAGTGGACCCCCGAGGCACCGGTCGAAAGCCCGAGCGGCCTGGTGGGGCCGGAGGATCCACGGGGCAACACCATGACCCTGGAAGACATTGCCGACACCGTGGCCGCTTTTGCCCGTGCTGCTGCGGATGCCAAGCGCCTGGGGTTCGACACTGTAGAGCTGCACGGGGCGCACGGTTACCTGATCGACCAGTTTTTCTGGCCGGGCACCAACACCCGCACCGACGCCTTTGGTGGGGCGACGATTGGCGAGCGCTCGCGCTTTGCCGCCGAAGCGGTCAAGGCCGTGCGCGCTGCGGTGGGGCCGGATTTCCCGTTGATTCTGCGGGTCAGCCAGTGGAAACAGCAGGATTACGCGGCTCGCCTGGCCACCTCGCCACAGCAGATGACCGAGTGGCTGGCGCCGCTGGTCGAGGCGGGCGTAGACATCCTGCACTGCTCGCAACGGCGTTTCTGGGAACCGGAGTTTTCCGAGATCGACGGTGCTGACGGCCTGAACTTCGCCGGCTGGGCGAAGAAGCTCACGGGCGCGGCGACCATCAGCGTCGGCTCGGTCGGGCTGGACGGGGATTTCTTCGGCGCCTTTGGCGGCCAGGGCTCCGGTGCCGCGGCACTGGACAACCTGCACCAACGGCTGGAGCGTGAAGAGTTCGACCTGATCGCGGTCGGCCGCGTGCTGATCTCCGATGCCGACTGGGCCAACAAGGTCCGCACCGGCCAGACCGACGCGCTGCAAGGCTTCAAGGCCGCCGACCTGGCGACCTTGGCCTAGGGTCTGTTGCCGTTTCATCACGGCCGCGCCGGCGCCCGTTTTGCCGCGAGGCAAGGCAGGCGCCGCGAAGTCTGGTCATTCCAGATGAGTGGCGAGTAACGCAGTATCGCGGCAAAACAGGCCCAGCAACGCGGCTCGTGCTGAAACGGCAACAGACCCTGGAAAGCCGCCTTGGTAGGAGCCCGCTTGCCGGCGACCGAGTGCGAAGCGCTCGTAAAATCTCGGAAACGCTGAAAATTTACGACTGCTTACGCAGCCGGTCGCGGTGGTCCGGCATTCCGGCAAGCGCGCTCCTCCAGGCCGGTATCAGCCGCGTTCAAGCAGCAGCGCCACCCCCTGGCCACCGCCGATGCACAGCGTGGCCAGACCCTTTTTCGCGTCGCGCTTGAGCATCTCGTGCACCAGCGTGACCACCACACGGCAGCCCGATGCGCCAATCGGGTGGCCCAGCGCAATGGCGCCGCCGTTGACGTTGACCTTCTCGGCATCCCACTGCAGTTCCTGGCCCACGGCCAGGGCCTGGGCGGCGAAGGCTTCGTTGGCTTCGATCAGGTCCAGTTCCTGCAGCGACCAGCCGGCCTTGGCCAGGCAGGCGCGGGTGGCCGAGACCGGAGCAATGCCCATGATCGCCGGGTCCACGCCGGCGCTGGCATAGGCCTTGATGCGCGCCAGCACCGCCAGGCCCAGTGCCTGGGCCTTGGCAGTACTCATCAGCACGACCGCTGCGGCGCCGTCGTTGACGCTGGAGGCATTGCCGGCGGTCACGCTGCCGTCGCCCTTGAACGCCGCCTTCAGCTTGCCCAGGGATTCGGCCGTGGTGCCTGCGCGCGGTTGTTCGTCAGTCGCGAAGGGCAACGGATCACCCTTGCGCTGGGCAATCATGATCGGCGTGATTTCATCGGCAAAGCGCCCCGACTCGATGGCCTGCAGGGCTTTTTGCTGGGAGTGCGCGGCAAAGGCATCCTGCGCCTGGCGCGAAATGTCGAAGCGCTCCACCAGGTTTTCGGCGGTGATGCCCATGTGATAGTCGTTGAAGCTGTCCCACAGCCCGTCGGTGATCATGCTGTCGAGCATCTGCGCATGACCCATGCGCAGGCCGGTGCGCGCCTTGGGCAGCACGTAGGGGGCCAGGCTCATGTTTTCCATGCCACCGGCAATCACCACCTCGGCATCGCCGCAACGAATGCTTTGCACGGCCAGGTGCAAGGCCTTCATGCCCGAGCCGCAGACCTTGTTGAGGGTCAGCGCCGGCACGGTGTGCGGCAGCCCGGCATGAATGGCGGCCTGGCGTGCGGTGTTCTGGCCGGCGCCAGCGGTCAGCACATGGCCGAGAATCACCTCGTCGACCTGCTCGCCGCTCAGGCCGGTCTGTTCCAGCAGGCGGCGGATGACCGCGGCGCCCAGTTCCACGGCGGGGGTATTGGCCAGTGAGCCCTGGAAGCTGCCAATGGCGGTGCGGGTGGCCGCGACGATAACGACGTCTTGCATGAACATGACTCCTTGTAAGTGATCCACACGCAAACGCTGTGCGTGCAGGAGAGGCTTTAGCCACATCGCCTGAGGGTTTCACAGGAACCTGTGGGAGGCGGCTTGCCGGCGATTGCAGCGCTACAGGCGCCTCAGAGGGCCCGGTTTTACCCAGCCTGTTCGCATCGCCCTCTGGTCAGTGACGCCTACCGGTTCCCAGCTTCTGCCCATTCCCAGCGTTTGATAAGTTTGTTTTTTCGTGCCATTGATTTGCAAAACTGATCAATCTTCACACCGAATGCAACAGAAACTGCTGCACCGCCCGCGCCTCGGGGGTGACCAGGCTCTGTTCGTTCCAGATCAGGCCCAGCTCCATGTCCGGCACCGGATCGCTGAGCGGACGCGTTTCCAGGCGCCGGCCTTCCAGCGACCAGTGGCGAAAGACCATTTTCGACAGCACCGTCACGCCAAAACCGTTGGCCACCAGGCCGCGCAAGGCCTCCATCGAACTGGTCCGGAACGCCACGCGCGGGCTGACCCCGCACTGTTGCCAGTAGCGATTGGTCGACGCCTCGCCCTCATCGACAGTGAACATCAGGTAAGGCAGGGGCTCCAGGTCCTTGAGGCTGATTTTCTCGGCCTGCATCAAGGGGTGATCCACCGGCAGCCAGACCTGGCGCTTGGACTGCATCAGCACCGCCTTGTTGAGGGCCAGGTCCGGGTCGGAATTGGAGACAATGATCAGTCCCAGGTCCAGCGCGCCGCTGGACACCGCATTCTCGATCGAGACCCGGTCCATGTCCTGCAGGTCGAACTCTACATCCGGGTAGCTGCGGCGAAAGCGCATCAGCACGGTGGGCAAGTAGTAGCCCAGTACGGTGTAGCTGGCGCCGATGCGCACCGTGCCGCTGATGGCCGCCCCGGTGCTCAACGGCTCGCTCACGGCATCCTGCACGGCATTGAGGATCGAGCGGGTGCGTTCCAGAAACCGGTGGCCTTCCAGTGTCAGGCGCACGCCATAGGGCAGGCGCTCGAACAGGCTGACATTGAGGGCCTGCTCCAGTTGCGCCACGGCAGCGGTGATCGCCGACTGGGAAATATGCTCGCTGGCGGCGGCCAGGGAGAACTGGCCCATCTCGGCGGCGGCGCGAAAATAGCGCAGTTGACGAAGCGAAATGTCACGGGGATGGGCCATCTGTTTTTTTTATACCCGATGTCTGTTTTTAGAAATTTACGATAGCGCAAGCGCAGACTAACGTACTTGAAAACCGATCGCGGGTCTCTCAAGCGGTCGACTACAAGAATAAAAGCCTGAGGATCCGCCGCATGAACAGTCCTGTGTCGACCGTCACTCCAACGCTTGATGACAAGTACCTGCAAGCCTCGGGCACGGTCCTGATGACCGGCGTGCAGGCCCTGGTCAGGCTGCCGATGATGCAGCGCCAGCGCGACCTGGCAGCGGGGCTCAACACCGCAGGCTTCATCTCCGGCTATCGCGGCTCGCCCCTGGGCGGCTTCGACCAGGCCTTGTGGAAGGCCCGCGAGCACCTCAAGACCCAGCACGTCACCTTTCACCCAGGGCTCAACGAAGACCTGGCGGCGACCTCGTTGTGGGGCACCCAACAGGTCAACCTGTTCGAGGGCGCGCAGTACGACGGCGTGTTCGGCATGTGGTACGGCAAGGGCCCGGGCGTCGACCGCTGTGGCGACGTGCTGCGCCATGCCAATGCGGCCGGCACGTCACAGTTTGGTGGCGTGCTGGCCATTGCCGGTGACGATCACGGCGCGCGTTCCTCTTCACTGCCGCACCAGACCGAGCACATCTTCAAGGCGGTGATGATCCCGGTGCTGGCGCCGTCGGGGGTGCAAGAGTACCTCGACTTCGGCCTGCACGGCTTTGCCATGTCGCGCTACTCGGGCTGCTGGGTGGCCATGAAAGCGGTGGCCGACACCGTCGAAAGCGGCGCGGTGGTCGACGTCAGCCTGGACCGGGTCAATCCGGTGATCCCCGATTTCGAATTGCCCGCCGGCGGCCTGAACATCCGCTGGCCGGACCCGCCGCTGGCGCAGGAACAGCGCCTGATGGAGCACAAGCTGTACGCCGTGGCCGCCTATGCGCGGGCCAATGGCCTGGACCGCATCGTGCTGGACGCGCCGCGTGCGCGGATCGGCATCGTCACCTCCGGCAAGTCGTACCTCGACGTCTGCCAGGCGCTGAAGATCCTGGGCATCGATCAGGACCGCGCCGCGCAACTGGGCCTGCGGGTGTACAAGGTCGGCATGGTCTGGCCGCTGGACGCCGAAGGCGTGCGGCACTTTGCCGACGGGCTGGAAGAGATCATCGTGGTTGAGGAAAAGCGCCAGATGATCGAATACCAGCTCAAGGAAGAGCTGTACAACTGGCGCGAGGACGTGCGCCCGCGCATCGTCGGCAAGTTCGACGACAAGGGCGAGTGGACCCGGCCGCACACCGACTGGCTGCTGCCGGCCACCAGCGACCTGACCCCTTCGCAGATCGCCCGGGCCCTGGCCAAGCGCATCCTGCGTTATCACCAGAGTGGCGAATTGCAGGTGGCCCTGGCGGTGCTCGAAGCCGGGCTGGCCGCCAACCAGCGCTTCACCACGCTGATGGACCGCCTGCCGCATTACTGCTCGGGCTGCCCGCACAACAGCTCGACCAAAGTGCCCGAGGGCAGCCGCGCCCTGGCCGGCATCGGTTGCCATTACATGGCCGCCTGGATCTACCCGCAGACCAAGACCTTCAGCCAGATGGGCGGCGAGGGCGCGGCCTGGATCGGCCAGGCGCCGTTCACCCGCACCCCGCACGTGTTCGTCAACCTGGGCGACGGCACCTATTTTCACTCCGGGTTGCTGGCCATTCGTGCTGCGGTCGCGGCCAAGGTCAACATCACCTACAAGATTCTCTACAACGACGCGGTGGCCATGACCGGCGGGCAGCCGGTGGATGGCTCGTTGAGCGTGGCGCAGATTTCCCGGCAACTGGCAGCCGAAGGCGTGCAGCGCATCGTGGTGGTCACCGACGACACCGAGCGCTACAAGACCATCACCGACCTGGCGCCTGGCGTACCGGTGCTGTCCCGTGCACAAATGGACGAGGTGCAAACCTCCCTGCGCGAGTACCAGGGCGTGTCGGCGCTGATCTACGACCAGACCTGCGCTGCCGAAAAACGCCGCCGTCGCAAGCGCGGCAAGTTTGCCGACCCGGCGCGCCGGGTGATGATCAACGAGGCGGTGTGTGAAGGCTGCGGCGACTGCAGCAGCCAGTCCAACTGCATGTCGGTGACCACGGTGCAGACCGAGTTCGGCAGCAAGCGCGAGATCGACCAGTCGTCGTGCAACAAGGACTTCACCTGCCTGGAAGGCTTCTGCCCCAGCTTTGTCACCATCGAGGGCGGTGCGCTGCGCAAACCCAAGGCACTGGCCGACCAGGAACGCTGGGACCTGCCGGAGCCTGAAGTGGCAGCGCTGGCGCAACCGTTCAGCATTCTGATCACCGGCGTCGGCGGCACCGGCGTGGTGACCATTGGGGCGTTGCTGGGCATGGCCGCGTTTATCGAAGGCAAGGGCACCTTGAGCCTGGACATGGCCGGCATGGCGCAGAAAGGCGGTGCGGTGTGGTCGCACATCCGCATTGCCGCGCACCAGGACCAGTTGCATGCACCGCGCATCGCCGAGGGCGAAGCCAACCTGCTGCTCGGGTGCGACCTGGTGGTCAGTGCCAACACCGAGACCCTGCTGAAAATGCGCCAGGGCGTGACCTTTGCCGTGATCAACAGCGAAGAAAGCCTGACCGGCACCTTTGTGCGCACCTTCGCCCGGCAAGCCGAAAGCGGCGATGTCCAGGCCCACCCGGACCCGATGTTTCGCACTGCCGACATGGCCCGGCAGATCAGCGAAGCGGTCGGCGACAAGCAGGTGCAGTTTCTCAATGCCAGCCGCATCGCCACCGCCCTGATGGGCGACTCGATTGCCACCAACACCTTCATGCTCGGCTTTGCCTGCCAGAAAGGCTGGCTGCCGGTGACCGAAGCTGCGCTGCTCAAGGCCATCGAACTGAACGGTACGGCGGTGGCCTTCAACCAGGCCGCCTTTGCCTGGGGACGCCGTGCAGCGTTCGACCTGCCACGAGTGCAGGCCAGGATCGACGAGGCGCAGGTCAAGAGCGCCGACCGGGTGCTGTCGCAGACGCTGGCCGAGCAGGTCAGCCGCCGGGCCGACTTCCTCACCCAGTACCAGAACGCTGCACTGGCCCGGCGCTACACCACCCGCGTCGACGCCTTCGTCGCTGCCGAAACCCGTCTGGTTGGCCATGCCGGCCCGCTGAGCGAGGCGGTGGCGCGGCACTATTTCAAGGTGCTGGCAATCAAGGACGAGTACGAAGTGGCGCGGCTGTATACCGACGGCCAGTTCCTGAAAAAGATCGAGTCGACCTTCGAGGGTGACTACCGCCTGCGCTTTCACCTGGCGCCGCCGGTGCTGAACACCTCCGGAGCCGGGCAAAAAGCCAAGAAAACCTACGGCCCATGGATGCTCAAGGCGCTGCGCCTGCTGAGCCACTGCAAGGCGGTGCGCAATACCTGGCTCGACCCGTTCGCCCGCACCCATGAACGCAAGGCCGAACTGGCTTGGCAGCGCGAGTACGAGAGCCTGCTGGATGAACTGCTCGGCGGCCTGAACGCCGGCAACCTCACCCTGGCCCTTGAGCTGGCCCGCCTGCCGGACGCCGTGCGCGGCTATGGTGCGGTCAAGGACCGCTACCTGCAACACGCCCGGCAGCATAAGGACACCCTGCTCGCGCAGTGGCGCAACCCGGTGCTGTTTCACGAGGTGGCAAATCCTGCGACCCGCATTGCCGCCGCGCAGCTGTAAACGCACTGATCTACCCTCATACCTATAAGAATCGATAAGGACGGAGAACCGACATGAGCCATCTACCGGGACTGAATTTTTTCCTTGGCGAAGAGATCGACATGCTGCGCGACGCCGTGGCCGGTTTTGCCGCCAAGGAAATTGCGCCACGCGCCGAAGAGGCCGACCGCACCGACCAGTTCCCCATGGACCTGTGGCGCAAGTTCGGCGACATGGGCCTGCTGGGCCTGACCGTCAGCGAAGAATATGGCGGCGCGGGCATGGGCTACCTGGCGCACATGATCGCCATGGAAGAAATCTCCCGCGCCGCCGGCGGCATCGGCCTGTCGTACGGTGCGCACTCCAACCTGTGCGTCAACCAGATCAACCGCAACGGCACCGACGAACAGAAGCGTCGCTTCCTGCCCGGCCTCATCAGCGGCGAACACATCGGCGCGCTGGCCATGAGCGAGCCCAATGCCGGCTCTGACGTGGTGTCGATGAAACTGCGCGCCGACCGCCAGGGCGACCGCTACGTGCTCAACGGCACCAAGATGTGGATCACCAACGGCCCCGATTGCGATGTGCTGGTGGTCTACGCCAAGACCGACCTGGCCGCCGGCGCCAAGGGCATGACCGCATTCATCGTCGAAAAGGGCGCGGCCGGGTTCTCGGTGGCGCAGAAGCTCGACAAGCTGGGCATGCGTGGCTCGCACACCGGCGAGCTGGTGTTCCAGGACGTGGAAGTGCCACAGGAAAACGTACTGGGTGGCGTCGGCGAGGGCGTCAAGGTGCTGATGAGCGGCCTGGACTACGAGCGCGCCGTGTTGTCCGGTGGCCCGCTGGGCCTGATGCAGGCGGCCATGGACGTGGTGGTGCCGTACATCCACGACCGCAAGCAGTTCGGCCAGAGCATCGGCCAGTTCCAGCTGATCCAGGCCAAGATGGCCGACATGTACACCACCCAGCAGGCCTGCCGCGCCTACCTGTATGCCGTGGGCAAGCACCTGGACGGGCTGGGCAGCGGCCATGTGCGCCAGGTGCGCAAGGACTGCGCGGGGGTTATCTTGTATGCCGCCGAAAAGGCCACCTGGCTGGCCGGCGAAGCGATCCAGATCCTGGGCGGCAATGGTTATATCAACGAGTTTCCGGTGGGCCGGCTGTGGCGCGACGCCAAGTTGTACGAGATCGGCGCCGGCACCAGCGAAATCCGCCGCATGCTGATTGGCCGCGAGCTGTTCAACGAAACGCTTTGATGCCCATAACAACAAGAGGCGGCCAATGAGCACACTCAAGACCCAACTCAACCCCCGTTCTGCCGACTTCCAGGCCAACCGCGAAGCGATGCTGGCGCAGGTCGAGGCGCTGCGCACCCTGTTGGCCCAGGTGCACGAAGGCGGTGGCGCCAAGGCCCGGCAACGGCATGTGGCCAAGGGCAAGCTGCTGCCACGCGAGCGCATCGACCAGTTGCTCGACCCCGGCTCGCCATTTCTTGAAATCGGCGCCCTGGCCGCCTGGGAGGTGTACGGCGAAGACGTCGCCGCCGCCGGTGTGATCGCCGGCATCGGCCGCATCGAAGGCGTCGAATGCATGATCATCGCCAACGACGCCACCGTGAAGGGCGGCAGCTACTACCCGCTGACAGTCAAGAAACACCTGCGGGCCCAGGACATTGCCCGGCACAACCGTTTGCCGTGCCTGTACCTGGTCGATTCCGGCGGCGCCAACCTGCCGCGCCAGGACGAGGTGTTTCCCGACCGCGACCATTTTGGCCGGATCTTTTTCAACCAGGCCAACCTCAGTGCCCAAGGCATCCCGCAGATCGCCGTGGTCATGGGCTCGTGCACCGCCGGCGGCGCCTACGTGCCGGCCATGAGCGACGAAACCATCATGGTCGCCCAACAAGCGACGATTTTTCTTGCCGGCCCGCCGCTGGTCAAGGCCGCCACCGGCGAGGTGGTCACCGCCGAAGCCCTGGGCGGCGCGGATGTGCACTGCAAGACCTCGGGGGTGGCCGACCATTACGCTGAAAACGACGCCCACGCCCTGGCACTGGCGCGGCGCTGCGTGGCCAACCTCAACTGGCGCAAGCTGGGGCAACTGGACTGCGTGGCCCCCATCGCGCCGCGCTATGCAGCCGACGAGCTGTATGGCGTGATCCCGGCCGACACCAAGCAGCCATTCGACGTGCGCGAAATCATTGCGCGCCTGGTCGATGACTCGGCCCTTGATGAGTTCAAGGCGCTGTTCGGCACTACGCTGGTGTGCGGCTTTGCACGGCTCAACGGTTACCCGATCGCGATCCTGGCCAACAACGGCATCCTGTTTGCCGAGGCCGCGCAAAAGGGCGCGCACTTTATCGAACTGGCCTGCCAGCGCGGCATCCCCTTGGTCTTTCTGCAGAACATCACCGGTTTCATGGTCGGGCAAAAATACGAGGCTGGCGGCATTGCCAAGCACGGCGCCAAGCTGGTGACGGCCGTGGCCTGCGCCCAGGTGCCCAAGTTCACCGTGATCATTGGCGGCAGCTTCGGGGCCGGCAACTACGGCATGTGCGGGCGTGCGTTCGACCCACGCTTCCTGTGGATGTGGCCCAACGCCCGGATTGGCGTGATGGGCGCGCAACAGGCTGCCGGCGTGTTGGTGCAGGTCAAGCAGGAGCAGGCAGAGCGTGCCGGCCAGACCTTCAGCGCCGAAGATGAACAACGCCTCCGGCAGCCGATCGTCGAGCAATACGAGCGCCAGGCCCATGCCTTTTATTCCAGCGCCCGCTTGTGGGATGACGGTGTGATTGATCCAGCGCAGACCCGCGAGGTGCTGGCGCTGGCCTTGTCGGCCAGCCTCAACGCCCCGATCGAGCCGACCCGCTTCGGCGTGTTCCGCATGTAAGCCGGCGCCCCTGCTCAAGGACAGAACGATGAGCCATTTCACCACCTTGCAACTGCAGCGCGACCCTCGTGGGGTCGCCACGCTCTGGCTGAACCGGCCGGAGAAAAACAACGCTTTCAATGCACAGATGATCCATGAGCTGATTACAGTATTGCGCCAGCTCGACGCTGACGAGACCGTGCGCTTCCTGCTGCTGCGCGGGCGCGGCAAGCACTTCAGTGCCGGGGCTGACCTGGCCTGGATGCAGGCCGCCGCCGGCCTCGATTACGCGGCCAACCTCAAGGACGCGCATGAGCTGGGCGAGTTGATGAGCCTGCTGTATCACCTGCCGTTTCCGACCCTGGCCGTGGTGCAGGGCGCCGCCTTCGGCGGTGCGGTGGGGTTGTGCGCCTGTTGCGACATCGCCATTGGCGCCGTGGACGCGCTGTTCAGCCTGTCCGAGGTGCGCATCGGCCTGGCACCGGGGGTCATCAGCCCGTACGTGGTGCAGGCCATCGGCGAACGCGCCAGCCGCCGCTATGCCTTGAGCGGCGAACGTTTCAGCGGCGAACGCGCCCGTGAGCTGGGCTTGCTGGCCGAGGTCTATGCGGCTGACGGGCTTGAGGCGGCAGTCGAGCAATGGACCGCCACCTTGCGGCTTAACAGCCCGCAAGCCATGCGGGTGTGCAAGGCATTGCTGCAGGATGTCGGCAGCGGCGTATTGAGCGAGGCCTTGCGCCTGCGCACGGAAAACACCATCGCTGGCATCCGGGTCAGTGAGGAAGGCCAGGAAGGCCTGAATGCCTTTCTTGAAAAACGCCCCCCCTCATGGGCTTGATCGACCTTGACGTCCCCCTCGACAGAGCGAATGCCATGAACACAACCACAATCACCACGCTGCTGGTCGCCAATCGCGGCGAGATCGCCTGCCGGGTCATGCGCACCGCCAAGGCGCTGGGGATCACCTGCGTGGCGGTGCACAGTGAAATCGACCGTCACGCCCGTCATGTGCGCGAGGCCGATATCGCGGTCAACCTGGGCGGCGCCAGGCCCGCCGAAAGCTACCTGTCGATCGAGCGCATCATCGAGGCGGCCCGTGCCACCGGTGCGCAGGCGGTGCATCCGGGCTACGGTTTTTTATCCGAGAACGCCGGCTTTGCCCGCCAGCTCGAAGCGGCCGGGCTGATATTCCTCGGCCCCCCGGCCAGCGCCATCGAAGCGATGGGCAGCAAGTCGGCGGCCAAGTCATTGATGGAACAAGCCGGTGTGCCCCTGGTGCCCGGTTACCACGGCGAAGACCAGAGCCTGGACACCTTCCGCCGTGCCTGCGCAACCATCGGTTACCCGATGCTGCTCAAGGCCACCGCCGGCGGGGGCGGCAAGGGCATGAAAGTGGTCGAGCACGAAGGCCAACTGGCCGAGGCGCTGTCGTCCGCCCAGCGCGAGGCGCAGTCCTCGTTTGGGGACGCACGCATGCTGGTGGAAAAATACGTGCTCCAGCCACGGCACGTCGAAATCCAGGTGTTCGCCGACCAGCACGGTCATTGCCTGTACCTCAATGAGCGCGACTGCTCGATCCAGCGCCGGCACCAGAAGGTCGTCGAAGAAGCGCCGGCCCCGGGCCTGTCGCCTGAGCTGCGCCAGGCCATGGGCGAGGCGGCGGTGCAGGCCGCCCAGGCCATCGGCTATGTTGGCGCCGGCACCGTGGAATTTCTGCTCGATGCACGCGGTGAATTTTTCTTCATGGAAATGAACACCCGCCTGCAGGTCGAGCACCCGGTGACCGAGGCCATCACCGGCCTTGACCTGGTGGCCTGGCAGATCCGCGTGGCCCGTGGCGAGCCGCTGCCGATCACCCAGGCGCAGGTGCCGCTCAACGGCCATGCCATCGAAGTGCGCCTGTATGCCGAAGACCCCGAGGGCGGCTTCCTGCCGGCCAGCGGTCATCTGGACCTGTACCGCGAACCTCAGCCGGGACCGGGGCGTCGGGTCGACAGCGGCGTCGAGCAGGGCGATGAGGTCTCGCCGTTCTACGACCCGATGGTCGCCAAGCTCATCGCCTGGGGCGAGAACCGCGAAGAAGCCCGCCAGCGCCTGCTCGCCATGCTGGCCGAAACGGTCATCGGCGGCTTCAAGACCAACCTGGCTTTTCTGCAACGCATCCTGGCCCACCCGGCGTTTGCCGAAGCGCAGCTGGACACCGGCTTTATCGAGCGCCACCACGCACAGCTTTTGCCAGCGCCTGGCGAACTGCCTGAAGCGTTCTGGCAACAGGCGGCGAGCGGCTTGCTCGACACTGATACTGTCCGGCAGCGTGCTGACGACCCGCATTCACCCTGGGCCAGCCGGCATGGCTGGCGCAGCGGCCTGCCTCAGGCCTGTGCCGTGACGCTGGTGTGCGGTGAGGTCACGCAGCGCGTACTGCTCGAACCGCAAACGTGCGGGACGGTCAACCGCGCAGGCCGGGTGCGCCAGGGCGACACCTTGTATGTGCGCTGGGGCGTGCAGTGGCACGCGGTGCGCCGCTTCGATCCGCTGGCTGCCGTCCAGGCCGGCCATGGCCATCAAGGCGGGCTGGCCGCGCCCATGAACGGCAGCATCGTCAGGGTCCTGGTCGAGGCCGGCCAGATCGTGGAGGCGGGCGCCGCACTGGTGGTGCTCGACGCCATGAAAATGGAGCACAGCATTCGTGCGGCCGAGGCCGGGACCGTGGCGGCCGTGTATTGCCGCGAAGGCGAGCTGGTCAGTGAAGGCACCGTGCTGGTCGATATGGAGGCCGCCTCATGAACCTGCCTACCCATGTACGCCTGGTGGAAGTCGGCCCCCGCGACGGGCTGCAGAATGAACAGCGCCCGCTGGGGCTCGAACAGAAAATCCAGTTGATCGACCGCCTCTCGGCCACCGGCCTGAGCCATATCGAAGCCGGCAGTTTCGTCTCGCCCAAGTGGGTGCCGCAAATGGCCGGTAGCGCCGAAGTCTTTGCCGGCATCACCCAGCGGCCCGGTGTCACCTACAGTGCGCTGACCCCTAATTTGAAAGGGCTGGAAGCCGCCCTGCAGGCCGGGGTCAAGGAAGTCGCCGTGTTCGCGGCCGCCTCCGAGGCGTTCTCGCAACGCAATATCAACTGCTCGATTGCCGAGAGCCTGGCGCGCTTCGTGCCGGTGCTGGAGACCGCACGGCGTCACGGCGTGCAGGTGCGTGGCTACGTGTCCTGCGTGCTGGGGTGTCCTTATGAAGGGCAGGTGGCGCCCGGACAGGTGCGCTCGGTCGCCCGCGAACTGTACGAAATGGGTTGTCATGAAATCTCCCTGGGCGACACCCTGGGCGTCGGCACCGCCTCGGCCACGCGCACCTTGCTCGATGTCGTCAGCCGGGACGTGGCCCGCGAACACCTGGCCGGGCACTTTCACGACACCTACGGCCAGGCCGTGACCAATATCTACGCCAGCCTGCTGGAGGGCATCAGCGTGTTCGACAGCTCCGTGGCCGGCCTCGGCGGCTGCCCCTACGCCAAGGGCGCCTCCGGCAACGTGGCCACCGAAGACGTGTTGTACCTGCTGCACGGCATGGGGATTCAGACCGGCGTCGATCTGGACAAGGTGGTGGCGGCGGGAAACTTCATCTGCGAACAACTGGGCCGCAGCAATGCCTCGAAGGTGGCGGCGGCCTGTGCGGCGGGGGCGTAGGGGGATTTCGACAGGCATAACCTGCGGTTTATGTAAAACACCTGAATCAAGACAGGGTACCTACATCAGAGACATCGTACCCATTCTTGGTTTTACTCATATTCAAGGCGTACTTTCTCGCCGGCCCGGCCAACCAAGCAACGGATATTCGTTGTCCTGATGAATTTTCATGGCCTGGGGCAGGAAGGCTCGCAAGGCGCCTTCAGGTAAAAGATTGCTGAGTACAGGGTTGCAGATATTCAGGCGCTATAGTGAATACGTTTTTCCCGCTGGAGTACCCGGCAACGTACCTCATCCGCTCGCCCTTGAGCGTCAGCTGCTATGAGGCCGCATCAATCGGTCTTGCAACGTGCAAAAAAAGGCGCTCCGAAGAGCGCCCCTTGACTGCTTATTGCAAGCTGACCGTCTTGAGGTCGGGCTTCGATGAGCCGCCGATCTCGATGCGACGGGGCTTGGCTTCTTCCGGCACGATGCGCTGCAGTTCAATGCTCAGCAAGCCATTGTTCAATGCCGCGCCCTTGACTTCGATGTGATCGGCCAGGCGGAATGACAACCGGAATGCCCGTTGGGCAATGCCTTGGTGCAGGTAGGTGACTTCCTTCTCGGATTCACGCTTGCCTCCGGCCACGGTCAGCACACCGTTCTCGACCTGGATGTCCATGTCCTGCTCGGTCAGGCCGGCTGCCGCAATCACGATCCTGTATTCGTTGTCGCCATGCTTCTCGACGTTGTGAGGAGGGTAGGCGTTTCCGGCCTCGCTACGGAGCGCCGATTCGAACAGGTCGTTGAAGCGATCAAAACCGACTGACTGACGGAACAGGGGAGCCAGCGAAAGATGAGTAGCCATTTCAAAATCTCCTGAGTGTTCTCCAAGTGATTTAAGACGTGACCCGTTTTCGGCATCACGTACCGCAAATATAAGAACGGCAAAACGGCTTTCAAGGGCAGGAAATAGAAAATTTCAGACAGGCTGGCGGCGTGTTTGATAACGACGCGTTATAAGAGCAAGGCCGCGCAATGGGCGGGGCTTGAGGGCGGGCGAGGGGGGCAAAGGGGCGGTTCAGTGTCGAAAACCCGTTTCAGATCAACGCTTTTGCCTTGACCAAACCCCGGAAACGACAAAGCCCTGAACGATCAGGGCTTTGTGCTATCAAAGATGGCGGAGGCATAGAGATTCGAACTCTAGGACCTGTTACAGTCGGCAGTTTTCAAGACTGCTGCCTTAAACCACTCGGCCATACCTCCACTTTTGCTGCGGGCGCCATAATACCCGAATGTAACAAGCTGTCAAACTCTCCCGGTGGTGAGTCAGGGCGCCTCTGTTATGATCTTTGCAACTTGTCATTTCACAGCAAGCTTATCAACTGTAAGGAGCTTCGCCATGCGCGAACAGGATTACGTTCTCAAAACCGGTACGCAGGAGGCCGACCAGCTCGAGGTCAGTCGTGTCCTGCGCAACACTTACGGCCTTCTGGCCCTCACCCTGGCCTTCAGCGGCGTCATGGCGTTCGTTGCCCAGCAGATGGGCGTGCGCTACCCGAACGTGTTCGTGGTGCTGATCGGCTTTTATGGTCTGTTCTTCCTCACCGCCAAGCTGCGTGATTCGGTCTGGGGTATCGTTTCGACCTTCGCCCTGACCGGCTTCATGGGCTTTATCCTGGGCCCGATCCTCAACCGCTACCTGGGCATGACCGGTGGCGCTGAAGTGGTCGGTTCGGCGTTTGCCATGACTGCCCTGGTCTTTGGTGGCCTGTCGGCCTACGTGCTGATGACCCGCAAGGACATGAGCTTCCTGGGCGGCTTCATCACCGCAGGCTTCTTCGTGCTGCTGGCGGCCGTGCTGGCCAGCCTGTTCTTCCAGATCAGCGGCCTGCAACTGGCGATCAGCGCAGGTTTCGTACTGTTCTCGTCGGCCTGCATCCTGTTCCAGACCAGCGCGATCATCCACGGTGGCGAGCGTAACTACATCATGGCGACCATCAGCCTGTATGTATCGATCTACAACCTGTTCATCAGCCTGTTGCAGATCTTCGGCATCATGAGCCGCGACGACTAATCGTCACCTGGCCTCACAAAAAGCCCGCGCAAGCGGGCTTTTTGCTGTTTACGTCAATTGGCAAAGCGTTGCAGGGAAAAGGCCGAGAGGTCGATGTCGCTGGCGCCCTGCACGCAGCGCTGCGCCAGGGCCTCGCCCAGTGCGGCTGAATGCTTGAAGCCGTGCCCGGAGCAGGCCGAGACCACGGTGACGTTGCGCAGGCGCGGGTGTTCGTCGACGATGAAGTGGTAGTCGGGGGTCACGGTGTAGGTACACACCGAGGACTTGGTCACCGCTGGCCGCAGGCCGTCAATCTTGCCCAGCACCTGTGTGCGGTACATGGCCTGGACCTGATTGTCATCGACCGTACGGTCCAGCGCCGCAGGGTCGCAGGCCTGGTGGTACTGCTCGGTGGCCATCTTCATGCTGCCTTCGCCAGGCAGGGGCGGGAAGCCATAACTGACGTCGGTAAAGCCTGGCCCGTGGGTGAGAATGAAGCTGGGTGAGTGAGCGGCAAATACGCCAGGGGCTTCAATCTCGAACCAGTACAGCACTTGCCGGCAGACCCGCAGCAGTGAATCGAAGGGCGCGCCCAGCAGGCCGGCCGTCCACATCCCGGCAGCGATAATCACCTTGTCGGCCAGGATCGTGCCCTGGTCGGTGCTGATCTGCACTGCCGTACTGACATTCTCCAGCGCCGTGACCGTCTCGTTGACCCGCAGAGTGGCGCCGTGCTGCGCTGCCTGTTGCAATTGCACGGCAATGCATCGTTCCGGGCGCAGGTAACCGCCCTCGGGCTCGAAATAGCCGATGGCACTGTCCAGCACCGGGGCAAACTGTGCAAAGCGTTGGCGGATTGCCCTGGCGTCCAGGACCTCGTGATCAATGCCATAGGCTTGCGCCAGGGCGATGGTCCTGTGGGTAAAGTCGTCGGCGTCCCTGGGGTCGTAGCGTGGGCTGGAGGTCATCACCAGCACGCCGCACTGCTCGAACAGCGGCTCACCCGACAAAGCCTCCAGCTCGCGCCACAGCTGGTGCGAGCGTTGCACCAGCGGCAGGTACTGCGGCCCCTCGCCATTGGACAGACGAGTGATCCGTGTGTCGCCATGGCTGGAGCCCTGGGTATGCGGTGGGGCATAGCGGTCGATACCCACGGCCTTCACGCCTGCCTTGGCCAGTTGGTACAGCGTAGCGGCACCCATCGCGCCCAGGCCGAGCACGGCCACCTCGTAATGCTGCTGCATGGTCGGTTCGCCTTGGAAAAGGGCATCATTTCAACGGCAGGCCGATGAAAAATCAATGCCTTATCGAAGGCCGCAGCCGATCTGAAGCCTGCTGGTCCCTTTAGTCGATGTGACCATTGGTCGCTTGCTTTTATTTGTCATTTAGGGTTCGAAAAAGCTTCAAAAGTTGTCCACGAAAATCGTGGGTATGTCTGTGGGTAACTTTGCGAAACCCTTGTGTAGCGGGGTGTTTGGGGGTGTGGTTAATTTTTGATCAGTGCTTGATTCGGCCTGATGGCTGCACAGGTCAGAAGCTTTTTCAACTGCGAAAGCGAGCCTGAAAACAGGTTTTTTATGCCGTTGATCAGTGGTTTACAGCCGCCTTGGGCCCATGAAAAAAGGCGCGACCCTCATCGGGACGCGCCTTTTCATGACCTGCCGGGTGATCAGACGATCGGCTGGTCGCTCCACTCACCGTTGACCAGGCGACGCAGACCCAACGGGTTGGCGTTCTGCAGGGCCGGTGGCAGCAGGCTGTCGGCGTGGTTCTGGTAGCAGACCGGGCGCAGGAAGCGGTCGATGGCCAGGGTGCCCACCGAGGTGCCGCGCGAATCGGAGGTCGCAGGGTACGGGCCGCCGTGAACCATGGCGTCGCAGACCTCGACACCGGTCGGGTAGCCGTTGACCAGGATACGACCGACCTTGTCTTCCAGCAGCGGCAGCAGCCACTGGTAGCCGGACAGGTCGGTCGGCTCGCCGATCAGGGTCGCGGTCAACTGGCCACGCAGGGCCAACAGGGCGTTCTTCAGTTCGGCATCATCGGCCACTTCGATGGCGATGGTGGTCGGGCCGAAGACTTCTTCCTGCAGCAGTTCGTCGCCGTTGAGCAGCAGGCTCACGTCAGCCTTGAACAGCTGTGCCTGGGCTTGCTTGCCTTCCTGGACCTTGCCGGCCAGGTGTGTGACACCCGGGTGCGACAACAGGTGCTCGACGCCTTTGCTGTAGCTGCGCAGGCCGCCGGCATTGAGCATGGTCTGGGCACCCTGGCCGCCGATGTGCTCGGCCAGTTGCTCCAGGAACGTCGAGAAGGCCGGCGAACGCAGACCGATGACCACGCCCGGGTTGGTGCAGAACTGGCCGGCACCCATGACCACGGACGAGGCCAGGTCGCGGGCAACGGTTTCGCCACGCACATTGAGCGCCTCGGGCAGCACGATCACCGGGTTGATGCTCGACATCTCGGCGAACACCGGGATCGGTTGCGGGCGCTCGGCGGCCATCTTGCTCAGGGCATTGCCGCCACCCAGGGAGCCGGTGAAGCCGACGGCCTGGATGGCCGGATGCTTGACCAGGCCTTCGCCGACGCCGTTGCCGAAGATCATGTTGAACACGCCTTTAGGCATGCCGGTGCGCTCGGCGGCACGGATGATGGCCTGGCCGACCAGATCGGCGGTGGCCATGTGGCCGCTGTGCGCCTTGAACACCACCGGGCAGCCGGCGGCCAGGGCTGCAGCGGTATCGCCGCCGGCAGTGGAGAAGGCCAGCGGGAAGTTGCTGGCGCCGAACACGGCCACCGGGCCTACGCCGATGCGGTACTGGCGCAGGTCGACGCGCGGCAGTGGCTTGCGGTCCGGCAGCGGCAGGTCGATGCGCGCGCCCAGGTAGTCGCCACGACGCAGGATCTGCGCGAACAGACGCATCTGGCCGCTGGTGCGACCGCGCTCACCCTGGATGCGGGCTTGTGGCAAAGCCGTTTCCTGGCACACCACGGCGACGAAGTCGTCACCCAGTTGATCGAGTTCATCGGCGATGGCGTCGAGGAACTCGGCGCGGCGTTCAGGGCTCAGTTGACGAAATTCAGGGAAGGCGGCCTTGGCCGCATTGGCGGCGGCGTCGATTTCGCCTTCGGTGGCCTGCACGAAGGTGTAGGGCAGGGCTTCACCGGTGGTGGCGTCCAGGCTTTGCTGCTGGGTCTGACCAAGGGCGCTGCGGGCGCCGCCGATGAAGTTGTGGCCGAGAAGGGTGGACATCGGTATCTCCTGTTGTTTTGACATGGGCGGCGGGTTGATCACCTGCCTGGTGCCCCGTGGGTTGCCGAATCGCGGATGGATGAAGATGGAACTGGCGAGCTGCACACAGGCCAGCACCGGTGCATCGATAAGTTGGCAGTCATCGTACAACTACGCCTGTCCGATGCGCAACTGCCACTCAGTGTTAACCTATGGCCATCATCTGCCCTTCGGAGTCGGGACATGATCTATGTGTGGCTAATCGTTGCAGCTGTCATGGGGTTCTTTGCGCTGGGCAAACTGAGTGCTCATCTGCGGCGTGTACGCAAAATGCGTCGTGAACAGGTCATTCGCCATTACAAGCTGCCGGCCGGTCTGTTCGAAACCCTGCGCCATCGCCATCCGCACCTGACCATCAAGGATTGCCAACTGGTCGCCCAGGGCCTGCGCCAGTTCTTCCTTGCCTATCACAATAGCGGTCATCGCTATGTGTCGATGCCTTCGCAAGTGGTCGACGACCTGTGGCATGAGTTCATCCTGCACACCCGCGCCTATGAAGACTTCTGCAAGCAGGCCTTTGGCGGCCTGCTGCACCATACCCCGGCCGCCGCACTGGGCGATGAGGCGCCGGCCAAGGGCAATGCCGGTTTGCGCCGTACCTGGTGGCACGTCTGCCGTGAAGACAACATCCATCCACGTGTGCCCCGGCGCCTGCCGTTGTTGTTTGCGCTGGACGCCAAGCTGGTGATCGCCGGTGGCTTTGTGTACATGCTGGACTGCCAGGGCATGCGGCGCGCCAGCAGCGACACCAGCCCCGGCCCCGTCATCTATTGCGGGGGCGACCTGGCCGCCCCTGGCAGCGATGGCTACTCCAGCCCGAGCGATGCCGGGTGCAGCGGCGGCCCCGATGGCGACGGCGATGGCGGCTCCGGTGGCGATGGCGGCGGTGACAGCAGTGGCTGTGGCGGTGGCTGTGGCGGCGGCGGGGGCGACTGACGCCTGATCAGGCCGCTGCACTGGCCGCCTGCCGTGAATTCCAGATAAAACCCGACAGTGCCAGCAAAGGCAGGACAGTGCCGGCGATCACGATCGCGCCCCAGCCGCCGTGGTTGAACAACACGCTGGCCATCGCCGAGCCGGCCGCCCCGCCCAGGAAAATACTGGTCATGTACAGCGCATTCAGGCGGCTGCGGCTGTTGGCATCCAGAGCGTAGACCGCGCGCTGGCCCAGCACCATGTTCACCTGCACACAGAAGTCCAGCACGATGCCGGTCAAGGCCAGGCCAATGACACTGGCACCGAGCGTCGTGAGCGCTGGCAAAAAGCACAGTGCGGCCAGCAGCAGGACCGTGAGGCTGGTCTGGCGGGTGTAGCCGGCATCGGCCAGCCGTCCGCTGATGGGTGCGGCCACTGCACCGATGGCCCCGGCGAGGGCGAACAGCGCGATCTGGCTCTGCGACAGGCCATGGTTGCGCACCAGTTCCAGCGGCACAGCGGTCCAGAACAGGCTGAACGTGGCAAACAGGCAGGCTTGATAGAACGCCCGCTGGCGCAGCACCGGCTGGGTGCGCAGCAGATGCCACAGCGAGGCCAGCAGTTGCGGGTAGGACGCGCTGTGCTGCGGCTTGCGCGGTGGCAGGGTGACGGCCAGCACCGCGCAGAGGCCGACCATGACCACGGCCGCCGCGGCAAACACGGCCCGCCAGCCAAAATGATCGGCCACCAGGCTGGCAATCGGCCGCGCCAGCAGGATGCCCAGCAGCAACCCACCCATGATCGAACCGACCACGCGGCCACGCGAGTCTTCCGGGGCCAGGTGCGCGGCCAATGGAATCAGGATCTGCACTGACACCGAGCTGAATCCCACCAGCAGGCACAGCACCAGGAACAGATTGGGTTGTTCCACCAGCGCCGCCCCGGCCAGGCCCAGCACGGTCAGCAAAGTGGTGGCGATGATCAGTCGACGGTTCTCCAGCAGGTCGCCCAGCGGCACCAGAAAAAACAGCCCCAGCGCATAACCGATCTGGGTCAGCGACACGATCAGGCTGGCCAGGGTCGGCGACAGCCCCAGGTCCGGCGCGATCAGCGCAATGATCGGTTGCGCGTAGTAGATATTGGCCACGATGGCGCCACAGCAGAAGGCGAATAGCAGGACCAGGCGGCGGGTCATCGGGGTGGCGGGCGAGTTCATGATCGGGCGAGGGCTCTGGAATGGGTTAACGGCAGAATATGAGCAGGCTAACGGTATGGGCTTGCGGCCAGAAGGGTTGGCAGATTGATACTGGATATTTCCGGTGCTGATGACGGGGTTGTCAGGACGCCGCATTTTTGTGCGTGGCAATCAGTCTTCGCGACCGTTGGTCGCTCCCACGCACTGACTCTGTTGGAGCGACCATCGGTCGCGAAAGGGCCGGCTCAGGCGCACTATTTTTTGCCGGGCAATCAGTCTTCGCGACCGTTGGTCGCTCCTACACCACTGAGCGTGGTGCCGGGTCCGCATTCCAGGATCAGGCTGGCGCCACCAAACCGGCTGCTTTCGATCCGCAGGCCAAACCCGTGCAATTCTGCAATCGCCGCCACCAGCGACAGGCCCAGGCCGAAGCCTTGCGGGTTGTCGTGTTCGCTGCGGTGAAAACGCTGGAACACCAGTTGGCGTTCGGCTTCGGGAATGCCGGGGCCGGAGTCCTGTACTTCGATGCGTGGCGTGCCTTGCCAGGTGCTGGCGTTCAGCGCCACGGTGCCGCCGGTCGGGGTGAACTTGATGGCATTGTCCAGCAGATTGGCCAGGGCTTCGAACAGCAAGGCCCGGTCACCGACCACCGCAGGCAACGGCTCGTCCAGGTTCAACAGCAGGGTGATTTCGCCTTCTTCGGCCAGCGGCAGGTAGAAGTCATGCACTTCGCGCAACAAAGCCGCCAGGTCCAGGGCCACGAAGGCCGAGCGCCGGCGCTGGTCCTGCAGTTCGGAGATACGCAGCAGGCCGCGAAAGCGCGCCATCAGCGAGTCGGCCTCGGCAATCACCTGGCTGATTTCCGGGCTGTGCGGCGAATCCGGGGCTTCCTGCTGGATGCGGTAGAGCCGGGCGCGCAGGCGGGTCAGCGGGGTGCGCAGGTCGTGGGCAATGTTGTCGCACACGCCCTTGACCTCGTTCATCAACCGTTCGATCTGTTCGAGCATGGCATTGACGATCAGCGCCAGCATGTCCAGCTCGTCACGCCGCGAAGACACCGGCAGGCGCTTGCTCATGTCGCCGCTGACAATCGCCTCGGCGCTGGCCTGCAAGGCATGAATGCGGCGCAAGGGCCGGCGCCGCAGCAAGTACCAGCCGGCGACCCCGGGAATGATGGTCAGCGACAGGCCCCAGAGCAGGGCATGCAGGATCAGGGTCGAGACCGCAAACAGCGAGCCGTTGTCGCGTACCAGGATCAACCAGTTGCCAGCACGGGTACGCGTGGCCACGGCCGCACAGCTGCTGCGTGGCATGTTGGGATCGGTGGAGGCGATGCAATTGCCCAGCTCGTGAATCTGACCGTCCAGTGGCAGATTGGCCGGAATCTGCCGGATGGGTCCGAACAGCGGCCGCAAGCGTGCATCGAACAGGCCGAAGGCGTCCACGGCCGGTTTGTCGAAGGCCATGCTCGCCACCAGCGCGTCGACCAGGTCCTGGCCTTCGAAGCGGGCGAACAGTTGTTGGCGCTGGATCAGCGAATGGCGCGCCATCTGGTCCAGGTAACCCTTGACCTCCCAGTACAGCACCCCCAGCAAAATGCTGCTCCAGGCCACGAACAAGGTGCTGTACAGCGCCAGCAGACGGCTGCTGGAGGAGCGCCAGCCTTTAGGCAGATTCGCTAATGACATAGCCGGTCCCGCGTACAGTACGAATCAGGGGCGTACTGCCGGAAACGTCGATTTTCTTGCGCAGCCGGCCGATGTGCACATCGATCAGGTTGGTGCCGGGGTCGAAGTGATAGCCCCAGACCTCCTGGAAAATCATCATCCGGGTCACGACCTGGCCGTGATTGCGCATCAGAAATTCCAGCAGCTTGTATTCGGTCGGTAACAGGCTCAACGCCCGCTCGCCACGCCGTGCTTCGCGGCTGAGCAGGTCCAGCTCAAGGTCGGCGACCTGCAGCTGGCTTTTCTGTTCGCTGGCCGGGCTGTTGCGGCGCAGCAGCACTTCGACCCTGGCGGCCATTTCGTCGGAGGCAAACGGCTTGGACAGGTAGTCATCGCCGCCGGCCCGCAGGCCACGCACGCGCTCGTCGACATCCGACAGGGCGCTGATCATCAGGATCGGGGTGCTGATGCCCTGGGCGCGCAGCCGCGTGACAATGGTCAGGCCATCGACCTGCGGCAGCATGCGGTCCAGGGTGATCAGGTCATAATCGCCGCTGACGGCCTTGGCCAGGCCTTCCTGGCCATTGTCTACCCAGTCGACACTCAGCCCGTGGCTGCTGAGTTCAGCAACGATTTCTCTTGCGGTGACAGCGTCGTCTTCGATTGCCAGGATTCGGGTCATGCTGTGGGCCTGAGAGAGTCGGACAAAACCGTATCTTGCCTGCCGCAACCTGAAAATTTCCTGAAGAAAGCGTGATGGCCTGATGATCCTGACGCTGGCAGACCACTTGCGGGAGGCTCTGCCGGCAATGAGGCCGTCAAAGCCTCCCGCAAGCGCGTGGTGTGATGAGGGCTATTCGCGGCTGACGCCGCTCCTGCTGGTCTTGCGGCGTTCTTCCAGCAATTTCTTCTTGTCGCGCTCACGCTTGGCGGTGATGTCGTTTTCACTGCGGATCTGCGCGTGGCTGAGCAGGCCGAAGATGAAGCTGCCGCCGATGATATTGCCGGCCAGGGTGGGCCCTGCGAACACCAGCCAGAAGTCGGACCAGCTCGCTTCGCCGGCGAACACCAGATACGACACTTCGGCGGTGCCAACCACGATATGGGTGAAGTCGCCCAGCGCCATCAGGTAGGTGATCATCACGATGATCGCGATCTTGGCGTTTTCCATCGAGGCGATCATCCACACCATGGTGGCGATCATCCAGCCGGACACGATGCCTTTGGCGAACATCTTGCTGATGTCGTTCTCCATGACCTTGCGGCCGATTTCCAGAAAGGCCATGTCGGTCTTGGTGTCGAAGATGGGCAGGTTCAGCATGACCCAGGCCACCAGGATCGTGCCGGCCAGGTTGCCTATCAATACCACGCCCCACAGGCGCAAGAGCCGGCCGATATTGCCCAGGTTCAGCTTGCTCATCACCGGCAGCACGGCGGTCAGGGTGTTCTCGGTAAACAGTTGCTGGCGCGCCAGGATCACCGCCAGAAAGCCTGCCGAGTAGCCAAGGCTGGCGATGACATGACTGGCGTCGCTGTCGCCTAGGCGCGAGCGCAGCAATCCCATGGCCATCAACGACAGGCCCATGGTCAGGCCGGCGGCCAGTGCCGACCACCACAAGGCGGCTACGGTGCGTTCCAGTTCGTGGTCGCCCTGGACGCGGATGGTCTCATGCAGGACAGCCGCGCGCGGCGGCAGCTTGTCTTCGATCTCGCGTTCTTCGTCGGCTGACAGGCCGGGGGTCTTGCCATCGGGTTGCTCGTCCATACCACTTCCTTCACGCGAGAGAATCAACAGGGGGCTGATGTGTAGTGTCAGACAGATGGCCCGCCGCGTCGTTCGCCTGCGTGATACCTGTGTCAGCCGCCCAGCAAGTCCTGGCTTTGCACGCGTTGCACACCCAGGCCAAGCATTGCCTGCCAGGCACCGGCCAGTGATCCATCAAGGTCGATGGCGCGGCAGGCGTCCTCGACCACATAGGTGGTGAAGCCGGCCTTGCAGGCGTCCTGCGCCGACCAGGCCACGCAGAAGTCCAGGGCCAGGCCGACCACGTACAGGGTGTCGATGCCGTGTTCGCGCAAATAGCCGGTCAGGCCGGTGGGTGTGCTGCGGTCGGCTTCCATGAAGGCGGAGTAACTGTCGATGTCCGGGTTGCAGCCCTTGCGCGCAATCAATTGTGCATGCGGCAGGTCGAGGTCGGCATGCAGTTGCGCGCCCTGGCTGCCCTGGACGCAATGCACCGGCCACAGGGTTTGCGGCCCGTAGGGCAGGGTGATGCGCTGGAACGGTTCATGCCCTGGGTGGCTTGGGGCAAAGGAGATATGCCCGGCCGGGTGCCAGTCCTGGGTCAGGATCACCCGGGTAAAGCGCCGGCCCAGGCGATTGATCAGCGGCACCAGAGCATCGCCGTCCTTTACCGCCAGAGCGCCGCCGGGCATGAAGTCGTATTGCATGTCGATGACCAGCAATGCACAGCGCCGGTCAGCAAGATTATGGAGAGTGGGCATGATCAGGCTCCGAGGGGTTGGCGACAGAGTGTGCCTGTGCCAGCCGATGCAGGGAATGGCCCCCAAAAAAAGTGCTGCCCGCCAATGACAATACGTATCAATAACAAATACAACTCTGTAACATTTGTCACAAAAAACGATCAGGGCCGAACACGGCTCGATTCTCACCTGGAGCACGCTGTCGATGCGTCGTATCGCCGTTTCATTTCTTGCCTTGCAGGCCTTTTCCCCGCTTGCCCTGGCTGACCAGACCCTTACCGCACCTTCCTCGATCGAGTTGCAGGCCACCGACGTCAATGCCGCCGTCGACACCGAGCGCGCCACCGGCCCGGTGCAAGGCTACAAGGCCACCCGTTCGGCCAGCGCCACACGCACCGACACGCCCATTCACGAAACCCCGCAGTCGATCAGCGTGGTCACCCGCGAGGCGGTCGAAGACCTGGGCGCCACTCGCTTGCAGGACGCACTGGACTACGCCGGTGGCGTGGGCCGGGCCAACAACTTCGGCGGCCAGGGCCTGACCACCATCACCGTGCGCGGCTTTACCACGGGTGAGTTCTACCGCAACGGCTTTCCGATCAACCGCGGCTACCCGAACATGCCCGATGCCAACACCATCGAGCGCCTGGAAGTGCTGCGTGGCCCTGCGGCGACCCTGTATGGTCGCAGTGATCCGGGTGGTACTTTCAACGTGGTGTCCAAGCAGCCTTCGAGCGAACGCTCGGTGACCCTGGGCAGCCAGCTCAACGATCAAGGCATGTACCGTGGCACCCTGGACGCTACCGGTCCGCTGGACGAAGACGGCCGCTTTGCCTATCGCCTCAATGTGCTGGGCGAGGGCGGTGAGACCTTTCGCGACCACGTCGAGACCGAACGCTATGCGGTGACCCCGGTGCTGAGCTGGCAGGTCAACGACAGCACGCGCATCACCTTCGAAGGTGAATTCATGCGCAACAATCATCCGCTGGACCGTGGCCTGACCCGCTACCCGACCCAGACCGGCACCGCTTCGCGCGATACGTTCTGGGGCGAGAAGGACGTCGGCAAGCTGCACAACGACAACAACATGGGCCAGTTGCGTTTCGAACATGACCTCAACGCCAACTGGACCCTGGGCGGCGGTGTGCAGATTCTCGACGGCACCTTGCAAGGCAATGCCGTCGAAGGCAGCCGCATGCAGCCGGACGGCCGCACCCTGGTGCGCAACTTCAACTACCGCAAGCTGGAGTGGACCGACCGTGACGTGCAACTGAACGTCACCGGGCGCTTCGACACCGCAGGCTTCGAGCACCTGCTGCTGGCCGGTGTCGAGTATGAAGATTACGACTACAAGTCGATCATTCAGCGCTCGAACCCGGCGTTGAACACCTACGCCATCGACATCTTCAATCCGGTCTACGGCCAGCCACGCCCGGCCCTGAGCCTGACGCCGACCCACGACCAGGAAAACCTCAAGACCTGGGCGGCCTTCGTGCAGGACCAGGTCAGCCTGACCGAGCGCCTGAAATTGCTGGTCGGGGCGCGGTTCGAGCGTTTCGAGCATGACTACGACACCTATGTGGCCGGCGGACGCAGCTGGACCAAGAGCGATAACTCGGTCACCCCGCGCCTGGGCCTGACCTATGAACTGACCGACGACCTGGCGGTGTATGCCAGCGCCTCGCGTTCGTTCAAGCCCAATGCCGGCGCCGCACGCCCGGACCAGACCGTTACCGCTGTGACCAGCGCGCAGAAAGGCTTCGACCCGGAAAAAGGCAAGGCCTTCGAGCTGGGCGCCAAATGGCAGGTGCTGGATAAACAGTTGAGCGTGGAAGCGGCGATCTACCAGATCGACAAGAAAAACGTACTGACCACCGACCCGCTGGATTCCAGCTACAGCGTCGCGGCCGGCGAGGTGCGCAGCCGTGGCTTCGATTTCAACGTGGTGGGCAATATCACCCCGGCCTGGCGTGTGATCGGCGGTTATGCCTATGTCGATGCGCAAGTGACCAAAGACAATACCCTGCGTGACGGCACCCGGCTGGTGAACATTCCGAAACAGAGCGTCAGCCTGCTGAGCCTGTACGAAATCCAGGACGGCCCGCTGCGCGGCCTGGGCCTGGGTGGCGGTGCCCGCTATGTGGACGAACGCGCCGGCCAGACTGCCAATGTGCCCAACTTCAGCATGGACAGCTACACCGTGGTCGACTTCCTGTCGTACTACAAGGTCAACGAAGACGTGCGCCTGAACCTGGACGTGAAGAATATCTTCGACAAGGACTACGAAGAAGGCGCCTTCGGCAACGTCTACGCCTACCCGGGCGCTCCGCGCACCGTACAGGTCGGGATCTCCTACAAGCTCTAGGTTCTGTACGTAAAGTGGCTGCGCTCGGCCATGCTGCGTTAAAAATCGACTCGCAATGCTCATTGACACGTGTCAACTGCGCTTGCTCGCCGCTTTTTGCCTTGCCTGACCTTCGCTCACCGACTTTTCGTACAGAGCCTAAGGCACCGTAGGAGCGACCATCGGTCGCGAATGCTGCTTGCCAGGCACAGATGAGGCGGTGCCTGAGCGGGCCCTTTCGCGACCGATGGTCACTGCCACAGAATGAGGACAAAGGCCTGGAATCTTGCCACGCCCGGCCGCTCCTGCGGGCGCACCCTGTTCGCTCAGGCAAATACCCGGATCGGCTCGCCCGCCTGCCAGGCCTGGATGTCTTCGATCATCTGTCCGTAGAACGTACGGTAGTTGTTCTCGGTGACATAGCCCACGTGCGGGGTGGCCAGCACATTGTCGAGCTGTCGGAACGGATGCCCGGCCGGCAGCGGTTCCTGGTCGAACACATCCAGCGCCGCGCCGGCGATCCGGCGCTGGCGCAGGGTGTCGATCAGGGCCGCTTCATCGATGATCGGCCCGCGTGAGGTATTGATCAGGTAAGCGTCCGGTTTCATCCAGCCCAGCGCCTGTGCATCCACCAGCCCCCGGCTGCGATCACTGAGCACCAGGTGCACCGACAGCACATCGGCCTGCTCGAACAGTTGCTGCTTGCTGACGCGGGTCACACCGACCTCGGCGGCGGCCTCGTCGGTCAGGTTCTGGCTCCAGGCAATCACCTTCATGCCAAAGGCCTGGCCGTAGCGGGCGATCCATTTGCCGATACTGCCCAGTCCCAGCAACCCCAGGGTCTTGCCATGCAGGTCGCGGCCCAGCCCGACCTGCCAGCCGCCTGTACGCAGCGAGTGGGCTTCGCCGGCCAGGTTACGGGTAATGCCCATGATCAGCGCCCAGGTCAGTTCCGGTGCGGCGTGCTTGTAGCTCTCGGTGCCGCACACCTCGATGCCTTGGGCCCGCGCCGCCTTCACGTCGATGGCAGCATTGCGCATGCCACCGGTGACCAGCAGCTTCAGGTTCGGTAAACGGCTGAGCAGGGCCTGGTCGAACAGCGTGCGCTCGCGCATCACGCAGATCACCTGATAGTCGGCCAGCCGCTCGGCCAGGGTCTCGGTGTCGGCAGGGTAGTCGTGCAAAAAACTGACCTGGCCGATCGGGTCGAGCACCGACCAGTCCACCACATCGCAGGCCACGTGTTGCCAGTCGTCGAGTACCGCAATAGTCAGCAAGGGCATCCATGAGTCTCCATTAATTGAACAGTCCGGCGGCCAGGTTGATGGTCAGGCCCAGGATGGCTGTATTGAAGATAAAGCCGATCAGGCTTTGCGCCAGAACGATCTTGCGCATCTCGCGTGTCATGACCCCGACATCGGAGGTCTGCACGGCCACGCCCAAGGTGAAGGAAAAGTACAAGAAATCCCACTGGTCCGGATGCTTTTCGCCGTCGGGGAAATTCAGCGCCGGTGTCGGGCCGGGCCAGGTGTAGAACAGCCGGGCGTAATGCAGGCTGAAGATGACACCGATCAACAGCCAGGAGCCCACCACCGTCACGCCCGTGAAGCTGTATTTGAGCGCCTGATGATCGCCGGGCATGACCTTGCTGCTGGCCAGCTCGACGATGATCGCGGCAAGACTCGCCAATGCGGCCACGCACACCATGAGCAATACCACCCCGGCATTCTCTTTTTCGATAATGGCGATCCTCCTGACATCGGCGGCGCTGTTGGTGAACGTGCGACCCAGGATCAGGGCCAGAAACAGCCAGACCGTGACATTCCAGCCGATCAGGCCGCACTGCATCAGGCTCAGGGGCGGGATCAGCCAGGCCGAGCCGATGCCGGCCGCCAGGCCAAGGACGGCGGAGCCGGTCAGGCGTGGGTGAGTGCGCAGGATGTGCGGCATATCATTTGTGCCCCAATGCGCTGAACGCCTCGCGAATACGCTGCACGGCGGCAATGGAGCTCTGGTTGTCACCGTGTACGCACAAGGTGTCGACCTGCAGTGACAAGGCACTGCCATCGCTGGCGGTCAGGGGCTCACCACGGGCCAGGGTCAGGGCCTGGGCGATCAAGGTTTCAGGGTCATGGTGCACCGCGCCCGGCAGGCTGCGCGACATCAGGTGCCCGTCCGGGTCATAGGCGCGGTCGGCAAAGGCTTCGAACCAGATCGGCACGCCGTACTCGGCGCTCAGGCCTTGTGCAGTGCTGTTGTCCCGCGAGGCCATGAGCATCAGGCGCAGGTCGCTACCATAGGCGGCTACGGCCTTGAACACCGCTCGCAACTGGGCCGGGGCGCGCATCATGTCGTTGTACATCGCGCCATGCGGCTTGACGTACTGCACGCGGCCGCCCTCGGCGCGGCAGATGCCGTCCAGTGCGCCGATCTGGTACAGCAGCATGTCTTCGACTTCCTGCGCCGAGCAGTTCATCGAACGGCGACCAAAGCCGACCAGGTCCGGGTAGGCCGGGTGCGCGCCGATGGTCACCTGATGTTCCAGGGCCAGCGCCACGGTCTTGCGCATGATGGACGGGTCAGAGGCATGAAAGCCGCAGGCAATGTTGGCGCAGTCGATCCAGGGCATGACCTGGGCGTCGCCGCCCATGGTCCAGGCACCGAAGCTTTCGCCGATGTCGCAGTTGAGCAGAGGGATGTTCATAGGATCGATTCCAGGGTTATCCGGCCGTAAGCATAACCGGGGCGCGGCACAAGATCGCCCCGGTCAGCCTGCGTGCTTACTTTTCCCACGGCGCCCTGGGAATCATCAGGCCATGGTTGCCGTTATAGGCCGCGCGCGCCGGCGACTCCCAGCCTTCAAGCAGAGTGGCGGGCAGGCTGTAGATCTCGACCCCCAGAGGTCGGCAGACCTTGAGCGGGTCTTCGGCATCCGGCCCCCACATCGGCAGCGACAGATCGCCGCCCGGGCAGGTCGACAGCGCGCACAACAGGTCGATTTCAGCGAAGAATTCCAGGTAGTCACCCTGCCTGGCCGGGCAAGCCTTCATGAAATACAGGTCGTCATGGTTCAGGCCCGTGCACTGGAAAATGTTCAGCACATCATGCACATCGAACTCGGTCAGGCCATGGGGCAGCACGGCGCGGGTCAGGTTGGAATGGCAGTGGTGGTGAAAGTCCTCACCGGTGAGCATGCGGTTCACATACGGGTCGCAGCGTGTGCCCAGCAGGTCGTGCAAGCGCCCGCCATGCTCGTCGATACCGTAGTCGGCCAGGCTGTCGTCGGTAATGGTCACCATCGGCCGCAAGAACGGCAGGTTCGACCACAACCGGTCATGGGTGCTGACATGTGCGCCCTGCAATTGCCGGGTGCGCGCGGCCCACAGGCGCTCGCGCGGGTCGTTGGCGTTCCAGACGTTGAAATCACCCACCTGGGGCCCGACCGGTGTGGTGACACGAAACACATGCCCGGCCGGCACCTTCCAGGCGCGCCCGGTACGAATCGGCACCTCGAACTGCTCGACCAGCGTGCGGCCGTCCTTGTGGTCGCGAATACGCTCGTAAAAAGCGGTGTCGACCTGCAGGGCGCTGCCTTTGCTGACCTGATAGGCGGCGGGGTAGTCCTTGTACATGGTGGAGGCTCCGGTTTTCATGAGGAGGACGCCGTCGTGCCGACGCGCCGAAACCCTGACATCAAGCCATAACCGTGCCAAGTAAGTGGCCAGGGTGGGTGCCTGAACGATGACAATCACGCTGGCCTGCTGTATAGATGCCTGCACCAAGGGGAGCCCGGGCACGGGCTGAGAAATCGCTGATGCAGTGCGATGACCCTGATACCTGATCCGGATCATGCCGGCGGAGGGATGGGCTTTTAACCTGCCTTTTTGCCGGTCTCCTGTTTGCTTCTACAGAGAGCCCAGCCCATGAACGAACGTTTTTCCGAAACCCTGCGCCTGCAGAGCGAGCCGACCTGGTCGGCGGCCGTGCAGCACCGTTTTGTCGATGAACTGTGTGCCGGCACCCTCGATGATCGGGTGATGGGTCACTACCTGATTCAAGACCACCGTTTTCTCGACAGCTTCCTGACCCTGCTGGGTGCTGCGATTGCCAGCGCCGACTGCTTCGAGGCGCGCCTGCGCCTGGGGCGTTTTGCCGGGATGATCTCGGGCGAGGAGAACACCTATTTTCTGCGCGCGTTCGCGGCCCTGGACATTACTGCGCAACAACGCCAGACACCACCGGACACGGCGGCCACCGCAGGCTTCAAGGCCTTGATGCAGGAGGCGGCCGCGACCCGTTCCTATGCGGCGGCGCTGGCGGTGCTGACAGTGGCCGAATGGCTGTACCTGGACTGGGCCAGCCGCGCGCCGCAGCCGTTGCCGGATAACTTTGTCCATGCCGAATGGATCACGCTGCACGACAACCCGTTCTTTCGCGATTTCATCGCGTTCCTGCGTGCCGAACTGGATCGGGTGGGGCCGGCCGAAGAGGCGTTGAGCCGGGACTTCTTCTTGCGTGCGGTGCAGCTGGAACACGAATTTTTCGACACCGTCTATGCCATCGAGGCCTGAACCATGGATATTTTCGACCGTCTCAAAGCGGCCGCCGCGACAGACTGGCAGGGCTATGTCGACCATTCCTTCGTGCGCCAGATGGGCGCTGGTACTTTGCCGCAAGCCGCGTTTCGCCACTACCTGGTCCAGGATTATCTGTTTCTGATCCAGTTTGCCCGTGCCTGGGCGCTGGCCGCCTACAAGAGCCGCACCCTGGCCGACATCCGCGCCGCCCAGGCCGGGCTGGCGGCGATCCTCGACGAGACCGAGCTGCATGTGCGCCTCTGCGCCCGCTGGGGGCTCAGCCGTGAAGCCATGGAGGCCGCGCCTGAGCACCAGGCCACGGTGGCCTACACCCGCTACGTGCTCGATTGCGGTGCTGCCGGCGACTTGCTGGAACTGCACGTCGCGCTGGCGCCTTGTGTCATTGGCTACGCCGTCATCGGCCGGGCCTTGGCGCCCGAGGGCGTCGAGGCGTTGGCCGATCATCCCTACCGCGACTGGATTGCCGAATACGCCGGCGACGGCTATCAACAGGTGGCCCGTGATGCACGTCGACATCTGGATGAACTGGCCGCCCGCAGCATGACCGAGCAGCGCTTCGCCGACCTGGTGGGTGTGTTCGGCAAGGCTTCGCGGCTGGAGGCCGATTTCTGGCAGATGGGGCTGGACGCCGATCACACATAAAAAAAACGGCGCGCAAGGGGGTTGCGCGCCGGTCGCCAGCAAGAAGTGGCCAGGTTTACAGGTGATTCGGGTCGATCAACGCACCAGGCATGGCTGCTTGTTGTTGAACGTCCAGTTTGGAATCAGAAACTGCATGGCGGCGGCGTCGTCGCGGGCGCCCAGGCCCATGCCTTTGTAAAGCTCGTGGGCCTTGTTGACCTGGTCCATGTCCAGTTCGACGCCCAGGCCCGGCTTGTTCGGCACATGCACCTTGCCCTCGACAATGCGCAACGGCTCCTTGGTCAGGCGCTGGCCGTCCTGCCAGATCCAGTGGGTGTCCAGCGCGGTGATCTCGCCCGGTGCGGCAGCGCCGACATGGGTGAACATCGCCAGCGAAATGTCGAAGTGGTTATTGGAATGCGAACCCCAGGTCAGGCCCCACTCGTTGCACATCTGCGCCACGCGCACCGAACCCTGCATGGTCCAGAAGTGCGGGTCGGCCAGAGGGATGTCCACCGATTGCAACTGGATGGTGTGGCCCATCTGGCGCCAGTCGGTGGCGATCATGTTGGTGGCGGTGCGCAGGCCGGTGGCGCGGCGGAACTCGGCCATGACTTCGCGACCGGAATAACCGTTTTCGGCGCCGCATGGGTCTTCGGCATAGGCCAGTACATGGTGCTGGTCGCGGCACAGACGCACGGCTTCCTTCAATGACCAGGCGCCGTTGGGGTCCAGGGTGATGCGTGCGTCGGGAAAGCGCTCGGCCAGTGCGGTGACCGCTTCGATCTCCTCGTCACCGCGCAGCACGCCGCCCTTGAGCTTGAAGTCCTTGAAGCCATAGCGGTCACGCGCCGCTTCGGCCAGGCGGACCACCGCTTCAGGGGTCAGGGCCTTTTCATGACGAATGCGGAACCATTCGTTGTCCGCTTCCTGCTCGCGACGGTAGGGCAGATCGGTCTGGTCCTGGTCACCGACGTAGAACAGGTAGCCGAGCATCTCCACGGCGTCGCGCTGCTGGCCTTCACCGAGCAGGGCGGCCACCGGCACTTCCAGGTGCTGGCCGAGCAGGTCGAGCAGGGCAGCTTCCAGGGCGGTGACCGCATGAATGGCGATGCGCAGGTCGAAGGTCTGCAGGCCGCGGCCGGCCGAGTCGCGTTCGGCGAAGGCCTTGCGCGCGTCGTTGAGCATCTTCTGGTAGCTGCCGATGCCGTGGCCGACCACCAGGGTGCGGGCGTCTTCCAGGGTCTGGCGGATCGCCTCGCCGCCGGGCACCTCGCCGACGCCCGTGTTACCGGCGCTGTCCTTGAGAATCAGGATATTGCGCGTAAAGTAAGGGCCATGGGCACCGCTCAGGTTGAGCAGCATGTCGTCATGGCCCGCCACGGGAACGACCTGCAGGCTGGTGATGACAGGCGTCTTGCCGGTGGTATGAGCGGTCTGTTGAGTCATGGTCGGGTCCTTATTATCAAGTCTTTTTTGTCTGGCTCGGTGGGGCGAAGCGATTTCGGGTCTTCAGTGGCTGACGGGGGCTCAGGAGGGACCCCTATGTCATGCAGGTTTAAACAGGTTGCCGTTTTCTTTGTCGGTTATCATACAAGTTATTGATGCTGCTGCAAGAGGGTTAGCGATAGGAATCATCGGATGCGTAACCCAAAAGTGCGTATGAATGAATTTTTGTTTTTTAATATATTGATTTATAAGGTTTTATTTATTTTTTACCTGGTGTTTGTTGATCCTGGAGGTGAAATTCATCCATTCTTGCTTGTATTACAAGTTAGACAAGTTGAAAGCCTGTCTGACAAGTCACCACGCCGCGGCAGGTGCTATGATCCGCTGCATTGCTCAGGTTCCCGGCCCTTTGCTGCGTATACCTGATGGCCGGTTGGTGTGTGAAAAAAGACAACCTGTGTCTGGATAATCGTCATGCAAGAATCCTCGAAAGCCGCCCCCAAGCGCCGGCAACACAATCTGGCCACTGACCTTGTGACCGAATTGAGCCAGCGCATTCTGCTGGGCAAGATCGCGCCGGGTCACAAGCTGCCTTCGGAAAATGAAATCGTGCGCGAGCACGGCGTCAGCCGCACGGTGGTGCGCGAGGCCATTTCCAAGCTGCAGGCGTCGGGGCTGGTGGTCACCCACCAGGGCAAGGGCACCTTCGTGCTGGAGCGCCAGCACCAGACCGGCCTGCGCCTGAAGGTCGAGACCGCCTCACGGGTGCGCGACATCATTGAATTGCGCATTGGCCTGGAAACCCAGGCCGTGGCCCTGGCGGCGTTGCGCCGTACTGACGAGCAACTGGCGGCCATGCGCCAGGCGCTGGACGACTACCAGGATCTGCTGGCCAGCCATGACAGCTGTGTCGAGGCCGATAAGCGCTTTCACATGCTGATCGCCGAGGCCACCGGCAACCCTTACTTTCTGGAAATCATGCAGCACTTGGGCAGTGCAGTGATCCCGCGCGCTCGCCTCGACACCAACGAGCGCGGCGGCAGCAACCTGGCGCCCCACGGCTACCTGGCCAACCTGGAACATGAAGCGCTGCTCAGCGCCATCCGCCGCAAAGACCCCGACGCCGCCCGCGCCGCGATGTGGACTCACCTGAGCAACAGCCGCGAACGCCTGGTGCCTTTGTAAAAACCCCGCGTCGCATGACAGACATGGCGCCAGGGTAGGAGCGCGCTCTGCCCGCGACCGGCTGCGTTAGCAGTCGTAAATTTGCAGCGTTTCGCAGATTTTCAGATCGTAAATTTTCAGCATTTCGCAGGTTTTCAGATCTTAAATTTGCAGCGTTTCATCAATTTTACGACTGCTAACGCAGCCGGTCGCGGGCAAGCGCGCTCCTACTGGGCCTCCATCACGCCGAGCATCACTTGTGCTTGCCACGGGTAATACGGGTTGAAGGTCAGCCGTGCATGCACCTTGCCGGCGGCGCGGTAGCCCCAGTCCGAGTACCACACCGGCTCGCCGGCGACGCAGCGGGCCATATCGGTTGCTTCCTGGCCGTTCCAGCAGATGCGCTGGCTGCCGTTGGGACCGTACAGCGGGTTGTCGGGCGAGAACAACAGGCCCATGTGGGAAAACTGGCTGATCTGCTGTTCGGGCAGATAATCCTCGCGCACCAGCACCCGTGGATGCGCGGCAGTGCTGTCCGGATCGCTGCCGTACCACACCAGCCGGCTGGCCGGGTGGGTGAAGCGCGCGTTGAAGCTGTCCAGTACAAATCCGGTATCGAGCACCGAGTCATGCTCGGTCAGCGCTACGAATACCGGCTTGGCATAAGGCTTTTCGACCAGTCGCTGGCGCGCCAACACGCTGCTGAGGTGAAACTGGGCAAAGCCGTTGGTGGGCACGTTCAGGTAGCGCACCGGGGTCTGCATGGGCCGCACGCCGTCGTTGGGTTCGGCCAGCCAGGGTCTGGCCCAGCCGATCCACGGCGTCAGCCATACATAGGCGCTGTCGGAGCGAAACGCTGGCGAAAACAGCAACAACCCGGCGACGTCATCGTGCTCGTAGGCATAGTCGAGCACCAGATTGGCCCCGGTGGAAAACCCGCCCAGATACACCTTGGGTACATCGCGGGCCAGTTGCGCGGCCTGCTCGCGCACCACCTGTTGCCACTGCTCCAGCGTCACCTCCAGCATGTCTTCGGGACGTGTGCCATGGCCGGGCAGCAGCACAGTACGCACCAGATAACCCTGATCGGCCAGGGTGCGGCCGATGTCATGAAACGACCAGGGCGAATCGCCAAGCCCGTGCACCAGCAACACGCCGGCCCTGGGCGTACCGGCCGGGCGCCACTCCTGCGGCGCGTTCCAGGCCAGCTCGGCATCGCGGTTGTCGGTCTGGAAAACACGGTGGTTCTGCAGCCACTCCAGTGTCTGTTGCCGGTAGCCGGAAAAGCCGGTGTGCGGCTGCACATCGCCGGTTTTCCAGGCACAGGCTTGCAGGGGGAGGGCGCATAAGACAGCAAGCAGGCGGTAGCGGGGCACGTTCAAGACCTTCAATGACCAGGGCACCCGGCACTGTGCCACGCGCTTCGCGCGAGGCTCCACTTTCAGGCACACTCCGGGCCTCATAACTTCAACAAAATGTATCGGCATGCCGATCCTGCCGCAGGAGACTGCCATGTTCGCCCTTGATCGCGCCCTGGCCCAGGACATCGTCGACCGTGCCATGGCAATCCTGCCTTACAACGTCAATGTCATGGATTACTTGGGCATCATCATCGGCAGCGGTGATGCCGGGCGCCTGAGCACCCGTCATGAGGGGGCTCAGGAAGTGCTGGCGACCTGTCAGGTGGTGGAAATCGACGCCCTGGCTGCCAGTCGCCTGGGCGGGGTCAGGCCGGGTGTGAACCTGCCCTTGATGCTGGATCATCAATTGATCGGCGTGCTGGGCATCACCGGCGACCCCGAGCAGGTGCGTGTGTACGGCGAGCTGGTCAAGATGACTGCCGAGATGCTCATGGAGCAGCGCCGCCAGCAGGCCGACCGGCAATGGCGCCGGCAACGCGGCGAAGAATTGCTGGCGCGCCTGCTGTGGGGCGACTGCCCCGACAGCCTGGTCGACGAAGCCCTGCACCTGGGCCTGCAACCGCAGCAGCCGCGCCAGGCGGTGCTGATGCGCCTGAGCGAGCCGCTGGACATGAGTCACCCGCTGGTCATGCGGCTCAGCAGCCGCTACCCGCAAAGTTGGTGCCTGTTGCGCGAGCCGACCCTGTTGTACTGGTGCCGGACGGTCGAGCGTGAGCGCAGCCACGAGCGTACCCCTGAACGTGGTTACGACGACGCTCACTTGCTTGAACAGGCCACCGCCCAGGGCTGGCCGATCCTGCGCATGGCCACCGCCGAAGCTTCGTCGAGCCTGCCAGGGTTGCGCCAGGCCTGTGCTGCCACCCTGGACCTGCTCGACTACGCCAGCCATATCCGCCCGGCGCAGCGCCTGCTGCACTTGCAGGACCTGCGCCTGCCGGTGCTGTTCTGGCGTCATCGCCACGACTGGCTGGCGCAGGACATTGCCGGCTCCATCACGCGCCTGCACGAGCACCCCCAGTTAGTGGAAACCCTGGATCGCTGGTTCGAGCACAGCGGCGAAAGCCAGGTGTGCGCCGAGGCCCTGGGCATTCATCGCAACAGCCTGCGCTATCGCCTGGAAAAGATCGCCGAACTCACCGGTTGCAACCCGTACCGCAGCGACGACCTGTTGCGGCTGTACCTGGGGCGGCACGTCACGCCTGGTCTGTGCAAATGAACGACAGGCGATGACTGGCATTGTGCGACGGCCCGGCGTAAAGCCCTGGTGCGGATGCGAACATGCGGGCACAAGAAGAGGAGATGCATCATGAAAATCGTCATTGCCCCCGACTCGTTCAAGGACAGCCTCAGCGCGCAAGCCGTCGCCCAGGCCATCGCCAGCGGCCTGAGCGACGTCTGGCCCGAGGCCGAGCTGCGCCTGTGCCCGATGGCCGACGGCGGCGAGGGCACGGTCGAATCAGTGTTGCAGGCCTGCAACGGCCAGTTGCGCACGGCCCAGGTACAAGGCCCGCTGGGCGAACCGGTCGAAGCGCACTGGGGCTGGTTGGCCGAAAGCCGCACGGCCATTATCGAGATGGCCACTGCCAGCGGCCTGCAACTGCTGAGCCGCGAACAGCGCGATGCCTGCGTCACCAGCACGTTGGGTACCGGTGAACTGATTGCCAGTGCCTTGGACGCGGGCGCGCAGCGGGTGATCCTGGCCATTGGCGGCAGTGCGACCAACGACGGCGGCAGCGGCATGCTCGCCGCGCTGGGGGTGCGTTTCCTGGACGCTGATGACGCGCCTTTGGCGCCTGGCGGCCTGGCCTTGGCGCAGCTAGCGCGTATCGACCTGAGCGGGCTGGATGCGCGCCTGGCGCAGGTGCGATTTGAAATTGCCGCCGACGTCGACAACCCGTTGTGTGGTCCGCACGGCGCGTCGTACACCTTTGGCCCGCAGAAAGGCGCAACGCCTGAGCAAGTGCTGGCGCTGGATGCCGCCCTGGATCATCTGGCCGATCACTGCGCCCAAGTGCTGGGGACCGACGTGCGTGACAACCCCGGCAGCGGCGCAGCCGGCGGCATGGGCTTTGCGGCCAAGGCCTTCTTGCACGCCACCTTCCGCCCCGGCGTCGAAGTGGTCGCGGAACTGACCGGGCTTGAACAGGCGCTGGTTGGTGCGGACCTGGTGATCACCGGCGAAGGCCGCTTCGATGCCCAGACCCTGCGCGGCAAGACGCCGTTGGGTGTGGCCCGTTTTGCCGCCCGTCATAAGGTGCCGGTGATCGTCCTGGCCGGCACCTTGGGCGAAGGCTACGAGCAGTTGTACGCACACGGTATCCACGCCGCTTTCGCATTGGCCAACGGTCCGCTGACCCTGGACGAGGCCTGCCGACACGCCGCTGCCTTGTTGCATGACCGCGCCCGTGACCTGGCCCGGCTGTGGGACCTGGCGGCCGGTAGGACCGACTTCAGTCGCGAACCAGGCACCGCCGATTCATGACCCTTCGCGGCTGAAGCGGATCGCCGCCCGGCCGCTACAGCAAAAGCGCATGCGGGTGGATAAATGAGGGCTATGGCCCTCAAGAAGTCTGAGCAGAGGCCGATAGGGTGGTGGGGTTGTACGACAACCTCGTTTCGATCCGCCACCTTATAAGAAAGAGCCGTAGCCATGAACCTACGCAACCTGACCATCGCCCGCCGTGCGGGTCTGGGCTTTACCTTGATCTCCCTGCTTGTGGCTGTACTGGGCTGGTTTGCGCTGGCTCAGATGCAGACCATCCGTGAAAGCGAAGTCGCCGTTGAAACCAACTGGGTGCCGAGCATGCGGGTGGTCAGTGACATTCGCGAAATCATGCTGCGCATCCGCACCATTTCCCTGCGCATGGCCCTGGACCCGGATCCGGCCAACGTGGCCACCTACAAGGGGCAGATGGACACCCGTCTCAAGGACCTGGATGGCAAGCTGGTCATTCTCGACAGATTCATCGATACCCCTGAAGAAAAAGTGCTGGCCGATCAGTTCCGCACCACCCTGGCCGAGTACCGCAGTGGTCTGGAGCGCTCGTTCGTGCTCGCGGCGCAGAAGGATAACGCCGGGCTGATCAAACTGCTGTTGGTCGACATGAAGCAGATCGTCGATGGCTCGGGCAAGCAACTGTCCGACCTGGGTGATTTCTATGCCAAGCGCATCGAGGCCGAAGGCCTGGCGGCCGCCACCCAATACGATCATTCGCGCTTGATTGTGATGGCATTTGTACTCTTGGCCGCGCTGGCCACCATCGGGCTGGCACTGTGGCTGACCCGCAGCATTGTGCGCCCGCTTGAAAGTGCCGTGCGCGCCGCCGAGCATGTGGCCAGTGGCGACCTGACCCATGACATTCATGTCCAGGGCGAAGATGAAGTCACCCGCCTGCAACGGGCTTTGCAACAGATGCAGAACAACCTGCGCGAAGCCATGCGTCATATCGGCAGCTCGGCCACGCAACTGGCCTCGGCGGCCACCGAGCTCAATTCGGTCACCGAAGACAGCTACCGCGGACTGCACCAGCAGAATGCCGAGATCGACCAGGCGGCCACGGCCGTCAACGAGATGACTTCAGCGGTCGAAGAAGTGGCGCGCAACGCCGTATCGACCTCTGACGCCTCCAACCATTCCAGCACCTCGGCCAAGGCTGGCCAGCAGCGCGTGCTGGACACCGTGCAGTCGATCCAGACGTTGACCGATAACGTGCAGGCCACCTCGACGCTGGTGCAGAGCCTGGCCAACCAGTCCCAGGACATTGGCAAGGTACTGGATGTCATCCGTTCGATCGCCGAACAGACCAACCTGCTGGCGCTCAACGCCGCCATCGAGGCGGCGCGGGCCGGCGAGTCCGGGCGTGGCTTTGCCGTGGTCGCCGACGAAGTGCGGGCCCTGGCGCACCGCACCCAGCAGTCGACCCTGGAGATCGACGCCATGGTCAATGCCATGCGCAACGGCTCGGCCCAGGCCCTGGAGTCGATGCAGACCAGCCGCGACCGCGCCGGCTCCACCCTGGAAATGGCCCGTGGCGCCGGTGAATCGCTGAGCGAGATCACCCGCTCTATCAATCAGATCTCTGAGCGCAATCTGGTCATTGCCAGCGCCGCCGAAGAGCAGGCCCAGGTGGCGCGGGAAGTGGACCGCAACATTGTCAATATTCGCGACCTGTCGATGCAGTCGACCCAGGGCGCCAACCAGATCAGCGCCTCCAGCAACGAGCTGTCGCGCCTGGCGGGCGATCTGAATCAGGTGGTGGCGCGCTTCAAGGTCTGACCGATACACCGCTTGCCCATGGCCGGCCTTGGCGCGCATTATCGCCACGGTCGGTCAGGACGGCCTTGGGCAGCCTGATCATGGTCAGGTTCAAGAGGGCAGTGCGTCATGGACAAGCATCTTACCCCGCAGGTCACCCGCAGCTGGCTGCATGCACCGCGCCATCGCCAGTGGCTTGACCAGGAAGGCGCACGCCTGCTGGCGTTCGCCAGGGCCGCCAGGCTGGAACAGGGGTTCGGCGACCTGGACACCTATGGCCGGCTGCGCGTGGGTGCGCGGGCCCAGACCCTCAATACCTCCCGCCTGGTGCATTGCTTTGCCCTGGCGCATATCCAGGGCATTCCGGGGTTTTCCGAACTGATCGACCATGGCTTGGCCGCCCTGTCGGGGCCGCTGCGTGATGCCGAGCATGGCGGCTGGTTCGATGCGCCGCTGGACGAAGGCGGTGGCACCGACAAGCAGGCGTACCTGCATGCCTTCGTGGCACTGGCGGCCAGCTCTGCCGTGGTGGCCGGACGGCCGGCGGCCAGGGCGCTGCTCGAAGAAGCGACAAGCGTCATGCTTGAGCGGTTCTGGAGTGAAGAAGAGGGCGTGCTGCGCGAGTCGTTCTCCCGTGACTGGCAGATCGAAGAGGCGTATCGCGGCGCCAACAGCAACATGCATGGCCTTGAAGCCTTTCTGGCGCTGGCCGATGTCAGCGGCGACAGTCGTTGGCTGGAGCGCGGGCTGCGCATCACCGAGCGGCTGATCCACCAGCACGCGGCGGCCAATGACTTTCAGGTGGTGGAGCATTTCAGCCAGCACTGGGAGCCACTGCCGGACTACAACCTTGATAACCCCGCCGACCCGTTTCGTCCCTATGGCACCACCCCAGGCCACGGCTTCGAGTGGGCACGGCTGCTGTTGCATCTGGAGGCGGCGCTGCTGGAGTCTCGCTGCAATGCGCCAGGCTGGCTGCTCAAACAGGCCGGTGAACTGTTCGACAGCGCCTGCCGGCATGCTTGGGAGGTCGATGGGGCGCCGGGCATCGTCTATACCCTGGACAACGAGCGCCAGCCGGTGATTCGCCAGCGCTTGCACTGGACCCACTGCGAAGCGGTGGCGGCGGCCGGCGCGCTGTTGCAGCGCACCGGCGAGCCGGTCTATGAAACCTGGTATCGACGCTTCTGGGATTTTAATGACACCTGTTTCATCGACCGCGAGCACGGCAGCTGGCGCCATGAACTCGACGCGAGCAACCGCCCCAGCGCCGAGATCTGGCCCGGCAAGCCGGACCTGTACCACGCCTATCAGGCCGTGTTGCTGCCTATGCTGCCCCTGGCGCCCAGCCTGGCCTGCGCACTGGCCAGGCAGACCCAGGGTTGACGCAACCGGTCTGCAGCGTGGCGCGGTCAACGTGCGGCAATCTCGACCCACTCGCCATTCAAGCGCACCGGCCACACTTCCAGCTTTTGCTCGGGGTATTCCAGGCAGCTGCCGTCGTGCAAACGGAAATGCTGCTTATACAGCGGCGAGGCAATCACCAGGTCGTCGCCCAGCTTGCCCAGCAGGCCACGGCCGATCACATTGGCGCCTGACTTCGGGTCACGGTTGTCCATCGCATACAGGGCCTGTTCCTGACCTGGCAGGTAGAACAGCGCCACCTGGCGGTCGTTGAACCAGGCCACCACGCCGGAGTTGGCGACCAGGTCCTGGCGCTCGCACAGGGTTTGCCAGTGCAGGGCGGCGGTCTGGGCGTGTTCGGCATACGCTTCGTGGGTCTGGCTCATTACACCACCTCCTTGAACAGGGGAATCAGGTTGAGTTCATCGGCGCGTGCCGGGCGACGCTGCTCGCGCTCACGCACAAAGTGCACGTCCGGGTCCTGGCGCTTGTCGTTGACGAAGGTGCGGAAGCGCTTGAGTTTTTCCGGGTCCTTCAGGGCGTTGGCCCATTCGCATTCATAGCGGTCGACCACCAGTTGCATTTGCGACTCAAGCTCGGCGGCCAGGCCCAGGCTGTCGTCGATGATCACCGCCTTGAGGTAATCCAGGCCGCCTTCGAGCGACTCGCGCCATACCGAGGTGCGTTGCAGTTTGTCGGCGGTGCGGATGTAAAGCATCAGGAAGCGGTCGATGTAGCGGATCAGCGTCTCGTCATCCAGGTCGGTGGCGAACAGCTCGGCGTGGCGCGGGCGCATGCCGCCGTTGCCGGAGACGTACAGGTTCCAGCCGTTCTCGGTGGCGATGATGCCCACGTCCTTGCTCTGCGCCTCGGCGCACTCGCGGGTGCAGCCGCTGACCGCGAACTTGAGCTTGTGCGGTGAGCGCAGGCCCTTGTAGCGATCCTCGATGCGCAAGGCCATGGCCACGCTGTCTTGCACGCCATAGCGGCACCAGGTGCTGCCCACGCAGGATTTCACCGTGCGGGTCGACTTGCCGTAGGCATGGCCGGTCTCGAAGCCGGCGGCGATCAGTTCGCTCCAGATGTCCGGCAGCTCGTGCAGTTGCGCGCCGAACAGGTCGATGCGCTGGCCGCCGGTGATCTTGGTGTACAGGTCATATTTCTTGGCCACCGCGCCGATGGCGATCAAGCCGTCTGGCGTCACTTCACCGCCGGGAATGCGCGGCACCACCGAGTAGGTGCCGTTCTTCTGCATATTGGCCATGAAGGTGTCATTGGTGTCCTGCAACGGGATCAGCAACGGGTCGGTGATCGGCCGGTTCCAGCACGACGCCAGGATCGAACCCACCGCCGGCTTGCAGATGTCGCAGCCCTGTTCGCCCTTGCCATGGTGATGCAGCAGTTCGTCGAAGCTTTCGATGTTCTCGACCCGCACGATCGAATACAGCTCCTGGCGGGTGTAGGCGAAGTGCTCGCACAGGCTCTTGTCGACGCTCACCCCACGGGCAATCAGTTCATGTTCGAACACCTGCTTGAGCAGGGCCGCGCAGCCGCCGCATCCGGTGGCCGCCTTGGTGCAGGCCTTGATACCGGCCAGGTCCGTGCAGCCGCCGTCGATGGCGGCGCAGATCGAACCCTTGCTGACGTTGTGGCACGAGCAGATGGTTGCCGTGGCGGGCAGGGCGTCGGCGCCCAGCGCCGGGGCGCCGTCGCTGTGCGGCAGGATCAGGCTGGCCGGGTCAGCGGGCAGGGCGATGCCGTTCTGGGCGTATTGCAGCAGGGTGTCGTAGTAGCTGTTGTCACCCACCAGCACCGCGCCCAGCACCTGCTTGCCATCGGCCGAGACGACAAGACGACGGTAGCTGGCAGTGGCTTCGTCGATGTAGCGGTAGCTGACCGCACCGGCCAGGGCGCCGTGGGCGTCGCCGATGGAGCCGACATCCACGCCCAGCAGCTTGAGCTTGGTCGACATGTCAGCGCCGAAGAACGACTCGGCATCCTGTTCGCATAATTGCGCCGCCACGCTGCGGGCCATCTGGTAGCCGGGTGCGACCAGGCCGAACACACTGCCATTCCAGGCCGCACACTCACCGATGGCGAAGATATCGGCATCGCTGGTGAGGCAGTGTTCATTGATGTTGACCCCGCCACGCGGGCCCAGCTCCAGCTCGCACTGGCGCGCCAGGGCGTCTTGCGGGCGAATGCCGGCAGAGAAGACGATCAGGTCGGTTTCCAGGAATTCGTCGCCGGCAAAGTTCATGCGGTAACGGTATTCGCTGCCGGCGCTGATCGACTGAGTGGCGCGCGACAGGTGCACGCCGACGCCCAGGGCTTCGATACGGGCCTTGAGGGCTGCGCCGCCGAGTTCATCGAGCTGCACCGGCATCAGGCGTGGGGCGAACTCCACCACATGGGCTTCCAGCCCCAGGGACTTGAGCGCATTGGCCGCTTCCAGGCCCAGCAGGCCACCGCCGACCACCACGCCTCGGCGCGCCTTGGCGGCGGCAGCGCGGATGGTGTCCAGGTCGGCCAGGGTGCGGTACACCAGGCGCGAGTCGCCCTCGGCGCCTTCGATGGGCGGCACGAACGGGTAGGAACCGGTGGCCAGCACCAGCTTGTCGTAGGCAAAGCTGCCGTGGGCGGTGATGACTTCGCGACGGCTGCGGTCGATCTCCAGCACCGGCACGCCCAGGTGCAGGCTCAGGCCGGGCTGCTCGTAGAGCGCTGCGGCACTCATGGCCAGGGATTCGGCATCGCGGCCGCCAAAGTATTCCGACAAGTGCACGCGGTCATAGGCCCGCTGCGCTTCTTCGCCGAAGACATGGATGCGATAGCGTTCAAGTGCGCCGCCCGCAATCAACTGCTCGACGCAATGATGACCGACCATGCCATTGCCGATGACGATCAGTGTTTTTACATCGTTGTGAGTCAAGACTGTGGAGTTCATAGCACGTCCCGGCCTAGGCCAATCAGGTTTTGTGAAGCAAAAAAAAGGCGCCCGGAACCTTTCGGTTCCAGGCGCCTTTGCCTGTTCTGGTTATAGGGTGTCATCGGGGCGTCGTTGCCGGATGCACCTGGTGCCCTTTGGCCTCTGCCGGCACATGCCTGGGCAAGAGTGGCGATCAGCGTCGATCGGCCGGGGCAGCCCGGCCACACGAAGGGCGGGGTTGGCAACAGCAATGCAGAGCTTGTGCCAGCTTGCGCAAAGCCTTGTAAACCGGGCGTTTGCAGGCATTGGTCAAGGTTTCAGGTTGATGCAAGGTTGCCTTTAAATGGTGCGCAACGGTCCATAAGGCTGTAAATCTGTGCATGAACAGGTCTATTAATCTTGTGTTTCAGACTGGTGAACTCAATCAATGCCCGAATCGATCCCGCAGATTAACCCTGCACGTCCCGCGGACATCGCCGCGATTCTTGCGTTCGTGATGCACGCCCGGGCGCAGATCTTTCCCATGCTCGACCCCGATGTACTGCCCGCCGACCTGGCCGGTTTCGAGCAGGTCTACCTCAATGATGCCGATGGCCATTTCCTGATTGCCAAAGTGCACGGGCAGATTGTCGCCGCCCTCGGCTACCTGCCGTACGATCATCGTTTTGCGCAGCTCGATTACCAGGGCCGCAAGACCGTGGAAATCGTGCGCCTGTTCGTCGACCCTGCGTGGCGCAGCGCCGGCCTGGCCGGCCGGCTGTTTGAGGTCATCTGCGAGCAGGCGCGGGCCGATGCGGTCGACGTGCTGTACCTGCACACTCACCCGTTTCTGCCGGGCGCCATTCGCTTCTGGGAAAAGCACGGTTTTGTAACCGTTGACGTCGAAAGCGACCCGGTGTGGCAGACCACCCATATGGAGAAAGTGCTGGATGAACAGTGAACTGCAACACGAGCGCTGGCAGCGTCTATGGACGGCATTGGGCGCGCCACCGGCACCTGAGCGTTTCGAGCAACTGCGCACGCTGTACGCTGAGCCGGGTCGGCATTACCACAACGCCACGCATATCCTGGCCTGCCTGCAAGGCTTCGATGAACTGCGCGACCTTGCCGAAGCGCCGCTGCAAGTGGAATTGGCCATCTGGTACCACGACGCGATCTACGACCCGAGCCGCCAGGACAACGAAGCGCGCAGCGCCGATCTGGCAGGCGAGGTGCTGGCCTGCGCAGGACTCGATCACTGCCGCCAGGCAGTGATCGACCTGATCATGGCCACTGATCACCGGCAGCCGGCCAGCACCCATGATCAGCGGCTGCTGGTGGACATCGACCTGTCGATCCTGGGCGCCGACGCGCCGGCTTACCGGACCTACACCGAAGCGGTGCGGCGTGAATACGGGCGTTTTCCAGACGCGCTTTACCGCCCCGGCCGAGCGGCAGTGTTGAAGAAATTTCTCCAGCGTCCGGTGATCTTCACCACCGAGCCGGGCAGGGCGCGCTGGGAGGCCCCGGCGCGGCGCAATATCGAAGCCGAGATTCGTGAGCTTGAAGCGTAGGGCCGAGGCCCAGGCTGGCTACATCAATGCGGGGCGTGGCGCTTGACGGTCTTGAGCAGGTCTTCAGGGCTGATATGCCCGACGATCCCGGCCTTGTCGCTGCCCGGCAGCGGCAGGTCGAGGATATGGCCCTTCATCTTGCCCACCACATGCATCTCGCATGGCTTGCAATCGAAGGTCAGGGTCAGCACTTCATCACCATGCACCAGTTGCATCGGGGCCACCTTGGTGCGTACGCCGGTCACGCCCTTGGCCTGCTTGGGGCACAGGTTGAACGAGAAGCGCAGGCAATGCTTGGTGATCATCACCGGCACGTCACCGGTTTCTTCGTGGGCCTCGTAGGCCGCATCGATCAACTGCACGCCATGACGATGATAGAAATCACGCGCCTTCTGGTTGTACACGTTGGCCAGGAACGACAGGTGCGACTCAGGGTAGACCGGCGGCGGGCTGGTCTCGGCCTTGCGACCACCCCGTGGATGGGCTGCAAGGCGCGCGGTTTCCAGGGCCTCGATGGCTTCGCGGCGCAGGGCCTTGAGCTGCGAGTTGGGGATGAAGAAGGCTTGTGGGGCGTCAAGCTTCACGTCCTGGGCATGGTAGATCGTGGTGCCCAGCTGGGTCAGCAGGTCACGCAACTGTTCCAGCGCCTGCTCGGGTTTGTTCGCCGTGCCGAACGGGCCTTCCAGCGTGACCGTGGCACTGACGCCTTCCTCGCTGGTGGCACACAGGCTCAGACGCTCTTCACGCAGCTGCGCCTTCCACTGGATGCCGATACGGCGCTCGGCCGAGGTGCGGGCCAGCGCTTGCTGCCAGTTATGGTCCAGGTTGCGGCTTAGCGGCTGGTTGGGGCGCACGCTGGCCAGGGCAGCCGGCATCTCGTTGGGTTCGACCCGGTAGCGCCAGCGCTTCTCGCCGTCTTCTTCGAACTCACCCTTGAGCTCGGCGATGTTGGCGCGAAAGCCGACCACTTCACGCTTTACCTGCACGTTGAGGCCGTCGCCGTTGGACAGTGGCTCATGGGTCACGGCGATCAGGTCGCGCTTGTTGACCTTCTCGACGGTGCCCACCGGCAGGCCGGTGAAGGTCGGGGTGTCGAAGGCACCGATGTCGATCTTGCGGTCGGACACGAAATAGTCAGTGCTGCCACGGTGAAAGGTCTTTTCCGGATCAGGCACGAAAAAGTGCGCGGTGTGGCCGCTGGAAGCGCGGGCCAGGTCCGGGCGATCGTTGAGGATTTCGTCCAGGCGCTGACGGTAGTAAGCGGTGATGTTCTTCACATAGCTCACATCCTTGTAGCGGCCCTCGATCTTGAACGAACGCACACCGGCCTCGACCAGCGCCCGCAGGTTGGCACTCTGGTTGTTGTCCTTCATCGACAGCAGGTGCTTTTCGAACGCCACCACACGGCCCTGGTCGTCCTTGAGCGTGTAGGGCAGGCGGCAGGCCTGGGAGCAGTCGCCGCGGTTGGCGCTGCGCCCGGTGTGCGCATGGGAAATGTTGCACTGCCCGGAGAAGGCCACGCACAGCGCGCCATGAATGAAGAACTCGACAGCGGCGTCGGTGCCGTCGGCGATCTCGCGGATCTGCTCCAGGTTCAGCTCGCGAGCCAGGACCAGTTGCGAGAAGCCGGCCTGGTCGAGAAACTGCGCCCGCGCCAGGGTGCGGATGTCGGTCTGGGTGCTGGCATGCAGCTCGATGGGCGGAATGTCCAGCTCCATGACCCCCAGGTCCTGCACGATCAGGGCATCGACACCGGCATCGTAGAGCTGGTGAATCATCTTGCGCGCCGGCTCCAGCTCATCATCGTGCAGGATGGTGTTGAGGGTGGTGAAGATCCGCGCATGGTAGCGGCGGGCGAACTTCACCAGCTCGGCAATCTCGCTGACCTCGTTACTGGCGTTGTGCCGTGCGCCAAAGCTCGGCCCGCCAATGTACACGGCATCGGCGCCATGCAAAATGGCCTCGCGGGCAATGCTGACGTCGCGGGCAGGGCTGAGCAGTTCGAGGTGGTGCTTGGGTAAGGACATGACGAGCGAGATCCGGCGCAGGGCAAAGCGCGCATTGTAGAGGTACTGGCCGTGCGCCGCACCCTTTGCCGGTCAGATGGACGTGGATCGACGCCAATCACCTATTTATGCGAGTGATTATCAACAAGTTCTAGCCTATGCAGTGCGCCTCTTCATTGCCGTCCTTCAACTATCCGGATAGTCATGCACACCCTGGCGGATAGCCGTGGCCCGCCGCTTGCGGCCTAATCGACACCGGACTCAGGCGGAGACGACCATGGCCACGCTCGACGATTATTACGATGTGCAGTACAACGCCCGCGCCAGCGTGGCCGACTATGAGCACTATCCCCGGTTGTACCGCAGCCTGAGCGAGGCCGCGCACGCCAGTTTGCCGGTGATCAGGGACGTCGCCTACGGCCCGGGCAGTGGTGAGCGGCTGGATGTTTTTCCGGCCGCGCAGCCTGATGCGCCGGTGCTGTTGTTCATTCACGGCGGGTACTGGCGCGCCCTGTCCAAGGCCGACTCGGCCTTCATGGCGCCGGCGCTGACCCAGGCGGGCGCCTGTGTGGTGGTGATCGATTACGACCTGGCGCCAGCCGTGACGCTGGATCACATCGTCGACCAGACCCGGCGCGCCCTGGCCTGGGTCCATCGGCATATTGCCGAATTCGGCGGCGACCCTGCGCGCATCGTGGCCAGCGGCAGTTCGGCCGGCGGGCATCTGGTGGGCATGCTGCTGGCGGGCGGCTGGCATCAAGACTACGGCGTACCGCCCTCGGTGCTGCACGGTGCCTTGCCGATCAGTGGACTGTTCGACCTGCAGCCCTTGCTGGCCACCCATATCAATGCCTGGATGCATCTTGATGAAGTGTCGGCCCGGCGCAACAGCCCGCAGTTTCACCTGCCAGCACACGACACACCGCTGAAAATCAGCTACGGCGCGCTTGAAAGCGAAGCGTTTGCTCGCCAGTCCCATGACTATCTCGACGCCTGGTGTCGCGAGGGTTTGTCAGGGCAAGGGGTCAAGGCGCCGGGCCGCAATCATTTCGATGTGGTGCTGCAACTGGGCGAGCCCGGCACACCGTTGTACCTGGCGGCCAGGCAACTGCTGGGCCTCTGAGCGGTAACAGGGCTGTGTCGGGACTACCCAGATTCTGGGCCGTGCAGCCGCTAGACACGGTTTTCAGACGTTGTTGTCAAGCGCTCGCCACCCGTGCGGCGTTGCCATGCCTTGAGGCAAGGACTGCTCTGTTCCGGGGCATTGCGCGGTGGCGGCGACGAGTGGGTAAACGCCGGTTCAAGGCACTGGCGCCCGCACTATCCGGATAGTGCGCGATTGCTATCCGCAAAGTGCGGGTTTGTTTGCGCGGGGTCGGCGTGGCCTGACGCTTGCATCGAGTTCAGGCAGATGCGCCGCAGAGCGCACACCTGATAACCGCGAAACAGCCTTGATGACGAGTGCCATGATCAATTCCAAGCCTGAATCTCACCTGCGTGATATCCATGCCGACCATTTCGACCTGGCCGGTGCCTGTTCCTGGATGTCGCATATCTGCGGCCCTCACCAGCTCAAGGCCAGCAGCCCGGGGCGCATCCAGTTTCGCCACAGCGCCAACGTGCTCAAGTCGATGTCCACCACGCTGGGCATTGTCGAGTACGGCACCGATGTCACCGTGGGCATCGCCGACCTCGACAGCTTCAACAGCTACAGCGTCAGCCTGCCGCTGTGCGGCGAGCAGGAATTGAACAAGGGCGGCCAGCGCTTGCGCTCCGACGCCGAGCACGGGGTGATCATTGCCCCCAACGAAACCCAGGAACTGAGCATCGCCGGCGACTGCCGCAAGTTGCAGGTGGTGATCAGCCGGGTGGCGATGAACCAGACCCTGGAAGACTTGCTCCAGCGCCCGATCGGCGAGCCCTTGCGCTTCGCCGCCGGCATGGACGCGGTCAACGGGGCCGCAGCTTCCTGGTGGCGCATGGCTCGGCACTTTATCGAGGAGATGGAACGCGGCGAGCTGTACGACCACCTGCTGTTCAGTCGCGACCTGGAAAACGCTCTGGTCAAGGGCCTGATCCTGGCCCAGCCCAATAACTATTCCGACGCCTTGCGTGACACCCTCGGGGTGCGCATGCCGCATTACCTGGTGCGCGCCAGGGACTACATTCACGCCCACGCCCGCGAAGACCTGTGTGTCGAGGACATCGAGGCCGCCAGCGGCGTATCACGCTTCAAGCTGTTCGAAGGCTTTCGCAAGTACATCGAACTCTCGCCGATGGCCTACCTGAAAAAGTACCGTCTTACCGGCGTGCGCCAGGAAATCCTCGAGCACCGGGGCACCCGCAATATCTCGGCGATTGCCATGGAATGGGGCTTCACCCACCTGGGGCGCTTTTCCAGCGAGTACCGCAAGCAGTTCGACGAAAGCCCGAGCACGACCTTGCAGCGGGCCGAAGTCCGGCGTTCGCGGTCGCATTGAGGTGCGGTCGTTACTGAGCGATTTTGATGACGACCTTACCGAAGGCACCCCTGGCCAGATGTTCGTACGCCTCGCGTGCCTGATCGAACGGGTACACATGATCGATGATCGGACGAATCTTGTGCTCATTGAGGAAGTCGTTCATTCGATCAAATGACGAGCGTGGAGCAACGGCTATGCCGCGAATCGTCGTTTGTCGAAAAATCATGGGCATCAGGTTCAGGGCAGAGGTCTGGCCTGTCAGAAAGCCGATCTGCGCAATACGTCCACCTGCCTTTGTGGCGGCAACCGATTGATTGATGCCGTCACCGCCTGCCACGTCCAGCAGCAGATCCACGCCCTTGCCATCAGTGAGCTTCAGGACTTCCTCGGCCCACTCAGGGGTGGTGCGATAGTTCACGCCAGCAACCGCGCCCAGCTTTTTTACCGCTTGCAGATTGGCATCACGGCTGGAGGTGACGATGACCCTGGCGCCCAAGGCAGTGGCAATCTGTGCCGCAAAAACAGAAACACCTCCAGATCCCTGCACCAGAACGGTCTGGCCGGCCTCGACCTGACCATAGTCGACGAGCGCATACCACGCTGTCAGGGCCGCAATCGGAAGGGTCGCGGCCTCCTCATCCGACATGTAGTCAGGAACGCGTACCGCGCTGTCTTCATGAATGACCATGTACTGCGCCAGGCCACCCGGCAGTGGCGAGCCGAAGCAGTAGTCGGGTTCATCCGGCCCAGGCATGCCGTCCAGCCAGCGTGAATACAGGTGTGAGTTGACCCGATCGCCAACGGCGAATCGGCTGACACCTTCGCCCACTGCCACGACAGTCCCCGCCGCATCGCTGACGGGGATCAGCGGCTTGGGCACCTTGTGAGGTTCGTAGATACCGTCAACGATGGCCTTGTCGCGGAAGTTGAGCGATACCGCGCCTACTTTCACCAGCAGTTCACCGGCTTGGGGCACGGGGGTCTGTGTCTCGCCCTGTACCAGGTTATCCAGTCCGAAATCGTTCAGAAGCCACGCTTTCATGTTCCGTCTCCAGTCGTTTTGAGGTGCAGAGCAGGAAACGCTCTGTCAGCGCCCATTGTTCTGGATTGCCCCGCCGGGATAAATGCGCAGGAACCGACAGCATTGTTATGCTGGCAAGCAACAATCATCGCAGTGACAGGTTTCTTGGAGGAGGGCTGATGGAGCTTCTACAGGCGATGCAGGTATTCGCCAGGCTGGCGGAACTGGAGAGCTTCACCAAAGTTGCAGAAGCCATGCAGACAGGGCGCCCGCACGTCACTCGTACCATTCAGGACCTTGAAGCTTCGCTGGGAGTTCGGCTCTTTCAGCGCACGACTCGCAAGGTAAAACTGACTGCGCAGGGCGCGCGATTTTACGAACGCGTCAAAGAAATCCTGGCGAACATCGCAGAGACGACGACCATGTTTGATCGCAATGGATCAGCATTACGTGGACGGCTTCGAATCGATATCCCCACGGCCTTTTCCCAGCACCGCTTCATGGAAAGCCTCAGGCGATTTACAGAGGCTTTTCCCGAAATCGAGCTGGCGCTGGGGGTGACCGACCGCAGGGTGGATCTTGTGGCCGAGGGCATCGACTGCGTCGTCAGGATTGGTGACCTTCCAGATTCAAGTCTGGTGGCCAGAAAAATTGGCACCGTCATCATGGTGACCTGTGCGTCCCCGGTGTATCTCCAGGCCTGTGGGGCACCCGCGACCCTGCACGATCTGATCGATCATCGGTGTGTCAGCTTCCTTTCCGGCCAGAGTAAGAGGCCGCTTCCCTGGCATTTCTCGGTGGACGGCGAGGATCATCCTTACACGCCCCACGGGGGCATCACTGTGAATGAGTCAAATGCCTACGTTCAATGTGGTGTTGCCGGCTTCGGTATTGTCCAGGCGCCAGGAATCGCCGTTGAGACCTTCCTGGCAAATGGAGAACTGGTCGAGGTGCTCGGCTCCCATCGTCCACAGCCGCGCCTGGTGTCGGTGCTTTACCCAAGCAGAACGCATCTTGCTCCTCAGGTAGAAGCCTTTGTGGAGTGGCTGAAAGAACATTTTCCTGTGCTGCACCCTGACTGGTTCATTGCGCCATCACCTTCGATTGCAGGCTGACTGCGCAACGGCCGGATTTCGCGAACACGTTGCAAGTCGTGTTACAAGGCGCGCAAGCGCAGCAGCCGCGTGCCGTCGAGCGGGTCGGTCAGCCAGTGGCCGTGTACGCCAAAGGCATTGAGCAGGCGTTCGGGGGTCAGCACGTCGTGAGGCAGGCCCAAGGCAATCAGGCGCCCACCGTGGAGCAGGGCCAAACGGTCACATTCCAGCGCCTGGTTGAGGTCGTGCAGGGCGATCACGCAGGTGACCGGCAAGGCCTTGACCAGGCCGAGAATGCTCAACTGATGCTGAATGTCGAGGTGGTTGGTGGGTTCGTCCAGCAGCAGGATCTGCGGCCGTTGCGCCAGGGCGCGGGCAATATGCGCGCGCTGGCGTTCGCCGCCGGACAGGGTCTGCCAGTGACGCTCGCGCAGGTGCAGCAGGTCGACGTCCACCAAGGCCTGGCGCACGATCTCATCGTCCTCGCCGCTCCAGGGTGCCAGCGCCGACAGCCAGGGCGTGCGACCCAGCTCCACGGCGTCGCGCACGGTGATGCTGTCGCTGGTGTCGGCCTGCTGCTCGACCACCGCCAGTTGCCGGGCCACGTCACGGCGCTTCATCTGTGCCAGCGGCTGGCCGGCCAGGTGCACGCTGCCGGCGCTGGGTGCCAGGAGACCTGACAGCAGCTTGAGCAGTGTGGACTTGCCCGAACCGTTAGGGCCGACAATGCCCAGGGTTTCGCCGGGCCGCACGCTGAGGCTGACGTCCTGCAGCAAGGCCTGGCCCTTGACGATATGGGTCAGCCCGGTGCAACCGAGCGCTGCGGTATCGAGCAAGGGAGAAAAGGCATTCATCGCGGGCTTTTTCCCCGGATCAGGATCAGGGCGAACACCGGCGCGCCGATCAGCGCGGTGATCACCCCGACCGGCAGGGTCTGGCCCTTGATCAATGTGCGCGACAGCACGTCAGCGGCAATCAGAAACAGCGCGCCGCACAAGGCGCTGACCGGCACCAGCCGGGTATGACGCACGCCGACCAGCATGCGCACGGCATGCGGGATCACCAGACCGACAAAACCGATGGAGCCGACAATCGACACCATCACGGCGGTGATCAGCGCTGCGCAGGTGATCAGCAGTACTTGCACACGGCGTACCGCAATGCCCAGCGAGGCGGCCGAGTCGCTGCCGAACATGAACGCATCCAGCGCCCGGCGATGCCACATGCACACCAGCAGGCCGGCCAGCACCACCGGCACCGCCAGCCACACCGAATGCCAGCGCACGCCGCTGAGGTTGCCCAGCAGCCAGAACATGATGCCGCGTGCCTGCTCGGAGCTGGCCGACTTGGTGATCAGAAACGACGTCAGGGCATTGAACAGTTGTGAGCCGGCAATGCCCGCCAGAATGATATGCCCGGCCGCGCTTGAGCCTTGGGAAGAGCGGGCGAGCAGGGCGACCATGGCAAACGCGGCCATGGCGCCGGCGAATGCGCCGGCCGACAGCGAAATCGCCCCGGCACCGATGCCCAGCAGGGCGACCAGCACCGCACCGGTCGAGGCGCCGGCAGAAATACCCAGCAAATATGGCTCTGCCAGCGGGTTGCGCAGCAGCGATTGCAGCACCACCCCTGACAGCGCAAGGCCGGCACCGCAGGCGGCGGCGACGATGGCACGGGTCAGGCGGTAGTTCCAGATGATGCCTTCGTCGATGGGGTCAACCGGGAAACCGGCGCCCCATAGCTTGTTGGCCAGGATCTGCCCGACCACCTCCATGCTGATGCAGGTTTCGCCGATGGCGGCGCCGGCGATCACGGCCAGTACCAGCACGACGCTGACCCACAGGGCATGGCCCACCAACACCCAGGCTCTCATGGGGCCTTGTTGAACCGGTCAGCAGCGTCGGCCAGCTCTTCGATACCTGTGAACATGCGCAGGCTGGCCTGCATGGCGTCGGCGTCGATGATGACGATGCGGTCGTTCTTGACCGCGTCCATGTTGCGCGTCACCGGGTCCGACTTGAGGAAGGCCAGTTTGCGCGTGTAGTCGTCAGCCGGAAAGCGGCGGCGGTCCATGCGGGCGATGACCAGGATGTTCGGGTTGGCCTTGGCAATGGTTTCCCAGCCCACGGTCGGCCACTCTTCATCGGAGGTGACGATGTTGCGCAGCCCCAGGCTGTTGAGCATGAAATCCGGAATGCCTTTGCGCCCGGCCACATACGGGTCGATGTCGAGGTCGGCACTGGAGAACCAGAACACCGCCGAGACGTCTTTGGCCTTGTTGCGGTCGACGTTGGCCAGCGCCTTGGCCAGCCGCGCCTTCAGTTCGTCGACCACCTGACGGCCACGGTCCTGGACGTCGAAGATCTGAGCCAGTTGCTCGACGCTTTTATAGAGGGTGTCGATGCGAAACGGCTCCAGCCGCGTACCGTCGGCGCCGACCAGGTTGTCCTTGCCTTCACAGTCCGAAGGCAGGATGTAGGTCGGGATCTTCAGGTCATGAAACTGCTCGCGGGTGCCGACCACGCCCTGTTTGCCCACCATCCACTCCAGTTGCACGGCCACCAGCCCCGGGCGTTTGCCGATCACTGCTTCGAAACTTGGGTCGTTGTCGGCCAGGCGCTCGACCTTGTCGTTCTGGGCCTTGAAGCGCGGCAGTACGTCGTTGAACCACAGTGAAGTGCCGGCCAGGCGTTCACCCAGGCCCAGTTCATAGAGCATCTCGGTGCCGGCCTGGCCGATGGTCACCGCCTTGTCCGGGGCCTTGGCGAAGGTCAGCGGCAGGCCGCAGTTCTCGATCGTCAGCGGATACCGGGTGGGGGCGGCAAGGCTCTGGGCACAAAAGCCCAGGGTGACCATCAGCAGGGTCAGGCGCGGCAGCGACAGCAGGGGCGGCATGAAAGGGCGATCTCCATTTCGTACGAAAGCGGGACGCAGTGTACAGGCAGGAAATACATCGCGGTCGCGACCCGACAGGCAGGCCTCGGCAGAACACACGACAGCAAGGCGTGCGCGGATGTCCTTCCCGGACACCCCGCCGGTCAGTAAAAATTCAGGTCGGCAGGTCTCCTGACTGGCACGTCTGCGCCTTGCTCCAGCCTTCCCGGGGGTGAAACCCAGTGGCGCCTATGAAGCGGCTCGATGCCTACAGTTGCGGGGGCAGTTTCGTTTGCTTTTACCTGAGCGGTGACTGCGCATCGGTGGTGCTGCGTTGCAAACCGGATCGCAATGCTCATTTACTTGAGTAAACTCCGCTTGCTCGCCGCTTTGCGCCTTGACTCACCTTCGCGCGTCGACTTCTCAGGCAAAACCAGGCGTTTCACGGCCTGCGAATTCCCTGTTAGTTCCTCTCGGAAACCGACGGCGGCGATGGTAAACCATCGACACACGAGTCGCTAACGGTTTGTGTCCAGCCGCTGCAGGCAGTTGATCAGGTGCAGGCGCATGGCCGCGCGGGCCGCGTCGCCGTCCTGATGGACGATGGCCGTGAAGATCTGCGCCTGCTCGCGGGCCTGGGCCTCGGGGTCTTCGGCATGCGCCAGCACGGGCTGGTTGCCGAAGCCGGTGCCGATGCGTGGCAGGATGCTGCTGCCCAACTGGTTCATCACGTCGGTGAAAAAGCCATTGGCGGTGCACAGGGCAATATGGCGATGGAACTGGTAGTCAGCCTGTACCGTATCGACGCCTTGCCGGGCGCAGTCCTGCAAATGCTGCAACGCCTGGGCGATGGCCTCCAGTTGTTCCGGGGTGCGGCGCCGGGCGGCCAGGGCAGCGGCTTCCGGCTCCAGGCTCAGGCGCAGTTCGAGCACCGCCACGGCGTCGTGGCGCGTGCCGACCGCTGGCTCGTCGGGCGTTGCGCTGCGTGCTTGTGCGGCATCGACCACGAAGGTGCCGATGCCGTGGCGGGTTTCCACCAGGCCCTCGGCCTGCAGGCGCGACATGGCTTCACGCACCACAGTGCGGCTGACACCGGTTTCAAGGATGATGGCCTGCTCGGTGGGCAGTTTTTCACCGCTTTTGATCTCGCCTTCACGAATCCTGCGGGAAAACTCGGCGACCAGCTGCTGGGTCAGGTTCGAGCGACGGCCCGAAGCGGCGGATGGTTGGTCCATATCGATGGTCAAGTCCTGTGGGGCGCTGAGTATAACCTCGTGACGCGCCGGGATGCGGGTGTGTTTGTCGTTCTGTGCGGCCTATAATCGGGTATCCGACAAGAATGAGGCTGTAATGTCCGACAACGCCGCTCCCGCGCAGAAAAACCATCGACGCCTGGCCGAAACCCTGGTCGACCGCTTTGCCCAGCGCATGCGCGACGGCGTGCTGCAGCGCGGCGAAAAGCTGCCCTCGGAAGTGCATATCATGGAAGCCGAAGGTGTCAGTCGCACCGTGGTGCGTGATGCCCTGTCGCGGTTGCAGGCTGCCGGTCTGGTCGAGACCCGGCACGGGGTCGGCACCTTCGTGCTCGACATGCCGGCACCGGAAGGCTTCAGCGTGGGGCCGGCGACCATCGCCACCTTGTCCGATGTACTCAATCTGCTGGAGTTTCGCCTGAGCGTGGAAGTGGAAGCCGCCGGGATGGCCGCCCAGCGGCGCAGCCCCGAGGCGTTGCTGGAACTGAAGCGGGCCTTCGAGGCGCTGCTCGAAGGCCCGCAAAAATCCGGCACCACCATCAATGCCGACTTCCAGTTCCATCTGAAGATTGCCAAGGCCAGCGGCAATGCCTACCTGATCGACATCATGAAGCACCTGGGCACCAAGCTGATCCCGCGCACCCGCATGAACTCGGCCTACACCGGTCAAAGCGACCGCACCGCCTACCTCAAGGGCATCGATGCCGAACACCGGCAGATCTACGAAGCCATCGCCCAGGGCAACGTCGATGCCGCGCGTGCCGCCATGTACCTGCACCTCAACGGCAGCCGCATGCGCCTGCGCCGCACCCAGTCGCTATACGGCGACTGACCCCCGTAGGAGCGCGCTTGCCCGCGACCGGCTGCGTAGCAGTCGTAAAAATAGTGGCGTTTCCAAGATTTCTGCGAGCGCTACGCACTCGGTCGCCGGCAAGCGGGCTCCTACCGGACGGTGTCTGTCCCAATAGCCTGCTGGCCCGCGACTCAACGGCAGCCGCATGCGCCTGCGCCGCACCCA
>NZ_QFFU01000015.1 GCF_003131185.1 Pseudomonas ovata | reverse complement strand
CCGTTGAGCGTCTCGGTGGTGCGGCTGATGCGCCCATGCTCGAAGGGGTTGCCTGGCGCATTGAGGTAGCTGAAGTGCGTGTAGTGCAGTTGCTGTTCGGTTTCATCATCAAGGTCGAGCTGCACCAGGGTTTCGCTCTCGCGGGTGACGAAGTCGGGCAGCCCGCTGTCTGCCAGGGCGGGCAGGGCCAGGTAGCGATAACGGCTGCACAGCACCGGTGCCGCCGTCGCGGCAGGCGCCGGCGTCACGGTCCTGGACCTTAGGTAACGCACGAAGCCTTCAGGATCCGGCGGGCAGCCGTCCTCGGCGCCGTCGGCCGGGTACCAGGTGCTGGTTTCCAGCACGCCATCGGGCTGGCGCTGGGTCAACAGGTTGCCATGCACGTCGAAGGTGGTTTCCACGGTCTCACTGCGTATGAGGGTCGGATCGTTGGCGAGGCGCCAGCGCGTGGTGACGGTGCGGGGGATCTGGCAGATGCTGGGCTGCTTGTCATAGGCCACGTTTTGCAGCAGGTGATAGGTGGTTTCGGTGCTGTAGACGGCATTGCCCTGAACGGTCGTCTGCAAGGTCTGCAAGTGGAACTGATTGAACGTGCGCTCGATGCGCCGTACCGGCTCGCCTTCGATGTAAAGGCTCTCGACGCTCTGGTACGCATAGTCGCCGATGTATTTGTAGAGGTTGTCCAGCCCGTCGTCGGCCCAGGTAATGTTCAGGCCGGCCCCGAGAAAGTTGGTGTTGCCATGTGACAGCTGATAGCGGTAGCGCACATCCACCGGCGCCTGGCCCGAGCCCGGATCGAGCACATGGCGGGTCACCCGTGGCAACGCAGTGCGCCCGCTGCCTGAAGGGAAAGCATGCCCGGCATCGCCGTTGTCGCCATAGGACACCGATTCATGGGCGCCGGTCGGGGTCTGGACTTTGACGATACACAGGTGGTTACGGATCATCGCGTATTCGAAGCGCCAGGAGGCCTGGTTGTCAGTGGGCAATTCGATGCGCGCGACCCGGCGCGGGGTATCCCTGAGCACCATGACAAAGCGCGCCAGCGGCTCGTCGCTGGCGTAGGGCTGCACGAGCAGGGCCACTTGCGAAGACGTGTGTTCCACGCTCAGCAGGATGTTTCCGTCAGCGTCCTTGATGCTCTTGAGCATCGGGTGGCCGTCATGGGTGGTGTAGACGAGTTCGACCCAGTGCCCGGCCGGTGACTGAATCCTGGCGGGCACGTGCAAGCGGTTCTGGGTGCTGCCCTGCGGCTTGAGCCACTCAACCGTGCCGGATTTATGCACCACCCGGTAGGAGCACTCGGACGGGGTGTCCTTGAGATCATGCAGGTGAAAACTGTCGAGTTTCTGTTCCTTCATCTGCAACCGGTCGCTGCTGCCACTGGTGCCGGTGACCTTGAAGGTTTCACCGGTGCTGAGCGCAATCACGTTATTGCGCGGGTTGTACTGCGTCAGTGCAAGCTCCCAGCCGGTGCCGAAGCCCAGGTCCTGATTGTTGAGCGGGTTGAAGGCCAGCGACAGCTTGACGTCCGGCCCGCGCAGATTGTTGGCGGCCATGTCGGGCAGGTTGATCGACACCGTGTACTGGCCGGTTCGCGGGTCGACGCCGTTGTCGACAAAACCCACGAAGTTGAGCGCATTGGAGTGGACGGAGTTTGATGTGCTCATCGGGTTGCACCTTCCTTGGAGCATAAGGGCCGAAGCCGGAGGCTGGCGACCACCATACCTGCCTGCTATCGGCCTGAAACCTAGCGGATCTGTCAGTACCGGGACGCCGGGACAGGGCGTACAACTGCCAGCATCACTCACTTGAACAGCGGCCGCACGCCGCCAACAGGAGCGCGCCATGGTCTTGCCCATGCCATCAGTCCCGGCCCTGCACCCCGTGGAAAACTGGATCGACCTGGTGCAGTTGGGCACCTCTGACCTGGAGACCTATATCGACCATCCGGACATCGCCGACAGCTCTTTCTGGATCAACTGGCGCGGCTGTGACGCCCAGGGCAACGTCGTCGATGTGTTCGATATCGAATACAGCGTGATTGGCGACCCGGGTCCCGACGGTGTGCAGGTGCTCATCGATAATGCGGACGTTCAGGCGCTGGACCAGGGCTATGTGTTCTATTCCTATCGCATCGAGAGTACGACTATGCCAGGTCAGCAGGGCGAGGAGTCGCTGCGGCGCTTCTTTTATGTGGGCACCCGCGAACGCCAGGGCATTATCCCGGCGTTGGCGGTGGCGCAGTTCAAGCAGTCCCACCAGTTGCAGATCATCCTGGACTGGATCGAGGGGGACGTTGTAGTGGTGGTGCCGCCTTACCGCGCCATGTTCACGGGCGACACGGTGACGCTCACGCTGGATCTGTATTTCATGGGCGATCCATTCGACACGCTGACGCTGCCCAAAGTGCTGGTCCCTGAAGACCTCGGCCAGCCCTTGCAATGGGCGGTGAGCAAAAGCGAGCTGGAGATTATCGAAGGCTCCTTCGTCGACGTCAGTTACAGCATTGCCTACGCCGTGCCCACGACCCCCAGCTTCAGTCCGGTGCAACGCCTGGAGGTGGTGACTCAGGAACCGATCAGTCGCCTGCCGGCCTTGATCATCAAGAATTTCAACGACAGCGCCCTGAACCCCGAAGCCTTCCCTGACGGTGTGCGCTTGCAGGTGCCGTTGTATCAGGACATTCAAGTCTGGGATACGGTGGTGGTGTATGCCGACAGTGTCGCGGTCAGTCGCCAGACCATTGCCCCGTACCAGGGCCAGGTCATCGCCCAGCAAGTGGACATCTCGACCCTCGACAGCCAGGTTCTGGAATTCGTTCTGGGCTACCCATGGCTGCAGGCCAACAATGGTCGGCAGATACAGCTGGGGTACACCTACGCCCGCCTCGACGCCGCAGAAAGTGGCGACGTTCTGGCAGTCATGCTGAGCAAACCGTTGCACCTGCCGACGCCCATCGTCGAGGAAGCCACGGCCGAGGACTCCGGAGAGGGGCCGCCTCGTGGCTATCTGTATGCCGATGATGTCACTGTCGGCGTGCACATCCGGGTACCCGATGAGGCCGAACTGGGGCTTGACGGCCAGGTGCAGATGCATTGGCAGGGGCATGCCGGCACAGGCAGCATCATTGTCACCGAACCGATGCCCAGCCAGCCCAGGCGCTATTTCATCCCCCCCGCTGCCATACCGGCCAACATGGACAAGCGGCTGGAGGTTTTTTATCAAGTGACGACGGCCAGTGGCGAAGGTCCGTTCAAGTCCAGGGCGTTTGACCTGGCCATTCATGCCCCAACTCATGGCTGGCCGGCCATCCAGCTGACCGAACCGCCGAGCCTGGACACGCTCTCGCTGGCGGACGTGCCATCCGGTGGTGCCGTATTTATCCTGGATCGCTGGATGTTCATGGCCGCCGGTCAACGGGTCAGGGTGCGCGTCGACGGGCTGGACCGCGACGATAATCCATTGCGCATTCCGCTGCGCCAGGGCGCTGCGGAGCCGGTGACAGACGCCGAATTCACGGCCGCAAAACTGCAGGTCACCTTTGCGCTGAGCGGCTTGCAGGCACTCAAGCTCCATAACGACTTCGTTGTCCGGGTCGACACCAGCTTCGATGATGGCGACACCTATGTGCTCTTTGTGAGTGCCGTCATCCTGCTGACCCCTTGAGCAGAACCCCTATCGACAAGGAGGTCGATAATGGCCACTCATACCCTCGAAAGCCTGCTGCAGTGGATGCGCGACCCTGACACCAATGTGATGTGGGGCTGGAACATGATTGCCGTCATGGCGCGCAACAAGACCAACCAGATCCTGATGCAGGAGTACCTGGCCCGGTACGACGCCGACAGCTACCTGCCGGCGATTACCGCCGAGGTGGTTGCAGAGGATTCAGGTTTCAAGCAGGTGATTCACGACTACCAGCTCGATGCGCCGCGCCTGTCCTTCACCCATGCCGACCTTGACGACGCCAGAGCGCAATTGGCAATGGCAGTGCTGGGCGGGGTGCAGATCGGTCTGAGAAAAAACCTCGACCTCTGGCATGTGACAAGCATCAGCGAAGCCGATCCGCTGCAAGGCCCCTGGCTGACGCTGGAGCTCAACCTTGAAGAAGTGCCCGGCACCGTGGGCGAAGACAACCGTGTGCGCCTGGATTTGCAACACAGTGACAACTTTCGGTTGACCCTCTCCGGGGATGAATATGAACAGCGCTTGAGCGGTGACGTCTTCAAGGACCTGTTCAATGAACTGTCACCACAGCAACGGGTGTTCGTGCTGGGCAGCATCGAGCCCGGTGGCGCGCAGGGGTTCAGGCCGCAAAGCTTCACTCTGCGCACCCAGAGCGCCGGCGAGCCGGCGGCCGATGCGCGTTCGGCGCAAGATCTGGACGGCGCGCTTCTGGTGTTCGTGCGCATGCAAGGCAGCGATGAGGGCGACCAGGTGGGCGCCTCGTTTCGTTACCTGATTCCCAATGATGCCGATCAGGATTTTTCGGCCACCGTGGTGTTGTCCCGCCGGTGGTTAAGGCCACTGATCGGTGCGGAGAACACGTTGTTCGAGGCTGTTCAGAGCCTGCTCACAGGCAGCCACACCTTCACGCGTCACTATGACAGTGACGGCATCATTCGCTCGGCCGTCGCCCAGGACGGTGAGCTTTATGTTCCTGAATCGGGCTCTACCTTGAGCCCGATGCCATTCATGAGCTTCATGGTCACGACCCATATCTATTGCTCCGGTATCCGGTTGCTGGCAAACAGCGCGCGTCCCTTGTCCATGCAGGCCGACGCACAAGGTCACTTCGATGTCAGCTGGGAAACCTCGGCTGAGGTGGGCTACGTACTGACTTTCGACGTTACCGGTAACAACCCGCCTGACCTGCCCACAAAAGTCTATAAATACCGGTATGACCTTTCGCTCTCGGCACGCTATGAATTTGTCGAAAGCGACAATGATCTGAGCTTCAAGGAGGTGCATTGGGACCTTGATCTGACCTGTACACAGTTGGAGTCCAACGCGTCGGCCACTTCCGAGGGGGCCGAGTGGTTGCTGTTCATATGGAAGGTGCTGCTTGAAGTCGAGAAGGTCGTCAGGCACAAGGTAGAGCCCAAGCTGAAAGACGCACTTCAAGCGTTCGGTATCAATATTCCCATAGGGGCAATGATCAAGGACTGCGTCAAGCTCAATTTCGGCCATGCCATCGAGTCACTCAAGCTGCGCAGACCCAAAGATACCGGTGTGTTCGGGCGCATCAATCCGCTCACCACCACCCTGGTCGTCAGCCCGTCGCAGGTGCTGATGCCGGCCGGCGGCACCCAGCAGTTCCAGGTGACCGGTGCCAGCCAGGGTATCGAATGGTCAGTCCACGAACTGGCCGGTCCTCAGCGGTCTGCCGGCAGTATCAGCCCTCAGGGCCTTTATCGCGCCCCCGCGGCAGACGCTATAGGCGGTCATTTCCAGCGTGTACGGGTGACCGCCAGCGAAGAGGCCAGCGGCAAGCGCAGCTCGGCGTTGGTCACCGTGGTAACCAACGCCCTGACAATCAACCCGCTGTATCAGGAGTGCAGCGTGGGTGACCGGGTCGAGTTACAGGCCGGGCGGCTGGGTGAGGGCAGCCTGCAGTGGTCGATCAAGAGTCCGGTGGCCGGCGAAAGTGGCACTGTGGTTCCGAGCGAACTGCCAGGCGGCGATCACACCTATTGCGCCGTCGATAAAAAGGTTCGCGGCAAACTGTTCGTGCTGGATGAAATCGAGGTGCGCGACACCGTTACCGGGCAGGCGCGTTCGGCGCATGTCCTGGTATTGATGTGGCTGGTAACCCTGTCAATCACGGCGCAGGTTGTCGATGAACAGACCGCACAACTGACGGCACTGACCGATCAGGAACTCGTCGGCCCGGTTGAATGGCAGCTGTGGCTGGGGCCGGGCGCCGTGGATGCCCAGGGAGTGTACCGCGTGAGCGAACCGGGCACCGCCCGCTTTGCCTTGATGTCTGCCAAGGCGCCCATTCCCGATGATGACTATGTCACCGGGTACATCATCGTGCCGCTGCCGCTGAGCGAATTCGCCAGCGCCCTCGACGACGCCCCGCACAGTGCCCGCACCTGATGCCAAGGAGGCAAGCAAATGCCAACCAATACACTCCAAAGCCTGCTGGACTGGATGGCCGGGCCCGAAAGCAATGTGATGTGGGGCTGGGACGCCATCGCGGCGCTCGCCCGCAGTAAGGTCAACCTGCTGCTGGCCGGTGATGCGCAGGCCAGGCTCGACAGCGACAACCCATGGCCGGCGTGCAGCGGTGAGGTCATTGTCAGCGAGAGTCGCGCGAAAAACCTGATGCATGGCATTACGCTGGGTGTGCCGCGCCTGTCGTTCGAAAATGCCACGGTCGACGATAGCCGGGCGCGCCTGAGCGTGCCGGTGATCGGTGGAATACGACTGGATGTGAAAAAAGCCGTGGACCGCTGGCGAGTGACCCGGATCGATGAGTTCGACCCACTGCTAGGGCCGGTGCTGTCTCTGGATCTGCAATTGGCTCAACTGCCGGGTCAGGTTCAGGGGCAAACCTGGCTGGGCCTGGATCTGCGCCTGAGCGACAACCCGCGCCTGGGACTTGAAGGGACCGACGTCGAGCAGCAAAGGGCCGGCGAGTTCTTCAAGGCACTGATCGATCAATGGCCCGAGGACCTGAGCGTGCTACGGCTTGGTGTACTTGACGGGTCGCCTGACCAGCCACTGCCGTTGCAGGCTTACCGCCTGCGCAGTCAGTTGCGCCGCGACCAAAGCCTGGCACCCAGCGCGTCAGCGGATGGCGACGGTGCACTGTTGCTGTTCATGTGCCTGGCTGGCCACGAGGAGGGCGGCAGCGTGGGGGCTTCGTTTCGCTACCTGATCCCGGATGACGAAGGTGCGGATTTTTCAGCCACGCTCTTGTTCGATCAACGGCTCAAGGGCGTTGAGATCGGTCAGCCGGGCACCGTGTCCGAACGCTGCGCCCGGTTGATCGACAGTCGCGATTTCACCGTCGAGTATGGGCAGCAGGGGCAATGGCGTTCAATGCAGGCCAACGCCGGGGTGCTGGCATTCGAGGCCGCCACCCGGACCTTGCCCGGATTCAGCTTCAAGGGCGAAGGCATGACGGCGAGCATCGCCAGTCCGGCATTGGCCTTTGCCGCGAACAGCAGCACGCCGCTGCGTATCGAGCAGCTTGAAGACCAGCAGGTCAGCATTGAATGGGGTTCGAGCAGCACCTTGGGCAGCGCTGTAAGTTTCAGTTCGGCCAGCCGTAACGATTGGCCTGGCGCCATGATCGAAGAAGAGTATTTTTTCCATCTTTCGGCCCTTTACGCGCCCGATGACAATGACCCTGCACGGTTGCAGTTGCGTGCCTGGCATATCGACATCGACGCGCGGCAGCAGCCGATGGCGCCATTGCCAGCCGGTGCGGATATGGAAGCGCTGGCCTGGCAGGCCTTCACCCGGTACGTCGGCCGCCAGATTGTCAGGCTGCTGGGACCGGTAATCAAAGCTTGCCTGGCCGAGGCTCTGAAGACCGGGTTCAGGTGCGAAGCTTCGTTGATGGGCCTGTTCAAGAACACTATGACGCTGGATTTCAGGCAGGCCATTCACACGAATGTAATGGCCATGCCCCGGGATATCGGCGTTTTCGGTCGTGTCGACGCACAGCTCGGCGCGCCGCAAGTCGAGCCGTTACAACCTGTGCTTGTGGCGGGCGGCACCCAGGTATTCAGCTGCCAACCGGCCAGCCAGGAGCTGCAGTGGTCCGTCGCCTCGCTGCAGCCGCCTGACGGCGAGGCCGGCACTATCGACGCCCAGGGGTTGTATCGGGCGCCGACAGCCGCTGCCTTGCAGGGCCGCTTCCAGCGCTTGCGGGTCACCGTCACCGAGGCCGCCGGCGAGCAACGCAGTGATGCCCTGGTGACCGTGGTACGTCAGGGTCTGACGGTCAATCCGGTGGTCGTCGAATGCAACCGGGGCGAGCAAACCTTGTTGCAGGCCGGCGTCCTTGGCGAGGGCGATCTTGAATGGACAATCCTCGACCCGGTCGAGGGGCTCAGTGGTCGTCTGATCCTGCCCGAAGACAGCAATCGCACATGCATCTATCAGGCCACCGACCAGCAGTGCCCGGGTTGCACCTTTGTGCCAGAGCGGATCGAAGTGCGCGACAGCCTGACCGGCGCCACGGCACACCTGCTGGTACTGGTGCTGCTGGCCACTTCGAGCCTGAGCATTGACTGCGTCGAAGATCCAGCTCTGACGCCGGACCAGTTACGCCTGCAAGCGACGCTCAATGGCCAGGTGCTCTCGGGCGTGCAGTGGCGCCTGGCCCTGGGCGGAACGGGCAGTATCGATGCCGAAGGCCTGTACACCTGCGATCCTGACGGGCCACTGCCCTTTGTCCTGGTGCTGGCCAGGGTCGAGGGGGCCGGAATGATCTTCGAGGGGCATCTGATCGTGCCGTTGCCCTTGTCACGATTTTCCGGCGCACTGGCAGCCGTGACCCGGCACCGAGGTTCGACTCGATTGCCAGGAAGGCACGTCATGAGTAGCAACTCAAGGGAAGGCCTGTTGCAGTGGATGGCCACTCCGCAAACCGACGTCATGTGGGGCTGGGACTGCATTGTGGCGATGGCTCGCCATGAGGCTAACCGTTTATTGATGCATGAATACATCGCCCGCTTTGACTCGGGCACTTATCTACCCGTGATCAGGGGTGAGGTGCAAGACGCTGATGGACTCAAGCAGGTCATCCAGGATTTTGTGCTGGACTGGCCGCGCCTGTCGTTCGCGCACGGCGGCCTGATCGACAGCAAGGCACAGTTGACCATGGCCGTGCTGGGCGGGCTGCAATTGACGATGAGCAAGCATGTCGACACCTGGCACGCCGTTACGATCAGTGAAATCGACCCCCTGCAAGGCCTGTGTCTGTTTCTTGACCTTGACCTTGACGAAGTGCCGGGCACGGTCGGTGAAGACGGCAGGGTGATGCTTGATCTGCGTCACAGCGACAACTTCCGCCTCAGTTTCAACCTGGATGAGAACGAACCCGACAAGGTTGGTGAATTTTTCCAGGCGCTGTTCAAGGCGTTGCCCGACGAGCAAAGGATCCTGCTGCTGGGCATGATCGAACCCAACGCCGGTAGCCTGAGCCCGCAGTCGTTCAAACTGCGTACCCAGCGCGTGGCCGAGCCGACTGCAGCAGACCCGGGCGACGGCGCGATCCTGATCTTCATGCGTATGCAAGGCAGCGAGGAGGGCGGGATACCCGGCAACGACTACCGCTTCCTGATTGCCGATGACTCCGAGACTGGCGACTCCGCCACCGTGCTGCTCAGTGAGCAACGCACGCGCGGCCTGCCGGCCGATTACCTGCTCGACAGTTGTGCCATGCTGATTGCCAGCGATGACTTCGACAGGCAGTACGATGCCAGCGGGCAGCTGACTCAGGCACAGGCCAGGAGCGGGGCGCTGCACTTTGATGCCCGCACCGACACGCTGCTGCCGTTCGTGTACGAAGGCCAGTTTCTGCTGGTCACTCTGGAGTCTTCCAGCCTGTCATTCCCGGCGGGCGGCCAGAATCCCTTGACCATCAGGACGCTGGACGAGGGGCGCATCGCAGTCGAGTGGCACACCGAGGCTATGCGCTCCACGACATTCAGGTTCACCAAGGCCCATGGCGGCGAGCAGGTGGCGCCGGACGACATGATCGACCAGCGTTATATCCTTGACCTGTCAGCCGTCTATGGCTACGTCGAGGAGTACGGTCAAAACGTGTTCAAACCGCTCGACTGGACACTGGATGTTGCCCACCAGGACGTCAATGCCGCAGAGCAAATGAACTCTGGAGCCAATCCGGGATGGACATTGGTGGTGGTGTATGTGGTGGCTCAGTTGGTGATGTTATCGCAGCAACTGATCGACCCCTATATCCGCAGCATGCTTTATCGTGATTTCAGGTTTAGCACGCCCGTGCGTGCGTTTCTGAGCAACAGTCTCCAGTGGGTGACAGGAAAAACCATTGAGGTCGACGACTATCACCTGCCCCGCGACACCGTTGCGTTCGGCCATGTCGCTGCACGGCTCAGCGGTTTTACCGTCGAGCCTGCCGAGGTGACCCTCGGTGCCGGTGCCAGCCAGTCCTTCAAGGTCACGCCGGCCATCGAGCCATTGCAATGGTCAATGGCCGGGTTGAACACAGCCAGCACCGACCTGGGCAGCATCGATGCCAACGGCCTCTACCATGCCCCTGCGGCACCAACCCTCGACAGCCGTTGGCTACGACTACGGGTCACGGCCACTGAACCTGACAGTGGCCAGCAGCATTCGGCCCTGGTGACGGTGGTACGCGAAGCGCTGACGGTCAACCCCTTGATCCAGCAGTGCGCCAAAGGCGAACAAGTGACCCTGTATGCCGGCTGCCTGGACGATGGCCCTCTTGAATGGTCGATCCTCGACCCCGTCGACGGGCAGAGCGGCAGCCTGATCCCCGATGAGCAAGGTCTGCGTTGTACCTATAAAGCCATCGAACAGGAGGTGTCGGGCAGCGCGTATGTGCTCGAGCGAATCCAGGTACGCGACAGCCTGAGCGGCGCCAGTCAGGTCGTGTGGGTGCTGGTGATCCTCGTCCCGCCCAGCCTGAGTATCGCGCTACTGGCCGATGCCGCCTTGCCGCCCGGTCAGGTACGGCTGCAAGCCCGGCTGGACAGCTATTTTCCCGAGGGGGTGGACTGGCACCTGGCACTGGACGGGCCGGGCAGTATCGACAACGACGGCGTCTACACCAGCGACCCTGCAGCCTTGCAGCGTTTCGTACTGGTGCAGGCTCGGCTTGAGGCGATGGGCATGGTGCTCGAAGGGCATCTGACCCTGCCTCTGCCGCTTCAGCAATTCCCGGATCAACTGGCCGCCATGATCCGGCACTAGCGCTTACCACCATTGCCAGGGAGGCAATATCATGACGAACAACTCTATCGAGAGCCTATTGGCCTGGATGAGCGAGGGCACCCGCACCTATGAGTGGGATGCCATCATTGCCTTGTCCGGCGACGGTGTGAACCAGGGCCTGCAGCAGCAATATGCCCGACGCCTGAGCGAGGGTGAGTCCTGGCGACTGCCGGACGCCGTGGTACCGATACCCGGAACCCACGTGACTCATTACTTCCATGATGTGCAGGTCGGCCCGCCGTGTTTCACCTTTGCACAAGCCGGCCTGGACCGCTCGGATACATCCTTGCGCCTGCCCGTCCTCGGTGGCGTGGGTTTCAGGGTCGCGAACGTGGCCGGTATCAAGGAAATCACTCGTGTCGCAGCCTTCGATCCGCTCAACGGCCCGCAATTGCGCATGGACATGCAGCTCGCCAGTCAAACCAGTGGCGTAGGACTGGACCTGGCCCAGGGTGAAGACGTTGTGCTGGATTTCAGTCCTGCACCTGCCGAGCAGCGCGCGGCGGGTGACGTGTTCAAGGCCTGGCTTCAAGGGCAGGACAGCGCCCGGCGCAGTTGGCCGGTGGCCCGGTTGCCCGAAGCGGACAACCCCTTCATGACCTGCAGGCAGATCAGCTTGCGCACCCAGGCGCGCCCTGGACAAACGCAGGCGTTGCCTCACGCAGACCAAGACGGCGCGCTGTTGCTGTTTGCGCGTATGGAGCACGGCATTGCCGGTGGATACCCCGGTCAGGATTCGGACTTCCGCTACCTGATCCCAGACGATGAACAGCAGCGCTGTGCCGTGACCACTCTCTTGTCTTCTCACTTGCTGCACCGTGCGGCATTGGGCGAAGCCATGTCGCAACTGGCCGACGACGTCGAGTTCGAGTACCAGGCTGCCGATTCGTCCCACCAGGGCCGCATGATTGCCCGTCAGGGACACCTGCAAGTGCCCGCCAGTGCCTGGCACAACAACGGCCAGGAATTCGAGTGCGATGCGTTCACGCTCCAGGCGGCAGACGGCGCAGGAGGATTGCGTGCCGAGTTCAATCGTACCGTGGCAGTACAAACCTTGCGGGCGCCTTGCACGGTGACCATACGCCACCGGCCCGAGGGCAGCAGTGAGGACTGGCAGAGCAGCACCGGAACCTTCAACGTTCATATCGAGTACGAGTTTTATCTGTCCGAGGAGCCTGATGAGTCCGCAGGCATGCTTGGCAATCTGTTCGCGCCCCTGCGCCATGTTGGCGAGACGTCGCGAGTGTCCGGGCTGGAGAATACCGACCCGGTGGTCCTGACAAAGGTCGAAGGCTTTTTGGCCTATGTCGTCAAGCAGGCCCTGTTGGGGCGCTTTGCGCGCACGCTGAACATCGCGGCGTCGCAGCGCTTTATCGACACGTTTCAAACCGCAGGCGGGCAGGCCCTGCAGCCTGTGCGCCGTGCGCTGCCTCATGACCATGCCGCCTTCAACGCGCTGGGCACGGCCGGGCAAGACTGGCAGTTCGTCGAACAACAACCCCGGGTGGCTGCCGGCGAAAGTCTGATGTTGCAGACCGAGCCGCCACGCAGCGGGCTCAGTTGGCGCGTGGATACGCTTGCGGGCAGCAACGGCGATCCGGGCACTATCGATCAGCAAGGGCTGTACCAGGCACCGCTGGCCGAGGCCATGGCCAGTCCGGCCAGCCAGGTGCTGGTCACGGCCAGCGAGCCGTCTTCAGGCGCCACCAGCACGGTCTTGCTGACCGTGTTCAGGCAGCCGCTGGCCATCGATCCATTGATTCAGGTGTGCAGCGCTGGCGAGCGCGTATCGTTCAGCGGCCTGGGGTTGCAGGACGGTGACCTGACATGGTCGCTGGTCAATCCGGTGCCGGACGAAAGCGGAAGCCTGGAGCCCGACCAGGCATCTGCAGGTGCCTGCGCCTATCAGGCGGGCGCGCAATTGGCCGACCGCAACCATGTGATCGATGAAGTGCAGGTGCTCAACGCCAGCACCGGTCATGCACGCTCGGCCTGGGTACTGGTACGCCATCAGCTGCCATTGATCTTCATCGAGCCCGAAGCGATGCCGGGCGATGCGGTTGATCAATTGCAGCTGTACGCCTACAGCGCCTCCACCGGCAACCCGGTCAACGCTGTCTGGAGCCTGCCGCTGCAAGGGCCGGGGTCGATTGATGAAAACGGCCTTTACCACGCCGATCCAACCGCCAGCGAAGCATTCGTGCTGGTGGTTGCCACCCGCGATTCGGCCAGCAACCCAAGCCAGGCGTACCTCATCCTGCCGCTGCCCTTGCAGCATTTTCCGGCATTGATCGATTCCCTGAGCCGGCGGACCAGGCCTTGACCCGGGTCAGGCCAGTGCCTACAAAATTTAGCGAGTGATACCGTCATGTCCTACACATTGAAAGAACTTGAACAGATCATCGAAGCCGAGGGCGAGATCAACCAGGGCTGGGGCGCCGTTGCCGTCCTCAGCCGAACCGTGCTTAACCAGGTGCTCCAGCAACAGTTTATCCAGAATTATGCAGTGGCCGAACACGTGACGGTCGACACCGAGCTGACGCTGAGCGGCGGCGACGGGCTGGTCGCCCGGTTACATGACATCCAGCTGGGCCCGCCGCTGTTATCCTTCGAAACCGCCTCGCTGACCGATTCGCAGGCCACGCTGACAATGAGCTTCGAGAGCGGGCGCTTCAGCATACGTCGCGTATCGACCAGTGCGCCGCCCCTTGTGCACACCCTCTATAGCGTGGCCGGGCAAGGGTTCAAGCTGGTGATGACCATTGACCTGCACCAGGTGATCGGTGAAGTTGATCGCCAGGGGCGGGTCACGCTCGATGTAGGCGATGCCATCGAATACACCTGTAACCTTGCCGGTCGCGACGAAGCGGTCAACCGGCAATTGGCTGACCTGTTCAAGCGACACTTCGCCAGCCTGCAACCGCTGCGCAGAACGCTTAACCTGGCCATGCTGGAGCTGTGGAGGCTAGGCCCTCTGACGGTGCAGAGCTTTCGCATCCTGACTCAGGCCGCTCCGGGTGCCCGTGTCAAGGGCGCCAATAATTATGGTGACGGTGTTGTATTGCTGCTGATGCGCTTGCAGGCCGATGTGGGTGAGGGCACCTTTCCAGTGTCGTCTGACTTCCCTTACCTGATCCCCAGTGATACTGACTGGGATGACCAGGGCGGGTTGACCGCATCGCTGCTCATACACAGGTACCATTTCAGCCTGTACCCCACAGAGATCAGAGAGATGCTGATCCCCAGCCTGCGGTTTTCCCATGGAGGTTTTTTCCAGCCGCTCGTGGAGATTCCGAAGACAGACGATTTGCTCAATGAACACTGCTACTTCGGCCGGATCGAATCGCCTCTGATCAAGACTCGCCTGGAACCGGCATTTGTCACCGTTCAGGCCGGTGGTCGTGTGGATTTCACTCTTTATGGCCCCTCGGGGGCTGTGGTGCCGGCCAGCGAATGGCATGCAGTGAGCTTTGAAGGTCGCTTGCCTGTCAACCACGGCACCATCTCCAACGGCCGTTACCAGGCCGTGTCGCGCGCGGAGATGGGCCATGAGTTGCTGCATGTACTGGTGACTGCCGACTATGAAGTGGATAACTATGTCTACAGCACCTCTGCGCTGGTCACGGTGGTCTATGACAACCTGGCGGCGACACCGCAAGTCGGCTCTTACAGTGGCGCCTTGCTGGACCAGCCGATCGGCATGACCGGCTTTGACGCCAGCGGTGCGGACCTGCACTGGTCGTTGCGCGGTAACGCGCATGGCCGGGTGACCCAGCTTGGCGCCAATACCGCAGTGTTCGATGCGGCCGCGCATGTACGGCGCAAAAGCTTGCTGGGCCAGCAGGTCGACGTGCAAGGCGGCGCGACCACAGCCTCGACGCTGATGTTCGCCAGCGGCCAGCTCCTGCTGGCGACCGAGCCCTACCACGTTTCAAAGGTGCCCAGCGCGTCAACGGTGCAATTGCATTCCGACGCGGATGTGCTGGCAGGCTTGCCCAGGCGCTGGCGGGTCATTGGCGGGCGCGGCAATGTCGATGCCAACGGCTTGTTCACAGCACCCGACGATAGCAGCACGCTCGCAAGCGTGGTGCAGTGCGAAGTGGTCCACAACGACGTGGTGTTTGCCAACGGCTACAGCGTGATCGAACTGTATGACCAGGTGGATGAGCCTGCCTGGGAGGAACTCGTTCGCTTCGAAGTCAAGGTTGTAGGCGCTGTGGATCCGGCACACGGATCATTGCTTGCCAATGGCTACCAGCAGTTGCAGATTCTGGTCATCGTGGAAACCGCATTAGTCGATGACAAGCCGGTTCCCTTGAGCATGCAGGAGCTCAATACGATGAAACTGGTCGATACCATCTCCCATCAGGAGCTGCAACCTATCCTTGAGCTCAAGGAAGAGGACGATGGCATTCCTGAGGACGACCCTGAGCTCTGGCGTGTGCGTGATAAACCTAACCGCTTTGAACTTGCCAGCCCGTCAGGCCTGGCCCCGCCGATACTGCCGGCCAATAATGCGTCGACCAGGACCAGGACGTTTTATCTGCACACCCGTGCCCCGGCTAATCAAGCCTCCAGCTTCTATGCCAAATTCAAGGCCTCCGCTACCGAAAAAGAGTGGGATTCGTTAGAGCGCAGCAACGGTACTGTCGAGATCATCCCTGCCAGGGTCCCGGTTCCGGCGGCATCGGAATACGAGTTCAAGCGCGAGCGCGTGGCCGGTGGAAGGGGCGATGGCAGCAACCCCGATGATGATTTCCATTTGCATCTGCGCACGATTGATTACTGGACCCTTAAATATCACGATCGCTCGGGCGGGTGGGTAAGGTTTGTGAGAATGGAGGTGGTGAGTCCGACTCAGTATGCAGGCAGTTACATACCGACTGCATTGATCGCCTGGGAAAGTGAGGCTGCCTGGGAAACCATGTTCAGTTGGACAGGGCTCCAGTTCCAGGACCCTGTACATCCAGCGGGAGGTGTAAATATCAGGATTGATCCTGTTCTGACGGAAAGTATTTTTGGTGACTCCGTTACCGAGGACTTACCGGAAAACCTTCCGGACCCGGAACCAGGTGCCCTGGTCATCAGTTTGCACCGCACCGACGATGTTGCCTATAAGGACCCTAAAGATCCTGAACGTTGGAAATTCCACGACCATATGAATTTCCTGCTTCGGGATGAACTCGGCAATCCCCATAAGCTCAGGATCGCGTTCGGTGCGCTCGGCAGCGCGGGTCGTCGCAACGAGCTGATATTGACTAACCGATAAGCTGATTCACTTGCGCGCAGGACAAGGACATCGATAAAGGCGCGCCCTGCGGCAACCGGACCGGCAGATGAGGCCATCCGGCCGCCGGGTTGCGCGCCGCCACGCGACGATAAGTCCTGACCCTGCATGATGACCTTCAAGGATGACAGGTAAACCATCATGACGACCTCCACTTCAGTGCATTCCAATGCATTCAATTTCATGAGCTTCCTGAGCAACGGCGTCGACCCGCGCACCGGGCAGTACACGGTGTCGATCAGCCTGCCCGAGGTCAAGGCCAACGCACTGCGCGGCCCGGGACTGCCGCTGGTGCTCTCATATAACCCGCTCAACACCGTCGACAGCGGCCTGGGCCTTGGCTGGTCCTTGCAGCTGTCGCAGTACGCGCGCGACAAAAGCATCATCTCCCTGAGCAGCGGTGAAAGCTTCAAGATCACCGGCACGCAAGGCGCTGACCGGCTGGTGATGAAAGAACAGAAAATCGACAGCTTTCATTTATACAAACAAGACAGCCCCGAGCAGTACCGGGTGATGCACAAGTCCGGCCTGGTGGAGATTCTTGAGCCTCAGGGCAGCGTGTTTGCCGTGCCCAAAACGATCCACGCCCCCGAAGGCCATAAGCTTATGCTGGAGTACGTGGTCTTCGACAACCAGTGGCCGTTGCTGAAGGTGATCAAGGACCAGGCCGGCCAGCCACTGCTGAGCATCGAGCGCGCCAGCAACGAAGTCGTGCTGCTGCTGGGCCCGACGGCCGGTCCCGACGGTGGGCCGCTGGCACGTTTCAGCATGACCCTGGACGGCGACACGACCGTCAAGCGCATCACATTACCCACCGATAACCTGGCCAGCTGGCGCTTCGAGTATGACCCGATCTACGGTAAACACCCGCGCATCGTTTCGGTCGAGACACCTACCGGTGCACGTGAACGCCTTTACTACGAGGACAGCGGGCACCCCTTTCCTGGAAGCACTGGCCGCGACAACCTGCCACGGGTAACCCGGCATGTCATCGAGCCGGGCTTTGCGCAACCGCCGCTCGATGTGAGCTACACCTACAGCCCGGAAAATTTCCTGGGTGCCGGCCTGAGCATTGGCTGGGACGACGACGGCCTGGACAACCTGTACAAATATGTAGGGTCTTACGCCTATACCAGCACCGAAAGCCAGGTGGTCGACGGCGTGTCGCGTGCCATCACCCGCACCTTCAATCAGTTTCACCTGTTGACCCAGGAGCACACCGAGCAGGGCAATGCGGTCAAGGACATTGAGACCCGCTATGGCCTCCTGGCCGGCAAGCCTTTCTACGAGCAACCCAGCGATTGCCAGTTGCCCAAGGAAGTCGACACCCGCTGGAGCCTGAAAAACGACGCAACCCGCCAGCGCACCGAGAAAGTCACCAGCGCCTACGACGCCTACGGCAACCTCACCCGCGAGCAGCAGGCCAATGGCGTGACCGAAACCCGTACCTGGTACCCCGCCGACGGCTCGCAGGACGGTTGCCCGGCCGACCCCGAGGGCTTTGTGCGTCAACTCAAGGAACTGACGGTGACCCCGGCAGCGGGTGAGGGCTGCGCGCCGGTATTACGCACGCGCTACCGCTATGTGGCTTTGCCGGCCCTCGACGGCAGTGGCCTGGCCGACTGGCTGACCCAGGACAGTGAAACCCTGCTGCAGGTCAACGGCAGCGCCGAGCAAGCGCTGCAATCCACCACCTTCAGCTATATCAATGCCCCGGCCGTGGCCTTGCTGCATGGCCAGCTGGAACAGCAGACCCTGACCCTCAATGGCCTGGATACCTGCACCCACTATGCCTACAGCATCGAAGACAGCCCGGCCTTCGCCCAGAGCGTATTGCACACCGTCCAGACCCTGAGCGGCTTCGATGGTCAACAAAAGGTGATTACCCTGGAGCATTCATTGCTCAATGGCGAACCCTTGTTGAACCGTGACGACAACGATGTGGAAATCCGCTACCAGTACGATGTACTGCGGCGGGTGACCCGGGAAACCGTGGCGCCGGGTACGGCATTCGAAGCCGCGCGCCAGTACACCTACACCTTGTGCGCCAACGCCGGCGAGCAAGCCGAGCAGACCGTCATCGATGTCAAGCAGGTCAGGACCACCTCACGTTTCGATGGCCTGAACCGGGTGGTCTTCGAGGCGCGCGACGATGCCGACACCCCTGGCCGCGCCAGTGAGCCGCGGCAGATCTATGCCGCCGAATACGACGCCTGGGGGCAGTTGGTCGAAGAAACCGAATTCGACTGGCTCGATGATCGACAACTGGCCCTGACCCGCAGGCTTGCTTACGACGACTGGGGCCAATCGTTCAGCGAGACAGGCCCGGACGGGGTGAAAACCGTCGAACAAACCGACCCCATCGGCACCGACCAGTCCCTGGGGCCGATCCAGTGCAGCTGGCGTGAAGGCAGCGATGGCAGCCTCGGCGGCAAGACCGAAACCTGGTTCAACCTGTTCGAAAAGCCAACCCGCATCGAACGCACTGACACGGCGGGCACATCGGTGAGTCTTGAGACAGTCACCTATGACGGCCTGGGGCGTACCCATGAAGAAACGCAAATGGTCGATGGCGTGGCGCGCATCACCCGCTTCGGCTACGACGCCTTCGACCGTCTGCTCGACAACACCCTGGCCGACGGCAGCATCGTGTCGCGCACCTACGCGGCGCACAGCAGTGAAGACTTGCCGGTGAGCATCCGGGTTCAGGACGGGATCAAGCAATCGTTGCTGGGCGAACAGGTCTTCGACGGGCTGGACCGGCGCACCCGTGCCATCACCGGTGGCCGTGAGCAAGTGTTCACTTATCTACCCGGCCAGCGCCAGCCCGAAAGCGTTACCACCACCAGCGGCCAGGTCATTGGCTATGAATACGATCTGCAACTGAGTGAAGAGCCGCGTCTGCGGCATTTGCCTGGCAACGTGGCCGCCCTGTACGAGTACGACGAACACAACGCCCGCCTGATCAGTTGCCAGGAGCAGGGCGAAAGCCTGAGCCGCGAGTACTTCAGCACCGGCGAACTCAAGAGTGAAACCCGCCAGTCCGGCGACGGTGTCGCTTACCAGATGTTCTATCGCTACAGTCGCCTGGGGCGGCTGCTGACCTACACCGATGTGCTCGGCCAGCAACAGCTGAATGTCTATGACACTCAGGGGCGGCTGGACAACACCACCCTGGTCACCACCACGGCGCACTTCACCTACGACGTGTTCGGTCGCCTGATGAAGACCGAAACCGCAGACAGCGCCAGCGGTCAATACCTGCATACCGAGCTGGAATACGACGACTTTGACCGCGAAAAACGGCGCACCTTCAACCTCAATGGTGTTGTGCAGTCCCTTGAACAGCACTGGAACGAAGCCGACGAAGTGCGCCAGCGTACCCTCATGCAAGGCGCAGATACACTGCGTGAAGAGCTTTACCAATACGACAAGCGCGGTCGTTTGAAACGGTACGACTGCACCGGCAGCCAGCCCCCGGTAGACCCCTACGGCAATGTCATCGTCAACCAGACCTTCACCTTTGACGGGCTCGACAATTTCAAGAATGTCCTGACCCGGTTTGCCGAAGGCTCCAACATGGCCACCTATACCTACTCGGTTGACGATCCGGCGCAACTGGTCCATATCAAAAACCAGGGCGCCAATTACCCGCAAGAGATCGCACTGACCTACGATGCCGACGGTAACTTGACCCAGGACGAGGCCGAACGCACCCTGACCTACGATGCCCTCAACCGCCTGACCTCGGTCAGCGGGCCGGGCGGTGGCGGCGGCTACCGCTACGACCCACTGGACACACTCAGTGGCCAGGATGACGATCAGCGCTTCTACTGTGGCGGGCAACTGACCACCCGCGTGAGTGACGCAGGCCAGGTGTCCTACCTGCGCGGCGCCGAACAGCTGCTGGCCGAGCACGGCAGCGACGAGCCGCAATTGCTGGCGACCGATTCCAATAACAGTGTGCTGGGTCAACTCGACAATGACGGTGTCGATGGGCATCGCTACACCGCCTATGGCCACAGCGTCCCAAAGCCTGAAGGCTCGGTGGGGTATAACGGCGAATTCACCGAGCCTGCGACCCGCTGGCAACTGCTGGGCAACGGCTACCGGGCGTATAACCCGGTGCTGATGCGCTTTCACAGCCCCGACAACCTCAGCCCGTTTGAAGAGGGTGGGGTGAATGCGTATATGTATTGTGGTGGGGATCCGGTGAATCAGGTGGATCCGAGTGGGCACAGTCCGTGGGGTAGGCTCATCAGGTTTTTCAGGGGAAAAGAAATAGCTCAGAACATTCCAGACATATTCAGGACGACAGCTAACGGTAGTTCAAGGCTTTCTAAAATCAAAAAAGCCGATGTTGCAATGTCTAAGGAACTAGTCAGTGCACAAGGCAAGAAGGTTGAACGGCTGAGTAAAGTTAAAGCTGGCTTGGTAGCTAAAGAGGGATCGCAGAAGGCGCTCATGAATGCGACTAGAAATGTCGAGGATGCATCAAAATTTCATCAGACTCTGAAAGATGAATCTTATTTTCTTTCTGAAAACCTTGGCAAGCAAGGAATCACCCGGCATTCGCGCGCCGAGATGAATATTCGCTTAAAGGCAATGTTGGAAGAAAATCTAAATCCAACTGCCGCTCCGGTTCCTAATCGTCGTCCTCCAACAACGACCCAGCAGGCACTGGAAAAACAAGATGCCTATCTGGCTATGAGAGAGGCTAGGGCTATTCGAGCCAAAATAAAATACCAGTAATAGACAGGCGTGAACGGTTACACCTTGCCGTTCACGCTTTTTACTGCGTATCAGGCTGGCAGTCATTTACTGCATTATCACAACCCCTTGCTCAATCGCCTTCACCACCGCCGCGCGCATGCTGCACACCCCGAACTTGCGTCGAATATTGCTCAGGTGAAAGTTGATCACCGCCTCGCTGCGCCCTTGTATGCGGGCGATTTCCCAGGCGGTCTTGCCGAGCATGGCCCAGTGCAGGGTTTCGTGTTCCTTGGGGGTCAGGTGCACCGTTTCAGTGTCGGGGCAGGCGTGTGTTTCGATGTGGTTCATTACAGGTTCCTCGTCCATGAAAACCGGACTTCACCTTAACCCGTCGCGCGGCGGCTGGAACCTGACAGAAATGACACCGGGCGCAGGCGCGGCTACGGCACGCACCTGCGCCCAAGGCGCTACTCGGGGGTGGGCGGTGGCGGCGTATCGATCTGCAGGTGATCGATGATCAGGTCGATCAGGTCCTGCGCCTGGGTGATCAGGTGCGTGGTCGACAACGCCAGGGCCCGCCGCTGGCCTTGCAGGCTGTCGGCGCATTCATAGGCGGTGGCGTAGGCACACTGCAGCAATTCCGAGGCATGGGTGAGCGGCGCTTCATAGGTGAGCAGGGACGGCGGCAGAGGGCGCCGGGGTGGAACGGGTGGGTCGGGGACGATCTTTTTCATGGTTGACTCCGTGATGTTGATTGGAGTCGCCACCACCGCGCGGCCAAACGCATTGGGTGGCAACTGCACAAGGGTTGGCCGACCGGAATATGGAGTCAAAACCCGGCACACCCGAAGGTGTCCCTTGTACAGTCGCCATAACACGCAGATGCGGAAAAACACCCGCAACGACGTCTTACGCAACTCCATATCCATAGGCGGCCAAGCCCTGCCACCGGGACAATCCCGGCGACGTCAGGCAGCCTAGTGACTGAAATGCAGAGGCGCAAGCGGCCGGGATTTTCTCGGAAATTTCCTTCAATGGAAAGAGAGGCTTCTTGCAATCACCCGTCAGAAACGTCCGAAATCCCCCGATTTCAGCGTTTCCCTTGTAGGAGCGCGCTTGCCCGCGACCGAGTGCGAAGCGCTCGCAAAAATCGTCTAAACGCTGAAATTTTACGACTGCTAACGCAGCCGGTCGCGGGCAAGCGCGCTCCTACCTGCCACGCCGCGCAGTCGCGGTGATATCAAAGCCAGACCGCATCCCACAACGGGTAATCACCGATGCGCTGCACCAACCCGGCCCGCAGGGGATTGGCAACGATATACCGCGCGGCGTTCTGCAGGTGTTCTTCATGCCGCAAGGCGCTGTCATGAAACCCTTTCTGCCAGATACGCGGCCTGGCCCGCCCGCTGGCCACGATGGCCCGTGAACTGCCTGCCTTGACCCGGCGCATCAGGGCGCCGAGGCTGCCGGCCTTCAGTTCGACCAGCCAATGGAAATGATCCGGCATCACCACCCAGGCCAGAGAGCGTGCAAAACCGGCCTGCTCTGCCTGACGCAACTGCGCCACCACCAAGCGCCCCAGCCAGAAATCGGCGAACAACGGCCGCCGCTCATGCACCACACCGGTCAACAGGTAGATTCTTCCGGGTTCCGAATACCGTCCCTTGCGCAAATCCGCACCGCGAGCATCCATGGGCATTCCATTGCCTCCGTTGAAAAGAATCACCAACGGTAGCCATGAATGGAATCTGTCGAAGCCCTTCAGTAATGCGCAATGTGTCTACCCCCGTAGGAGCGCGCTCTGCCCGCGACCGGCTGCGTCAGCAGTCGTAAAATTTCAGCGTTTCACACATTTTTGCGAGCGCTACGCACTCGGTCGCCGGCAAGCGGGCTCCTACCGTGAAACCGTGAAACCGTGAAACCGTGAAACCGTGAAACCGTGAAACCGTGAAACGGTGAGCTCTGGCTGCCAGCCAGTCTTTACACATTCTTTATGCCCCACCGCCCCCTGCGCCCTCGTTCCTTTACGCCCCCCTTGCCGACAATGGCGCCAGGCGATCAGCGCCGCACCAAGGGGAGTTCGATGCACGGATATGACTATTTATTGATCGCCACATTCTTCGGCCTGCTGCTGGTCAGCGCGCCGTTGCTGGGGCGGTTCTGGTTCAACGTGATGGAAGGCAACCACACCTGGCTGACACCGGTGCTCGGCCCGGTCGAGCGCGTGTGCTACCGCGCCGGCGGCATCGACCCGCAGGCGGGGCAGGGCTGGAAAGCCTATGCCGTGGCCTTGCTGCTGTTCAACCTGCTGGGCTTCATTGCCCTGTTCGCGCTGTTGCTGCTGCAAGGCGTGCTGCCGCTCAACCCGCAGCAACTGCCAGGGCTGGAATGGACGCTGGCGTTCAACACCGCCATGAGCTTTGTCACCAACACCAACTGGCAGGCCTACAGCGGCGAAGCCTCGTTGAGCTACCTGAGCCAGATGCTCGGCCTGACCGTGCAGAACTTCGTCAGCGCCGCCACCGGCATCGCCGTGCTGGCAGTGTTGTGCCGCGGCATCAGCCGGCGCAGCACCGAGAACCTGGGTAACTTCTGGGTCGACCTGACCCGCGCCACCCTCTACGGCCTGCTGCCGATCAGCCTGCTGCTGGCCGTGCTGCTGGTCTGGCAGGGCGTGCCGCAAAGCTTCAACCACTACGTCGATGCCCTGACCCTGCAAGGCAGCGAGCAGAGCCTGCCGATGGGCCCGGCCGCCAGCCAGATCGCGATCAAGCAACTGGGCACCAACGGCGGCGGCTTTTTCGGCGTCAACTCGGCGCACCCGTTCGAGAACCCCACGGCGCTGAGCAACCTGTTCGAGCTGCTGTCGATCCTGCTGATCCCGGCAGCCCTGGTGTTCACCTTCGGCCACTATGTGAAAGACATGCGCCAGAGCCGGGCGATCCTGGCCTGCATGCTGCTGTTGCTCAGCCTTGGCGTGGGCGTGTCGTTGTGGGCCGAATACGCGCCCAACCCGGCGCTGGCCATCAGCGGTGTCGAGCAGGCCGCGCCCCTGGAAGGCAAGGAAACGCGCTTCGGCACCACCGCCAGCGTGCTCTGGGCCACTGCCACCACGGCGGCGTCCAACGGCTCGGTCAATGCCATGCACGACAGCCTCAACCCGCTGACCGGCCTGGTCGCGATGGTCAACATGATGGTCGGCGAAGTGATCTTCGGCGGCGTCGGCGTGGGCCTCAACGGCATGTTGCTCAACGTGCTGATCGCCGTGTTCCTGGCCGGCCTGATGATCGGTCGTACCCCGGAATACCTGGGCAAGAAACTCCAGGCCCAGGAAGTCCGGCTGCTGGTGGCGACCCTGCTGGTGATGCCGGTGGGCGTGCTGGTGCTGGGCGCCATCGCCGCCAGCCTGCCGGGGCCTGCGGCGGCGGTCAGCAACCCCGGCCCGCACGGCTTCAGCCAGCTGCTGTACGCCTACACCTCGGCCACCGCCAACAACGGCTCGGCTTTCGGGGGCTTTGGTGCCAACACACCGTTCCATAACCTGATGCTCAGCCTGGCCATGTTCATCGGCCGCTTCGGCTACATCCTGCCGGTGCTGGCCCTGGCCGGCAGCCTGGCGCGCAAGCAGGCCATGCCGCAAGGCACCGACAGCTTTCCGACCCACGGCCCGCTGTTCGTCACTTTGCTGACCGTGACCATCCTGCTGGTGGGCGGCCTGACCTTTTTGCCGACCCTGGCCTTGGGGCCGATTGCCGAACACCTGAGCCTGGGCCTTTGAGGAGCCAACCATGAATACGTCCGTTGCAACCCCTGCTGCCCCCGTCACCGCCCCGGCCACCGGGCTGGCCAGCCTGTGGCGCCCGGCGCTGGTGCAGGCCTTCGTCAAGCTCGACCCGCGCCAGCTGGTGCGCTCGCCGGTGATGCTGGTGGTGGCGCTGAGCGCGCTGCTGACCACTGTGTTGTGCGCCATCCCCAACCCGCAGGTGCCCACCGCTGTGGCGGTGCAGATCACCTTGTGGCTGTGGTTCACCGTGCTGTTTGCCAACTTCGCCGAGGCCTTGGCCGAAGGGCGCGGCAAGGCCCGCGCCGACAGCCTCAAGGCCGGCAGCGAAGGGCTCCAGGCGCAACTGCGCCAAGATGATGGCCGCTACCGCACGGTCAATGCCGCCGATTTGCGCAAGGGCGACGTGGTGCGGGTCGAGGCCGGGGAAATGATCCCCGGCGACGGCGAGGTCATCGAAGGCATCGCGGCGGTCAACGAGGCGGCCATTACCGGCGAGTCGGCCCCGGTGATCCGCGAGTCCGGCGGTGATCGTTCGGCGGTCACCGGCAACACCCGGCTGGTGTCCGACTGGCTGCTGATCCGCATCGACAGCAACCCCGGCGAGTCGACCCTGGACCGCATGATCGCGCTGGTCGAAGGCGCCAAGCGCCAGAAGACCCCCAACGAGGTGGCGCTGGACATCCTGCTGATCGGCCTGACCGCGATCTTCCTGCTGGTGGTCATCACCTTGCAGCCGTTCGCCCGCTTTGCCGGTGGCAGCCTGCCACCGGTGTTTCTGGTGGCGCTGCTGGTCACGTTGATCCCGACCACCATCGGCGGCCTGCTGTCGGCCATCGGCATCGCCGGCATGGACCGCCTGGTGCGCCTGAACGTGATCGCCAAGTCCGGGCGTGCCGTGGAGGCAGCCGGGGACGTGCATGTGCTGCTGCTGGACAAGACCGGCACCATCACCTTCGGCAACCGCCGCTGCACGGCGGTGTATGCCGCCCCCGGCGTAACCGTGCAGCAGTTGAGCCAGGGCGCCTTGCTGGCGTCGTTGACCGACGACACCGCCGAAGGCAAGTCCATCGTCGAGTACCTGCGAAACCTGCACCCCATGACCGAGCCGGCACCCAGTGAGGTGACGGGTGTGCCGTTCAGCGCTGACACGCGGCTCTCGGGCGTCGACTACCAGGGCCAGGCATACCGTAAGGGCGCGGTGGATTCGTTGCTGGCGTTTATCGGTTTGCAGCGCGACGACCTGCCGGTGCCGCTGGCGCGTGAGATCGAGCGCATCGCCAAGACCGGCGGTACGCCCTTGCTGGTGTGCGGCGCCGGCCGGCTGCTGGGCGCCATTCACCTCAAGGACGTGGTCAAGCCCGGCATTCGCGAGCGCTTTGAAGAACTGCGCAAACTGGGCATCCGCACGGTGATGGTCACCGGCGACAACCCGCTGACCGCTGCGGCCATCGCCGCCGAGGCCGGGGTGGACGACGTGCTGGCCGAGGCCACGCCGCAGCGCAAGCTCGACCGTATTCGCCAGGAGCAGGGCGAGGGCCGGCTGGTGGCGATGTGCGGCGACGGCGCCAACGATGCCCCGGCGCTGGCCCAGGCCGACGTGGGCGTGGCGATGAACGACGGCACCCAGGCCGCCCGCGAGGCCGCCAACATGGTCGACCTGGACAGCGATCCGACCAAGCTGCTGGACGTGGTGCGGGTCGGCAAGGAACTGCTGGTGACCCGTGGCGCTTTGACCACCTTTTCCATCGCCAACGACGTGGCCAAGTATTTCGCCGTGCTGCCGGCGCTGTTCGCCGCCATCTACCCGCAGCTGGGCAGCCTGAACGTGATGGGCCTGCACAGCCCGCAGAGCGCCATCGTCTCGGCCATTGTCTTCAACGCGCTGATCATCGTGGTGCTGATCCCGCTGGCCCTGCGCGGCGTGCGCGTGCAGGCCGCCAGCGCCGCGCACCTGCTGCGCCGCAACCTGCTGATCTACGGCGTGGGCGGGCTGGTGGTGCCGTTCATCGGCATCAAGCTGCTCGACCTGCTGCTGGTGGGGGTGGGGTGGGTGTAACCGATACCTGCTCAAGCCCTTGACCGTAGGAGCGCGGGGGCGGCCATCCGTCTTGCCCGCGACCGAGTGCGCAAGCAGTCGTAAATTTGTGGGGTTTCGCAGATTTTTAATGTGTTCACAGGCAAAAGTCTGTGGCGTTTCTGAGATTTTACGAGCGCTGCGCACTCGGTCGCGGGCAAGCGCGCTCCTACAAACCTTCATCAACCAGGAATTGCTCATGTCAACTTCTCTACGTCCGGCTCTGACTCTATTGGCCCTGCTGACCCTGGTCACCGGTGTCGCCTACCCGCTGGCCGTCACCGGTGTGGCGCAACTGGCCTTTGCCGATCAGGCCAATGGCAGCCTGATCCGCGATGCCCAGGGCCGCGTGCGCGGCTCGCAACTGATTGCCCAGCCATTCACCGGTGCACAATGGTTCCAGCCGCGGCCGTCGGCGGCCGCCTTCGCCACCGTGGCCAGCGGGGCCAGCAACCTGGCGCCGAGCAACCCGGCGCTGGCCGAGCGCATTCGCGACCAGGCGCAGCAACTGGCGGTGACCGGTCAGGGCCCGGTGCCACTGGCCTTGCTGACCACCTCGGCCAGCGGTCTCGACCCCCACTTGCCACCGACCGCTGCCCACTGGCAGGCTGCGCGCGTGGCGGCTGCGCGCCAGTTGCCGGTGCAGCAGGTGCAGGCGCTGATCGAGACCCACACCGAGCGGCCGCTGTTCGGACCGCCGGTGGTGAACGTGCTGGCGCTGAACCAGAGCCTGAATGCCGCCAATCCCTGATTTAGGAGCCTGCCTTGAGTGATGCCAACCGCGCCGATGCCTTGCTGGCGCAACTGCCCCGCCATGGCCGTGGCCGCCTGAAAGTCTTTCTGGGCGCCGCCCCCGGCGTGGGCAAGACCTACGCCATGCTCCAGGCCGCCCACCGGCAACTGCGCCAGGGCGTCAGGGTATTGGCCGGGATCGTCGAAACCCACGGCCGCGCCGAAACCGAGCTGCTGCTCAATGGCCTGGCCCAGCAACCGCTGTTGCGCAGCCAGTACCGAGGCATGACCCTGGAAGAAATGGACCTGGACGGCTTGCTGGCCGCCGCCCCGGCGCTGGCGCTGGTCGACGAACTGGCTCACAGCAACGCCCCCGGCAGCCGGCACGCCAAGCGCTGGCAGGACGTGCAGGAGCTGCTGGCCGCCGGCATCGACGTGTACACCACGGTCAACGTCCAGCACCTGGAAAGCCTCAACGACCGTATTCGCGGCATCACCGGCGTGCAGGTGCGCGAGACGCTGCCCGACTGGGTGCTGCAGGAGGCCTTCGAGCTGGTGCTGATCGACCTGCCGCCGCGTGAGCTGCTGGAGCGCCTGCGCGACGGCAAGGTGTACGTGCCCGAGCAGGCGCGCGCCGCCATTGATGCCTTTTTCAGCCAGACCAACCTGACTGCCCTGCGTGAGCTGGCGATGCAGACCGCCGCCGCCCAGGTTGACAGCGACCTGGCCCAGGTCTACCGCCAGCAAGGTCAGGCCGCGCCGGCCTTGCGCGGGCGCTTGCTGGTCGGGGTCGACGGCGATGCCCAGGCCGAGCGCCTGGTGCGCCATGCCAGCCAGGTGGCCGAGCGTCGACACCTGCCCTGGAGCCTGGTCCATGTCGATGACGGCCAGGGGCTGGGCGAAAAGGCCCGTGGCGAGCTGCAAAGCGCCCAGCAACTGGCCGAGCGGCTGGGCGGCGAAGTGGTCAGCCTGCGCGCCGGCGAAGTGGCCCGTACCCTGTTGCAGCACGCCGTGGAGCGCCGCGCCAGCGTGGTGCTGGTCGGCCAGTCGCGGCGCCGCAGCTGGCGGCGTCTGTTCAACGGCGGCGTGGCCCCGCGCCTGCTGCGTGAGGCCCACGGCCTGGAAATCAGCGTGCTCGACAGCCAGACCCTGCCCGAGCAGGTCCAGGCCCGGCCGCCGGCCGCACCGCGCTGGCGCGATTATGGCCTGGCGCTGGCCGCCACGCTGCTGGCCAGTGCCGTGGCCTGGGGCGTGGGCTCAGTGCTGGCGCTGCCGAATATCTCGCTGATCTTTCTGATGGCCGTCCTGCTGGTGGCGGTGCGCAGCAGCATGGGGCCGGCGCTGGCGTGCGCGGTGTCGTCGTTCCTGGCTTACGACTACCTGTTCATCGCACCGAGTTTTTCGTTGAGTATCCAGCGCGAAGAAGACGTGCTGACCCTGGTGTTCTTCCTGCTCATGGCCACCCTGACCGGCCAATTGGCCGCGCGCCAGCGGCGCCAGTTGCAGGCCTTGCGTGACACCCAGGAAGAAACCGGCGCCTTGCTCGACCTGTCACGCCGACTGACAGCCGCCACCGACCGCCAGGCGGTGCTCAGCGTGGCCAGCCAGTACCTGGAAGGCTGGCACGGCCTGCAACTGTGTTTGCTGGGGCGCGATAGCCAGGATCAAGGCCGGTGGCAAGTCGAGGTCGGCGGGCCGCTGGTGTTCAGCGAGCCGGAGCAGGCCGCCGCCGACTGGGCCTGGCAACACGACCAGGCCGCCGGCCACGGCACCGGCACCTTGCCGTCCGGGCGCTGGTGGTGGTGGCCGTTGTCGGCCGAAGATGGGCCGCTGGCGCTGCTGGGCGTCAGCCCCATGGCCGGCGCTGAAGTCACCGCCCAGCACCGCCGTCTGCTCAGCGCCCTGAGCCAGCCGCTGGCCCAGGCCCTGACCCGTGCACGCCTGGCCGAGCACTTGGAGGCGGCGCGCCTGCATGGCGAAACCGAACAGTTGCGCAGCGCCTTGCTGGCCTCGGTGTCCCACGACCTGCGCACGCCGCTGACGGCCATGCGCGGCAGTATCGACAGCCTGCTGACGCTGGACGAGGTGCTTTCAAAAGCTGACCGGCATGAGCTGCTTGAAGGCACCCGTGATGAGGCCGAGCGCCTGGATCGCTACATTCAGAACCTGCTGGACATGACCCGCCTGGGCCACGGCTCGCTGAAACTGGCCCGCGACTGGGTGGCGCCAGCTGACATCGTCGGCAGTGCGCTGAGCCGCCTGCGTGCGGTGCTGGCGCCGTTGCAGGTGCGGGTGCACGTCGCCGAACCGCTGCCGTTGCTGTACGTGCACGCCGCGCTGATCGAGCAGGCGCTGGTCAATGTGCTGGAAAACGCCGCGCGCTTTTCACCGGTCGGCGCGGCACTGACGGTGGCGGCGCAGGTGGTCGAAGGCGAACTGTGCCTAGCGGTCGGTGACCAGGGACCGGGCATTCCCGAGGCCGAGCGCAGCAAGATTTTCGACATGTTCTACACCGCCGCCCGTGGTGATCGTGGCGGGCAGGGCACCGGGCTGGGCCTGGCCATCTGCCAGGGCATGGTCGGTGCCCATGGTGGGCGGGTCAGCGTCACCGACGGTGCAGGCGGACAGGGTACCTGCATGACCTTGCACCTGCCGCTGCCGGCTCAGCCGCCGCAGGCGATCGAATGATGGCTCAGGCGATGATCTGGAGTAGGCTGGGCGGCATTTTGGGCGTACAGGAAAAACAGCAGGCATGAGCCAGACCGCGACCATCCTGATCATCGACGACGAACCGCAGATTCGTAAATTCCTGCGCATCAGCCTGGCCTCCCAGGGCTACAAGGTGCTGGAAGCGGCCGACGGTGCCGAAGGCCTGAACCAGGCCGCGCTGAGCCGCCCGGATGTGATCGTGCTGGACCTGGGGCTGCCGGACATGGACGGCCAGCAGGTCCTGAGTGACTTGCGCGAATGGTTGCGCGTGCCGGTCATGGTGCTGTCGGTGCGCGCCAGCGAGGCGCAGAAAGTCCAGGCGCTGGACGCCGGCGCCAACGACTACATGACCAAGCCGTTCGGCATCCAGGAATTCCTCGCCCGGGTGCGGGCCCTGCTGCGCCAGCGCCCGGAGGGCCAGCTACCGGAGGTGGCGTTGCAACTGGGGCCGCTGCTCATTGATCTGGCCGCCCGCCGGGTGCAACTGGACGGCCAGGACGTGGCCCTGACCCGCAAGGAGTACGCGGTGCTGGCGCAACTGGCCCGGTACCCCGGCCGGGTCATCACCCAGCAGCACTTGCTGCGCGAAATCTGGGGCCCCACCCACGCCCACGACAGCCACTACCTGCGCATCGTCATCGGCCACTTGCGCCAGAAACTCGCCGACGACCCCACCGCCCCGAGGTTTATCGTGACCGAGGCGGGGGTGGGGTATCGGTTGGTGGAGTAGGGCCGGCTGATACATCTGCTGCGCCTGTCCCGCCGCCATCGCCGGCAAGCCGCCTCCCACAATGATCTGTGTGATTGCCGGCATATGTGTCTGACGCAATCCGGTGGGAGGCTTGCCGGCGATGAGGCCGGCGAGATCAGCGGCTCAGCTGAATCACTTAAACCCGGATAGCCTCCCAGGGCGGGTAATCACGCAAGGCCGGTACAGCGGCTGCGTTTGTCACATGGCCATCGCCGGCAAGCCGCCTCCCACAATGATTTGTGTGGTTGCCGGCATAGTGTCCTGACGCAATCCGGTGAGAGGCTTGCCGGCGATGAGGCCGGTGAGGTCTGCGCATCTGCCGCACTTAAACCCAGATAGCATCCCAGAGCGGATAATCACGGACACTGTTGACCAGGCCGGCCCTTATCGGATTGGCGACGATATAACGGGCAAACTTTATAAGGTCCTCTTCACGACGTACCGCCTTATCGTGAAAACCATCCTGCCAGAGCCGGCCTTGTCGCGAGGTGGCCTTGTTCACAGCAATGGCGCTTTTCGATTTGACCCTCCTGACCGCATCCGACAAAGCGCCACTGCGCAACTCAACCAGCCAGTGCCAGTGATCCGGCATGACCACCCAGGCCAGTGAACAGACCAGGCCCTGCTCTTGAACCCTGTTCAATTCCCGAGCGACCAGGCGTCCAAGTCGCCAGTCGCTGAAGATCGGTTCTCTTTGCAGTGTCGTGGTCGTGACCAGATAGATATGGCCGGTACTGGAGTACCGGCCCTTGCGAAGCTGGCTTGAACGTGACGGATCCGACATTCCCTGTCTTCCTTTCGCGAGTGCATGAAGACGGAAATTTACTGATCAGCCATGCGCTTCAGTGCCGTTTTGATTTATCAAGGTGTGTCTGGTCGTTCATCAAGCGAGGAGGCTCGGCACCGGACTGCGATCCGACGACAGTGCTCGGCACAGGGGGCTGACGCAATCCGGTGGGAGGCGGCTTGCCGGCGATGAGGCCGGCGAGATCAGCGGCCCAGCTGAATCACTTAAACCCGGATAGCCTCCCAGGGCGGGTAATCACGCAAGGCCGGTACAGCGGCTGCGTTTGTCACATGGCCATCGCCGGCAAGCCGCCTCCCACAATGTGATCTGTGTGGTTGCCGGCATATGTGTCTGACGCAATCCGGTGGGAGGCGGCTTGCCGGCGATGAGGCCGGTGAGGTCTGCGCATCTGCCGCACTTAAACCCAGATAGCCTCCCAGAGCGGATAGTCACGCAGGGCCGGTACAACGGCTGCGTTTGTCACATGGCCATCGCCGGCAGAGCCGCCTCCCACAATGATCTGTGTGGTTGCCGGCATATGTGTCTGACGCAACCTGGTGGGAGGCGGCTTGCCGGCGATGAGGCCGGCAAGATCAGCCCATCAGCTGCATCACTTAAACCCAGGTGGGGGTCAGGCCCTGACTCCAGGGCAACGCTCGGGCGACCGCTCTACTTGCCCTCATACCGGTCCAGCGTATCGCAGGCGATCTCGCGGCCCAGGGCGATCAGTTCCGGCGCCTTGTAGAATTCGAAGAACCGGCACACTCGCTTGGGCACGTTGATCAGGATGTCCGGCGGGTAGCCGGCGATCTTGTATTGCGCCAGCGATGTCTGCATCACTTCAAAACTCTGGTTGATCAGGTCCAGCAGCGAGGCGGGGCCGACGTTGTCGATGATCACCGAGCCCGTGGCTGATCGCGGTGCGCCGGGGCGTTCCGGGGCGGCAGCAGACTGCTGGCCCTGCGGGTCGGCGCTGGGTTCGCCCAGCCAGGGGTTGGCCAGGGGTGCAGTGGCCGGTTGCACTTGCTCCTGGGGCAACAACGGCCCGTCGGTTTCACCGGTCTCCAGCTTGCGCCGAAAGGGCAGGCGGGCGCCCAGCGAGTCGATCAGCAGGTCGAAACGCTTCTTGACCGCCGGCGGGCGTTCGATCACCGGCAGGCTGTAGTGCTGGGCATGGGTGGCGTTGAGGTTGACCGCGACGATCAGGTCGCAGTGGCTGGACACCACCGGCACGATGGGCAAGGGGTTGAGCAGGCCGCCATCGACCAGCATGCGCCCGTTCTGCATAACCGGAGTGAACAGGCTGGGGATCGCCGCCGAGGCGCGCATGGCCTGGTGCAGGCAGCCCTCCTGGAACCAGATTTCCTGCTGGTTGGTGAGGTCGGTGGCCACGGCCGTGTAGGGAATGGCCAGGTCTTCGATGTTGATCTCGCCGACGATCTCGCGAATCTGGCCAAAGACCTTTTCGCCGCGAATGGCCCCCAGGCGAAAGCTCACATCCACCAGACGCAGCACGTCCAGGTAATCGAGGCTTTCGATCCACTGTCGGTAGCGGTCCAGCTTGCCAGCGGCATAAATGCCACCGACCACCGCGCCCATGGAGCAACCGGCGATGCAGGCAATCTCATAGCCACGTCGTTCCAGTTCTTCGATCACGCCAATGTGGGCGTAACCCCGTGCACCGCCTGAGCCCAGCACTAGGGCTATTCGTTTGCTCATCAGCCGGTTCCTTGTTGAATGAATGAAGCCTGCAATACCAGAAAACCAGGCGCAAAAAACAGTTACGCTTGCCGCCGGCGCTCAAGGCACTTTCGATGTCCTGGATCGTCCAACGCGCACATCCCCCCGTTACCTTGAGGAAACACCCCATGAAAGCCTGGATCTGTCTGCCATTGATGATCGTGGTTCTTGCAGGCTGCGCTGGCAAGACCAGCTATCGCGCCAGCTGCGGCAACCAGCTCGACAGCGCCTGGAAAGAGCTCGACCTGGCCAAGGCCGAGGGCTTTGCCGGTACGGTCAGCTACTCCAAGGCGCTGTCGCTGCTGACCGGGGCCAAGACCCAGCAACAGTTCGAAGCGTTCGAAGGCTGCACCGAAAAAGCCGAAAAGGCACGCTTCTATATTCGTGAGTCGCGCGCCGGCCGCTGAAAACCGCACGTTGACGCCGGGCGCGATGCAAAGCGCTGTAATTGCAAAGCCCTCTCTGACGAAAACGCCTACGCTAAAACTACAGTGTTCATACGTGTGGCCGATTAATGGCCATCAGTCGTCGTCTGGAGAGGCTTTCTATGGGCACCAAGCTGGATGCATGCCTGAGCGCGATCAATGAGGTGGTACTGGGCAAGGAAACGCAGGTGCGCCAGGCCATGACCTGCCTGCTGGCCGGCGGCCACTTGCTGATCGAAGACTTGCCGGGGATGGGCAAGACCACCCTCAGCCACACCCTGGCCCGGGTCCTGGGCTTGAGCTACCAACGGATTCAATTCACCTCTGACCTGCTGCCGGGGGACATCCTCGGCACTTCGGTGTTCGACCGCGACACCGGGCAGTTCACCTTTCATCCGGGGCCGATCTTCGCCGAACTGGTGCTGGCCGACGAGATCAACCGCGCCACGCCCAAAAGCCAGAGCGCCTTGCTGGAGGCGATGGAAGAAGGGCAGGTGTCCATCGAGGGCGCCACCCGGCTGCTGCCTGATCCGTTTTTCGTCATCGCCACCCAGAACCCGTTCAGCTCCGGCGGCACCTTTGCCTTGCCCGAATCGCAGCTTGACCGCTTCCTGATGCGCATCTCGATGGGCTACCCGGCGCGGGCGGCCGAAAAAGCGCTGCTCCTGGGCCAGTCGCGCCGGCAGTTGCTGCCGCAGATCAAGCCCATTCTCGACCATGCCCAGTTAGGGTTGCTGCAGGCCCAGGCGCGTCAGGTGCGGGTCAGTGATCCGCTGGTCGACTACGTGCTGCGCCTGGTCGATGCCACGCGCAGCCAGCCGCAGTTCGCCTATGGCCTGTCGCCACGGGCCAGCCTGGCGATCCTGGCGGCTGCCCGGGCCTGGGCGATGTTGCTGGGACGGGACTACGTGATTCCCGAGGATGTCCAGGCCGTGCTGCCGGCGGTGGTCGGCCATCGCCTGCGTGACCGCAACGACCCCACCGGGCATGGCGGCAGTGCGCTGGTGCAAGGGCTGCTGCGCGACGTGGCGGTATTGTGATCGGCCGCTTCAAGCCGCACTGGCAGCGCTGGCTGGTGCGGCGTATTCCGCCGGCGGCCAGCGTGACCCTGGATCACCGGCGCATCTTTATCCTGCCCACCCGCAGCGGTGCAGTGTTTCTGCTGGTGCTGGTGCTGATGCTGCTGGTGGCGATCAACTACCAGAACAGCCTGGCCTATGGCCTGACTTTCCTGCTGGGCTCGGTGGGCGTGCTGGGTATTCTGCACACCTATCGCAACCTCAGTGGCATGGTGATCAGCGCCGGTACGACGCGCGCGGTGTTTGTCGGCGAATCGGTGTTGCTGCGCCTGCGCCTGGAAAGCACCGGCACCGCACACCAGGCCATTGGCGTGGGCTGGGATGCGGTGCAGATGCAGCAATACGACGTCGGCGCTGCCGGCAACCGCGAAGTCGAACTGAGCCGTCCGGCTCAGGTGCGCGGCTGGTTGCGGGCACCGCGCCTGCGCATCGAAAGCGTTTTTCCGCTGGGCATCCTGCGCGCCTGGACCTGGCTGGACCTGGAGCAGACCGTGCTGATCTACCCGCGTCCCGTGCCGGGCAACATGCCCTTGCTGGCCGGGGTGCAGCCGCATGCCGAGGACGACGGCCAGGCCACCCGTGGCCAGGGCGTGGATGACTACCAGGGCCTGCGCCATTACCAGCCCGGTGACAATCGCCGGCGCGTGCACTGGAAAGCCTGGTCGCGCGGGCAGGGCCTGCTGGTCAAGGATTTCACCGACCTGAGCGGGCATGACCTGTGCCTGGATTTCATGGTGCTCGACGGTGACATCGAGGAGCGCCTGTCACGGCTGTGTTACTGGGTGCTGGAGCTGTCGCAGCGCCAGCAGCCCTTCGCCCTGCGCCTGCCCGGTCTTGAGGTGGCGATGGACAGCGGCGACGGGCACCGCGAACTGTGCCTGCGTGCGCTGGCCCTGCATGGAACCGCGCGATGAGCGAACACACCTTGAAAGCGCCGCCCGACAAGGCCGCCTCAATGAGTGAGCAGGCACGCCTGGCCCAGTCGATCCCGCGCATCTGCCTGACCTGGCTGCTGCTGGCCCAGGCACTGGTCATCGTGCCCTTTGCCCTGCACATCCCGCCGCCGCTGCTGGTGCTGTGGCTGGTGTGCTCGTTGTGGCGCATCCAGATTTTCCGCATGCGCGCACGGTTGCCGGGCACCTGGGTCAAGGCCGGGCTGCTGGTCGGCACCGCCGGTGGCGTGTACCTGGCCCGTGGCAGCCTGGTGGGGCTGGAGGCGGGCGCGGCGCTGTTGATCGCCGCGTTCATTCTCAAGATGCTGGAAATGCACACGCGCCGGGATGCGCTGGTGCTGATCTTCCTGGGTTTTTTCTGCGTGGTGGTGGGCTATCTGTTCGAAGACAGCCTGCTGTGGGCGCTGTTTACCCTGCTGCCGATCGGCACCTTGCTGGCAGCATTGATCGGCCTGCAACAGGTCGATGTCGCCCGCAAGCCGGAGATGGCCCTGCGCCTGGCGCTCAAGCTGATGCTGCAGGCACTGCCGCTGATGCTGATCATGTTTCTGTTCTTTCCGCGCCTGGAGCCGCTCTGGTCGTTGCCGCAACCCAGCAACAAGGGCGTGACCGGGCTGTCCGACAGCATGGCACCGGGAGACATGGCCGAGCTGAGCCGCTCGGCAGCGCTGGTGTTTCGCGCCAGCTTCGAAGGCCCTGCACCGGCGCGCAGCCAGCTGTACTGGCGCAGCCTGACCCTGGATCAGTTCGATGGCCGGCGTTGGTCGCAGTCAGGGCGCAGCCAGTCGGTGCAACTGGCGCAATGGAGCAAGCGCGGTGAGCCATTGCGCTACAGCATCGTGCTTGAACCCAGCGGCCGGCCCTGGCTGCCGAGCCTGGACGTGGCCGAGACCGGCCAGGATGAAGTGCGCCTGATGAGCGACTTTCGCTTGCAGCGTCGCCGCCCGGTCAGCCAGGCGCTGCTGTACGCGGCGCACTCCTGGCCCGAGGCACTGCGCGACCCGCAGCTCACTGACAACATCCAGCACCAGGCGCTGCAATTGCCGGCGCGTGGCAACCCCGAGGCGCGGCAGTGGGCGGCTGATCTCAAGCGCCGCTACCCGCAACCGGACCGCTTGGCCGAGGCGTTGCTGGGCTGGTTCGCCGAGCAGCCATTTCACTACACGCTCAAGCCGCCGACCCTGGGGCCGGACAGTATCGATGACTTTCTGTTTACCAGCCGCCAGGGCTTTTGCGCGCATTACGCTGGCGCCATGGTCTTTGTACTGCGCGCGGCCGGCATCCCGGCGCGGGTGGTGGCCGGGTATCAGGGCGGTGAGTTCAACCCTGACGGCCAGTACCTGACCGTGCGCCAGTTCGATGCACATGCCTGGGTCGAGTACTGGCAGCCGGGCACGGGCTGGCGCAGCGTCGACCCCACCGCTGCGGTGGCCCCGCAACGCATCGAGCAGGGCCTGGAGCAGGCGCTGTCGGCCGATGAAGCGTTTCTGGCGGATTCGCCCATGTCGGCGCTGCGCTATCGGCATGTGCCGTGGATCAATGCGGTGCGCCTGAGCTGGGATAACCTCAACTACGGCTGGCAGCGCTGGGTACTGGGCTATCAGGGCCAGCAGCAATTGCAGGTGCTGGACCGCTGGTTTGCCGGTTGGCAGGCACCGGCCTTCGTGGCCGGGCTGGCGTTGGCCCTGGCCTTGATGGCACTGTGGATCTTCAAACCCTGGCAACGTGAAAACGATGCGCAACTTCGGCTGTTTCATGCGTTCGAACGCTTGCTGGCGCGGCATGGACTGCGGCGCTTGCCGGGCGAGGGCGCACAGGCCTTCGGTGCACGCGCGATGCTGGCGCTGCCGCAGCAGGCCGAGGCCATCGAGGCGTTCATCGCGCAGTTCATGGTGCTGCGCTACGCCGCTGACGGCACGTCGTTGCAGGGCTTGCGCCGCGCCTTGAAACACCTGCGGCGCGACTTGCCGTGGCGCTTGCCGACCATCAAGGACAAACATTCATAAACTGATTGGAGTACTGCATGTCATCGATGGTGGGGCATCTGATTGCCGAAATTCTGGCGCTTGAAGTCAAGCTGTTGGCCTGCCAGGCGCGCCTGGCCGTCTCGACCGACAGCGAAGCCTTGCACGATTTGCGCACCACGGTGCGTCGGCTGCGCAGCCTGCTGCGACCCTTGCGCGGGCTGGGCGGGGTCGATGCGCTGGAACAGGCCGCCCGCGAGGTCGGGCAATTGACCACGCCGCTGCGCGACCTGCAGGTGCTCAGCGCGTTCCTGCACGAGCAGGGCTGGCATGACCTGGCCCTGCCGCGCGACCAGTACCTGGAACAGGCCTGCCCGCCGGTGGCCAGCAGTCCCGAACTCAAGAGCCTGCTCAAACACCTCGAACAATTGCCGGCGTCGTTGCGCCAGCAGCAGCGCGGCGGGCAACTCAAGGGACTGCGCAAGCGCATCGAGAAGGGCATGGACAAACAGTGGAAAAAGCTGCGCGAAGCCATGGCCGACCCGGCGCACGATCGCCATCGCCTGCGCCTGCTGATCAAGCGGGTGCGCTATGCGTCCGAGGCCTACCCGGCATTGAGTCACCAACCCAAGGGTATGCACGCCCGGCTCAAGCAGGCGCAGGGCGCGCTGGGCGATTGGCATGACCACCTGCAATGGCTGGCGCTGGCCGGTCAACACGCGGACCTGGCACCCTGCATCGCCGGCTGGCAGATCGGCATCGTGCAGGCTGAGCAACAAGGTGAAGTGGCACTGGAGCGGCTTGGCAAGGCCTGTTTCGGTAAATAAGTCATTCTGGCCGCAGTTATGGCGTTTATGACTTCAAGGTCTGCTCAGCGGGCTCGGTAAGATCGTTGCACTTCGATCCCTGGACCTATGGAGCCACCATGAACTTTGCCGAGCTGATTGCTGCGGTCAACGATAACCCGCGCTCGGTCGTGATTCCGGCGCACTGGGGGCAGGGCCGGGCCAGTTTTGGCGGCCTGGTGGCGGCCTTGCAATACCTGGCCATGCGCGCGCAGGTGGCGGCTGAGCGTCCTGTTCGCTCGCTGGCGATCACCTTCGTCGGGCCGGTGGCGCCGGAGGTGGCGGTGAGTTTCGAGGTCGAGATCCTGCGCGAAGGGTCGGCGGTGACCCAGGTGCTGGGACGCGCCACCCAGAACGGCCAGACCTGCGCCCTGGTGCAGGGCAGTTTTGGCGCGCCACGCGAGTCGGTGGCCCGTTATGAGCCGCCGGTGCCGATCAGTGAACTCAAACCACTGGCTGAGAGCTTTACCCTGCCATTCGTCAAGGGTGCGATGCCCGATTTTCTTCAGCATATGGACGTCAAGTGGGCGCTGGGTGGCCTGCCGTTCAGTAACAGTCCGTCACCGGTAATCGGGGGGTATGTGCGCCTGCGCGACGCCGAGCAGCAGGCGTTGAGTGAAGCCCACGTGCTGGCACTGGTCGATGCCTGGCCCAGCGGCCTGCTGACCTGGGTGAACAAGCCGACACCTGCCAGTTCGCTGACCTGGACCATCGAGTTCGTGCACCCACAGCCGGCGCTGTCTACTCATGACTGGTGCAGCTACCGCGCCGAAATCGAACATGCCCGCGATGGGTATGGTCATTGTGCCGCGACCCTGCGAGCGCCTGATGGCGCCCTGATCGCGATCAGCCGGCAGACGGTAACGGTGTTTGGCTAGGGTCTGTTGCCGTTTCAGCACGAGCCGCGTTGCTGGGCCCAATCTCGCCAGGCCAGGCGGAGGACGCAGAAAAGGGTCACTCCCTTTTCAAGTCCTCCAACACCGCATGGCGAGATTGGGCACGCAACCCGAAGGGCCGGGCCTGTTTTGCCGCGAGACTGCGTTACTCGCCACTCATTTGGAATGACCAAACGTCGCGGCTCCTGCCTTGCCTCGCGGCAAAACGGGCGCCGGCGCGGCCGTGATGAAACGGCAACAGACCCTAGAGCGGATCAGTGGTGACGCTGCAGGGCCACGGCGGCCACCAGGCCGATCACGCCGACGCCAATCGAGGTCAGGCTGGTCGAGACCAGCCCATTGACCAGCAATAGGGTACCCAGCACAAGGATCGGCGCGGCGATCAATTGCAGGGTGGTGTGCGGTTGGCTGGCGTCGGGGGCATGCCAGTGCAAGTCAGCAATTCGCTTGAGCATATGACGGTCCTCTCCAATGCATGTGTCCGCCCGTGCGGAGCAATGATTGAAGTCTAGGCCGTCGCCTGCCGGCCTGCGAATCGAGCCTGGCTATCGGGTTGATAGACCGATCATCTCCAGCCCAGTCGCGCCGCAGAAATGCAACCGAGGTGGATTCAATACCTGATAAAGTCAGTAGGTCATTTTGGATAAAGGGCGATCCAGCGCTTGTCGTCAGAGCCGTAACTGCCCGATCGAGCGGTTCAGTTCGCCGGCCAGGGTCGCAAGATCGGTGCTGGTGCTGGCCGAGTCGAGCGTCTGCGACACGGTGCGGTCGGTCACGTCGCGGATGCTGACCACGGCGCGGTTCATTTCTTCGGCCACCTGGCTTTGCTGCTGCGCCGCCACGGCGATCTGCGTGTTGCTTTCGCGCATTTGCGCCACCGCCTGGGCAATCGCCGCCAGCGCTTCGCCGGCTTCCTGGGCCTGTTGCACGCATTCATCGGCCTTGTACGAGCTGTCCTGCATGAAGTCCACCGCATCGCGGGTGCCGGCCTGCAGGTCGGTGATCATGCCGGTGATCTCGTCGGTAGACGCCTGCACGCGCTTGGCCAGGTTGCGCACTTCGTCGGCGACCACGGCAAAGCCACGGCCCATTTCCCCGGCACGCGCGGCCTCGATGGCGGCGTTGAGGGCCAACAGGTTGGTCTGTTCGGCGATGCTGTGGATCACGTTGACCACGCCATTGATCTTCTGGCTGTCTTCAGCCAGGCGCTGGATCATCCGTGCGGTCTGCTGCACGCCGCTGGACAGCCCGGCAATCGACACCTGCACACGGTCGACCACCTGTTTGCCGCTGCCGGCCAGGGTGTCGGCGGTCTGCGACTGGTCGCGGGTGGTGCCGGCGTGCTGAGCGATGTGATAGACGGTGGCCGACATCTGGTTGATGGCCGTGGCCACCTGGTCGGTCTCGCTCTGCTGGCCGAGCATGCCCTGGCGCACCCCGCTCATGCCGGCAGCCAGGCTGGCGGCGCCGACGTCCAGGCGCGCGGCGGTCTGCGACACGGTATTGACCACCCGCTGATAGCCGGCCTGCATGGCGTTGAAGGCATTGGCCATTTGCCCGACTTCATCCTGGCTGCCCTGGGGCGCGCGGGCCGACAGGTCGCCACTGCGCTCGACATGCAGCATCACATCCTTGAGGGCGTTGAGCTGGCTGAGCAGAAAGCGGATCAGCAACTGCGAGGCGCACAGCATCAGCACCATCAGCACGCCCACGGCCAGCGCGTACTGGGTGAAGCGCTCCAGCAGCAGTTGACCGAAGGTGGGGGCATACGCCAGCACCGCCAGGCGCTGGCCATCGGTGCGTTCGATGACTTGGGCCCCGAACAGGGTGCGGTCCTTGAGCGGCGTATCCAGATCGACCCAGCCGCGTGCCGAGGCCAGTGCCGGCACTGGCTGTCCGGCCACCAGGGGGCTAGTGCCGGCGCTGTAGACCAGGGTGTCGGTGTCGGCAGGCAGCGCCTGCGCGGCGGGCCATGCCGCCAGCACACGCGCCTGGCTTTGCGCCGTCTGCCGGGCGGTGTCCTGGCGCCCCTGTTGCTCCAGTTGCAAGGCATAGAGCACCAGCATCAGGGTGGTGAAGAACGCGACCGTGTTCACGGCCCAGAACTTGTACTTCAAGGAGAGGTTGCTAAGCCATGAGCCCATGAGTGGTCTTCTAGTCGTCTGAGGTATCGGCAAGGTGATGTCACATTGCCTTAATTCTCGGCTCGGCTATTGATCTGGATCAAGAACGCCAGATGTTTCATCTGGCCACTGCGGCAATCCGAAAAACGCCCGGGCGCAGTCAGTGGTGTGGCGGGCCAGGTCCTCGATGCGTTCACCCCGGTGCAGGGCCACTTCGCGCAGCACTTCGGTCAGGAAGGCCGGCTCGTTGCGGCCTTTTTTCGGCTTGGGTCGCAGGCTGCGCGGCAGCAGCCAGGGCGCGTCGCTTTCCAGCATCAGGCGCCCGCGCGGAATGTCGCGCATCAGCGGGTGCAAATGGCTGCCCCGGCGTTCATCGCAGATCCAGCCGGTGATGCCGATGTGCAGGTCCAGGTCCAAATAGCGGTACAGCGTCTGCTGCTCACCGGTAAAGCAATGCACCACGGCGGCCGGCAGGTGGTCGCGGTAGTCGCGCAGGATGTCCAGCAGGCGCTCGCCGGCGTCGCGCTCATGCAGGAACACTGGCCGTTGCAGTTGCACAGCCAGCGCCAGGTGCGCGTGCAGCACGCGTTCCTGCTGGGGGCGTGGCGAGAAGTCACGGTTGAAGTCCAGCCCGCATTCACCCACGGCGCGCACCCGGTCCTGCTGCAGCAAGGCCTGCAAGGTGCGTTCGCTGTCGCTGTTCCAGTCGCTGGCCGAATGCGGGTGTACACCGGCGGTGGAGAACAGCCGCTGGCCGCTTTCGTCCAGCTCATGGCACAGGTTCAGGCTCTCTTCGCTGCACGCCAGACTGGTGCCGGTCAGCACCAACTGGGCGACGCCGGCGGCGTACGCGCGCTGCAGCACCGCCGGTCGGTCGGCTGCGAAGCTGGCGTTGGTCAGGTTGACGCCGATGTCGATCAATTGCATGGTGCTACCTCTGGCTGAATGCGTCCGAGCATACCAGAGCCTGCGCAACGACCCGAAAAGGCTGTGCATTCAACCCCTTGAGCCCGACGGTTCAACGCTTTTGGCAACACCTGAAGGGATCATGGCGTCATCGCCAGGGTCCTTTTTTCTGTCTGACCACCCTGGAATACCCATGGAGAGCGAATGATCCGAGCCGCGCTTTTGTCTGTTGTCTGCCTGTCCTTGCCCCTGTCTCTGGTCGCCCCGCTGGCTGAGGCCCGTGAAGCGCGTGAAACCCGTCAGAGCGGGCCACATGCGGTGCACAAGGCCCCCCAGGTCCGCGACCTGCCGGCCATTCGCACCAGCAGGGTGCTGCGGGTGCTGGTCAACCAGAGCCGCAATAGCTCAGGCGACGTCAAGGGGCAGGAAATCGGCGTCGAGTACCATCGCCTGCAAGCCTTCGAGCGTTACCTCAACAGCCAGGACAAGGCCGGGCAGAAGATTACGGTCAAGTTCATTCCCAAGGCCAAGGACCAGTTGCTCGGGGCCTTGCTGCGTGGTGAGGGCGACCTGGTGGCGCCCAGCGAACTGCTCGACGAGCAGGCCGTCAAGGGCGTAGTGGCCAGCCGCGCCATTGTCGCCGATGTGCCACTGGTGCTGGTCGGCGCTCGCGGGCAGCGCAGCTTCAAGCAGCTTGAGCAGTTATCTGGCCGCACCCTGAGCCTGCCGGCCGGCAGCGTGGCCGATGTCGCAGTGCAGCGGCTGAACCAGCGCTTGGCGCTGCGCAAGCTGGCGCCGGTGCACATCGAGTGGGCCGATCCGAGCCTGGCGGTGGAAGATGTGATGGAGATGGTCCAGGCCGGGATCTACCCGTTGACCGTGGTGGAACAGCCGATTGCCGAACGCTGGGCGCGGGTGATGCCCAGGTTGCGGGTGGATCGCAACCTCAAGTTCGGCACCGAAGGCGATATCAGCTGGTTCGTGCGCCAGGACGCCCGGTTGCTGCAAGCCGATGTCGACCGCTTTCTGAGCACCTACAAAGCGCCGGCCCAGCAGGATCAGGCGTTCGAAAAAGCCTATAAATCCCTGTACCGGGTCAACAGCCCGTTGGCCCGTAATAACCTGCAGCGCCTTGAACAACTGCGGCCGATTCTGCAGCGCCACGGTGAGGCGCAAGGCATCGACTGGCTCGACCTGGCGGCCCTGGCGTTCAAGGAGTCCAAGCTGGACCCGAGCGCCAAGGGCAGTGGCGGGGCCACCGGCTTGCTGCAGATCACGCCGTCGGCCGCCCGGCGTGTCGGGGTCAACAACATCCAGCACGCCGATGGCAATGTGCAGGCCGCGTCGCGCTACATGGCGCTGATCCAGCGCAAGTTTTTTGCCAGCCGCAAGATCAACGACCGTGAGCGCATGGCTTTCGTACTGGCGGCCTATAACCTGGGACCGGAACGCGTCCAGAAGATGCGCCAGGAAGCGCGCAAACGTGGCTTGAACCCCGACAAATGGTTTTTCCAGACCGAGCGGGTGGCCATGGAGCAGAACGGCGCGGGCGTGGTCATGTTCGTCAATAGTGTGAACAAGTATTACCTGGCGTTTGACCGCCAGCGGGCGTCACTGGAAGGGCCGCGCCAGGCGACTTATGCGGCGCGCAAATAATCGATTAATTCGATATTTATGCGGCAATTTTTGTGATTTTCATATTGGCTGGTTCGATTAAGATGGCGCCATTCCCGCTCATCACCTTATTGGAATCACCCACATGAAAGCGCTGCTCAATACCCTTCTCTCCACCCGTGCAGGTTTCGGCCTCACCGCTGTGCGCATCATCGTCGGCATCATTTTCATTGCTCACGGCAGCCAGAAACTGTTCGGCGCCTTTGGCGGCTACGGGCTGGAAGGCACCGGGCAGTGGATGGCCAGTATCGGCCTCAACCCCGGCTACCTGATGGCGCTGTTGTCCGGCAGCGGTGAGTTCTTCGGCGGCCTGGCCCTGCTGCTCGGCCTGCTGGCCCGTCCGGCGGCTGCGGTGCTGGTCTTCCTGCTGGCGGTGGCGATTGTCTCGGTGCACTTGAGCAACGGCCTGTTCATGAGCAACAACGGTTACGAGTTTGCCCTGGCCTTGCTCGGTGGCGCCCTGGCGGTGCTGATCGAAGGTGCCGGCAAACTGTCGCTCGATGGCGCCATCGCCCGCCGTCTCTGAGGGTGACCTGCACGCATGACCTCGCCCCGGCAGCCACTGGCTGCCGGGGCGAGCTGTTTCTGGCAATTGACAAGGCGCAGGGGCGTCTCTAGGATTGCCGTCAGCGCCGATTTAACAACTACTTGCGGGGCGCCTGGCGAAAGCCGAAATACCGCTAAAACGTTGGTTCGGTGTCGCCTCCCACCGCTGCCCAGCGGAACCTGTGAGGCCGAGTATCCATCATGAGCCAATCCCTTCGCCGTTCGCTGCAACGTCCTTTGCGCCTCTCGCCCATCACCGCCTACATCGGGCGCAAGAACCCCCGTATCCTGCTCGGTGGCGCGCACCAGTCCACGCTGTTGCGCTACCTCGATGGCTGGCCGCGCAAGGGCGGCAAGGCCAGTGCCTTCCTGTTGCAGTTCGTCGACACCACCCAGTCGCTGGCGGCCTACCGCAACGATGAGTTCGACCTGGCAGTGATCCATGCGCCGGATCCGGCCAGTGCCGCCAGTGTGATTCACGACCTCACGCGCATTGCGCGCCAAGGGTTGATTACGCTGGGGTAAACCTTGGCGGTGCCGACGGGCGGCGCACTCTGAACTTTCATTTCACAGGTCTGGTCATCATACCGACACCTGAGCAGCTCAGTATGGGGACAGCAGTCTGTTGTCCGGTTTGGCTGTGCGGTTTTCGAATGGACTCAGTGAAAGGATCGATCATGGGAACAGCCAGCTCGTCGGAGAAATCCAAACACCTCAAGCGGCGTGCCACGGTGATTTACTGCCGTGACGACGAGATCCTGTTTGTGCGCAAGCGCAAAGCCAAATGGAACCTGCCAGGGGGGCGGGTCGAGCGTGGAGAAACCCCCAAGGCCGCAGCCTTGCGGGAAATGGCCGAGGAAACCGGGCTTGAGTTCAACTCGCTGACGTTCGTCTCCACCTACCGGGAAGAGGCGGTCATCCATTTCATTTTCGAAGCGCGCAGGGCAGCGTCCAGGAAACCACGCCCGTGCAATGAGATCGACGATTGCCGGTGGCTTTCGGTCAAGGAACTGTGCAAGCGGGATATACGCGGCCCGATCCGCTCGTTGCTCAAGCGTTGTGCCCCGGATCTGGAGCGCAAGCTGACGCTTCATTAGGTTTTTCACTACCGGAGAAGATCGCCATGCCACACCGTGAACGAGCAGAAGTCGAACGGCTGGAGCAACACCTGGCCGATGCCTACACCGCGTACCGCAAACACTTCGACTCGGCACCTTATCCCTCCAGTGAGGAGGAGTGGGCCGAACTCAACCGCTATCGAAAAGCCGTCTCACAGGCCAGTGCTGCCCTGGACGCCTATTGTGCAGGGCCTGATCGATAACGTGCCGCTATGCCTTGCGCGCCTCGCTGACGCGAAATCGGATGTTATCCAGGTAATTTGATTTGAGTTCGGCGGCCAGGGGGCCCAGCACCGGGTTGGCCTTGAAGGGGGTCATCAGGTCTTCGACGATCTGCTTTACCCTGACCGTCGCCGCTTCCACGCTCGATGGCACACGCGGATCGAATTCAATCGCCTCCATGCGCTCGTCCAGCATTTTGAGTACGGGCTCTGCGTTCCTGATTTGCGTGCGGATTACATCAACCGACGTTTCCATCCTGACCTCCATGTAGTCATGCTTGAGAGCTCTGTATGGCGGCTTTCAGGCCGATTCTGAGCCTTCGTGATGGCGCGATTGTACCTGCCAAATGCTTCAGAATCTGGTCAGGCGGCATTATTTCTCAAGCACCTGTCCATTGCGGTCTGCAAAATGGATGGCGCGTCAGCGTTTTTCAAGACGTGCATGATGTCCCGTTGAGACAGCCGTGCCCCATGCCCTTGCCGCTGGATGAATGCGCTTATCTATCAAAGGTTTGTAAGAGGCGTCAGGCGCATGACGAAGCAAGAGGAGCGGGCGGGCAATAATAAAGTGGTCGCAAGGGCGCTGGCGTCTATCAAGGTTCCTTGCGCCGGGTCGATAGCCAACATGGCACCTTGGTTAAAGACCGGCTTGGGTATCGAAAGCTCACGAATAAAAACCAAAGAGGGCGTCCATGACCATTTTGCAGCGAGTAATCGGCGGGTTTGCGGTATTGGTGCTATTGCTGTTGGCAATGGCGGGTCTCAGCTATCAGAACACACGGTCCATCAGTGATCGTTTGACCGTGATCACTGGCCAGTCGGCGCCCTTGAGTCGCGCCGCCAGCGAGTTGTATGTGTATATCCTGCGCGCCCACCAGGCGTTGTTGGCCAATTTGATCAACGATAACCTGGCGCAGATTGATGCCGGTCAACAACCGTTTGATGACAGTATTCGTCAATTCAACGAGTTGCTGGGACGCACCGATGCTTATATCGGCGATCGCGATGAACTGCGGGCCAGTCTCGCGCAAGAACGTCAGTCCGTCAGTGTTTACGCCGAACAGGCCAAGGCCCTGATCGCCGTGCATCGCGCGCACGTGCAACAACTGGCGTTGAACCGCTTATTGCAAAGCTACAGCACCGTGCAAGCGGCTCAATTGACCCGTTATTTACGTGATTACATTGCCGGCGCACGCAGTGAAGACGCAGTAGCGCAAGTCGCCGCCGCAGAACAGTTGTTGCTTGAGGTCAATAAAGCCTACGACGGCCTGGCTGCGCACGCCGCCACACCCGATATCGGCGTCTTGCAGCGCGTACTCAATCTGCAGGACGAAGTGATCAATACGCGCCTGCAGGCCATGACGGCGGTCGATCCAAGGATCGGACGGATCACCGGGGTCATGGTCAATCGCCTGCTGACGGACTTGACGGCGGCCGACGGGCTGTTTCGGGCTTATCAGGCAGAAGCGCAACTGGACGCACAAGTGCTGCAGCAACGCCAGGCAGTCGAGACCACGTTGCAATCCACCCTGGCGCAGATCGGTCAATTCGGCAGTCAGGCGCTTGAAGTGGCCAATCAGGCCAGGGATGCTGCCAATGCCACCATCAGTACCGGCCGCACCTGGTTGCTGCTCGCCTGTGTCCTGGCAATGGTGGCGGCGGTGCTCATTGGTCTCTGGGTCGCTTTCAGCCTGCGCAGACCGCTGGCCGCCTTCCGTGAAGTCCTCAAGCAACTGACCGGCGGCGATATGCGCGTCAGCTTCGATGTCAGTCGCCGGGATGAATTTGGTGAGCTGGGCGGTTACCTGAATGAACTGACCGGGGCGTTGCGCACGATTTTTACCGAACTGATCCGCTCGGCCGACACCCTGGCCGTCACCGCAGGAAACAACGCCCTCAACAGTGAACAGACCACCCGCGTGGTGGATGAGCAAAAGGACAAGCTGCAATCGGCCGCCTCGGCCATGACGCAAATGGAAAGCACGGTGGAGGAGGTTGCACGGCGCGCGCAGGATACGCGCAAGGCCGTGGACGATACCCGCGACCTGACCGATGCGGTGCAAGAGCGTGTGTCTGAAACCATCGTCAATATTCGCCAGCAGGCCGAACAGGTCAACAAGGCTGCCGAAGTCACTGACGAGCTGCAACGGTATGGCCAGAGCATCGAGGGCATTGTCGTGGCGATCCGTGCCATCGCCGAGCAGACCAACCTGCTGGCCCTCAATGCCGCCATTGAAGCGGCTCGCGCCGGCGAGCAGGGTCGAGGCTTTGCCGTGGTCGCTGACGAGGTACGTTCACTGGCCGGCCGTACCCAGACCTCGACCGGGGAAATCCAGGACGTGATCGGCAAGATGCAGGAAAAGATTCATTCGGTCGTGCAGGTGATGAACGAAAGCCAACAGCAATCGAGCCAGTGTGTGACGCTGGCCTCGGGTGCCGGGGAGTTGCTGCTGTCGATGAGCGAGGCGGTCGGCACCATCCGCGACATGAATATCCAGATTGCCGCGGCCACCGAGCAACAGAGCGCCACCGTGCAAGACACCAGCCGGATGGTCATTCAGATCAACGATTCTGCCCAGCAGGCCGCTGACGGCGCCGAGCAGTCAGCGAGCAGTAGCCAGAGCCTGTCGAAGATGGCCAGTGTGCAGCGCGAGCTGCTTCAACAATTCAAAGTTTGACCCTTGGAGGTCAGAAAAATGAAAGCAGGGTCAATGCTCATTCTGGGTTCGATGCTGTTCATCACCGGCCTGGCTCAGGCCGCTACACCGCTGCTGGGTGTCGCCATGGCCAAGTACGATGACAATTTCCAGACGCTTCTGCGCAACAGCGTGCAGCAGCACGCGACCTCGGTGAGTGCCGATGTCTTCATGGAGAACGGTCAGGACAACGCCGACTTGCAGATGAGGCAGTTTCGCAACCTGATCGATTCTAAAGTGGACGCAATCATTGTGGCGACGGTCGACGACAAAAGTTCGGCGCAGATGATGAAGCTGGCTGACGCGGCCAGGATCCCGCTGGTCTTTGTCAACCGTAGCCCGGCGCTGGAAAAGCTGGCAGCACAAACCGCCTACGTCGGCTCCAACGAGCTGGAGTCCGGCACGCTGCAAATGGAAGAACTGGCGCGTCGTGCCGGCTACAAAGGCAACGTGGTCATAGTGGTAGGCGATCCCGGCAATGCCGCTTCGCGGATGCGCACCGAGGATGTGGAACACGTCGTCGCCAAATACCCGGGCATGAAAATCGTGCAGAAAAAGGTGGCCAACTGGGAGCGTAACCAGGCCGCCACCGTGGTGAACGACTGGGTCAAGCAAGGCCTGGACTTTTCGATCATTGCCGCCAATAACGACGAAATGGCCATTGGCGCCATCATGGGCCTGGAGAAGGCTGGCAAGCAGGCCAAAGACTACCTGGTCGGTGGCATCGATGGCACACCGGATGGATTGCAATTGATGGCCAGTGGAAAACTGGCGGTCAGCGTCTTCCAGGACGCCGCAGGCCAGGCCAGGCAAGCCGTGGATGCAGCACTTCGCCTGGCCCAGGGTCAGCCATTGGAGACCTCTTTGATCTGGGTGCCTTTCCAGCTGATCACGCCGGACAATCGGCATCAGTTCGAATGAAGCGTGTGAGTGTCATGGCGCCTCATAGTGGATGCGGGTGATGAACCAGACGGCTTCCCCTGTCGGCGTGGCGACCACCACTTCGTCGTCCTCCTGCTTTTTCAACAGCGCCCGGGCCATGGGCGAATCGATCGAGATGTAATCGTTGCGGCCGTGGATTTCGTCATAACCCACGACCCTGAATGTCTTCTGGTCGCCTTGCTCGTTTTCGATCTCGACCCAGGCGCCGAAGAACACCCGGCCTTCCTGCTCGGGTGAGTAGTCGACCACTTTCACATCTTCCAGGCGTTTGCGCAGGTAGCGCACGCGCCGGTCGATTTCCCGAAGCAGTTTCTTGTTGTACTGGTAATCGGCATTTTCGCTGCGGTCGCCCAGCGCGGCCGCCCAGCTGACTTTCTGGGTGATTTCCGGGCGGTACACCCGCCATAGATGATCCAGTTCGGCCTTGAGCTTGTCGTGGCCTGCGCGGGTAATGATATTGGTCGCCACGTCCTCTCCTTGAAATGTGTGTTGGTTGATGCACTGGCTGGCCCGGCAATATAGCGACCTTGAGCAAGTCAATGTGCACCAATCGCCACGCAAAAGGCCCGATACTGCGCCTTGTGGATGACCGGCCTGTGACAGTGCACTGCAAAAACACCTCAAATGGATATAAAGGTGGCCCTCGGTTGATTTGCCCTCAGATAGCCATTACGGTGCGCGTGTAAAGATTTGTTAACCGGGCTTTGCAGGAGCATGCCGTTGAAAATCGTTCAAAAGATCAGCCTGGCGGCGGCCGGTGTGTTGTTTCTCACCACCGGCTTGTTGTCGTTCACGCAAATCAGCCAGGTGCGCGATTCGCTCTACAAGCAGACATCAGCCAGCATCAGTGAGTCGAGCAGTGCGCTGGCCCGGCAGATCGAGAACTGGCTCAACGCCAAGCTCAAGCTCATGGACCTGACAGTGCAGAATATCGCCGGCAACTACAGCCCCGAGCAGATCGAGCGCAGCATCAACAGCCCGGTGCTCAAGGACGAATTCATCATGATCTTCGGCTCGCAGGCCAGCGACGGCAAGACCTTGAAGAACCTCGATTCCTGGCAGCCCAAGGCCGATTACGACGGCCGTACCCGGCCCTGGTATGCGCAGGGCAAGGCGGCCAGCCAGACGGTACTGACCGAACCCTACATCGACAGTACCAGCGGTGAAAACCTGATCTCGGCAGTCACGCCCTTGCGCAATGGCGGGCAATTGACTGGCGTGCTGGGCGGCGACCTGCGCCTTAAGACCGTGGTCGATGCGGTCAATACCCTGGACTTCAACGGTGCCGGCTATGCGTTTCTGCTCAGCAAGAGCGGTAACATTATTTCCCATCCCAAGGCCGACATGAACGGCAAGAACTACAGCCAGTTGTTCGACGGCCAGCAGCCGGCCCTGACCGGCACCCTGCAGGAACTCAAGGTGGGCGGCGAGACCTTGCTGGTGTCCTTCACACCGTTATCGCAGTTGCGCGGGGCCGAGTGGTACATCGGGGTGGTGCTGGACAAGCAGATCGTCATGGCCGAGGCCAACAGCCTGAGCTGGCGCGCCGCTCTGGCCACCTTGCTCGGGGTGATCATCAGCCTGGTGGTGCTGGGCTCGTTCATGCGTCATCTGCTCAAACCGCTGGACCTGCTGCATCGCTCGATCAAGGAAGTGAACAGCGGCGGGGGCGACCTGACCCGGCGCCTGCCAACCCACGGCAACGATGAAGTGGCGATTGTCTCCAGGGAGTTCAACGACTTTCTGCAAAGCCTGCAGAACCTGGTCAGCCAGATTCTCGGCACCTCCAACCAGGTGCGCCAGAGCACGGCCCTGACCTCGCACGAAGCCAACCAGGCCGACAGCCGCTTGCAGCGTCAATTGCAGGAGCTCGATCAACTGGCCACGGCCATGCAGGAAATGTCCTCGACCGCCGAAGACGTGGCACGCAACGCCCAGGTGGCCGCGCAGGCCGCGCTGGCCGCCAACCAGGAAGCCGAGAACGGCGAGCGGGTGGTGCTGCGTTCCACCGAGGCGATCAAGCACCTGGCCGCAGAGATGGAAGATACCGGCAGCGCGGTCCTTGAGCTGGCGCGCCTGAGCGATAACATCGAGTCGATCCTGTCGGTGATCACCAGCATTGCCGAGCAGACCAACCTGCTGGCGCTCAACGCGGCCATCGAAGCGGCGCGCGCCGGCGAGTCCGGACGCGGGTTTGCCGTGGTCGCCGACGAAGTACGTACCCTGGCGTCACGCACGCAAAAGTCGACCCAGGAAATCCGCCTGATGATCGACCAGTTGCAGTCAGGTGTACGCCAGGCCGAGTCGCGCATGCAGAAAAGCCGCGACAGCGCCAGCAAGACCGCCGAGGAGGCCGGTGCCGCCAATGAGATGCTGACGCGCATCCGCCAGGCGATCGTGCACATCAACGACATGAACACCCAGATCGCCACCGCTGCCGAAGAGCAGAGCGCCACCACCGAGGAAATCAACCGCAACACCACCAACATTCGCGACATCAGCCACGAAGTGGCCGCCGGTGCCGAAGAACAGGTGCGTCAATGCGGGCTGATGGGCGAGCAGGTTCAGCAGCAGAGCCAGTTGCTGGGGCGGTTTAATGTGTAAGCGATTGTCGCTGCGGCATGTTTACCTGCACCATTGAACCCTTTTGCCGCTGCCAGGCACTAAGCTGCACTGCCCGGCAGCGGCTTTTCCCGCTGCCTGCCGATCCTGAGGATAACAACCCATGCGCCTGGCCTTTGCCGCTTTCGCCCTGCTGACTTCCATGACCGCCCTGGCCGACACACCCATACAGCCTGTGGTGCGCTGGACCCTGCTTGATCAGCATGAGCAGGCCTACACGCTGGACGACAAGGCGCAGGTGTTGCTGGTGGCGCGCAGCATGTCGGCCGCGCGCATGGTCAATGCCGCCTTCGAAGATCAGGCACCGGGGTATCTGGACGCGCGCCAGGTGATCTACGTCGCGGACATCGAGATGATGCCTTCGCTGATGAAACCGGTGATCATCCCGGCAATGCGTTCGGCCAAGTACCGCATCCTGCTCGATCAGGACGGCCGCGTGGCCGCCCGCTATGCCGGTGACCGTGACAGCGTGCAATGGCTGAAGCTGGACAAGGGCGTGGTCACCCAGGAAAAGCATTTCACCGACGCTGAAGGCCTGGGCAAGGCGGTGGCCGAACTGGCCCGGTAACCGATCATCCGCCGCGCTGCCGCGCCTACCGCTCTTTGCGCGATCCCCTATAGCCCACAGCATTCCACTGGGTGGCGAGTGGGACCTGGTCGACGGCGGCACCCTGGCCCACTCGTTTGCCGGTCGCAAGCCTGGCGCGCTGTAGGAGCGCGCTCTGCCCGCGACCGAGTGCGAAGCGCTCGCAGAAATCTATGAAACGCTGAAAATTTACGACTGCTGACGCAGCCGGTCGCCGGCAAGCGGGCTCCTACAAGGCCGATTCAGCTGGTGGTCACCTTGTTGAAGATCATCTGCAGGTAGCGCACCAGGTGTTGCTCGCCTTCGAAGGCGGCGTCCAGGTGCGCCTGGGCGGTATGCAGGTGCTGGTGCAGTTGCTGGGTCACCTTGTGCGGACCATAGAGGGAAATAAAGGTCGACTTGCCTTCGTCCTTGCCCTGGTCCTTGGCGTTGTCAGGGCTGCTGTCCTGCAAGTCGTCGTACAGCTGGAAGGCCTGGCCCAGTTCCATCGCAAAGCCTTGCAGGGCCGCACGCTTGTCGGCGGCGGCGTCGCTCACCATCCAGGCCATGTCCATGATGGCGCTGAACAGCACGCCGGTCTTGAGTGTGTTGGTGCAGGCGATCTGCTCGGCCGAGCGTTCGCCCTGGCCTTCACGCAGGTCCTGGAACTGTCCACGCACCAGCCCCTGCATGCCCACCGCATTGGCCAGCACCTCGACCAGTTGCGTGCGCGTGGCCGCAGGCAGGTCCTGGATCCCGGCCACCACCGCAAAGGCCCGGCTCAACAACGCCACCGCCGTGAGGATCGCCACGTCCTGACCGAACTTGAGGTGCACGGTGGGGCGCCCGCGGCGCAGCTTGGCGTCGTCCATGCACGGCATGTCGTCCAGCACCAGGGAGGCGGCGTGGACCATCTCCACGGCGCAACCCAGCTCCAGCGCCTGCCGGCCGTTCTGGCCCAGGCCTTCGGCGGCCAGCATCAGCAGGATGGGGCGCATGCGCTTGCCGGGGGCCAGGGTGCTTTCGCGCATCGCCAGCACAATCAGGTCGCGTTCGTTACCACTTTCGGGCAGCAATTCATCCAGACGCTGTTCGACGCTTGCACGCACCTTTGCCAGGTGCTCTGTAAAGCCGTTTTCTAGAGGTGTGCACGCTGCTGCTGGGGTCATGTCCGAATCCTGAATCGTGGCAGACAACCCGCTTGGGTCATCCTGGCAAAGGTTTTGTCCGCTCGCTTCTTGGGACGGAACGACTGGCGTTCCCAGGTGCCTGAAGAGCAGCATCTTGTACGTAAGTTGTGCAAAGCAGTGTACCTTGTACAACTTTGATTCACATGTAGAGACAACGCTTCATTCGAAATGATTCCAGGGACACACAACTGTCATGAGTGAACACGATTTAAGCCGGCGCAAGGATGATCATCTCAATATCGTGCTCGACAGCCTGGACGACGCTCATGGCGCCGGTTCCGGACTTGAGGCGCTGCGGTTCGAGCATTGCGCATTGCCGCAGCTGAGTCTGGACGAGATTGACCTCGGTAGCCATCTGCTTGGCATCTCTTTGCGTGCGCCCTTGTTGATCAGTTCCATGACCGGGGGGGCCCAGCGCTCCACGGCGATCAACCGGCACCTGGCCGAAGCGGCCCAGGCGCTGGGCATTGCCATGGGCGTGGGCTCGCAGCGGGTCGGCCTGCAAGGCGGCAGCGACCAGGGCTTGACCGGCGAATTGCGCCGCCTGGCGCCGGACATCCCGTTGCTGGGCAACCTGGGCGCGGCACAATTGCTCGGCCCTGACGGCCTGGACCTGGCGCACCGCGCCGTGGACAGCCTGCAGGCCGATGCCTTGATCATTCATTTGAACCCCTTGCAGGAAGCGGTGCAGGCCGAGGGCGACCGCGACTGGCGCGGTGTGCTGGACGCCATAGCCCGCACCGTCGACAGCCTCGGGGTGCCGGTCATCGTCAAGGAAGTCGGCGCCGGTCTGTCGGCCCAGGTGGCCCGGTCGCTGGTCGAGGCCGGTGTCCAGGTGCTCGATGTGGCCGGGCAGGGCGGCACCAGCTGGGCGGCGGTCGAAGGCCATCGGGCCCGCACGCCGGCCGACCGGGAAGTGGCCATGGCTTTCGCCGGCTGGGGCATTCCGACCGCCATCAGCCTGGTCAATGTGCGCCAGGCACTGCCCGAGGTGAAAATCATTGCCTCCGGTGGTATCCGCAACGGTGTGGATGCGGCCAAGGCCCTGCACCTGGGGGCCGATCTGGTCGGTCAGGCGGCCGGGGTCCTGCAGGCCGCCACCGTCTCGACGCAAGCGGTGATCGATCACTTCGAAATCATGATCCGCCAGTTGCGCATCGCCTGTTTCTGCACCGGATCGGCCAACCTTGCGGCCTTGCGCCAGGCGCGGCTGGTGGGCTCGTATCAATCGGCGCCCTATCGGTCATGAGTCACTTCGGGGTCGTGGCACCGGCCTACTACAGTCACTTCCAGGCGTTTCAGGCATTGGCCGCGACGCTCTTGAACCGTGGCCATCGGGTGACCTTTTTTCAGCAGGCCGACACCCGCGCCTGGCTGAGCGACCCCCGTATCGATTTCGTCACTCTGGGCGCGGCCAGCCATCCGCCTGGCAGCCTGGCCGCGGTCTTGCGCCGCGCCGCCCGGCCGAGCCTTCCGCTGGGGTTGCGGCGCATCATCCAGGACCTGGCGGCCAGCACCGCCATGCTGGCCGCCGAGCTGCCCGGCGCCTTGCAGCAATGCCAGATCGATGCACTGTTGTGTGACCAGATGGAAGCCGCCGGGGGCCTGGTGGCCGAAGCGCTGGGGTTGCCGTTCATATCGCTGGCCTGCGCCTTGCCGATCAATCGCGAGCCACAGTTGCCCTTGCCGGTGATGCCGTTCGCCTATGGCACCGATGAGCGCAGCCTGCGTCTGTACGAGGGCAGTCGCCAGGTGCATGACTGGCTGATGCGGCCGCTGCGCCATGCCTTGCATGGGGTGGCGCGGCAACTGGGTGTGCCGCCGCGTGACGGTTTGCACGAGTGTCTTTCGCCGCTGGCGCAGATCAGCCAGACCTTTGAAGGGTTCGATTTTCCACGCCAGGCGCAACCGGCGCATTTTCATGCCGTCGGCCCCTTGCGCACCACGGTCAACGAGACGCCGGGCATCTGGCCGATCAAGGACCAGCGTCCGCTGGTTTTCGCCAGCCTCGGTACGCTGCAGGGCGACCGTCTGGGCATGTTCAAGCAGATGGCCATGGCCTGCCGTCACCTGGACGCGCAGTTGCTGATCGCCCATTGCGGGGCCTTGAATGCTGCCCAGGAAAGCGTGCTGCTACGCGATGGCGCCACCTGGGTGACCGATTTTGCCCCGCAACGCTGGGCACTGGAACAGGCCGATGCGGTGATCACCCATGGCGGGCTGAACACGGTGATGGATGCCATTGCGGCGCACACCCCGATGTTGGTCATGCCCATCGCCTTCGATCAACCGGGGGTGGCGGCCCGGATCGATTACCGGCGCATTGGCCTGTCATTGAGCCGCCGCGCCAGTGCGGCGCGCATTGCCCACAGTCTGACCCAGGTGCTGCAATGGCCGGGCGAGCCCTTGCAGCGCCTGGCCACTGAACTGCAACAGGCCGGCGGCGTGCGTCGCGCCGCCGATATCGTCGAACAGGCCATCGCGACCGGGCAACCGGTCATTACCAAGGAGGCACTTGCGTGATCTGGGATCTGATTCTGGCCGGCGCCGGGCTGGCCAACGGGCTGATTGCCCTGCGCCTCAAACAGACGCGGCCCGAGCTGCGTGTGTTATGCATCGAGCAGCACAGCGAGCCGGGCGGCAACCACACCTGGTCGTTTCACGATGGCGACCTGAGTCCGGCGCAGCGGCAATGGCTGGCGCCATTGGTCGTCAAGACCTGGCCGGGTTACGACGTGCATTTTCCGCAGCGTTCGCGACGCCTGAACAGTGGTTACGCCTCGATCACCTCCGAGCGCTTTGCCAGCGTGCTGCGCGACACACTGGGCGAGGACCTGCGCACCGGGTGCGGCATTCGCCAGCTTGGCGCCCGCCATGTGGTGCTCGACAGCGGCGAATGTTTGCAGGCGCGTGCCGTGATCGACGGCCGCGGCCTGCAACCCAGCGCTCATCTGGTGCTGGGCCAGCAGGCGTTTCTCGGCCAGTTGCTGCGCCTGCGTGAGCCGCACGGGCTTGAGGTGCCGATCATCATGGACGCCCGGGTGGCGCAAGGCGACGGCTACCGCTTCGTCTATGTGCTGCCGTTCAGCGAAGACACCGTGCTGATCGAAGACACCCATTACGTCGACCGCCCGCTGGCGTCGGCGGCGCAGCTGCGGCAGAACATTGCCGAGTACGCCAGCCAGCAGGGCTGGACCGTCAGTGAATGCCTGCGCGAAGAAACCGGCGTGCTGCCCATTACCCTGGCCGGCGACTTTGCCGCCTTCAAGGCGCAGACGCTCAGGCAACCGGTGTCGGGCCTGCGCGCCGGGCTGTTCCATTGCACCACCGGCTACTCGCTGCCCCATGCGGTGCAACTGGCTGACTGGATCGCCACACAGACCGACCTTGATGCCGAGGCCCTGGCGCGTGGCATCGGTCTTTTGGCGGATCACCAGTGGCAGCGCCAGGGCTTTTACCGCCTGCTCAATCGCATGTTGTTTCTGGCCGGGCGCGCCGATAATCGCTGGCAGGTCATGCAGCGTTTCTACGGCTTGCCTGAAGGGCTGATCGGCCGCTTTTATTCAGGCCGCAGCCATGTGTTCGACAAACTGCGCATCCTTTCCGGTAAACCTCCTGTCCCTGTGGGTGAGGCCATGCGCGCGGCGCTGCGCCACTTGCCCCGGCATTTCGAGAAACATTCATGACCCAGGCAAAACAAGCAGTAGTGATTGGCGCAGGTTTCGGCGGGCTGGCCCTGGCGATCCGCCTGCAGGCGGGTGGCGTGCAGACCACGTTGCTGGAAAAGCGCGACAAGCCCGGCGGCCGGGCCTATGTGTATGAAGACCAGGGGTTTGTCTTCGATGCTGGCCCCACCGTCATCACTGACCCGAGTGCGATTGAGGAGCTGTTTGCGCTGGCCAAAAAGCCCATGGCCGATTATGTCGAGCTGTTGCCGGTGTCGCCGTTCTACCGCCTGTGCTGGGAAGACGGCACGCGGTTCGACTACGTCAATGACCAGGCCGGGCTGGACCGGCAGATCCATGCGATCAACCCCAAGGACGTGGCCGGTTACCAGCGCTTCCTGGCGTATTCCAAGGCAGTGTTCGAGGAGGGTTATCTCAAGCTGGGGGCCGTGCCGTTCCTGACCTTTCGCGACATGATCCAGGCCGGGCCGCAACTGGCGCGCCTGCAGGCCTGGCGCAGCGTGTACGGCAAGGTGGCGAGCTTTATCGAGGATGAGCGCCTGCGCCAGGCGTTTTCCTTTCATTCGTTGCTGGTGGGCGGCAACCCGTTTGCCACCTCATCGATCTATACCCTGATCCACGCGCTGGAACGCAAGTGGGGCGTATGGTTTCCCAAGGGCGGCACCGGCGCGCTGGTCAAGGGGCTGGTGAAACTGTTCGAGGACCTGGGCGGGCGGGTCGAGCTCAATGCCGATGTGGCCGGCATCGACGCCAGCGGCGGCCGGGTCACCGGGGTACGCTGCAAGGACGGTCGGCACTGGCCGGCCGACTGTGTGGCCTCCAACGCCGATGTCATGCACACCTATGCCGACCTGCTCGGCCAGCACCCGCGCGGCCAGCAGGAAGGCAAGCGCCTGGCCGGCAAGCGCTTCAGCAACTCGCTGTTTGTCATCCACTTCGGCCTCAAGCGCCCGCAGCCGCAATTGCAGCACCACACCGTGTGCTTCGGGCCGCGCTATCGCGAACTGATCAACGAGATCTTTACCGGCGACCAGTTGGCCGAGGATTTCTCGCTGTACCTGCATGCCCCGTGCGTCACCGACCCCAGCCTGGCGCCGCCGGGCTGCTCCAGCCACTACGTACTGTCGCCGGTGCCGCACCTGGGCAATGCGCCGATCGACTGGAGCGTGGAAGGGCCGCGCTACCGCGACCGCATTTTCGATTACCTGGAAAAGCACTACATGCCGGGCTTGCGTGAAGACCTGGTCACCAGCCGCATCTTCACCCCGTTCGATTTTCGCGATGAGCTCAACGCCCACCTGGGCTCGGCGTTTTCGCTGGAGCCAGTGTTGCAGCAAAGCGCCTGGTTTCGCCCGCACAACCGCGATGCCAGCCTGAGCAACCTGTACCTGGTGGGCGCCGGCACCCACCCCGGCGCCGGGGTGCCGGGGGTGATCGGCTCGGCCAAGGCCACCGCCGGCCTGATGCTTGAAGAGGTGCATGCATGAATTCAGCGGTCGACGACCAGCGCCTGCTGGACCATGCCATTCAAAGCATTGAGGTCGGCTCGAAAAGCTTCGCCGCTGCCTCGCGGCTGTTCGACCCGGCGACCCGCAGCAGTGCCGTGATGCTGTACGCCTGGTGCCGGCATTGCGACGATGTGATCGACGGCCAGGAGGCCGGGCACGATGCCGTGGTGCTCAATGAAGAAGAAGTGCATCGGCGTCTTGAGGCGCTGGTGGCCAATACCGAGGCGGTGTATGCCGGCCTGCCGATCCAGGACCCGGCTTTTGCCGCGCTGCGCGAAGTGGTGCGCCGGCATGACCTGCGCCGTCAGTACGCGCTCGAGCACCTGGCCGGTTTCGCCATGGACGTACACGCCCGCGAATACCGGCACATTGAGGACACGCTGGAGTACTGCTATCACGTGGCCGGGGTGGTGGGCCTGATGATGGCCCAGGTGATGGGCGCCCGGGACGAAGCGACTCTGGACCGGGCCTGCGACCTGGGCATGGCCTTTCAGTTGACCAACATTGCCCGCGACATTGTCGAGGACGCCCGGGTAGGGCGCTGCTACCTGCCGCAGGACTGGCTCGATGAACTGAATATTCCACCTGCGCAACTGGCCGACCCCGCGCATCGTCAGGGCCTGGCGGTGCTGGCGCAGCGCCTGGTCGATCTGGCCGAGCCGTTCTACCAGAGCGCGCAGGCCGGCCTGACCGCCTTGCCCTGGCGTTCGGCCTGGGCGGTGGCGACGGCCAGTGGGGTCTACCGGGAAATCGGTGTCAAGGTGCGCCAGCGCGGCGCTCAGGCCTGGGACATGCGGGTGTCGACCTCCAAGGCCGACAAGCTGCGGCTGGTCGCGCTCGGTGCCTGGCGCGCGCTCACTTCCCGTGGTCGGCAGTGGCCGGCGCGTTCGCAGGCGTTGTGGCAGCGTCCGCTTCAGCACGGTTCAGCGGCCCGCCATGCAGGGCCCGCAGCTGCGCCTTGAGCGTGGCGGTCGAGGGGGCATAGAGGAAGCCGAACGACACGCAGCGGTGCTGGCCGGCCACGGCATGGTGCATCAGGTGCGCCTGGTACAGGCGCTTGAGGTAACCGGAGCGCGGCACATGGCGAAACGGCCAGCGCTGGTGCACCAGGCCGTCGTGGGCGATGAAATACAGCAGCCCGTAGGCGGTCATGCCGGCGCCGATCCATTCCAGCGGGTTCCAGCCCGCCGTGCCCAGGGCAATGAGCACGATGGCAAGAATGGCGAACACCACCGCGTACAGGTCGTTCTTTTCGAACCAGCCGTGGCGCGGCTCGTGGTGCGAGCGGTGCCAGCCCCAGCCCCAGCCGTGCATGATGTATTTGTGGGCGTACCAGGCAAAGGCTTCCATGCCCACCAGCGTGGCGAGAAAGACCAGTGTGTTGAGTATCATTGGGCGTGACCTGCGGTTGTTCTGTGCATGGGACTGTCGAGGTGCCTGGATGTTCTGTGCCGTTGCATCGAGGCACTGTGAAACCTTGTTGCAGGGTACAGCAACGCGTCGCTCATGGCCTGCCTGCCATCGGTGCGCAAGTCATCTTCTTTGAACCGTCCAGCGGCATGCGGGTCTTTGCTGGTAACGCTGACAATGGAGGTTCTCATGATCAAGGATGCCGTGCACAAGACCCTGGCCGTGCTGGCCTGTTCAAGCCTGCTGGCCGCCTGCGCCAGCCACGACAGCCCGTCTGCGGTGGATGCGCCGGGCGCCGCCAAGAAACCCCTGACCCAGGCCCTGGAAAGCGGTGCCGACCTCATGCAGGGGCATCCGCCCATTGCGGCGCTCAATGCCTACCTGGATGGCTTTCACTTCTACAATGGCCATCCGCAGGCGCAGATGGAAGCGCATCACTACTGCTCGATCCTCAACGAGGAGGTGATCCAGTGCGTGATCTACGACGGCAACCTCAAGGACGCCAAATTGATGGGGGTGGAATACATCATCAGCGCCCGGCTGTTTGCCGGCCTGCCCGCCGAAGAAAAGCAGCTTTGGCACAGCCATGTGCATGAGGTGAAGTCCGGGCAATTGATTGCCCCCGGCATTCCTGAGCCGGCCGAGCATGCCTTGATGCAGAAGCTGGTCGGCACCTACGGCAAGACCTGGCACACCTGGCACACCGACCAGCAGAAAACCCTGCCGCTGGGCGTGCCGCAATTGATGATGGGCTTCACCGCTGACGGTCAGATCGAACCGGGCAGGGTGGCTGAACGTGACAAGCGCTTCGGGGTCGACAGCGAGGCGAAAAAACGTGATCGCCAGGACATTGCTGCCCCGGCCATCGACCCTGGTGCCGATGCCTGGCAGCGCGGCAAGGTGTTCCAGATTCCTGACCCCACCGGCAGTCATCGCCACGGGGCAACACCCTGAGCATGCGCTACCCGACGACTCCCGACGGGCGCTATTTTGTGGTCCGGGAACGGCTGTGGCGTTGCAGCAATCCGGCGTTGCCCGACGCGCAGCGCCAACATTGGGTCGATGAACTGATGGCTGCCCGCCGTGACGTGCGACGGGCCAAGACTCATGAAGACCCGGCCGGCTTGCGCAAGGCGCGCGCCCAGGTCGATGCCTGCAAGGTGCATCTGGGCGAGCGGGGGGCGGTGTGGTGGACCGATGGCGCACCGGATTTCAATCGCTACAAGGTCCATAACACCCCGTACGCCGACTGGTATGCCGCACTGACAGGCGATTGAGCGGCGTACAAGGCACAGCGGCGATAGTGATCCCGGCCCCGGCGATGCTACCGTCAAACCCTTTGAACCTGAGGAGTGATCATGCAAACGTCTGCCTGGAATGCCGACCCGCTGGTATGGGGGCACGGCCCACGCACCTTCGAAGTGTTTCTCGAACCGACCTGCCCGTACTCGGTCAGGGCTTTTGGCAAGCTCAAGGCCCTACTGGCGCAGGCGGGCGAGACACGCATCACCGTCAAGGTGCGCCTGCAGTCGCAGCCGTGGCACCTGTATTCAGGGGTGCTGGTGCGCTGCATCCTGGCAGCCTCCACCCTGGAAGGCGGCAAGGACACGGCCTGGACAGTGATGGCGGCGATTGCCGCGCACCGTGCTGAATTCGAGTTCGACCACCACGCCACCGGCCCTAACCGCGACGCCACGCCCAACGACATCATCGCCCGCCTGGAAGGCTACAGCGGCGTGAAGCTGAGCGAAGCATTCGACCAGCCGGAACTGGAGCACGCCATCAAGTGGCATAGCAAATACGCCCGGCAGAACGGAATCCATGTGTCACCGACCTTCATGGTCGACGGCCTGGTGCAGGCCGACCTGGGCAGTGGCGACACGGTCGAACAGTGGATGGCCAAGGTCCTGTAGGAGCGCGCTTGCCGGAATGCCGGACCACCGCGACCGAGTGCGCAGCGCTCGCAAAATCTGCGAAACGCCAAAAATCTACGACTGCTAACGCAGCCGGTCGCCGGCTTGCCCGCGACCGAGTGCGCAGCGCTCGCAAAATCTGCGAAACGCCACAAATCTACGACTGCTAACGCAGCCGGTCGCCGGCTTGCCCGCGACCGAGTGCGCAGCGCTCGAAAAATCTGCGAAACGCTACAAATCTACGACTGCTAACGCAGCCGGTCGCCGGCTTGCCCGCGACCGAGTGCGCAGCGCTCGAAAAATCTGCGAAACGCTACAAATCTACGACTGCTAACGCAGCCGGTCGCCGGCAAGCGGGCTCCTACACCCCCCCAGCCCGGCGTCCTGTCCATCTATCCCTCGCGCAACACGCTCAGCGGGCTGGCGTTGAGCGCGCGGCGGGTGCCGTAGACGCCCGCGCCGCCGACCAAGAGGGCGCCGATCAGTGGCAGGACCAGCAGCCACGGGTGCGGCGACCATTGCAGGTCGAAGGCAAACCGGTACAGCACAAAACTCACCAGTTCGCAGCCCAGTGCCGCCAGCAGGCCGCTGGCCGCGCCAAGCAGGCCGAACTCGATGCGCCGCGACGTGATCAGCAAGGCCCGCCGGGCCCCCAGCGCCCGCAGCAAAGCGCCCTGGCGAATGCGCTCGTCCAGGGTGGCCTGCAAGCCGGAGAACAGCACCGCCACGCCCGCCGCCAGCACGAACAGCAACACGAACTGCACCGCCAGCGTCACCTGATCGAGAATGCTGCGCACCTGCGCCAGCAAGGCTTCCACGCCCAGAATGCTGATCGACGGGTAAGTCCGCGACAGCTCGACGATCTGCCGGTCGTTGCCCGGTGCCACATAGAAGCTGGTCATGAAGGTGGTCGGCAGGTCGGTCAGGGTGCCGGGCTGGAAGATGATGAAAAAGTTCGGCTGGAACGTGTCCCAGTTGACCTCACGCAGGCTGCTGACTACGGTCTCGCGGGTCAGACCGCCCACCGTGAAGCCCAGCCGGTCTCCGAGCTTGATGCCCAGGCTGTCGGCCAGTTTGGCCTCCACCGACACCCGTGGCATCGCATCGGCAGCGGCTGGCGCTTCGTTGGCCTGCCACCACTGGCCGGCGGTGATGGTGTTGCCTTCGGGCATGTCGGCCGCCCAGGTCAGGTTCAGGTCGCGACGGGTGGCGTTCTCGCCACGCGAGTCCTTGGTCACGAACTCGTTGACCGGCTTGTCGTTGATGCTCACCAGGCGGCCCGGCACCACCGGGTACAGCGGTGCCGAGTGGCTGGACAGGCCGGTCAGGGTGCGGGCGAAGTTGTCCTTGTCGGCGGGCAACACGTTGAGCACGAAGTAGTTGGGGGCATCTTCGGGCAACTGGTTTTGCCAGGTGTCGAGCAGCTCGCCGCGCAGCAGGGCAATCAGACCCATCGCCAGCAGGATCAGGCCGAAGGCCAGGGATTGCCCGGCGGCTGCCAGTGGGTGGCGCAGCAACTGGCCCAGGCCCAGGCGCCAGGGCAGCGGGGCGCCGGCCAGCAGGCGACGCAGGCTGTTCAGGCCGACCAGCAACAGGGCGCCAAATACCAGGGCGGCGACAATGCCGCCGCCCAGCAGGGCAAAGGTCAGCACCAGGTCCAGGCTCAGGCGCCACATGATCAGGCCCAGCGCCACGATGGCGGTGCCGTACACCAGCCAGGAACTGGCCGGCACCGGCAACATGTCGCGGCGCAGCACGCGCAAGGGCGGCACCCGGCCCAGGGCGGCCAGGGGCGGCAGGGCGAAGCCGGCCAGGGCCACCAGCCCGGTGCCGATGCCCGCCAGGGCCGGCACGATACCGCCGGGCGGCACGCTGGCCGGCAACAGGTTATGCAGCAGGGCAAACAGCCCCAGTTGCGCCAGCCAGCCCAGCAGCGCACCGGCCAGGCTGGCCAGCAGGCCGATGATTGCCAGTTGCAGGCTGAACAGCACCAGCGCTTCGCGGCGTGACAGTCCCAGGCAGCGCAGCAGGGCGCTGGCATCGAAACGCCGTGTGGCAAAGCGCGCCGCCGACATGGCCACCGCCACGCCGGCCAGCAACACGGCAACCAGGCTGGCCATGTTCAGGTAACGTTCGGCCTTGCCCAGCGCGCCGCCGATCTGCTGGCTGCCGTCGCGGGCGTCCTTGATCTCCTGGTGGGCCTGCAGGCCCGGTTCGATGGCCTTGCGATAGGCCGCCAGGGCTTCAGGCGGGCCGCTCCACATTTCGCGAAAACTCACCCGGCTGCCGGGCTGCACCACGCCGGTGGCCTCCAGGTCCTGCAGGTTGATCATCACCCGAGGGGTCAGGCTGTAGAAATTGCCGGCGCGGTCCGGTTCATAGGTGAGGATGCGCGTCAGCTTCAAGGGTTTGGCGCCGACGTCGATCATGTCGCCGACCTTGAGGTTGACCGCCGGCAGCAGGCGCGCCTCGGCCCAGGCTTCACCGGGAGCGGGGCCTGTGCTGACCTGATCGGGCTGATAGAGGTCGGCGGCGCTTTTCAGCTCGCCGCGCAGCGGATAGGCATTGTCGACCGCCTTGATACTCGACAGCTGGATACCGTCGTCGGTGGCGATCACGCTGGAAAAGATCACGATGCGGGCGTGGCCCAGTTTCAACTGCTCACCGGCGGCGCGTTGTTCGGCGGTGGCGGGGCTTGAGCCTTCAAGAATGAGGTCGGCACCGAGGAATTCGGTGGCGCGCAACAGCATGGCGGCGTTCAGGCGCGCGCCGAAGTAGCCGATGGCGGTGCTGGCGGCCACTGCCACCAGCAAGGCGAAGAACAGGACCCGCAACTCGCCGGCGCGGGCATCGCGCTGCAGTTGGCGGGTGGCAAGGCTGAACAGACGCGATAAGGGCATGCGGGCCATCAAGGCTCCAGAGGGGCGATCTGGCGCCCGGCTTCAAGGCGGATCAGGCGACGGCAACGCTGCGCCAGCCGCTCGTCATGGGTAACCAGCACCAGGGTCGTGTTGCGTTCCTTGTTCAGTTCGAACAACAGGTCGCTGATGCGCTCGCCGGTATGACTGTCGAGGTTGCCGGTCGGTTCGTCGGCGAACAGCACCGCAGGGTCGGCGGCAAAGGCGCGGGCGATGGCCACCCGTTGCTGCTCGCCACCGGACAGCTGGCGTGGGGTGTGGGTCAGGCGCTGGCCCAGGCCGACCCGCTCGAGCAGGGTGCGGGCGCGCTCGCGGGCGTCCTTGCGGCCTTCAAGCTCCATGGGCAGCATGACGTTTTCCAGGGCATTGAGGCTGTCGAGCAACTGGAACGACTGGAACACAAAGCCGACGTGCTCGGCGCGGACCCGGGCGCGTTCGTCTTCGTCCAGTTGACTGAGGGTGTTGCCTGCCAGCGTCACGTTGCCGGCGCTGGGCAGGTCCAGGCCGGCGAGCAGGCCCAGCAGGGTCGATTTGCCGGAACCCGAGGCGCCGACAATGGCCAAAGAGTCGCCCTTGTTCAGTTCCAGAGAAAGTTCGTGCAGGATGGTCAGGTCACCTTCGGTGCTGGGGACCACTTTGCTGAGGCTTTGGGCACTGAGAATACTTTCACTCATGGAGAGTCCGATGCGTGCGTGGTTATTAAGTGCTGCCCTGGGTTTACTGCTGCTGTCACAGGGCGCAATGGCGGGTACGGTATTGATCGTTGGGGATAGTATCAGCGCGGCTTTTGGGCTGGATACCCGTCAAGGGTGGGTCAGCCTGCTGCAACAGCGTCTGCAGGCACAGGGTCTGGATGACAAGGTGGTCAATGCCTCTATCAGTGGCGACACCAGTGCCGGGGGGCTGGCGCGGCTACCGGCGCTGCTTGCAGAGCATAAGCCCTCTGTGGTGGTGCTTGAACTGGGGGGCAACGACGGCCTGCGTGGGCAGCAGCCGGCACAATTGCAACAAAATCTTGCATCGATGATCGAGCAGTCGCAAAAGGCCGGCGCCAAGGTGCTGCTGCTGGGCATGCGCATTCCGCCCAACTATGGGCCACGCTACACCCAAGCGTTCGAGAAGGTCTATGCCAGCCTGGCCGAGGAGAAAAAGGTCCCGTTCGTGCCGTTTTTTCTTGAAGGGGTGGGCGGCGTACCGGGCATGATGCAGGACGATGGCCTGCATCCGGCGGCCGGCGCCCAGGCGACCTTGCTGGAAAATGTCTGGCCGACGCTGAAACCGCTGCTTTGAGGCTTTTCCGGGCGCACACTTTCGGCTAAGGTGGCGCCCCCTTCACCGGAGCCCTTCATGCCGCCGCGCCCCGCCTGGTCCTTGTATGCCTACCAAATGATCGAACCGGACGATCAGCTTGACCTGTTCGCCTGTCAGGAGGTCAAGGTCCATCTGATCGCTCGCCAACTGGTCCTGGGCGGCTCGGCCGACCGTACGCTGTGCGGCACGCTGCTGCCGGCCCAGCCGCGTCTGTTACAGGCGCAGACACCGGTGTTGCAGGATGAGCGGCTGTGCCCGCTGTGCAAGGCCATTCTCGATGCCCAGCGCCGGGGCATGAAGCCGATCTGGCCTGAGCTGTAAACCGCCAGACACGCTCGTACTTCCGCCCTTGTAGTGCTGGTGTACACTGCCCATCTTATTGTCCCGTTCAGCCGAAGGATTCACCGGATGTTGTCGCGCATTCCTGTCGTTGCCCGCTGTCTGTCTCTGGTTGCACTGTGGGCAGCCGGTTCTGCCCATGCCATCGAACTGCCCTTGCCCGCGCCGGGCGAAGACATCGTCGGCCAGGAGCAGATCATCGAAGCCCAGTACGAAGACACCTTCGCCGACCTGGGCACCCGTTATGGCCTAGGCTATCTGGAGATGATCGCCGCCAACCCCGGCGTGGATGCCTGGTTGCCTGGCGCCGGCACGAAAATCACCCTGCCGACCCGCTTCATCCTGCCGCCGGGCCCGCGCGAGGGCATCGTGATCAACCTGGCTGAGTACCGCCTGTATTACTACCCCAAGGGCAAGAACACGGTCTATACCTACGCTCTGGGCATTGGCCGTGAGGGCTGGGGTTCGCCGATCGGCAACACCAGGGTGGTGGCCAAGACGCCGAACCCGACCTGGACACCGCCGGCCTCGATCCGTGCCGAGCACGCCGCCGAGGGTGACATCCTGCCGACTGTGGTGCCGGCCGGTCCCGACAACCCGCTGGGGCCGTTCAAGTTCGGCCTGGGCATGTCGGGTTACCTGATCCATGGGTCGAACAAGAAATTCGGTATCGGTATGCGCACCAGCCACGGCTGCTTTCGCATGTACAACAACAATGTGCTGGAGCTGGCCGACCTTGCGCCGGTGGGCACCCCGGTGCGAATCATCAACGAGCCGTACAAGTTCGGTGTCAGTGGCGGCAAGGTCTGGCTGGAGGCGCACACGCCGCTGGACGAGGAGGGCAACCCGTCAGTGGTCGACAAGCACACGGCGGTGATCAATACCCTGCTCAAGCATGAAGGCCTGGCCGGCAGCATGCGCACCAACTGGGACACCGTGCGCGATGTGGTCGCTGCCGAAGAAGGCATGCCCACGGAGATTGCCGTGCCAGTGGCCAGTGCCCCCAATGCCGCGCCAGAACAGCAAGTGGTCTGGTAGGCGCGCGCTTGCCGGAATGCCCCCTCCCACACCAGCTCCCTCACACAAGCCCCTTGCGCATAAGCGCCCGCGCACGGCAGCAGCCGGCAGGCATAAAAAAGGCCGACCCGCGCAAGCGGGTCGGCCTTTTCATAATCCCGAAGGGACTATTACTTGCGGCTTGCCTTGTCGAGCATGCGCAGAGCGCGCTCGTTGGCTTCGTCGGCAGTCTGCTGGGCTTTTTGAGCGGCAGCCAGAGCTTCGTCAGCCTTGCGATAGGCTTCGTCAGCGCGCGATTGTGCACGAGCAGCGGCGTCTTCGGTAGCGGTCAGGCGAGCTTCGGTTTCTTTCGATACGCTGCTGCAACCGGTAGCCAGAACAGCAGCCAGGGCCAGTGCAGAAAGTTTCAGAACGTTATTCATCGGGTTCCCCTTCAAGGACTTTTCTTCAAATACGTCACCTCTCGAAGTGAGAAAATGACTGGCGTACATGGTACTCATTGTTTGTAGTAAGTAAACGGACGAAGCGCAAGATACCGGTAAAATTCTTGCCTTTTAAAGTCTTCCATCATACTTCTCAAGCGAATTGTTTAAAAACGCACCGCCTGGCTGCGCCCCCCTGTGATTGCACAGTGTCATGTCCGGAACATGACAGTGAACCGCATGGCCACCGTGACTTTACCGGCGGGCGAGCGTCTCAATGGACAACTTCCGGGGTGTCCCGGTTCAATGGGGCCCTGCCGATTCGATCATGCACGTTTTTAAGCGCGCGGGCTCTTGAGCACAGCGTACAATGGCGCCTACTATTTGCGGGTGCTGTTAAGGGTAATCGGCCATGCTGTTACCGGTGTCCAGTCAGGCACAGGTGGCGTAGAGGTTCCTTCGCCGGAAAAACATCGGTAAGGTAGGGGTCCAATTCCAAGACCCGCTAGGAGTAATGATGAGCGAGGCGTTTTCCATCCACCATGATCAGGCAGGGCATCAATTCACCATTGATATCGATGGCCATCGAGCCTACCTGACCTACATGGACCTGGGTCAGCAGACCCTGGATTTTTACCGCACGTTCGTACCCGATGCGTTGCGCGGTCGCGGCATTGCGGCGGCACTGACCGAACAGGCACTGGCGTTTGCCGACAAGGGCGGCTATACGGTGATTCCCTCATGCTCTTATGTCGAGCGCTACATGGAGCGCCATGAGCTCAGGAGCGGGGACCAGAACGTACGCGGCTGAGGCGGCGCTGCATGAAAAACGCCGGGCATTGCCCGGCGTTTTCGTGTCTGCCCTCTGTCAGCCGCGCTGGCGCGCCGGCAAGACGTCCTTGAGCTTGGCGTGCATGCTGCGCAGGGTCTTCTCGGTGGCTTGCCAGTCGATGCAGGCATCGGTGACCGAGACGCCGTATTGCAGTTCGGCCAGGTCCTTGGGAATCGATTGTGCGCCCCAGTTCAGGTGGCTTTCGACCATCAGGCCGATGATCGACTGGTTGCCTTCAAGAATCTGGTTGGCCACGTTCTCCATGACCAGAGGCTGCAGGGCCGGGTCCTTGTTGGAGTTGGCATGGCTGCAGTCGACCATGATGTTGGGGACCACGCCGGCCTTGTTCAGGGCCTGCTCGCACAGCGCCACGCTGACCGAATCATAGTTGGGCTTGCCGTTGCCGCCACGCAGCACCACATGACCGTAGGCATTGCCCTTGGTGGTGACGATCGAGACGCCGCCTTCCTGGTTGATGCCCAGGAAGCGATGCGGCTTGGAGACCGATTGCAAGGCATTGATGGCCACGGTCAGGCCGCCGTCGGTGCCGTTCTTGAAGCCGACCGCCGAGGACAGGCCCGAGGCCATTTCGCGGTGAGTCTGCGATTCGGTGGTGCGCGCGCCGATGGCCGACCAGCTGATCAGGTCCTGCAGGTACTGCGGCGAGATCGGGTCCAGGGCTTCGGTGGCCGTCGGCAGGCCCATCTCGGCCAGGTCCAGCAGCAACTGGCGACCGATGTGCAGCCCGTCCTGGATCTTGAACGAGTCGTCCAGGTACGGATCGTTGATCAGGCCTTTCCAGCCAACCGTCGTGCGTGGCTTCTCGAAATACACGCGCATGACCAGATAAAGGGTGTCCGACACTTCGGCAGACAACGCCTTGAGACGCTCGGCGTACTCCTTGGCAGCCTTGAGGTCGTGGATCGAGCAAGGCCCGACCACGATGAACAGGCGGTGGTCCTTGCCATCGAGGATGTTGCGGATCACTTCACGGCCTTCACTCACGGTCCGCTGCGCCGAAGCGGTCAGGGGAATCTCGTGCTTGAGCCTGTCAGGGGTGATCAGCGTCTCGTTGGAGGCAACGTTGAGGTCGTCAATCGGTAAATCGGCCATCGGGTTACTCATCTGGTCACGGTGACTGGCCGCCGATGCAGGATGTGCGGGCGGATCCAGCGGGTTTGCGCTGTGCGGGGTGCAGAACCTTAGCGCGTTAGCGCGTGTTTCGACAAGCTGGCGATGGTTCCCGATGGTCAGCAGGGCAAGCCACCTGACGTATAGTGCTGCCGCTGATCGATCATTCAACCCGCTACAGGTGCCCGCATGAGCGTCGTATTGGAACAGTTGCAACTCAATGACCTGGACATCGATCATCAATTGCTGGCCTTGCCAGGGCGCTCGCTGGTGCTGTTCACCGGTGAGGGTTGTGCGAGCTGCCACTGGGCCCGCGAGCGCCTGCCGCTGATGAACCTGCCGCTGGAGCGCCTGTGCTGGGTGGATGCCGGCCGCAATGGCGGTGCCGTGCAGCGTTATGAGGTCTTTCATTTGCCGGCCTTGTTCGCGGTGCGCGACGGCCGCTTTCAGGGTGCGATACGCTCAAGCCTGGATCAGCAAGCCTTGGTTCGCGCCATTGCCCAGGCCTTTGAGCGCGAACCTGACGAGTTACCGTAAACGACCAGAAGGATGCGTATCACAATGACAGCAACCCTCCACGGCGGCACCGTCATGGCTTCAGGCAGCACCGACAAGTTGATCGTGGCCATCTCGTCACGGGCCCTGTTCGACCTCGAGGCCAGCCATGCGGTGTACCTGAGCAGCGGCGTCGAGGCGTACCGCCAGTACCAGATCGACCACGAAGATGAGCTGCTGCTGCCCGGCGAGGCGTATCACCTGACCGAGAAGCTGTTGAACCTCAATGCCCTGCTGGGCCGTGAGCGGGTGGAGGTCGTGCTGGTCTCGCGCAACAGCGCCGACACCGGCTTGCGGGTGTTCAATTCGATCCAGCACTACGGACTGGGCATCACCCGCGCCGCGTTCGTTGGCGGGCGCAGTCCGTATCCTTATCTGGCGGCGTTTGGCTGCCATCTGTTCTTGTCCACCCACGCCGAGGATGTGCGCAGCGCCCTGGACGCCGGTTTTGCCGCCGCAACCATTCTGTGTGGCGGGGCGCGGCGCGATTTTGGCAGTGAATTGCGCATTGCCTTCGACGGTGACGCGGTGCTGTTCGCCGATGACTCCGAGCGCGTCTACCAGAGCGGCGGCCTGGCCGCATTCCAGGCCAGCGAGCAGCAATCGGCCCGCGAGCCGCTGCGCGGCGGGCCGTTCAAGCCGTTCCTGGCGGCGCTGAACCTGTTGCAGAGTGAGTTCCCCGAACACGCCTGTCCGGTGCGCACAGCCTTGGTGACCGCCCGCTCGGCGCCGGCCCATGAGCGGGTCATCCGCACCTTGCGCGAGTGGAATATCCGTCTGGACGAGTCGCTGTTTCTGGGTGGCTTGCAAAAAGCGGCCTTTCTGGAGGCGTTCGGGGCCGACATGTTCTTCGACGATCAGGCCGGGCATTGCGAGCGCGCCAGGCAATTCGTGGCCACCGGTCATGTGCCGCATGGCATCAGCAACGAGCCAAAACCCTGAAACGCCCCACCGATCAGTGTCTGCGGCCGTCGCACTGGCGGGCGCGCTGCTAAGCTCAGTCAATCTCCGCCAATCGGGCTGTTCGGGAGGTTGTATGGTTCGTTCGATGCTGTATGCCACAGACCTGGGTCTGTATGCGCCCTATGTGACGCAGCATGCCCTGGCACTGGCGCGAACCTTCAATGCCGGGTTGTATGTCATTCATGTGGTCGAGCCGCTGGGCGTATTCGCCGAATCGGTGCTGCAAAGCTACCTGGGCGAGACCGCGGTGCGTGAGTTGCACAGCCAGGGTGTGAGTACCTTCATGGAAGGCATAGAGCAACGGATGCTCGATGGATTCCGTGAGGAACTGGGAGAAGGGCATCAGGACCTGGCCTTGATCCGCATGGTGCGCGTCGTTCAGGGTGATCCCTGCAAGGTGATACTTGAACAGGCGCATGAACTGGCCGTCGATTTGCTGGTGCTGGGCAGTCACAGTCGCATGGTTGGCAAGGGTGCACCTGTCGGACGCACCGCTGCCCGGGTTCTGCAGCACTGTGCGGTTCCGGTTTACATGGTGCCCATGATGCAGAGCAGGGAGCGAGATCAGTAGGAGAAGAAGTCAAAATGGAGCGTGCCATTATCGTGTAAAGATGATAAAAAGTTCTAGCTTTCTTCTTCTTACCATTGATACGGTTATATACCGTCGCTGATGCCCGACTACCTGGCTGAAAAGTCGACGAACGCCACTACGTTTCGGCGCCCGGTCTCGGGTCAATCTGCCTTGAGGGATTTCTATGAAGCTTCAACAATTGCGCTACATCTGGGAAGTGGCGCACCACGACCTCAACGTTTCCGCGACGGCGCAGAGCCTGTACACCTCCCAGCCGGGTATCAGCAAGCAGATCCGCCTGCTTGAGGACGAACTGGGCGTCGAAGTCTTTGCCCGCAGCGGCAAGCACCTGACCCGCGTTACCCCGGCCGGCGAGCGCATCATTACCACCGCCGGTGAAATCCTGCGCAAGGTCGAGAGCATCAAGCAGATTGCCCAGGAATTCTCCAACGAGAAGAAGGGCACCCTGTCGATTGCCACCACGCATACCCAGGCGCGTTATGCCTTGCCGCCGATCATCAGCAGCTTCATCAAGCAGTACCCGGATGTGGCCTTGCACATGCACCAGGGCTCGCCGATGCAGATCGCCGAAATGGCCTCCGATGGCACCGTCGACTTTGCCATCGCCACCGAGGCGCTGGAGCAGTTCGGCGACCTGATCATGATGCCGTGCTATCGCTGGAACCGTTGTGTGGTGGTGCCGCAAGGCCACCCGCTGACCAAGGTGCCCAAGCTGACCCTGGAGCTGCTGGCCGAATACCCGATCGTGACATACGTATTCGGCTTTACCGGACGCTCCAAGCTCGACGAAGCCTTCAGTCATCGGGGCCTGGTGCCCAAGGTGGTGTTCACCGCCGCCGACGCCGACGTGATCAAGACCTACGTGCGCTTGAACCTGGGCGTCGGCATCGTCGCTCACATGGCGGTCGACGATGAGCTGGACAACGACCTAGTGGCCCTCGATGCCAGCCATCTGTTCGAGTCGAGCGTGACCAAGATCGCCTTCCGCCGCGGGACTTTCCTGCGCGGCTTCATGTGCGACTTCATCGAAAAATTCGCCCCGCACCTGACCCGCGAGGTGATGGCCAAGGCGATTCACTGCCATAACAAGCAGGAACTCGAAGACCTGTTCGCGGACGTTGAACTGCCGGTGCATTGATCGCACTGCACGACGCTGCAGGACCGGCCGGTCCTGCGCTGTCGGTTTACCCCTTGGCAATCAGATTACCGGCGTGCAGGCCACATTCCTTCTGGGTGGCTTCTTCCCACCACCAGCGGCCTTCGCGCTCGTGCTGGTTGGGCAGGACGGGGCGGGTGCAGGGCTCGCAGCCAATGCTGATGAAGCCACGCTCGTGCAGGCTGTTGTAGGGCAGTTCCAGCATGCGGATATACCCCCAGACTTCCTCGCTGGTCATCTGCGCCAGCGGGTTGAACTTGTACAGCGTGCGCTGGGGTGTCGAGAAGGCGCTGTCGATTTCCAGCGCGGCCACCTGGCTGCGGGTGCCGGGGCTCTGGTCGCGGCGCTGGCCGGTGGCCCAGGCCTTCACGGTGCTGAGCTTGCGCCGCAGCGGCTCGATTTTGCGGATGCCGCAGCATTCGCCATGGCCGTCCTTGTAGAAGCTGAACAGGCCCTTTTCCTTGACGAAGGGCTCAAGCCTTGTGTGGTCCGGCGAGACCAGTTCGATGGCGATGCCATAGGTCTCGCGCACCTGGTCGATGAAGCGGTAGGTTTCCGGGTGCAGGCGGCCGGTGTCGAGGCTGAACACCTTGACGTTCTTGTTGATCTTCCAGGCCATGTCCACCAGCACCACGTCTTCGGCGCCGCTGAAGGAGATCCACAGGTCGTCGCCAAAATGGCTGAACGCCAGCTTGAGAATGTCCTGGGGTGACTTGTTTGCATACGTGGCCGCCAATTCGGCTACGTCGAAAGGTTGGCTCATCAGGTGTGTTCCTAAATACAGAAGGTGGCGCTTAAGCGCTCGTGGTGGCGATCATGGTAACAAAATCCGTCTGCCTGTGAGCGCATCGTCCCGGCTTGCGCAACAGCGACCACAGCCCCTACAGTGCCGCTTCTTTTCGCCTGTTCAAGGAGTGTGCTGTGGAAATTGCCTGTCTCGACCTGGAAGGTGTACTGGTTCCGGAAATCTGGATTGCCTTTGCCGAAAAAACCGGCATCGAGTCTCTGCGTGCCACCACCCGGGATATTCCCGACTACGACGTGCTGATGAAGCAGCGCCTGCGCATTCTTGACGAGCACGGCCTGAAGCTGGGCGACATCCAAGAAGTGATCGGCACCCTCACGCCACTGGACGGCGCCATCGAGTTTGTCGACTGGCTGCGCGAGCGTTTCCAGGTGGTGATCCTGTCCGATACCTTCTATGAGTTCTCCCAGCCGTTGATGCGTCAACTGGGCTTTCCGACCCTGCTGTGCCACCGCCTGATCACCGACGAAAGCGATCGGGTCATCAGCTATCAACTGCGCCAGAAGGACCCCAAGCGCCAATCGGTACTGGCCTTCAAGAGCCTGTACTACCGGGTGATCGCCGCTGGCGACTCGTACAACGACACCACCATGCTGGGCGAAGCCGACGCCGGGATTCTGTTTCATGCCCCCGAGAACGTGATTCGCGAATTCCCGCAGTTTCCGGCGGTGCACACCTTCGAAGCGCTGAAAAAGCAATTCATCAAGGCTTCGAATCGCACGCTGAGCCTGTAACAGCGCTGCAGCCGGCCTGGCCCTGCGCACGACATAACGCCTGTAGCGACCAGCAGTCGCGAATGTGCTCAGAGCAAGGTTCGCAAAGGCCGGGTCAAAGTGCCTCCAGCGTTTTCAGCAGCACGCCCACCTTGGCAAAGCACTCCTGGTACTCGGCCGCGCAGTCGGAGTCGGCGACAATGCCGCCTCCGGCCCAGCACGACACGGTTCCATCCTTGACCAGCAGGCTGCGGATGGCGATGGAGCTGTCCATCTCGCCGCGCACGTCGATGTACAGCAACGAGCCGCAATAGATCGAGCGCCGGTACGGTTCCAGTTCGTCGATGATCTGCATGGCGCGGATCTTCGGCGCGCCGGTGATCGAGCCGCCGGGGAAGCTGCCGCCGATCAGGTCCAGCACATCGCGCCCCGGTGCCAGTTCGCCGGTGATGCTGCTGACCAGGTGGTGCACGTTGGGGTAGCTTTCCAGGGCGAACAGTTCGGGCACCTTGACCGAACCGATGCGGCAATTGCGGCCCATGTCGTTGCGCAGCAGGTCGACGATCATCAGGTTTTCGGCACGGTCCTTGGGGCTGTCTAGCAGTTCCCGAGCCAGATGGGCATCTTCAGCAGCATCCTGGCCGCGCGGCCGTGTGCCCTTGATCGGGCGGGTCTCGACCTGCTGGTCGCTGACCCTGACAAAGCGCTCCGGCGACAGGCTTACAATCGCCTCATCATTGCCCAGTGCCAGATAACCGGCGAAGGGGGTAGGGCACGCGCCACGCAAGGCGGTGTAGGCCGTCCACGGGTTGCCGCTGCAAGGTGCCTGGAAACGCTGGGTCAGGTTGACCTGATAGCAGTCGCCGGCCTGGATATAGGCTTGCACACGATCAAAGGCGTTGTGGTACTGCCCTGCATCGATGCTGGCGCCAAAGGCTGCCTGAAGCCTGAAGGGGCCTGCATCAGGGTGCCAGTCTGCTTCGAACAGGTGCTGCAAGCGCAGGCGCTCAAGCTCGGGCAGCGACGGGTGAAACACCAGTTGGCTGGTGCGTTCCTGATGGTCGCTGACCAGTGCCCAGGCATACAGGCCCAGCTGCGCCTCGGGCAATGACAGGTCGTCGCGTGCCAGCGCCGGCAATGGCTCCAGGCACCGGCCAAAATCATAACTCAGGTAGCCGATCAGGCCGCCGGCAAAGGGCAGGGCTACGCCCTCGGGCAACCGGGCCTCGCCCAGCAAACCCAGGCTGTCGCGCAAGCGTTGCAGGAACTGGTTGCCACTTTCATGGGTGTGAGCAGACAACTGTGCCACCGGCCAGGCGCTGAGCAGGTCATAGCGGCCGCGCTCGGCGGCTGGCCGCCCGCTGTCGAGCAGCACCGCGCCGGGTGCCTGGGCAATACGCCCGAAATACGTGGCGGGGTCAGGTAAGTATGGCAAGGCATGCAGCGTGCAGGTTGGCATCGTCGACTACAGTGGCTACGAAATGACCGCCGATTGTAGTCAGCAATGCCCGTACAGGACAGCCCTGCTCACGGCTCTGTTGCCATGACGAAACGGCAACAGACCCCAAGGCTGCCCCTGAGGCCTGGTGAAACTCGCGCCCGCCTGGGCCTGGTGACCTCAAGGGTTTTCAGGTGTTGGAGACAGCTCCATCCTTACGCAGCTCAGTTTGCCTTCTACTTGTTCATCGCCGTGTTTGCTGAACAGCCTTACTCCGCCTGGATCCAGAATTGTACCCACTTCCTGTCCATGTGCCGTTTTAAGGCTGTAGGGGTGCTGCATGGTCGTAGGATTCCTGATGGTTTTTACATTGAAATCAAAGTTTCCTTCGTCCACATCGCAGTCTGGGTCGTCAAAGAATGATACGTGCGACGCCGAAGGTACATTTTCCAGTTTGAAAAAATAGGCATTGTCATTTGTACAATTGTGGTCGCCATCTTGAAAGTCGACTCTTTCGGTTTTGAAGTTAAACCTGCAATTCTCCTTGAATTCGCCATTGTCTTGTTGTTTGTCGTAAATGATCACTTGCCCAACGGGTGTCTCACGGGATACAGGGCGGGTTGCTTCACCCGATTCTGCGCCGTAAACCGGCGATTTACAGCCGCCGAGCACCAGGCTCGCCACAATTGCCGCGAGCGCTGTCTTGTACAGGCGTGCGCTGAGTTTCATCATGATTCCTCCTTGAATCGTGGGCTCGCCGACTCTTTCGTCAAGCGGGTTTACTGTATTGCCAGCAGGGCTGTCTTCAGCGTGTGTTTGACCATTTTCCGGTCTGTGCGCTTTCAGGCAACTAGCGATATTGCCAGTAGCAAGATCGCTACGCCTGCTTGAAGATCAGCAGATTTGGGCGGGGAGCCAGGTCGCACCGGGCCTGGCAGGGGGTCATGCGGTATGGGGGTGGCCAAACAACTGCTGAACGAAGCGCACACGCTCGGCAGACGTTTGCTGATGGCCGTCGCGGGCCAGCGTTTCCAGGTGCGCCTCCACCGCCTGGGTGCGCAACGTCAGGCCGCAGTCGTTGGCGATCTGGATATTCAGGCCGGGGCGGGCGTTGAGTTCCAGGATCAGCGGGCCCTTTTCCTGGTCCAGCACCATGTCCACACCGATGTAGCCCAGGCCGCACAGCTCGTAGCACTCGGCGGCCAGCTTCATGAAGCCGTCCCAGTAGGGCAGTTGTACGCCGTCCACCGCGTTGGCGGTGTCGGGGTGCTTGCTGATGATGCGGTTCAGCCAGGTGCCCTTGAGGGTGATGCCGGTGGCCAGGTCGACGCCCACGCCGATGGCGCCCTGGTGCAGGTTGGCCTTGCCGCCGGACTGGCGGGTCGGCAGGCGCAGCATGGCCATCACCGGGTAGCCCATCAGCACGATGATGCGGATGTCCGGTACGCCCTCGTAGCTGATGCTCTTGAAGATGGTGTCGGGAATCACCCGGTATTCGATCAGCGCCCGGTCGCGGTGGCCGCCCAGCGAATACAGGCCGGTGAGGATGCTGGAAATCTGGTGCTCGATCTCCGAGCGGCTGACCAGCCGCCCGGAAATGCTGCGAAAGTTGTCCTCGAAGCGGTCGGCGATGACCATGATGCCGTCGCCGCCTGCGCCCTGGGCCGGCTTGATGACGAAGTCGTCACGGTCGCCGATGATCGCGTCGAGCTTGTCGATCTCCTTTTCCGTGGAAATCACCCCGTACATCTGCGGCACATGGATGCCGGCAGCAATGGCGCGCTCCTTGGTGATGATCTTGTCATCGACGATCGGGTACAGGCTGCGCTTGTTGTACTTGAGCACGTAGTCGGCATTACGCCGGTTGATGCCCATGATGCCCTTGGCTTCCAGCGCCTTCCAGGTCTTCCACCAGCCGATCATTGGGCGTCTTCCTTGAGGAAGGCGCGAAAGCGCACCAGCTCGGTCAGGCGGTAGCCGCGGTAGCGACCCATGGCCAGCATGAAGCCGACCAGCACCAGCAACACGGCCGGGAAGGTGAAGACGAAATAGGTCAGTTGCGGCACGGTCATGATCAGATAGGCCAGCGAGGCCGCGAACAGCGTGCCGATGGCGACTTTCATGGCGTGGCTGGCGCCGCGCTCTTCCCAGGTGATCGACAGGCGCTCGATGGTCATGGTCAGGATCACCATCGGGAACAGCGATACCGACAGCCCGCGTTCCAGCCCCAGTTTATGGCTGAACAGGCTGATGGCGGCGATCAATACCACCACGAAGGTCAGCACCACCGACAGGCGTGGCAGCATCTGCAGCTTGAGGTGCTCCAGGTAGGAGCGCAGCGACAACCCCAGCGCGGTGATCACGGTAAACAGCAGGATGCCGAAGTCCAGCTGCGTCTCGCGAAAGGCCAGGGCGATCAGCACCGGGGTGAAGGTGCCCAGGGTCTGCAGGCCGATCAGGTTGCGCAGTACCAGGATGACCAGCACGCCGATCGGGATCATGACCATGATCATGAAGCTTTGCTGGGTCTGCAGCGGCAGGCCGTACAGCGAGTAGGACAAAAAGTCGGCGTCGGTGTTTTCGTCGGTCAGCTGCGCCAGGCGGATGGCGTTCATCTCGCTGTTGTTCAGGGTGAAATTGACCGTGGCCTTGCGCCCGCCCTCGACGGTGATCAGCGGTTCGTCGCCGATCCACCACAGCATGCGGTCTTCCGGCAGCCCGGATTCACCGGTTTCAGGGTTGAAATACAGCCATTCCTTGCCATTGAAACTGCGCACCCACAACTCCGGCACCTGCGGCTGGCCGGCTTCGAGCCGAATGGTGTGGACCTTTTCCATCGGCACATGGGCGATCGACAGCAGCAGGTCGGTGACCTGGGCCTTGCGCGCCGCCGAGCTGTCGCCGCCCAGCAGCAGGCGGGCGTTGTCGTCACTGGGGTTGTTGACGCGTTTGATGGCTTCGCTGATGAAGGTCTCGACGTCAGCCGAGTGCTGGCGAATCGGCGCCAGCAAGGCATCGGCGGCGACCTTTTCGGCGCCTTCGACCGGCAGGCTGTCACGAAAGATCGGGCCCTTGGGCTTGGGCTTGTCGGCGCTGTAGCGCTTGGTCAGCACCAGGCGGTAATACAGGGTCTGGTTGCCATTGGCACGGCGGGCCGACCAGGTGACCTTGCGGTTACCGTCGACGCGATTGACGCTGACACCGTAATTGTTGGATATAAAGCTTTCATTGAGGCTGATGTAGTCCTGCGCCAGGGGCGGGACGAACATCTGCACCTTGACCGAATCCTTGGGGCTGGCGACGAATTCCACCTTGGCGTCGATGTTCCACAGGTCATCGGTCTCGTCTTCGGTCATCGGCATGCCGAGTACCAGTACCTGCCAGAGCGTGATTGCCAGGCCCAGGGTCACCAGGATGGCGATCAGTACTTTCAGATGGAGGGTAAGCGCGCGCATGGGATTACTCTGCGTTTTGAGCGATGTTGTCGGAGCAGGCGGGCTTGCCGGCGGCATATTTCAGACTGGGGTCGACCAGCGCGTTGAAGCGCTTGAGCGCGTCGGCGCCAATCAAAAGCGGGTATTGGAAAGCGCTTCGGTCGGTCAAGTTCACTTCCAGGCTGTGTAAATCTTTGCCCAGGCAGACATCCAGACGGATGACCGGACGGGCGCTGTATTGCTGTTCGGGCGTGGCGCCCACGTCATCGGCACGGCGCTTGATTTTGCCGACCCGCACCAGCGGCCGTTCGATGGGGTGCGCATGCGCCTGGTCGATGGCCAGGTAAAAGCGCACCCATTGCTCGTCGCCACGCTGGAAATAGTCAATGTCGCGTGCGCTCAGCGAAGCGGTGCGGGCGCCGGTGTCGAGCTTGGCGGGCAGTTCCAGATCGATCTCGGGCAAGCGGGCGTATTCGTTCAGGCCGTAGACGGATTTCTCGATGGCAAGGCAGGGCAGGGAGAACAGCAGCAGGCACAGCAGGGTAAAACGTTTCATTGAGTTCTGGCGCGATGAGGGCGAATCAGAGGTGCCGCCAACCCTGGGGCTGGCGGGACGGTTCGCAAGTCAGGAAATGAATCGGGAGGGTGAAAAAGGTCGGCATTCTAACATGCTGTCCTGACGAGACCAGCCATGAGGCGGGTAATGAACTGGCTGGTAAGGAATGATGTTAAAAACAAGCCGTATTAGACGATTGTCGACAATAAGGCTTTTTGCTTTGACGGATCTGGCGTGAATGACTAGATTATCGGGTATTCGCTGATCAAGGTGTCGACATTATGCTGGATGCGCTTGAACCTGCCTTGCCTGTCGGGCAAGAAACCGAAACACTTTCCGAGCACGTGTTCCGGCGTATCCAGGCGGCCATCGTCAAGGGCGAGATCGCACCGGGCAGCAAGATTTCCGAGCCGGAACTGGCGCGCACCTACGGCATCAGCCGCGGTCCGCTGCGCGAAGCCATTCACCGCCTGGAAGGCCAGCGGCTGGTGGTGCGCGTTCCGCATGTCGGTGCGCGGGTGGTGTCGATGACTCACCAGCAGATGATCGAGCTGTACCAGATCCGCGAATCGCTTGAAGGACTGGCCTGCCGTCTGGCGGCCGAACGCATGACCGCCGAACAGATCGACGAGCTGCGCCGGGTGCTCGACACCCATGAACGCGACGCGGCGTTCCAGGCCGGCATCGGTTATTACCAGCAGGAGGGCGATTTCGACTTTCATTACCAGATCATCCAGGGCAGCGGTAACCAGACCCTGAGCCAGATGCTCTGCGGCGAGTTGTATCAACTGGTGCGCATGTACCGCATCCAGTTTTCTTCCACGCCCAATCGCCCGCGCCAGGCCTTTGCCGAGCACCACCGTATTCTGGACGCCATCGCCGAGCGCGATGGCGAACTGGCCGAACTCCTGATGCGCCGCCATATCGGCGCCTCCCGACGCAACATCGAGCGCCATTACCAGGCGACTTCCGACCGAGGTGAAGCATGAGTCATCCCCACACAACCCCCGGCCAGCGCCTGCGCGAGGCCGTTGCCAGCGAGCACCCCTTGCAGGTGGTCGGCACCATCAACGCCAACCACGCACTGCTGGCCCAGCGCGCCGGCTTCAAGGCCATCTACCTGTCGGGTGGCGGTGTGGCCGCCGGCTCCCTGGGGCTGCCGGACCTGGGCATTTCCGGGCTGGAGGACGTGCTGGTCGATGTGCGACGCATCACCGACGTCTGCGAGTTGCCGCTGCTGGTGGATGCCGACACCGGCTTTGGTGCCTCGGCCTTCAACGTGGCGCGCACGGTGCGCTCGATGATCAAGGCCGGCGCGGCGGGGATTCATATCGAGGACCAGGTGGGCGCCAAGCGTTGCGGCCACCGGCCCAACAAGGAGATTGTCTCGCAGCAGGAAATGGTCGACCGCATCAAGGCGGCGGTGGATGCGCGCACCGATTCCAGCTTCGTGATCATGGCGCGCACCGACGCGCTGGCGGTCGAAGGCCTGGACGCTGCGCTGGAGCGCGCCGCCGCCTGCATCGAGGCCGGGGCCGACATGGTCTTCCCCGAAGCCATTACCGAGCTGGCCATGTACAAACAGTTCGCCCGCCGGGTCGGCGTGCCGATCCTGGCCAATATCACCGAATTCGGCGCCACGCCGCTGTTCACCGTCGAGCAACTGCGCGAGGCGGATGTGTCGCTGGTGCTCTACCCGCTGTCGGCGTTCCGGGCCATGAACAAGGCGGCGGAAAACGTCTTCACGGCCATTCGCCGCGACGGCACGCAACAGCATGTGATCGATACCATGCAGACGCGCATGGAACTGTACGATGCCATCGATTACCACCGTTTCGAGCAGAGCCTGGATGCGTTGTTTACCCAGAAAAAGGGTTGAGCGCCGTCCGATAACAATTGCCCATCCTCAGACAAAACAGAAAACCGGAGAATGCAATGGCTGAAGCAAAAGTACTGAGTGGCGCCGGCCTGCGTGGCCAGGTGGCCGGCCAGACAGCCCTGTCGACCGTCGGCCAGGCCGGCGCCGGGCTGACCTACCGGGGTTACGACGTGCGTGAACTGGCCGCCGGCGCCAGTTTCGAGGAAGTCGCCTACCTGTTGCTCGATGGCGAACTGCCAAACCAGGCGCAGTTGAGCGACTACCAGCAGCGCCTCAAGGGCCTGCGCGACCTGCCGGCTGCGCTCAAGGAAGTGCTTGAACGCATCCCGGCCAGCACGCATCCGATGGATGTGATGCGCACCGGGGCGTCGATGCTCGGCACGCTGGAGCCCGAAGCCTCGTTCGCGCAGCAGCGCGACGCCACCGACCGCCTGCTGGCGGCCTTTCCGGCGATCATGTGCTACTGGTACCGGTTCAGCCACGACGGCACGCGCATCGAGTGCGTGACTGACGAGGCCGACATCGCCGGGCATTTCCTGCACCTGTTGCTGGATAAAAGCCCCAGCGAGTTGCACCGCAAGGTCATGAATGTTTCGCTGATTTTGTACGCCGAGCACGAATTCAACGCCTCGACCTTCACCGCACGGGTCTGCGCCTCGACGCTGTCGGACCTGTACTCGTGCATCACCGCTGCGATCGGCACCTTGCGCGGGCCGTTGCACGGCGGTGCCAACGAGGCGGCCATGGAGATGATCCAGCGCTTTGCCTCGGCCGAAGAAGCGACCCAGGGCACCCTCGACATGCTGGCGCGCAAGGACAAGATCATGGGCTTTGGCCATGCGATCTATCGCGATTCGGACCCGCGCAACGAGGTGATCAAGGACTGGTCGCGGCAACTGGCCAGCGAGGCCGGTGACACCGTGTTGTTCCCGGTGTCCGAGGCCATCGACAAGGTCATGTGGGAGCAGAAGAAGCTGTTCCCCAATGCCGACTTCTACCATGCCTCGGCGTATCACTTCATGGGCATCCCGACCCAGCTGTTTACGCCCATCTTTGTCTGTTCGCGGCTGACCGGCTGGGCGGCGCATGTGTTCGAGCAGCGTGCCAACAACCGCATCATCCGCCCGAGCGCCGAGTACACCGGTGTCGAGCAGCGCCCGTTCGTCGCCATCGAGCAGCGCTGAACGGCGCGCCCGAACAGGGTGCCCGAACGGGGCAGGGAGGCCAGCCACGAGCCTCTCGCCCCTCCCTTGTTGTCTACCGTGAACCGAGTCTGCGAACCATGAATGTCGACTACCGCAAGAACCTGCCCGGCACTGCGCTGGATTATTTCGATGCCCGCGAGGCGGTCGAAGCCCTGGCGCCCGGTGCCTGGGCGCGGCTGCCTTACACCTCCCGGGTGCTGGCCGAAAACCTGGTCCGTCGCTGCGCACCGGACACGCTGAGCGCATCGCTCGGCCAGTTGATCGAGCGCCGCCGCGACCTGGACTTTCCGTGGTTTCCGGCGCGGGTGGTGTGCCACGACATTCTGGGCCAGACCGCACTGGTCGACCTGGCCGGGCTGCGCGATGCGATTGCCGAGCAGGGCGGGGACCCGGCGCAGGTCAATCCGGTGGTGCCGGTGCAGTTGATCGTCGACCATTCGCTGGCGGTTGAATGCGGCGGTTACGATCCGCAAGCGTTCGAAAAGAACCGCGCCATCGAAGACCGGCGCAACGAAGACCGCTTCCACTTCATCGACTGGACCAAGAAGGCCTTCAGGAATGTCGAGGTGATCCCGCCGGGCAACGGCATCATGCACCAGATCAACCTGGAGAAAATGTCGCCGGTGATCCAGGTGCTTGATGGCGTGGCCTTTCCCGACACCCTGGTTGGCACCGACAGCCACACCCCGCACGTCGATGCGCTGGGCGTGATTGCCATCGGCGTGGGCGGCCTGGAAGCCGAAAACGTGATGCTCGGTCGTGCCTCGTGGATGCGCCTGCCGGACATCATCGGCGTCGAGCTGACCGGCAGCCGCCAGCCCGGCATCACCGCCACCGACGTGGTGCTGGCGCTGACCGAGTTCCTGCGCAGGCAGAAGGTGGTCGGTGCGTGGCTGGAGTTCTTTGGTGCCGGCGCCACCAGCCTGACCCTGGGTGATCGGGCGACCATCTCCAACATGGCGCCGGAATACGGTGCCACGGCAGCGATGTTCTCCATCGACGACCAGACCCTGGAATATTTGCGACTGACCGGTCGTGAAGAGTCCCAGGTGCAACTGGTGGAACACTATGCGAAAACCCTGGGGTTGTGGTCCGACGACCTGGCCGAGGTCCGGTACGAGCGGGTCCTGAGCTTCGATCTGTCCAGTGTGGTGCGCAACATGGCCGGGCCTTCCAACCCGCACGCCCGGGTGGCTACCCGCGACCTGGCGGCCCGGGGCATTGCCGGGCCGTGGCAGGACGTGCCTGGCCAGTTGCCCGATGGCGCGGTGATCATCGCGGCCATCACCAGTTGCACCAACACCAGCAACCCGCGCAACGTCATCGCCGCCGGCCTGCTGGCACGCAATGCCAATCGCCTGGGGCTGACCCGCAAGCCGTGGGTCAAGTCGTCGCTGGCGCCCGGCTCGAAAACCGTCGCGCTTTATCTGGATGAAGCCGGCCTGACGCCTGAGCTCGAAGCGCTGGGCTTTGGCGTGGTGGCCTTTGCCTGCACCACCTGCAATGGCATGTCTGGCGCGCTGGACCCGGTGATCCAGCAGGAAATCATCGACCGTGACCTGTACGCCACCGCCGTGCTGTCGGGCAACCGCAACTTCGACGGGCGCATTCACCCCTATGCCAGGCAGGCCTTTCTGGCCTCGCCGCCGCTGGTGGTGGCCTATGCCATTGCCGGCACCATCCGCTTCGATATCGAGCAGGACGTGCTGGGCGTGGTGGATGGCCGGGAAATCCGGCTCAAGGACCTGTGGCCGTCCGACGAGGAAATCGACGCGGTGGTGCGTGCCTCGGTCAAGCCTGAGCAGTTCCGCCAGGTGTATATCCCGATGTTCGCCATCGAGGCCAATGAAGAACAGGTCGAACCGCTGTATGCGTGGCGGCCGTCCAGTACCTATATTCGCCGCCCGCCTTACTGGGAAGGCGCGCTGGCCGGCGAGCGCACGCTCAGGGGCATGCGCCCGCTGGCGGTGCTGCCGGACAACATCACCACCGATCACTTGTCACCGTCCAATGCCATCCAGGCCAGCAGCGCCGCCGGTGAGTACCTGGCGAAAATGGGCCTGCCCGAAGAAGACTTCAACTCCTATGCCACGCACCGGGGCGATCACCTGACCGCGCAACGGGCCACCTTTGCCAACCCGCAACTGGTCAATGAAATGGCGGTGGTCGACGGCCAGGTCAAGAAGGGCTCGCTGACCCGCCTGGAGCCTGAGGGCCAGGTCACGCGCATGTGGGAAGCCATCGAAACCTATATGCAGCGCAAGCAGCCGCTGATCATCGTCGCTGGCGCCGATTACGGCCAGGGCTCATCCCGCGACTGGGCCGCCAAGGGCGTGCGCCTGGCCGGGGTCGAGGCCATTGTCGCCGAAGGTTTCGAGCGTATTCACCGCACCAACCTGGTGGGCATGGGCGTCTTGCCGCTGGAGTTCAAGCCGGGCACCACGCGCCTGACGCTGGGCATCGACGGCACGGAAGTGTTCGACGTAACCGGTGAGCGCACCCCCGGCGCGACCCTGAACCTGGTGATCCACCGCCGTAATGGCGAGCGTCTCGACGTGCCGGTGACCTGCCGCCTGGACACCGGTGAAGAAATCTCGATCTATGAGGCCGGTGGCGTGTTGCAGCGTTTCGCCCAGGATTTCCTGGCGGGCGCAGCGGTTTGACGGCCGATCCCATTTGCAAGGAACCGATCCATGACCTACCCAGCGCAACTCAGAATTCCCGCCACCTACATGCGCGGTGGCACCAGCAAAGGCGTGTTTTTCAATCTTGCTGACCTGCCCGACGCCGCCCAGGTGCCGGGGCCGGCCCGCGATGCTTTATTGCTGCGGGTCATTGGCAGCCCCGACCCTTATGAAAAGCAGATCGACGGCATGGGCGGGGCAACGTCCAGCACCAGCAAGACGGTGATTCTGTCGCGCAGCGCGCGTGAGGGCTTCGATGTCGATTACCTGTTCGGCCAGGTGGCCATCGACAAGCCCTTTGTCGACTGGAGCGGCAATTGCGGCAACCTGTCGGCTGCGGTCGGCGCCTTTGCCATTACCAGTGGTCTGGTGGCGGCCGAGCGTATTCCCCATGAAGGCGTGGCGGTGGTGCGTATCTGGCAGGCCAATATCGGCAAGGCGATCATCGCCCATGTGCCGATCACGGCCGGGCAGGTGCAGGAAACCGGCGATTTCGAGCTGGATGGCGTGACCTTTCCGGCCGCCGAAGTGCGCCTGGAGTTTCTTGAGCCTGCGGCCGACGAGGAGGGTGCAGGCGGCTCGATGTTTCCCACCGGTCACCTGGTCGATGAACTGCAGGTGCCAGGCCTGGGCGCGCTCAAGGCCACGCTGATCAATGCCGGCATTCCCACGGTGTTTATCGAGGCCGCAGACCTGGGCTACAGCGGTCGCGAATTGCAGGGCGACATCAATGGCGACCCCAAGGCCCTGGCGCTGCTGGAGCGTATCCGCGCCGAAGGGGCGCTGCGCATGGGACTGATCAAGACTCTGGATGAAGCCGCCCTGCGCCAGCACACGCCCAAGGTCGCCTTCGTGGCGGCACCTGCCGATTATGTAGCGTCCAGTGGCAAGCCGGTGCAGGCCAGTGATATCGACCTGCTGGTGCGGGCGGTGTCCATGGGCAAGCTGCACCACGCCATGATGGGCACCGCCGCCGTGGCCATTGGCACCGCCGCCGCGATTCCCGGCACCCTGGTCAACCAGGCGGCCGGCGGCGGCACGCGCAGCAGCGTGCGTTTCGGGCACCCGTCCGGCACCTTGCGCGTGGGCGCCGAAGCGCAGCAGGTGGACGGCCAGTGGCAGGTCACCAAGGCCATCATGAGCCGCAGTGCCCGGGTGCTGATGGAGGGCTGGGTGCGGGTTCCGCAATGAAGGGGGCGGGGCTGCCGAAAGCTTCTTTCCGGTAGCCGGTGGCCATCGCCCGCCTTGGCACGCTGAATCGGTTGGGTTACCTTGCTGCCCTTTGAGCGGCGCCTGTCAAGCCGGCCCTGTGCTTGAGCGTTCGCCATAGCGCCTTAAACAAGGAAGACTTCATGGACGAACCGACGCGCCTGCATCCGGCTGGCCCTGTGCTTACCGGTATTGAACTGGAGCAACTGCTCGACCGGCTGGTTGAAGGGCTGCAGGCTGACGATGCCGACCCTGATGCGGTGCGGGCGGTGTTGCGCGAGCAACCCATGCGGGCCGACTCGCTGAACGCCATCGGGCGTTTGCATTCGCTCTGGATGAGGGTGGGCGATCCCCCTGCGGCCAGGGCCGTGCTCAAGCATGACGGTGCCACGCTGCTGGCTGCCTTGCCTGAGCGCCGGCGTCCGGAGGTGCACCTCAATCTGCTGCTCATGCGCGTGCGCGTGGCCTGGTTCCTCAATGAGGTGCCGGCCATGCTTGAGGCCCTGGAGGCGCTGCGGGCCCTGGTCCATGAGCCGGTCGAATATGACCTGGAGCGCTATAGGGACGAGCGTACACTTGCCGACCTGGAGAATGGCTGCCTTGAAGTGGCGCTCAAGTCGATTGAAGTGCGTCACGCCATGGCCTGTGCCGACCCTGAACGCTCGGCGCTCCGGGCCCGTGACGAGGCTGAGCGCTACAAGCGCGAGGCCGGCATTTTCGAGCGCCACGGTCATCCTCAGCAGGCGTGTGAGGCCGCCCTGCACGCGGTGGCGGCCCTGGCCAAGGCCGGTGACGATCAGCGCGTCGAGCTTGATGACTGGTACTGGCTGGGCCATGCGCTGATCGAAATCATGCCGGCGCACGTGGCGCAGTTCGAGCCGCCTATCATCCGGCTGACCGAGGGGTTGTCCTTGCCCCTGCGCCGCGAAGCGCAGGTGCGTATCGCTCGCCTGGCGGCGCGGGCCCTGTATGCCCAGGGCAATCTTGCCCAGGCGCTGGAGACCTGCAAGAAGGCGGCCTTCAGCCTGGATGCCGTGGGCGGCGACAGCTTTCTGGGCTGGCACCTGCCCTGGCTGATCGAGGCCGGACAGCTGGAGGCCGCCGGGCGAAGGGCCTTGCGGCAAGTCTATGAACTGGAACACCAGCTGTGGCCGGGTGTGCCGGGTATTATCGCGCAGCGTTTGCAGGACCCTGACGATCAGCAGGTCTGGTGGCCGCTGTGTGTGCTGCTGGCCAGTTCCAGTGCGCCGGTGCTGGACGCTTTTGTGGTCGCGCTGCCGGCGCGTGCTTCGTTTGTCGCGCCCCTGCACCCTTTGCTTGAGGCCCTGTATCAATATGCTGACGACCGCGCAGCACCCGGGCTGGTCTTTGCCCGGGCCCGGGCCTGGGTGCAGCAGCTGGCGCCTGGGCATCCCTGGCTCATTCGCCTGACGGCAGTGCATGACGCGGCGGCGGGGCTGATCGACCCTGCCATCGAGGTGGCCCTGCTGGAGCAGGCCATCGCCCAGAGCGCGCTGGATGACGCCCGCAGTGCCGTGAGTCTGTTCGAGGCGCGGGTCAAGGCCCAGGGGCTGATCGAAGCCCTGCAGTATCCGCTGGCGCCGCTGGCCAGCGGCATGGACGCTTATAACTATGCGGCGTCGATCAATCCCTTGGTAGAGGCGCAGGCCGAGGCCTTGAGCACTGAGGATCACGACCTGGCCTATCGCCTGCTGCGTGATGTGCAACGAACAGCATTCGAGCAAGGCCGCAAGGCCATGGAGCATTACTTTGCGACCGGGACCGGGCACGCCTTCGATGCCTGTGCGCACCTGTACTCGATGCTGTGCAATAACCTGGCGATCAATTATTGCCACTACAACGAGCAGGGCCGCTATCAGGAAGCGATCGAGCTGCACCACCTGGGCCTCGCCGCCAGCGTCCTTGCCGAGCATTACCATGGCCTGCTGACCAACCAGATCAGGCTGGCGCATGAGCCGGAACTCGTCGAGGCTGCCGAACAGCTCTGGTACTACGCCGAGCGTCATGGCTACAGCCGTCACTATCCTGATCGGTACATCATCGATGTGGCATTTGCCCTCAAGTCGCTCGGGCGCAGCAATGAAATCCTGATCTGGCTTGAACGCCTGTTCGCCTGGCAGCAGGAACAGGGCATCACTGACCAGGAACTGGATAATAAATCCTTGTATGCGCGCCTTGAAGTCGCCCGTTGCCTGTCCGATACCCACCCGGACAATGCCCTGGCCCTGTGGTCGCGTTATGCGCCACTGGTGCATGCCTCGGGCAGGGGCAACCTGCATTACAGTGCGGCCGGGATGTTCGGCGGGCTGGATCGCATTGACGACGCCATTGACTATTACCAGCGTGCCATCGCTTTGTTCAATCCCGAAGGTGAGCACTATGAACGGGACGTCGCACGGGTCCAGGCCCGGATAGCCGGGCTCACGGCGGTCGATGAAGATGAAGATGAACCGGAGCCGGAGCCGGAGCCGGCCGTGAAAAAATGGTGGCAGGTATGGAAGTAGACACGCCGGCGCGCCGGCCTGTGTATGCCGCGCGCAATGCCCTCAATGCCGGCCAGCTCAGGGACGATATCGTCCGGCGCAGCCTGGCCCGGGGTGACGAAGAGCCGGTTCGTGCCTGGCTGCGCAATCATTTCTACCGTCATCTGGTGGGCAACTTCGAACCGGCCCGGCAACTGCTGACCCTGGACGATGCCCGCACGGTGCTGGGCGCCGAGCCGTTGCCAGCCTGGTTGCTGCAGCGCTTTGACGAGACCGGTCAAGGCGATGACCAAGGCGCTGCGCCGCTGGTCTGGATCGACCCCGGACAGCCCCGTGTATTGGCGCTCGAGGCCCGGTTGGTGGAGTTTCTGTCCTCACGCCAGGGCACCGCATTGCAAGGCAAGCTTGAACGCATCAACTGCCCGCAAGCCTTGCAGCTGTGGGAGCAGGAACACGCCAGAATACAACTTCGCCTTGGCCAGGGATGGCGCCAGAGCCAGTCTGCGGCGCTGCGCCCGGCTGTGTCCTGTGCCAGCCACACCCTGTTCGAATTGCGCCCGGACAGTGCCCTGTTGCGGGCCGAAATGGCCTTTGAAAGCTATGTGATGCGCCACTGCCTGGGACAGTTTGCCAATCACCAGCGCCTGTCGGGCGGCTACGGCCAGCATTATGCCGAAGGGGTCGAGCACGGCCGGTTGCGGGTGTTCAGCCTGCGTGACGCCCAGGGCCAGCCGCACATCACCATCAGCCTGATCGTGCGCAAGGACGGCGCGCTGACGGTCGACCAGGTCAAGGGCAAGCAGAATCGTCCGCCGATCGCCCGCTATTATCAGGATCTGGTGCAGTGTCTCGATGCTCTGGGCACTGACGATCATTCGCCTGACGATTGCATCGCCATCGGTATCGTGCGCACGCCGTCGGGCTGGCGCCTGCTTGAAGCCGTCAGCGATGCGGCCGACCAGGCCCGCCTGGTGGCGCGTTACCCGCAACTGTTCAGGCGTTTGCAGGCGCCCAAGCCCATGGTGCAGTGGCTGGTGGCGGGCAGGCAGCCGGAGCTGATCGCCCAGGGCCGGGGCCAGGTCGGTTCGGTCAGCTACGCCACGCGTCATCTGTCGGCCAAGGGTGCGAGCGATGGCCACTACAGCACCGAGGGCATTGCCTGGGTCGGGATGAGTCATGAGCTGGCGGCGCAGATCAAGGCCGGGCAGGGGCGTGATTCATGAACATCCTGCTGATCTGCATCGTGGTTGTCGTGTGCGGGTACTGCCTGCGGCGCAAGCGCCCGATACCGTTGCCAAGCCCGATTCTGTTCAGTCCGCGTCGCCATCGGGCCTTGAAACTGGCTGAGCCCATATTGGTCGCGACCTCGATCAGCGGTTTCTTTGAGGCCGATGTCGGCGCTCTGACCGATGAAGGCCGGGCTTATCTCAGGGCACCCCTGTTGCACCAGATCGGTTTGCGCAACGATGCCAGTGATGAGCAGGCCCGTGAGCATTTTGAAACGATGCTTGAAAGGCAGTGGTATCGCCTGGATCTGGACAAGCTCAACGCCACCGATGACCCGCGTGCCGCGATGGGGTTTGCCTGTGTGCGCGTCGCTTTCCTGGTGCGTTGTGCCTTGTTACAGGGCTGGGTCGAGCGCGAGCCGGCCTGGCGGGTGCTGTTGCTCAATGCCCAGCGCGCCCAGGAGTGCTTCGACAGTTGGGAGGATTTTGGTCAGGCCTATCTGGTCGGACGCCAGCAATGGGTGGCCGCCTTCAGGGCTGACGGCCTGGGCGGCCGCTTCGATCAGGCCGACCTGGACAGCTTGCTCGAACCGCCATCGGGCGGCTGGGCCGAGCTGCCATGGAACGCGTTGCCGGCACTCGACCCGGTTGCCCCGTAATGACGGGGCGGTGGGCGGTGGTCAGAGCGCTGGACGTTGCAACCGGAACCACGCTTGCACCGAGGGACGCTGGCATTGACGCGTGGCGTAGTCGACCAGACCCTGCGGCACCGGATCGCCGTTGAGAATCAGGCGGTTGAGCATCAGCGCCAGGTCGACATCGGCAATCGACCACTGCCCGCACACATGCTCGCGACCGTCCTGCAGCAGGTGTTGCGCGGCGGCGATCAGCGTGTCGGCAGCCAGTTGGCCATCGACCGACAAGGGCGCCTCGACTTTCTGGCCATAGAACACCACCAGCGTTGAGCGTTCGGCGCGGATCGCCAGCAGGTCGCTGCGCAGCCAGGCCTGCACCTGGCGGGCGCGGGCGCGTTGTTTCGGGTCTTGCGGGTACACCCGAACGTCGGGAAAAGCCTCGTCCAGGTACTCGGTAATGGCCGAGGATTCCGACAGCGCAAAGTCCCCATGGACCAGGGTCGGCACACGGCGGGTCAGTGACAGGGCTGCATAGTCTTCATGACGGTGCTCGGCCTGCTGCAGGTTGACCGGGAGCAGATCGAAGTCGAGGCCTTTTTCGCGCAGCACCACGAACGCCGACAGGGCATAGGGGCTGGTAAAACGGTCATCGACGTACAGGCGCAGCGGGGCGTTGCTCATGGGTGATCTCCTTATGCTGGAGCACTCAACCTACTTGAGCGGCGTCATGAAATAAAATTCTGCCTGCGCATGGGCCCATTCCCTGCAGGAATACAAACGACCCGCCTGCCACCCTGGCGCTTGCCGCTTGCAGTCACTTGAACCGCCGCTCGACCCCTTTCTCGACCAGCACCTTGGCCGAGATTTCCTCGACCGAGAAGTGCGTGGAGTTCAGGTGCGCGATGTTCTCGCGGCGAAACAGGCTTTCCACTTCACGCACTTCGAATTCGCACTGGGCATAGCTGGCGTAGCGGCTGTTGGGCTTGCGCTCATGGCGAATGGCGGTCAACCGGTCGGGGTCGATGGTCAGGCCGAACAGTTTGCTGCGGTGGTTCTTCAAGGCCGTGGGCAACTGCAGGCGTTCCATGTCGTCTTCGGTCAACGGGTAGTTGGCGGCGCGGATGCCGAACTGCATGGCCATGTACAGACACGTCGGCGTCTTGCCACAACGCGACACGCCGACCAGGATGATGTCGGCCTTGTCGTAATAATGGGTGCGGGCGCCATCATCGTTGTCCAGGGCAAAGTTCACCGCTTCGATGCGCTCCATGTAGTTGGAGTTGTGACCAATGGAGTGGGATTTGCCCACCGAATAAGAGGAGTGTGAACTAAGCTCTTGCTCGAGTGGCGCCAGAAAGGTGGAGAAAATATCGATCATGAAGCCGTTGGAGGTGGCCAGGATCTCGCGTATTTCCTGATTGACGATGGTGTCGAAGATGATCGGTCGCACATCGTCGCGTTCGGCGGCTTGATTGATTTGTTGTACCATCGCCCGGGCTTTCTCGACGCTGTCGATGTAGGGCCGGGTAAATTTGCTGAACGCGATGTTTTCAAATTGCGCCAGCAGGCTTTGTCCGAGTGTCTCGGCGGTGATACCGGTACCATCGGAAATGAAGAACGCGGATCGTTTCATTGGCGGCCCTGGCTTTAAGCAGATGACGATTCTTGGATATGATAGGCGCGCTTGCCGGCCTCATGGCCCGCATTCTCGCTTTTTCCAGGCCCGGGCCACAAGCGCCCGGGTACCACAGGGTACTTCTGGAAACGCAGGCAAGGCAGTCAGCGATGACAACGCAGGTCGTTTTCAGAGGCACCCATGAGCTTTTCCCAACAACGAACAATAGTTAGTGGAGAGATCACCTTGGTAGAGTACGTAGTTTCCCTCGACACGCTCGGCGTCCATGATGTGGAGCACGTGGGAGGCAAGAACGCATCCCTCGGCGAAATGATCAGCAACCTGGCAGGCGCTGGCGTTTCGGTACCTGGTGGCTTTGCCACCACGGCCCAGGCCTACCGTGATTTCCTTGAGCTCAGTGGTCTGAACGATCAGATCCACGCCGCTCTGGATGCTCTGGATGTCGATGATGTCAACGCCCTGGCCAAGACCGGCGCGCAGATTCGTCAGTGGATCATGGAAGCCGAGTTTCCCGAGCGTCTCAACGCCGAGATTCGCACCGCCTTCGAGCAATTGTCGGCCGGTAACCCGAACCTGGCCGTGGCCGTGCGTTCTTCCGCCACCGCCGAAGACCTGCCCGATGCTTCCTTTGCCGGCCAGCAGGAAACCTTCCTGAACATTCGCGGCGTGGACAATGTGATCCGCGCCACCAAAGAGGTCTTTGCCTCTTTGTTCAACGACCGCGCCATTTCCTACCGCGTACACCAGGGCTTCGACCACAAGCTGGTGGCCCTGTCGGCCGGCGTGCAGCGTATGGTGCGCTCCGAGACCGGCACCGCCGGCGTGATGTTCACCCTGGACACCGAGTCCGGTTTCCGTGACGTCGTGTTCATCACAGGTGCCTATGGCCTGGGCGAGACCGTGGTGCAGGGCGCCGTCAACCCTGACGAGTTCTATGTCCATAAAGACACCCTGACCGCCGGCCGCCCGGCCATCCTGCGCCGCAACCTGGGCAGCAAGGCGATCAAGATGATCTACGGTGACGAGGCCAAGGCTGGCAAGTCGGTCAAGGTCGTCGACGTCGAGGCCGCCGAGCGCGCCCGCTTCTGCCTGACCGACGCCGAAGTCAATGAGCTGGCCAAGCAGGCCATCATCATCGAGCAGCACTACAAGGCCCCGATGGACATCGAGTGGGCCAAGGATGGCGACGACGGCAAGCTGTACATCGTCCAGGCGCGTCCTGAAACCGTGAAAAGCCGCAGCAACGCCAACGTCATGGAGCGCTACCTGCTCAAGGAAAAAGGCAGTGTGCTGGTCGAAGGCCGCGCCATCGGCCAGCGCATCGGCGCCGGCAAGGTGCGCATCATCAAGGACGTCTCGGAGATGGACAAGGTCCAGGCCGGCGACGTGCTGGTCTCGGACATGACCGACCCTGACTGGGAACCGGTGATGAAGCGCGCCAGCGCCATCGTCACTAACCGTGGCGGGCGCACCTGCCACGCGGCGATCATCGCCCGTGAGCTGGGTATCCCGGCGGTCGTGGGTTGCGGCAACGCCACCCAGCTGCTGCGTGACGGCCAGGGCGTGACCGTCTCCTGCGCCGAAGGCGACACCGGCTACATCTTCGAAGGCGAGCTGGGCTTCGACATCAAGACCAACTCGGTCGATGCCATGCCTGACCTGCCGTTCAAGATCATGATGAACGTCGGCAACCCTGACCGTGCCTTCGATTTTGCCCAGTTGCCCAACGCCGGTGTCGGCCTGGCGCGCCTGGAGTTCATCATCAACCGCATGATCGGCGTGCACCCCAAGGCGCTGCTCAACTACGACGGCCTGCCGCCGGACATCAAGGACAGCGTCGACAAGCGTATCGCCGGCTACAGCGATCCGGTCAGCTTCTATGTCGACAAGCTGGTCGAGGGCATCAGCACCCTGGCTGCGGCCTTCACCCCGAAAAAGGTCATCGTGCGCCTCTCGGACTTCAAGTCCAACGAGTACGCCAACCTGATCGGCGGCAAGCTGTACGAGCCCGAAGAAGAGAACCCGATGCTGGGCTTCCGCGGCGCTTCGCGCTACATCAGCGAGAACTTCCGCGACTGCTTCGAGCTGGAGTGCCGTGCCCTCAAGCGCGTACGTGAAGACATGGGCCTGGCCAATGTTGAGATCATGGTGCCGTTCGTGCGCACCCTGGGCGAAGCCAGCCAGGTCATCGATCTGCTGGCGGCCAACGGCCTCAAGCGCGGCGAGAACGGCCTGCGCATCATTATGATGTGCGAGCTGCCGTCCAACGCCATCCTGGCCGAAGAGTTCCTCGAATATTTCGACGGCTTCTCGATCGGCTCCAACGACCTGACCCAGCTCACCCTGGGCCTGGACCGCGACTCGGGGGTCATTGCGCACCTGTTCGACGAGCGCAATCCTGCGGTCAAGAAGTTGCTGTCCAATGCCATCCAGGCCTGCAACAAGGCCGGCAAGTACATCGGCATCTGTGGCCAGGGTCCTTCGGACCACCCGGACCTGGCGCGCTGGCTGATGGAGCAGGGCATCGAGAGCGTTTCGCTCAACCCTGACTCGGTGCTCGAAACCTGGTTCTTCCTTGCCGAAGGCCAGGCACCCGCCTGATGTGATGCGATGACGTTCCGGGCCGTCTACACGGTTCGGGATGGTCGAGAAAGGCGGTTTCCTCCGGAGGCCGCCTTTTTTTATCCAGTCGTTTTGTGCCACTCAAGGGCCGGATGCCCTTGAACTCTTGATCAAGAACACTATGCAAAGCAGCAGCTCTCTTTTTCCCGTGGCGTTGATGAGCGCCGAACGTCGCGGCGATCTGGTCGAAGATGTCTACCGTCTCAAGCCTGGCAACAGTCCCGATGCCACTGTCGAGCTGGCCGTCACCCGTCTTGGCCTGGTCGACCAGGCCCGGCCGCGCGGTGTGCCGGTGATTCTGCTGCATGGCAGTTTTTCCAACCGCCGCTTCTGGTACTCGCCCAAGGGCATTGGTCTGGGGCCTTATCTGGCGCGCGCCGGCTTTGATGTGTGGATCGCTGAAATGCGCGGGCACGGCCTGTCGGCACGCAACGCGACCTGGCGCACCAACAAAGTGGCCGATTACGCCCGTTACGACCTGCCGGTCATCGGCGCCTTCGTCAAGGAACTGAGCGGGCAGGTGCCGCACTGGATCGGCCATTCGCTGGGTGGCACGACCCTGGCGGCGGCCTTGGGCGGCCAGTATCTGGGCGAGAACGATGCCGCTTCCGTGGCGCTGTTCGGCAGCCAGGTCAGCCGCTATTACTGGCCGCTGAAAATCCCGCCGGTGCAATGGGCAGGCCGTCTACTGCTGCGCTCGTTCGAACATATTTCCGGGTCGCGCTTCAAGCGCGGTCCGGAAGACGAGCCGGTCGGCGTGGCCCTGGAGAGCATGCGCTGGCATGGCCTGTTCGGACGTTTTGGCGAGCGTGACAACCATTGGTGGGCCGGCCTTGCCAATGTGCGCCTGCCGGTGCTGGCCGTGGCGGCCGAAGGCGACCATCAGGATCCGCCCTGGGCCTGCCGCCTGCTGCTTGAACGCTTTGGCTCCGGGCAGCGCCAGTTCCTGAGCCTGGGGCGCCGGCAGGGTTTCAGCGAGGATTTCGATCATGTGCGCATGCTGGTCAGCGCGGCGGCGCAAGAACAGGTCTGGCCCCGGGTGCTCGACTGGTTGCAGCAGCGTCCGGTCGGTGAGTCGCTGCCCGCTGTCGAGCCGCCGCAGGGCGTGACGGCCGAAACGTGAGAGGCTTGCACAATGGCCTGTGGCTGGGTACGGTCACGGTCCAGACTGTGTAAAAACTACTACGCTCGGCCATGCTGCGTTGAAAACAGGCTCGGGCGCGAGTCCGATCAAAATGCTCATTTACAACCCGTAAACTCCGCTTTTTCGCTTGTTTGCGCCTTGCCTGGCCTTCGCTCACTACGTTTTTACACAGCCTGGGTCGGGCCATGGCCTGAGGCCTGGCACCGGACCCCCGCCATTGACTGACAGGAGTTACCCCATGCACTACATCACCCCGGATTTGTGCGATGCTCATCCCGATTCCGTGACGGTACTGGAGCCGATGTTCAGCAACTTTGGCGGTCGCGATTCGTTCGGTGGCCAGATCGTCACGGTCAAATGCTTCGAAGACAACTCGCGGGTCAAGGAGCTGGTGGGGCAGGACGGCAAGGGCAAGGTGTTGGTGGTGGACGGCGGCGGCTCACTGCGCTGCGCGCTGCTGGGCGATATCCTGGCCGGGCAGGCCGCCAGCAATGGCTGGGAAGGGGTGCTGGTCTACGGCTGCATCCGTGACGTCGATATCATCGCCCAGACCGACCTGGGCGTGCAGGCACTGGCCAGCCATCCGCTGCGTTCGGTGCGCCGCAACGTCGGGGATGTCGATGTGCCGGTGACCTTTGCCGGCGTGACCTTCCATCCCGGCCACTATCTGTACGCCGACAACAACGGTGTGATCATTTCCCCCACTGCCCTGAGCATGCCTGAGTAAGTGAAATTAGCGAATGTTTGACGAAGCCAACGCGCAATGGGGCCTGGTCCATGCCCTGGTACTGGATGGCAATGGGGGCGCACGGCAACTGGCCCGCACCGAACTGGGCGCCTTGCACCTGCAGCCGCAGGAAAGCCTGTGGCTGCACTGGGACCGCAGCCACCCCCAGACGCACGCCTGGTTGCGCAATGACAGCGGCTTGAGTGAATTCAGCTGCACCTTGCTGCTTGAAGAAAACACCCGGCCACGCCTGCTGGCGTTGCCGGACCAGCAATTGCTGCTGTTTCTGCGCGGGGTCAACCTCAATCCGGGCGCCGAGCCTGAAGACATGGTCTCGGTGCGCATCTTTGCGGCCGCCCAGCGCATCATTTCCCTGCGCCTGCGGCCCTTGCGGGCCACCGAGGAGTTGATCGGGCAACTGCTCGAGGGCCGTGGGCCCAAAACCGCTTCCGAGCTGATCCTGACCCTGTCGCAATTGCTGACCGACAAGCTCCAGGACCTGGTCGGTGACCTGACCGAGACAGTGGACGAAGAGGAAGAGCGCAACGACGCCGACGAGTGCTACAGCCCCGACCACGGCCTGCTGCTGCAGACCCGTCGTCGTGCGGCCGGGCTGCGCCGCTTCCTGGCGCCCCAGCGCGACATCTTCGCCCAGTTGTCACGCAGCCGCCTGACGTGGTTTGTCGATGACGATGTCGACTACTGGAACGAGCTGAACAACAGCCTGACCCGTTACCTTGAAGAGCTGGAGCTGACCCGCGAGCGCCTGGGCCTGCTGCTTGAAGCCGAGGACCGCCAGTTGAGGGAGCGGATGAACCGCACCATGTACCGTTTCGGCATCATCACCGGTATTTTCCTGCCCATGACATTCCTGACCGGCCTGCTGGGCATCAATGTCGGCGGCATTCCGGGTGCGGACAGCGCGAACGGCTTCCTGATTGCGTGTGGCCTGATCGTGGCGCTGGCCGTGGGGCAGTGGTGGCTGTTCCGGCGTTTGCGCTGGTTATGAAGAATGTTTCATCTTGGCAAGAAGCAGCCCGGTGTGACTCGTTGGCCTGGGGCTGCGTCTTTCTGTGACATTGCGTGAGGTGGCAGATGCACGATCCGTTTGAAGAATCCCTGCGGGACATGCTCAAGGCATCGTCCTCCATTCGGGATGATGATGCCTGTCTGGGCCGCGTCCTGAAAACCGCCAACCGGCAGGTCGGTGCCGGCGTGCTGTTCGGCCTGCTGGGCCGCTGGACGCAAGCCATGATGATTGCCGTCAATAACGGCAGCGCCCACGTTGCCCCGGTTTCGCGTCGCAGCAAGCCTGCTGTGCGCCCTGTCGATAAGGCTGATTGAACATGGAATTGGACCTCTGGACCCAGAGTCTCGTGACTGCAATGACGGCATTGTGGACCAAGATTGCAAATTTCATCCCCAGCCTGTTCGGTGCGCTGGTGGTGGTGGTACTGGGCTTCGTGGTGGCCAAGCTGCTTGATGCCCTGTTGTCCAGGCTGCTGGCCAAGCTGGGCCTGGATCGCCTGATGAACGGTACCGGGCTGACCAAGCTGATCAGCCGCGCCGGGGTCAAGGTGCCGATCTCGACCCTGATCGGCAAGATCGTGTACTGGTTTGTGCTCTTGATTTTTCTGGTTTCTGCGGCAGAATCGCTCGGCTTGCAGCGGGTCTCTGCGACTCTGGACATGCTTGCGCTGTACCTGCCCAAGGTATTTGGCGCCGCTCTGGTGCTGCTGGTCGGCGTGCTGCTGGCACAGTTGGCCAATGGCCTGGTGCGAGGTGCGGCAGAAGGTGTGGGTGTCGACTATGCTGCGGGCCTGGGGCGCGTGGCGCAGGGCCTGGTGATCATTATCAGTATCTCGGTGGCGATCAGTCAGCTGGAGGTCAAGACCGACCTGCTGAACCATGTGATCGTCATTGTGCTGATTACCGTAGGTCTGGCCGTCGCCCTGGCGATGGGGCTGGGCAGCCGGGAAATCGCCGGGCAGATCCTGGCGGGTATTTATGTACGTGAACTCTATCAGGTCGGCCAGATGGTTCAGGTCGGCGATATCGAAGGGCAGATCGAGGAAATAGGGACGGTCAAGACCACGCTGTTGACCGATGATGGGGAGTTGGTTTCGTTTTCCAACCGGATTCTTCTCGAGCAGCGTGTTAGCAGCCGTTAAGCGGCTAACCTGCTAATCTGTGCCGCCATCAAATCGCCTGTTTACAGGTGATGGCGGCCTTTGACCTGACTTTCGGCACGATTCGTTTTGAATAAACCCTCTCCGCTATCGCTGCGCTACGAACCCCATGAACTCTCTGATGAGGAGCTGGTTGCGCGCGCCCATGATGAGTTGTTTCATGTGACGCGTGCTTATGAGGAGCTGATGCGTCGCTACCAGCGCACCCTTTTTAACGTCTGCGCACGTTATTTGGGGAACGATCGCGACGCGGACGATGTCTGTCAGGAAGTGATGCTTAAGGTGCTGTACGGCCTGAAGAATTTCGAGGGTAAATCGAAATTCAAGACCTGGCTGTACAGCATCACCTATAACGAGTGCATCACTCAGTATCGAAAGGAACGGCGAAAGCGTCGCTTGATGGACGCGTTGAGCCTCGACCCGATCGAGGAAGCGACCGAAGACCGGACGCCTAAACCTGAAGAGCGGGGCGGGCTTGATCGCTGGCTTGTGCATGTGAACCCGATTGACCGGGAGATTCTGGTGCTACGTTTTGTCGCAGAGCTGGAGTTCCAGGAAATCGCAGACATCATGCACATGGGCTTGAGCGCAACGAAAATGCGCTACAAGCGGGCTTTGGATAAGCTGCGGGAGAAATTTGCAGGTAGTGCCGAAACTTAACCCGGCGCAAATACCTCTAACGAGCCGGCATGTTCTGATAGACTTGCCACCGAGTTGTCCCTGCATTTTGGGGCTGCTTTACAATCACCAGATGGGGATTTAACGGATGAAACTGAAAAACACCTTGGGCTTGGCCATTGGTACAATCGTTGCCGCCACTTCGTTCGGCGCACTGGCTCAAGGCCAAGGCGCAGTCGAAATCGAAGGCTTCGCCAAAAAAGAATATTACGACAGCGCCCGCGACTTCAAAAACGACGGCAACCTGTTCGGTGGTTCGATTGGCTACTTCCTGACCGACGACGTCGAGCTGCGTCTGGGCTACGACGAAGTTCATAACGTCCGTGGCGAAGATGGCAAGAACATCAAGGGCTCCAACACCGCCCTGGACGCTCTGTACCACTTCAACAACCCAGGCGACATGCTGCGTCCTTACGTCTCCGCTGGTTTCTCTGACCAGAGCATCGGCCAGACCGGCCGTAGCGGCCGTAACGGTTCGACCTTCGCCAACCTGGGCGGCGGTGCCAAGCTGTACTTCACTGACAACTTCTACGCCCGTGCCGGCGTTGAAGCTCAGTACAACATCGACCAGGGCGACACCGAGTGGGCGCCAAGCGTCGGTATCGGTGTGAACTTCGGTGGCGGCAGCAAGCCAGCCGCAGCACCGGCTCCAGCGCCAGTAGCTGAAGTGTGCTCCGACAGCGACAACGACGGCGTGTGCGACAACGTCGACAAGTGCCCTGACACCCCGGCCAACGTTACCGTTGACGCTGATGGCTGCCCGGCCGTTGCCGAAGTGGTTCGTGTCGAGCTGGACGTGAAGTTCGACTTCGACAAGTCGGTTGTCAAGCCTAACAGCTACGGCGACATCAAGAACCTGGCTGACTTCATGCAGCAGTACCCACAGACCACCACCACTGTTGAAGGTCACACTGACTCCGTCGGTCCTGACGCTTACAACCAGAAACTGTCCGAGCGTCGCGCAAGCGCCGTTAAACAGGTTCTGGTCAACCAGTACGGCGTTGGCGCCAACCGCGTCAACTCGGTCGGTTACGGCGAATCGCGTCCAGTTGCTGACAACGCTACCGAATCCGGTCGTGCAGTCAACCGTCGCGTAGAAGCTGAAGTAGAAGCCCAGGCCAAGTAATTAGCCTGCCTTCTGGCAGACGGGTGGCCCAGGTCACCTGATCTGCAATGAAAAATGCCCCGTACCGCAAGGTACGGGGCATTTTTCGTTATGGCGTGATTGCAGCCGCAGCCGCAGCCTCCGCTTCAGGGGGCGGTTTAGCCGCCAAGGGCGCGAAGAGGGGCGTCTGTTCCCCGACCGGCACCGGTCGCACAGTGCTCGACAGCACCCACCACCTCACCAATCACCAGCACGGCCGGGCTCTTGAGGCCGAACGACAGGGCATCACGCTGCATGTCGCACAAGGTGCTGCGGCACTCGCGCTGGTGGGGCAACGAAGCGTTTTCGATCATCGCCACCGGCATGCCTGCGCTCATGCCGCCGGCCAGCAGGCCGGCGCAGATCTCGTCCAGCCGCGCCACGCCCATGTACACCACCAGCGTGGTGCCGGTCTGTGCCAGCGCCGACCAGTTCAGGCTGCTGTCATCCTGGGTGTGGGCTGTGATCAGCGTGACGCCCCGGCTGATGCCGCGCAGGGTCAGCGAAATATCGCACTGAGTGGCGCCGGCCAGGCCTGCAGTGATGCCGTTGACCAGCTCCACTTCGATACCGTGCTCCTTGAGCCATTGGGCTTCTTCACCGCCACGGCCGAAGATGCACGGGTCGCCGCCCTTGAGGCGCACCACGCACTTGCCCTGGCGGGCATAGCGCAGCATCAGCCGGTGAATGAAGGCCTGCGGTGTCGAGCGGCAGCCGCCGCGCTTGCCTACGCGGATGACCCGTGCAGTGGGGCTGTGCTCGAGCACTGCCGGATTGACCAGGTCATCGATCATCACGATGTCAGCGCTGTGCAGGGCGCGCACCGCCTTGAGGGTCAACAGTTCGGGATCGCCGGGACCTGCGCCCACCAGCCAGACTTTTGCGTTCATGGGGTATTCCTCACTCAGTGACGGCGACAAGGTTGATCAGGCGTTTTATTTCCGGGACACAGGACCCGCATTGGGTGCCACAGCCCAGCTGTTGTTTCAATTGGTCCAGGCACAAGCCGCGCTCGATGCCGGCGCTGATGCTGCTCTGGCTGACGTTCTTGCAATTGCACACGATGGTGTCGCGGGTCTGCAGCGCGCTTTTGCCCGGCTCGCGACTGATGGGGGCGAGCATCCAGCGGCGCAGCGGCTCGTCGGCGCGGCCTTCCAGCCACAGGTTCTGCAACCAGTGCCGGGCCAGGGTTTCCCCGGCCAGGCGTACGGCAGTGATGCGCTCCTGATCAATGCGCACGCGTTTGCCGACACCCCTGCCGGCGTCGTCGTAGGCCATGACCGGACCGTGATCCAGGCCCAGCAGGTGGTCGATCTGCGCCAGCAGGGCCGCTTCGGGCGCGTGCGGATGGGCGGCGCGAATCACCAGCGCCGGGCGTTCACGGCCAGCCAGGCTCAGGCTGGCATAGTCGAAGGCTTCGCACAGCGGTCGCAGGGCCTGCAGATGATTCTGCACGTCGCCTTCGATCAGCGCAAAGAACTGCCAGGGCAGATCGGCCTTTTCGACCCGCACCCCGCTGTGTTTGAGCTCTGGCTGTTTGGAGAGCGGGTCATAGGCCGGCTGGGTGAGCAGGTTGACCCCGCCCTTGAGGAAGCGATCGCCCCAGTGCATCGGCAGCCAGGCATGCCCGGCCCGCAGGCTGTCATCGCTGGCGACCGGCACCACGAGGTGGCCGCGCCGGCTGTGCAGGTGCACCAGATCGCCGCTTTCCAGGTGCTGGCGTTGCATGTCGGCCGGATTCAGGCCCAGCACCGCCTCGCTGACATGCCCGAACAGCCGGGCGGCGGTGCCGGTGCGGCTCATGCCGTGCCACTGGTCGCGCAGCCGGCCGGTATTGAGGGTCAGTGGGAAAAGCGCGTCGCGGCGTTCCTGTGGGGCCACATAGCCTTCGCAGACAAACTGCGCACGCCCCGAGGCGGTGGGGAATACGCCATCGCTGTACAAGCGTGCCGTGCCGGCGCTGGCACCTTCTGGAAACGGCCATTGTTGCGGGCCAAGCTGTTCGAGCAGGTCGCGGTTGATACCGCTCATGTCCAAATCACGGCCGCGCGTCAGGCCTTTGTATTCATCAAACAGCGACCGTGCCGTCGCAAAGTCGAACAGCGGCGCACTGCCGGGTCGCAGGCGCTTTTGCAGGCGCCGGGCGAAATCCACGGTGATCGACCAGTCGGCCCGGGCCTGGCCCGGTGCGGGAATGGCCTTGCGCACGTTGGACAGGCGCCGCTCGGAGTTGGTCACCGTTCCTTCTTTCTCGCCCCAACTGGCGGCCGGCAGCAGCAGGTCGGCATAGTGGGCGGTTTCGGTGGTGCGAAAGGCTTCCTGCAAGACCACGAACGGGCAGTCGCTCAGTGCCTGGCGCACGGTGGCCTGGTCCGGCATTGATTGCGCCGGGTTGGTGCAGGCAATCCACAAGGCCTTGATCGTGCCGTTGCGCACCTGCTCGAACAGATCGACCGCCGACAGGCCGGGAGTGGCCGGCAGCCCGGCGACGTTCCAGTACTCGGCCACTTCGCGGCGGTGCCCGGCATTACCGGCCTCTCGGTGCCCTGGCAGCAGGTTGGACAGGCTGCCGGTTTCCCGGCCGCCCATGGCATTGGGCTGGCCGGTCAGCGAGAAAGGGCCGGCGCCGGGGCGGCCGATCTGCCCGGTGGCCAGGTGCAGGTTGATCAGCGCACTGTTCTTGGCGCTGCCGGCGGTGGACTGGTTCAGGCCCATGCACCACAGCGACAGAAAAGCCGGTGCCTCACCGATCAGCCGGGCGCAGGTGTGCAGGTCTTCGACACGGATGCCGCACACCTGGGCGACATGCTCAGGCGTGTAGTCGTGCACCAGCGCCTTGAGTTCGCTGAAATGCTCGGTGTGAGCGTTGATAAAGGTCTCATCGGTGTACGCTTGTTCGATCAGCAGGTGCAGCAGACCATGGAACAGCGCCACATCGCTGCCGCCCTGAATCGCCAGGTGCAGGTCGGCCAGCTCGCAGGTGTCGGTGCGTCGTGGATCGACCACGACGATCTTCATGTCCGGGCGGCGGCTTTTGGCTTCTTCCAGGCGACGGAACAGCACCGGGTGGGCATAAGCCATGTTGCTGCCGACGATCAGCAGGGTGTCGGCCAGTTCGATGTCCTGGTAGTTGCACGGCGGCGCATCGGCGCCCAGGCTGCGCTTGTAGCCGACCACTGCCGAGGACATGCACAGCCGCGAATTGCTGTCGATGTTGTTGGTGCCGACCAGGGCCCGTGCCAGCTTGTTGAAGGCGTAGTAGTCCTCGGTCAGCAACTGGCCGGAAATGTAGAACGCCACGCTGTCAGGACCATGCTCGGCGATGGCCTGGGCGAATACACCCGTGGCGTGCTCCAGTGCCGTGTCCCAGTCGGTGACGCTGCGGGGCAGGGCTTTGCCCAGGCGCAGTTCCGGGTACAGCGCCCGGCTGCTCAGGTCACCGGTCAAGTGCAGGCTCGAGCCCTTGCTGCACAGGCGGCCGAAGTTGGCCGGGTGGTGCGGGTCGCCGCTGACGCCATGGATGTGCAGGTCGTCGTGTTCGATCAGTACCCCGCACCCCACGCCGCAATAGCAGCACGTCGACGCTGTCGTACGCAGCGGGCCGGAAGTGGCAATGGGCAGGCTCAGGTCGGTCATGCGCTGGCCGCCTGGGCGCCGAACATCAGGTGCTCGCGAATCGCGTCGATGCGGCTGTTGGTGCGAATCTGCTCCATGTACCAACTGCCGTCGGCGGTATCGCCGTACAGGCAGGCGCCCACCAGCCTGTCGTCCTTGATCACCAGCTTCTTGTAGACGCCGCTGATGGGGTCTGAATAGGTGATGCACTCGGTGCCTTCGCCGCCCTGGAAGTCACCGGCCGAAAACAGGTCGATGCCGGTGACCTTGAGCTTGGCCGAGGTCACCGAGCCCGGGTAACGGGCAAAGCCCAGTTGCGCCAGGTGGTTGGCGCAGACCCTGGCCTGCTCGAACAGCGGTGCAACCAGTCCGTAGGCCACGCCGCGATGGCTGGCGCACTCACCGATGGCATAGATGCGCGGATCAAAGGTCTGCAAGGTGTCATTGACCAGAATCCCGCGATTGCACGGCAGTCCGCAGCTTTCAGCCAGCGTCGTCTCGGGACGGATACCGGCAGCCATGACCACCAGGTCGGCGGCAATGACCTGGCCGTCCTGCAGTTGCACGCCTTTTACCCGGCCCTGCTCGTCACCGAACAGGGCCTGGGTATGGGCGTTCAGGCAAAAGCTCAATTGGCGCTGTTCCAGGGCCTTTTGCAGCAGGCGCCCGCAGGTTTTATCCAGTTGCCGCTCCAGCAGACTCTGGCCATGATGCACTACCGTCACCTGCATGCCGCGCAGTGCCAGGCCGTTGGCCGCTTCCAGGCCCAGCAGGCCGCCACCGATGATCACGGCGCGTTGATGGGTATTGGCGGTGTCGATCATTTTCCGGGTGTCGGCAATGTCGCGATAGCCGATCACACCCTCAAGGCCATTGCCCGGCACCGGCAGGATATAAGGCTTGGAGCCGGTGGCGATCAGCAGCCGGTCATAGTGGGCCTCGGTGCCGTCATCGGCGATCACCCGGCGTAGCCTGCGGTCAATCTTGACCACGCGACGGCCCAGGAACAGGCGGATGTCATGGTCGCGGTACCAGTTCAGGTCGTTGAGCACGATGTCATCGAAGCCCTGTTCGCCGGCCAGCACGGGCGACAGCATGATGCGGTTGTAATTGGGATGCGGTTCGGCCCCGAATACGGTGATGTCGTACAGGCCTTCGCTGAGCTTGAGCAGTTCTTCGAGGGTGCGGACCCCGGCCATGCCGTTGCCGATCATCACCAGTTTGAGTTTTTTCATGGGGTCTGCACCTATGGCCTGATTCGATACCGCATAAACAAAAAAGGCGCCCCCGCCAGTTGCCTGACGAGGACGCCTTTGTCCGCTCCCGTATCATCGGGAAGTGCCGCCTTCGCCATTGAAGACCGCACGCTATGTGTGTGTTGGGTAAAGCTGATGCAGCGGCTGTGCCAACTTGTGCAAAGCCCTGAAAACAGGGTTTTGCGCCGGGGGCGGCAGGTCTTGCGTGCACCGCATTGAGGCGCGGCGCACACAAGCTGTGCGTGCAGCATTTATCCCCTGTAGCGCGCTTGCCGGAATGCCGGACTACCGCGACCGAGTGCGGAGCGCTCGCAGAAATCTGCGAAACGCTGCAAATTTACGACTGCTAACGCAGCCGGTCGCGGGCAGAGCGCGCTCCTACATCACCATCACGATGAAGGCTGTCAGATTGCCCAGCAGCGACAGCAGTGCCAGCGTGCGCCAGACCTTGAGCGGCTCGCGTTCCAGCCACGGCTGCGGACGTGGGCTGACGCTGCGGTGCTCACCCTGCTCCAGTTCCAGCAGCCATTGTTCGGCGGTTTCGAAGCGTTGCTGCGGATCGGCCTGCAGCGCCTGGGTCAACTGATCGTTGAGCCAGTCGGGCAGGTCGGGTCGGTAGCGGCTGGCCGGAATCGGCGTCGTGAAGCGCCGATGCTGGAAGGCTTCGATCTCGCCGTATGGGTATTGCCCGGTCAGCAGGTAATACAGCGTGACGGCCACGGCATACAGGTCCTGAGCGGGCGCCGGGTCTGCACCTTGAAACGCCTCGGGCGCAATGAAACTGGGCGTGCCGGGCAAATCGCCGGGGATACGGCTGGACAGTCCCGGGCAGAATGCCAGGCCGAAATCCAGCACGCGCAGTTCGCCATCGTCACCCAGCAACAGGTTCTCCGGCTTGATGTCGCGGTGGATGATATTGCGCCGGTGCAACAGGCCGGTGGCACGCAGCAGGCGGGTTGCCAGGTCCTGCCACTGCACCAGCGGCAGCGGGCCGGTCACGGCGAACAGTTTGTCCAGCGTGCGCCCCGGATACTGGCGCATCAGGTAATACAAATGCTGGCGCTCAGGCAAGGGGGCGGCTTCGGGAAAATGCCGCCCGGCGACCCGGCGCAGGAACCATTCTTCCAATAGCAAGGCTTGCCCGGCGCCGTCTTCGTCGGCGCGACTGGCCGGCAGGGTCTTGAGCAACCAGGGCTGGCCGCTGTCGTCGCTGACCCGATAGAGCAATGACTGACGCGACTGCGCCAGCACGCTCTGCACCTGCCAGCCTTCGAAGCGCTGGCCGGGCTTGAGCGGCGGCGGCAGTGGCCATTGCTGCAACTGGCGCAGGGTGTCGCCCAGGTCATCGTGGCCAACGCTGTCGACCTGCACCAGCAGGGCGCTGGCGTTGTCCTGGCTGCCGGCCAGGTGGGCGGCGCTGACCAGGGCCCTGGTGCAGGCCTGCAGGTCGTCGGTGTCGCTCAGGATCGAGCGGATGCCCGGGTCGCCGAGGGTCGCCCAGACACCGTCGCTGACCAGCAGCAGGCGTTCGCCTTCGCGCAGCTCGCCATCCAGGTAATCCATGACCACATACTGATCCAGCCCCAGCGCGCGCTTGAGCACATGATTCATGTCTGGTTGTTCCCAGACATGGTCCTCGCTGATGCGTTGCAGGTGGCCGGCGTGCCAGCGATAGACCCGGCAATCGCCGACATGCGCCAGGGTAAAGCGCCGACCGCGCAGCACCAGGGCGCTCAGCGTGGTCAACAGGCCGTTGGCCAGCAGCCAGCGGTTCTGCGCCAGCAGCAGCTTGTCCAGCGCCTGGACGATGCTCCAGGTTTCCGGGGTGGCGTAGTAATCCAGGGCCAGGGCCTGCAGGGTCGACTGCGCCGCCAGCGCGCCATCGGCGCACTGGCTGACCCCATCGGCCAGGGCAAACAGATACCCCTTGCTGGCGGCCAGGGTCGGTACTGGCGTGACCAGGCGCAGCGCATCCTGATTCTCGCTGCGCGGACCACTGGCGCTGAATTGTGCACAACTCAGTTGCAGCGTCATGTGGCCGGCTCAGACGCGGGCTGCTGTAACGGCTGCCGAGCCCCAGGTGGTGCGCCAGCGACGCTTGACGTTCAGCAGGCCGAACCAGGCCAGCACGGCCAGGCCGGCAAACAGCCACAGGCCCATCTGGTAGTCACCGGTGTGCTGCTTGATGGTGCCAAGGCCGGCCGCCAGGAAGAAACCGCCAATGCCGCCGGCCATGCCGATCAACCCGGTCATGACCCCGATTTCCTTGCGAAAACGCTGTGGCACCAACTGGAAGACCGCGCCGTTGCCGGCGCCCAGGCCCAGCATGGCGGCCACGAACAGCGCCAGCGCTGCCCACGAGCTGGGCAGGTTGAAGCCGACGGCCGCAATGCCGATGGCCGCGACCATGTACATCGCGGTCAGGGTGCGGATGCCGCCGAAGCGGTCGGCCAGCGCGCCGCCCAGTGGGCGCATCAGGCTGCCACCGAACACACAGGCGGCGGTGTAATAGCCGGCGGTGATCGGACTCAGGCCGTACTGGTCGTTGAAATAACCGGGCAGGGCGCTGGCCAGGCCGATGAAGCCGCCGAAGGTCACGCTGTAGAAGAACATGAACCACCAGCTGTCACGGTCGCCCAGGGCCTTGAAGTAGTCGGTCATGGACTTGGGCTTGCTGCGTTCCGGTGCGTTGCGTGCCATCAGGGTAAAGGCGATCAGGGTCAGCACCAGCGGAATCAGCGCCAGGCCGAACACGTTGCCCCAACCGAAGCTGGCTGCCAGTACCGGGGCAATCAAGGCCGCCAGCACGGTGCCGGAGTTGCCGGCGCCGGCGATGCCCATGGCCTTGCCCTGGTGCTGCGGCGGGTACCACTGCGAAGCCAGTGGCAGGGCCACGGCGAACGATGCACCGGCCATGCCCAGGAACAGGCCCAGCAGCAGCGCCTGCTCATAGGTGTGGATGCCCAGTTGCCAGGCCACGAACAGTGCCACGATAACGATGACCTGGCCGATGATGCCGGCCGTCTTGGGAGACAGCTGATCGGCCAGCATGCCCATCACGAAGCGCAGCACGGCGCCGGCCAGGATCGGGGTCGCCACCATCAGGCCGCGCTGTTGGGTGGTCAATTGCAGGTCAGCGGCGATCTGTACCGCCATGGGCCCAAGCAGGTACCAGACCATGAAACTCAGGTCGAAATACAGAAAGGCTGCAAAAAGGGTCGGTCTGTGCCCGGCCTTCCAGAAACTTGTATCCATTGCACACCTCATCATCTGCCAGAAGTAGGTCGTCGGGGTCATGGCCACGACGTGGAAGTTGTCGGTTCTCGGGGTGCGCACAGGACAAGCCGGCGGCACCACCCCCTCATCGCTGAGGCCAGAACGCAAAAGACGCCGCTTCTCGAGTTCGCTGCGCAGCGAAAGGAGAGGGCGACGTCTTTGTCGTATGTGTGGGGGCAACCGCCGTTGGCTACCTGCAGTATGGATGTAGCAAGAGCCGGGCCATCTTGTGTTCAAGCCCCGCAGGAGCGGCTTCAGCCGCGAAAATACAGGCCTGGGGTGATCTGTTTCCGGCTAAAGCGGGTCGCCGCCCGGCCGGTCCTGCAGATCGAGGGACGCCTCATCAGGGCGCAATCGGCTGCTGGTGTGAGACGTTTCGGGTCATTTGCGGCGTTAGCCGAGCATTTCGCTCATGGCGATGATCTGTTCGGCCACCTGGATCAGTTTCTGCTGGCGGCTCATGGCCTGGCGGCGCATGAGGGTGTAGGCCTCTTCTTCGTTGCAATGCTTCATCTTCATCAAGAGGCCCTTGGCCAGTTCGATGCGCTTGCGCTCGGCCAGTTGCTGGTCGCGGGCCACCAGTTGCGCGCGCAGGGCCTGGTCGCTTTCGAAGCGGGCCATGGCCACGTCCAGAATCGGTTGCAGGCGCTGGGCATGGATGCCTTCGACAATATAGGCACTGACCCCTGACCTGATCGCCTGGCGCATCACGCCGGGGTCATGTTCGTCGGTGAACATCACGATGGGGCGTGGCAGGTCGCGGGTGACCAGCACCACCTGCTCCATCACATCGCGGCCGGGTGATTCGGTGTCGATGAGGATGACGTCCGGGCGCAGGGCTTCGACCCGTGCCGGCAGGTCGATGCTCAGGCCTGATTCGTCGATGACCTCGAAACCGGCTTCGCTCAGGGCGGCTTTCAGGCGTCCGACTTTCTTGGGGGTGTCATTGATCAGCAGGATTCGCAGCATCATCGCGTGCCTCTCAACGGGCGGCGATGGCGGGCGCGCCATCGATCCGCGAATGCAGGGAAAAACCGCGCGCGTAGCCGGCAGGATCGCTGCCGTCCCAGATGCGTCCGTCGATCAACTGACTGCTGCGCAGGGTGCTTTCCGGCACCGCAATGCCCAGTGCCGTAGCGGCCTCGCGGTACAGCTGCAGCTGGTGAACACGACGGGCCACGGCCAGGTAGTCGGGGTCTTCACGCAACAGGCCCCAGCGGCGGAACTGGGTCATGAACCACATGCCGTCGGACAGCCACGGAAAAGTCACCTGGCCGTCATTGAACAGGCGCAGGGCGTGTGGATCCTGCCAGCTGTTGCCCAGCCCGTCCTGGTAATGCCCCAGCAGGCGCGGTTCGATGCAGTCCAGCGGGGTGTCGAGGTAATCGGCGCCACTGAGCAATTGCGCGGTGCTGCGGCGGTTTTCCGTGCTTTGCTCGATAAAGCGGCTGGCTTCGAGCACCGCCATGGTCAAGGCGCGTGCAGTGTTGGGGTTCTGTTCGACAAATTCGCGGGTGCAGCCCAGTACCTTGCCAGGATGGTCGGGCCAGATCGACTGGCTGGTGGCCAGGGTAAAGCCCAGTTTCTGCTGCACGGCGCTGGCGCCCCAGGGTTCGCCGACGCAGCAGCCATCGATGCGTCCGGCCTGCAGGTGCGCGACCATCAGCGGCGGCGGAACCACCACGCTGTCGACATCGTCAAGCGGGTGGATACCCTGGCTGGCCAGCCAGTAATTGAGCCACATGGCATGGTTGCCAGTGGGGAAGGTCTGGGCAAAGGTCAGCTTTGCACCACGATGGTGCGCAGTGCGTTCCAGTGCTTCAGGGCTGGTCACACCAGCGTCCTGCAGGCCGCGCGACAGGTTGATGCATTGACCGTTCTGGTTCAGGCCCATCAGGATGGCCATATCGGCTGCGGCGCCGCCGCTGATGCCCAATTGCATGGCGTAGATCAACCCATACAGGCTGTGCGCGGCGTGCAACTGGCCGCTGACCAGGCGATCACGCAGGTTGGCCCAGGAGGCCTGGCGCTTGAGGTTGAGGCTCAGGCCGTAGGGCTGCGCAAACCCCTGTGTGGCCGCGACCACCAGCGAGGCACAGTCGGTCAGGGCCATGAAACCTATGTCAATGCTGTTCATTTCGGGGGCATCGCTGCCCGCCACCCAGTCCAGGGCATTGCTTGATCGAGGGTTCATAGGCTTTTCATGTATCCATAAAAAAGCGCCGTCGGGCCCACTGCTTGCGCAGCGAGCCACAACGACGCCAGTGTCGGTGCCCTGCGGCGACGTTGCCGAGGGTGCTGACGCAATTGAAGCAAGGCATGTGCCACCATCCGGTCAGGGGAGTTCTCGCTTAGCAGGCCATCGACCGTCTATAATCGCCGGCTGACTTCAGCCGCTCACGAGCCTTGCCCGCCCATGTATAACCTGGCCCGCCAGTTACTGTTCAAACTTTCTCCGGAAACGTCCCACGACCTGTCCCTGGACCTGATCGGTGCCGGTGGCCGGCTGGGCCTCAATGGCCTGCTGAGCAAGGCGCCTGCGCAGTTGCCGGTCACGGTCATGGGCATCCGCTTTGCCAACCCGGTCGGCCTGGCCGCCGGCCTGGACAAGAACGGTACGGCCATCGACGGCTTTGCCCAACTCGGCTTCGGCTTTGTCGAGGTAGGCACCGTGACCCCGCGCCCGCAGCCCGGCAACCCCAAGCCGCGCCTGTTCCGCCTGCCTGAGGCCCAGGGCATCATCAACCGCATGGGCTTCAACAACCTGGGCGTCGATCACTTGCTGTCGCGGGTCAAGGCGGCGAAATACCGTGGCGTGCTGGGCATCAATATCGGCAAGAACTTCGACACCCCGGTCGAGCGTGCGGTGGACGACTACCTGATCTGCCTGGACAAGGTCTATGACCACGCCAGCTACGTGACCGTCAACGTCAGCTCGCCCAATACCCCGGGCTTGCGCAGCCTGCAGTTCGGCGATTCGCTCAAGCAATTGCTCGAGGCCCTGAGCGTGCGCCAGGAAGCGCTGACCCAGCAATACGGCAAGCGCGTGCCGTTGGCGATCAAGATCGCCCCGGACATGACCGACGAAGAAACCGTGCTGGTGGCCGGTGCCTTGCTTGAATCAGGCATGGATGCGGTGATCGCCACCAACACCACCCTGAGCCGTGAAGGCGTTGAGGGACTGTTGCACGCCAATGAGGCCGGTGGCCTGTCGGGCGCGCCGGTGCGGGAAAAGAGCACGCACACGGTCAAGGTGCTGGCCGGTGAGCTGGCCGGGCGCCTGCCGATCATTGCCGCCGGGGGCATTACCGAAGGTCGTCATGCTGCCGAGAAAATCGAAGCGGGTGCCAGTCTGGTACAGATCTATTCGGGCTTCATCTACAAGGGCCCGGAGCTGATTCGCCAGTCGGTCGATGCCATTGCGGCCTTGCCGCGTCGCTGATCAGGCCCGTGCAGCGGGCATAAAAAAGGGGCTCCCTGAAAAAGGAGCCCCTGGGCCTGTGGCCCGCCGCCCGGTGGAGGCGGTGATTACGCTAATGCTAAAAGGGTCAGACAGAAACTTTGATGGACTGCTCGGAAGTTGATTACCTCATCCGACTGCGTGAAGTTCGTTGAGCCTGTGGATTCCCGCAGTGCCGGTCATACCGTCCCACTGGTCGCCGCGTCCTTCACGCCAACCATTGATCCATGCCTGACGCACCGACGGTAGAGTAAATGGGCAAAGCTCACGGGATTTACCACTAACGCCGTACTGATATCCGCGCAAAAATGCTCTTTCCAACGGATCACGCTTAAGTCTTCTCATAGGGTGTTGCCCTCGTTTGTTGACTGTAATGTCCATGGACCTCATGTCGAGGTCTGGCAGAAATCTTCTGCCATGTCTGCCCGCTGCCGGCGTCACGGGCGAGGTGCCATCACCGTTGCGGTGAAGGCCTGAGACGATTTCTAACCAATGCGCGACACGCTGTGAATGATCGATTTGTCATAAGCACGTCACATTCAGGTCTTATCGGTACTAAGGGGCAATGTGTTTCACGGATGATTCAGGTAATAACCCATGTGCCGCAAGGAGTTGCGTTGCAGGCAAAGATTTTTAGCTGGGAGCGATAATGGCTGAATGCTTCCAGTTTTAATTCGATGAAGGGTCGAGATGTGACTTCATATGTCTTAAATCTTCGGGCTCACTGGGCAATCTGTACCCTTGCGTTCAGTTACATTTACACCCTGCCGCGCCGATACCTCGGATTATCGCGGTGGACCGGCACACGTTACGTGCCACGCAGGCGCTGTCTGAAAAGCGTCTGTCTTGAATCTGGTCGGGCAATGCGTTGCCCGCCGCTGACGGCTCAGGCCCTGGAATACACATGTCCGATCGCTACGAACTGTACCTCACCTGCCCCAAGGGCCTTGAAGGCCTGCTGATCGAGGAAGCCACCGGGCTGGGCCTGGAAGAGGCCCGGGAACACACCTCGGCCATCCGCGGCCTGGCCGACATGGAGACCGCCTACCGGTTGTGCCTGTGGTCGCGCCTGGCCAACCGCGTGCTGCTGGTGCTCAAGCGCTTTCCGATGAGCAATGCCGAAGACCTGTATCACGGTGTGCTGGATGTCGAATGGCAGGACCATCTGGAGGCAGACGGCAGCATCGCCGTGGAATTCAGCGGCCATGGCTCGGGGATCGACAACACCCACTTTGGCGCCCTGAAGGTCAAGGACGCGATCGTCGACAAGCTGCGCACCCCTGATGGCCTGCGCCCTTCGGTGGACAAGATCAACCCGGACCTGCGCGTGCACCTGCGCCTGGACCGGGGCCAGGCGATTCTGTCGCTGGACCTGTCCGGGCACAGCCTGCACCAGCGCGGCTACCGCTTGCAGCAGGGCGCTGCGCCGTTGAAGGAAAACCTTGCCGCCGCGATCCTGATCCGCGCCGGCTGGCCGCGCATTGCCGCCGAAGGTGGCGCTCTGGCCGACCCGATGTGCGGCGTGGGCACGTTTCTGGTGGAGGCCGGCATGATCGCCGCCGACATCGCGCCCAACCTCAAACGCGAGCGCTGGGGCTTCAGTGCCTGGCTGGGGCATGTACCGGCGCTGTGGCGCAAGCTGCACGACGAGGCACTGGCGCGCGCCGAAGCGGGCCTGGCGAAAACGCCATCCTGGATCCGTGGCTACGAGGCCGACCCACGGCTGATCCAGCCGGGGCGCAACAATATCGAGCGCGCCGGCCTGAGTGACTGGATCAAGGTCTATCAGGGCGAAGTCGGCACCTTCGAGCCGCGCACCGACCAGAACCAGAAAGGCCTGGTGATCTGCAACCCGCCCTACGGCGAGCGCCTGGGTGACGAAGCCAGCCTGTTGTACCTCTATCAGAACCTTGGCGAGCGTCTGCGCCAAGCCTGTCTGGGCTGGGAGGCGGCGGTGTTCACCGGCGCGCCGGACCTGGGCAAGCGCATGGGCATTCGCAGCCACAAGCAATATGCATTCTGGAACGGCGCCTTGCCGTGCAAGCTGTTGCTGCTCAAGGTTCAGCCGGATCAGTTCGTGACCGGCGAGCGCCGTAGCCCCGAACAGCGTCAGGCAGCACTTGAAGAGCCGGTGCCTGTGCGCGACGAAAGCAAGCCAGCAGTGGTCGAGCAGGCGCGCTTGAGTGAAGGCGGGCAGATGTTCGCCAACCGCCTGCAGAAAAACCTCAAGCAACTGGGCAAGTGGGTGCGTCGCGAGGGGATCGAGTGCTACCGCGTCTATGATGCCGACATGCCCGAATATGCCGTCGCCGTCGACCTGTACGGTGACTGGGTGCATGTGCAGGAATATGCGGCACCCAAATCGATCGACCCGGCCAAGGCTTCGGCGCGGCTGTTCGATGCGCTGGCAGCCATTCCCCAGGCTCTGGGCATCGACAAGAGCCGCGTGGTGGTCAAGCGCCGCGAACGCCAGAGCGGCACGCGCCAGTACGAGCGCCAGGCCGCCCAGGGCCAGTTCATCGAGGTGGGCGAGGGCGGTTTGCGCCTGTTGGTGAACCTGACCGACTACCTCGACACCGGCCTGTTCCTCGATCATCGCCCCATGCGCATGCGGATCCAGAAAGAAGCGGCCGGCAAGCGCTTCCTCAACCTGTTCTGCTATACCGCGACGGCCACGGTGCATGCGGCCAAGGGCGGGGCGCGCAGCACCACCAGCGTCGACCTGTCGCGCACGTACCTGGACTGGGCACGCCGCAACCTGTCGCTCAATGGTTTTTCCGAGAAAAACCGCCTGGAGCAGAGCGATGTGATGGCCTGGTTGCGCGAGTGCCGCGAAGAGTACGAGTTGATCTTTATCGACCCACCGACCTTTTCCAATTCCAAGCGTATGGAAGGGGTGTTCGATGTGCAGCGTGATCAGGTCGAACTGATTGACCTCGCCATGGCGCGGCTGGCACCGGGCGGCGTGCTGTATTTCTCCAACAACTTCCGCAAGTTCGTACTTGATGAGCATATCGCCCAGCGCTATGTCGTCGAGGAAGTCAGTGGCCAGACCATGGACCCTGACTTCTCGCGCAACGACCGGATTCACCGTGCCTGGAAAATCACCGTGCGCATGGCGTAGGACCTCAACGACTTGGTTCAAGACTGATCGGTCTTGAACCAGGTTCTGTTGTAATGCGAATGCATCACACTGCGGTAAAAAGAGCAGGATGCTCTGGCAATCTCTTTGAAATCATTGGAGATTGCTCGATTTGTCCAAGTTATGGCTTTCATGGGCTAGGCAAATTAATGGCGAATGGCTATAACAGACGCACGGCCAGCTTGACGCTCTATCCTCGTTGGCGTCATGAGTTTTGAGTATGGCTGCGAAACAACCCAGACCCCGGATCCTCGGTTTTATCAACGAGCAGGCATCGGCGTGGCTGGTTGCCCTGCTTGCACTGATGGCCGGACTGGCGCTGACGGCCATGCTGGCGTTGACCAATTACGAGTTGTACCAGCGCCAGTTGCGCCAGCGTTTCGATTTGCTGGCCAGCGAACGCTTCATCCGCATCCAGGAACGCCTGGACAGTCAATTGAGCCGGCTTGACAGCCTGCGCCGCTATTTCGTGTATTCCGACAACGTCACCCGTGCCGATTACAACGGTTTTGCCGCACCGTTGCTGGAGGGTACACGCGCCTATTCCTGGAGCCCACGGGTCAGCGATGCCGAGCGCCCGGCGTTCGAGGCTGCGGCTCGCGCCGAAGGCATGCCTGACTACGCCATTCAGGAAAAGGGTCCTGATGGAAAAATGAGGGTCGCCGGCACGCACGAGGAGTATTACCCGGTGTTGTTCACCCAGTCGCTGAGCCGCTTGCCGCTGCCACTGGGCTGGGACATCAACTCGGAAGCCGTGCGCCGCGAGACACTGGAGCGTGCGCGAATGCTCGGTTCGATTGCCGCCACCCCGCGTATCGAACTGGTGGGCCTGGAGCAGGAGTACGCCCATGGTGTGTTGCTGGTGGCCCCGGTGTTCAATAACCGGAGCGGCGAGGGGGACGGGAACACGCTGCTACAAGGTTATGTGATGGCGGTCATCAGCCTGGGCGAGTTGATGAGCGAAGGCCTGCCGACCCAGGACAACCTGTCGGTCACGATGCTCGACCTGGGCTCACCCGCCGAACCCCAGTTGCTGTATCAGTCGACCGTACAGGCCGCCGCTGGCGACTTGCGGGTCAGCACCTTGCTGAACCTGGCCGACCGCGATTACCTGCTGGAAGTACGGCCCACCGAGGCTTTTCTGCAAAGCAATCAGTCCATGGCCGGCAGTGTGATTGTGCTGGGTGGCCTGCTGAGTGTGATGCTCAGCGCGCTGCTCTACAGCCTGATCGGCCAGCGCCAGCGCGCCTTGCTGCTGGTTGACCAGCGCACCGGCCAGTTGCGCCTGCGCGAGCAGCAATTGCGCATCACCCACGGCCAGTTGCGCAACGTGCTCGATGCTGCCACCGAGGTGGCGATCATTGCCACCGACCTGAACGGGGTGATCAGCACCTTCAACGTCGGCGCCCGCAAGATGCTCGAATACAGCGAAGCCGAGGTAGTAGGCAAGTTCACGCTCAAGGACCTGCACGACCCCGGTGAGCTGGCTGAGCACGCCCGGCAACTGAGCGAGCACTATCAGCGACCTGTCCCACTGGAGCAGGCCATGCTGATCGAGGCCACCGAACTGGGCAGTCATCCGGCCCGGGAATGGATATTCCGTCGCCGTGATGGCAGCACCCTGGCGGTCAACATGCTGATCACGGCGGTGCGCGACGATCAGGATCAGTGGATCGGCTATCTGGCCGTGTGCCTGGACATCACCGAGCGCAAGCGCGTCCATGAAGCCCTGGCGGCGCGGGACCGGCTGCTGGAGCGGCTGGGCTCTCAGGTGCCTGGCGGGATCTATCAGCTCCAGCGCCTGACCAGTGGCCAGGCGCGCTTCAATTACATCAGTGTCGGCATGTGTGAGCTCTATGAGCTGACCGAGGCGCAGATCGTGGCGGATATCAATAACGTGCTGGAGCGTACCCATGTCGAAGACCGTGCCCGGATGATGCGCGGAATGCGCGAAAGCAGCGATCAGTTCAAGCCGTGGCGCGAGGAGTATCGTATCGAGTTGCCCGAGCGTGGCATGCGCTGGGTGCGCGGCGAGGCGACGCCGGAACGCCTGCCGGATGGCAGCATTCTCTGGCACGGCTTCTTGAGTGACGTTACCGACATGAAGCGGGTGCAGGATGAACTGCGGGCCCTGTCGATCACCGATGTGCTCACCGGTGCCTACAACCGCCGTTATTTCCAGGAGCGCCTGCAGGTCGAGCTGCGCCGGAACGAGCGTTATGGCAGCGGGCTGTCGGTGATCATGCTCGACATCGACAACTTCAAGCGCATCAATGACCAGCACGGCCATGCTGTGGGCGATGTTGTGCTGCAGGGCGTGTCGCGCACGCTCGCTCAGCGTCTGCGCAGCGAAGATGTATTCTGCCGCCTGGGCGGTGAGGAGTTCATCATTCTGTGCCCTGGCATCGGTGGCGAACAGGCCTGGACGCTGGCGATCAGCCTGTGGCAGCGCCTGCGCAGCCAGCCCATCGACCGGATCGGCCAGGTGACGGCCAGCTTCGGCATCGCCAGCTGGCGCCCCGGGGAGGGCGCCGATGCCTTGCTGTTGCGTGCCGACTCGGGTGTCTATGCGGCCAAGCAGGCGGGGCGTGATCGGGTCGAGCCCGAGCTTGAGCACCCTTGAGCGTTTACAGCGGCTACAGCTGCGGTTGAGCGATCGACAGCGTGTCGTTGTTCAGCTTGGGCTGGCGATACAGTTCGACCAAGACCTCGTCGAGCACCGATGAGGCGCCAAAAGGGCGTGGGTCGTTAAGAATGGCCACTACCGCCCAGGTGTTGCCATTGCTGTCACGGCTGTAGCCGGCAATGGCGCGTACCGTGTTGAGGGTCCCGGTCTTGATATGCGCCTCGCCCAGCAGCGGCGTGCGCTTGAGGCGCTTGCGCATGGTGCCGTCCATGCCGGCCAGCGGCATTGAGCTGGTGAATTCGGCCGCATACGGGCTGCGCCAGGCCGCTTGCAGCAGAATGGCCATTTCCCGGGCGCTGACCCGTTCGGCGCGTGACAGGCCCGAGCCGTTCTCCATCACCAGGTGCGGTGCAGTAATGCCTTTTTTGGCCAGCCACTGACGGATGACCCGTTGCGCCGCCTTGGCGTCGTCGCCATCAGCGGTGGTGCGAAACTCCTGGCCCAGGCTCAGGAACAGCTGCTGGGCCATGGTGTTGTTGCTGTACTTGTTGATGTCGCGGATGACTTCAACCAGATCCGGGGAAAACGTGCGGGCCAGCAGCCTGGCGCCGGACGGGACGCTGGCGACCCGGTCACCGCCCTGGATGCTGCCGCCCAGTTCCTGCCAGATGGCGCGCACGGCACCGGCTGCGTAGGTCGGGTGATCCAGCAGCGACAGGTAGGTCTGCGAGTTGCAGCCCTTGGCCAGTTGGCCGCTGACCACGACGGTCATGCTGCCGTCGGCCTGGGCGACCGGGTTGTAGCGCACATCGTCGCCGCATTGCTTGGCGGCACTGGCCTTGACCTGATTGTCGATGCGGATGCTGGCGATGGGCGGCTCTACCGTGACCAGTACGCGCCCATCATCGTTGCGTGTGACAAAGCGCAAGGCCTTGAGGTTGACCAGCAGCGAGTCCGGCCGTACCAGGAACGGCTTGTTGTCGTCGTTGCCATCGTCGTTGAACGCCGGCAGCACCGGTTGCACGAAATGGCTGCGGTCCAGCACCAGGTCGCCGGTGACCTGCTGCACGCCATTGGCGCGCAGGTCACGCATCAGCAACCAGAGTTTTTCCATGTTCAGCTTGGGATCACCGCCACCCTTGAGGTACAGGTTGCCCCGCAGCACGCCGTTGCTCAAGGTGCCGTCGGTGAAGAATTCGGTTTTCCATTGATGGGTCGGGCCCAGGATTTCCAGCGCCGCATAGGTGGTGACCAGTTTCATGGTCGAGGCCGGGTTGACCGAGACATCGGCGTTGAACACGGTCGGCGTGCCCTGGCCGTTGAGCGGCAGCATGACCAGTGACAGGGCATCATCGGTCAGCTTGCTGGCCTTGAGGGCCTGCTGGACCTTGGGCGGCAGCGTGGTGTTGATCGTGGCTGCCTGGGCCTGAAGCGTGACAGGTGCCAATAGCGTGACGAACAACAGAGGACGTAGAAGTCTGATCATCAATTAAAAACCTTGCAACAAAGATGAAAAACCAGAAGAGGGCAAGATGAACGCCCTCGATGACATGAAGGCGCAGAAATAATGAACTGGACGCGCCGTGACAGAGCGGCATTATGCCCCAAGCCGACGGGCCGTGCGGCATCGCAAGTGCGTTGTAGAGGGATTTTTATGGCTGTTAATTATGTAGGACAATTCTTGTGCTTTATAAAAAGCCAGTATTTTCCTGCATTGATGGCGTGCATGAATCGGTGTGATCGCTTGAGGGTTCTTATCTGTCTGCCCGGTATGGGGTAAACCCCAGGCACAAAAAAGCCACTCTCAAGGAGTGGCTTTCTGGCTGGACGCTGTCAGGCGCCCCGACAGGTACTCAGACAGCCGAATTGATCGGCTTTTCCGGGTACCAGGCGTCGATCAGCGGGCTGACCTCGACCTTGGTCACTTCACTGCGGGCCTTGAGCCATGCTTCGACGATCGCACGCTGCTCTTCGGTGGCCGAACCACGCTCGGCCAGGCAGACCAGACCGTAGTCATCGCCGCCAACATAATCGAGGCCGTTGGCCTCCATGGCTTCATCGAGGAACGCATCGAGGAAGGCATCGATGTCTTCATCGGCCAGGTCTTCCTTGAATTCCAGATTGAGCTCGAAACCCAACTCCTGGAACTCATCTACACACAGCTTCTTGCGCAGACGACGGGAACGGTTAGTAGCCATGAAAAAAATCCTCTTGGGTAAATACGGCGCGCAGTCTAACAGTTAAGTGATGACCAGGCGTCATAGATTACTCAGTTGCTCGTCCAGTGCCTTGTCGAGCGTAAGCATGGCGGCGTCCAGTGCTTGCTGGCAAATCGCCATTTTTTCCGGCGGTGCATGCGTGCTGCAGTGCTGTTCCAGCGCTTCGCAAGCGTTGACTACCTCGGTGGCGGTAATGATACGCGCCGCGCCCTTGATGCGATGGGCCATTTCACCCAGTGCCTGGTAATTGCCGTCGGCCATCAGCTGCGCCAGGGCCTGGCGGTCCTGCCGGTTGCTGGACAGTAACTGGGCAAGCAGTCGCCGGGTCATTTCGGTGTTGGCCCCCGTCAGTTGACGAAGGCTGTCGGGGTTGAAGGGCAATCGGGTGCGGCCATCGGTGCGCAGGGCTCTGAGTGCGGCCAGGTGTTCGCTCAGCGCTGTCAGGCCGATCGGTTTGAACAGGCAGTTGTCCATGCCGGCGTCCCGGCAACGCTGCACCTCCTCGGGCAACGCATTGGCGGTAAAGCCCCAGATGGCGCAGGGCACGCGCTGCCCGGCGGCCTCGTGCTCGCGGATGGCGCGGGTCAGTTCGTAGCCGTTCATCACCGGCATGTTGCAATCGACCATGACCAGGTCGAAATTGTGCGCAAGCCAAGCCTGCAAGCCCTGTTCGCCCTGCTCGGCGACCTCGCTGCGATGACCGAGAAAACCCAGTTGCTGGCTGAGCAGCAGGCGATTGGCCGGATGGTCGTCGACCACCAGGACATACAGGCTCGTGCTGGGCGGGGCAATCGTTCGGGCTTGCGTGGCCTGGCGTTGTGGTGCATCGAGCAGCGTCAGGTCCATGACCAGCGTTGCACAGGTGCCCAGGCCGGGTTGACTGTCCAGGGTCAGGCTGCCGCCCATCATCTGGCACAGGTGCCGACAGATCACCAGCCCCAGGCCGGCACCGCTGCGGGCCATCTGCCCGGAGTTGTCGGCCTGGGCAAAGGGGGTGAACAGCCGCTGCAGGTCTGCAGCGGCAATACCGATGCCACTGTCGCACACCGTCAGGGTCAGGCGCCGTTGCCCGGCGCTGGCTCCGGGACCTGCGCGCAGGTCGATGCGCACATGGCCGGCCGGGGTGAACTTGATGGCATTGCTGATCAGGTTGGAGACCACCTGCTTGAAACGCAGCGGGTCGATGAGTACATCGGTGTCCAGGCGTGCGTCGAGGTGCAACTGCAGGTCAAGGTTCTTCTGCCGCGCCAGGCCGTCGAAGACCCGTACCACCGACTCGATCAGTGGCCGCAGGTTGGCGCGTTCCGGGGTCAGGGCCAGATGCCCGGATTCGATGCGGGCAATGTCGAGGATGTCCCCGATCAGCTCCAGCAGGTCGCTGGCCGAGCTGTAGGCGACTTCAATGGCCGGTCGGTCCAGGTGCCCCTGATCCGCCCGTTTCAGGGCCAGTTCCAGCATGCCGATCACTGCGTTCATCGGTGTGCGGATCTCATGGCTCATGGTGGCCAGGAACGTGCTTTTGGCCCGGTTGGCATTGTCTGCCTGCTCCTTGGCGGCCTGGAGTTCGTCGATCAGCTGGCGCCGTTCGCTGATGTCGATCCAGCCGCCGATGATGCCCTGGACGTCCCCCAGTGAGTCGCGAAACGGCAATATCCAGTGATAGATGGTCAGGCGCCGGTCGCCGATATGCAGGGTACGATCCAGGATCATGGGCGTGTCGGTGGCCATAACACCATACTGTATCTAAGGTGTTGATTTATAAAGGGATATAAGGTCTCCCCAAAACTCCTCCAATACTGCTCCAAAACTCATAGCGCGACGTCGATCCAGCCAGAGCCGCGCCCATCCTTATAAAGCTCTGTCATTGCAGCGCTACGATGGCCCAGGAGTTTCTGTGCGTCACGCCCTTCGGCAGCATGAAGTCGTGCAGCAAGAGAGCGCATCTCATGAAAAGTTGGCGGGCTTTCACCGAAGTTGATACCCGGCATAGTTGCAGCCTTATCTCGAGCCTCAGAGAACGCAGACGATAACGTATCAAGTTTAATTGGATCGCCTGCTTTGACCGTGGCGAAAGTCTTCGGGTGGTGAACCATGTGCTGTGACAGGACTCGATCACGGCATCGCTTGATAACTGTCGCAAGATCCAAATCGATTGCATCAAGGCGCAAGGCGGTGCTGATCCGGATTCGCGCTCCCGTCTTGGACTGGATAACATGCAAGAAGCCATCTCGCTCATCCTTGAATAGCATAGAGCGAATATCATCCCGACGTTGCCCAGTGAGCAAAGCCAGCTCCATGGCGCGCTTCAACCATGGCCTTTCAGCCGCCTCATAAATTGCCTTCCATTGCTCCAGGCTCAAGCGTTCACGCTTTACCTTCGCTCTCGCAGCCTTTGTTGCATCAACAGGATTGGTTTCGCACCAGCCCACAGCAATGGCCTCGGTGAATACATCTCCAAGCAAAGAGCGAAGTGCTTTTGACATCTGCGCTTTGCCTTCCTTGGTGATCACGTTAAGGAAGCCGGCGACATCCATTGTCCGAATGCTGCGCATTTCTTTGGGGCCGAAAGCATCCTCAAGCCGTTTTATCCTGCTCTTGAAGCTATGCATAGTGTGGTGGCTGAGGCCTTTGTCGGCATAAATGACTTTGTACTCGACCAGCCATTCAGAAAATGTTCGCTCTGCCGCCTTTTCAGGGGCGGCGACTCGACTGGACAGACTTGGCTTCAGTACCTCCGCAAAGTTCGCCTCGATGGCCTCGCGGATCGCAGCCTCTTTATCCTGGCCCAAGCCGAACATGCGACCGGTCAACGGGTCGCGGTACGTGTAGTACGTCTTCCCGTTGCGCTTGTCGGTCTTGCGGTACAGGTTGGGCGGCAGGTCTTTCGACCCTGCCTTACGCGGCCTTGGAACCATTGCGTGCTCTCGCTATTCGGCTTATCAGGCTTCCGCCCAAGGGAATGCGCTCCTGTGGGTCAGGTTCGACATAGGACGCGACTGCTTCGACGTACCACCGGCGACCGTGTTTCACTGGGCGCGGATGAATGCGGCCGTCTTTGATCCAGGCCCGTAAAGTGCTCGCGCTCGGTGGCGTACGGAACTGGTCGGTTGCCCATTCTTCTAGGGTTAACTTTGGCATAAGTGCTCCTTCGCGCCGGTCCGAATGTCTTGGCGTTTCAGTAAGGATGGAGTGGAGAGGGTGTTAGGATCGCGGTCAATTAACAGGAGAAGTCCATGCCGCTGCACAACATCTACGATGAGTACAAGGGCCTGCGGCTCTGGAATTACATGACGTGCGAAAAGGACGAGGAAGGTCGCGAGGTTTGGCAAATCAAAGTCGAGGTCAGGCGCGGGCGTGACGAGGTGGTCATTCCTGCCGTTGAGCCCGAGCAGACCTACATTGACCGTATGTATGCCCAGTCTGCCGGCCGCGAGCTTGGAAAGCGCCTGGTGGATGAAGCCGGGCTGTAGCGCTTCATGTCGGCACCGCCTCGGCCATGAGGGCGCGAGCCGCCAGCCATGCTTTGCCGTCGTCGGTTGCCGAGCCCTGGCCGCTTTCAAACTTTTGCAGCAGTTGCTGGCCGCACTCGCCGGTTACAAGGGCGTTGAGCGATTTGCGCAGGACATCTTTCATGGCCGAATCTTCGCGCTAGACATCACGAATGCTCATCGCTGCGGCTTTTAGGGTTTCGTTCTCGGCCTCAAGCCTTTCAATGCGCGTGCAGTGCGTCAGGTGGATGTCGACCAGCTCACTGATCGCCTGCTGCTTGGATTTCCGGTTGAAGCGCTCAACTAGGCTTCGGCGGTCGCCGCTGCTTACAATTTCGAAAAAGCTCATGGAGTCACCACTCGGCGCGCCCACTGCACATACGGGCCTTCCTCTGTGTCGAAAATGCCCATCAGGAACCACTCAGGGCCGGGGGACTCGGGATTCCACGCTGTGCACGCTGCATCCTCTTCCGGCAGGTCGTAAGTTTCGTCGCCTGAATGCCAACCTTTGAGCTCTAGGCCCTGCTCGACTACCCAGGCGTAGTATGGCGCCGGGGCGAAAGGCTTTGGTGGCTGGGCCAGGATTGCGCGAACCTCTTTCAGTCCGTCACTAATGATCGCCTGGCACTCTTTCCATATTTCAGGAGGGCAACCATCTGGTACGCGCCACGATTTTTCGATTTTCTCCAGCAGTGCACGAGAAATGGTCACGGTGCTGCCATGTTTGTCAGTCATTTCGGCATCCTCATGTAGTACTGGGTGACCGCTTCTGCGAGGAACCGGCAGCCCATTTCACTCAGGCCACTGGCAAACTCCGAAGCAGCATCGGCGCGCAGGCGAAACTCTTTGTCCAGGCGTTCGGCGACCGCAGAGCAGAAGGAACCGACGTCCTCGATGTCCATTTCGGCCACCAGCTTATCGACGGACAGGAAGACGGTTGTTTGGGTTTCGATTCCGAGTCGATCGCTCATGACTTCGCGCCCTCGGCCTTGTGGTCCATCAGCGGTAGCCAGCCCACAACCGCCCCTTTTCCTTCTGTGTAGTGGTCATGGCTCCAGCACCAGCCCGCGAACTGCCATTCATCCTCGCCAGTGTTGTCGCGACTGTTGTGGCCGATGGTGATGGCCTTGTCGTCATCCTCGGTTGAATGGTCAGTGAACTCGACGAGCAGGCGCAGCATCGTACCGTTTTTGGGTGCTGTGTCCGGATCGCGCCAGTGGGGGGCGTGATCCTGCTGAGCGCCGCACTTTGTGCATGCCAGCAGGAACTGGCCGTCGTCCGTCCATTCGTGGTCGTGCGGCTCATGTGCGTGCTGGTCGAGCAGATCCTCGCCCTGCTGCGTGATTTCCCAAAGCGCTGGGCTGCGCTGGACGCGATTCAGCAGGGCGAGCTGCACCAGTAGGTCGAGCCAGTGCCGGCCAATATTAGTACCTTGGCCATCTTCGGCGCACTCGTGGAAACGCTTCAGCTTCTTGAGCACCTTCTGCGCGAACGGTGGCATGCTCGGGGTGTTGCTGTTCGATGTGTTCATGCAGCCTCCTTGAGAGCTTCAATGATTCGCTGGCCAGCCAGCGGCGGTACCGCGTTGCCGGCCATGTGCATCGTCAGTCGGTGGTTATCGGGGCGTAGGGTGTCGAGCGGGAAGGTCTGGGCGGCCAAGGCTTCGCTGGCGCTGAGCATTCGCATCTCGTCGCCGCGTACCAGGGCCCAGCGGTCCAAGGTGGTGATCGTGCCGATAGGGCGTTCAGTACAGCGCCCAGTGAGGCCAGAGCCCTTGCCGTAGTACGGCATGATGAAGCGGTCGCCGAAGCGCTTTCGGCCATTCTCTACACGCAGCAATGTGGCTGGCGCTCGGCCCTCTCGCACGATGGGTGACCAGCGGCCGGCGTTGAAGTCCAAGAAGGTCGAGGCCGGCACATGCTGGCGCTTGTGCAGCTCCAGCATCAGAGGCGCCCGACTGCGGGTCAGCACTATGAACAGGCGCACGCGGTGCTGTGGCACGCCTAGATCGGCACAGTCCACGACGTGCGGCGCAGCTTGGTAGCCCAGCGCCTGGACTGCGGCCACCCAAGCCGGGTAGAGCGCCCAGTCAGTGAACTCGGGCACGTTCTCGACCAGCGCCGCTTGCGGCCTGTGAAACTCCAGAGCTGACACAACCGCCCAGGCCGTGGAACGGCTTGAGTCGTGCTGCGGGTTGCCCGAGGCTTTGCCGCGTGCCTTCGAATGGCCTTGGCAGCAAGGCGATGCCAGCAGCAGATCGTGAGCCGGCACTTTCTCCCATTGCGCCTGGTGCAGGTCCTGGCAGATGTGCTGGGTGTCGGGGTGGTTGGCTGCGTGCCATTCAACTGCGGCCGGTGAGTGATTCGCGGCCCAGAGGACCTGGACGCCTGCGGCGCGCGCGCCGGTGCTCCATCCGCCGAGGCCGGCGAACAGGTCGATTGCTGTGGTCATTTGGGATAACTCGCTCAGGCCTGAGATATTTGCGGTGTGGTGCCGGCGCCTGTGGCCAGGCCTGCGTGGAGATCTACCCTCATGCCTGCCAGCATGCCGGCGATCTGCGCGTCCAGATCAAGCTCTACTTCTGGCCGCTTTCGGTGCTGGCCAATTTCCTGCGATGCCAGATAGGACTCGATGAG
>NZ_QFFU01000014.1 GCF_003131185.1 Pseudomonas ovata | reverse complement strand
ACTTGCGTTGCTGATAATCAGTTGACTCTCAGTCTGACACCGCAAGCACCCACACGAATTGCTTGATTCAATTGTTAAAGAGCGGTTGGTTGAGCTGTTCGCTTCAACCGAGGCGCGCACTCTACAGCGCCTGTGTAACATGTCAAGTGATTATTTTCGGAAGTTTCCAGAGCAACTCTGAAGCCTTCATCACTTGCGTGCCGACTGATCTTTCGATCAACTCGTCAGCGGGAGGCGAATAATACAGCATTGAAACTTGCTGTCAACTGCCTTTTTCACCGCCGTGGCCCTGAGGCCAGCACCACCCCCTCGCCGATTTCTTATCCAACTCATTGATATTCAAGGAGTTTTCAGTTTCTTCCGCGGCGGGAATGGTGCGCATTATAGAGCGCTGAGACAGGGCGTCAACACTTATTTTGAACTTTCTTCCAGGTTCAAGGTAATGCGTGCAAAAGCCTTCTTGCCAGCCTGGCACACATGGGTCGCCCCTACCTTGAATATAAAGGTGCGATCAACCACCTCACCATCTATACGCACACTGCCCGCTGCCAGCAGATCGCGCGCACCGGCAGCATTCTTGACCAGGCCTGCCTTATTAAGCACAGCACCTACAGGAATGTCCTGGTCGGAAGTGACCACGATCTCGGGCAGGTCCTCAGGCAGCTCGCCTTCCTTCATGCGGTTGCCCGCCGAACGATGCGCAGTGGCCGCCGCTTCTTCACCATGGAAGCGCGCAACGATCTCTTCGGCCAGCTTGATCTTGATATCACGCGGATTGGCGCCGGCTTCGCAATCAGCCTTCAGGGCATTGATCTCTTCCATCGAGCGGAAGCTCAACAGCTCGAAGTAGCGCCACATCAACGAATCGGGAATCGACACCAGCTTGTTATAGATGACGCCGGGCGCTTCCTGGATGCCGACGTAGTTGCCCAGAGACTTGGACATCTTCTTCACGCCATCAAGACCTTCAAGCAATGGCATGGTCAGGATGCACTGCGCTTCCTGGCCATACGCACGCTGCAACTCGCGCCCCATCAGCAGGTTGAACTTCTGATCGGTGCCGCCCAGCTCGACATCGGCACGCAAGGCCACCGAGTCATAGCCCTGTACCAGCGGGTAGAGAAACTCGTGAATGGCAATCGGCTGGTTGCTGGTGTAGCGCTTGTCGAAGTCATCGCGCTCGAGCATGCGTGCCACGGTGTAGTTCGAGGACAGACGAATGAAGTCGGCAGGACTGAGCTTGTCCATCCAGGTGGAGTTGAACGCCACCTCGGTCTTGGCCGGATCCAGGATCTTGAACACCTGAGCCTTGTAGGTCTCGGCATAGGCCAGCACCTGCTCACGGGTCAGCGGAGGACGCGTCGCACTCTTGCCGCTTGGGTCACCGATCATGCCGGTGAAGTCACCAATCAGGAAGATGACCTGATGCCCCAGCTCCTGGAACTGACGCAGCTTATTAATAAGCACCGTGTGCCCAAGGTGCAGATCGGGCGCGGTCGGGTCGAAACCGGCCTTGATTCGCAGTGGCTGGCCACGCTTGAGCTTTTCGACCAACTCAGCCTCGACCAGAAGCTCATCCGCGCCGCGCTTGATCAGCGCCAACTGCTCTTCAACCGACTTCATATCACCCCCGACTCAAAGGGAACCAACCATACAAGATCAGCGCCCAATTACAAGTTTTTGCCCGGCGCACAGCCATTGCTCCCGACCGCCTCTCGGCCAGGGTTGCTTCGCGCTGGATTTGGTTATATTTTATACAGTTATTTCATCTTCATCATGTCATTCATCTTTTCCTTTTCACCCTTTTTTCAAAGTCAAAATTACCTATGATCGACACACCGCCTAAAGCGCCCCCGCTTTATCCGAAGAGCCACCTGCTGGCCGCCAGCGGCATTGCCGCCCTGCTCAGCCTCGCTCTTCTGGTCTTTCCTTCCAGTGAAGTAGAGGCCAAGCGCACCAATCTCAACCTTGATCTGGAGATGTCTGCCGAGCAGCACACACAGGATCAAGACGCTCAAGACACCACCCAGGCCACACCGCAGGACGCGCCATCGCCGTTTGCGCAGATCGACGCACCTGAAGACAGCACCGAGCAAACCGCAACGGCCGAACCTGAAGCCGAGGCCGCCAAGCAAGCTGCGGCACCAGCAGCGGCCAAGAATCCCAACCACCGTGAAGTGGTCGTGACCAAGGGCGACACTTTGTCGACCCTGTTCGAGAAAGTCGGTCTGCCAGCCACCGCGGTGCATGACGTGATTGCCGGCGACAAGCAGGCCAGGCAGTTCACCAAACTGCAGAACGGCCAGATCCTGCAGTTCGAACTGTCCCAGGATGGCCAGCTCAACAAACTGCACAGCAAGCTCAGCGACCTGGAGTCGATCAGCCTGTCAAAGGGTGCCAGCGGCTATACCTTCAGCCGTGAAACGAGCAAGCCCGACACCCGCAACGCCTACGTACATGGTGTGATCAACAGCTCGCTGTCGGTCTCGGCCCAGCGTGCAGGCCTGGCCCACAGCATGACCATGCAGATGGCCGATATCTTCGGCTACGACATCGACTTTGCCCAGGACCTGCGCAAGGGCGACGAATTCGACGTGGTGTATGAACAGAAGGTCGTCAACGGCAAGACCGTCGGCACCGGCAATATCCTCGCGGCCCGCTTCACCAACCGCGGCAAGACCTACACGGCGGTGCGCTACGTCAACAAGTCGGGCAATACCAACTACTACACCGCCGAAGGCAACAGCATGCGCAAGGCGTTCATCCGCACGCCGGTTGACTTCGCCCGCATCAGTTCGGTGTTCTCGATGGGCCGCAAGCACCCGATCCTGAACAAGATCCGTGCCCACAAGGGCGTCGACTATGCAGCACCACGCGGCACCCCGATCAAGGCCACCGGCGACGGCAAGGTGCTGCTGGCCGGGCGTCGTGGCGGCTACGGCAACACCGTGATCATCCAGCACGGTGACACCTATCGCACCCTTTACGGCCACATGCAGGGTTTCGCCAAGGGCGTACAGACCGGCGGCAGCGTCAAGCAGGGCCAGGTCATCGGCTATATTGGTACGACCGGCCTTTCGACAGGTCCGCATTTGCACTACGAATTCCAGGTCAACGGCGTACACGTAGACCCACTGGGTCAAAAGCTGCCAATGGCTGAACCGATTGCCAAAGCCGAAAAACAGCGCTTCATGCAGATGAGCCAGCCGTTGATGGCGCGCATGGATCAGGACAAGGCCACCAAACTGGCCTCCAATAAAAGGTAATCCATGGCCTTCTTCTATATAGGCGTCATGTCCGGCACCAGCCTCGATGGGTTCGATATCGCCCTGGTGAAACAGGACGATCGTCCCAGGTTGCTGGCAACGCACTACATCCCCATGCCCCAGGACCTGCATGTCGAATTGCTCGACCTGTGCGCCAGCGGCCATGACGAGCTGGCCCGTGCGGCGATTGCCGAACAGAAGTGGGTCCGGCTGGTGGCCGAGGGTGTCCTGGCGCTGTTGAAGGATAACAACATGGTGGCCGGTCAGATCCGCGCCATCGGCAGCCACGGTCAGACCATCCGTCACGAGCCGGCACGTGGCTTCAGTATCCAGATAGGCAACCCGGCGCTGCTGGCCGAACTGACCGAAATCACGGTCGTGACCGACTTCCGCCGTCGTGATGTCGCGGCCGGCGGCCAGGGTGCGCCTCTGGTGCCGGCGTTTCACGAAGCGCTCTTTGACGACAACAAGGACCGCCGGGCGGTGCTCAACGTGGGCGGTTTTACCAACCTGAGCCTGATCGAATCGGATCGGCCGGTTTCCGGCTTCGACTGCGGCCCGGGCAACGTGCTGCTCGACGCCTGGATCCAGTCACGACGCAAGCTGCCCTTTGACCGTAACGGTGAATGGGCTGCCAGCGGCCAGGTCAGCGAAGCCTTGCTCAACGCCCTGCTCAGCGATCCGTTCTTTAACGCCCGCGGACCGAAAAGCACGGGACGCGAGGTGTTCAACCTGACCTGGCTGCACCAGCATCTGCGGCCATTTGCCAGTCTGCCCGAACAGGATGTCCAGGCCACGCTGCTGGAGCTGACGGCACTGAGCATCACCCAGTCGCTGCAGGCGGCGCAGTCAAGCACCACCGAACTGCTGGTGTGCGGTGGCGGTGCTCATAACCTGACACTGATGAACCGCCTGGCCGCCTTGTTACCGGGCACACGCGTCAGCAGCACGGCAAAATTCGGTGTCGACCCGGACTGGGTCGAAGCGATGGCCTTTGCCTGGCTGGCCCATTGCTGCCTGGAAGGCGTCCCGGCCAACCGCCCGACCGTGACCGGCGCGCGCGGCCTGCGGGTGCTGGGCGCGATCTATCCGGCCTGACGGTCTACGGATCGCCCAATGCAAAACGCCGCGCATCAGCGCGGCGTTTTGCATTGAAGCACGGCAATCAGATCGAGAACGACGAGCCGCAACCGCAGGTCGTGGTCGCGTTAGGGTTCTTGATAACGAAGCGCGAACCCTCCAGACCTTCCTGATAGTCGACTTCGGCGCCGGCCAGGTACTGGAAACTCATCGGATCGACCACCAGGCTTACGCCCTCACGCTCGACGATGGTGTCATCCTCGGCCACATCTTCATCAAAGGTAAAGCCGTACTGGAAGCCCGAGCAACCGCCGCCGGTTACGAAGACACGCAGCTTCAGACGATCATTGCCCTCTTCATCGACCAGGGTTTTCACCTTGTGCGCAGCACCAGGGGTGAATTCCAGAGCCACTGGAGTGAAGGATTCAACGCTCATGTCAGATATCTCCCGGCGTCAGCCGTCGTAATGCGTAATAACGGGCATTATCCGCTTGTCCGAGAAAATAGGTCAACTATTAGGCCGATCGGTGACCGGGCCTGATCAGGCCCGGTCGTCGCACGCCTTACGGCATCATGCCGGCATGTGAGAGGCCCAGGCGTTCGTCCAGGCCGAACATGATGTTCAGGTTCTGGATCGCCTGGCCCGACGCGCCCTTGACCAGGTTATCGATGACCGACAAGACCACCACCAGATCGCCACCCTGCGGACGGTGCACCGCGATCCGGCACACATTGGCACCGCGTACGCTGCGGGTTTCCGGGTGGCTGCCGGCGGGCAATACGTCGACGAACGGCTCATCCGCGTAGCGTTTTTCGAACAGCGCCTGCAGGTCGACAGACCGATCCACGACCGTTGCGTAGAGCGTGGCGTGAATCCCGCGAACCATCGGCGTCAGGTGTGGCACAAAGGTCAGGCCCACATCGCCACCGGCAGCACGGCGCAGCCCCTGGCTGATTTCCGGCAGGTGCCGGTGCCCCTTGACGGCGTAGGCCTTGAAGCTTTCAGTGGCTTCGGAGAACAGCGAACCGACGCTCAGGCCACGCCCGGCACCGCTGACGCCCGACTTGCAGTCGGCAATCAGGCGGCTGTTGTCGGCCAGACCGGCTTCCAGCAGCGGCAGGAAACCCAACTGTGTCGCGGTGGGATAACAGCCCGGCACGGCAATCAGGCGCGCACTCTTGATCTGCTCGCGATTGACTTCCGGCAAGCCGTAGACGGCGTCCTTGAGCAGTTCCGGGGCACCATGCGGCTGGCCGTACCACTTGGCCCACTCGGCAGCGTCCTGCAGGCGAAAGTCCGCCGACAGGTCGATGACCCGGGTACCCGCCGCCAGCAATTCCCCGGCCAGCGCATGCGCAACGCCATGCGGCGTGGCAAAGAACACCACGTCGCAGGCGCCCAAGGTCTTGATGTCCGGAACGCTGAATGCCAGGCCATCGTAATGGCCTCGCAGGTTCGGGTACATGTCGGCGACGGCCACGCCGGCCTCGGAGCGAGAAGTAATGACTTCCACCTGCGCCTGCGGGTGCTGCGCCAACAAGCGCAGCAGCTCAACCCCGGTGTAACCCGTGCCGCCGACGATACCGACCTTGACCATAACCTGTCCTCAACGAAACAACTGGAAAGCCCACGATGATAGGGCGGCCGGACCGATGCGACAACCGACAACGTGACGTAAGGGCCCAAGGCCCCTACTATTCGGCCACCGTGAACCTGAAGGATGTCCCGATGCTCTATCTATGGATCAAAGCGCTGCACATTGTCGCTCTCGTGTGCTGGTTTGCCGGCCTGTTCTACCTGCCGCGCCTGTTTGTCTATCACGCCATGAGCGAAGACGCCCCCAGCCGCGAGCGCTTCTGTGTGATGGAGCGCAAGCTGTACCGCGGCATCATGGGCCCGGCGATGATCGCCACCTTGCTGTTTGGCGGCTGGCTGGCCTGGCTCAACCCGGCCTGGTTCACCCAGGGCTGGATGCACGCCAAGCTGACCCTGGTCGTGCTGCTGATCGGCTACCACCATGTGTGTGGCGCACAGGTCAAACGCTTCGCGCGTGGCGAAAAAGGTCGCAGCCACGTGTTTTATCGCTGGTTCAATGAAATTCCCGTGGTGATACTGCTGGCCATCGTCATTCTGGTCGTGGTCAAACCGTTCTAGCTCCAGACAAGGAAGCCTTGCATGCCCGACACTCACTTCAAGCTCGTATTCGAAGGACAACTGCGCGAAGGCGTGAGCCTGGAAACCGCCAAGCTCAACCTCGCCCAGCTGTTCAAGAGCGACGTGTCGGCCATCGACCGGCTGTTCAACGGCCAGCCCGTGGCTCTCAAGCGCGGGCTGATCCAGAGCGAGGCCGATCGCTACCTCAAGGCCCTGCACGAGGCCGGTATCGATGCACGCCTCGAACCGGACCCGGCCATCAGCCTGAGCCTTGAAGAAGTCGGCGAGCCGGCCCCTTATCGCACCCCGGCAGATCCACTGGAGGCTTCACCCTACGCGCCGCCCAAGGCCGTGGTAGACAGGCCTGCAGTGAGCCGTGAGTTGAAGGTCTTCAGCATTCACGGCCGCATCGGCCGTCTGCGCTACCTGGCCTGGTCTTTGGTACTGGTCGGTGCCGGCCTGCTGGTCGCCTTGCTCTGCGCTGCCGTCATGAGCGTCTCACTGGTGGCCGGTGGGCTGCTGAGCACCGTGGCGGTGATCGCCCTGGCGGTGGTGAGTGTGCAGATGGGCGTGCAACGGCTGCACGACATCGGCTGGTCCGGCTGGTTTCTGCTGCTCAACCTGGTGCCGTTCCTGGGCAGCTTCTTTCCCTTCGTCATGGTGCTCATGCCAGGCAATGCCGGGGTCAATGCCTACGGGGCACCGCCGCCGCCCAACACACAAGCAGTCAAAGTGCTATCAGGGCTGTGGCTGGTGGTCATCATCCTGTTTATCCTGTTGACCGTATTCAGCGGCATCGCCGCCATGACCCGCGAGCTGCAAGGCACCGTCGAGCGCTATGAGCAGTCATTGCCCTACGACGACAACAGCCAGAGCGACAATGCCAGGCCCGCTCCGGGTACGTTTTTCAAAGGCGAACGAAGCTTGTAGTACCCCGGCCACCCATGACCGGGCGCACGACGTTCAATGGAGACCTGCATGACCCGTTACGCACTGATCACCGGTGCCTCCAGCGGCATTGGCCTGGCGATGGCCGAAGCGCTGGCGCGCCGGGGTCGCAATCTGATCCTGGTGGCCCGCCAGCGTGAGCACCTCGAGCCCATCGCACTGGAACTGACCCAGCGCTTCGGCGTGGAAGTGCTGTTCCGTGCCTGCGATCTGGGCGAGCCGTTGCGCCTGTCGGGATTCCTGCTGGAGCTTGAAGACGGCGAACACAGCATCGACCTGCTGGTCAACAGCGCGGGCATCGGCACCTGTGGCCCGTTTCTGGGCCAGGAATGGGCGGCCGAACAGGACCTGATCGACCTGAACATCCTGGCCCTGACCCGCCTGTGCCATACCGTGGGCAATCTGATGGCCCTGCAGGGCGGCGGGCAGATCCTCAACATCGCCTCGGTGGCCGCCTTCAAACCGGGGCCGTGGATGAGCACCTACGCCGCCAGCAAGGCCTATGTGCTGCATTTTTCCGAAGCGTTGCGTGAAGAAGGCCGCAATAACGGCGTCAAGGTCTCGGTGCTCTGCCCTGGCCCGACGCGTACGCCCTTCTGGCGCACCGCCCAGGTCAACATCGACGAGCGCCATATGATGAGCCCCGAAGAACTGGCACTGCATACCGTGCGCGCCCTGGCGCGCAACCGCGCGGTCATCGTGCCGGGCTGGGGCAACAAATGGCGAACCTTCGCTCCGCGGCTGGGCTCACGCTGGCTGACCCGGCGACTCAGCGGCCTGATCAACAAAAGGCGTTGCCCCTGACCGTTAAAAGCGGTGGGCGAGCCCGGCACGGCTCAGTACACTGCTGGCGGTCCCCACCTCAAGGAGCAAACGGCTGTGGATACTTTGTTCACCAAGATCATCAACCGGGAAATCCCGGCCAATATCATTTACGAAGACGATCAGGTCCTGGCCTTCCACGACATCGCCCCGCAGGCGCCCGTGCACTTCCTGGTCATTCCGAAAAAGCCCATCGCCACCCTCAACGACCTGACCGAAGAGGACAAGGCGCTGGCCGGCCATATCCTGTTCACGGCACAGCGCCTGGCGATCGAGCAAGGCTGCGAGGAAGGCTTTCGCGTGGTCATGAACTGCAATGAACTGGGTGGGCAGACCGTCTATCACATTCATATGCATGTGCTGGGCAAGCGCCAGATGACCTGGCCGCCGGGCTGATCAAGCTTTTCAACGACTTAGCCAGGTCAGCCTGCCCAGCACCGCACCGGCAGTGCTGACCTGCCCCATGCCTCAGCGACACGTTTGCATTAGACTGGGGCCAATGGATATCACCGGAGGTGCCCATGGCAACCGAACGTCATTACTCGGTCATCGACAAGCTGCTGCTACAGGCCGACAGCGCAATGCGCACACTGCTGCCTTCCAGCGGCCATTCCCAGCGCCCATCCCCGGCCATCGTGCACGCCGAGCATACGATGAGCGAAACCGAGACACGTCACATTGCCGGCCTGATGCGCATCAATCACACCGGCGAAGTCTGCGCCCAGGCGCTGTACCAAGGGCAATCGCTGACCGCCCGGCTGCCCGATGTACGCAAGGCCATGGAGCACGCTGCCGACGAAGAAATCGACCATCTGGTCTGGTGCGAGCAGCGCCTGCACCAGCTGGGCAGCCATACCAGCGTGTTCAACCCGCTGTTCTATGGCCTGTCGTTCGGCATTGGCGCCGCTGCCGGCCTGATCAGTGACAAGGTCAGCCTGGGTTTTGTCGCCGCCACTGAAGATCAGGTCTGCAAGCACCTGGACGAGCACCTGGAACAAATCCCTGCCGCCGACGAGAAATCCCGGGCCATCCTCGAACAGATGCGCCTCGATGAAGCGCACCATGCCGAAACCGCACTGGAGGCCGGCGGCTTCCGCTTCCCGGCGCCGGTCAAGTTCGGCATGAGCCTGATGGCCAAGGTCATGACCAGGACCACCTACCGGATCTGAAGCCGAGGGCTCTGTAGAAAAGGCGCCTTTCGGGCGCCTTTTCCATGTGTGCAGGCGATCGCTCAACCCAGCTCGACGATCTCGTAATCATGGGTGATCTTCACCCCGGCGTTGCCCAGCATGATCGAGGCCGAACAGTACTTCTCGGCCGACAGCTCGATGGCACGCTTGACCTGCGCTTCCTTGAGGCCACGCCCCTTGACCACGAAATGCAGGTGAATGCTGGTAAACACCTTGGGGTCTTCGGTGGCGCGCTCGGCCTCCAGAAACGCCTCGCAGCTTTCGACCGGCTGGCGCGACTTCTTGAGAATGCTCACCACATCGAAGTTGCTGCAGCCACCCAGGCCGATCAGCACCATCTCCATGGGCCTCACACCCAGGTTGCGGCCACCGCTCTCGGGCGGGCCATCCATCACCACGACATGGCCGCTTCCCGACTCGCCGAGGAACATGGCTTCGCCAGCCCATTGAATGCGTGCTTTCATCGCCAGACTCCACTGCTGAAAAAAAGGTCGTCAGATTAGGGGGTCTTGCCGTTCCAGCGCAAGCCGGGATGCAAGACGCGTGGAGGCACGTCTTGACGACTGCTATTTACAGGGCTCATGTAGGAAACTTCTTAAATGACGCCAACTTTTCGTCAAAGGCTGGCGAGAACGGTTCGACAGCCGATACCTTAGGCAAGCCATTTGGCGAAACCATTTTTGGGATGCACGCATGTTCGCTATAGCCCTCAATTCAAGAACAAAGAGCATCGACAAGCTTCTCATTCACGCACAACGCCACCGCTACCCTGTGCGGGGCAATATCATTTGCGCGGGTGACAAGGCGCACTCACTGTTTTTCATCATCAAGGGTTCGGTCACCATTTCCATTGACGACAGCGACGGTCGCGAAATGATTGTCGCCTACCTCAACAGCGGGGATTTCTTTGGTGAGCTTGGTCTGTTTGAACCACCGGGCCAGGAGTCATTGCGTAGTGCCTGGGTCCGGAGCAAGAGCGAATGCGAAGTTGCAGAAATTTCCTACGAGAAGTTTCGTGAACTGAGCCATCAAGAGCCAGACATTCTTTATACCTTGAGCACGCAGATGGCCGAACGGCTGCGCAATACCACGCGCAAGGTCGGCGACCTGGCCTTTCTGGATGTCACCGGCCGCGTGGCCCGTACACTTCTTGACCTGTGCAAGCAGCCCGACGCCATGACCCACCCCGATGGCATGCAGATCAAGATCACCCGCCAGGAAATCGGGCGTATCGTCGGTTGTTCGCGGGAAATGGTCGGCCGGGTACTCAAGTCACTGGAAGAGCAGAACCTGGTGAACGTCAAGGGCAAGACGATGGTGGTGTTTGGCACCCGCTGAAGACGGCTCAGAGTCCGCTCAGCAGGTGCTCGTAGGCCACGAACAGACGCTCGAGCACGTCGTGTTCCGGGAACACCTCGTTGAGGGCGACATGGCTGCTTGCCCGCACCCGTGACGGCAGATTGCAACAGGCATAAAAGCGATTGACCGCCGCCACCATGTCATCACGCTGGTTATCCAGCAGCAAGGCACCGTGCGCCAGTACCACCGGCCGGGCGCCACCTTGTGCCTGGCGCCAGCGCTGCGCAGTGCCGACCAGTTTGCGACCGTCGAGGTTGACGTTATAGCGGCCATCACAGAAGGCACCGTCCACCTCGCCCAGCGACGCACGGCCGCCAAACGATGCCAGCACATCAAGCAACGGCTGGCACAAGCGTCGATAGGCCGTTTCGATCCGGTCTCGGTCCACATCACCCGAGGGCTGCGCATACACCAACGCAATGTTCACGGTTGCCGGCGATTGCGGTACTGGCTCGCCCCCGCTTTCACGCAGCAGCACCGGCCAGCCACTGTCGGCCAGCGCCTCACTGGCCTGGTCGAACCCGGCCAGCCGGTTCATCCGTCGCGGCATGACCAGCGCCTGCTCGTTGGGTCGCCAGAACAGCAACCCATGCCCGGTCTCACCGGCGCACACCGCCGCCAGCAACGCCTGTTCGGCCTGCAAGCCTTGCTCGACACCGGTCTCGACGATCACCGTCGCGCTCACAAAGTGCCTTAACCGATAACGGGCGCGCTGCTGATCAGCGCCCCGCGTTCCGGAAAGAACAGCCGCTGCAACTCGGCCCCCGGCTGCTCGGCGCGCATGAACGCCTCACCGACCAGGAACGAGTAGACGTCGTTGATTTCCATCAGCTCGACATCGGCACGGTTGAGAATGCCGCTTTCGGTAATCACCAACCGGTCACGCGGAATACGAGGCAGCAGATCCAGCGTGGCCTCAAGGCTGACCTCGAAGGTGTGCAGGTTACGGTTGTTGACCCCCACCAGCGGGGTATCGAGGATCTTGAGGGCACGCTCCAGCTCATCACTATCATGAACCTCGACCAGCACGTCCAGCCCGACACCTTTGGCAGTGGCCGCCAGCTCCGCCATGCGCCCGTCGTCCAGCGCCGAGACAATCAGCAGAATGCAGTCGGCGCCCAAGGCACGCGCTTCGACCACCTGATAGGGGTCGATCATGAAATCCTTGCGGATCACCGGCAACGTGCAGGCCGCTCGCGCTTGCTGCAGGTAGACATCGGCCCCCATGAAGAAGTCGATGTCGGTCAGCACCGACAGGCAGGTCGCGCCACCGCTGGCGTAACTCACGGCAATCTCGGCCGGGTTGAAATGCTCGCGGATCACGCCTTTGCTGGGCGACGCCTTCTTGATCTCGGCGATCACCGCCGGCTGCTTGCGCCGTGCCTGCTCCAGCAGGGCCGCGGCAAAGCCTCGCGGCGCATCGGCCAGGGCGGCCTGGCGCTCCAGTTCGGCCAGGCTCACCCGGGTACGGCGGGCAGCCACTTCCTCGGCCTTGCGGGCCAGAATCTTTTCCAGAACCGTTGGCACGCTCATCCTTCGTTCTCCTGCTTGAATACAGCGGTAAAGGCGCCCAGTTCTTCGAGCTTTTCCCGGGCCAGGCCGGTGTGCAAGGCATCGTGCGCCAGCTCGACGCCTTCCTTGAGGCTCGAGGCATAATCTGCAGCATAGAGCGCAGCACCGGCATTGAGCACGATCATTTCAGCGGCTTTTTGCCCGCTTTCGGTCTTGCGCTTGCCCAGCGCATCGCGAATCAGGGTCAGCGACGCCTGCGGGCTGTCGACCACCAGGCCATACAGGCTCTGGCTCTTCATGCCCAGGTCCTCCGGCTGGACCCAGTATTCGCGGATCTCGCCTTTATGCAGCTCGGCCACGTAAGTAGGGGCGGCCAGGCTGAATTCGTCCAGGCCGTCCTGGGAATGCACCACCAGCACATGCTGGCTGCCCAGGCGTTGCAGCACCTCGGCCAGTGGACGGCACAAGGCCTGGCTGAACACGCCCACGACCTGGTGACGGACACCGGCCGGGTTGGTCAGGGGGCCCAGCATATTGAACAGGGTGCGCAGGCCCAGGTCGCGGCGCGGTGCAGCAGCGTATTTCATGGCGCCGTGATGCACCTGGGCAAACATGAAGCCGATGCCCACGCTGTCGATACAGCGTGCCACTTGCACCGGAGTCAGGTTCAGGTAGATACCGGCCGCCTCAAGCAGGTCGGCACTGCCGCTCTTGCCCGACACCGCGCGGTTACCGTGCTTGGCCACCGTGCAACCGGCAGCTGAAATCACCAGCGAAGCGGCCGTCGAGACATTGAAGATATTGGCGCCATCACCGCCGGTGCCGACAATGTCGACCACCCGGTCCAGCGCCTGCAACTCAACCTTGCCGGCCAGCTCGCGCATCACCGACACCGCCCCGACGATTTCGTCGATGCTCTCGCTCTTCATGCGCATGCCCATCATGAAGGCGCCGATCTGCGCCTCGCTGCACTGGCCGGTCATGATGTCGCGCATCACCTGGCTCATCTCGTCGGTGCTCAGGTCAAGATGATTGACCACCCGGTCCAGGGCGGCCTTGATCGTAATGGGGGTGCTCATGCAGAAAGTCCTTGTACCTGACGCGTGCCGCCGGTCTGTTTGAGGAAGTTGGCGAACAGCTCATGACCTTGCTCGGTCAGGATCGACTCGGGGTGAAACTGCACCCCCTCGACGTTCAGCGTCTTGTGCCGCAGGCCCATGATCTCGTCCACCGAACCATCGGCGTGGGTGGTCCAGGCCGTGATTTCCAGGCAGTCGGGCAAGGTTTCGCGCTTGACCACCAGCGAGTGATAGCGGGTCACCACCAACGGCTGGTTCAGGTCGGCGAACACGCCCTGGTCTTCATGGGTCACAGGGCTGGTCTTGCCGTGCATCACCTGCCGGGCGCGGACCACATCGCCGCCAAAGGCCTGGCCGATGGACTGATGCCCCAGGCAGACACCCAGGATTGGCAGCTTGCCGGCAAAATGCCGGATCACGTCCAGCGACACACCCGCTTCGTTAGGCGTGCAAGGACCGGGCGAAACCACGATGCGCTCAGGCGCAAGCGCTTCGATTTCGGCCAGGGTCAATTCGTCGTTGCGGATCACCTTGACGTCGGCACCCAGCTCACCCAGGTACTGCACGACGTTATAGGTAAAAGAGTCATAGTTATCGATCATCAGCAACATGGGCTCACCTCTTGAATCGCTGACTTTGAATATGATCCCCGCATGATTTTGTCGCTCACTCATCTCCCGCCGCCGGGCACGAACGGCATCCGGTTGGGAAAAGGCAGCAACAAGCGGGGTACATCGTTACGAGACCGGCAGGGCCGGCAGGAGAAAAGTCAGGCGCGCCAACGCCAACGGGCGTGAGCCTTGATAACGCGCATCAAGAGTTTGCTGACAGTTGTCACGGAAGGAGTCTCATCTGAACGTTTCGGGACATTAGCGTACCGGCTTGAACGGCGCAATGATTGTACGCGATAAAACCGACGCAATATCCGATCAGAAACCGGCGGTTAAAACGCATCAGCGCTCTGATATCGGCCCGACAGGTCGCCTGCAAACAACGCTGTATGCCCTTGAGCGCCGTCACTGTCGGCAGTGACCGCGTGATTGATCGAGGTTCTCGAACGGTTCGTCGATACCCCCAATAAGCAGCACTGGCGCTGCTGGAGAGGGTTGCTAGGGTCAGTGGACACCACCACACGAGAACCCCCTGATGCAGTTCCCCCCTGCCACGCCCCTGCGCCTGCTGCTCAAGCCATTGACCGCCTGCCTGCTGACCCTGACCTGCCTGGCCCCACCGGCCCTGTCGGCGCCCTACTCGACCCTGTTCGTCTTTGGCGACAGCCTGCTGGATGCCGGCCAGTTCCCCGACCTGAACGGCCCGCCGGGCGCCACCCTGCGCTTCACCAACCGAACAGGACCCGACTACCACGACGGCAGTGGCGAACTGACCGGCCTCACCTCCTCCCTGTTGCTGGGCCGTTTGCTCGGAATCTCGCCGCACGACCTGGCCGCGTCAACCTCGCCGGTGAACGCCGCACTGGGGCAATCCGACGGCAACAACTGGGCCGTGGGCGGCTACCGCACCGACCAGATCCTGGATTCGATCACCGGGCAGTCGAACGTCACGCTGGAAGACACCAACATCGTGCTGCGCAGCCGCCCGGGCTATCTGCCCGGTAACGCCGGGCGTGCCGACCCAGACGCCTTGTACTACCTGTCCGGCGGCGCCAACGACTTTCGCCTGGGCCTGGTCCTGAACCGCGCCGACGCCCGCCAGGCCGCCGGACGCCTGGCCGACAGCGCCCAGGCCCTGCAACAGGCCGGGGCACGCTACCTGATGGTCTGGCTGCTGCCGGACATCGGCCAGACGCCCGTATACAGCGCCAGCCCCGTGCAACCGGTGATTTCCGACCTCAGCGCGGTCTTCAACGAGCGCCTGGTCGAACGGCTCGGGCAACTGGACGCCGAGGTGATCGGCCTGAACATCCCTCTGCTGATCAGCGAAGCCCTGAGCGATCCTGCGCGTTTCGGCTTTGCCGCCGACACCAACCTGATCGGCACCTGCTTCAATGGCGACGGTTGTCGGCAGAACCCGGTCTACGGACTGGACGGCAGCCGCCCGGACCCTGACCGGCTGTTCTTCAATGACCGCGTGCACCCGACCACGGCCGCGCAGCGCCTGCTGGCCGATTACGCCTACTCGATCCTGGCCGCGCCGCAGGAGTTGACCCTGCTGCCGGAAATGGCCCACACCACCCTGCGTGCCCAGCAAGACACATTGCGCAACCAATGGCTGGCCGACCTGGGGGCCTGGCAAGCGGTCGGGCACTGGCGAACCCTGCTGGATGCAGGCGGCCAGGCGCTCGACATCGACGCTCAAGGCAGCGGCGCCAAGGCCGACGGGCAGGGTGCCAACCTGACTCTGGGCGGCAGTTATCGCCTGGCCGAACACTGGCGTACCGGGTTCGTGGCGGGCGCCTACCGGCAGAGCCTCAAGGCCGGCGAACAGGACTCGCGCTACCGGCTGGGCAGCTACATTGCCAGCATTTTCATGCAGTATCAGGCCCGTCAGTGGTGGGCGGACATATCAGCCTCCGTCGGGCAACTGGATTACGACAAGACCGAGCGCCGGTTCGCCCTGGGCATCAGCGAACGGCAGGAAAAAGGCGATACCGACGGCCATCTGTGGGCGTGGAGTGCGCGGCTGGGCCATGACCTCTCCGGCGGCCATCGCGCGTGGCACCTGTCGCCGTTCATCAGCGCCGACCAGGCCAGGGTCAGCGTCGATGGCTACCGTGAACGCGGCCAGAGCTCGAGCGCCCTGAGCGTCGACGACCAGCAGCGCACCTCGCGCCGGCTGGGTGCTGGCCTGCTGGGCAAATGGCAGCTTGCGCCGGCCATCCAGGTGTCTGGCGAATTCGCCCACGAACGTGAATTCGAGACCGATGCCCGGCCGGTGCGCCTGGCCCTCAACAGCCTGCCGTCGCTCGATTTTGCCTTGCAAGGCTATGCCCCACAGCGCAACCTCAACCGCGCCAGCCTCGGCCTGAGCCAGCAACTGACCCGCGACCTCAACCTGCGCGCCGGCTACACCTGGCGCAAGAACGACGCGCTGACCCAGCAAGGGGTCAACCTCGGCGTGAGCCTGGATTTTTGATGACGACGTAGGTACCGGTACCTCTCAGTAGGAGCGCGCTTGCCCGCGACCGGCTGCGCTAGCAGTCGTAAATTTTCAGCGTTTCATAGATCCCTGATGGGTTAGCAGTCGTAAATTTTCAGCGTTTCATAGCTTCCTGATGGGTTAGCAGGCGTAATTTTGTGGCGTTTCGCAGATTTTGCGAGCGCTTCGCACTCGGTCGCGGGCAAGCGCGCTCCTACAGGCCGGCAGTTGCTTATGACTGCTCGGCCAGCGCCACGGCGCGGAACATGGCGCGGCGCTTGTTGATGGTCTCTTCCCATTCCAGGGCCGGCACCGAATCGGCGACGATGCCGCCACCGGCCTGCACATGCAACTCGCCGTCCTTGATCACCGCCGTGCGAATGGCGATGGCGGTGTCCATGTTGCCGTTCCAGGCCATGTAACCCACCGCGCCGCCATAGACGCCACGCTTGACCGGCTCCAGCTCGTCGATGATTTCCATCGCACGGATCTTCGGCGCACCCGACAAGGTGCCCGCCGGCAGGATGGCACGCAAGGCGTCCATGGCCGTCAGCCCGCTTTTCAACTGGCCGGTGACGTTGGAGACGATGTGCATGACGTTGGAATAACGCTCGATGACCATCTTCTCGGTCAGCTTCACCGAGCCGATTTCCGACACCCGGCCGGTGTCGTTGCGGCCCAGGTCGATGAGCATCAGGTGCTCGGCGATTTCCTTGTCATCGGACAGCAGATCTTCTTCCAGCGCACGGTCGGCTTCTTCGGTCGCCCCGCGTGGGCGGGTGCCGGCGATGGGGCGGACGGTGACCAGGTTGTCCTCGACACGCACCAGCACCTCCGGTGAACTGCCGACCACATGGAAGTCGCCGAAATTGAAGAAGTACATGTACGGCGTCGGGTTGAAGCAACGCAGCGCGCGGTACAGGTCGATGGGCGCGGCCTTGAAGTCGATGGACATCCGTTGCGACGGCACCACCTGCATCACATCACCCGCCAGGATGTACTGCTTGACGGTGTCCACCGCCCGCTCGTAATCGTCCTGGGTAAAGCTGGAACGGAACGCCGGCTCGCTGGCGGGTGGTCGGGTCAGGTCCAGGCCACGGCGCGGCGTGAGCGGCTGGCGCAGCTTGTCCATCAGTTCGTCGAGCTGCGCCAGGCCCTGCTCGTATGCCTGCGGCTGCGACGGGTCGGCCAGCACGATGGCGTGCATCTTGCCGGCCAGGTTGTCGAACACCACCACCGCGTCCGACACCATCAGCAGGATGTCCGGCACGCCCAGCGGGTCGGGGTTCGGGCAATTGGCCAGGCGTTTCTCGACATAGCGCACGCAGTCATAGCCGAAATAGCCCACCAGGCCACCGTTGAAGCGCGGCAGCCCCGGCAGGGTCGGCACGTTGTAGCGGGCCTTGAAGGTTTCGACGAAGGCCAGCGGATCTTCGACCTGCAGGCTTTCGGTCTCGATGCCATCGCACGTCACGCTGACCTGATAGCCATGCACGCGCAGCACGGTACGGCACGGCAGGCCGATGATCGAGTAACGACCCCATTTCTCGCCGCCCTGCACCGACTCCAGCAGATAGGAGTTGGGCTGGTCGGCCAGTTTCAGGTAGATCGACAGCGGCGTATCGAAGTCGGCCAGGGTGTCGATGGCCAGCGGGATGCGGTTGTAGCCTTCAGCGGCCAAACGCAGGAATTCTTCACGGTTCATGAGTCGCCTCGTGGTTTGAGGATAAAAACGGTCAGTCAGGCAAACGGGCCGCAGGCGGCCGGAGCAAAAGTCAGGCGCGCCAGCGCCAGCGGGCCAGGGCCTTGATGACTTTCATCCAGAGTTTGTGAGTGACCACCACGATGGAATCTCTATGGGAGGGACGTTCGATGTGCGGCAACAGTATCTCAGCGCCCTGATCCAGGCAACCGGGAATCAGCTTGCGCAAATCATCCAGCACCAGCGTCGGTGATTCTTCGGCAATCGGCCGCCCATGGTTATAGCCATAGCTCAAGCCTACACACGCCACACCCGCGGCCTTGGCCGCCTGCACATCACTGCGCGAGTCGCCCACGAACAGCGCCTGGGCCGGCGGTACACCGGCCATTTTCATCACGAACAGCAAGGCGGCCGGGTCAGGCTTTTTCTGCGGCAGGGTGTCGCCACCGATGATCCAGCGAAAAAACCGCCCCAGCTTCATTTCATCCAGCAACGGCGCGATGAAGCGCTCGGGCTTATTGGTGATCAGGGCCATTTCCACGCCCTTTTTCTGCAACCACTTGAGGGTTTCGCGCACGCCAGGGTAGACCACGGTGAATTCGTGCTTCTCGGCGTAGGCTTGCATGAACAGCTCCAGGCCCCGCTCGGCCAGCGCGTCATCGACGCCACTGTGCTCCAGGTCACCCGCCAGGGCGCGGCGCACCAGCACCGGCGCGCCGTTGCCGACCCAGGCGCGGACCGCCTCGAGACCGGCCGCCGGGCGACCCAGGGCCAGCAGCATCGTGTCGACGGCCACGGCCAGATCAGGCACCGAGTCGACCAGGGTGCCGTCCAGATCAAACATGATCAGCCTGGGCAACTGGTCGCCAAAGAGCTGCTCAAGGCTGCTCATGAGCGGGCGGCCGCCAGCTCACTGCGCATTTTATCGATCACCTGCTTGTAGTCAGGGGTGTTGAAGATTGCAGAGCCGGCGACGAAGGTGTCGGCTCCGGCAGCGGCGATGTCACGAATGTTCTGCACGTTCACGCCGCCGTCGATCTCCAGGCGGATCTCGCGACCCGAGGCCTCGATCAGCGCACGGGCCTGGCGCAGCTTGTCCAGGGTGCCGGGGATGAACTTCTGCCCGCCAAAGCCCGGGTTGACGCTCATGAGCAGGATCATGTCGACCTTGTCCATGACGTATTCGAGCAGGTTCAGCGGGGTCGCCGGGTTGAACACCAGGCCGGCCTTGCAGCCGCCGTCACGGATCAGTTGCAGCGAACGATCGACGTGCTGGGTGGCCTCGGGGTGAAAGGTGATGTAGGTGGCGCCCGCTTCGACGAAGTCGCCGATGATGCGATCCACCGGACTGACCATCAGGTGCACATCGATGGGCGCTGTCACGCCGTACTTGCGCAGCGCAGCGCAGACCATCGGACCGATGGTCAGGTTGGGGACGTAGTGGTTGTCCATGACATCGAAGTGGACAAAGTCGGCACCGGCGGCCAGCACAGTGTCGACTTCCTCGCCCAGACGGGCGAAATCGGCGGAAAGGATCGATGGAGCAATAACGAAGGGCTGCATGGCGCACCTGTCTGGACTGAATCACGGTGGCGCGCATTGTACGCTAACGTTTCGCAATATTGCGCAGCACCGGCTTCAGACGGGAATGGCGTTGTGCTCTTCGCGGTTGTAACCGCCCTCATTCAAACACAAAGTAACTTATTGATTTTATTGGCTATAAAATTCACACCTGTAGGAGCCCGCTTGCCGGCGACCGAGTGCGAAGCGCTCGCAAAATTGATTAAACGCTGAAAATTTACGACTGCTAACGCAGCCGGTCGCGGGCAGAGCTCCTACATCATGGTCCAGAATCATTAGACCGCAACAGCTTGCCGGCGACCGAGTGCGAAGCGCTCGCAAAATTGATTAAACGCTGAAAATTTACGACTGCTAACGCAGCCGGTCGCGGGCAAGCGCGCTCCTACACCGGGTCCATGTTTGCTTGCCAGTGGCACAGGATGATCTCCTACAGATCGGGGGGATGCGGCGGCCCTATTCCGCCTGCACCCGCAGTTTCTCGCTGCGTCCGCGCAGCCATTCCAGCACCAGCAACAGCACCACCGAAAAGGCGATCAGCAAGGTCGCCGCCGCGGCGATGGTCGGGCTGAGGTTCTCGCGAATGCCGCTGAACATCTGCCGTGGCAGCGTGGCCTGCTCGGGACCGGCCAGGAACAGGGTCACCACCACTTCGTCGAACGAGGTGGCAAAGGCAAACAGCGCACCGCTGATCACCCCCGGCGCAATCAATGGCAGGGTCACCCGGCGAAACGCCGTCAGTGGCGAAGCGCCCAGGCTGGCAGCGGCCCGCACCAGGTTATGGTTGAAGCCCTGCAGGGTTGCCGACACGGTGATGATCACGAACGGTACGCCCAGCACCGCATGCACCAGGATCAATGAGGTGTAGCTGTTACCCAGCCCCAGCGGGGCAAAAAACAGATAACTGGCCACACCGACGATCACCACCGGCACCACCATTGGCGAGATTACCAGCGCCATCACCAGCGCCTTGCCGGGAAAATTGCCACGCGTCAGGCCGATGGAGGCCAGAGTGCCGAACACCATGGCCAGGAAGGTCGCCGCCGGGGCGACGATCATGCTGTTCTTCAGCGCCCGCATCCACTCGGCCGACTGAAAGAAATTCTCGTACCACTGCATCGAGAACCCTTGCAGCGGGTAGACCAGGAAACTGCCGGAGTTGAACGACAGCGGTATGATCACCAGGACCGGCAGTACCAGAAACAGCAGCACCAGCGCGCAGATGATGCGCAAGGCGTAGTACCAGATTCGCTCGATGGGCGAGGTGTAAGGGCTCAGCATGATGATTCTCCTCAGCTCAGGCGCAGGCGGCTGGCGCCGACCAGCCAGCTATAGATCAGGTACAGCACGATGGTCGCCAACAGCAGCAGGCCGCCCAATGCCGTGGCCATGCCCCAGTTGATGCTGGTGTTGGTGTAGAAGGCCACGAAATAGCTGACCATCTGATCATTCGGGCTGCCCAGCAGCGCCGGCGTGATGTAGTAGCCGATCGACAGGATGAACACCAGCAGGCAACCGGCACCGATGCCGGCGTAGGTCTGCGGGAAATACACCCGCCAGAAGCTGGCGAACGGATGGCAGCCCAGGGAAATCGCCGCGCGCATGTAGCTGGGCGAAATGTTCTTCATCACGCTGTAGATCGGCAGGATCATGAACGGCAGCATGATGTGCACCATTGAGATGTAGACCCCGACCCGGTTGAAGACCAGCTCCAGCGGTTTGTCGATGATGCCCATCGCCAGCAGCGCACTGTTGATCAGCCCGCTCGATTGCAACAACACGATCCAGGCGGCGACCCGCACCAGGATCGAGGTCCAGAACGGCAACAGCACCAGGATCATCAACAGGTTGCTCTGCCGCGCCGGCAGGCTGGCCAGCAGGTAGGCCAGCGGGTACGCCAGCACCAGGCAGATGACGGTGATCACCAGGCCCATCCAGAAGGTGCGGGCAAAGATGTCCAGGTAGATCGCCTGGTCAGGCGAGGCCGCGGCCACTTCACCGACATCGTCGATGCGATGGTCGACCGAGGCCAGCAGGTAATAGGGAGTGATGCTGCTGGTGTTGCGACGGATCGCCTGCCAGTAGGCCGGGTCACCCCAGCGTTCATCCATGGCTTCGAGCGCGTCTTTATAAGAGGCCGGTTCCGCCGGCAGCGGCAAGGCCCGTGCGGTCTTGGTCAGCAGGCTGCGGTAGCCGGCCAGCTCCATGTTCAGGCGTTTGGACAAGTCGCCCAGGGTCGAATTCTTGCGGGCATCGGCCAGGTCGCGGCTCAGGGCCACGTACGCGGCCTCCGGCGGCAGGCCCTTGCCATCCCATTTCTGCACCTCGACGATGGTGGTCGGCAAGGCGTTGACCACTTCCGGGTTGTTCACGCTTTTGAACAGCAGCGCGGCAATGGGCACCAGAAAGACCAGCAACAGAAAAATAACCAACGGCGCGATCAATGCCTGAGCCTTGAAGCGGTTGACCCGCTCGGCACGGGCCAGACGTTGCTTGAGAGTGGGGCTGGCGCCTTCAGGCAGGGGCACGGCGGTGGCCATAGGAACTCCGGAAATCTTTGAACAAGGCGTGTGACGAGAGAAGCGTTCCATTGCCGGAACGCCCCTCGGTCCGAGGCAGGGTCAGGCGCTTACTTGGCAGCCCAGGCAGTGAAACGCTGCTCCAGGGACTCGCCGTTGTCGGTCCAGAACGCGACGTTCATCTGCACCTGGTTCTTGATGTTTTCCGGTGTGGTCGGCATGTCGCTCAGGATGTTCTTGTCCAGCAACGGTACCGCCTGGGTGTTGGCCGGGCCGTAGGCGATGTTTTCCGAGTAGATCTTCTGCTGGCCGGGCTGCAGGGTGTAGGCGATGAACTTCTTCGCCGCTTCCGCATTTTTCGAGCCCTTCGGGATCGCCCAGGCATCGAAGTCGTACACGCCGCCGTTCCACACCACTTTCAGGTTGCTTTCTTTCTGCACGGCAGCGATGCGGCCGTTGTAGGCCGAGCTCATGACCACGTCACCCGAGGCCAGGTACTGCGGCGGCTGGGCACCGGCTTCCCACCACTGGATGTTCGGCTTGAGTTCGTCGAGCTTCTTGAAGGCGCGGTCCTGACCGTCCTTGCTGGCCAGCACCTTGTAGACGTCGGCCGGGGCCACGCCGTCGGCCATCAGGGCGAATTCCAGGGTGTACTTGGCGCCCTTGCGCAGGCCGCGCTTGCCGGGGAATTTCTTGGTGTCCCAGAAATCGGCCCAGCTGGTCGGTGCGGTGGTGACCTTGTCGGCGTTGTAGGCCAGCACGGTGGACCACACGAAGAAGCCCGCGCCGCAGGTGCTCAGGGCACCGGGTACAAAATCTTCCTTCTTGCCGAACAGCGCAGGGTCGAGCTCTTCGAACATGTCTTCGTCACAGCCGCGCGACAGCTCGGGCGACTCGACTTCGACCAGGTCCCACGAGACGCTCTTGGTGTCGACCATGGTCTTGACCTTGGCCATTTCACCGTTGTACTCACCGGCGATGATCTTGCCGTTGCCCGCCTTTTCCCACGGAGCATAGAACGCCTTTTCCTGGGCTGCCTTGTTGGCGCCACCGAAGGAAATGACAGTCAGGTCGGTTGCCATGGCGTGCGCTGCACACATCATCCCCAGCGTAATAGCGGTGAACTTCAATGGTTTGAGCATTTATTCTTCTCTCCACGGGCAGTGTTGGTTTAGCAATGAGTAGGACGATTGTTCCGTCTCTGAAGGTTAAGCGATGCCTTATTGCACTTGCTGCAGCGGGTCGAGCGCGCGGGCGTGCTCGGTCTGCCAGCCGATCGGCACGACATCGCCCACGCGCATGGCAGGGTCGAGTTCGGCAATCGGTTGTTTAACGAAGAAGTCGGCCTTGCCGGCCACTTCCATACGCACCCGGACGTGGTCGCCCAGGTAGATGAACTCGGCTACACGGCCCGAGAAGCGGTTGGCGCAATGTTCGCTGTGACCGTTGAGGCTGATGCGCTCGGGGCGAATCGACAACGTCACTGGATCACCATTGCGCCCGACATTGACCGCCAGCGCCTGGACCTGCTCGCCACGGCCCAGCTCGACCACGCAGTGCTCGCCTTGCTGGCTGACCAGCCGGCCATTGAGACGGTTGTTCTCGCCAATGAAGTTGGCCACGAACGTGTTCTTCGGCGCTTCGTACAGGATGCGCGGGGCGTCGATCTGCTGGATCTCGCCCTGGTGGAACACCGCCACCCGGTCCGACATGGTCAGGGCTTCGCCCTGATCGTGGGTCACATAGACCACGGTCACGCCCAGGCGCTGGTGCAGGTGCTTGATTTCCATCTGCATGTGTTCGCGCAATTGCTTGTCGAGGGCGCCCAGCGGCTCGTCCATCAGCACCAGTTGCGGCTCGAACACCAGCGCCCGCGCCAGGGCCACGCGCTGCTGCTGGCCGCCGGACATTTGTGCCGGATAACGATGGGCAAAGGCGTCGAGCTGGACCATGCCCAGCGCACGCTTGACCTTCTCACCGACGTCGGTCTTGCTCAGGCCCCGCACCGTCAGCGGGAACGCCAGGTTCTCGGCCACGGTCATGTGCGGGAACAAGGCGTAGTTCTGGAACACCATGCCGATGTCGCGCTTGTGCGGCGGCACGTTGTTGATGGCCCGGCCACCCAGCAGGATCTGCCCGGCGGTGGGGGTCTCGAAACCGGCCAGCATCATCAGGCTGGTGGTCTTGCCCGAGCCGGACGGACCGAGCAGGGTCAGGAACTCGCCCTTGCGAATGTCCAGGTTCAGGTCTTTGACGATCAGCGATTCGCCGTCGTAGCTTTTTTGTACACCACGAAAGCTGACCAGAACGTCATTGGTTCCAGCGCTTGAATCGACGTCGCTCATTGCCCACACCTTTGTTATGTCTGCGTGGGCTCAAGCCTAGTGCAGGCCGCAGCCCGCGCAAATCGGGCGCCGGGAGAGATTGGCCTAGGCGCACTGGAAGGGTGCGTGTAGGGATCGCCCTACACCGATGACGCAATTGGACACCCCCCGCCCCCTCCGGCACCGCCTGTAGGAGCGCGCTTGCCCGCGACCGAGTGCGTCAGCGCTCGCAAAATTGATTAAACGCTGAAAATTTACGACTGCTAACGCAGCCGGTCGCGGGCAAGCGCGCTCCTACCCCAGAGATCAGACATGTCGCAATCAGGCATGTCGCCCGTTCAGAGCAGCTTGTGCTCCATGGCATATTTCACCAGGTCCGCCAGCGAATGAATGTTCAGCTTCTGCATCAGGCGCGCCTTGTGGGTGCTGATGGTCTTGCTGCTCAAGCCCAGTTGCTGGGCGATGTCGTTGACGTTGGCGCCCTGGGCCAGGCGTTCGAACACCGAAAACTCGCGCTCCGACAACAGTGAATGCAACGGCCGGTTATCCGTGAGCCCCACTTCGAACACCATGCGGTCGGCCAGGTCTGGATCGATATAGCGCCCACCGGCGGCCACGCGGCGAATCGCGGTCAGCAGCAGCGCAGGGTCGCTGTCCTTGGTGGCATAGCCGGCCGCACCGACCTTCAGCGCCCGCGCCGCCATCTGCGCCTCGTCGTGCATCGACAGCACCAGAATGGCCGGCGGGTTGCTCAGGGCGCGGATACGCGGGATGGCCTCCAGGCCGTTGACGCCGGGCATCGAGATGTCCAGCAGCACCACCTCGCAGGGCACATGGCGCAAGGTCTCGAGCAACTGCTCGCCATTGCACGCCTCGCCCACCACTTGCAGGTCCTTGGCCAGGCCGATGAGCTGCTTGATGCCCTCGCGCACAATGGTGTGATCTTCAGCTACCAGGACACGAATCACGCGCTCACTCCTACCGGATCCAACGGAATATAAATATGCAGGGCCGTGCCCTCGCCCGGTTCGCTGTCCAGCTCCAGCCGGCCACCGAGCATCAGCACCCGCTCGCGCATGCCCACCAGCCCGAACGAAGTGGGGCGCGCGGCCAGCGGATCGAAACCCTGGCCATCATCGGCAATGCTCAGGCACACCAGGTTATCGGCCAGGGTCAGGCTGATCTGAACCGAATGCGCCGCCGCGTGGCGCATGACGTTGGTCAGCGCCTCTTGCAGGATACGGAACAGGCCGATCGCCCGGGCATCGCTGAGCGCCGGCAGGTTGTCGGGCACCAGCACCAGGCAAGGAATCTGCGTGCGCTCCTCGAACCGCCGGGCCTGCCATTCGATGGCCGACGCAATGCCGGCGTCCAGAATCGGCGGGCGCAGGGCCGTGGCCACATCGCGCACCAGCTGGAACAACTGCGCAATCAGGCGTTTCATGCTGTTGAGCCGGTCACTCAACCCCGGATCGAGGTCGGCATAGGCCAGCTCGCACATCGACGTCTCCAGCTTGAGCACGGTCAGCATCTGGCCCAGCTCGTCATGCACCTCGCGGGCAATACGGGCCTTTTCTTCCTCGCGCACGCTTTCCAGGTGCGCCGACAGTTCGCGCAACTGCTCATGGGCCCGACGCCGCTCGCTGACATCGCTGAGAAACACCACCAGGTATTCGGCGTCACGAAAACGCAGAAAACTCAGCGACACATCGGTGGGCAGCCTGCTGCCGTCGGCGCGCAGGCAATTGGTCTCGAACACCTGGGGGCCATCCTCGCTGGAACGCGCGTTGCGCCACAGGTTCAGCCAGCGGTCCATGTGCAGGCCGGGTTCGAAGTCAATCAGCGGCCGGTCGACCACCGCGCCTTGCGGATAACCGAGCATGGCTTCAGCGGCCCGGTTGGCATAGCGCACCCGGCTGTCCCAGTTGACCCACAGAATGCCAACCGTGCTCTGGTCGATGGAAAACTGCGCCAGGCGCAACGCCTCCTCGCCCGCCAGGCGCCGGGCAATGTCTTCACGCGCATCCAGCAACTGCTGCTCCAGGGTCTGCTGCATGCGCCGCTGCCAGATGACAATCGCCAGGCAAGCCAAGAGCATCACCAGCAACAACAGGCACAGGTTCTTCCACAACGCCGTCGACTCGCTGAAACGTGACGAGGTCAGCGGCATCCAGCGCGCATGCAACTGGTCCAGCTCCTTGGCCGGGATCGCCAGCAAGGCGTCGCCGAGCATGGCCGCCAGCTCTGGCGCATCACGACGCGAGGCAATGCGCAGCAACTGCGGCAGGCCGATGTCGCCGACAATGGCCAGCCCGGCGAACTCCGGCTCGCGAAACAACCGGCTCAGCTGTGCTTCATCGACAACGGCATAACGCGCCTGCTGGCTGAGCAGCAGTTGCAACGCCTGGCGCTCCAGCGGCACGCCTTGCAGGTTCAGGTGCGGAAAATTGGTGCGCAGGTAATCGGCCGTGGCACCGGGCATGCGCACCACCACCCGCGACAATGAGTCGAGGGTTTCCAGGTCGACCGTGCCACCACCGTCGCGCTCGCCCACCAGCAGTTGCGACACCCGTAGATAAGGGTCGGAAAACAGCCACAGGCGCAGCCCGGCCGGGGTCTGCATCAGGCCGGGCGCCAGGTCCAGCTCGCCGGCGACCAGCGCCTTTTCCAGCGCCGCCTGGTCGGTGTAGGTGCGCCATGACAAATCGGCCTTCAACGCCGACGCCACCGCATTCATCAGGTCGATGTTGGCCCCCGACAACTGCTGCAGGCGCTGATCGAACTGCGCATAAGGCGCACGCAGTACCACACCGACGCGCAAAGGCCCATGCTGGTCGAGCCAGCGCCGTTGCTCCTGGCCAAGGCTCATCTGCACCGAGGACTGCGCCTGTTCGGCCCGGGCCCCGACGGCGAAAAGCATCAAGAGCGCCGCCAGGCTGCCGATAAAAAGTCCACGTACAACCGCTATCATCAAGGCATGCTTCTCATCTGTTGCACTGCTCATTCGCCACCCTTGCCGGCACTGATCAAATCGCCAGCACGGATTCTGATCTGGAATATCCGATGTCCTTGACCCTTCGCGCAATGTTTCCTGCATTACTGCTGTCATTGAGCCTGACCCAGACCCTGCCAGCGGTGGCTGCCGATACGGCACCCGCAACGCCTGCAGCGGACACGCCGGTCGAGCGTCCGCCGCTGCTGTCACGCGAGCAGGAAGAAGCCCAGGCCCTGGAACGGCGCCTGCCCGCCCAGGACCTGCAGCAGTTGCAAGCTGGCGACACGCCGTTTCTGGCCTTGTGGCAACCCGCCAACAGCGACGATCCGCAAGGCGCGGTGATCATCGTCGCCGGTGCCGGCGAATCGGCCGACTGGCCGCAAGTCGTGGGCCCGTTGCGGCGCAAATTTCCCGATATCGGCTGGGCCACCCTGAGCCTGCCACTGCCCGACACCCAGGACCCGGCGTTGCTGGCACGCGAAACCGAGCCCGCGCCCGACGCGGCTGCGCCCGCCAAGGACGCCACCAGCGAAGCCAGCCCGGACGCCGCCAGCCCGCCCCCCGACGCATTGGCCAACCAGGCAGCCGCCAATCGGGCACTGGCGCAGGCCGAAGCCGAGCAGATCTTTGCCCGCATCGACAGCGCGATTGCCTTTGCCCTGCAGAACAAGGCGCGCAGCATCGTGTTGCTCGGCCACAACAGTGGCGCGTACTGGGCCACCCGTTTTGCCAACGAGCGCGCCGATGCCAAAGTCCAGAAGCTGGTGCTGGTGGCCGCACGCGAGCCGCAGGATGCCGTGCCTTCACTGCTGGAGCTGATCCCGAACCTCAAGGTCAAGACCGCCGACTTCATCTACAAGAACCGCCAGGGCGGCAATGCCGAGCAACGCCTGCAAACCAGCAAGCGCACCAAGGGCCCGGGCTATACCCAGATCGGCCTGGTCGACATCGCCGGCAATGCCGAAGCCGAACAGGAACAGATCTTCCGCCGCATCCGCGGCTGGGTGCAGGCCGAATAACACCCTCCAGGAACAGCCGCGAAGGCCCCGCTGCAGATTCGGGCCGGCCGGGCCTGCGCCTACCGGAACCCGCGCCGGGCCTTGATCAGTGCATAGGCGCTGTGCAGCTCACGCGTCTTTTCGGTGGCTTCGCGCACGCTTGCGGCGCTGGCCCCGGCGCCGGTCAGCTTGTCCGGGTGATGACGGCTGAGCAAGCGCCGGTAAGCGCGCTTGATTGCCTGGGGCTCGGCGTCGGCCTGCACGCCCAGCAACGACAGGGCGCCGCGGTAACCATCGGCAATCGCAGGAGCCTGGGGCTTGAGCGGGTCATGCTCGGCGCCCAGCGCATCGATCCTGGCCGGCGACCAGCCCAGCCACTGCCCCCAGGTGCCGATCAGCTCGCGCTCGATGGGCGTCACCTTGCCGTCGGCCCAGGCCATGCGCCAACAGGCCTGCAGCAGCGCCTCCCCGGCCACGGAGTCAGCGCGCCAATAACGCAGGTAACCGCGCAAGCCTTCACGCCCGTCACGCCCCCGATTGAAGGCGGCCACCGCCCGCGCACGCGCAGGCTCGTCCAGCCCCAGCACCTTCATGTGCACCCGCGCCTGATGAATATGCACCGGCAGCACGCGCCCGTTGCTCTTGGCCAGCCGGCCGAGCAAGACGAACGGCAGTTCATCGTCGCCAATGGCCGCCCGGCCGCCCAGCCGCTCGCGCAGCTGCTGCCAGTTGCGCAGTTGCAGGCGCCGGTCCACCACCTGCCCCAACAGTGTGCCGAGCAACGCGCCTGGAATACTGGCCACCGCATAGCCGACGCCCGCCCCGATCAAGGTGCCCGGCCACAACATCAGTGGGGCTCCGCCAGCAAGCGCTCGACCTCGGCCAGCCGCTCATGGGTCCCCACGTCCACCCAGCGACCCGCGAAGTGCTCGCCGCTCACCTGCCCCTGGCGCATGGCCTGGCGCAACAGGGTGGCCAGCTTGAAGGCTCCGGGCTCGCAGCCTGCAAACAGTCCGGGGTCCAGAATCGAGAGGCCGCTGTAGGTCAGGCGCGGCGCGGCCGCGTCATCATCATCACGCACCTGACCGCTCACCAGCGCAAAGTCGCCTGTGGGGTGATGCGCCGGGTTATCGATCATCACCAGGTGCGCCTGAGCCGCCAGCGGCCTGCGCAGCCGGGCGAAGTCGTAGTCGGTCCAGACATCGGCGCTGATCACCACGAACGGCTGATCGCCCAGCAGCGGCAAGGCACGAAAGATCCCGCCACCGGTTTCCAGCGGCTCGCCCTCGGGCGAATAACGGATACTCAGGCCAAAGCGCCGGCCATCGCCCAGATGGTCTTCGATCTGTTGCCCCAGCCAGGCATGGTTGATCACAACCTCCTCGAAACCTGCCGCCTGCAAGGCCTTGAGGTGATACTCGATCAACGGTACACCGGCAACGCGCACCAGCGGCTTGGGTGTAGTCAGCGTCAACGGACGCATACGCTCGCCTTTGCCGGCGGCGAGAATCATCGCTTTCATTCAAGCCTCATGAAATCAGGTAAACGGTGCGGCCCTCAGGCCGGCACCTCGACAGCCTGCTCTAGGCTGCTCAACAGCTGCCCCAGCACGGCCAGCTCCGGACGCCGGGCCAGCACGGTTTCTATATAAGAGAAGAAGCGCGGTACGTCGCCCAGGTAACGCGGCTTGCCGTCGCGGTGACAGATGCGCGCGAAGATACCGATGACCTTCAGGTGGCGCTGCACGCCCATCAGGTCGCTGGCACGCTGGAATTCGGCGAAGTCGGCCTGCACGGCGATACCGGCGTCCCGCGCCTGATCCCAGTACTGCTTCTGCCATTGCGCCACCCGCGCCTCGGGCCAGCTCAGGAAGGCATCCTTGAACAGGCACGTGATGTCGTAGGTGACCGGCCCATACACCGCATCCTGAAAATCCAGCACGCCCGGGTTCGGCTCGCTGAGCATCAGGTTGCGGGGCATGAAGTCACGGTGCACCAAGACCTTGGGCTGGGCCAGGGCGCTGTCGATCAACAGGCTGCTGGCTTGCTGCCAGAGCGCTTGCTGTTCCGGGCTCAACGCCAGGCCCAGATGACGCTGCACGTACCACTCGGGAAACAGCTCCAGCTCGCGGCGCAGCAACGCCACGTCGTAGCTGGGCAAGGGCGCCTCCATCGGCAATTGCTGATAGGCGATCAAGGCATCGATGGCGTCGCTGAACAGCGCGTCGGCGTTCTCGGCATGGATCACGTCCAGGTACGTCTGCCGACCCAGGTCGTTGAGCAGCAGAAAGCCCTGCTCCAGGTCCTGGGCGTGGATCACCGGTACATTGATGCCACGGGTGGCCAACAGGTGTGCAATGTCAACGAAAGGCCGGCAGTTTTCCTGCGGCGGCGGGGCATCCATGACGATCAGCGTGCGCCCGGCGCCTTCCCAGCGAAAGTAACGCCGAAAACTGGCGTCGCTGCTGGCGGCGGTCAATGTGGCCGCGGGCACGGCGCCCCAGTTCTGGCGCGCAAACAGCGCTGGCAATTGCTCATCGAGCCAAACCTGGAGTTTTTTCAAGCGTATATCGTGGTCTTGCATTACAAGGGTCTCCGACGGCCCTAGCCGTCAAGCGGGTCATGCTTTATGATCCGGGATCTTTTTCAGCCCATCGAAAGGCGTGCGGCCCCCCGCGGGCAGATGGCGCGCAGGAAGCCCGGACTAATAAGATGGCATTGAAATCCCCCGCGTTTCGTAAAAAATTTCCGTTGCTGGTAACCGGCAGTCTGCTGGCGATGCAACCCCTGGCCATTCCGTTCGCGGTTGCCGCCGAACAGTATGACTGTTCAGTGTCTGCTTCGGGAGCCTGGAACTGCGCGCCGAAATCCAGCGAAGCGCAGTTGCCGCCTCGTCCGGTGCACAGCGGCACGGCCGGAACCGAAGGCTCGCAGGACGCAGGCGGCGCCTCGTCGACCGAGTCCGGGCAACGTCCCGTGTTGGTCACCGAAGCCAAGGGCAAGGGCCTCAAGTCGCGCAGCGCCGACTACAGTCACCTCGACTGGGTGCCGCGTGAACAGCTCAGTGCCGCCCAGTTGGCCGAAACCGCGCCTTACTGCTCCGGTGCCTATGTCGAGCCACTGCGCCCCGGCATGGACGACACCACGCCCATGGACGAGTCGCCGATGTTCATCGGTGCCAAGGCCTCGCGCTATCAGCAGGAAGAACAGATTGCGACCCTGGCCGGTGACGTGGTCATCCGCCAGGGCAGCATGCAGGTCCAGGCCCAGGAGGCTTCCCTGCACCAGGCCGAGAACCGTGGCGAGCTCAACGGTGACGTGCGCCTGCGCGACAAGGGCGCCCTGATCGTCGGCGACCGCGCCGAGGTGCAACTCGACACCGGCGAGGCCCAGGTCGACAACGCCGAGTACGTGCTGCACAAGTCGAACATCCGCGGCAACGCGCTGTACGCCAAGCGCGCCGAAAACGCGATCATCCGCCTCAAGGACGGTACCTACACCTCCTGCGAGCCGGGCAACAACGCCTGGTCGCTCAAGGGCAACAACATCACGCTGAACCCGGCCACCGGTTTCGGCACCGCGACCAACGTCACCCTGCGGGTCAAGGACATACCGGTACTCTACACGCCGTATATCTACTTCCCGATCGACGACCGTCGCCAGTCGGGCTTCCTGCCGCCGACCATCGCCAGCGGCAGCGACACCGGCTTCATGCTGGTCACCCCGTACTACTTCAACCTGGCGCCCAACTACGACGCCACGCTCTACCCGCGCTACATGACCAAGCGCGGCCTGTTGATGGAAGGCGAATTCCGCTACCTCACCAAGAGCAGCGAAGGCCAGTTCGGCGGCGCGTACCTCAACGACGAGAACGATGATCGCAAGCTGCAGAGCGATTACGACAAGACGCGCTGGATGCTCAACTGGCAGCACAAGGGCGGCCTGGACTCGCGCCTGATGACCCAGGTGGACTACACCGACATCAGCGACCCGTACTACTTCCAGGACCTGCAGACCGACCAGATCGGCATCTCCAAGACCGACTTCATCAACCAGCAGGGCTCCGTGACCTGGCGTGGCGACAGCTACACCGCCCGGCTCAATGCCCAAGCCTACAAGCTGGCGACCGTGGCCAACATCACGCCGTACAACCGCCTGCCGCAACTGACCCTGGACGGCACCCTGCCGTACAACCCGGGCGGCCTGAAGTTCGACTATCAGACCGAGCTGGTGCGTTTCGACCGTGACCTGCGCAATGGCAGCTTTGTCGATGAAGACGGCAATGTCAGCCCGCGCCTGGACAACAACGTCCAGGGCCTGGCACGTGCCAACGGCGACCGCCTGAACCTGGCGCCGTCGATCAGCCTGCCGATGAATTCGACCTACGGCTTCCTGACGCCGAAGCTCAAGTACGTCTATACGCAGTACGACCTGGATCTGGATGGCCGGGGCCAGAGCACCTTGCTCGCCGGCGAGGATTACAAGAGCAGCCAGAACCGCAGCGTCCCGATCTTCAGCGTCGACAGCGGCCTGTACTTCGACCGTGATACCCAGTGGTTCGGCAAGGATTACCGCCAGACCCTGGAACCGCGCCTGTTCTATCTCTATGTTCCAGAGAAAGACCAGAACGACATCCCGGTGTTCGACAGCTCGGAAACCACCTTCAACTACGCCTCGCTGTTTCGCGACAACCGCTTCGTCGGCTCCGACCGTATCGGCGACGAGAACAAGCTGTCGCTGGGCGTGACCAACCGCTGGATCGAGGAAAACGGCTTCGAGCGTCAGCGCTTCAGCATCGGCCAGGCCCTGTACTTCGAAGATCGCAAGGTGCAACTGCCCGGCGTGGTCTTCGCTGACCGCGACGATGCGCGGGCCAATGTCTCGCCCATCGGCATGGAATACGAGTTCCGCTTCAACCGCGACTGGCGCCTGAACTCCGATTTCAACTGGGACCCGGACAGCCACAGCACCCGCTCCGGCAGCGCGATGTTCCATTACCAGCCTGAGGACAACCCGGGCAAGATCATCAACGTCGGCTACCGCTACCGTAACGACGTGGTGCGCTATGACCAGACCTCCGGCAAGTGGAGCGTGGGCGGCGGTGACTACGGCACCCCTGGCCAGCCTGGCTACGTGAAGGACTACTACAAGATCCAGCAGCACGACTTCTCGGTCATCTGGCCGATCGTGCCGCAGTGGAGCCTGATCAGCCGCTGGCAGTATGACTACAACCGCGCCCGCACCCTGGAAGCCTTCGGTGGTTTCGAGTACGACAGCTGCTGCTGGAAACTGCGCCTGGTCAGCCGCTACTGGGTCGACTACGACGAATACAGCCAGGAAGCGCCTCAGAACGAAAAAGGCGACCGCGGCGTATTCCTACAAATTGTGTTGAAGGGCCTCGGTGGCGTGACTGGCGCCAAGGTAGAGAGTTTCCTCGACAACGGCATTCAAGGTTATCGTGAACGTGAAGACAAAGCTTTGTAACGGCCTGCGCCCGCTGATGCTGGGCGCGCTTCTCCTGAGCGGTGCGGTCCACGCGGCCGTCCAGCCGCTGGACAGCGTAGTGGCCATCGTCGATAACGATGTCATTATGAAAAGCCAGATGGACCAGCGCGTGCGCGAAGTCCAGCAGACCATCGCCAAGCGCGGCGGCGGCACTCCGCCTGCCGAAGCGCTGCAGAGCCAGGTCCTGGATCGCCTGATCCTGGAAAACCTGCAACTGCAGATGGGCGATCGTTCCGGCATTCGTATCGGTGACGAAGAACTCAACCAGGCGCTGGAAACCATTGCCCAGCGCAACGGCATGAGCCTGGCCCAGTTCCGTGCTGCGCTGGCCCATGACGGCCTGTCGTATGACGATGCCCGCGAGCAGGTGCGTCGCGAGATGATCATCAGCCGTGTGCGCCAGCGTCGCGTGGCCGAGCGCATCCAGGTCACCGAACAGGAAGTGAAGAACTTCCTGGCCTCGGACATGGGCAAGGCGCAGTTGTCCGAAGAGTTCCACCTGGCCAATATCCTGATCCCGACCTCGGACAGCGCATCGTCCAGCGAGATCCAGAAAGCGGCCAGCCAGGCCCAGGACATCTACAACCAGCTGAAAAAAGGCGCTGACTTCGCCCAGATCGCCGTCGCGCGTTCGGCCAGCGAAAGCGCCCTGGACGGCGGTGACATGGGCTGGCGCAAAGCAGCTCAGCTGCCACCGCCGTTCGGCGACCTGCTCAGTTCCATGCCGGTAGGCGATGTCACCCCTCCAGCGCGCACGCCCGGCGGTTTCATCATCCTCAAGCTGCTGGAAAAACGCGGTGGCCAGGGCCAGGCACAGATGCGCGACGAAGTGCATGTACGCCACATCCTGATCAAGCCGAGCGAGATCCGCAGCGAAGCCGAGACCCAGCGTCTGGCGACCAAGCTGTACGAGCGCATCCAGAACGGCGACAACTTCGCCGACCTGGCAAAGAGCTTCTCGGAAGACCCGGGCTCGGCACTCAATGGCGGCGACCTGAACTGGGTCGACCCCAACTCGCTGGTGCCGGAATTCCGCGAAGCCATGAACGAGACGCCACAAGGCGTATTGTCCAAGCCGTTCAAGACCAACTACGGCTGGCATATCCTGGAAGTGCTGGGTCGTCGGGCCACCGACACCACCACCCAGGCGCGTGACCAGCAAGCCCTGACCGTACTGCGCAACCGCAAGTACGATGAAGAGCTGCAAACCTGGCTGCGTCAGATCCGTGACGAAGCCTACGTCGAAATCAAGCTTCCTGGCGCCGCCCAGGCCCCCCAGTGAAGCCCAGGCGTTTCGCACTGACGCCCGGCGAGCCGGCCGGCATAGGTCCTGACCTGTGCCTGCTGCTCGCCGCGCAGCCCCAGCCACACCCCCTGATCGCCATTACCAGCCACGACCTGCTCCTTGAGCGGGCCGTGCAACTGGGCGTGGCCGTCGACCTGCTGCCGGTCGGCCCGGATGCCTTTCCGGAGGTGCCGGCACCGGCCGGCAGCCTGTATGTCTGGGACACGCCGTTGCAGGCGCCCGTGGTGGCCGGCACACTGGACAAGGCCAATGCGGCCTTTGTGCTGCAGACCCTGACCCGTGCAGGCAAAGGCTGCCTGGACGGGCAGTTCGCCGGCATGATCACCGCCCCGGTGCACAAGGGCGTGATCAACGAAGGCGGCATCGCCTTTTCCGGGCACACCGAATTTCTGGCCGAACTGACCCACACCGAACAGGTGGTCATGATGCTGGCCACCGGTGACCTGCGCGTGGCGCTGGTGACCACGCACCTGCCGCTGCGCGAGGTGGCCGACGCCATCACCGCCGAGCGCCTGGAGCGTGTCACCCGCATCCTGCACGCCGATCTGGTCGGCAAGTTCGGCATCCGGCATCCGCGCATCCTGGTCTGCGGGCTGAACCCCCACGCCGGCGAAAGCGGGCACCTGGGCCGCGAAGAAATCGACATCATCGAACCCACCCTGGAGCGTCTGCGCGGCGAAGGCCTGGACCTGCGCGGCCCGTTGCCCGCCGACACTCTGTTTACCCCCAAATACCTGGAGCACTGCGACGCGGTGCTGGCGATGTATCACGACCAGGGCCTGCCGGTACTCAAGTACAAGGGTTTTGGCGCGGCGGTCAATGTGACCCTGGGCCTGCCGATCGTCCGCACCTCGGTCGACCACGGCACCGCACTGGACCTGGCCGGTACCGGCAAGGTCGATACCGGCAGCCTGCAGGTCGCCCTGCAAACCGCCTACCAGATGGCCGAGACCCCCTAATGACCGAGCAATACCAACACCGGGCGCGCAAGCGTTTCGGCCAGAACTTCCTGCACGACGCCGGCGTCATCGACCGCATCCTGCGCGCCATCCGCGCCCGCCCCGAAGACCGCCTGCTGGAAATCGGCCCGGGCCAGGGCGCCCTGACCGAAGGCTTGCTGGGCAGTGGCGCACAGCTGGACGTGGTTGAACTGGACAAGGACCTGATCCCGATCCTCAACAGCCAGTTCGCCGGCAAGCCGAACTTCAACCTGCACCAGGGCGATGCCCTCAAGTTCGACTTCACCAGCCTGAATGCCGCCCCCAACAGCCTGCGCGTGGTCGGCAACCTGCCCTACAACATCTCGACGCCGCTGATCTTCCACCTGCTGAGCAATGCCGGCCTGATCCGCGACATGCACTTCATGCTGCAAAAGGAAGTGGTCGAACGCCTGGCGGCCGGCCCCGGTGGTGGTGACTGGGGTCGCCTGTCGATCATGGTCCAGTACCACTGCCGCGTGGAACACCTGTTCAACGTAGGTCCCGGCGCGTTCAACCCGCCGCCCAAGGTCGACTCGGCCATCGTGCGCCTGGTGCCACACGAAACCCTGCCGCACCCGGCCAAGGATCATCGCCTGCTCGAGCGCGTGGTGCGCGAAGCGTTCAACCAGCGGCGCAAGACCCTGCGCAACACCCTCAAGCTGCTGCTGACCAGCGACGAGATCGAGGCTGCTGGCGTGGACGGCAGCCTGCGCCCTGAACAGCTTGACCTTGCTGCGTTTGTCCGGCTGGCGGACCAGCTCAGCGAAAAGCCCCCCGTCCAATGACCGGCCAGGCCCTCCAGGAAACTTCATGCGCAATGATTGTTCCTGGATGGCCTAGACTGAGCCGGTGCTTGCGTCCTTTCCGCTTTCGATTTCAAGGCCTTCCGCATGTCCGATCCCCGTTATAAGGTTGATGTCAGCGTCGTTACGCGCTATCTCGCCGAACAATCGAGCCCCGAGCACGACCGCTTCGCCTTCGCCTACACCATCACCGTGAGCAACAATGGCGAGCTGCCTGCGCGGCTGCTGTCGCGTCACTGGGTCATCACCGACGGCAACGGCCAGGTCGAAGAAGTGCGCGGCGACGGCGTGGTCGGCCAGCAACCGCTGATTGCTGCCGGCCAGAGCCACACCTACAGCAGCGGCACGGTCATGCCCACCAGGGTCGGCAACATGCAGGGCAGCTATCAGATGCTGGCCGAGGACGGCAAACGCTTCGACGCCATCATCGCGCCCTTCCGCCTGGCCGTGCCGGGCGCCCTGCACTGATGGCGGTGTACGCCGTCGGCGACCTGCAGGGTTGCCTGGAACCGCTCAAATGCCTGCTGGACGAGGTCCGCTTCACCCCAGGCACTGATCGCCTGTGGCTGGTCGGCGACCTGATCAACCGGGGTCCGCAATCGCTGGAGACCCTGCGCTTTCTGTACGGTATCCGCGACTCGCTGACCTGCGTGCTGGGCAATCACGACCTGCACCTGCTGGCCGCCTCCCGACACGTCGAGCGTCTGAAGAAGTCCGACACCTTGCGCGAGATCATCGAGGCACCCGACTGCCCGGTATTGCTCGACTGGCTGCGCCGGCAGAAACTGATGCACTACGACGCCGAGCGCAATATCGCCATGACCCATGCCGGCATCCCGCCCCAGTGGTCGCTGAAAAAGGCCCTGAAGCTGGCCGGCGAAGTCGAGCAGGCGCTGCAGGACGACAAGCTGTACGAGCGCTTCCTGGACAACATGTACGGCAACGAACCTGCGCGGTGGGATAACGACCTGCAAGGCACCACTCGCCTGCGGGTCATCACCAACTATTTCACCCGCATGCGCTTCTGCACCAGCGATGGCCGGCTGGACCTCAAGGGCAAGGAAGGCATCGAGACCGCCATGCCCGGCTATGCGCCCTGGTTCAGCCACCCGCAGCGCAAGACCCGCGACCTGAAGATCATCTTCGGTCACTGGGCCGCCCTTGAAGGCCGCTGCGACGAGCCCGGCGTCTTCGCCCTGGACAGCGGTTGTGTCTGGGGTGGCAGCATGACGCTGCTCAATGTCGATACCCTGCAACGCCACCACTGCAATTGCACCCCCGATGGCCGGGCCGCTGACCGGCGCCCGACCGGCGCTCAACCCGCCTGATCCATATTCAGCCCAGGAGTTTTCAGCATGACCGACTTCAAACGCATCGCCCCCGACCAGGCCCATGCCCTGCGCGAACAGGGTGCCGTGCTGGTCGACATCCGCGACCCGGAGACCTTTGCAACCCGGCACATCAGCGGCTCGCGGCATCTGGACAACCACTCCATCGCCGACTTCATCGCCCAGGCCGACCTTGACAAACCCCTGGTCGTGGTCTGCTACCACGGCAACTCCAGCCAGAGCGCAGCAGCCTATCTGGTGGGCCAGGGTTTCTCGGACGTGTACAGCCTCGACGGCGGTTTCGAGCTGTGGCGCGCCACTTACCCCGATGACACCACGCAAGGCTGAGTACAAAAAAATTTCATCCAGGCTCAAGCCGCGTACGGCGCGGGTTTGAGCCTGAATCCGATGAACGGTTGCGCAGACTATTTTCACATCCCTTCTTTATCTTCCCGAAAGCCATCTATTCTTACCCACAGGCCATCCGTAATCAGGGGAGAGCCGGTACACCGGCGCGTGGGTCATCGGTAGTTACTTTCATGGTGTTTGGGGGGTAACGGCATCTGGATACTCAGCTGCTGCCAGCATCGACTGACGATCCGCCGCCGGCTCAACGTATCGAGCGAGGTGACGTCATGAGTATTTTTAGCCACTTCCAACAACGCTTCGAAACCACACGCCAGGAAGAGCTCTCACTACAGGAGTACCTTGAGCTCTGCAAACGTGACCGAAGCGCCTATGCCTCGGCAGCAGAACGCCTGTTGCTGGCCATAGGAGAACCCGAGTTGGTGGACACGTCCGTCAACCCGCGGTTGTCGCGAATCTTTTCCAACAAGGTCATCCGCCGCTACCCGGCCTTTGCGGATTTCCATGGCATGGAAGAGTGCATCGAGCAGATCGTTTCGTATTTCCGCCATGCCGCCCAGGGCCTGGAAGAAAAGAAACAGATCCTCTATCTGCTTGGCCCGGTAGGGGGCGGTAAATCCTCCCTGGCTGAAAAACTCAAGCAACTGATCCAGAAAGTCCCGTTCTACGCCATCAAGGGCTCGCCGGTCTTCGAGTCGCCACTGGGCCTGTTCAACGCCGCCGAGGATGGCGACATCCTCGAAGAAGACTTCGGCATCTCGCGACGCTACCTCAGCACCATCATGTCGCCCTGGGCCACCAAGCGCCTGGCCGAGTTCGGCGGTGACATCAGCCAGTTCAAGGTGGTCAAGCTCTACCCTTCGATCCTCAACCAGATCGCGGTGGCCAAGACCGAACCCGGCGACGAGAACAACCAGGACATTTCGGCACTGGTGGGTAAGGTCGATATCCGCAAGCTCGAAGAATTCCCGCAGAACGACGCGGACGCCTACAGCTACTCGGGCGCACTGTGCCGGGCCAACCAGGGCCTGATGGAATTCGTCGAGATGTTCAAGGCGCCGATCAAGGTCCTGCACCCCTTGCTCACCGCCACCCAGGAAGGCAACTACAACAGCACCGAGGGCCTGGGCGCCATTCCGTTCACCGGCATCCTGCTGGCGCACTCCAACGAATCGGAGTGGCACACCTTCCGCAACAACAAGAACAACGAGGCCTTCATCGACCGGATCTACATCGTCAAGGTGCCGTACTGCCTGCGTGTCAGCGATGAGATCAAGATCTATGAAAAACTGCTGATCAACAGCTCGCTGTCCAAGGCCCACTGCGCGCCCGACACCCTGAAGATGCTGGCGCAGTTCACCACGCTGTCGCGTCTCAAGGAGCCGGACAACTCCAATATCTACTCCAAGATGCGCGTGTACGACGGCGAAAACCTCAAGGACACCGATCCCAAGGCCAAGTCGATCCAGGAATACCGCGACAGCGCCGGTGTCGACGAGGGCATGACCGGTCTGTCGACCCGCTTTGCGTTCAAGATCCTCTCCAAGGTCTTCAACTTCGACCCGCACGAAATCGCCGCCAACCCGGTGCACCTGCTGTATGTGCTGGAACAGCAGATCGAGCAGGAACAATTCCCGGCCGAGACCCGCGAGCGCTACCTGCGCTTCATCAAGGAGTACCTGGCACCGCGCTATATCGAGTTCATCGGCAAGGAGATCCAGACCGCGTACCTGGAGTCCTACAGCGAATACGGGCAGAACATTTTCGACCGCTACGTGCTGTACGCCGATTTCTGGATTCAGGATCAGGAATACCGCGACCCGGAAACCGGCGAGATCCTCAACCGGGTGGCCCTGAACGAAGAGCTCGAGAAAATCGAGAAACCGGCCGGCATCAGCAATCCGAAGGACTTCCGCAACGAAATCGTCAACTTCGTGCTGCGCGCCCGGGCCAACAACAACGGCAAGAACCCGACCTGGCTGAGCTACGAGAAACTGCGGGTGGTGATCGAGAAGAAAATGTTCTCCAACACCGAGGACCTGTTGCCGGTCATCAGTTTCAATGCCAAGGCCAGCAAGGAAGACCAGCAGAAGCACAACGACTTCGTCACCAGGATGGTCGAACGGGGCTACACCGACAAACAGGTGCGTCTACTCTCCGAATGGTACCTGCGCGTACGCAAATCGCAGTAAGGCAGCGACAAGCGGCAAGCTTCAAGCGGCAAGTCGATCAGCGTGTTGCCCTGTATCGAGGGCAACACGCTGATTGGTGCGCCCATGAAGCCGGCGTTTCGATAGTCAAACTTGCAGCTTGTAGCTTGGAGCTAGCAGCTCCCCGAAGGGGCCCTTATGAGCTATGTGATCGACCGACGCCTCAATGGCAAGAACAAAAGCACGGTGAATCGCCAGCGTTTTTTGCGGCGCTACCGTGATCACATCAAGAAGGCGGTGGAAGAAGCCGTCGGCCGGCGTTCCATTACCGATATGGAGCACGGCGAGCAGATCAGCATCCCCGGCCGCGACATCGACGAGCCGGTCCTGCATCATGGCCGCGGAGGCAAGCAGACCGTAGTCCATCCCGGCAACAAGGAATTCACCACCGGTGAGCGCATCCCTCGCCCACAAGGCGGCGGAGGCGGCAAAGGGCCTGGCAAGGCGAGCAACTCCGGCGAAGGCATGGACGAGTTCGTGTTCCAGATCACCCAGGAAGAGTTTCTCGAATTCATGTTCGAGGACCTGGAGCTGCCCAACCTGGTCAAGCGCAACCTGGTCGGCACCGACACCTTCAAGACCGTGCGCGCCGGCATCAGCAACGAGGGCAACCCCTCGCGCATCAACATCATCCGCACCCTGCGCTCGGCCCATGCCCGGCGCATCGCCCTGTCGGGCAGCAGCCGCGCCAAGCTGCGCGAGGCCACGGCAGAACTTGAGCGCATCAAGCGTGAAGAACCGGACAACTTCGGCGATATCCAGGAACTGGAAGGCGAAATCGAGCGCCTCAAGGCGCGCATTCGTCGTGTGCCCTACCTGGACACCTTCGACCTCAAGTACAACCTCCTGGTCAAGCAACCCAACCCCAGCTCCAAGGCGGTCATGTTCTGCCTGATGGACGTTTCCGGTTCCATGACCCAGGCCACCAAGGATGTCGCCAAGCGCTTCTTCATCTTGCTGTACCTGTTTCTCAAGCGAAACTACGACAAGATCGAAGTCGTGTTCATTCGCCACCACACCAGCGCCCGGGAAGTCGACGAAGAAGAGTTTTTCTATTCACGCGAAACCGGCGGCACCATCGTCTCCAGCGCCCTGAAACTGATGCAGGAGATCATGGCCGAACGCTATCCGGCCAACGACTGGAATATCTATGCCGCGCAGGCCTCCGATGGCGACAACTGGAACGACGACTCACCGATCTGCCGCGAGATCCTGACCAAGCAGATCATGCCGTTCGTGCAGTACTACACCTATGTCGAAATCACCCCGCGCGAGCACCAGGCCCTGTGGTTCGAATACGAGCGCATCGGTGAGCAATTCGCTGACACCTTTGCCCAGCAGCAGCTGGTGTCTTCCGGTGACATCTACCCGGTATTCCGAGAACTCTTCCAGCGCAGGTTAGCCACATGACCGCCAGAGACCAGAAACGCCAGCCCCTCTCCACCGGGTCAGAGTGGACCTTTGAACTGATCCAGGCGTACGACCGCGAAATCAGCCGCATCGCCGAGCGCTATGCCCTGGACACCTATCCCAATCAGATCGAGGTCATTACCGCTGAACAGATGATGGATGCCTACGCCTCGGTCGGCATGCCGCTGGGCTATCACCACTGGTCCTACGGCAAGCAGTTCCTGAGCACCGAAAAATCCTACTCCCGCGGGCAGATGGGCCTGGCCTACGAGATCGTCATCAACTCCGACCCGTGCATCGCCTACCTGATGGAAGAAAACACCATGTGCATGCAGGCACTGGTGGTGGCGCACGCCTGCTATGGGCACAACAGCTTCTTCAAGGGCAACTACCTGTTCCGTACCTGGACCGACGCCAGCTCGATCATCGATTACCTGGTGTTCGCCAAGCAGTACATCACCCAGTGTGAAGAACGCCACGGCATCGACGCCGTGGAAGACCTGATCGACTCCTGCCACGCCCTGATGAACTACGGCGTGGACCGCTACAAGCGCCCCTACCCGATTTCCGCCGAAGAAGAGCGCCGCCGGCAGAAGGATCGCGAAGAACACCTGCAGCGGCAGATCAATGACCTGTGGCGCACCATCCCGAAAAGCGCCGGCAAAGGCAGCAAGGAAGACAACGCCCGCTTTCCGGCAGAGCCGCAGGAAAACATCCTGTACTTCATCGAGAAACACGCCCCGCTGCTGGAGCCCTGGCAGCGCGAGGTGGTGCGCATCGTGCGCAAGATCGCCCAGTACTTCTACCCGCAGCGCCAGACCCAGGTGATGAACGAAGGCTGGGCGACCTTCTGGCACTACACGCTGATGAACGACCTCTACGACGAGGGCCTGGTGACCGACGGCTTCATGTTCGAATTCATCCAGTCGCACACCAGCGTGATCTACCAGCCGGGCTTCGACAGTCCCTACTACAGCGGCATCAACCCCTATACCCTGGGCTTTTCGATGTTCCAGGACATCCGCCGCATCTGCGAGCATCCCACCGACGAAGACCGCCACTGGTTCCCCGACATCGCCGGCAGCGACTGGCTGAGCACGATCAAGTTCGCCATGAGCAGCTTCAAGGACGAAAGCTTCATCCTCCAGTACCTGTCGCCCAAGGTCATTCGTGACCTGAAGCTGTTCAGCATCATGGACGATGACCAGAAAGACGAACTGCTGGTGCCGGCCATCCATGACGAAGCGGGTTACCGCACGGTGCGTGAAACCCTGTCGGCCCAGTACAACCTGGGCAACCGCGAACCCAACGTGCAGATCTACAGCATCGACCGCCGCGGCGACCGCTCGCTCACCCTGCGCCACCAGCAGCACAACCGCAAACCGCTGGGCGAGTCCACCGAAGAGGTGCTCAAGCACCTGCACCGCCTCTGGGGCTTCGACGTGCACCTTGAAAGCCTGCAAGGCGATCAACTGGTCAAGACCCATCACGTTCCGCCCCGGGGTGAGCACGCCGACGGCGACTATCCACGGCTCGACATGGGGGTGGTTCACCACCTCTGACCCGCATTCTTCATGCAGTTTTAGCCTCCGCAGGCATCGCAAGGTTTATCCTGTCGCGCTTACGGAGGTTTTTTATGCAGATTTATAAAGTGGGCGGCGCCGTACGCGACCGCCTTCTGGGGCAACCGGTCACCGACATCGACTGGGTCGTGGTCGGCGCCACCGGCGATGAAATGCTGGTCAAGGGCTATCGCCCGGTCGGCACCGACTTCCCGGTGTTTCTTCACCCGCTGACAGGTGAGGAATACGCACTGGCACGCACCGAACGCAAAAGCGGGGTCGGCTATGGCGGCTTCGTTTTTCATGCCAGCCCCGAAGTGACACTGGAGCAGGACCTGATCCGCCGCGACCTGACCATCAATGCCATTGCCGAAGACAAGGACGGCAACCTGACCGACCCCTACGGCGGCCAGCATGATCTTGAAGCGCGCATCTTGCGTCACGTATCACCGGCATTTGCCGAAGATCCCCTCAGGGTTTTGCGGGTGGCACGTTTTGCCGCTCGCTATGCGCCGCGCGGTTTCAGCGTGGCGCCCGAGACGCTGGCGCTGATGCGCCAGCTCAGCGAGTCCGGCGAACTCAAGGCCTTGACGCCCGAGCGCTGCTGGAAGGAAATCTCCCGCGCCCTGATGGAAGAGCGTCCAGATGTGTTCATTCGTGTACTGCATGAATGCGGCGCGCTGAAAGAATTGATGCCGGAAATCGAAGCGTTGTTTGGCGAATCCGCCCCTGCAACCGACGCCGGCGAGCATGCCCTGACCACCCTTCACCTGAGTGCCAGGCACCAGCAACCCTTGAGCGTGCGCTGGGCCGGCCTGCTGCACGACCTGAACCAGGCCTCGATCAAGGCGATCAATGAGCGCTTTCGCGCCCCGCGTGAATGCCAGGAACTGGCGCAACTGGTCGGCCAGCACCTGGCTCACGGGCACCAGGCCCTGACGCTTGAGCCATCGGTCCTGCTGGAGCTGCTGCACAGCTTCGACGTCTATCGCCGTCCGCAACGCTTTGAAGAGTTCATTGCCGCCTGCGAGATGGACGCCCGCGCGCGCCCAGGCTGTGAGGATCAGCTTTATCCACAGGCCGCTTACCTGCAAGGTGCCGCCAACGCCGCCCGCACGGTGCCTGTGCAGCCGCTGCTGGAAAAGGGCCTCAAGGGCCAGGACCTGGGCAACGCCCTCAAGGATGCACGCCTGCACGCCTTGCAGGTCTACAAGGCGGATACCGCACTTAACCGATAGACGCCCCCGTAGGAGCGCGCTTGCCCGCGACCGAGTGCGCAGCGCTCGCAAAATTTGTGCAACGCCACAAATGCTGGACTGTGGACGTGTTCAAGATCTATGAAACGCCACAAATTTACGGCTGTGAACACATTCGAAATTTACGAAACGCCACAAATTTACGACTGCTACGCAGCCGGTCGCGGGCAAGCGCGCTCCTACAACAACCCTGGCGGGGTCAGGTCCTGGCCGCGCCACTGGAATGCCACTGGCCACAGTTGCTGGTCGATCTGCGCATGGGCCCACAGGTCGGCAAACGACTCGCCCACGCCTGGGTGCAGGCACTCTGGCGCAATCAGCGCCAGAGGCCGCAACACAAAGGCATTCCTGAGAATTTCAGCACGCGGCAGCACCAGGCCATCGAAGGTGCCCACCTGCTCGCCGTACAGCAGCACATCGATGTCCAGCGGCAGACCCTTGCGATCCGGCGCATAGCGGCCGTTGTCGGCCTCGATGAACTTCAAGCGTCGGTCCAGCGCCATCAATGGCAGGTCGGTCAGGGCCGAGACCACCAGATTGAAGAACGGACCACTCTTGATCCCCACCGGGTGGCTTTCGAATACCGGCGAGCAGTGCAGGTCGAGTAACAAACCATCGAGTGCTTCAAGCCCTGCCTGCAGGTGCTTTTCGCGATCGATATTGCTGCCCAGCCCCAGGAAAATCCGGGTTAGCGACATCCGCGCTCGATCTCCACACCCACGCCCTTGGCGGCAGCGACTGCGCCGGGCTTGGTCAGTTTGATATGCAGCCAGGGGATATGGAATTCCTGCATCAGCACCTCGGCCAGTCGCTCGGCAAAGGTTTCCACCAACTGGAACTGCGTTTGCGCCGCAAAGGCCTGGATGCGCTCGCTGACACTGGCGTAATCGAGCGCCTTGCCCAGGTCGTCACCGGCCGCCGCCGGCCGGTTATCCCAGGCAAAACTCAGGTCCAGGCGCAGGCACTGGCGAATGCCACGCTCCCAGTCATAGGCGCCGATCACCGTCTCGACTTCCAGCCCCTCGATGAACACTCTGTCCAAGCACTACTCTCCACTGCACGACAAGGGCGCGATGCGCCGTTAGAATCAAAAGCATCCTAGCCCGGAATGGTCAGCATGTTTTGGTTACTGGTGATCTTCGCCTACCTGCTCGGTTCACTGTCCTTTGCCATCTTGCTCAGCCAGTTCACCGGCACCCCTGACCCACGTCACAGTGGCTCGGGCAATGCCGGCGCCACCAATATGCTGCGCCTGGCCGGCAAGAAACTCGCCATCCTGACGCTGCTGGGCGACCTTTGCAAAGGCCTGGTGCCGGTCCTGGTGGCCAACGCCTATGGCCTTGGCCACCAGGACCAGGCCTGGATCGGCGTCAGCGCCGTGATCGGCCACATGCTGCCGCTGTACTTCAAGTTTCGCGGTGGCAAGGGCGTGGCCACGGCTGCCGGCATGCTACTGGGCCTGTACCCTCCTGCAGCCGCCCTGGCCATTGCCATCTGGGCACTGACTGCCTATCTGACCCGCACCAGCTCACTGGCCGCCCTGATTGCCACCCCGCTGACCCTGCCATTGCTGGCCTGGCAGGAGCCCCGGGCATTGCTGCCGGTGAGTATCCTGACCCTGCTGATCGTCTGGCGTCATCGCAGCAACCTGCGTAACCTGCTATCCGGGCGCGAGCGGCACTTCTGAAGAAGATACCCACCTGTTAGCAGCCATTCGCACCATGATCAGCGCTTAAATGGCCGGCAACTGCTCCATCGGCCAACGCGCCTGAACACTGATGGCCAACCCTTCTTTCTGCCCTGCCAGCAGCCGCTGGCAGCCGGCGTAGGCAATCATCGCCCCGTTGTCGGTGCAGAATTCGGGGCGGGCGTAATACACCTGACCCTGTAACTGCCCCAGCATGGCCTCAAGCGACACACGCAACGCCTTGTTGGCACTCACGCCACCGGCGATCACCAGGCTGTTGAGGCCGGCCTGCTTGAGGGCGCGCTTGCATTTGATGGTCAGAGTCTCCACCACGGCATGCTGGAAGGCCAGCGCGATGTCGCAACGGGTTTGCTCGCTGTCGTCGCCAGACGCCTGGCACTGCTGCCAGGCATTGAGCGCTGCAGTCTTGAGGCCGCTGAAACTGAAATCCAGGCCTGGTCGATCCGTCATCGGTTTGGGGAACACAAAGCGTCCCGGCACTCCGTCGACCGCCAGTCGGGAAATCTCCGGACCGCCGGGGTAGCGCAGGCCCATCATCTTGGCGGTCTTGTCGAACGCTTCACCGGCCGCATCGTCCAGGGTCTCGCCCAGCACTTCGTACTGGCCGATGCCATCGACGCGCACCAGTTGGGTATGGCCGCCGGACACCAACAAAGCGACGAACGGAAATTCGGGCGGTTGCGCCTCCAGCATGGGGGCCAGCAAATGCCCTTCCATGTGGTGCACGCCCAGCGCCGGGATGTCCCAGGCAAAGGCCAGCGCCTGGGCGCAGGAAGCCCCGACCAGCAAGGCCCCGACCAGGCCGGGGCCGGCTGTGTACGCGATGGCATCGATGTCGGTGGCGACCCGGTCGGCCTCGGCCAGCGCCTGGCGAATCAACGGCAGCATGCGCTTGACGTGATCGCGCGAAGCCAGCTCGGGCACCACACCGCCATACGCGCGGTGCAGGTCGATCTGACTGAACAGCGCATCGGCCAGAAGGCCGTCTTCACTGTCGTAAAGCGCAACGCCGGTTTCGTCGCAGGAAGTTTCCAGTCCCAGTACTAGCATAGGGTGCGCCTTTGTCAGGGGGGCGGATTCGAAGGCGCGCATCATAGTCGCCGCTCATGACGCCGGCCAACCCTTTTCGATCAGAGGCTTTGCATTCCGCTTCGCGAAGGGGTAACATCCGCAACCCTTAAAAACCGACGTATTTCAGTGCGTTTTTGCACGAAACGTTGACCCCGGTAATGAATGAAGGTAGCTCTGGATGCCAGCCGTCAAAGTTAAAGAGAACGAACCCTTCGACGTAGCTCTGCGTCGTTTCAAGCGCTCCTGCGAAAAAGCCGGTGTTCTGGCTGAGGTTCGTAGCCGCGAATTCTATGAAAAACCAACTTCTGAGCGTAAGCGCAAAGCAGCAGCTGCTGTGAAGCGTCACGCCAAGAAAGTTCAGCGCGAACAGCGCCGCGCCGTTCGTCTGTACTGATTACAGACTGACGTCGCAAGCGAATGCCTTGCCCGGCCCAAAGCCGGGCTGTCGGCATTTGCAGTTCACGCTACACGCTGCATGCTTCATTGACAGAGACTGCCCAAAGCGCTTGCTCGCCCAGGGCGCTCCGTCAACACAACCCCGCCTGTTTCACGGGCCACATTATTCGCCTCCCCCCAGAGCGCGGATCAGCGTGCATGAAAGACCTGCCTTGACCCTTTCAACCGAAATTCAAGCAGGACACCGCCGCGCAACCGGTTTGCCGACGACATTGCACCACTCATGCTGCACACCCTTGCGTTGCCAGGCCCTAACGGACCCTGGACAGACAGACGCCACGGATGCACGACAATGACCCATACTGACTCATCGCATTGCGCCTGACGAGAACGCCATGGCCGGGCTGATCCCCCAGAGTTTCATTGACGACCTGCTGAACCGCACCGACATCGTCGATGTGGTGAGCTCGCGCGTGCAACTCAAGAAAGCCGGCAAGAACCACGTCGCCTGCTGCCCGTTCCACAAGGAGAAGACCCCGTCGTTCAGCGTCAGCCCCGACAAGCAGTTCTACTACTGCTTCGGTTGTGGTGCCGGCGGCAACGCCCTGGGCTTCATCATGGACCACGACAACCTGGATTTCCCCCAGGCGGTCGAGGAACTGGCCAAGGCCGCCGGCATGGAAGTGCCGCGCGAGCAAGGCGGACGCGGCCAGAAGGCCCGCCAGCCCACCGATTCGCCGCTGTATCCACTGCTGGAGGCAGCCGCCGAATTCTATCGTCAGGCGCTCAAGAACCACCCGGCGCGCAAGGCCGCCGTGGACTACCTCAAGGGCCGCGGCCTGTCCGGCGAAATCGCCCGCGACTTCGGCCTGGGCTTTGCCCCGCCGGGCTGGGACAACCTGTACAAGCACCTGAGCAGCGATACCCTGCAGCAAAAGGTGATGATCGACGCCGGCCTGCTGATCGAGAACACCGAGACCGGCAAGCGCTATGACCGCTTCCGCGACCGGGTGATGTTCCCGATCCGCGACAGCCGTGGCCGGGTGATTGCCTTTGGCGGACGGGTACTGGGCGACGACAAGCCCAAGTACCTGAACTCGCCTGAAACACCGGTGTTCCACAAGGGCCAGGAGCTGTACGGCCTGTTCGAGGCGCGCAAATTCAATCGCAACCTTGACGAGATCATCGTTGTCGAAGGCTACATGGACGTCATTGCCCTGGCCCAGCAAGGCCTGCGCAATGCCGTTGCCACCCTGGGCACGGCCACCAGCGAAGAACACCTCAAGCGGCTGTTTCGCGTGGTGCCCAGCGTGTTGTTCTGTTTTGACGGCGACCAGGCCGGCCGTAATGCCGCCTGGCGCGCCCTGGAAGCGACCTTGTCGAGCCTGCAGGACGGACGCCGTGCGCGCTTTCTGTTCCTGCCCGAAGGCGAAGACCCGGACACGCTGGTGCGCTCGGAAGGCACCGATGCCTTCAAGGCGCGCATCAACCAGCATGCCCAGCCGCTGGCCGATTACTTTTTTGAACAGTTATCCCTTGAGGCCGACCCGCGCTCACTGGAAGGCAAGGCCCACCTGGCCACACTGGCAGCGCCCCTGATCGAAAAGGTCCCCGGCGCCAACCTGCGGACCCTGATGCGCCAGCGCCTGAGCGAGATCACCGGCCTGAGTGGCGAGGCCATGAGCCAGCTGGCGCAAAGCGCGCCGGCACCGGCCAGCCAGGGCGGCCATGCCGACTATGACAGCATGCCCGACTTTGCCGACTATCCGCCGCCGGCCGGCGATTATCAGGGCTTCGACGAGCCGCCACAGTGGACGCCGCCGAAAAGCGGTGGCCCGGCCGGCCGTCAGGGCAAGCAACAATGGGACAAGAAGCCGTGGGACAAGAAGGGCCCGCGTCGCGACTTCGAACCCCGGCAGCCGCGTACGCCGGTGTCCGTCGAGCAACCGATGCAGACCGCGCTGCGGACCCTGCTGCATCACCCGGAGCTGGCTGAAAAGGTCGACAATGCCAGCCAGTTTGCCGATGAAGAGAACCTGCCGACCCAGCTTCTGGTGGCCTTGATCGAAGCCCGGCAAAAGAATCCGGGGTTGCGGTCGTTACAGTTGATAGCGCGCTGGCATGGCACCGAACAGGGCCGCTTGCTCAGGGCGCTGGCCGAAAAGGAATGGCTGATCGAAGCCGGCAACCTTGAACAACAGTTTTTCGACACTATAACTAGGTTAACCGCCCGCCAACGCGAGCGAAGCCTCGACCGTTTGATTACCAAAGAAAAGCAGACAGGGCTGACTGCAGACGAAAAAAACCAGCTCTTAAGCTTGCTCTGCCGTAAACAGCAGACACAAAACCCGACCTCAACTGGCGCGTGAGGTCCTAGCTCGGGTATAATCCTCGGCTTGTTTTTTGCCCGCCAAGACCTTCAGTGGATAGGGTGTTATGTCCGGAAAAGCGCAACAGCAGTCTCGTATCAAAGAGTTGATCACCCTGGGTCGTGAGCAGAAGTATCTGACTTACGCAGAGGTCAACGACCATTTGCCTGAGGATATTTCAGATCCCGAGCAGGTGGAAGACATCATCCGCATGATCAACGACATGGGGATCCCGGTCCACGAGAGTGCTCCGGATGCAGACGCCCTGATGTTGGCCGACACCGACACCGACGAGGCCGCCGCTGAAGAAGCGGCCGCAGCGTTGGCGGCGGTCGAAACCGACATCGGTCGTACCACCGATCCGGTGCGCATGTACATGCGTGAAATGGGTACGGTCGAACTTCTGACCCGTGAAGGCGAAATCGAAATCGCCAAGCGTATCGAAGAGGGCATCCGCGAAGTGATGGGGGCGATCTCCCACTTCCCCGGCACCGTCGACTACATCCTGTCCGAATACAACCGTGTGGTCACCGAAGGCGGCCGTCTGTCGGACGTCCTCAGCGGCTATATCGACCCGGACGACGGCATCGCGCCGCCGGCTGAAGTCCCTCCGCCGATCGACGAGAAAGTGGCCAAGGCCGCCGGTGACGACGACGAGGAAGAGGCCGACAGCACCGACGACGAAGACGAAGTCGAAAGCGGTCCGGACCCGGTCCTGGCCCAGCAGCGCTTTGGGGCGGTGGCCGATCAACTGGCAATCACCCTCAAGGCCCTGAAAAAAGGTCGCAACGACAAGGACGCCATCGCCCAGATGCAGGCCTTGGGCGACCTGTTCATGCCGATCAAGCTGGTGCCCAAGCAGTTCGAAGTGCTGGTCGAGCGCGTTCGTGGCGCCCTGGAGCGCCTGCGTGCCCAGGAACGCGCCATCATGCAGCTGTGTGTGCGTGATGCCCGCATGCCGCGTGCCGAGTTCCTGCGCCAGTTCCCGGGCAACGAAGTCGACCTGAGCTGGACCGACTCGCTGGCCAAGGGCAAGAGCAAGCACGCCGAAGCCATCGTGCGCTTCCAGCCTGACATTCAGCGTTGCCAGCAGAAGCTGCGCGACCTGGAAGAAGAATCCGGTCTGACCGTCGCTGAAATCAAGGACATCAACCGTCGCATGTCCATCGGCGAGGCCAAGGCCCGCCGCGCCAAGAAGGAAATGGTCGAGGCCAACCTGCGTCTGGTGATCTCCATCGCCAAGAAGTACACCAACCGCGGCCTGCAATTTCTCGACCTCATCCAGGAAGGCAACATCGGCCTGATGAAGGCGGTGGACAAGTTCGAATACCGCCGTGGCTACAAGTTCTCGACCTACGCCACCTGGTGGATCCGTCAGGCCATCACCCGGTCGATTGCCGACCAGGCGCGCACCATCCGTATTCCGGTGCACATGATCGAGACGATCAACAAGCTCAACCGTATTTCCCGGCAGATGCTGCAGGAAATGGGTCGCGAACCGACCCCGGAAGAGCTGGGCGAGCGCATGGAAATGCCTGAGGACAAGATCCGCAAGGTACTGAAGATCGCCAAAGAGCCGATCTCCATGGAAACCCCGATCGGCGACGACGAAGATTCGCACCTGGGCGACTTCATCGAGGACTCCACCATGCAGTCGCCGATTGACGTCGCGACGGTCGAGAGCCTCAAGGAAGCCACCCGCGAAGTGCTGTCGGGCCTCACCGCCCGCGAAGCCAAGGTCCTGCGCATGCGCTTCGGTATCGACATGAATACCGACCATACGCTGGAAGAAGTCGGCAAGCAGTTCGACGTGACCCGTGAGCGTATCCGTCAGATCGAAGCCAAGGCGCTGCGCAAGCTGCGTCACCCGACCCGTAGCGAGCACCTGCGCTCGTTCCTGGACGAATAAGCTTCAGCGCTTGAACACAACCCCCGGCCTGCCGGGGGTTTTGCGTTTAAGGCCCCGGCACTTTTTTTCAGCCCGTATGCCCTGCCCCGCACCTTCCAGCCGTCATTTACCCTGCACGCTCGCCGAATCTGACCTACAACTGTGTACGCAACGGGTGTAAAAAATCGCCCGCTTCGCTCCGGTTTCCTGTTGTAGCCGGCCCGCTGATGCCGCCATCAGCCCGCGCCAACATGAAAGTGAGCCCCATGCATGGATTAATGCCCGACCTCATCGATAGCCACGTCAGCGCACACAAGCGCCACTGGGCCAGCCTGGCCATCGAACACACCCATATCGGCGTGATGATCACCGACGCCCGGCAGCGCATCCATGTCATCAACCACGCCTTCAGCCACATCACCGGCTACAGCGAACAGGACGCGCTCGGCAGGACCCCGCGCCTGCTCGCCTCCGGCCAGCACGACAGCGCCTTCTACGCCGCGCTCTGGCACCGCCTCAACGCCGAAGGCCACTGGCAGGGCGAGGTCTGCAACCGGCGCAAGAACGGTGACCTGTGGCCCTGCTGGCTGACCGTCAGCGCCGTGCGCGACGGCAACGGCAAGTGCTCGCACTTCGTGGCGCTGCTTGCCGACATCTCCAGCCTCAAGCACGCCCACGCCCGCCTGGACCACCAGGCCCACCACGACCCGCTGACCGGCCTGCCCAACCGCCTGCTGTTCGAAACACGCCTGCACAAGGCACTGCAACACAGCCAGGAAACCGGCAGCCTGGGCGCCGTGCTGTTTCTCGACCTCGACCGTTTCAAACACATCAACGACAGCCTCGGCCATGCCACCGGCGACCTGCTGCTCAAGGCCATCGCCCAGCGGCTCAAGGACCACCTGCGCGACATCGACACCGTGGCGCGCCTGGGTGGCGACGAATTCGTCATTCTTTTGCCGGGCCTTGCACACCCCAGCGATGCCCACAGCATCGCGCGCAAACTGCTGGGCAGCTTCAATACGCCACTGCAGGCCGGCGAACACCGGTTGATCGTGCACACCAGCATAGGGAGCTGCCTGTTCCCCGAGGACGGCCTGGACGCCGCCACACTGATCAAGCACGCCGACGCCGCCATGTATCGCTCCAAGGCCAAGGGCCGCAACCGCATCGAAGCCTACACCTGCGACCTCGGCACCCGGCTGGGCGAACGCCTGACGCTGGAGCGCGAGTTACGCCAGGCCCTGGAGCGCAACCAGCTCAGCCTGCACTACCAGCCCGTGTTCAGCCTGCCGGAACAACGCCTGGTCGGCGCCGAAGCCCTGCTGCGCTGGCACCACCCCCGCCTCGGCGAAGTCCCGCCCGAACACTTCATCGCCCTGGCCGAAGAAAGCGGCAGCCTGCTGGCCATCGGTGACTGGGTACTGGAAAACGCCTGCCGCCAGTTGCAGCAATGGCGCCAGCACGCCCCGGCCTTCGGGCCGCTGTCGATCAACGTCACCGGCACCCAACTGCGCCAGCCACAATGGCTCGACCGCGTGCAGCAACGGCTGGCCGATTACCAACTGACACCGGGCAGCCTGCAACTGGAAATCACCGAACACTGCATCATGGGCCAGACCGAGCACACCCTGAACGTGCTCAACACGCTCAGGCAACTGGGCATCCAGTTGGCCATCGACAGCTTCGGCACCGGCTATTCCTCGTTGGGCTACCTCAAGCGCCTGCCGCTGCACGCCCTGAAGATCGACCGCGCCTTCACCCGCGGCCTGCCCGACGCGGCACACGAAACCGCCATCGTCCACGCCATCATCGCCCTGGGCCGCAGCCTGCAACTGACCGTGGTGGCCAAAGGCGTCGAAACCCTGGAACAGCAACACTGGCTGCAGGCCGCCGGCTGCCAGCACCTGCAAGGCCACCTGCTCAGCCCGGCGCTGCCGGCAAAGAAATTTGAGGAAAAGTACCTTCGTACACGCCTTTCGGATTTTTCAGATAGCACAGCCGGGCAAGCCCCGTTATAATCCGCGACCTGCAAAAGGGCCTATAGCTCAGTTGGTTAGAGCAGAGGACTCATAATCCTTTGGTCCACGGTTCGAGTCCGTGTGGGCCCACCAGATCAGAGAAAAGGCCAGCCTTCGAGCTGGCCTTTTTCTTGCGCAAGATTCGGCAAAACAGCCTTGCCCATCCCCGTGTCACAAAACCTAATGTGGGAGGCGGCTTGCCGGCGATGGCTGTGGCTGTGGCTGTGGCTGTGGCTGTGGCTGGCGCAATCTCTCCTCTCATCAAAAAATAACTTACTGATTTATTGGATATTAAATCCGTCCCACTTGTAGGCGCGAGCTCTGCCGGACCACCGCGACCGAGTGCGACGCGCTCGCAGAAATCTCGGAAACGCTGCAAATTTACGACTGCTGACGCAGCCGGTCGCGGTGGTCCGGCGCCCCGGCAAGCGCGCTCTTACACCGGTCCCATGTTGCTGCGCGACAGCGTGCCGGCTTGGCGCCGCGCCAAGGCCGGGTGGGCTCTATTAGACAGTGAGCCGAATAGCCGGCATTATTCGGCTCATCCAATGAGCCGAATAGACTGGCTAATCGGCTCACATCTGAGCAAGCGTAATGAGTTCCCCTTATTGGATCTGGCAAAACCCCGAATGGCCGCACTTCACCTGGCAAGCCGAACAACTCGCCCCTCTGCTGCGTACCTGCATCCACGCACAGGGTCGTCTGCTGGGCATGCTGGGTGCAGTAGGAAGTGACGTAGAGGTGCAGAGCAGCCTGGATGCCATGCTGCAGAACATCGTCACCTCGTCGGCTATCGAAGGTGAACAATTGAATGTCGGCTCGGTGCGCTCTTCACTGGCCCGGCGCCTGGGCATGGTTGAAGACGGCCGTGCCACACCTCGTTCCGAGGGACTGGCTCAGCTCATGATCGATGCCACCGGCCAATGCCAGTCACCGCTGGACGTGCAGCGCCTGTTCAGTTGGCATCGCTGGCTGTTTCCTGTCGACACGCTTCTATCGGCTCGTCCTGTGCGCGTCGGTGAGCTGCGTGGTGATGAACCCATGCAGGTCGTTTCTGGCCGGATCGATCAGCCAACGGTCCACTTTGAAGCGCCACCCCGCGAAAGGCTTGATCAGCAACTGACGAACTTCCTCGACTGGTTCGAGGCCGGCCGCCACGATGTCAGCCTTGATCCGTTGCTACGCGCAGGCATTGCTCACTTCTGGTTTGTCACCTTGCATCCTTTCGATGACGGCAACGGCCGCCTTACCCGAGCCATTACCGACATGGCCCTGGCACAGGGCGAGCAACAGGCAATCCGCTTCTATGCCATGTCCGCGAGCATCCTGGACGACCGCGCCGGCTATTACGACATCCTCGAAGCCTGCTAGAAAAGCAGCATGGACATCACCGCCTGGCTGCTGTGGTTCCTGAGCACATTGCTCAAGAGCTTGGAACAAGCCCTGGCGCGTATCGACAGGGTGCTGGCCAAAGCACGGTTCTGGCAGACACATCGCGATCAGACTTTATCTGCCGAACAGACCAAGGTCCTTAATCGCCTGCTGGATGGCGGCGAGCGTGGCTTTGAAGACGGCATCAGCGCCGCTCAATACCAGGCGGTCGCCAAACTATCGAAAGCCACCGCAACGCGGCATTTGAGCGATCTTTTAGAGAAGGGCTGCATTATTCGTATGGCAGGTGGCGGGCGTAGCACTCGCTATCGGATCGTGACGGGCTGAGCTGAGCTGAGCTGAGCTTCAGACAAGCGTAGGCTTGGATGTTCTAAGTAAGCACACGGCACAACAGACCGCTCGGCATAAAGCACGGTTCTGTGGGGGGCTCTGCCCGCGACTGCCGGGGTGCAAACGCAGCAGATGTGCTGGATTCACTGACCCTGTCGCGGGCAGAGCCCCCTCCCACAGGTTCAGCGTCAATCAGAAACAGGTAAATTTCATCTGAACGACCCGCTGCAACGGCGAGCGCTGCCTATGCCCCTGAATACGCGATCCATGTGGGAGGCGGCTTGCCGGCGATGGCGGCGGCACAGACCCAGTAGATACTCCGGTTTTACTGGCCCCGTGGACTTTCAGCCGAGCAAGCTTCTATCCCCTGGCAGTTCCAGCCCGGGTAAACGCAAGCCGAACAGACCGGCCAATCGGCTCATGCCCCGGCAAGCACAATAAACACCCTTACCTTACGTTTGCTCCAATCAAAGCGGACTCACCTGTCCACACTCAATCGCCGCCTCCCCCGTCGTAAGCCAAAGCGCGTACTTCCTGAACCGCTCGTGATTGGCAACCTTCAAAAAAGGCTGCAATCCCATCTCGGTAATCCCCGCCTCATACTTCTTCCAGCTACTGATGCTGATTCCTACCACCTCGCAAAACTCCCCTTGCGTGAGCCCTTCCCGTGCACGGATGGCTTTCATCTTTGCTGGCAGATCCACTCTCAGATTTCCCTGTTGACAGGTTCCAACCAAGGAACTAAATTAGTTCCAACAAAGGAACCTTACTCAAATAAGCTTTCGCCAGAGATTACCAGAACACAGCTCGCCCCCGACACGACCTCCGTGATCGCGCCTGCATGCTCTGTTCATCTCACCTGAGCGCAACCAGCATCTTTAACCCACAAACCAGCAGATCACACCATGAACACTCAAAACGACGCTCAGCCGTCAACGGGATCGGCTTGCCCAAAGAAAGCCCACGCCCCCGACCTCATCAACCAGCCAGGGATGGCAACCATGAGCGACGCCACAACCGCACTCATCTTCGACCGCTTGCCCAACCTCTCCCCTCGCCCCGAAAACGCCGCCGATCACACCGGCAAACGGCGTGGCCGCATGACCGCGATTGCCTGGTGCCGTCCAAGCCGTTCGGGCAAAGGCACGGTCTGGGTGTGCCGCTGCGATTGCGGGCTGTTCGAATATCGCCGGCCAGGCACTTGGGCCAGCAAGCCGTTTCCCGAGGACAGGTGTCGCACCTGCCTGCATACGGGGGGCCTAACGCCAGGGACACCGCACCGGTGCGTTTGCAACGGTGGGTTGATGGGCTTCGTCGTCTTGGGCTGACCGAGGCGGAAATTGTCCGGGTTCAGGCGTTAGGGACGAAAGTGGAAACCCGAGGCAAGACGGCGGCACAGATACGTGCGCAGATCTCGTAGGAGCCCGCTCTGCCGGCGACCGGCTGCGCCAGCAGTCGTAAATGTATGACGTTTCGCAGATCTTGCGAGCACTACGCACTCGGTCGCGATGGTCCGGCATTCCGGCAAGCGCGCGCTCCTTCAATCCTTTTTGCTGCGCGACAGCGTACCGCCTTGCGGCGGTGCCAAGGCCATGATTATCGGCGGCTTGACCTCAAGTCCACTTGAACCCGCACAGTGACTCATCGCCCTTTGAAACGGCCAGGAGTCGCCCATGCAAACCCCCTCATCTCGCTTGCAGAACACCCTGCTGATCGCTGCACTGGCCGGCTCGATCATGCTGGCGGCGCTGGGCATCAGTATCGCCACGGTGGCGCTGCCCAGCCTGGCCAGGGCCTTTTCGACAGACGTGCAGGCGCTGCAGTGGGTGGTGCTGTCCTACCTGCTGACGGTCACGGCGGCCATCGTGGTGGTCGCGCGCCTGGGTGATGTCTATGGCAATCACCGTGTGCTCGTCGTTGGCGTTGCGCTGTTTACCCTGGCCTCTGCCGGTTGCGCATTGGCCCCCGGCCTGGGCTGGCTGATCACGGGCCGTGTGGTGCAGGGCCTGGGGGCGGCGATTCTGATGTCGTTGCCGCTGCCCATGGCCAAGGCGTTGGTGGCCAAAGAGCGGTTGGGTGCGGCGATGGGGTTGCTTGGCACCCTGTCCGCCGTAGGAACGGCATTGGGGCCGGCGCTGGGCGGCGCGCTGGTCGGTGTGTATGGCTGGCGTTCTGTGTTCACGTTGTTGACCTTGTGTGGCGCCGGCCTGCTGGCACTGCTCCTGAGCGGCCTGTTCAAGGCCGAAAGCACCGGCCCTTCTGCCAGCCGTATCGATTGGGCGGGCAGCTTCTGGCTGTCGACGGCGCTGGCCGGCCTTGGGCTGTCTGCGGCCGGTGGGCAGCTGGGTGTGAGGGTCCAGCCCTGGATGCTGATGACGCTGGCCGCCGTGGCGCTGCTGATATTCATCCGCACCGAGCTGACCGTCGCCAACCCGCTTGTTCCCGTGGCCCTGGTGCGTGGCCGCGTGATCGCCCTTTCACTGTCGATGAACCTGCTGGTGGGAATGCTCATGATGGCCACGCTGGTGGTCGGCCCGTTTTTCCTGTCGTTCGGGCTTGGCCTGAGCGATGCTGAAACCGGCCTGGTGATGGCCGCAGGGCCGATCGCCGCAGCGCTGTCAGGCGTGCCGGCGGGGCGGGCCGTGGATCGCTTTGGCGCAGACCGGGCATTGATGGCCGGCCTGCTGCTCACCCTCGTGGGCCTGGCCGCCTTTGCCACGCTGGCGCCCCTGGCCGGTGTCCGGGGCTACGTGATGGCCTTGTTGTTGATGACCCCGGGCTTTCAACTGTTCCTGGCTGCCAACAACACCGTGGTGATGGTCCAGGCCGACCCTGAGCACCGGGGCCTGTTGGCCGGGCTGCTGGGGTTGTCGCGCAATCTCGGGCTCATTGCAGGCGCCTCGCTGCCGCCCCTGCTGTTTGCCTTTGTGCTGGGCCAGCCTGGCCTGGCCGAGAGTCCGGCACCGGTCATCGGCCACGCGTTCCGTGTAACCTTCCTGGCCGCAGCGGGCCTGGCGGTGCTGGCCCTGCTGCTTGCCGCGCTGAAGAAAGCCTGACGAAGCAGGCCTTACGCCTGACGACTGGTACTGCGCGCATAGGCGGCCAGCACCGTGCGCTCCGACTGCACCAGATATGCCTCAAGCATGGCAGCCGCGTCCTCTGCCCGGCCCTCTTCGACGCACGCGAGAATCGCAGCGTTCATGTCGAGAAACGGCAGGTGGATGAATTGCGGATCATCAAGCAAGCCAAAGGCCAGGCGCAGCTCGGCCGAGATCTGCTGGTAAAACATCACCAGCCGTGGACTGTCCGCGAGTTCGACAATGGACTTGTGGAAGATCATGTTGGCCGTGCCGACCGCTACCCAGTCCTTGGCTTCACGGGCACGCTGGCCCAGCTCGACGGCCTGGCGCATGTGCAGCGCGCCGGGGTGCTGGGGATACCCCTGGCCTATCGCCTTGCATTCGATGAAACGGCGGACCCTGTAGATGTCGATGATCGACGCCATGTCGGGCTCGATGACGGTCACGCCGCGGTTGGGTTCATGCTTGAGCAGGCCTTCGCGCGTCAGCACCCGGAACGCCTCGCGCAAGGTATTGCGCGAGATCTCCAGGCTTTCGGCCAGGGCGGCCTCCGACAAGCGCTGGCCAGGCGCGAGTTCGCCTTCGACCAGCATTCGGCGAATCTCCTGGGTGATGGTCTCGCCCAGGGTGCGGGGAGGGGGCGGCGCGTGGTCGTTCATGAAGGTTCCCGAGGGCGAAGAGGCGGCGATATTCCACCAGAGCCTGGTCCGGGGGACAAGAAAGAAGCGCAGGGTGCTTCAATAAGTAGCATCACAGGGTATCTGAGTAACAATCTGGTGCACATTAACCCATACATCAATCATCATTGTTGAACAATAAAACCATCTGGAATCAACAACCGAGCGCATTTAGCCCTATATGGCACAGTGATTGCGTTACACCCTGCAGACCCTATCCAGACGCGAGGAGTGTTCCATGCAAGTCCAGACCACCAGTGAGTTCGTCCAGTCACGCCGCTCCTCCTTAATCGGGGCCATCTTTCTGATGGCCACCTCGGCCATCGGCCCGGGCTTCATCACCCAGACCGCCACGTTCACCACCACCATGGGCGCCGCGTTCGCATTCGGCATCCTGGCGTCGATCCTGATCGACTTCGTGGTGCAACTGAATGTCTGGCGCATCGTCAGCCTGACCCGCATGCGCGCTTCCGATCTGGCCAACGCGGCCATTCCCGGCAGCGGCTACCTGCTGGCGGTGCTGGTGATCTTCGGTGGCCTGGTCTTCAACGTCGGTAACATTGCCGGGGCCGGCATGGGGCTCAACGCCTTGTTGGGGCTCGATCCGAAATGGGGCGGGGCCTTGAGCGCCCTGGCCGGCATCGGCATCTTCCTTTCGCACCGGGCCGGGCTGGCCGTCGATCGCATGATCGTGGTGCTGGGCCTGCTGATGATCGGGCTTACCGTGTTCGTCGCCTACGCTTCCAATCCGCCGCTCGGCGAGGCGTTGCGCCAGACGGTATGGCCTGACCAGATCAACTTCGCCACCATCACCACCATCGTTGGCGGCACGGTCGGCGGCTACATCACCTATGCCGGCGCCCACCGCCTGCTGGATCGCGGCCTGGTCGGCGAAGAGCATGTGAAAGAGGTCACGCGTGCAGCACTGAGCGGCATTCTGGTCACCGGCATCATGCGCTACGTCTTGTTCCTGGCGATTCTGGGCGTGGTGGCCAGCGGCGTGGTCATTGACCTGTCGGGCAAGGGCGCCAACCCGGCCGCCCAGGCGTTCCAGGCGGCGGCAGGACAATTCGGCTTGCGCGCCTTCGGCCTGATCCTGTGGGCGGCGGCCATCACCAGCGTGATCGGCGCGGCGTACACCTCAATGTCGTTCATCACCGTGTTCCGCCCGTCCCTGGACGAGCGCAGTCGCAACCGGGCCACCGTGGTGTTCATCACCCTGTCGCTGCTGATCTACCTCTCGCTCGGCACCGCCCCGGCAGCGCTGCTGGTGTTTGCCGGCGGCTTCAATGGCCTGATCCTGCCGCTCGGCCTGAGCATCTTTGTCTATGTGGGCTGGCGCCGGGCCGACCTCATGAATAACTACCACTACCCACGCTGGCTGCTGGTGCTGGGCGCCATTACCTGTGCCCTGACCTGGTACATGGCGGCCAAATCGGTCGGTCCGATCTTCGCCTTTCTCAACGTGGTCTGACTGCCAATTCTAGCTGTCTCAAGCGACGCTCACGGCCACAACCCTGCCGCGTTCGAGATGGCCTGTAAACCGCGCCTGGCACCCCAGGCGCCATGCCCTTGCAACCGCTACCGGAGATCCCTCATGAATGCTTTCGAACGCGCCCGTCAAGCGGCCATTGCTGCGGCACAGGAGGCGCGCACGGCCTACCGCGACGGTCTGGTCACGCCCACCGCCGGCATCGCGCCAGGCATGACCCAGGCCAACCTGATCGCCCTGCCGCGCGACTGGGCCTATGATTTTCTGCTTTACGCCCAACGCAACCCCAAGGCCTGCCCGATCCTCGACGTCACCGATGCCGGCAGTCCGCATACGGTGCTGGCCGAGGGCGCCGACCTGCGCACCGACATTCCCCTGTACCGCGTCTGGCGTGATGGCAAACTGGTGGAAGAAGTCACCGACGCCACCGGGGCCTGGGCCGAACACGACGACATGGTGGCTTTTCTGATTGGCTGCAGTTTCACCTTCGAGACGGCGCTGCAGGAAGCCGGCATCGAAGTGCGGCATATTGCTGATGGCAGCAACGTGCCGATGTACCGCACCAGCCGTGCCTGCCGGCCGGCCGGTCGCCTGCAAGGCGAAATGGTGGTGTCGATGCGCCCGATCCCGGCTCATCGTGTGGCCGAGGCCAGTGGTATTTCCGGACGCTACCCGTCGGTGCATGGCGCGCCCGTGCACATCGGTGAACCCGCGTTGCTGGGCATCCAGGACCTGAGCCGCCCCGACTACGGCGACGCGGTGCGCATCGAACCCGGTGAAGTGCCGGTGTTCTGGGCCTGTGGCGTGACGCCGCAAGCCGCGGTCGCCGCCTCCGGGGTGCCGTTCGCCATCACCCATGCACCCGGCTATATGTTTATCACTGATGTGCCTGACAGCACCTATCACGTCTAGGGCTCCTTTAGAGGCCTTGCATGCGCTTTCTGACGCTCAGCCTGAAAGCGCCTGTGCGCCTCAACGCTGCACCCCACCACCGAACGGCCACACAGGACTGTGAACTGCATGCCAACCCCTCGCCACGCTATCGAAAACTACATCCTGGGCAAGGATGGAAACCGCCCCGACCTCTTGCGCCAGGCGTTCACGCCTGAGGCCCGCGTGGAAATGGTTGTCCGTACGGACGCCATTTCATTCCCCGCTCACCTTGAAGACCGAGCGGCCATTGCCGAGACACTGGTGCGCCGCTTCAACCAGACGTACGAAAACATCTACACCTTCTGCGTCGGTGAGCCGCCTGTGGCAGACGCGCCGGCCCATACCTGCAAATGGTTCGTGGGCATGTCGGACAAGCAAACGGGTGAAGTGCGCGTGGGGTGCGGTGAATACCACTGGCAGTTTGATCCACAGTCAGGGCATGTGACTCACCTGACGATCCAGATCGAAACGATGCAGGTCATCCCGGCCACTGAGCTGGTGCCTGTGATGGACTGGTTGCAAGGGCTGAGCTACCCCTGGTGCCCGGCCACGCAGGCCACCAGACAAGCCCCGCCACTGCCCGCCATCGCCGCCGTCATCGAGTACCTGCAACACCCCACCCTACCCTGCTGATTGACCGGCTTTGGCATTCACCGCCAGGTAGGAGCGCGCTTGCCCGCGACCGGCTGCGTTAGCAGTCGTAAATTTGTGGCGTTTCATAGATCCCTGACGGGTTAGCAGTCGTAAATTTGTGGCGTTTCATAGATCTTGAACGCGTCCACAGTCCAGCATTTGTGGCGTTGCACAAATTTTGCGAGCGCTGCGCACTCGGTCGCGGGCAAGCGCGCTCCTACAACAGTGTCTGCGGCGTTCAAACAACAAAGACTTTATGAGCAATACACTTCAAACGAAGCGGCCACTTGTCAGAAATCTCACGGACAAAGGGAATTGTTCTCTATGTTCAAAGTTGCACTTGCGCATTGGCCATGCCGATAGATGGCACTCTGCCAAGTTAGCGGCGACTCTCACGTGTATCGGCGCGCAGGTTTTATAAGGCCCTGATTCCGGTTTATGCTCTTCGACCCGTTTGCCTTATCGCCGCCTCACGCCGTTGAGCGTCAATTCGAATGCAGGGACAGGGGGCACGTTCGAACGGCACGTGCTGCCCCCTTCTTTTGATCTTATTGTAAGGACGCAGATAGATGTCGCACCCTACGCAGCGCTCTCCGAATGTTCCCCAGCGCAGGGAACTGCAGCCCAGCGACCTGACATTTCCGATTGTAGGCATCGGCGCCTCGGCGGGCGGCTTTCATGCGATCAAGAGCTTCTTCGAGCACATGCCCCAGGACAACGGCATGGCATTCGTCATCATCCTGCACCTGTCGCCGGACCATCAGAGCATTGCCGACCGGATCATCCAGGAATCCACGCGGATGCCGGTGTTGCAGGTCACCCAGCCGGTGCCGATAGAGCGCAACAAGGTTTATGTGATCTCGCCGGCGCATCACTTGCTGATGAATGACGGCTACCTGCGCGTCTCGACCCCGGAGCCGCGTCGGGGCGGTCATGTGGCCATTGATCATTTCTTCCGTGACCTGGCCGACGTGCACAAGGAGCGGGCCTTCTGCCTGATCCTGTCCGGCACCGGGTCCGATGGCGCAGTAGGACTTTCACGCATCAAGGAACAGGGCGGCGTGACCATCGCCCAATCGCCCAACGACGCCGAATACGACAGCATGCCACGGGCCGCCATCGAGACCGGGCAGGTCGACCTGGTCATGCCGGTGGTGGAAATGCCGCAGAGGCTGCTGGAGCTCTGGAGCAATTCACAGAAAATCATCCTGCCCGTCAATGATGACCCCGAGATCCAGGCCCTGGCGCCGGCTGGCGAGCATGAGGCGGCCCAGGCCGAGCAGGCCCTGTTCGACATTCTGGTGCAACTGCGCACCGGCACCGGCCACGACTTCAAGCACTACAAGCGCGCCACCGTGCTGCGGCGTATCGAGCGGCGCATGCAGGTCACCGCGCAATCGAGCCTGGGCGCGTATTACCAGTACCTCAAGGGCCATCCGGAAGAAACCAAGGCGCTGCTGGGCGACATGCTGATCGGGGTGACCAATTTCTTTCGTGACCGCGAAGCCTTCGAGGCTCTGGAGCGTGACGTCCTTCCCGAGCTGGTCAGGATCCCGACCGCCTCGACGCAACAGCACGAGGAAATCCGCATCTGGTCGGCCGGGTGCTCCACGGGCGAAGAGGCGTATTCCCTGGCGATGCTGTTCAGTGATCAATTACAGGTCGAAGACAGCGGCGCCCGCCTGCAAGTGTTCGCCACCGACATCGACGCCCGCGCCATTGCGGTGGGCCGGGCCGGCAATTACCTGGAAGCGATCATCACCGATGTGCCGCCCTCGCGCCTGCGCCAGTATTTCATCAAGGAGAGCAATCACTACCGGATCCGCAAGGAAATCCGCGAGCGCGTGCTGTTCGCCCAGCACAGCCTGCTGAGCGACCCGCCGTTCTCGCAAATCGATCTGGTGGTGTGCCGCAACCTGATGATCTACCTCGACCGGGAAGTGCAGCGCGAAATCCTGCAGACCTTTCATTTTGCCCTGCGCCCGGGCGGCTATCTGTTTCTGGGTAGTTCTGAATCGGCCGACCTGTGCAGCGACCTGTTTGCCCCGGTCGACAAGAAAAACCGTATCTACCGGGCCCTGTCCGGCGCCTCGATTCCGCGCAAGCCGCCGACCCTGGCCCGCAACAACATCGTGCGCCAGGACTCACCAACGCGCATGGCCTCGCCCATCAGGGTCAAGCGCAAGGCATTCTCGGATATTCACCTGCGCGCCATCGGCCATGCGGCGCCGCCCAGCATCATCGTCGACGGCCAGGGCGACATCCTGCACACCAGCGAAGAAGCCGTGCGCTTTTTGCGCTATGTCAGTGGCGAGATGTCTCACAGTTTGGTCACGCTGATCGCGCCCGAGCTGCGCCTGGAAGCGCGTACGGCCTTGTTCCAGGCCAACCAGAACGGCCAGGAAGTGCACTCAAGGCCAGTCGAGATGAGCAAGGACCAGGCGCCTGTGCAAGTGCGCATGGAGATCAAGCCGTATCACGACGAGGAATCGGGAGGCACCTATTTCCTGGTGACCTTCATCGAGAGCACCGCGCAAGAATACCCGGGCGCCTTCTTCACGTTCGACTCAGCCGAAAACCACGTGATGGCCAACCTGGAGGGCGAGCTGCAACGCACCAAGCTGCAACTGCAGGAAACCATCGAGCATTCGGAGGTTTCTGCCGAGGAGCTCAAGGCCTCGAATGAGGAAATGCAGGCCATCAATGAAGAACTGCGCTCGGCCACCGAAGAGCTGGAAACCAGCAAGGAAGAGCTGCAGTCGATCAACGAAGAGCTGCTGACCGTCAACCACGAGCTCAAGACCAAGGTCGACGAGACCGACAAGATCAATGACTACCTGACCAACCTGATCGCCTCCACCGATATCGCCACGGTCTTCGTCGACCGCAGCCTGCGCATCAAGTGGTTCACCCCGGCGGCCACGGAAATCTTCAGCATGCTGGCGGTCGACACCGGCCGCTCGCTGCTGGACATCACTCATCGCCTGCACTACGACACCCTGGGCCAGGACGCCCGCGACGTGTTCGAGTCGCTGACCACCATCGAGCGCGAAGTCAGCAGCACCCATGACCGCTGGTACATTGCCCGGTTGCTGCCCTATCGCTCCAACGAAGACCATATCGACGGCACCGTGCTGACCTTCATCGACATCACCAAGCGCCGGGCCGCCGAAGAGCAACTGCGCCTGAGCGAAGAGCGCATGCGCCTGGTCGCCGAGAGCGCGCTGGACTACGCCATCATCGTGCAGGACGAAGAGGGCGTGGTCACCAGTTGGAACCGGGGTGCCGAACTGATGTTCGGGTACAGCAAGCAGGAGGCCGAAGGCCGCTACTTCGATTTTCTCTTTACCGCCGAAGACCGGGCCGCCGGCGTGCCGGAAAGCGAGTTGCAAAAGGCCCAGCGCCTGGGCCGCGCCGAAGATGAGCGCTGGCATGTGCGCAAGGACGGCAATTTGTTCTTCTGCAGCGGCGAGGTGTCGGTGCTCAGGGGCCAGAACTTCAAGGGCTATGTGAAGATGGCCCGGGACCTGACCGGGCAAAAGCAGCATCAGGAAGAACAGTTGCAACGCCTGGCCGAGACCGAGAACAACAGTCACCTCAAGGACGAGTTCTTTGCGGTCATGTCCCACGAGCTCAAGCACCCGCTGAACCTGATCCAGCTCAACGCCGAACTGCTGCGACGCCTGCCGGCCATCAAGACCACGTCCTCGGCCACCAAGGCCGTGGGCACCATTCGCGAAGCGGTGGCCAGCCAGGCGCGCATCATCGATGATCTGCTCGATGTTGCCCGGGTCAGGACCGGCAAGCTCAAGCTCAAGCGCACCCCCATCGACCTGGGCAAGGTGCTGACCGAGATCCATACGGTCATCATCAATCACAACCCGGAACACCGCATCAGCCTGGAATTGCCGGCAACGCACGAGCCGGCGCTGTTTGTCGACGCCGACCCGACCCGTCTTGAGCAGATCATCTGGAACCTGGTCAGCAACGCGGTGAAGTTCACCCCGCAATGCGGTTCGATCCGCATTGCGGCGGCACAGTCAGAGGGCTGGATCCGGCTGGAAGTCATCGACAGCGGCGCTGGCATCGCGCCCGAGCATCTGGAGAAAGTCTTCGACCTGTTCAGCCAGGCCGAGATCCAGCACACCTCGCACCAGCGCGAAGGGCTGGGCATCGGCCTGTCACTGGTGCGCCAGCTGGTCGAAGCTCACGGTGGACACACCCGCGTGCACTCTGACGGACTGGGCCAAGGTTGCACCTTCACGGTGATGCTGCCCGCCTTGGCAGATGACACCGGCCTGCCGGAGCACACACCCGATGAAGAGCCTGCCGGGCGCTTGCAAGGCGTCAAGGTGCTGCTGGTCGATGACTCGCCCGACGTACTCGAAACCCTCAGGCTGCTGCTGGAGATGGAGGAAGCTGAAGTCCAGACCTTTTCCGATCCTGTCAAAGCCCTGGAGGCGGCCCCGGCCCTCGAGGTGGACGTGTTCATTTCCGATATCGGCATGCCGGGCATGAACGGCCACGAGCTGATGCAGGCGATGCGTCACCTGCCCAATTTCAGCGACACCCCCAGCGTGGCACTGACCGGCTACGGCGCTGGCAAGGACGTGCAGAAGACCGTGCAGTCCGGCTTTACCTGCCACCTGGGCAAGCCGGTGGACATGGAAACCCTGATCGGCACCCTGGAAAAATTGCAGCCTGCCAAAGCCTCATAGGCTGACGTGTACAACGCCGGGCGCCGGCCGCATCTGCGGTCGGCGCCTTTTTTGTTCGGGGCTGCTCAACAGGGGGTATCGGACATATCAAAGCGCCTGTAACTGCCGGCCTGATACTACAGCTTCGCCTTTTTTATCAACCCTCAAAACACCTGTAATTCAACTTTAATACCCTCATTCGAGGCCATCCAAAACTTGGACGAAGCGGCAAGAAATATAAAGTTTCTGTCCAACTTTATTCACAACTAATACCGTTTATCGGTGAACTTTAAAAATCCGAAAACAATTTTCGATGGCGCTGTATCAGAGTGTATGTCCGTTACGTAAATGGACACTTACCCACTGAGCAATTGATATTGGAGAGCCATCATGACGACAACTAACAAAAACCCTGGCAACTTCGCCAACGATCGCGCCAAGGCGTCCGAAGCCGGAAGAAAAGGCGGCCAGGCCTCGGGTGGCAACTTTGCCAATGACCGTGAAAAAGCATCTGAAGCCGGCCGTAAAGGCGGTCAGAACAGCCACGGCGGCGGTCGCCAATCGTGATTGAGCCCGGTTTTTAGAGGCGGCGCTGCTGCCTCTTCTTCACGACGGCATTACCGGTAGGGCACGTTGATCCTTATTCATCCGTTGCGGCTTGGCCAGTTCCAACTCCGCTGCAAAAGCCATGACCTGAATGTCAGCAACGGCCCTTATCGATACTCCGCTTCCGGGCCACCGGAAACACAACTCGCTCCAGTACCTGTCTGCGCGCAGGTGAATGTTATGAGGACGACGGAAATGACCAATGACAAACACGGCAGCATGAGTGTCAGCGAAGCCGGCAAGAAAGGCGGCGAAGCCACCTCGGCCAGCCACGATAAAGCGTTCTACCAGGACATTGGCAGCCAGGGCGGCCAGAACAGCGGTGGTAACTTCAAGAACGACCCGCAACAGGCCGCCGAAGCCGGCAGCAAGGGCGGCCAGAACAGCGGCGGCAACTTCAAGAACGACCCGCAACGGGCTGCCGAAGCCGGCAGCAAGGGCGGCCAGAACAGCGGCGGCAACTTTGCCAATGACCCGCAGAAAGCGTCCGAGGCCGGCAGCAAGGGCGGCTCGAACAGTCATGGCGGTGCGCGCCATTAAGCAGACTGGTGCAGGGGAGTCCACCTCCCCTGCCGTTTACCGAAACAGCCAACAGGAGCATTGGCATGGATGAAGAAACCATCAGGAAAGCGGCTTATGACATCTGGGAAAAGCAGGGCAAGCCTCATGGCCAGGATTTCGAACATTGGCTGCAAGCCCGGGACTCGCTGGATAGCACTGGCAGCGATGGCCTGGCCGGTGGGGTGAGCACAGGCGTAACGCCGCCCACGACACCGCACTTGAAAACCCCGCAAGAACAATCATCAAAAGGCGCCAGACAACAGCGCGCCAGCAAGAAACGCTAAGTCCGCCTGCGGACACCCTTCTCGCCCTCATCAAACACAAATAATCCACTGACGTTACTGGCCATAGCGTTCAACGCCAGGTAGGAGCGCGCTTGCCGGGATGCCGGACCACCGCGACCGAGTGCGTAGCGCTCGCAAAATCTCCAAAACGCTGAAAATCTGCAGCTAATGACCGAAAAATTTGTGAAACGCTGCAAATTTACGACTGCTGACGCAGCCGGTCGCGGGCAAGCGCGCTCCTACACCGCCCCCTTGTGTGCTGTGTAATGATGGCTGGTTCCTCAGCCCTCCCCAGCCCTGCTCACCTCTCATCAAACACAAATAATCCACTGGCGTTACTGGCCATAACGTTCAACGCCAGGTAGGAGCGCGCTTGCCCGCGACCGAGTGCGTAGCGCTCGCAAAATCTCCAAAACGCTGAAAATCTGCAGCTAATGACCGAAAATTTTGTGAAACGCTGCAAATTTACGACTGCTGACGCAGCCGGTCGCGGGCAAGCGCGCTCCTACACCCCTGTGTGCTGTGTGATACCGGGCTGCCCCCCAAATTAGATTTTGTTCATAATCAAAACCATTGACAGTTTAGATTTTGAACATCATCCTAATTCAACGCGCTCACACCCCCTCCACCTGGCGCAGCCGTCTTTCATCCACTGGCATGGAAACACCCTCTCATGACCGACCGGAATCTGTTTACCCCCTACACCCTTGGCGCCCTGACGCTGTCCAACCGCGCGGTCCTGGCCCCGCTGACACGCAACCGGGCCGGCGCAGGCTTTGTCCCCAGCGAGTTCGCCGCCACCTATTACAGCCAGCGCGCCTCGGCCGGGCTGTTGATTGCCGAGGCCACGCAAGTGTCGCAGCAGGGCCAGGGCTATCAGGACACACCGGGCATCTACACCCAGGCACAGATCGAGGGCTGGCGCGCAGTTACCGAGGCGGTGCATGCCCAGGGCGGGCGGATTTTCCTGCAGCTGTGGCACGTGGGCCGGGTTTCGCATGTCGACCTGCAGCCCGGAGGCGCGGCCCCCGTTGCCCCCTCGGCCCTGCCGGCGGCGACCAAGGTGTTCGTCAACAACACCTTCGTGGATGCCTCGGCCCCTCGGGCGCTGGACATTGATGAGTTACCTGGCCTCGTCAACGATTTCCGCCAGGCCGCCGCCAACGCCATGGCCGCCGGGTTCGACGGTGTCGAGGTCCACGGTGCCAACGGTTACCTGCTGGAGCAGTTCATCAAGGACGGCGCCAATGTGCGCACCGACGCCTATGGCGGTTCGGTTGCAAACCGCGCCCGCCTATTGCTGGAAGTGACGGCCGCTGTCGTGGCCGAGATCGGCGCCGAGCGTACCGGCGTGCGTATCTCGCCCGTCTCGCCGGCCAACGGTATTTCCAGCCACGAGCCGCAAGCGCAATACGACTACCTCGTCGACCAGCTAAACATTCTGGGCATCGTCTATCTGCATGTGGTCGAAGGCGCGACCGGCGGCCCACGCGACGTAGCGCCTTTCGATTTCGATGCGCTGCGCCAGCGTTTCAAGGGCACCTACCTGGCCAACAACGGTTATGACCTGAACCTGGCCAACGCCCGCCTGCGCGATAACCAGGCCGACCTGGTCGCATTCGGGCGGCCGTTCATTGCCAACCCGGACCTGGTAGCACGCCTGCAAGCCGGCGCACCGCTGGCAGATTTCAACCCCGCCACCCTGTATGGCGGCGGCGCAGAGGGGTACATCGACTACCCGGCGCTGGCCCACACCGATGCCCGTCAAGGCTAAGCCGCCCGCCTCCCACACTGACCCATCTTTTCTCAAGAGAACGACCTCATGACTGCTCGCCCTGCTGTTCTGATTACCGGCGCCTCCATCGGCATTGGCGCCACCTACGCCGCACGCTTTGCCCAGCGCGGTCACGATCTGGTGCTGGTTGCCCGCGACCAGGCCAAACTGGACGCCCTGGCCACCCGCTTGCGCGACGAGCACAAGGTGAACGTCGATGTACTGCAGGCCGACCTCACCCAGCCAGGCGACCTGGCGGCCGTCGAAACGCGCCTGCGTGAAGACACCCGCATCGGCATCCTGATCAACAATGCCGGTGCGGCCCAGTCCGGTACGTTCATCGAGCAGAGCACCGAGAGCATCGCGCAGCTGGTTGCGCTCAACACCACGGCCCTGGTGCGCCTGGCCAGCGCCGTTGCGCCGCGCCTGGTACAGGCCGGTGAAGGTGCGATCATCAATATCGGTTCGGTGGTGGGCCTGGCACCCGAGTTCGGCATGTCGGTGTACGGCGCGACCAAGGCATTCGTGCTGTTCCTGTCCCAGGGACTGAGCCTGGAGCTGGCCCCCAAAGGCGTCTATGTGCAAGCGGTGCTGCCGGCAGCCACGCGCACGGCCATCTGGGAGCGGGCCGGCATCGACATCGACACCATTGCCGAGATCATGGAAGTCGACGACCTGGTCGATGCCGCGCTGGTCGGTTTCGATCGCCGGGAAACGGTGACCATTCCGCCCTTGCAGGACGCCGCTCGCTGGGAAGCCTTGCAGGGCGCCCGCCAGGCCTTGCTCGGTGACATCCGCCAGGCCGAGGTGGCCGAACGTTATCGGGCCTGAAACCGGCCTGCCCGCCACCCACCCCGCCCCTTGGCAACCAGGACCGCTCCCCATGAAAGCCTTTTCAATCGATCGCTATGGCAAGCACAGCGGCAGTTTCAATGAGGTGCCCGAGCCTGCGGTGGGACCGCACGATGTGCTGGTTCAGGTGCATGCCGCCAGCGTCAACCTGCTGGACGCGAAGATTCGCACCGGCGAGTTCAAGTTGATCCTGCCGTATGCATTGCCGCAGGCTCTGGGCAACGACCTGGCCGGGGTGGTGGTGGGCACGGGCCCGGCCGTGCAGCGCTTCAAACCGGGCGATGAGGTCTACGCACGCCCACCGCAAGACCGCATCGGCACGTTCGCCGAACGGATCGCGGTGCATGAACAGGCGCTGGCGCTGAAACCGCACAACCTCGACATGGTGCAGGCGGCGTCCTTGCCCTTGGTGGCGCTGACTGCCTGGCAGGTGCTGGTGGAAACCGCGCGCCTGAAGAAAGGCCAGAAGGTGTTGATTCATGCCGGCTCAGGCGGCGTCGGCACGGTGGCCATCCAGTTGGCCAAGCACCTGGGCGCCTTTGTCGCGACCACCACCAGCACCGCCAATGTCGAGTGGGTCAAGGCACTGGGGGCGGACGTGGTCATTGACTACACCCAGCAGGATTTTGCCCACGTGCTCAGTGGTTATGACGTGGTGCTCAACAGCCTGGACAGCAAGGTGCTTGAACAATCGCTCAGCGTGCTCAAGCCCGGCGGCCAGTTGATCTCCATCTCGGGGCCGCCCACCCCGGCGTTTGCCCAGGCACAAGGGTTGTCCTGGGGGCTGCGGCAGGCCATGCGTCTGTTGAGTTTCGGCATCCGCCGCAAGGCCCGTAAAAAGGGCGTGCACTATGCCTTTGTGTTCATGCGGGCCGATGGCGCGCAATTGCGCGAAATCACCGCATTGGTCGAGTCCGGTGTGATCAGGCCGGTCATCGACCGCACCTTCCCCTTCGCCGCCACGGCCGACGCCTTGCGCCTGGTCGAGCAAGGCCGCGCCAAGGGCAAGGTCGTCGTCACGCTCATGTGACGAGCCGCCTGGCGCGCGCCTGGCCGGTCTCTACCGACCAGGCGCGTCTCTTTTCCAGCACTGCATCACAAACCTTCCACACGCCTGATTGGCAAGTTCGCGGGCAACGGGCACAATGCCATTTGTTCGCAAATGTGTCTGTTCTGTACACATTACGCTGCCCATTTTGTCCGTCAGGGAAGGCTGGACCATGTCTTTCAGGCATCTCGTTTTGATTGGCAACCGCACGGCCGGCCTCTACGCCTGTGCCGCCTCGACGCACACCCGGTGTGTCGAGCCCGACCTGTCATTGCTTTCCCCCCGCGACTTTCCTACCGAATACGGCTGACGCCAGCACGTCATCAAGGCGTAGCCCGCGCCTGACACGCTGTGTCACCGAAAAAAACCAACGCCATCACTTTTTCATGCAAGGGAACGGACGTGTCTCTCAACTATACGGATGCACTCGGCAATATCTGGTTCATCGACAGCAACGGCAACCTTAATGATGCCCGAGGCAAGTACCTGCCTGGCAGCACGTCCACCCAGGATGCCCTGGATAACACCTCGTTGTCGGTGTACGTCGCAGGCTCCAGCAGCACCACCTACCTGAACTGGGCGACAGCGACGGCGGGCACCAACACCCACAGCGTGACCGGTGCCAATACCTCGGCGGGCATTTCGGTGGAGCGCAAGACGTTCGTGGCCGATGGCTACGTGCGCATGCTGGAAATCGTGACCAACACCGGCACCACGGCCAAGGCCGTGAAGATCGACCTCAAGGACGATCTCTACTACGACAGCAGCACCAAGACCCTGGCGACCTCCAGCGGCGACACCACACGCACCGCCGCCGATGATTGGGCGGCCTACGGCAGCGCCTCCAATACCAGCTACCCGACACTGACGCATATCGTTTCGGGCGGCGCCGGCTCCCCTGGTGCAGTCAGCTCCACGTCCGCAGACCAGCAAGTGACTTCATACAACCTGAACCTGGCGGCGGGCCAGACCCAGGTGATCATGCATTTCTATGCGTTGTCCGGCGACACCGCGGCGGCCAAGACAATCGGTAACTCGCTGGCCAACCTGAGCAACAATGCCTACCTCACCGGCGTGACGGCAGCCGAACTGAACGGGCTGGTCAACTTCACCAAGGACATCAGCGCGGCCGCCACCACCACCCTGCCCAGCTACGGCCTGAACCTGACCCTGACCGGCACCGCTGCCATCAACGGCACCGGCAATGCGCGCGACAACCTGATCACAGGCAACAGCGCGGCCAACAAGCTGTTCGGCATGGCCGGCAACGACACCCTCAACGGTGGCGCCGGCAATGACACCATGGCCGGTGGCGTCGGCAACGACACCTACCACGTCAACGCGGCGGGCGATGTGATCACCGAGAATGCCAACGAAGGCACCGACACGGTCATTTCCAGCATCAGTTACTCCATTGCCGCCCAGCCTTACCTGGAAAACATCACCCTGACCGGCACCGCCGCCGGGCTGACGGCCACCGGCAACACCGCCAACAATGTGCTCAATGGCAGCACCCACGCCGGCGCCAACACGCTCATCGGCGGGCTGGGCAACGACACCTACATCGTCGGGGCCGGCGATGTGATCACCGAAAAGGTCAACGAAGGCACCGACACCGTACAGGCCAACGTGTCCTGGACCCTGGCGGCCAACCTGGAAAACCTGGTGCTGACCGGGGCCGGCAATATCAACGGTACAGGCAATGCCGGCGCCAACAAGCTGACCGGCAATGCCGGCAAGAACCTCCTGAACGGCGGCGCAGGCAACGACACCCTGGACGGTGGTGCCGGTGCCGACAGCCTCAATGGCGGCGACGGCAACGACAGCTACTATGTCGACCAGGCTGGCGATGTGGTCACCGAAACCAATGCTGTGCTTGCCACCGGTGGCACCGACACGGTCTACGCCAGCCTCAACTACACGCTGGGCAATAACGTCGAGAACCTGGTGTTGCAAGGCACCGCCTACAAAGGCATCGGCAATGCACTGGCCAACAAGCTGACCGGCAATGCGTCCGATAACTGGCTGGACGGCGGCGCCGGTGCCGACACCATGGCCGGTGGCGCCGGCAACGACACCTATGTGCTGGCGGCCGGTGACGTGATCAGCGAGGCCGCCGGCGGCGGCGTCGACACCGTGCGCACGGCCCTGTCGGGCCACACGCTGGGCGCCAACATTGAAAACGGCGTCATGCTTGGCAGTGCCGCCGGCATGACCGGCAACGCCCTGGCCAACCGTATTGTCGGCAACATGGCCAACAACACGATTTCCGGCGCAGCCGGCGACGACACCCTGCTCGGTGGTGGTGGCAACGACAGTCTGGTCGGCGGCGATGGCAACGACCTGCTGGTGGGCGACAGCGGCAGCGCCGAGAACGCTATCAGCTCCGGCGAAGCCATCGTCGATGGCCAGGTCGTGGCGCTGACCATTTCCGCCCCCGAACAAGCCAACGGCACGGTCAAGATCACCGGCAACATCAGCGGCGTAAGCCTGGGCAACACCGGCGTCAACATTGTCTATGTGGTCGACCACTCCGGCAGCATGACCAGCACCTTCCAGGGCACCACCGATGTCGGCGACCTGAACGGCGACAACTACAGCAACTCGGTGCTCGATGCCGCCATTGCCTCGGTCAAGAAGCTCAATGACACCATCATTGCCAGCGGCCTGGGCGGCCAGGCCAACGTCTCGCTGATCCAGTTCGATGACACCGCCGAGGTGCTCTACAACGGTAATCCGGGCACCGACAACAATGCCAACGGCCGGGTCGACCTGTACGACCAACTGCTGCAACTCAAGGCCGGCGGCGGCACGGCCTACAACGCGGCCCTGCAACAGACCCAGAGCTACCTGTCGTCGCTGGGTTCGGGAAAAAACATCGTGTTTTTCCTGTCCGATGGCGCACCGACCGATGGCACCAGCTACATCGACACCGCCAACCTGATTCGTCAGTTGGGCACCGACGGCACCTCGATCCGCGCCATCGGCATGGGCGACGGCGCCTCGGAAAACCCGCTCGACCTGCTCGATGACGGCATCGACAACAATTCGGCGATCATCGTCACCAACCCCGAAGACCTCGACACCACTTTGCTCAACACCTCGGTGCTGGCACTGGCCGACGGCGCCTGGGTCGAGGTGTACCGCAACGGCACGCTGATCGACCTGATCGGTTCCGACAGCTTCACCATAACGCCACTGGGCCTGCGCTTCGAATCGGCGGCCATTACCCTGGGCGCCAGCGGCACCGACCAGATCACCGCCAAGCTGATGACCATGTCGTCGACCGGCACCATGGTCAGCGCCTCGCTGCCGATCAATATCAGCAGCTTTGTCTCCAACGACACCCTGGTGGGCGGCGCGGGCAACGACACGCTGGATGGCGGCAGCGGCAACGACTCGATGGTGGGCGGTACGGGCGATGACGTGTACCTGGTCAATGGCGCAGGCGACCGCGTGGTGGAAAATGCCGCCGAAGGCACCGACACCGTGCGCTCCTCGCAGGCTTCCTACACCCTCACGGCGAACGTCGAGCACCTGCAACTGACCGGCGCTGCGCTCAATGGCATCGGCAACGACCTGGCCAACCTCATCACCGGCAACGAGCTCAATAACAGTTTGCTGGGCGCGGCCGGCAATGACTCGCTGGAGGGTGGCGCCGGCAACGACACCCTCAACGGTGGCACCGGCAATGATTCGATGGTCGGCGGCGCTGGCAACGACACCTACTACGTCGACTCCACGTCCGACTATGTTCGCGAAGACTCGAACGCCGGCAACGACACCGTCATCACCACCTTGAACACGTCCCTGGGCGGTTATGTCAGCGGCGTCTCGACCACCGACAGCCTCTATAACATTGAAAACCTGACCCTGCAGGCCGGCGTATCGACAGCCCTCAATGCCGTGGGCAATACCGACAACAACCGCCTGACCGGCAACGAGTTCAATAACGTCCTCTACGGCCTGGCCGGCAACGACACGCTCAATGGCGGGGCCGGCGCCGACGTGCTCAATGGTGGCGACGGCAACGACACCTATTACGTCGACAACGCAGGCGATGTGATCACCGACACCACAGGCGTGGACAGCGTGATTGCCTCGCTGAACAACTACACCCTGGCAGCCGGCCTGGAAAACCTGTCGCTGGCCAACCTCGCCACCGTGCTCAAGGGCACCGGCAATGCCTCGGCCAACACCCTGACCGGCAACAACTACAACAACATCCTCGACGGCAAGGCCGGTGCCGATGTCATGAATGGCGGTGCCGGCAATGACACCTACTACGTCGACAACGCCCTGGACAAGGTCGTGGAAACCGCCGGCCAAGGCACTGACCTGGTGTATGCCGCCGTCAGCCACAAGCTGGCCAATAACGTCGAGAACCTGGTCCTGACCGGCACCCTCGGCACCAGCGGGGCCGGTAACGCCCTGGCCAACACCCTGACCGGCAATGCCGCCGCCAACCGCCTGCTGGGCTGGGAAGGCAACGACATGCTGATCGGCGGCGCCGGCAACGATACGCTCGAAGGCCATACCGGCAATGACACGCTGGTCGGCGGTGCCGGCAAGGACGTGCTGTCGGGCGGGGCGGGCAACGATGTGTTCGACTTCAATTCGTTGTCAGAGATGGGCACCACCAGTGCCACGTGGGACATCATCACCGACTTCGCCAAGGGCGACCGTATCGATTTGTCGACACTCGATGCCAACACCGCGACCACGGCCAACGATGCCTTTATCGGCACGCTGATCGGGTCCACGGCGGCGTTCACCACCGCCGGCCAGCTCAAGCTGGCGGCAGGCGTGCTGTACGGCAACACCGATGCCGACGGCGATGCCGAGTTCGCCATTGCACTCACCGGAATCAACACCCTGGTGGCGGCGGACTTCATCCTGTAACCGGCTGACAGGCCGATTGAAGATGGCTTGTACTGCAAGGTACAGGCCATTTTTTTTGCCCTTACGCGGTCCTGCTCACGCCTGATCAAAGGCCCGATTGGCAAGCCCACGAGCAACGGGCACAATGCCATCACCGGCCGATTCCTCTCCTTTGCCGGCCACGCTTTCTTCCCCTTCCGTCCTCCAGGGAATGCTGGACCATGACCATCAATAATGTTGTCTTCATCGATAGCCGCGTCGCCGGCTACGAAACCCTGATTGCCGGCTTCAGCGCCGATACCCGCTGGTACCTGCTCGATGCGCGCCAGGACGGTGTCAACCAGATGCACAAGGTACTGGAAGGCTACGCCGGGCTCGACTCGGTGCAGGTCATCAGCCACGGCGCGGCCGGGGCGTTGTACCTGGGCAGCACCGTGCTCAAGGCCGGCAACCTCGGCCAGTACCAGGCGCCCCTCAAGGCGATCGGCGCCAGCCTGGCCGCCGATGGCGACCTCCTGCTCTACGGGTGCGATGTGGCGCAGGGCGAGGCCGGCGTCAGCTTCGTCAACGCCCTGGCCCACCTCACCGGCGCGGATGTGGCGGCCAGTGATGATCGTTCGGGTGCCCAGGCGGATTCGGTGCTGGAAGTGAAGGCCGGCGTGGTCGAGGCCAAGGGGTACGACCTGTCGTCATTGACGGCAAGCCTTGGGGTACTGGTGGGGACGGCAGGAAACGACACGCTGGAAGGCTCAGTGGGGGATGACACGATCCGGGGGGGAGCCGGCAGCGATACGATTATCGGTAGTGGGGGTAATGACCGGATCGAGGGCGGTGATGAAACCGGCTTGTGGGGCGGGGATTACATTCAGGGCGGGCCGGGCAATGACACCATTTTCGGTGGTGCTGGCAATGACCGTCTGGATGGTAATGCTGGAAATGACAGTATTGATGGTGGTGCTGGTGATGACACGTTGTCCGTCTCTGGCGGCCAGGGTAACGACACCTTGCTCGGCGGCAGTGGTAACGATACTTTTTCAGTCTGGCTCTACGACAACGATCGTGCTCAGACCGCTCGCGTATTCGGTGGCGACGGTGACGACAGGATAAAGAGCTACAACGTAAGCTGGGCTGGAAACGATGACGTCATGATTGCAACAGGCGGTGCAGGCAGGGATACCTATGAGTTCATATCAGGCAGTAGCGCCTATCGCCTCACCATCACCGACTTCGCCACCGGCGCCGGCGGTGACCTGATCGACGTCAGCACACTGCTCGACCACAGCGCCGCCAACGGCCGCGGCTACCAGGGCGGCAACCCGATGAGCACCGCCAACGGCTACCTGCGCCTGGTGCAGAACGGCAAGCACACCGAACTCCAGTACGACGAAGATGGCGCGGCCGGCAACCAACACTCTTGGTACACAGCAGTGACGTTTCAGAACGTATTGGCGACCCGATTGACCGCTGACAACTTTAATAACGGCATAAAGCCCGATGGCTCCGCAGTGCCGGGCTTAAAAGTGTCAGGTACAAGCAATTCTGAACTGCTTGCCGGAAGCTATTTCAACGACACCCTTCTGGGTGGTGCAGGTAACGATACGATTACCGGCAGTGGGGGTAATGACCGGATAGAAGGCGGTGATGAGACAGACCTGTGGGGTGGTGACTACATCGAAGGAGGATCGGGTAACGACACCATTTTCGGTGGCGCTGGCAATGACCGTCTGGATGGTAATGCTGGAAATGACAGTATTGATGGTGGTGCTGGTGATGACACGTTGTCCGTCTCTGGCGGCCAGGGTAACGACACCTTGCTCGGCGGCAGTGGTAACGATACTTTTTCAGTCTGGCTCTACGACAACGATCATGCTCAGACCGCTCGCGTATTCGGTGGCGACGGTGACGACAGGATAAAGAGCTACAACGTAAGCTGGGCTGGAAACGATGACGTCATGATTGCAACAGGCGGTGCAGGCAGGGATACCTATGAGTTCATATCAGGCAGTAGCGCCTATCGCCTCACCATCACCGACTTCGCCACCGGCGCCGGCGGCGACCTGATCGACGTCAGCACACTGCTCGACTACAGCGCCGCCAACGGCCGCGGCTACCAGGGCGGCAACCCCATGAGCGCTGCCAACGGCTACCTGCGCCTGGTGCAGAACGGCAAGCACACCGAACTCCAGTACGACGAAGATGGCGCGGCCGGCAACCAATACTCTTGGTACACAGCAGTGACGCTCCAGAACGTCCTGGCCACCGCCGTCAACGCCCATAACTTCAACCCTCTGAAAATCGAAGGCACGACCAATGCCGACGTCCTCACCGGCGGCCTGGGCGTGGATGTCCTCGATGGCGGCGCAGGCAACGACACCCTCGACGGCAGCTGGGGCGCGGACTCCATGACCGGCGGCACCGGCAACGACACCTACTACGTCGACAACGCCGGCGATGTGGTCATCGAGAAAGCCGGCGAAGGCATCGACACCGTTCGCTCCACGGCCAGCACCTTTACCTTGTCGGCCAACGTCGAGAACGGCCGTATCGACACCAGCGCCGCCGCCAACCTCGTTGGTAACAGCCTCAACAATATCCTCAGCGGCTCCAGCGGCAAGAACGTGCTCAATGGCGGGCTGGGCAACGATAACCTGTCAGGTGGCAGCGGCAATGACACCCTGATCGGTGGTGGCGGCAAGGACACGCTGATGGGCGGTGCCGGCAATGACCTCTTCGACTTCAATGCGGTGACCGACACCGGTCTTGCCAGCAGCACGCGGGATGTGATCTCGGACTTTGTGCGTGGCCAGGACAAGATCGACCTGTCGACCCTCGATGCCAATACCGCGACCAGCACCAATGACGCCTTCGACTCGCTGATCACGGGTGCGGCGTTCAGCGGTCGCTTCGCGTCGGTGGGTGATCTGTATTTCGACAACAAGGCGCAGGTGCTCTATGGCAACATCGACGCCGATGCCGAGGCCGAGTTCTCGATCCAACTGGTCGGCGTGACCGCCTTGAGCACGGCCGACCTCATTCTCTGACTGACTTGTACCGGGCCGGGGCCTGTTCGATGCGTTATCTCTTTATCCACCAGAACTTCCCCGGCCAGTTTCGCCACGTCGCCAAGGCGCTGGCCGATGATCCGGACAACCAGGTCATCGCCCTTGGCGAGGCCGCCAACCTTCAGGCACGAGGGGCGTTGCATCCGCGCATTCGCCTGTTGGGCTACCAGCGTGGCGCGGGTGGCCAGAAGCAGACTCACCACTATCTGCAAGACCTCGAAGGGCATGTGCGTCGTGGGCAGACGGTGGTGCGGCTGCTGCTCAAGCTGCGCGATGAAGAAGGCTGGCAGCCCGATGTCATCGTCGCCCACCCCGGCTGGGGCGAAGGGTTGTTTCTCAAGGATGTCTTTCCCCGGGCGCGCCTGATTCAGTACTTCGAGTACTACTACCACGGCACGGGCGGCGATGTCGGCTTTGACCCGCAATTTCCTGCGACTCTGGACGACCGCCTGCGCGTGCGGCTCAAGAACAGCACGCAGCTGCACAGCCTGGTCGGCTGCGACCAGGGCATTTCGCCTACAGGCTGGCAGCAATCGCGCTACCCGACCGAGCTGCAGCACAAGATCGAGGTGATTCACGAAGGCATCGATACCCAGGTCGTCAAACCCCAGCCGGCGGCCTGGGTCGAGATCAATGGCCAGCGCTTTACGGCAGGCGATGAGGTCGTGACCTACATTGCCCGCAACCTGGAACCCTATCGCGGCTTCCATACCTTCATGCGCAGCCTGCCCGGGCTGCTGGCCCTGCGGCCCGGGGCGCGGGTGATCATTGTCGGTGGCGACCGCGTCAGCTACGGCGAGCGCCTGCCCGAAGGCCAGTGCTGGCGGCAGCGTTACTGCGCCGAGCTACAGGACCAGGTCGACTGGCAGCGGGTATTTTTCGTGGGCCAGGTGCCGTATGCCGACTACCTGAAGATCCTCCAGGTCTCGGCGGCGCACGTCTACCTGACCTACCCTTTCGTGCTGTCGTGGTCGATGCTCGAAGCGATGGCCGCCGGCTGCCTGCTGGTGGCCTCCGATACCCCGCCGGTCACGGAAGTCATCGAGCACGCCCACAATGGCCTGCTGGTCGACTTCTTCGACGCCCGGCGCCTGGCCGACACGGTTGCCGCAGCACTGGCCGACCCGGCCCGCTACCAGGCACTGCGCGAGCAGGCGCGCCAGACCATCGTCGAGCGCTACGACCTCAAGCGCGTCTGCCTGCCAAGGATGCTCGACCTGTTGCGCCGCCCCCACACACCGGACCTGCCATACCACACAACGCCGGCGCCCGGACCGCTGCAGGCCCCGTAAGATCGCAGCGCCGCCTTGGCGCGCCAAGGCGGCGCGGTGCCCTACGTCCAGTCCTGCACGCCGGCAAACCACTCGACCAGAAAATCCAGCAACGCCCGCAGCGCCACCGGCATGTGCTTGCGCGAGGCATACACTGCGTGAATACCCAGGCTGGTCGGCTGGCAGTCAGGCAGCAACGCCGCCAGATGCCCGCTGCGGATCAGCGGCGCCACCAGGTAGGCCGGCAGCAAGCCGATGCCGGCATGGTTGAGCACCGCCTGCATCAAGGCCACGGCATCGTTGCTGCTGATCGTGCCACTGACACGCACCGCCAGTGGCTCGCCATCGCGCTCGAAACGCCACAGGGCCGTGTCGTGGTAGGCATGGGTCAGGCAGTTATGCAGCTCCAGGTCTTCAGGCCGGGTTGGTGTGCCGTGCAGCTTGAGGTACTGCGGCGAGGCACAGACATGCGAGTCGCAGCGGGCCAGGCGCCGGGCGATCAGTTGCGGGTCGATCTCGTCGCTGATGCGGATCGCCAGGTCGATGCCCTCCTCGACCAGGTTGACCGTGCGATCGAGCAACTGCAGGTCGACCTTGACCCTCGGGTAGCGCACCACGAACGCCGCCACCGCCGCCGTCAAGCGGGCCTGGCCGAACGAGGTGCTGGCCGTGACGCGTACCTGCCCGCGTGGCTCATCCTCGGGCCGGGCGACACTGGCCTGGATATCCGCCGCCTGTTCCAGCACGCGCCGGCACTTGGGCAGCACCTCGCTGCCAATGCTGGTCAGCGCCAGCCGGCGCGTGGTGCGGTGCAATACACGCCCGCCCAGCCAGGCCTCCAGATCCTGCAGGCAACGTGAAACCACCGGGCGTGATAACCCGAGCTTTTCAGCCGCCGCCGTCTGGCTGCCACATTCCACCACGGTGACAAACACCTGCATGGCCAACATCCGGTCCATTCATTCGTCCGCTTTTCGCAACAAACATGCCGGGAATCTAGCATTTTTCTTATCGATTCCAGCCACTATCGTCTGCACTCCCCCTGTATTGGAGTCCGCCATGTCGACGCCCCTGGTTTCCACCCTGCTTGCCAGCCTGGCCCTGAGCCTGAGCGCCAGCGCCCTGGCCGCGCCACCCTTGACCCTGGACGCTTACAATCCGGGCCATGACGCCATTTTTCCGGTGTCCTCGGTGCTGGTCACCGGTGAGCATGAATCCCTGCTGATCGATGCCCAGTTCGGCAAGGGCCAGGCCGAGAAACTGGTGGAGAAGGTGAAACGCAGCGGCAAACCGCTCAAGCGCATCTACATCAGCCACGGCGATCCGGACTATTACTTCGGCCTGGATACGCTGGTCGACGCGTTCCCCGACGTCGAGGTCCTGGCCAGCGCGCCCACCGTCGAGCACATCCAGCACACCATGAAGGACAAGCTGGCCTACTGGGGTCCCAAACTGGGTACCGATGCACCGCGCCGGCTCATCGTGCCCAAGGTGCTCAAGGGCAATCGCCTTGAGCTCGAAGGCCAGGCGCTGGAAGTCGTCGGCCTGGACGGACCGCAGCCTGAGCGCAGCTTCGTGTGGATTCCTTCGCTCAAGGCCGTGGTCGGTGGCGTGGTCCTGGCCAACAATCAGCATGTCTGGATGGCCGACACCCAGAGCACCCAATCGCATCAGGACTGGCTGGGCACCCTGGCCAGAATCGAAAGCCTCAAGCCCTCGGTCATCGTGCCGGGCCACGCCCTGCCAGGGCCGCGTACCAGCGCCGAGTCACCGGCCTTCACCGCCGACTATATCCGCGCCTTCGACCAGGAAACGGCGCGCAGCAAGGACGCCAAGGCCTTGATCGACGCCATGAAGGTGCGTTACCCAGGCCTGGGCGAAGAGTCCAGCCTGGAACTGAGCGCCAAAGTGGCCAAGGGCGAGATGGCCTGGTAATCATGCTCCACGTACCTGTCGATCAAACCGGCAGCAGGTTCTGAGCACGCCGGGCCTGATCCTTTTCCGGTTGGCGCTGTCCATTAAGCCCGTAGGCCAGCGCCACAAACCCTTGCGGTTATGGCCTACTGTGTTTTCCTCAGCCGACGGTACGCCCACGCATGTTCACAACCCGCCCTGCTTCCATCCCTTCCTGGCTGCGCCCTGTGCTGCGGCCCTTGCTGGACCCGTATCGTCGTTATCGTCATGCCCGGCTGATTCATGCGGCGCGCATTTCGGTCGGCTTGCTGGTGTCGATCCTGCTGACCAGCGGCCTGAACCTGCCCCACGGCGAGTGGGCCTCGGTGACCATGCTGATCGTGATCGGCGGCCTGCAGCACCACGGCAATATCCGCAAGAAGTCGGTCGAGCGCGCCTATGGCACGTTGATTGGCGCAGGCCTGGGGCTGCTGGTGGTGGTGCAGCAGGGCTATCTGGAAATGTCCTTGCTGACCTATTGCCTGATGTCGGTGATGTGCGGTTTCTTCGCCTACCACGCCATCGGCAAGGGTGGCTACACGGCGCTGCTGTCGGCCATCACCCTGTTCGTGGTGGCCGGCCACGGCATCAACCCGATCAGCGACGGGCTGTGGCGTACCGTGGACATCCTGATTGGGATCGTCCTGGCGTTGGCGTTCTCTTTCGCGCTGCCGCTGTACGCCGTGTTTTCCTGGCGCTACAACCTGGCCAGCGGCCTGCGTGATTGCGCCAAGGTCTACGGGCGCATCAGCCAGGACCAGTCGGTGACCGCCGACGAGCACCTGAAACTCGCTGCCAGCCTCAACGCCACCATGCTGCAACTGCGCTCGCTGCTGCCGTCAGTGTCCAAGGAAGTGAAGATTTCCATGGTCGAACTGGACACCATCCAGAGCCAGTTCCGCATGTGCCTGAGCCTGCTGGAGATTCTCGCCAACAGCCGCCCGGCCAATCCCGAGCCGGCCCTCAAGGCTGCACTCGACGCCGATTACCGCCAGAACCGCCGACGCCTGCTGGGCATGGCGCGTGCCCTGCAGACAGGCGCCACAGAACACCTCAAGCGCACGTTCGAGCCCGCCGCCGCCACGCCGGTTCCGGCCGAGGTAACCGGCTACCGGCTGATGACCCGGCAACTGGCGCAGACGCTGGAACAATTACAGGCCCGGCTGGACAAGACGTCACGGCGCTGGAAGCTGTAACACGCAAAAGTGGAAAATATTTTTTGATCCAATATTGATTCGGAATTTATCTTCCACTACCGTCGATCTCATCTTTGATTCGAACAATAACAAGGACAGGATCACATCATGAAACGAGTCTTGCTCGGTGCCTGCGCGCTGGTCATGTCGATGGCCGCGCACGCAGAGTTGCGGATTGGCGTCACGGTCGGCAACCTCGACAACTACATTTCCTACCTGGTCGGCGCCATGCAGGACCAGGCCAAAAAGTCGCCTGACGGCGTGCGCCTGCAGGTCGAGGACTCGGCCAGCGATGTCGGTCGCCAGCTCAGCCAGGTCGAGAGCTTCATCAACCAGAAGGTCGACGCCATCATCGTCAACCCGGCCGACACCGCCGCCACCCAGCGCATCACTGCCAAGGTCCGTGAGGCCGGCATCCCGCTGGTGTACGTCAACAGCCGTCCCGAGGTCGACACCCTGCCCGAAGGCGTGGTCTTTGTCGGCACCGACGAGCGTGCCATCGGGCGCATGCAGATGCAGTACCTGGCCGAGAAAATGAACGGCAAGGGCAACCTGGCGATCATTCTCGGGCGCCTGGCGCACAGCGACACGCGCAAGCGCACTGATGGCGTCAAGGATGTGCTGGGGCAGTTCCCGGACATCAAGGTGGTCGAACAACAGAGCGGCGACTGGCAGCGCGACCAGGGCATGAACATCATGAACAGCTGGGTGGTGTCGGGCGAGAAGATCGATGCCGTGGCGTCCAACAACGACGAGATGGGCATCGGCGCGGCCATGGCGCTCAAGTCCGCCGGGCAGTCGAACGTGCTGGTCGGCGGCATCGACGGCACCCCCGACGGCCTGATGGCGATCAAGAGCAAGATGCTCACCGTCAGCGTGTTCCGTGACCCGGTGGCCATGGGCGCCAAGGCCGTCGACACCGCCCTGGCCCTGGTCAACAAACAGCCCATCCAGGGCGATGTCTGGCTACCAACCCAACTCGTCACCGCCGAAAACTACCAACAATTCGTACGCCCGTAGGAGCGCGCTTGCCCGCGACCGAGTGCGTAGCGCTCGCAAAATCTGCGAAACGCCACAAATTTACGACTGCTAACCCATCAGGGATCTATGAAACGCCACAAATTTACGACTGCTAACGCAGCCGGTCGCGGTGGTCCGGCATTCCGGCAAGCGCGCTCCTACCCCGAGCGCGTTTAATCTCCTACCATGCAGCGGCCCTGTCAGGAGATGCCCTTGTCCACCACCCGCCCCCCCGTTCTCGATGAAATCGACCGCCAGCTGATCGCCGCCCTGCAACTGAACGCGCGTGAAAGCGTGGCGGTGCTGGCCCGGCAGTTGGGCATTGCGCGCACCACGGTGACTTCGCGCCTGGCGCGGCTGGAAAAGACCCGCATTATCACCGGCTACGGCGTACGCCTCGGCCAGCGGGTGGCCGATGGCGGCCTGCAAGCCTATGTCGGGATTACCGTGCAGCCGCGCTCGGGCAAGGAAGTGTTGCGCCGGCTCAGCGTGCTGCCCCAGGTCCAGCAACTGTGCGCCGTCAGTGGCGAGTTCGACTACGTGGCCTGGCTGCGCACCGAGTCGCCGGAACAGCTCGACCAGTTGCTCGACCTGATCGGCAGTGTCGAGGGCGTGGAAAAAACCACTACCTCGATCATCCTCAGCAGCAAGATCGACCGCAGCCAACCGGTCTGATGCAGACGATTTCGTCATATCGCCCGCCTCACTCGTCATATTGACTCAGTCTTCAACACATTGACGACATATTGTGTCTTATTAACGTACGCATCCCTGCCTAGACTGTTGCCTAACCGAACCCGCAGTCGACCAGGGCCGTCAGACATGAAACACACTCGCCACCGCGCAGACGTTCAAAAGCCGATCACCATGTATGGCCCGGATTTCCCCTTTGCCTTCGACGACTGGATCACGCACCCGGCAGGATTGGGCAGCATTCCGGTCGAGCAGCACGGCCGTGAGGTGGCCATCGTCGGCGCTGGCATTGCCGGCATGGTGGCTGCCTACGAATTGATGAAGCTGGGGCTGAAACCGGTGGTCTACGAGGCCTCGCAAATGGGCGGGCGGTTGCGTTCGCAAGCCTTCGAGGGCGCCGAGGGCATCGTCGCCGAACTGGGGGGCATGCGTTTCCCTGCCTCGTCCACGGCGTTTTTCCATTACGTCGACAAGCTCGGCCTGGACACCCAACCGTTTCCGAACCCGCTGACCCCGGCCAGCGGCAGCACAGTGGTCGACCTGGAAGGCAACACGTACTACGCGCAAAGCCTCAGCGACCTGCCGGCCCTGTTCCAGGAAGTGGCCGACGCCTGGGCCGATGCGCTGGAAGCCGGTTCGCAGTTCGCTGCGATCCAGCAGGCGATCCGTGACCGCGACGTCAAGCAACTGAAGGCCTTGTGGAACGAGCTGGTGCCGCTGTGGGACGACCGCACCTTCTACGATTTCGTCGCCACCTCCAAGGCCTTCGCCAAATTGTCGTTCTACCACCGAGAAGTGTTCGGCCAGGTCGGTTTCGGTACCGGTGGCTGGGACTCGGACTTCCCCAACTCGATGCTGGAAATCTTTCGCGTGGTCATGACCAACTGCGATGAAAACCAGCACCTGATCGTTGGCGGCGTGCAGCAGGTGCCGCTGGGTATCTGGCGTCATGCACCCGAACGTTGCGCTCACTGGCCGGCCGGCACCAGCCTGGCGTCTTTGCACCTCGGCGCCCCGCGCACTGGCGTCAAGCGCATCGCCCGTGCCGCCGATGGCCAACTGGCCGTGACCGACAATTGGGGCAATGTAGGTCACTACGCGGCGGTGCTGACCACCTGCCAGAGCTGGCTGCTGACCACACAGATCGAGTGCGAGGAATCGCTGTTCTCGCAAAAGATGTGGATGGCCCTGGACCGCACCCGCTACATGCAGTCATCCAAGACTTTCGTCATGGTCGACCGGCCGTTCTGGAAGGACAAGGACCCGGAAACCGGCCGCGACCTGATGAGCATGACCCTGACCGACCGCCTGACCCGCGGCACCTACCTGTTCGACAACGGCGACGACAAACCGGGGGTCATCTGCCTGTCGTATGCCTGGATGAGCGATGCGCTGAAAATGCTGCCGCAACCCACCGAAAAACGCGTGCGCCTGGCCCTGGATGCCCTGAAGAAGATCTACCCCAAGGTCGACATCGCCAGCCATATCATCGGCGACCCGATCACCATTTCATGGGAGGCGGACCCGCATTTTCTCGGTGCCTTCAAAGGCGCACTGCCGGGGCACTATCGCTACAACCAGCGCATGTACGCGCACTTCATGCAACAGGACCTGCCCTGCGAGCAGCGCGGCATGTTCCTGGCCGGCGATGATATTTCCTGGACGCCGGCCTGGGTCGAAGGTGCAGTGCAGACCTCGCTCAATGCGGTCTGGGGCATCATGACCCAGTTTGGCGGCCGCACCCATGCGGACAACCCGGGCCCGGGCGATGTGTTCGACGAACTTGGCCCGATCGCCCTGCCTGAATAACCCGGAGGTGTCATGCGTATCGCCCTGTATCAATGCCCGCCGCTGCCGCTGGACATCGACGCCAACCTGGCGCGCCTGGCCCGCCAGGCCGAAGCCGCCGCACAGCAAGGCGCGCAGTTGCTGGTGTGCCCGGAGATGTTCCTGACCGGCTACAACATCGGCGCGGCCGCTGTGCAGCGCCTGGCGCAGCCCGCCGAGGGTGAGGCGGCGCGGCAGATTGCCAGGATCGCTCGGCACACCGGCGTCGCCATTGCCTATGGCTACCCCGAGCGCGGCGAAGACGGCCGGCTGTACAACGCCGCGCAACTGATCGACGCGCATGGCAACCGTCTGGGCAACTACCGCAAGACCCACCTGTTCGGGGACCTGGACAAAAACATGTTCAGCGCAGGCGACGATCAGTTTCCGCTGATCGAACTTGATGGCTGGCGGCTGGGGCTGTTGATCTGCTACGACGTCGAGTTTCCCGAAGCCGTACGCCGCCTGGCCCTGGCCGGCGCCGGGCTGATCGTGGTGCCGACCGCCAACATGATGCCGTTCGATTTTGTCTGTGAGGTGACCGTGCGCGCCCGGGCCTTCGAGAACCAGTGCTACCTGGCCTACGTCAATTACTGCGGGCAGGAAGACACGGTGCACTATTGCGGCCTGAGCAGCCTGAACGGCCCGGACGGCAGCCGTCCCGCACTGGCGGGGCAAGAAGAGCAATTGCTGATTGCCGATGTGCAGGCCCAGCGGATCGAGGACGCCAAGGCACTTAATGACTATCTGGGCGATCGTCGTGCTGCGTTGTATCGATGAGCCAAGGCGGCACGCTGTCGCGCAGCAAGCACGGGACCGGTGTAGGAGCGCGCTCTGCCCGCGACCGGCTGCGTTAGCAGTCGTAAATTTTCAGCGTTTCGCAGATTTTAGACGTGTTCACACTCAGAAATTTGTGGCGTTTCCGAAATTTTACGAGCGCTACGCACTCGGTCGCGGGCAAGCGCGCTCCTACAAGGGTGAATTCAATAGCTAATGAATCAGTGAGTTATTTTGTGTTTGATGAAAGCCGTCGCGTGATTGCAAGACAGCACTACACTTTGCAGGAAGGCCGGCAATCCGTTTTGCGTGACCGCCGTCGAGGGTTGCAGTGCCTGCCCGTCCGCATTTGAGCGGGCCACCTGTCTGGCAGAGGACATCACCATGAAACTGGGTCATCCGCACCACCTCAGGCTTGATCGCACCCTCATCCCGCACTGGCACCCTGACTGCACCCTGGAAGTGGGTGAAGACGGCCAGGGCCGTCTGTTGCACGTACGCCCTGGCGGCAACGTGCAGCTCGATGACATCACGACCTGGATAAGCGAGCTGGTCGATGGCCAGCGCACTGTCCAGCAGATCATCGACACCTTGCACGCCAACTACCCCAACCTGCCGGAAATGGGCACCGATGTGGATAACTTCATCGGCCGTGCCCAACAGTTGCAATGGATCGAACTCAGTCCGGACAGGCCCGAACACTATCGGGCCTGACCCGCCGCGAAACGGTTATTTGCGACTGGCGATGATATAGACGGCGTGGATGATGCCGGGGAAATAGCCCAGCAGGGTCAGCAGGATATTGAGCCAGAAGGCACCGGCGAAGCCCACTTGCATGAACACACCCAGGGGCGGCAGCAGAATAGCGATGATGATGCGAAGAATGTCCATGGGTCAGCTCCTGATTGAAAGGCTTTTGTAGCCTGTGCTCAATCGACCCTGGGCCACTGCAGGGGTTCCATGACTTCTGGCAGACCGCCATCAGTTGTCTGCCCTGGAGCCTGCGGGAAAAACCTGCACACAAAGAAAACCCCGCCGAAGCGGGGTTTTCCAGACTGTTTCCCTGACATCCGTTTCTTCCCGCCATCCTGGCAGGCTTCCCTACGTGTCCCTGTTATTCTGGTTGCGCATCCTGCGCGACGTCCTTGGAAGCAAGATTATCTTTGGATCCATTTTTGTGGAAGAGGTGATTTGCCACCACAACGTGTAAGCATTGGCTTACACGCCTGATACACGCCGTCAGAATTGCGAAGCCTCCAGCAGATACAACGATTCACTGCCTGCGCGCACCGAGGCATCCAGCGAATGGATGCGCGGCAACAGGCGGGCAAAGTAGAACCGCGCAGTGCCCAGTTTGCTGGCGTAGAACTCATCCTGGGCCTCTTTGCCCAGCGCTGCGCCGGCCATGCGCGCCCACATCCAGGCATAGGCGGTGTAACCGAACTGATGCAGGTACTCCACAGAGGCCGCGCCGATTTCGTTGGGGTTCTGCTGCGCGCGTTCGAGGATCAACCCGGTCAGTTCATCGAGCTTGTCCAGCGCGCTGCGCAGGGGCTCGACGAATTCGGCCAGCCGGCTGTCGGCGGCGTCGATGAACTGACGCACTTCATCGGAAAACAACCGGTACCACTGCCCCTGCGAGCCGACGATCTTGCGCCCCACCAGGTCCAGCGCCTGGATGCCGTTGGTGCCTTCGTAGATCTGGGTGATGCGCACGTCACGCACCAGTTGCTCCTGGCCCCATTCACGAATGTAGCCATGCCCGCCCAGCACCTGCTGGCCATGAACGGTGATTTCCAGGCCCAGGTCGGTCAGGAAGGCCTTGGCCACCGGGGTCAGCAGCGCCACCAGGGCGTCGGCGCGCTGGCGCTCGTCTGCGTCTTCGCTGTACTTGGCGATGTCCAGCTGCAGCGCGACATAGGCGGTAAACGCCCGGCCGCCCTCGTTCAAGGCTTTCATGGTCAGCAGCATGCGCCGCACATCGGGGTGCACGATGATCGGATCGGCAACTTTATCGCGTTGCTGCGCACCGGTCGGCGCCCGGCTTTGCAGGCGTTCGCGGGCGTAGTCGATGGCGTTCTGGTAGGAGCGCTCGCCGGACGCCAAGCCCTGGATGCCGACCCCCAGGCGCTCGTAGTTCATCATGGTGAACATCGCCGCCAGCCCCTTGTTCGGCTCGCCGACCAGATACCCCTCGGCGCCATCGAAATTCATCACGCAGGTGGCCGACGCCTGAATGCCCATCTTGTGTTCGATGGAGCCGCAACTGACGGCATTGCGCTCGCCCAGGCTGCCGTCATCGTTGACCAGGAACTTGGGCACCAGAAACAGCGAGATGCCCTTGGGGCCGGCTGGCGCATCGGGCAGCTTGGCCAGGACCAGGTGAATGATGTTCTCGGCCAGGTCGTGCTCGCCACCTGTGATAAAGATCTTGCTGCCGCTGATCGTGTAGACACCGTCGGCCCGGGGTTCGGCGCGGGTACGGATAATCCCCAGGTCAGTGCCGGCATGTGCTTCGGTCAGGCACATCGAGCCACACCAGGTGCCGGCATACATATTGGGCAGGTAAGTGGCCTTGAGGGCCTCGGTGGCGTGGTTGTTGAGCGACACGCAGGCGCCGGAGGTCAGCATCGGGTACAGGCCGAAGGCCAGGCTGGCGGAGTTGAGCATTTCCTCGACCAGCGCGCCCACCACCTTGGGCATGCCCATGCCGCCGAACTCGGGGTTGCCGCCCACGCCCACCCAGCCGCCTTCGGCATAGGTGCGATACGCCTCAGGGAAACCGCTCGGGGTGGTGACCACCGTGTCGTTCCAGTGGCAGCCCTCTTCATCGCCGCTGCGGCTGAGTGGCGCAATGCTCTTGCTGGTGACCTTGCCGGCTTCTTCAAGGATGGCATCGACCGTTTCGGTGTCGACCACCTCGGCCAGGGCCGGCAGCCGGGCCCAGAGTCGGGAGACCTCGAACACTTCATTCAGAACGAAGCGCATATCGCGCAACGGCGCTTTGTAGTCAGCCATGGCATACCTCGTGAGCGGGGAGCTAGAGACACAACAGATAAAACCGGACCTGCCATTGGCCGGGCCAGGCAATGAAAGATCCGAGTGTATCCGAACAACTAATGCGACACATAGGGTCCGCTTGTGACTATAAAGTCAGTCCCGGTCACCGCCATTAGTAATGCGCTTTTTCTCCTTGAAGGCTCGCAGGCCCGGCCTATATCGCGTCGGCGGTACGCATTGAGCGCCTCTGAGGTTGCCCATGCGCCACCACGCAATTGCGGCCGGCGCCCTTGGCGGCATACAGCGCCTGGTCGGCGGCCTTGAGCACTTCGTCAGGGGTGCGCTGTTCAGGCTGACGATCGGCCACGCCGATGCTGATCGTGACCGACACACTGCCCGCCTGTGCCGATCCCCGGCGCAGCCTGCCCTGCAGGTCATCTTCCGGACGGTTATCGGGATTGCGCAACTGGATCTGATAGTTGGCGATGGTTTCGCGGACCATTTCCAGATGCGGCATACATTCTTCCAGCGTCTTGCCGGAAAACACGATGGCAAACTCTTCACCCCCGTACCGATAGGCCTTGCCACCGCCCTGGCTGATTTTCGACAACTTGCTGGCCACCAGGCGCAGCACCTGGTCGCCGACATCGTGGCCATGGGTGTCGTTGAATTTCTTGAAGTGATCCACGTCACTCATTGCCAGCACATAGTTGCGCCCCAGCCGCTGCAACCGCTCGTTGAGGGCACGGCGTCCCGGCAGCCCGGTCAGTTCGTCACGAAAGGCCATCTGATAGGCCTCCTGCGCCACGGCGGCGGCAATCATCAACATGACCTGGCTGCACATGATGTTCAGCGTGAACGGCAGGATGAACGTCTTGGGCAAGGCCCAGAACAGACCCAGCAGCCCGACCAGTTGGGCGGCGTGCAACGGGCGCGGTTTGTTCAGGTACTGCCAGGTCAATACGCCGAAAGCGATCAGGAACATGACATAGGAGAGCTGGATCAGGCTCATCCACGAACCGTGCAGCAACGGCCAGCGAATGTCGGCCAGCCAGTTCTGCACCTCCACCGGATAGCTCTGTTCCAGCCCCAGTGCCACGCCTGCGACCAGCAGCAACACCGCCAGCCGCGCCACCAGGTCCTGGAACAGGTGGGTACGCTCTTCCCAGGCGGCATACAGGCCGAACATCAACGGCAACAGCAGGCACATCAGGTGGAACACCACGGCGGCGTCTTCACGCACCACGCCATTGTCCCGGTAGAAGTCGGTCTGGGTGTCGAGCAGGTAATAGGCGATGTACACCGTGACCATCAAGGCCAGCTCACGCTGGCGGCGATACACCGCGCAATACGCACCACCCAGCAGCAGCACCAGGGTCGGCAGAACATTGAACAGCGAAGTGAAGAAGACACTCAGGTCTTTGACATAGGCCGCTGCCAGGCCGCCCAGGAACAGAATGCCGGCAGGCAGGAAATGACTCAGTCGTGCAGCAGATGGACGCAACAAGGGGGATGTCTCCTACTCGGCATCAGAAAATGGCCCTGCATAATGGCATTGTGCCTTTGCTGGGTTAGTAATGCATTCAGTAGGAACTAAATAGCCAACTAATTTCTGTAACGGCAGGAATCGGCAAAGATTGATCGAAGGATAAAGGAGGGGGTATTCAACAGCATGACGCAGGAACGGCACGACCCCGGCCGCTCCTGCGCACTATCAAAGGTCCGGCCGATCAGTAACCCAGGCCGAAGTCTTCTTCTTTCATGTCCATCAGGTTGGCTGCGCCCGACACGATGGCCGCCGCATGGGTGCGGGTACGGGGCAGGATGCGCTCGTAGTAGAAGCGCGCCGTCTGCAGCTTGGCCGTGTAGAACGCCTGCTCCGAGGTGCCTTCGGCCAGTTTCTGCGCCGCCGCACGTGCCATGTCGGCCCAGAAGTAGGCCAGGCATGCATAGCCCGAGAACATCAGGTAATCCACGGAGGCCGCGCCCACTTCTTCACGGTCTTTCATGGCCGCCATGCCGACCTTCATGGTCAGCTCGCCCCATTCCTTGTTCAACGCTGCCAGCGGCGCGGTGAACGCGGCGATAGCTTCATTGCCCTCGTTGGCCTGGCAGAACTTGTGGACAATCCGGGTGAAGCCCTTGAGCGCCTCGCCCTGGGTCATCAGCACCTTGCGGCCCAGCAGGTCGAGGGCCTGGATGCCGGTGGTGCCCTCGTAGAGCATCGAAATGCGGCTGTCGCGTACGTTCTGCTCCATGCCCCACTCGGCGATGAAGCCGTGGCCGCCATAGATCTGCACACCGTGGTTGGCGGCTTCAAAGCCGACCTCGGTCATGAACGCCTTGGCGATCGGGGTCATGAAGGCCAGCAGCGCGTCGGCGGCCTTGCGCTGCTCTTCGTCCTGGCTGTACTTGACGATGTCGACCTGCTTGGCCGTGAAATACACCATGGCCCGGGTGCCTTCAGCAAAGGCCTTCATGGTCAGCAGCATGCGCCGCACATCAGGGTGCACGATGATCGGGTCAGCGGCCTTGTCCGGGGCCTTGGGGCCGGTCAGCGAGCGCATCTGCAAGCGGTCGCGGGCGTATTGCAGGCCACCCTGGAACGCCACCTCGGCATGGGCCAGGCCTTGCAGCGCAGTGCCCAGGCGAGCGGTGTTCATGAAGGTGAACATGCAGTTCAGGCCCTTGTTCGGCGGGCCGATCAGAAAGCCGGTGGCGCCGTCGAAGTTCATCACGCACGTGGCGTTGCCGTGAATGCCCATCTTGTGCTCGAGCGAGCCACAGGCCACCGCGTTGCGCTCACCGAGGCCACCCTGAGCGTCGGGCAGGAACTTGGGCACGATGAACAGCGAAATGCCCTTGGTGCCGGCCGGTGCATCCGGCAGGCGGGCCAGCACGATGTGGACGATGTTATCGGCCATGTCGTGTTCGCCGGCGGAAATGAAGATCTTGGTGCCGCTGACCTTGTAGGAGCCATCGGCCTGGGGCTCGGCGCGGGTGCGCAGCATGCCAAGGTCGGTGCCGCAGTGCGACTCGGTCAGGCACATGGTGCCGGTCCACTCGCCGGACACCAGCCTGGTCAGGTAGGTCTCCTGCTGCTCGGGCGTGCCGTGCTCGGAAATGGTGTTCATCGCGCCATGCGACAGGCCGGGGTACATGCCCCACGACCAGTTGGCCTCGCCGACCAGTTCGCTGATGGCCAGCCCCAGCGACTCGGGCAAACCCTGGCCGCCGTGCTCGACATCATGGGCCAGGCTCGGCCAGCCGCCTTCGACGAATTGCTTGTAGGCCTGCTTGAAGCCGGTCGGCGTCTTCACGCCCGCCTCGCTCCATTGGCAGCCTTCGATGTCGCCGACGCGATTGAGCGGGGCCAGCACCTGCTCACAGAAACGCGCACCCTCTTCCAGGATGGCATCGACCATGTCGGGCGTGGCGTCCTGGCAGGCCGGCAGGCTCTGGTAATGGGCTTCATAACCCAGCAGCTCATCACGCACGAAACGAATATCACGCAAGGGGGCCTTGTAGTCAGGCATAGCTTGTAACCTCTGCTGGTGAATCCCGTATGAATGACTGATCGGTCGTGATGGGAACACTTTCAACGCTTTTGGCGCTTACTGCGCCTACCGATCAAACAGATGTTTGAAACTTACGTTTACACCCGGACCTTGTCAATAGCGCATTGCCCACCGCTGGTCCCGAACCGGCGCAAGGCCTTACAGGCCGTGGCCTGAGGCCAGAGCAGAGGTTATTGAAAGAGTCTAGTCGAGGGGCCGCCGGTTGCGGCACTGAAACAGCGCTACGCGCAGAAACGACAACGCCGTGCTCAAGGGCACGGCGTCAGAGGTAAAGCCACCTGAAGGAATCAGGCGTAGGTGTCAATCAGCGTACCGAGCGCTTCACTGCTGGCGCGCTGTGCCGCGACGCCTGCCTCGACCTGGAACTTGCCAGCTTCCAGCTCAACGATGTTGGCCGGCAGGTCGGAACGCTGGCTGCGGTCGACCGAACGCAGGTTTTCCAGCTGGAAGTCGGAGGACTGGCTGCGGCCAGACACTTCGATGCTGTTACTGGCGATCTGAGAGGCCGCCTGATCGACACGGTTCTGCCCGACCTGGATTGCGCTCAGGCCTGGATACAGCGTGTTGTTCATGGAAATTTGCATAAGCCAGTCCTCAGCTCATAGGAAGCAAGGCCTATTGAAACAGGGATAGCGGCAAAATGCCCAACAAAAAGACTAATGGCATCATGCCCGACCATAGGCTGAATCTTGATCAAGCGGCAAAGCGCCTTTGATATCAGTCACCTGAGCGCCAGCAGCGGCGCAACCGTTAGGTATTGGGCCACGCTTTCAGCAACAGGCTGTAACAGTCGCGGCACCTGTCCCAGGCAAGGGGCCGGCAATTGTTCGGTCAAGGTTGCCAGGTTGGCCTCAAGCCGCGAGGTCTGGGCATCGACGATATTGGCCACCCAGCCGGCCAGCACCAGGCCGTCGCGGGCAATCGCCTCGGCCGTCAGCAGCGCATGACTGATGCAGCCCAGGCGCACGCCGACCACCAGGACGACCGGCAACTGCAGGGCAATCGCCAGATCAGACAGATGCTCGTCGCCACTGAGCGGCACCCGCCAGCCACCCGCGCCCTCGATCAGGGTAAAACCGGCCTGACGCGCCAGCAGGCGCTGCATCGGCGCCAGCAGATTGGCCACGCCCAGGTCCAGCCCGGCTTCCCGCGCGGCCAGGTGCGGGGCAATGGCCGGCGCCAGGGCAAAGGGATTGACCTCTTCATAGGTCAACGCCGTGGTGCACTGCGCCAGCAAGGCCAGCGCGTCGGCGTTGCGCAGCCCGTTGGCGGTCGGCTCGCAGCCGGAGGCCACCGGCTTGCCGGCCGCCGTACTCAGGCCCGCCCGCCGGGCCGCGTACAGCAGGCCGGCGGCCACGGTGGTCTTGCCGATGTCGGTGTCGGTCCCGGCAATGAAAAAGGCAGCGCTCATGACTGTTTTTCCAGCACGACATAGATCGCCTGATAAGTGGCCGGCAAACCCTGCGGTTGGCGAAAGGCTTCATACGCCTGCACCAGCGTGCGAATACGCTCGCGGCCGGTCAGGCCGGTGGCCCGCCCCGGATTGAGGTTGTGTGCCCCCAGGGCCTTGAGTTCGTGGGTCAGGCTGCGCACATCGGGGTAATGCAGCACATGCGGGCGCACCTCCAGGCTGCGGATACGCAGTCCGCAGGCTTCGGACAGTTGCCGATAAGCCTGCGGTTCACGGAAGCGATTGACATGCACCCGGCCGTCGACCTGCTGCCAACTGCGACGCAACTCATCCAGCGTACCGACACACAGGCTGGAGAAGGCAAACACGCCACCCGGGCGCAAGACCCGACGCGCCTCGTTGAGTACGGCGGCAAAATGGGCACACCACTGCACCGCCAGGCTGGAAAACACCAGGTCCAGGCACTGGTCCTGCAACGGCAGGCTCTCGGCATCACCGGCCACGAAATGCTGCGCCCCGCCCTGCGGTTGCGCGTGGCGCAGCATGCCTTCGGCCAGGTCCAGCGCCAGGCCTTGTGCCGCGGCGAAACGCGGCCCCAGCACGCGGCTGAAATGCCCGGTGCCACAGCCCAGGTCCAGCCAGCGCGCCGGGTTCAGATCAGCCGGCAGTTGTGCCAACAGATGCTGACCCACCGCACGCTGCAAGTCGGCCACGCTGTCGTAGCTGGCCGCTGCGCGGGAAAACGACGCCGCCACCTGCCGCTTGGCCGGCAAGCCGCCCGGCAGCGGTATGCCAGAGAGATCAGTCATCACCCGCTCCATATAGAAAAGTCCGGATCGTCGCCGCCACACTGTGCGGGCTTTCCAGGATAAAGGCATGACTGGCCTGTTCGATCAGGCCCGTTTCGACATCCGGCAGCAGTTCCAGCAAGTCAACGGCTACCTGCGCCGGGACCAGGGCATCGCGCCCGGCAAACACATGCAGTTGGGGGCCACGGTAGTCCTGCAAGGCCTGGCGGGTGTCGAGTTGTTCAAGCACCCGCAAACCATCGAGCAGCACCTGCGGCGCTACGACCGGCAGGCCGGCGCCGAGCTGGCGCGACAACCCACGCGGGTCTTCAGCGCCCTGGCTGCACAGCAGGCCGAAGCGCTTGAGGGTTGCTACCGGGTCCTGCTCGCAGCCGGCCAGAAACGCGGCAAAGTCCGCCTCGGACATGGCCTGTGGCCAGGCACCGCGCTGCACAAAACAGGTGTTGCTGGCCAGGGTCAGCAAGCCGCAACAACGCTCGCCGCGCCGGGCGGCCAGTTCGGCCGCGAGCATGCCGCCCAGTGACCAGCCGCCCAGCCAGGTGTTCTCTGGCAACCGGGCGTCCAGGTCATCGAGCCAGGCCTGCACATCATGCGTGCCCGGTTGCGGCAAAGGCTCGATCTCGACCTTCAGATGCGCATCCCGCTCACGCAAGGCGGCGGCCAAGGGCTCCAGCGGCGACACACCCAGGCCCCAGCCGGGTAACAGCACCAGACGATTACGCATGCGTCGACTCCACCGATTCATCCACACCCAGCAGTGGCCAGCACTGCGCCAGTGCCTCCAACAGTAGCTGAACCTGTTCGCGCGTGTGGGCGGCGCTCAGCGTGACCCGCAAGCGGGCGCTGCCGGCCGGCACAGTGGGCGGGCGGATCGCGCTCACCAGCAGACCACGCTCGCGCAACAGCTGCGAAAGGCGCACAGCACGCCCGGCATCGCCAATCAGGATCGGCTGGATGGGCGTGAAACTGTCCATCAACTGCAGTCCGATCTGCCCGGCGCCGTGGCGAAACTGGCTGATCAGCGCGGCCAGATGCTCGCGCCGCCACGACTCGCTGCGCAGCAGTTCAAGGCTCTTGAGCGTCGCGCAGGCCAGCGCCGGCGGTTGGCTGGTGGTGTAGATGTAGGGCCGGGCGAACTGGATCAGCGTCTCGATCAGGTCGTCGCTGCCGGCCACAAAGGCTCCCGACGTACCAAAGGCCTTGCCCAGGGTGCCGATCAGCACCGGCACGTCATCCAGGCCCAGGCCGAAGTGCTCGACACTGCCGCCGCCGTTGGCCCCCAGCGCACCGAAACCGTGGGCATCGTCGACCATCAGCCAGGCGCCCCGGCTTTTTGCGGTACGGGCCAGGGCCGGCAGGTCGGCGATGTCGCCGTCCATGCTGAACACCCCGTCGGTGACCACCAGGCTGTCGCCCGCCGCCTTGGCCAGCCGGCTTTGCAGGCTGGCGGCATCGTTGTGCAGGTAGCGGCTGAAGCGCGCGCCGCTGAGCAGGCCGGCATCGAGCAGCGAGGCATGGTTGAGGCGGTCTTCGAGCACCGTATCGCCCTGCCCGACCAGCGCCGTGACCGTGCCCAGGTTGGCCATGTAGCCATTGGAGAACAACAGTGCCCGTGGGCGCCCGGTGAATTCGGCCAGCGCCAGCTCCAGGTCATGGTGCGGCCCGCTGTGACCGATCACCAGGTGTGATGCCCCGCCGCCCACGCCCCAGCGCTCGGCGCCGGCCTGCCAGGCTGCCACCACCTGCGGATGGTTGGCCAGCCCCAGGTAATCGTTGTTGCAAAAGGTCAGCAACGGCTGCCCGTCGACCACCGCCAGCGGCCCTTGCGGGCTCTGCAGCAACGGGCGCTGACGGTACAACTGGGCGGCGCGACGGGCCTCGAGGCGCGCCTGAAGATCGAAAGCCATGCTGACCTCGCGTGTTCAGGCCGAAACGGCGTTGTAGAACATCGCACTGCTTTGCTGCTCGACCAGCGCCTGCTCGATGGCCGCCTGGTGCACGTCATCGGCATGGTCCTGCCCGGCCTCGGGCTGGATGCCCAGGCGCTTGAACAGCAGCATGTCCTTGTCGGCCTGCGGGTTGGCGGTGGTCAGCAGTTTTTCACCGTAGAAGATCGAGTTGGCACCGGCGAAGAACGCCAGGGCCTGCATCTGCTCGTTCATGGCTTCGCGACCGGCCGACAGCCGCACATGCGATTGCGGCATCAGGATGCGCGCCACGGCCAGCATGCGGATGAAGTCGAACGGGTCGACGTCCTCGGCATTTTCCAGCGGCGTGCCGGCGACCTTGACCAGCATGTTGATCGGCACCGACTCGGGGTGCTCGGGCAGGTTGGCCAACTGGATCAGCAGGCCGGCGCGGTCGTCGAGCGACTCGCCCATGCCCAGGATGCCGCCCGAGCAGATCTTCATCCCCGACTCACGCACATACGCCAGGGTCTGCAGCCGCTCGCTGTAGGTGCGGGTCGTGATGATGCTGCCGTAGAACTCCGGCGACGTATCAAGGTTGTGGTTGTAGTAATCCAGGCCTGCCGAGGCCAGCGCCTCGGTCTGCTCCTGATCGAGCCGGCCCAGGGTCATGCAGGTCTCCAGGCCCAGCGCCTTCACGCCCTTGACCATCTCCAGCACGTAGGGCATGTCCTTGGCCGACGGATGCTTCCAGGCCGCGCCCATGCAGAACCGTGTGGAGCCGATGGCCTTGGCGCGGGCGGCTTCCTCCAGCACCTTTTGCACTTCAAGCAGCTTCTGCTTGTCCAGGCCGGTGTTGTAGTGGCCCGACTGCGGGCAGTACTTGCAGTCTTCGGGGCAGGCGCCGGTCTTGATCGACAGCAAGGTCGAGACCTGCACGCGGTTGGCGTCGAAATGAGCGCGATGCACCGTCTGCGCCTGAAACAACAGGTCATTGAAAGGCTGCACAAACAGTGCCCTGACCTCGGCTAAAGTCCAGTCGTGACGCAAGGTAGCGGTGGTGCTGGCGCTCATCGGGCGGCTCCTTGTTGGAATCTGACAGTTGAAGAACACCGCACAGGAGCGCAAAGACCACAGGCGCGACGCGGTTGTTCGGCTTGAATTTCGGCATAGTTAAGGAACGGCCATGCCTTGTCAACCACGAGAACATGATCAGGTTTACATCTGGTTAAAAAACAAACGATTCTGTTTGCTGTGTGACGAGCCCAGCGACACCGACCTGCCCTTGTGTGTGCCCTGTGAGGCCGAGCTGCCGTGGCTGGGCGCCCAATGCCAGTGCTGCGCCGTGCCGCTGCCGGACATTGATCGCCACTGCATCGATTGCCGCCTGCGGCCGCCGGCCTTCAGCCAGGTGATTGCGCCGTGGGAATACCGCTTTGTGGTCGACCGGCTGATCACCCGCTTCAAGCACCAGGGCCAATGGCCGTTGGGCCGCCTGCTCGCCGACCTGATGGGGCAGTACCTGCAGCATCGTTTCGATGAAGACCTGCCGCGTCCCGACGCCTTGTTGCCCGTGCCACTGGCCCGTCTGCGCCTGCGCCAGCGCGGCTTCAACCAGGCGGCGATGCTGGCCGGCTGGCTGGGACAAACGCTGCAGATACCGGTGGATGAACGCCAATTGCTGCGTATACGCGAAACGCCATCGCAGCAAGGGCTGGATGCCAAGGCCCGCAAGCACAACCTGGCCGGCGCCTTCTCCGTGCACGACAGCACGGCCGTACGCGACCAGCACCTGGCCGTGGTCGACGATGTGCTGACCACCGGCACCACCGCCCAGGCGCTGGCACGCCTGCTGATCCAGGCCGGGGCGCGACGGGTCGACATCTACTGCCTGGCGCGCACGCCCGCCCCGCAGGATTGAGGGTAGACTCAGGCGCATCATCCCTCCTCGACTGCCCGTCATGCCGCTACCGCCCTCACTGAGCCAATACATGGTGCGCCGCCCGCAGCGCCTTGCCCTGCTGCAACACATTGCCGAGCAAGGCTCGATCACCCGCGCCGCCAAAAGCGCAGGCCTGAGCTACAAGGCCGCCTGGGACGCCATCGACGAGCTCAATAACCTGGCGCAGCGCCCGCTGGTCGAGCGCAGCGTCGGCGGGCGCGGCGGTGGCGGCGCCAACCTGTCGACCGAGGGCGAACGTGTCCTGCGCCTCTATCAGCGCCTGCAAGCCCTGCAGGCCCAGGTGCTGGACGCGGCCGAAAGCGATGCCGACTTCGACCTGCTCAGCCGCCTGACCCTGCGCACCAGTGCGCGCAATCAGTTGCTCGGGCGCATCCAGCGCATTACCCGCCAGGGCAACAACGACACGGTGCACCTGGCGCTGGCCGGCGGGCAGTTGATCGACGCACAGATCACCCATGACAGCCGCCTGCGCCTGGACCTTGAGCCAGAGGTAGAAGTGGTCGCGCTGATCAAGGCCGGCTGGCTGCAACTGCTGCCGGCGGACCAGCCCCCCTGCCCGGACCACAACAGCCTGTACGGCAAGATCGACACCCTGCTGGACGCCGAACACGGTCCCTGCGAAGTGCGCATTGCACTGCCCAACGGCCAGACCCTGTGCGCGCAGGCCATGCCCGGACAGCTCGCGGCGCTGGGACTCGGTGGCGGCAGCGCGGTGCAGGTGCAGTTCGCGCCTTCACATGTGTTGCTGGGCACGGTCGTCTGAGCGCACAGGATGTCATCGCGCCGACACAATTTCGTCATCACGATCACTTAATGTGGCTGCCACATCCGTGGGAGCCGTGACGATGAAACTATTAAAAGAACACCAGCCTACCGACCTGGAAAACCTGGTCGGCCTGACCCGCCGCAGCTTCATCGGTGCTGGTGCCCTGTGCGGCGCGGCGCTGTTTCTGGGCGGTGACCTGCTCAGCCGTACCGCCCTGGCCACCGGCGTCAGCGAGGCCAACCGCACCCTGCTGGGGTTTGACGGCATTGCCACGGCCACCGCCGACAGCGTCAGCCTGCCGCCGGGCTATCGCGCCTCGGTGCTGATCAGTTGGGGCCAGCCCCTGCAGGCTGACGGACCGGCCTTCGACCCGAGTGGCAATGGCAGCGCCGAAGCCCAGGAGGTGCAGTTCGGCGACAACAACGACGGCATGAGCCTGTTCCCGATGCCTGGTCATCCGGACCGCGCCTTGCTGGCGATCAACAACGAATACACCAACTACCGCTACCTCTACGCACACGGCCAGGCGCCGCAGTCGCTTGAAGAGGTGCGCAAGGCGCTGGCCGCCGAGGGCGTCTCGGTGATCGAGATCGCACGCCAGAACGGTCAGTGGCAGTTCGTCCAGGGCTCACGCTTCAACCGGCGTATCCATGGCAACACGCCCATTACCCTGAGCGGCCCGGCCGCCGGCCACGACTGGCTCAAGACCGCCGCTGACAGCAGCGGCCGCCATGCCTTGGGCACGTTCCAGAACTGCGCCAACGGCAAGACCCCATGGGGCACCTACCTGACGTGTGAAGAGAACTTCACCGATTGCTTCGGCAGCAGCGACCCGCAGCAAGCCTTCGATGCCGGCCTGAAACGCTACGGCGTGGTGGCGGCCAGCAAGGAGATCGGCTGGCACCCGTTTGATGCCCGCTTTGACGTGGCAAAGAACCCCAACGAGGTCAATCGCCACGGCTGGGTGGTGGAAATCGACCCGTTCGATCCCAAATCCACACCGGTCAAGCGCACCGCACTGGGCCGCTTCAAGCACGAGAACGCCGCCCTGGCCCAGACCAAGGGCGGGCGCGCCGTGGTGTACATGGGCGACGACGAACGCGGCGAGTTCATCTACAAGTTCATCAGCCGCGACAAGATCGACACCGCCAACCCCAAGGCCAACCGCGACCTGCTCGACCACGGCACGCTGTATGTGGCGCAGTTCGATGGCGGCGACAACAACCCTGACCGCCCCAAGGGCCAGGGACGCTGGGTCGAACTGACCCACGGCAAGAACGGTCTGGACGCGGCGGCCGGGTTCAACAACCAGGCCGAAGTGCTGATTCATGCCCGCCTGGCGGCCAGTGTGGTCAAGGCCACGCGCATGGACCGCCCGGAATGGATCGTGGTCAGCCCCAAGGACGGTCAGGTGTATTGCACCCTGACCAACAACATCAAGCGCGGCGACGACGGGCAACCGGTCGGCGGCCCCAACCCACGGGCGAAAAACCAGTACGGCCAGATCCTGCGCTGGCGCGAGACCGACGACAATGCCTCGGCCATGAGCTTCGAATGGGACCTGTTCGTGGTCGCCGGCAACCCGGTCGTGCACCCCGGCACCCCGCAGGCCGGCTCGGCCAATATCAATGCCGCCAACCTGTTCAACAGCCCCGACGGCCTGAGCTTCGACGCTGCCGGGCGCTTGTGGATCCAGACCGACGGCGACTCCAGCAACAAGGGTGACTTTGCCGGCATGGGCAACAATCAGATGCTCTGCGCCGACCCGCACAGCGGCGAGATCCGCCGTTTCATGGTCGGCCCGGTCGGCTGCGAAGTCACCGGCATCAGCTTCGCCCCGGACTACAAGACGATGTTCGTCGGCCTGCAGCACCCCGGCGAAAACGGCGGTTCGACCTTCCCCGAGCACCTGCCCGGCGGCAAGCCACGCTCCTCGGTCATGGTCATCACCCGCGAGGACGGCGGTGTGATCGGCGCCTGACCCTTCAAGGCCCCTGTGGGAGCGACCAACGGTCGCGAGGGGGCCGGGCGTCGAATCGCTTCAGCCGCGAACGGCACACATCGGCAGCGTTTGCGTTCGCGGCTAAAGCCGCTCCTACGGTCACAGCGGAACAACAGCACCTGATGCACGCTCTGCGTTACCATCGCCGGTCGACGCAACGGTTCGTTGCGTACAGGAGACCGCATGTCCCATCCTTTCGCAGCCCTTACCCCCGACATGGTGCTGGACGCCGTAGAAAGCATCGGCTTTCTCAGCGACGCCCGCATCCTGGCGCTCAACAGTTACGAGAATCGGGTCTATCAGGTCGGCATCGAAGATCAGGCACCCTTGATCGCCAAGTTCTATCGCCCGCAGCGCTGGAGCAACGAGGCGATCCTGGAAGAACACCGCTTCACCGCCGAGCTTGAAGGCATCGAGGTGCCGGTGGTGGCGCCGATCGTCCACGACGGCAAGACCCTGTTCGAGCACGGCGGCTTTCGCTTCACCCTGTTCCCGCGGCGTGGCGGGCGGGCCCCGGAGCCGGGCAATCTCGACCAGCTCTATCGCCTCGGCCAGTTGCTGGGCCGCCTGCATGGGCTCGGCGCCAGCCGCGACTTCGAGCACCGCGAAGCCCTGGCCGTGCAGAACTTCGGCCATGACTCGTTCAACTACCTGATGAACAACAACTGCATCCCGCGCTCGCTGCTGCCGGCCTACGAATCGGTAGCCCGCGACCTGCTCAAGCGTATCGAAGATGCCTACGCCGCCACGCCGCACACCAATATCCGCATCCACGGCGACTGCCACCCGGGCAACATGATGTGCCGCGACGAGATGTTCCATATCGTCGACCTGGACGACTGCCGCATGGGCCCTGCCGTGCAGGACATCTGGATGATGCTGGCGGGTGATCGCCAGGAATGCCTGGGGCAACTGTCCGAGCTGATGGACGGCTACAACGAATTCCACGACTTCGAACCCCGCCAGCTGGCGCTGATCGAACCGCTGCGCGCCCTGCGCCTGATGCATTACAGTGCCTGGCTGGCGCGACGCTGGGACGACCCGGCGTTCCCGCACAGCTTTCCGTGGTTTGGCAGCGAGCGTTATTGGGGCGACCATATCCTGGCCCTGCGCGAACAGCTCTCGGCCCTGCAGGAAGAACCCCTGAAACTGTTCTGACCTTTATCGCGCCGCACACGCGGCGCCACACCTGTTGATGGGACTGACAAAAACAGCAGTACAAGGAAGCACCATGCACACTGCCAATCCGCGGCGCGGATTAATCCTGGGCCTGAGCGCCTACATCATCTGGGGCCTGTTCCCGCTTTACTTCAAGGCCGTGCAGTCGGTGCCGGCCGTGGAAATCATCATCCACCGCGCGCTCTGGTCAGCCCTGGCCGGCTCCTTGCTGCTGATGCTGTGGAAACACCCCGGCTGGTTCAAGGAACTGCGCGACAACCCCCAGCGCCTGGCCATCCTGGCCCTGAGCGGCACGCTGATCGCCAGCAACTGGCTGATCTACGTCTGGGCGGTCAATAACGGGCGCATGCTCGAAGCCAGCCTGGGCTACTACATCAACCCGCTGATCAACGTCTTGCTTGGCATGTTGCTGCTGGGCGAACGGCTGCGCCCGATCCAGTGGCTGGCCGTGGCCCTGGCCGCCACCGGTGTGGCCCAGCAGGTCTGGCAGGTCGGCAGCCTGCCCTGGGTGTCGCTGGCGCTGGCGCTGACCTTCGGCTTCTATGGGCTGATCCGCAAGAAGGCCCCGGTGGCCGCACTGCCGGGGCTGGTCGTGGAAACCTGGCTGCTGGTGCCGCTGGCCCTGGGCTGGCTGCTGCTCAACCCGCAGGCCCAGAGCCTGCAACCGGAGGTGTTGCACAGCTCGATGATCTTCTGGCTGGCCGCCGCCGGCCCCGTCACCCTGGTGCCGCTGGTGTGCTTCAACGCCGCGGCCCGGCACCTGCCCTTCGCCACGCTGGGCTTTCTGCAGTACACCGGCCCCACGCTGGTGATGCTGCTGGCCGTGTTCGTCTACGGCGAGCACCTGGCGGCGAGCACGCTGATAACGTTCTGCTTTATCTGGGCGGGACTGGCGATCTACAGCGTCGATGCCTGGGTCAACATGCGTAAAAGAACCTGATCAAAAAACAACCAAACGCTTGCAGCCCTTGTGTATCAAGGGCTGCAAGCAGCTACCCCAAGCTTATCCACAGGCAGGCGCAGGGTAATTGTGCACAAGCCCGCGAAATTGGCTGTTTTTTAACCAATGCGCTTCACGCCTTGCAGGCCGTGGCCTAGCGGGTTGATTCCCCAGGTTATCCACAGGCAGGTGCAGAGAAAGACTGGATAACCTCAAGCAGCCGGATCCTCCCGTAATTCCAGCTCCACCATCAAATCATCCGCCAGCGTTTCCAGCTGCGCCTGCAAATCGTCCAGCGTCACGGTGGCGGGCACGCCCAATACGGCTTCGGCACGGAACAGCCATTCGCCGCTCATGGGGGCGGTCATCACCTCAGTGACCAGCCGCTCGACGTTGACGCCCTGCCCGGCCAGCAAGCGGGTGATATCGCGCACTATTCCGGGGCGGTCAGTGCCCACCAGTGCCATATGAATGGGCGTCCAGGCGAGGGTCGGCTCTTCTGATTCTTCGGCCAGCAGCACGCGGATGTCGTGCGTGGCCAGCTCGTGCAGCGCCGTGACCAGTGCATCGCGCTGTTCGATGGGCACGCTCAGGCGCAGGATGCCGGCAAACTGTCCGGCCAGGCGCGACATGCGGCTCTCCAGCCAGTTGCCGCCATGCTCGGCAATGCAGTGGGCGATGCGTTCGACCTGCCCCGGTTTGTCGGGAGCAACCACGGTGACGACCAGATGATTCACAGGCAATTCCTCTTGGTGTTGGATGATGGCAATGCAGTCGATTGACGATGAGTATAGGGCACCCTTCATGCATGCTTACTGGTCAGACCGGTCCGGCACGATTCCTGTACGGTTTTGCCCGGATTTCGACAATACCCTGCCAGAACGATACCAATGCCTGCGCCTTATATGACCAGGCAGAACCATGCGGTCGTTTGGTGACGTATTTTAGTCGCATTCTCACCCGTCAAATCATCATGTAGTATTCCTCTGCGCGCACTACATAAGTGGTTTCACACCCAACAAATACCACAATCAATCAAATGTGCCCGCAATAAAAGGGCGCAACACCGCTGAGCAGAGTGAGGCAAGGCAATGACTGAATACGTTCAAGTCGGCGATCTGCGGGTCGCCAAGGTCCTGTTCGATTTCGTGCAGAACGAGGCCGTTCCTGGAACCGGCGTCGAGGCCGCGGCCTTCTGGAGCGGCGCGGATGCACTGATTCATGAACTGGCCCCCAAGAACCGCGCTCTGCTGGCCAGGCGCGACGCGTTGCAAGCCAGAATCGATGCCTGGCATCAGACCCATGCAGGCAGCACGCTTGATGCCAGCGCCTACAAGGCGTTCCTGCAGGACATCGGCTACCTGCTGCCCGAGCCTGACGCGGTGCAGATCAGCACCCGGAATGTCGACGACGAAATCGCTCGCATGGCCGGCCCGCAATTGGTGGTGCCGGTGATGAACGCCCGCTTTGCCCTCAACGCCGCCAATGCCCGCTGGGGCTCGCTGTATGACGCACTTTATGGCACCGATGCCATCAGTGACGAAGGCGGCGCCGAGCGCGGCAAGGGTTACAACCGGGTGCGTGGCGACAAAGTGATCGCCTTTGCCCGTCAGTTGCTCGACCAGGCCGTGCCCTTGGCCCATGGCTCGCATGTCCGGTCCAGCGCGTATGCCGTGGTCGACGGCAAGCTGGTCGTCACCCTCGACGACGGTGAACAGACCGGCCTGCGCGATGACGCCCGACTGGTCGGTTTCCAGGGCGATGCCGCCGCGCCCATTGCCATCCTGCTCAAGCACAACGGCCTGCACCTGGAAATCCAGATCGACGCCGGCAGCCAGGTCGGCCAGACCGACCCGGCCGGCATCAAGGATGTCCTGCTCGAAGCCGCCCTGACCACCATCATGGACTGCGAAGACTCCATCGCGGCCGTCGACGCCGATGACAAGACCCTGGTCTACCGCAACTGGCTGGGCCTGATGAAGGGCGACCTGGCCGAGACGGTGAACAAAGGTGGCGAAACCTTCACCCGCACCCTGTACCCGGACCGCAGCTACACCACCCCGGCCGGCGGTGAAATCACCCTGCATGGCCGCTCGTTGCTGTTCATCCGCAACGTGGGCCACCTGATGACCATCGACGCCATCCTCGACAAACACGGCAACGAAGTGCCCGAGGGCATTCTCGACGGCCTGGTGACCAGCCTGGCGGCCATGCACAACCTCAAGGGCAACACCTCGCGCAGCAACAGCCGCAGCGGCTCGGTGTACATCGTCAAACCGAAGATGCACGGCCCTGAAGAAGTGGCCTTCACCAACGAACTGTTCGAACGCATCGAACAGGTGCTGGGCCTGACCCGCAACACCCTCAAGGTCGGCATCATGGACGAGGAGCGGCGCACCACGGTCAACCTCAAGGCCTGCATCCAGGCCGCCAGCGAGCGGGTGGTGTTCATCAACACCGGCTTCCTGGACCGCACCGGCGACGAGATCCACACCTCGATGGAGGCCGGCCCCATGGTGCGCAAGGCGCAGATGAAGGCCGAGAAATGGATCGGTGCCTACGAGAATGCCAACGTCGACGTCGGCCTGCGCTGCGGCCTGCAGGGCCGGGCCCAGATCGGCAAGGGCATGTGGGCCATGCCCGACCTGATGGCGCTGATGCTGGAACAGAAGATCGCCCACCCGCTGGCCGGAGCCAACACGGCCTGGGTGCCCTCGCCCACTGCCGCGGTGCTGCACGCACTGCACTATCACACGGTCGATGTATTCGCCCGCCAGGCCGAGCTGGCCACGCGCGAACAGGCCTCGGTGGACGACATCCTGACTATCCCGCTGGCCACCAGCACTGACTGGACGCCGGAAGAACTGCGCAACGAACTGGACAACAACGCCCAGGGCATCCTCGGCTACGTGGTGCGCTGGATCGACCAGGGCGTGGGCTGCTCGAAGGTGCCGGACATCAACGACATCGGCCTGATGGAAGACCGCGCCACCTTGCGCATCTCCAGCCAGCACATGGCCAACTGGCTGCGTCATGGCGTGGTCAGTCGTGAGCAGGTACTGGAAAGCCTGCAACGCATGGCCGTGGTGGTCGACCGGCAGAACGCCAACGACCCGCTGTACCGCCCGCTGGCCCCGGACTTCGACAGCAACATCGCCTTCCAGGCGGCGGTCGAACTGGTGCTGGAAGGCACCCGCCAGCCCAACGGCTATACGGAGCCGGTGCTGCACCGCCGCCGCCGTGAGTTCAAGGCCCGCCAGATGAACTGATGGTGGGGGGGTGTAGGAGCGCGCTTGCCCGCGACCGGCTGCGCAGCAGTCGTAAATTCTCGGAAACGCTGAAAATTTACGACTGCTAATACATCCGCAAAATCTGCGAAACGCCACAATTTTACGACTGCTAACGCAGCCGGTCGCGGGCAAGCGCGCTCCTACAGCACCCCCAGTTCGCGCCTGACCCGTTGTTTGGTATTGATGGGCTTGAGCAGAAAGTCCAGCACGAAGGGGCTGGTACAGTCACCCTTATTCAGCGCCTGTCACATAGCATTCGCGACCGTTGGTCGCTCCCACGGGTTTTGCGTCTGGCCCCTGTTCAAGGTCTGACATAGATCCTGTGGGAGCGACCAGCGGTCGCGAAAGGGCCGGTACATTCAATATTTCCGGCGGCTGGCAGGATGCATTCGCGACCGTTGGTCGCTCCCACGGGTTTTGCGTCTGGTCCCTGGTCAAGGTCTGGCATGGATCCTGTGGGAGCGACCAGCGGTCGCGAAAGGGCCGGTACATTCAATATCGCCGGCGGCTGGCAGGATGCAATCGCAACCTTTGGTTGCTCCCATGAATGCCGCCTGATTTCAGGCCACCCCCAGTTCGCGCTTGACCAGTTTGACCAGTTGTTTGGTATTGATGGGCTTGAGCAGAAAGTCCAGCACGCTCAGGTGCATCGCATCGATGGCGTCGCGCACGTTGGCGTCGCCGGAGACGATGATGATCGGCAGTTCGGCGCGGGTCGAGTCGCGCACGGTGCGCACCAGCTCCAGGCCGTCGCTGGGGGCCATGCGCAGGTCAGTGATCAACAGGCCGATCGAGGGGTGGTTGTGCAGCGTCCGCAAGGCGCTTTCAACCCCCGAGGCGGTCAGGCAGCTGAGGTCGTTGAGGCTGAGGATTTCAGCCAGCAACTCGCGCGAGTCGGCGTCGTCATCGACGATCAGCACCCGCTGTGGTGCATTGCAGGGCGCGGCGTGCATGACTTCATTGAGTGCCTCACGCTCTTCGTCGCTGAGAATGTCGTGGTCGATCATGGGAATCTCATCATTGCCTGGACTCACTGTACCAGCCGTTCAATACAACCTGTAGCACGGTAAGGCGCCTGCCATCCTGGCAAAACGACCGAGGGCATGGTTCTGCGCCTGGGTAAGACTTACGTCCAATGGGCACCCGGTGGCAAGCAGCCGACCATGGCCTTCAATAACAAAAAATGCGGTACACGTCATGAGTAAAGCAGATGCCTTCACCGAGGCAGGCAAAACTGCGGTGCTGCAGAACATCCACGGCACCATGCAGTTCCTGCAGAAATTCCCCCCGTTCAACCAGATGGAAAACGCCCACCTGGCGTACCTGGTGGAACAGTGCCAACTGCGTTTCTATGCCGCACAGGACAGCATCATCAAGCCTGCCGACGGTCCCGTGGAGCACTTTTACATTGTCAAACAAGGCCGGGTAGTGGGCGAGCGTCCGCATTCGGCCAGGCGTGGCACTGAAACCACCTTTGAAATCACCACTGGCGAGTGCTTTCCGCTGGCCGCCCTGCTGGGCGAGCGCGCCACCCGCACCGAACACCTGGCAGCCGAAGACACCTTTTGCCTGCAACTGAACAAGCCAGCCTTCATCAAGCTGTTTGCCTTGTCGACCTGCTTTCGCGACTTTGCCCTGCGCGGGGTCAGCAGCCTGCTGGAGCAGGTCAACCTGCAGGTCCAGCAACAGGCGGCGCAGACCCTGGGTACTCAATACTCGCTCAATACCCGGCTGGGCGAACTGGCCATGCGTCACCCGGTGATGTGCAGCGCCGAGACGCCGATGCGCGAAGCGGTCAAGCTGATGCATGAACAGCAGGTCGGCAGCATCGTGATTGTCGACGAGCACCAGGCACCGCAGGGCATCTTCACCCTGCGCGACCTGCGTGAGGCCGTCGCCGATGTGAGCGCCGACTTCAGCCACCCGATTGCCCGCTTCATGAGCCCGTCACCGTTCTACCTGAGCCCCGACGCCAGCGCCTTCGATGCCGCCATCGCCATGACCGGCCGGCACATTGCCCATGTGTGCCTGGTGCGCGACGGGCGGCTGTGTGGCGTGGTGTCCGAGCGCGACCTGTTCTCTCTGCAACGGGTCGACCTGGTGCACCTGGCGCGCACCATTCGCAATGCGCCGCGCATCGAAGCGCTGGTGCACCTGCGCGGCGACATCGTGCAACTGGTCGACCGCATGCTGGCCCACGGCGCCTCGTCGACGCAGATCACCCAGATCATCACCCTGCTCAACGACCATACCGTGTGCCGGGTCATCGAGCTGACCCTGGAAGAACAGGGCGACCCGGGCGTGCCGTTCAGTTGGCTGTGCTTTGGCAGTGAGGGCCGGCGCGAGCAGACCCTGCACACCGACCAGGACAACGGCATCCTGTTCGAGGCCCAGGACGCCCGGCAGGCCGCCGAGATCCGCGAGCGCCTGCTGCCGCTGGCCGAACGCATCAACCAGAGCCTGGCGCTGTGCGGCTTTACCCTGTGCAAGGGCAATATCATGGCCGGCAACCCGGAGCTGTGCCTGTCGCGCAGCGAATGGGCGCGGCGCTTCTCGGCCTTTATCCGCGAAGCGACCCCGGAAAACCTGCTGGCTTCGAGCATCTATTTCGACCTGCGCGTGGTCTGGGGCGAGGAAAGCGGCGGCGACAGCCTGCGCCGTGGCATTCTCGGGCAGGTGGCCGACAACCGCCTGTTCCAGCGCATGCTGGCCGACAACGCCTTGCGCCATCGCCCGCCGGTGGGGCGTTTCAAGGATTTCGTGCTGGCGCGCAAGGGCAGCGACAAGGACACCCTGGACCTCAAGACCGAAGGCCTGACCCCGTTCGTCGACGGCGCCCGGCTGCTGGCGCTGGCCAACGGTATCGAGGCTATCAATACCCTGGAGCGCCTGCGCCAGCTGGTCGAGCGTGAAGTCATCGACCCGCTCGACGGCGCCGCCTATGAAGAGGCCTACCACTTCATCCAGCAGACGCGCATGCAGCAGCACCAGTTGCAGAGCCGGCAGAACCTGCCGTATTCCAATCGGATCGACCCCGACACCCTGAACCACCTGGACCGGCGTATCCTGCGCGAGTCGTTCCGCCAGGCCCAGCGCCTGCAAACCAGCCTGAGCCTGCGATACCAACTATGAACCTGTTCCACTGGCTGCGGCCACGCAGCAAGAAAACACCGCTGGATGAAGACCAGCAACGGCGCCTGGACGCCCTGCCGGCCTGCGCAGCACTTGGTGAGCACCCCTTGCGCCAGCAGCGCTGGGTGGTGCTGGACCTGGAGACCAGCGGCCTGAACATGAGCCGCGACCAGGTGCTGTCGATTGGCGCGGTGGTCATCGAGGACGGCGCCATCGACCTGGGCCAGCAGTTCGAATGCACCATCCAGCGCGTCGACCATCAGGTCAGCCCCGCCGTGCTGATCCACGGCCTGGCGCCCAGCGCCATCGCCGCTGGCTGCGAGCCGGTCGAAGCCTTGCTGGACTTCATGGCCTTTCTGGGCGACAGCCCGGTGCTGGCCTTTCATGCGCCCTTCGACCAGCACATGCTGACCCGCGCGCTCAAGGACAGCCTGGGCTACCGCTTGCTGCATCCATTCCTGGATGTCGCCGAGATGGCGCCGATGCTGTGCGAGCAGGCGCACCTGCGCCAGGCCGGACTGGACGACTGGACCGCACATTTCGGCCTGCACGCCGAAGAACGCCACCACGCCAGCGCCGATGCCCTGGTCACCGCCGAACTGGCACTGATCCTGTTCAGCCATGCCCGCCGCCAGCAGATCGACAGTCCGGCGCGCCTGGAGCAGGCTTTGAGCCAATGGCGGCGACGCAAGCAGTCGCCTTCGTTCTGACCCACGACGGCAATGCCCCCGGCAGGCGACAAACGTCGATTGCCAGCCCGATAGCGCTCTGACAGAATCGCGAATCGTTCTCGTTAGTTAACGCATCCTTGTTTGGGGCCTTTCGTGTCGTCAGTCCATAACCCTCGCAGCGAGATTGTCGGCGCGTTGTATCGCGATCATCGCGGCTGGTTGCTGGGCTGGCTACGGCGCAACGTCGCCTGCCCGCAGCGGGCCGAAGACCTCAGCCAGGACACCTTCGTGCGCCTGCTGGGGCGCAGCGAGCTCAAGGCGCCCCAGCAGCCGCGCGCCTTTCTCGCCGCCGTGGCCCGGGGCCTGCTGTTCGATCACTTCCGCCGCGCCGCGCTGGAACAGGCCTGGCTCGATGAACTGGCGCACCTGCCGCCGGCCGAGCATCCCTCGCCGCAAGACCAGCACCTGATTCTCGAAGACCTGAAAGCCATCGATGCGATGCTCGCCAGGCTGTCGAGCAAGGCCCGCGCCGCCTTCCTGTACAACCGCCTGGACGGCCTGAACCATGCCGAAATCGCCGAGCGCCTCGGCGTGTCGGTGTCCAGGGTCCGCCAGTACCTGGCCCAGGCCATGCGCCAGTGTTATGTGGCCCTGTACGGCGAGCCGACCTGAGATGAGCCTGTCTTCGCGTCCGGTCCCGGCCCATGTGCTGGAGGCGGCCATTGCCTGGCAACTGAGCCTGGACAGCACCGCCGAGGATGCCGCCGAGCGCCAGGACTTTGCTCGCTGGCTGGGCGCCAGTGAAGAGCACGCCCGGGCCTGGAGCCAGTTGGGCCTGCTCAACCAGCGCTTCGAACTGCCGGCAGGCCCGGCACGCCGCGCCTTGCAGCAATCACCCACCGCCCTGCGCCGGCGGGTCGGCAAGCTCGGCAGCGGCCTGGCCGGCCTGTGCCTGGCGGTGGGGCTGGCACTGTTCATCGGCGACCGCTACCTGCCCCTGGGTTACTGGCTGGCCGACCAGCGCACTGCCACCGGCGAGCAACGCAGCATTCGCCTGGCTGACAACACCCTGGTGCGCCTCAATACCCACAGTGCCATCGACGTACGCTTTGACGGGCAACAGCGCCGGGTGATCCTGCGCGACGGTGAAATCCTGATCGAGACCGCCAGCCACGACGACCCGCGCCCGTTCATCGTCGAAACCCGTGACGGCCGGGTGCGCGCCCTGGGCACGCGCTTTCTGGTGCGCCGTGAAAGCGCCGGCACGCGCCTGAGCGTGCTGCAAGCGGCGGTGGCCGCACAACCGCAGCGCATGAACGGCGAACAGATGCTGCGCGAAGGCCAGCAGGTGCTGATCCAGGCCGACGGGCTGGGACCGCTGCTCAGCCTGCCGGCCGGCAGCGACGCCTGGGTACGCGGCATGCTGGTGGTCGACAACGTGCGCCTGGCCGATCTGCTCGCCGAGCTGAGCCGCTACCGGCCCGGCTACCTGGGCAGTGATGCCCGGGTGGCCGACCTGCGCATCACCGGCAGCTTCCCGCTGGCCGACACCGACCTGGCGCTCAAAGCGCTGCTGCCGACCCTGCCGGTGCGCATCGAACAGCACACGCCGTGGTGGACTCGCGTCGAACCGCGTGAAGACGCCAAGGGCGCTGCCACAGCAAAACCCTGAAACACCTCGGCCCTGTCACTTTTGTCGTTTCATACGGCTAGGGAGCATTCAGGGTCGCCTCACCTGCGACCCGCCCGCCGCTGGAACCCCACATGAAAAGCCATACCGTGCGCCGCTGGTCCTTCGTGCACACCTGGAGCAGCCTGATCTGCACGCTGTTTCTGCTGATGCTGGCCCTGACCGGCCTGCCGCTGATCTTCCACCATGAAATCGACCACGCCCTGGGTGACACACCCGCTTATCGCGACATGCCGGCCGGCACGCCGCACCTGAACCTGCAACGGCTGGTCGAGGCGGCCGAAGCCTATCGGCCCGGCGAGGTCATGCAGTACTTCGGCTGGGACGAAGACGAACCTGACGGGGTCATGGCCATCACCGCAGCCACCGCCGGCACTGAACCCAACCTGTCGCACACCTTCGCCCTGGATGCGCGCACCGGCGAAGCCCTGCCGATGCCCTCGGCCAACGGCGGCTTCATGATGGTCATGCTGCGCCTGCATGTGGACCTGTATGCCGAATTGCCCGGCAAGCTGCTGCTGGCGTTCATGGGGCTGCTGTTCGTGGTGGCGATCGTGTCCGGCACCGTGCTGTATGCGCCGTTCATGCGCAAGCTGGGCTTTGCCAGCGTGCGGGTCGACAAGTCGCCACGCACGCGCTGGCTCGACCTGCATAACCTGATCGGCATCGTCACCCTGACCTGGGTGCTGGTGGTAGGGATTACCGGGGTGATCAGCGCCTGCGCCGACTTGTTGATCAGTTCATGGCGCAACGACGCGCTGGTCAGCATGATCGCGCCGTATCGCGATGCCCCGCCGCTGACCGGGCGTGCCCCGGCCGATGAACTGGTCACCATTGCCAAGGCCGCCACGCCCGGCATGACCCCGGACTTCATTGCCTTTCCCGGCACACGGTTTTCCAGCGAGCACCACTATGCGGTGTTCATGAAGGGCAGCACGCACCTGACCTCGCACCTGTGGACCCCGGTGTTGATCGACGCCCGCACCTTGCAGGTCACCGCCGTGATCGCCCGGCCCTGGTACATGGACGCCCTGGCCATGTCGCAACCGCTGCACTTTGGCGACTACGGCGGCCTGCCGATGAAGATCCTCTGGGCAGTGCTGGATGTGCTGACGGTTATCGTGCTGGGCAGCGGGCTGTACCTGTGGTGGGTCAAGCGCCGCGCCCGCCGTGCAAGCGCACAGGTGACGGCATGAGCGGCAAGCCTTCGACCCTGTGGAAGACCTTTGCCGCCCCGACCTGGATCGGCCTGTTGACCGCCATCGGCCTGTTCTGCGCCCTGCTGGGTGATGGCGCGTGGGACATGCCGGTGTGGCTGGGCATGGGCATCGCCGCCGCCCTGAGCCTGCGCGGCCTGCTGAAACGCCGCTGATGGCACAGGCGGCACTGCCCGTGCCCGTGCCCGTGCCGTAGGAGCGCGCTTGCCGGAATGCCGGACCACCGCGACCGGCTGCGTAGCAGTCGTAAATTTTCAGCGTTTCGCCAATTCTTAATGCGTTCGCAGTCATGATTTTGTGGCGTCTCGACAATTTTGCGAGCGCTGCGCACTCGATCGCGGGCAAGCGCGCTCCTACAGCGGCAAAGCCGCCCGTGCACAGACATTGCGCAGTCATCGGGTGCTGACTAGTCTATGGGCCTGCCCCTATCGAGGAACACGCATGTCAGCGCCCACCATGACCCTGCATTACAACCCGGCGTCGCCGTATGTGCGCAAAGTGGTCATCCTGCTTCATGAAACCGGCCAGTTCGACAGGGTCCAGTTGCAGCCGACGGTCCTGACGCCGGTCAATCCCTCCACCGAACTCAACCATGACAACCCGGCCGGCAAGCTGCCGGCGTTGCGCCTGGCAGACGGCAATGTCATCCATGACAGCCGGGTCATTCTCGACTACCTGGACCACCAGCACGTCGGCAATCCGCTGATCCCGCGTGAAGGTTCGGCCCGCTGGCGACGCCTGACCCTGGCGTCACTGGCCGATGCCCTGCTCGATGCCGCGCTGCTGATCCGCTACGAAACAGCCCTGCGGCCCCAGGAACTGCATTGGCCGCTGTGGCTGGACAACCAGCAGGGCAAGATCGAACGCACCCTGAGCTACTTCGACCAGGAGGCGATCACCGAGCTGAGCGCACCGCCCTTCGATGTCGCCGCCATCAGCGTGGCCGCCGCCCTGGGCTACCTGGACTTCCGCCAGCCCGACCTCAACTGGCGCAACAGCTACCCGCGCCTGGCCAACTGGTACTTCGAGGTCAACCAGCGGCCTTCGATGCGGGCCACCCAGCCCTCTGCCTGAACCTGCGGCCTGCTGCCGGCGGCGGTGCCGGCAGCAGGCTGACCAGTTGCACCAGCAGGTCCCGGGCCAGGCGTTGCTCCTGGCGCAACAGCGATTCCTCCCTCATTGCGGCGCTCCCGACTCCACGACGGCCGGTTCGGCGGCGGGGGGTTCTCCCACAAGCTCTGCAACCGTGATCCCCGGTGCGATGGCGTACCAGTCCAGCTTGCGGGTCAGGACCATGAACACCCCCAGCAACCCGAACAGCAACAGCGAGCCCATCAGCAAGGCGTAGTCTTCGGCGCTGAGCAACCCGTACAGCAGGCCATACAACGCGGCCAGCGCCGCAGCAAACCCCACCCCCTTGATGACGCCGCGCAATACATGGCTGACATAGAAGCCGATCAGCAGCACACACGCCCCCGCCGACAGCGCATAGGCCCTGGCGAATCCCAGGTGCTCGGACAACGACAACAGCATCAGGTAGAACAGCGCCAGCGCCGCACCGACCAGTGCGTACTGCACCGGGTGCACCGCCATGCTCTTGAGCACCTCGAACAGAAAGAAGCCGGCAAAGGTCAGGGCAATGAACAGCAGCGCATATTTGATGGCGCGGTCGCTTTTCAGGTACTGGTCCACCGGGTCGATGAAGCTCACGCCGAACGTGCGATTCTGCAGCTCCAGGCACTCGTTGCTGCTCAGGCACTGATCCATCGCCTGCTCCAGGTTGGTGGAGAAGAACGTGGTCTGCCAGGTCGCATCAAAGCCTGTGGCAGAGACGTCGCGCTGCGTCGGCAGGTAATTGCCAATGAAGCTGGGGTGTGGCCAGTCGGCGGCCAGATGCACCCGGGTGCTCTTGCCGATGGGCGTGACATTGAGCTTGCCGGTGCCTTGCAGGTTCAGGTCGAAGCCAAAGTCCAGGCGCACCGCCTGCTTGCCATCAAGCATCGGCAAGTTGGCGCTGACGCCTTCGCCCAGCTGGCTGACCCGCGTGCCCGGCTCGAAATCCAGGTCCTGGCCATTGAGTTGCAGTTTCAGGGCATTTTCGATGCCGCGCACATCCGTGATGCCGATGGCCAGGTACGGACGGTCGAAGGCATAGTCATCGAAATCCTCATCCAGGCCCAGCCGGTCCGGCAACTGGAAGTGGCCGCTGATATGGCTGTCGGCGTGAAACAGACGCGCCTCGTAGATCCCACGGGCCCGCACCTCGGTGCGCACCTTGCCATCGAGGTCGAAACGCTCCGGCAAGAAGAACAGGTAGCCGCGCTCCAGGCTGATGTCCTGGTAGCGCTCGGCGGTTTTTTCATGGGTCTTCCACACCCGCACGGTCTTGCGGTACGGCACCACCACCAGCGGTCCGCTGAGGGACTGGCTGGTGCTGGAGCTGCGCGCGATGTCATCGAGCACCGACTCGCGCAGCGCCTGGCGCTCGCCGATCAGGCCGCCGATCATCAACAGCGGAATCATCAACAGCATGATCAAAAACGCGATCGTGCCCAGTTTCATTGCCAGACTTCGATTCATGGGGACTCTCCCTGTTTGCTATGGGGAAAGTCTGCCGGCGCGGTGTGGAGCGATGATGGGAGGAATGTGGAGATTGTGTGGGGAAATCCGGCTCGACAAGCTGTCAGGCATCGAAGATCCCTGCTTATTCCACCGTGGCCGCGATACGCTGTTCCAGCATCCGGTACAGGGCGCTGTCGGCAGGCCAGTTGCGCAGCAAACGCTCGCGATCGCGGGCGTAGGCCGTGGCAAAGGCGGCCTGTGAGCTGTGCTGGCACATGGCGTCGAGGTCGATCAGTACCCAGCGCCCCTGATGCCAGAACAGGTTGTGGCCCTTGAGGTCACCGTGGCTGATGCGCTCGCGGCGCAGTTGCTCGAACAGGGTGTCCAGCGCCTGCAGCTCGGCCTCGGGCACTGCGGCGGTGTCGACGTACGGCGCAAAGCGCTCGATCAGGTCGGGACCGTCGATGTATTCGGTCACCAGCCAGGCCCGGCGCCGCAACCCCAGCACCCGCTCCTCGCGCACCGCCAGCGGTCTGGGCGTAGCGATGTCGAGGAACATCAGGCGGTTGGCTTCGCGCCAGGAGTGCCAGGCCCGGCTCGGGCGCCAGAAGCGCTTGAGCCAGTGGCCGAAGCCCTTGATGTTGTAGCGTTTGATCACCAATGGCCGGCCCTGGACCTCGACCCGTCCGACACTGGCCGCACCGCCGGTCTTGTACAGATGGCCGGTGGCAAGCAGGTCGTCGGCCCGGTCCAGCACCGGCTGCATCGCCTCGATCTCCTCGCGGCGGATGGCCTGGAACCCCGAGGCAGTGTCGACGACACTGAACAGGCTGCATTCGCGCCCGCTCTTGGCCAGGAAATCCTTCAGGCGCCACTGGCGCACCTTGTCGATCTGCTTTTGCAGCGCTTCCATGGGCAGGCCATGTTCGCCATTGCTGAGCAGGTAATGCAGCAGCAGCTCTTCGGTAAACGGCTCGAAACGCTTGGGCAGCTGGGCAAAGAACACGCCGAGGTTCTCCAGCACCTTTTGCCGCGACAACGGCTGGCCGGGCTGTTCGACACAAATACCGGCGCCGTCGATCCAGTACGACCGGCCGCCATGGCGCAACAGGTTGTCCAGATGCAGGTCTTGTTGCCACAGGCCTTTGAGGTGCAGTTGTCCGATCGCCGTCAGCGCCTCACCCAGCACCGCCTGCTGTTCATCGGCCAGGGCCGGCAGGTGCTGCACCTTTTCCCAGGTCTGGCCCAGGCTCGGGGCATTTTCCAGCAGTTCAAACAATAGCCAGCCGCCCTCGCCTTCCTGCAAGCCATCCGCCAGCAACAGCGGCGTGGTAATGCCCTGGTCGGCCAGCAGCAGCACACCGTCGCGCTCGCGCTGAAAGTGCCGCGCAGCCTTGGGTCCGACCAGCAACTTGGCCAGCACGGTGCGACCGCGCCATACGCCGGCACCCACATAACGCTGGCCCGGCAGCACGCGCAGCAGGCTCAGCAGTTGCAGTTCGGCGGTGCCCGCTGCATCGGCCAGGGTCAGGGTCAGCGGCAAGGCCGGGGAACGCCCGGCGTTCTGGAGTTCGCTTAGGCGCATCAAGGGTTCTCTCTTTGCTTGTGTTTACCGCGTCGACTCAAGCGTAGCAGCCAGGCGTCCACCGCCGGGCCGTCAACCGGTGCCCGCAGGTAGGCCGCCAGCAGTTCGCGCTGTTCGGCCGGGGTCCACATCGGCGCACGGCGAAACAACGGTTCCAGGTCCTTGGTCAGGTCACGCTGGCCGAACAGCGACGGCCGGGTCTTCTCCAGGTCGATCAACTGCGCGTTGTACGCTGCGCCCTGAGCCTGCACAAAAATGTGCTTGGGGTAGAAGCAGCCATGAATCTGGCCGGCACCGTGCAGAGTGCGCGCCAGCAGGCCGCACGCCCGCAGGATTGCCAGGCGCCGGTCCCGGGGCAGTTCGCTCCAGCGCTGCAGTAACGCATCCAGGTCAGTCCAGCCATCCAGCGCGCGGGTCATGAGGATGGCCTGGCGCTCGCCGTTCACCTTGCGCTCGCCATAGAACACCGCTTGCAAGGCCGGAATGCCCATCTGCCGATAACGGCTGATGTTGCGAAACTCACGGGAAAACGACGGTTCGCCAAACGGACGGTGCAGGGTGTGGGTCAGGTAGTTGCTCTGGCGCTTGAGGTAGAAGCCCTGGCCTTCCAGGTCCAGCCGGAACACGCTGCTCCAGCCGCCACGACCGGTGTTGGGCTCGTCCACCGCCTCCAGCGCCAGGTTCCACAGCGCCTGGAAGTCGGTCAGGCCATGACGCTCCAGCAGTGCCTGTTCGGCACTGGCAATGAACGGGTTCATTCGCGGCCCTCGAAAAAGCTGAGTACATGGCGGATGCGCTTCTTGTCAGCGGCATTGAGGTGCGAACGCTCGCGGTATTGCAGGTAGAAACGCAGTCGCTGGGTAACCGACAGCTGGTATTTGGCGACCTTGTCCAGGCACGCCAGGTCCTTGGTGATGCGATAGCGCAACAGAAACCCCCACCAGAACGTGCCGTTCGGGCAGTCGATCAGGTACAGCCGCGCCTGGTCGTCGACCAGCAGGTTGCGCCACTTCAGATCGTTATGGGTGAAGTGGTGGTCGTGCAGGATACGGGTGTAGCGCGCCAGTTGCCGGCTGATACCGTCGACCCAGGCCGGATCATCCAGGCGCGGGTCCTTGCGCTGGGCCAGCACCCAGAGGTCTTCGGTGTTGGGCAACTCGCGGGTGATCAGCGCACCGCGCTCGTACACCGCGCCATTGCGTTCCAGCCCCCAGGCCACCACATCGGCGGTGGGAATGCCCCACTTGGCAAAGCGCTTGAGGTTCTGCCACTCGGACTTGACCCGTGGCCGGCCCAGGTAGCGACGCAAACCCTTGCCGGCACCGCGGTAGCGCTTGACGTAATACTGCACACCACCGCGCTCGACGCGGATCACCTCGGACAACGGGTCGCGGGTCAGGCGCTCGCCCTGCAGGGCAAACACCGCTTCCAGGCTGCCGAAATCCTCTGCCAATGCTGCGTACTCGGGCGCCAGAGTCCAGCCCGCCATCAGAGCGCGTCTCCGTAGCGCAGTTTGCGCTGGTAGAGCTTGTCGGCCTTTTTCTCCAGCCAGCGCAACAAGGCCGCTTCCTGCTTGAGGATCTGGCGCAGCGGCTGACGGAAATAACCCTTGAGAAAGCGCAGCGTGTCACGCCGGGTCAGGCCGATGTCCAGTGCCGAGAAATACAGCGCCGCCAGGTCCTTGTTGCGCCAGCGCGGGGTAATGACCCGACGGGTCTGGGCGCGGTGCAGATCGATGACCGACAGGCGGAAATCGTCCGCCGTGACCGGCTTGTCGGTGTGCAGCAGGAAATGGCAGATATAGCAGTCGCGGTGGTTGACTCCGGCACGGTGCATGCCGCCGACCATGCTGGCCACCTCGGCAATCAGCGCGCGCTTGAGGCGTGGCTCGGGCGGTTCGGCACGCCAGTTCAGACTGATGTCTTCCAGGCTCAGGGTCGGTGCCAGTTCTTCGGTGATGATGAACGAATGCTGGGCAGCCGGGTTGCCACCACGCTCGCCATAGGCCACGGCGGTCATGGTCGCCACGCCGACCTGGTGCAGGCGCTCGATGGCTTTCCATTCCTGGCCGGCGCCCAGCACCGGCAGCTTGGCGCTGAACAGGTTCTTGGCCACCTCGCCCCAACCGATGCCCCGGTGGATCTTGACGAAATAACCGCGTCCGTCGACCTCGGTGCGCAAGGTGCGCCGGCCTTCCAGTTCGCGGTACACCTGGCCCTGCAGGCGCTCGACCTCGGCAAAGGCATCACGCCCGGCCCAGAGCGTCTTGAAGGGCTCAGCGAGAAACAACTTCATTGATCATGCTCCGCCAGAATCACATCGGCCGCGTGCTGCGGCATGCTGTACAGGTCGGCGCTGTCGGCAAAGGCCAGGCCATTGCGGGCCCAGCGCTGCCGGGCCGCGTCGTCTTCGAGCATGTTTACCAGCAAGCGGTTGAACTGCGCCTGTTCGAAGGGCTCATCGGCCACCCGGCCGCAATCGGCCTCACTAATGTAATGGGCATAGCCGCACACCGCGCTGACCAGCACCGGCAACCCGGCGACGGCCGCTTCAAGCAGCACCGTGCCGGTGTTTTCGTTGTACGCCGGGTGAATCAGCACATCGGCCCCCAGCAGGAAGCGCGGGATGTCGCTGCGGCCTTTCATGAAGGTCACCTGTTCGCCCAAGCCCAGGGCCTTGGCCTGCACCTGGAAGACCTTGGGGTCGTCCTGGCCGATGACAAACAGCCGGGTGCGTTTTTTCAGTTCGGCCGGCAGCGCAGCCAGTGCCTTGAGGCTGCGGTCCACGCCCTTGGTCTTGAACCCGGAGCCGATCTGCACCAGCAGCAGGTCATGCTCGCCCAGGCCGAATTCCTGGCGGAACGCGGCGCGGATCTGCGGCGCGTCGGCCGGCGCACGACGGTCCTGGGAAATGCCGGGCGGCAACAGGTGAAAGCGCGACAACGGGGTGTGGTAGTGCTTGATGAACAGCGGTTGCTGCACCTCGGAGATCATCAGCACCTGGGTCCTGGCCTGGGGTGCAAACACCGCGCGCTCGTATTCGGCGAAATGCCGGTAGCGGCCCCACTTGCGGTACAACGAGTGACGCAGGTTCTGCGCCTTGTCTTCAAAGCAGCCATCGGCGGCGTAATAGACGTCCAGGCCGGGCATCTTGTTGAAGCCGATCAGCCGGTCGACCGGGCGGCGGGCCAGGTCCTGCGCCATCCAGGCGCTGAGTTTCTCGTTGCGCCGGTGGTTGAAGAGGGCCTTGACCGGCGCCACCAGCACCTCGAAGCCGGGCGGCACCTCGCCTTCCCAGATCAGGGTGTAGACACGAATGCTGTGACCGCGCGCCTGGCACTCCTGGGCAATGCGCATGAAGTCGCGTTGCAGGCCGCCAAACGGAAAGTATTTATAGAGGACAAAAGCCAGTTGCATCAGCCAGGTTCCTTTGCCAGCAACAGCGCGCCCAACTGGCTCGCTACTCGCTCGGGATTCACGCGAGTGAAGCACAACGGCCACTCGCGCTTGAGGTCGAACCGCGACTGGTCGTCGGGGGTCGGGTTGTAGGTGCATTTCTTTTGCAGGCACGGCGCACAGGCCGGCCAGTCGCTGGCCAGGTGCACCTGCGAGCGGCCATAGGCACCGGTCAGCCCGGCATTGGTCGGGCCGAACAGCGACAGGGTCGGCACATCCAGCGCCGCGGCCAGATGACCGATGCCGGTATCCACCGCCACGCAGGCCTGGGCCCCGGCCAGCACCCGGGCGACGCCGGCCAGGTTGAGTTTTGGCAACACCCGGGCGTTGTCCAGCCCTGCGGCGATGCGCTCGGCGCGGGCCTTTTCTTCCGGGTTGCCCCACGGCAGGCGCACGTCCAGGCCGCGGGCGGCCATACGCTCGGCCAATTGCCGCCAGTACAGCTCCGGCCAGTGCTTGGTGGCCCAGGTGGTGCCGTGCAGAAACAGCACGTAGGGGTGTTCAAGGCCAGCCTCAGGCACCTGCAACGGCTTGAGGCCGTAATCGCCCAGGCCGGCCGGCAGCTCATAGCCCAGCGCCTGGGCAAACAACTGGCGCAGGCGCTCGACCGCATGCTGGCCCCGGGCGACCGGGTAGCGCCGGTCATAGAAGCGGCTGGCCACCGGCTCACGGGCCGAGTCACGGTCCAGCCCGGCCACCGGGGCGTTGACGTAGCGGGTCAGCCAGGCGCTCTTGAACAGGCCCTGGGCGTCGATCACCACGTCATAGGCGGTCTCGCGCAGGCGGTGCTTGAAGCCCTGCCACTCGCCATTCTTCCAGGTTTGCCAGAGGTTCTTGCGCCAGCGGCGGATCGCCACCGGGATCACCGTGTCGACCGCCGGGTGCCAAGTCGGAATCTCGGCAAAGCCTTCCTCGACCACCCAGTCGAAACGCACGCCCGGCAAGGCCCGCGCCGCATCGGTGAGCGCCGGCAGGGTGTGGATCACATCGCCCAGCGAAGAGGTCTTGATCAGCAGAACCCGCAAGATCAGGTCACCTCTATCGGCGTGCCGGTCAGGCGCGTCAGCGCCTGGACCACGGCCTGGGGTTCAAGCAGGCGCAGGCAGTTGTAATGCCCGAACCGGCAGGTGCGGTCAAAACACGGGCTGCATTCCAGGCCCAGGCGCACGACTTCCACGTCATCGGCCAGCGGCGGGGTAAAGCCCGGCGACGTCGAGCCGTAGACCGCCACCAGCGGCCGGTTCAGCGCCGCCGCCACATGCATCAGGCCAGAGTCATTGGAAACCACCGATTGCGCACATGAGAGCAGGTCAATGGCCTCGGCCAATGACGTTTCGCCACACAGGTTGGTGACTTCTTCGCGCAGCCCGGGGATCAGGTCCTGGCGAATGCTTTCGCCCACCGGATGGTCCTTTTTCGAGCCGAACAGCCAGACCTGCCAGCCCTGGCGGATCAGGGCATCGGCCACCTTGGCGTAGTGCTCGCTGGGCCAGCGCTTGGATTCGCCGAACTCGGCGCCCGGGCACAGGGCCAGCACCGGCTGGTCGAGGCTCAGGCCAAAACGGGCCAGGGCCGCCTCACGGGTCGTCGGGTCGATGCGCAGGTCCGGCCTTGGATAAGGCTTGGGCAGCTCGGCGTCCTTGTCGTAGGCCAGGGCCATGAAGCGCTCGATCATCAGCGGGTAACGCTGCTTGTCGAGGCGCCTTACGTCATTGAGCAGGCCATAGCGAAATTCGCCGCGCCAGCCGGTGCGTTTGGGAATACCGGCAAAGAAGGGCACCAGCGCGGATTTGAGCGAGTTGGGCAGCAGGATGGCCTGGTCGTACTGGCCGGCCAGGGACTTGCCGATCCGCCGCCGGGTCGCCAGTTCCAGGGCGCCGTGGCCCAGAGGAAAGCTCAGGGCAGCACGCACTTCGGGCATGCGCTCAAGGATCGGCCGGCTCCACTCGGGGGCCAGGACGTCGATGGCGCATTCGGGATGACGCTGTTTCAGGCACTGGAACAGCGTTTGCGCCATCACCATGTCCCCGACCCAGCTGGGTCCTACGATCAAAATGTTCATCGCCAAGTCCACAAACGATCAGGGAGGCCGGACAGGCTGCGTGCTACAAACACAGACCCTGCCGCCTCCCTGTCTATAAAATTGCGTGCGCAAGCTGTGGCAGGGAGCTCTGCTCGCGATGAGGCCCGTCAGACCGGCACACTTGCAGTGTCCGGTACGCAGCCGTCGCGGGCAGAGCCCCCTCCCACAAGCCCATGCCGATCCTTGGGTAACGTGGACCACCCGGGCATCAGCACAGGCGTTCCAGTTGCCCGTCCAGCCATCAATTCAACCCCAGCGCGCTCCAGATCCGCATCACTTCGCGGCGCTGGTCGTGAAACTGGTCGCCACCGACCACACCGGCCTGCTTCTGCAGTGCCTGGCGGTGGGCCGCCGAGCGGTAGGCCTTGTAGGCTTCGCGCAGCAGGCCGGCATCGGCGCCGGGCAGCAATCGGGCCTCTTCAAGGCCCTCGAGAATGCGGATGTTGTCGGTATGGCGCAGCAGTTGCGGGTGTTCGCGCGACCATGCCAGGGCCGCGTATTGCACCATAAATTCAATATCGACGATACCTCCGGCGTCCTGCTTGAGGTCGAACGGCATGCCCGCCTCGAACGCATTGGCGGCGCGGCCTGCCGCCGTGGCCTTGCTGCCGAGGTTGTCACGCATCTTGGCGCGCATCTCGCTGACCTCGGTGCGCAGGGTGGTGAGATCACGCTCGCGACCCAGCACGCCGGCGCGCACCTGTTCGAATGCCGTCCCCACGTCCTGGCTGCCGACCAGCACCCGGGCGCGCACCAGCGCCTGGTGCTCCCAGGTCCAGGCTTCATTTTCCTGATAGCGGGCAAAGGCACCGACCGAACTGACCAGCAGACCGGCAGCCCCCGAAGGCCGCAAACGCATGTCGACCTCGTATAACTGGCCGGAGTTGGTCTGGGCGGTGATCAGGTGGATGATCCGTTGCCCCAGCCGCGTGAAGAACTGCGCGCCATCGATCGGCTTGGGGCCGCAGGTTTCGGCTTGCGGGTCGCCGTCGTGGATGAACACCAGGTCCAGGTCCGAGCCATGGCCCAACTCGATGCCGCCGACCTTGCCGTAGCCGACAATCACGAACGCCGGATCGCACGGCGTACCGTCCGGGCGCAGCGGCGTGCCGTGGCGCGCCACGGTATGGCGCCAGGCCAGCGCCAGCACTTGCTGCAGAATCGCCTCGGCCAGCCAGGTCAGGTAATCGCTGACCTTCATCAAGGGCAGGCTGCCGTTGATTTCCGAGGCCGCCACGCGCAGGCCGTGGGCCAGCTTGAAGTGCCGCAGGGCCTCCATCTGCTGTTCCAGGTCGTCTTCGGGGATGCGAATCAGCCGTTCATGCAACTCGGCGGTCAACTCCGGTGCCTGGGGCGGGCTGAACAGCCGGCCTTCGTTGAGCAGCTCGTCGAGCAGCAACGGGAAGCGGGCAATCTGCTCGGCAATCCACGGGCTGGCCGCGCACAGGGTCAGCAGGCGGCGCAGGGCGTCGGGGTTTTCGGTGAGCAGCACCAGGTACGCCGAACGCCGGGCCACGGCCTCGACCAGCGGCAGCACGCGCTCCAGCACCAGGTCGGGATTGTCGTGCTCGACCGCCTGGGCCAGCAGGCGCGGGATAAAGGCATCCAGTCGCTCGCGGCCCAGCCGCTGCATCGAGCGCAGTTGCGGGCTGGAGCGCAGGTTGTTCAGGTACTTGAGGGCCTTGGGAGCGTCGACAAAGCCGCCCTCCTGCAACTGCCGGCAAGCGGCCTCTTCGTCCTGGGATTCCTCCCATAACGGCAGCCACTCACCGCCCACCGCCACTTCGCTGTCGGCCTGTTCGTCGTCGGGGTCCGAGTCAGGGTCGGCAATCACCTGGCGAAAGTGCCAGGACACCCGGCCGCGCCAATGCATCAGTTGCTCATGAAAGCGGGCCCAGTCATCAAAGCCGAGCATGAAGGCGATGCGCGCACGGTCCAGTTCGTTGTCGGGCAGCATCTGGGTCTGGCGGTCGGCGATGGCCTGGATTGCATGCTCGGTGTAGCGCAAGAACTCATAGCCTTCGCGCAGCTCATCGGTGACCGCCGCCGGCAGGTAGCCCTGGCCTTCAAGGGTCTTGAGCACCTTGAACAGCGAGCGTTGCTGCAGGCTCAGGTCGCGGCCGCCATGAATCAGCTGGAAGGCCTGGGCAATGAATTCGACCTCGCGGATGCCGCCGGCGCCCAGCTTTATATTCTCGGCCATGCCCTTGCGCCGCACTTCGGTCTGGATCAGCTGCTTCATGGTGCGCAGCGCTTCGATGGCCGAAAAGTCCAGGTAACGGCGGTACACGAACGGGCGCAGCATCTCTTGCAACTGCGCGCCGGCGGCCTGGTCGCCGCCGACCACGCGGGCCTTGATCATTGCGTAGCGCTCCCAGTCGCGGCCCTGGTCCTGATAATACTGCTCCAGGGCATTGAAGCTCAGCACCAGGGCCCCGGACGAACCATAGGGGCGCAGGCGCATGTCGACGCGAAACACAAAGCCATCGACGGTGACCGGGTCCAGGGCCTTGATCAGCCGCTGGCCCAGGCGAATGAAGAACTCCTGGTTATCCAGCGGGCGCTTGACCCCGGCCGTCTCGCCGCCTTCGGGGTAGGCGAAGATCAGGTCGATGTCCGAGGACAGGTTCAGCTCCACCGCCCCCAGCTTGCCCATGCCGAGGATGACCATGTGCTGCGCCTGCCCGCTGCGCCGGCCGGTGGGCGTGCCGAACTGCTGGCAATGGCGTGTGTACAGCCATTGGTAGGCCAGGTCGATGCAGGCATCGGCCAGGTCCGAGAGGTCGCGGCAGGTTTCGACCAGGTCGGTCTGGCGGGTCAGGTCGCGCCAGATAATACGCACTTGCTGGCGTGTACGCTGGCGACGTAGATTACGCCCCAGTTCATCCTCGGTCGTGGCAGCCGACACCGCTTCGGCCAGTTGTTCGCGCAATTGTCCGGCGTCCAGGCTGCGTTCCAGCTCACCGCTGTCGGCCAGGGCCAGCAGCATCTGCGGATCACGGGCCACCTGTTCGGCGACAAAATCGCTGGCCGCGCACACCCGCTCGAAAGCCGCCTTGCGTTCGGCAGGCCAAGCCTGGAGGCGGGCCAGGTCAGGTTCGGACAACGCTGTAACGGCAGCATGAAAGGACTGTTGCGCACGGGTAACCGCAGGCAGCAGGATGGCCGGAATCGCGGCCAGCAAAGGGAGGCTCATGGTCTATCCTTGATCGGCGAACAACGGGCTATGTGCCATGAATACAAGATCGCAGTGACAGCACCGGCTGTCGAACAAAAGTAATAAATTGCTGAGAAAATCATTTTTTTAGCAGAAAATGGCAGCCTCTGCCCTTGCAAGCTTATCCGCGTGCAACTGTAGCGTTTTACTTCACAACATCAGAGAGGCGCTTTGCCCCTTTCTCTGTAGTTTTACTACTGGGTGGATCATTCCGAAGGCTGAAATGGTTGGCGATTTGTAGTAAAACTACACGCCGCCGGCACAACCGCCGGCCATCCAAGAATTTATGTCGACTGCCCACAAGGCCAGTCGCGAACTCAGGCGTCCGATTCTGGAAGCCTTTCCGCTCTGGAGCAAGCCATGCAAGACCTTGATCCCGTCGAAACCCAGGAGTGGCTGGACGCCCTGGAATCGGTTCTCGACAAAGAAGGCGAAGACCGTGCCCATTACCTGATGACCCGCATGGGCGAACTGGCCACACGAAGTGGCTCGCAACTGCCCTACGCCATCACCACGCCGTACCGCAACACCATTCCTGTGACGCACGAAGCACGCATGCCTGGCGACCTGTTCATGGAACGCCGCATCCGTTCGCTGGTGCGCTGGAACGCTCTGGCGATGGTCGTCAAGACCAACCTGAACGACCCGGATCTGGGTGGCCACATCTCCAGCTTCGCCTCCAGTGCGACGCTGTATGACATCGGCTTCAACTATTTCTTCCAGGCCCCGACCGACGAACACGGCGGCGACCTGATCTACTTCCAGGGCCACGCCTCGCCGGGCGTCTACGCCCGTGCCTTCCTGGAAGGCCGGATCAGCGAAGACAAGATGAACAACTTCCGTCAGGAAGTGGATGGCAATGGCCTGTCGTCCTACCCACACCCCTGGCTGATGCCTGATTTCTGGCAGTTCCCGACCGTTTCGATGGGTCTGGGTCCGATCCAGGCGATCTACCAGGCGCGCTTCATGAAGTACATGGAGAGCCGTGGCTACATTCCTGCCAGCAAGCAGAAAGTCTGGTGCTTCCTGGGCGACGGCGAGACCGACGAGCCGGAATCGCTGGGCGCCATCGCCCTGGCCGGCCGCGAGAAGCTGGACAACCTGATCTTCGTCATCAACTGCAACCTGCAGCGCCTCGACGGCCCGGTTCGCGGCAACGCCAAGATCATCCAGGAACTCGAAGGCGTGTTCCGTGGTGCCCAGTGGAACGTCAACAAGGTCATCTGGGGTCGCTTCTGGGATCCGCTGCTGGCCAAGGACACCAACGGTGCCCTGCAACGCCGCATGGACGAAGTCATCGACGGCGAGTACCAGAACTACAAGGCCAAGGACGGAGCGTTCGTTCGCGAGCACTTCTTCAATACGCCTGAACTCAAGGCCATGGTCGAAGACCTGTCCGACGACGAGATCTGGAAGCTCAACCGTGGCGGCCACGACCCGTACAAGGTCTACGCGGCGTATCACCAGGCGGTCAACCACAAAGACCAGCCGACCGTGATCCTGGCCAAGACCATCAAGGGTTATGGCACCGGTGCCGGCGAAGCCAAGAACACCGCGCACAACACCAAGAAGGTCGACGTCGACAGCCTGCGTCACTTCCGCGACCGTTTCGACGTGCCGATCAAGGACGCCGACCTGGAAAAACTGCCGTTCTACCGTCCGGAAGAAGGCAGCGCCGAAGCCCGTTACCTGGCCGAGCGCCGCACCGCGCTGGGCGGTTTCGTGCCACAGCGTCGCGCCAAGAGCTTCAGCATCCCGACCCCGCCGCTGGAAACACTCAAGGCGATCCTCGACGGTTCCGGCGACCGCGAAATTTCCACCACCATGGCCTTCGTGCGCATCCTGGCGCAACTGGTCAAGGACAAGGAAATCGGCCACCGCATCGTCCCGATCATCCCGGACGAAGCCCGTACCTTCGGTATGGAAGGCATGTTCCGCCAGCTGGGCATCTACTCCTCGGTCGGCCAGCTCTACGAGCCGGTCGATAAAGACCAGGTGATGTTCTACCGCGAAGACAAGAAAGGCCAGATCCTCGAAGAAGGCATCAACGAAGCCGGCGCCATGTCGTCGTTCATTGCTGCCGGTACCTCGTACTCCAGCCACAACCAGCCGATGCTGCCGTTCTACATCTTCTACTCGATGTTCGGCTTCCAGCGTATCGGTGACCTGGCCTGGGCGGCCGGCGACAGCCGTACCCGTGGCTTCCTGATCGGCGGCACCGCCGGCCGGACCACGCTCAACGGCGAAGGCCTGCAGCACGAAGACGGTCATAGCCACATCCTGGCCGCCACCGTGCCGAACTGCCGCACCTATGATCCAACCTACGGCTACGAGCTGGCGGTGATCATCCAGGACGGCATGAAGAAGATGACCGAAGAGCAACAGGACATCTTCTACTACATCACCGTGATGAACGAAGCCTACACCCAGCCGGCCATTCCGGTCGGCGTCGAGGAAGGCATCATCAAGGGCATGTACCTGCTCGAAGAAGACACCAAGGCAGCGGCGCACCACGTCCAGCTGCTGGGTTCGGGCACCATCCTGCGTGAAGTGCGTGAAGCGGCGAAGATCCTGCGTGAAGAGTTCAACGTCGGCGCCGACGTCTGGAGCGTTACCAGCTTCAACGAACTGCGTCGCGACGGCCTGGCAGTCGAGCGCTCCAACCGCCTGCACCCGGGCCAGAAGCCTCAGCAGACGTACGTCGAGCAATGCCTGAGCGGCCGTAAAGGTCCTGTGATCGCATCGACCGACTACATGAAGCTGTTCGCCGACCAGATCCGTCAGTGGGTCCCGTCCAAGGAATACAAGGTGCTGGGCACCGACGGCTTCGGCCGTAGCGACAGCCGCCGCAAGCTGCGTCACTTCTTCGAAGTGGACCGCAACTTCGTGGTACTGGCCGCCCTGGAAGCCCTGGCCGACCGTGGCGACATCGAACCGAAAGTCGTGGCTGAAGCCATTGCCCGGTTTGGCATCGACCCGGAAAAACGCAACCCACTGGACTGCTAAGACCCGCTCTGAACCGCCCCTGGCACGGGCCTGCACCCCGAGACAGCCGCTGATGCGCCACCTGCATCCGCTGCTGTTTCGTCGTACAGGCCCGGCGCCACAGGCCAAGAGCAGGTTCTGCGAAGGAGAGACATTGTGAGTGAGCTGATTCGCGTACCCGACATCGGCAACGGTGAAGGTGAAGTCATTGAATTGATGGTCAAGGTCGGTGACCGCATCGAAGCCGAGCAGAGCGTCCTGACGCTCGAGTCGGACAAGGCGAGCATGGAAATCCCGGCACCCAAGGGTGGCGTGATCAAGGCCCTGAAGGTCAAGCTGGGCGACCGCCTCAAAGAAGGCGACGAGCTGTTCGAGCTGGAAGTCGAAGGCGAAGCCGCGGCCCCAGCCGCCGAGCCGGCACCCGCTGCCGCCCCCGCTGCTGCCGCAAAACCGGCTGAAGCACCTGCCGCGCCAGCCGCAGCCGAACCCGCTCCGGCGGCCGCTGCCAGCATCCAGGACATCCATGTGCCGGACATCGGCTCGTCGGGCAAGGCCAAGATCATCGAGCTGCTGGTCAAGCCAGGCGACACCATCGAAGCCGACCAGTCGCTGATCACCCTCGAATCCGACAAGGCAAGCATGGAAATTCCATCGCCTGCTGCCGGCGTGGTCGAGAGTGTCGAAGTCAAGCTGGAACAGGAAGTCGGTACCGGTGACCTGATCCTGCGCCTGAAAATCGCCGGCGCCGCCCCTGCTGCCGCGCCTGCACCGGCTGCCGCTCCGGCCAAGGCCGAGGCTGCGGCACCGGCCAAGGCTGAAGCCGCCGCACCGGCGCCGGCACCGAAAGCCGAAGCCGCCCCTGCTCCGGCCGCACCGGCCAAGGACGGCGCCAAGGTCCATGCAGGTCCCGCGGTTCGTCAGTTGGCCCGCGAGTTCGGCGTCGAGTTGAGCGCTGTCAGCGCCAGCGGCCCGCATGGCCGGGTGCTCAAGGAAGACGTACAGGTATACGTCAAGGCCATGATGCAAAAGGCCAAGGAAGCGCCGGCTGCCGGTGCAACTGGCGGTGCCGGCATCCAGCCGATCCCGGAAGTCGACTTCAGCCGTTTCGGCGAAATCGAAGAAGTGCCGATGACCCGCCTGATGCAACTGGGCGCCACCGGCCTGCACCGCAGCTGGCTGAACATTCCGCACGTCACGCAATTCGACCAGGCCGACATCACCGACCTGGAAGCCTTCCGCGTCGCGCAGAAAGCCGTGGCTGAAAAGGCCGGCGTCAAGCTGACCGTGCTGCCACTGCTGCTCAAATCGATCGCCCACCTGCTCAAGGAACTGCCGGAGTTCAACGCTTCGCTGGCACCAAGCGGCAAGGCTGTGATCCGCAAGAAGTACGTGCACATCGGTTTTGCCGTGGACACCCCGGAAGGCCTGTTGGTCCCGGTCATCCGCGACGTCGACCAGAAGAGCCTGCTGCAACTGGCTGCCGAAGCCGCTGCACTGGCCGAGAAGGCGCGTAACAAGAAGCTGACCGCCAACGACATGCAAGGCGCCTGCTTCACCATCTCCAGCCTCGGTCACATTGGCGGCACCGGCTTCACGCCGATCGTCAACGCGCCGGAAGTGGCAATCCTGGGTGTGTCCAAGGCCACGATCCAGCCGGTCTGGGACGGCAAGGCCTTCCAGCCGCGCCTGATGCTGCCGCTGTCGTTGTCCTACGACCACCGCGTCATCAACGGCGCCGCGGCGGCACGCTTCACCAAGCGCCTGAGCGACCTGCTGGCCGACATCCGTACCATCCTGCTGTAAGCCACACGCGCCGGCTCGCCAACAGGCGGGCCGGCCACTATTGCGAGCGCCCGCGCTCAAACCTCAACCCCGCCCCTGGCGGGGCTTTTTTTGCCTGCCGGTTGGGCGCTGTGTACCGACCCACCGTCTGTGCGGTTTTTTTACGCAAAACCTGCCGTGCGTCACACGCATGAACGTAGCAATGAGCTACACATTAGAGACCGTGCGGGCACATGAACCCCGTTTGTCCGACCTTGTCACAGCACAGTCAAGAATGGATGCCTGCGGCCGTTACATTTATGGCATTAAGCCAGTGCACTCTCTTGTAAGGCCGGGCGGCATCATGCAACCTTGCCACACGCGAAAATAGTCCGGGCGGTGTGCCCGTGCGATCAGTATTCCGGAAGCGAGTTTGTTCATGAAAAGCCAGACCGATGCTGCCGGCAGGACGGCAGCCGAGGTAGTGACGCAATTGCCTGTGCCTTCGCGCCTGGGCATGCTGCGTTTCGAGCGGCTTAACGAAGCCAATTGGGCGCTGCTGTATCTCGATCCTAATTGTGAAAAAGCCTTCGGCCTGCCGCCGACCGAACTGTGCTCGCTGATCGGCTCGCCCTACGCCAGCCTGATGGAACCTGAAGCACGCTATAGACTGCATGACGATATCCAGTTGCAGTTGACCAAGGCTTCGCATTACCTGATTCGCTATACCTTGCACACCAGCCACGGCCCCATGGGCCTGCTGGAAACCGGCGAGGCGTTCAAGCAGCACAATCGCCAGCTGTTGCGTGGCTACTTCACGGTGCTGGACTGGCCGGATGCCGACCGCGAGCCGGATGGCCAGTCTGATCTGCAGATTCGCCACTCGCGCCTGCAAGCGGCCCTTGAGGTCAACCAGCGCACCCAGCGCGACCAGCTGGCGCACCTGGAGCGCGCCCGTGCCCAGCAAGAGCTGATCCTGCGCCTGACCCGCCACCGTTTCACCGGCAACGCCCTGCTCGAAGCGGCACAGCTGATCACCCGCAGCGCCTGCGAAATCTATGATGTGGCCTGCGCCAGCATCTGGAACCTGGACGGCCATATCCTGCATCCGGTGACCGAATACGTGCGCCAGAACAACGCGCATCGCCAGCCCGAACCGCTCGACCTGAGCCAGTTCCCCGATTACCTGAACGCGTTGCAGGATTGTCGCGCCATCGACGCCGACGATATCCGCCAGGACCCGCGTACCCTGGAGATGCTCGAAGCCTTGCAGGCCCGGGACATCTGCGCCTTGCTGGACGCCAGCATCCGCATCGACGGCCAGTTGGTCGGGGTACTGTGCCTGGAGCAGAGCGGCACCGCGCGCCAGTGGTTGCCCGACGAAGTGGCCTTTGCCGGCGAGCTGGCCGATCAGTTCGCCCAGGTGATCAACAACCATAATCGCCGGGCCGCCACCAGTGCCCTGCACCTGTTCCAGCGCGCCGTCGAGCAAAGCGCCAATGCCTTTCTGCTGGTCGACTGCGACGGCCTGGTCGAGTACGTCAACCCCAGCTTCACGGCGATCACCCAGTACAGCGCCGAAGAGGTCAATGGCCACAAGCTGTCGGAACTGCCGGCGCTGGAAAACCTCAGCACCCTGTTCGATGCTCACTCGAGCCTGGCCAACAGCAACAGCTGGCAGGGCGAGTTCAAGAGCCGGCGCAAGAACCTGGAGCCTTACTGGGGCCAGTTGTCGATCTCCAAGGTGTATGGCGACGACCGCGAGCTGACCCATTACATCGGCATCTATGAGGACATCACCCAGAACAAGCTGGCCCAGCAGCGTATCGAACGCCTGGCCTACACCGACAACCTGACCAGCCTGGGCAACCGCCCGGCGTTCATTCGTCACCTTGACGAGCGCTTCGCCCGCGACAGCGACACGCCCATGAGCCTGCTGCTGGTCGACATCGACAACTTCAAGCGCATCAATGACAGCCTCGGCCACCAGACCGGCGACAAACTGCTGATCAGCCTGGCCCGGCGCCTGCGCAACACCCTGAGCCCGGCCGATGTGCTGGCGCGCTTTGCCAGCAACGAATTTGCCGTGCTGCTCGACCAGACCGGCCCTGAGGCCGGGCACAGCATCGCCAACCAAGTCCTGGCGACCCTCGACAAACCCATGTTTGTCGACAACCAGTTGATCAGCGTGACCGCCTCGGTGGGCCTGGCCTGCGCGCCGCTGCATGGCCGTGACCCACAGACCCTGATGCGCAATGCGGGGCTCGCCCTGCACAAGGCCAAGGCCAACGGCAAGCACCAGGTGCAGGTGTTCACCGAGGCCCTCAATGCCGAGGCCAGCTACAAGCTGTTCGTCGAGAACAACCTGCGCCGTGCCCTGGCGCAGAACGAACTGGAAGTCTTCTACCAGCCCAAGCTGTGCCTGCTGACCGGCCGCCTCAATGGCCTGGAAGCCCTGCTGCGCTGGAACCACCCGGAAAAGGGCATGATCCGCCCGGACCAGTTCATCAGCGTGGCCGAAGAAACCGGGCTGATCATTCCGATCGGCAAGTGGGTGGTGCGCCAGTCGTGCCAGATGAGCAAGGCCCTGACGGCTGCAGGCTTCGGGCACTTGCAGGTGGCGATCAACGTCTCGCCCAAGCAATTCTCCGACCCGGAGCTGGTGCCGGCCATTGCGGCGATCCTCAAGGAAGAAGCGCTGGATCCTGCCCTGCTGGAGCTGGAACTGACCGAGGGCCTGCTGTTGGAAGCCACCGAGGACACGCGCCTGCAACTGGAGTCGCTCAAGCGCCTGGGCCTGTCACTGGCGATGGACGACTTCGGCACCGGCTATTCGTCGCTGAGCTACCTGAAGAAGTTTCCCATCGACGTGATCAAGATCGATCGCAGCTTCATTCGCGATATTCCCGACGATGAAGGCGACATGGAAATCACCTCGGCGGTCATCGCCATGGCGCACAACCTCAAGCTCAAGGTCGTGGCCGAAGGCATCGAGACGGCCGCCCAGTTGGCCTTCCTGCGCCGCCATCGCTGCGATGTGGGCCAGGGGTATCTCTTCGACAAACCGATCAGCAGCTCGCAATTGATCGAGCAGCTCAATCGTTACCCGCGCAAACCGCCTGTTTGAACGGCTCTTCCCTGCTTACTGGCACTGAGGCACACTGTCGGTCCGTTTTGTGACGGCCCCGCTTTGCATAAGGGCCCGTCCCCTCCAGAGGATATGGTCGATGACCCTGCGCTCGGAAATTCTAGTGAACAAGAACGTACTGCCTACTGCCGACCAGGCCCTGCCGGGTCGTGAAACACCGATCCAGGTGCCTGACACACACTATGTGAACGGCAACCCGCTGCTGGGGCCGTTCTCGATGAATGTCGAGTTCGCCATCTTCGGCCTGGGCTGCTTCTGGGGTGCCGAGCGGCGCTTCTGGCAACAGGACGGCGTGGTCAGCACGGTGGTCGGCTATGCCGGCGGCCTGACCCCCCACCCGACCTATGAAGAAGTCTGCTCGGGCCTGACCGGCCACACCGAAGTGGTGCTAGTGGTCTACGAGCCGGCAAAGATCAGCTACGAGCAACTGCTCAAGGTGTTCTGGGAAGCGCACAACCCGACCCAAGGCATGCGCCAGGGCAATGACATCGGCACTCAGTACCGCTCGGCCATCTACTGCACCACACCTGAACAGCTTGAGGCGGCCCAGGCCAGCCAGGCGCTGTTCCAGGCCGAACTGGAAAAGGCCGGCCTGGGCACCATCACCACGGAAATCGCCGAGGCGCCGACCGTGTACTTTGCCGAGGCCTATCACCAGCAATACCTGGCCAAGAACCCGCAAGGCTATTGCGGCCTGGGCGGCACCGGCGTCTGCCTGCCGGCCTGATGCAGTGCATGCAGCACTGCACTGCACTGCACTGCACTGCACTGTAGGAGCGCGTTTACCCGCGACCGGCTGCGCAGCAGTCGTAAAATTGCAGCGTTTCACAGATTTCTGCGAGCGCTCCGCACTCGGTCGCCGGCAAGCGGGCTCCTACCGGTCGGTGCCTGCCCGAATAGCCTGATCTGTAGGAGCGCGCTCTGCCCGCGACCGGCTGCGCAGCAGTCGTAAAATTGCAGCGTTTCACAGATTCTGCGAGCGCTCCGCACTCGGTCGCCGGCAAGCGGGCTCCTACCGGTCGGTGCCTGCCCG
>NZ_QFFU01000013.1 GCF_003131185.1 Pseudomonas ovata | reverse complement strand
GCCCAAGTGGCGGCCCTGACCACCACGCAAGTGGCCGCGATGGAAACCGCTGATGTCGCCGCCCTGACCACCGCTCAGATCGTGGCCCTGACCACCGCTCAGGTCGCCAACCTGACCGCCGGCCAAGTGGCAGCCCTCAAGACGGCGCAAATCGCAGCGATGCAGACTGTAGATCTTGCGGCACTGACCACTGATAACATCGTGGCCCTGACCACCGCCCAGGTCGCAGCGCTGAAAACGGCCCAGGTCGCAGCCCTGACCACCACCCAGGTCGCGGCGATGGAAACCGCCGATATCGCGGCGCTGACCACCGCCCAGATCGTGGCCCTGACCACCGCTCAGGTGGCCAACCTGACCACTGATCAGGTGGCAGCCCTCAAGACTGCACAGATCGCGGCGATGCAGACCGTGGACCTTGCAGCACTGACCACCGACGGCATCGTGGCCCTGAGCACCGCTCAAGTGGCGGCATTGACCACCGCTCAAGTAGCGGCATTGACCACCACTCAGGTTGCGGCTCTGGAAACCGCTGACGTAGCGGCGCTGACCACCGCCCAGATCGTGGCCCTGACTACGGCTCAGGTCGCCAACCTGACCGCCGATCAAGTGTCGGCCCTCAAGCCTGCCCAGATCGCGGCCATGCAGACCGTCGATGTCGCAGCCTTGACCACTGACAGCATCGTGGCCCTGACCACTGCCCAGGTCGCGGCGTTGACCACCGCTCAAGTCGCCGCCTTGACCACCGCGCAAGTGGCGGCCATTGAAACAGGTGATATCCCCGCCCTGCCGGTTGCCAGTATTGCGGCACTGACGACTGCCCAGGTGTCCAAGCTGACCACTGATCAAGTGATCGCCTTGACCACTGCCCAGGTCGCCGCCTTGACCACCGCTCAGGTGGCCAATCTGACCACCGCTCAGGTCGCCGCGCTGGAAACGGCTGATGTCGCGGCACTGACCACTGCTCAGGTCGTGGCGCTGACCACCGCCCAGGCCGCCAATCTGACGGCTGACCAAGTGGCAGCGCTCAAACCTGCCCAGATCGCAGTACTGGAAACGGCTGATCTGGCGGCGCTGACCACCGACAACATCGTGGCCTTGACCACCGGTCAAGTGGTCGCGCTGACCACCGCTCAGGTCGCAGCCCTGACCACCGGTCAAGTAGCAGCGCTGGAAACCGCTGATGTTGCAGCTCTGACCACCGCTCAGGTTGTGGCACTGACCACCGCCCAGGTCGCGGCGCTGACTACCGATCAAGTAGAGGCCCTCAAGCCTGCCCAGATCGCCGCAATGGAAACCGCCGATGTGGCGGCCCTGACCACTGACAGCATCGTGGCCCTGACCAGCGCCCAGGTGGCGGCTCTGACCACTGCCCAGGTCGTGGCACTGACCACCGCACAAGTAGCGGCCATTGAAACGGCTGATATTTCTGCCCTGCCAGTCGCCAGCATTGCGGCACTGACCACGGCTCAGGTGTCCAAGCTGACCACTGATCAAGTGATCGCCTTGACCACTGCCCAGGTCGCTGCGCTGACTACTGCTCAGGTGGCCAATCTGACCACCGCTCAGGTCGCTGCCTTGGAAACCGCTGATGTCGCGGCCCTGACCACCGCACAGGTCGTGGCACTGACCACCGCTCAGGTGGCCAACCTCACCACCGATCAGGTCGCGGCGCTCAAGCCTGCCCAGATCGCAGCGATGGAAACCGTTGATGTCGCGGCCCTGACCACCGGCAGCATCGTGGCCCTGACCACCGCCCAGGTGGCGGCTCTGACCACCGCCCAGGTCGCGGCACTGACCACCACTCAGGTGGCGGCTATTGAGACGGATGATATTCCTGCTCTGCCGATCGCCAGCATTGCGGCACTGACCACTGCCCAGGTGTCCAAGCTGACCACTGCTCAAGTAGTGGCCTTGACCACCACTCAGGTTGCAGCTTTGACCACCGCTCAGGTGGCCAATCTGACGACAGCCCAAGTAGCCGCGATGGAAACGGCCGATGTGGCCGCGCTGACTACCGCTCAGGTCGTGGCCCTGACCACCGCCCAGGTGGCCAACCTGACCACTGCCCAAGTGGCCGCGCTCAAGCCTGCACAGGTTGCGGCGCTGGAAACCGCTGATGTGGCAGTCCTGACCACTGGCAGCATCGTGGCCCTGACCACCGCTCAGGTCGCAGCACTGACCACCGCTCAAGTGGCGGCGTTGACCACCACGCAAGTGGCGGCCATGCAACCGGTTGATGTGGCGTCCTTGACCACTGCTCAGGTCGCAGCACTGACCACCGCCCAGGTGGCCAACCTGACCACTGCTCAAGTGGCCGCGCTCAAGCCTGCCCAGGTCGCAGCGCTGGAAACCGCCGATGTGGCGGCCCTGACCACTGGCAGCATTGTGGCCCTGACCACCGCTCAAGTGGCGGCACTGAAAACCGCTCAGGTCGCCGCCCTGACCACCGCGCAAGTGGCGGCCATTGAAACGGTCGACCTGGCCGCCCTGCCGGTCGCCAGTATTGCGGCACTGACCACTGCCCAGGTGTCCAAGCTGACCACCGCGCAAGTGGTGGCATTGAGCACCGCGCAAGTGGCCGCTCTGACCACCGCTCAAGTGGCGGCGTTGACCACCACGCAAGTGGCGGCCATGCAAACCGTCGACGTGGCGGCGCTGACCACCGCTCAGGTTGTCGCGTTGACCACCGCTCAGGTGGCCAACCTGACCACAGCCCAAGTGGCTGCGCTCAAGCCTGCCCAGGTTGCAGCGCTGGAAACCGCCGATGTGGCGGCCCTGACCACCGGTCAGATCGTGGCCCTGACCACCGCCCAGGTCGCCGCGCTGAAAACCAACCAGGTCGCAGCCCTGACCACCGCGCAAGTGGCGGCCATTGAAACAGCCGATCTGGCCGCCCTGCCGGTTGCCAGCATTGCGGCACTGACCACCGCCCAGGTGTCCAAGCTGACCACCGCGCAAATGGTGGCATTGAGCACCGCGCAAGTGGCCGGTCTGACCACCGCTCAAGTGGCGGCCCTGACCACCACGCAAGTGGCGGCCATGCAAACCGTCGATGTGGCGGCGCTGACCACCGCTCAGGTTGTCGCGTTGACCACCGCTCAGGTGGCCAACCTGACCACAGCCCAAGTCGCGGCGCTCAAACCTGCCCAGATCGCAGCGATGCAAAACGCTGATGTCGCGGCACTGACCACCGGTCAGATCGTAGCGCTGACCACCGCCCAGGTCGCGGCGCTGAAAACCGCTCAGGTCGCGGCGCTGACCACTGCCCAGGTGGCGGCCATTGAAACGGCCGACCTGGCCGCCCTGCCGGTGACCAGCATTGCGGCACTGACCACCGCTCAGGTGTCCAAGCTGACCACAGCCCAAGTAGCGGCTTTGACCTCTGCGCAAGTGGCCGCTCTGACCACCGCTCAGGTGGCCAACCTGACCACCGCTCAGGTCGCAGCGCTGGAAACGGCCGATGTGGCTGCACTGACCACCGCTCAGGTTGTCGCGTTGACCACCGCTCAGGTGGCCAACCTGACCACAGCCCAAGTGGCCGCGCTCAAGCCTGCACAAATCACGGCAATGCAGAACGCTGATGTCGCGGTCTTGACCACCGGTCAGATCGCGGCACTGACCACCGCTCAGGTTGTGGCACTGACCACCGCCCAGGTGGCCAACCTGACCACCACTCAGGTCGCGGCGCTGGAGACCGCTGATGTAGCGGCTCTGACCACCGCTCAGATCGTGGCCCTGACCACCGCCCAAGTGGCCAACCTGACCACCGCCCAAGTGGCGGCACTCAAGCCGGCACAGGTGGCGGCGATGCAGAACGCCGATTTCGCAGTCCTGAGCGCCGCTCAGATTGCTGCGCTGGGCACCGCTCAGATCGCTGCGCTGAAAACCACTCAGATTGCCGCGTTGACCACCACCCAGGTGGCGGCCATTCAAACGGCTGATCTGGCGGCCCTGCCGGTGGCCAGCATCAAGGCGCTGACTACCGCTCAAACGGCAGCATTGACTACCGCTCAGGTTGTGGCCTTGACCACCGCCCAGGTGGCCGCTTTGAGCACCGCTCAAGTGGCGGCGTTGACCACCACGCAAGTGGCGGCCATGCAGACCGCTGACGTAGCGGCGCTGACCACCGCTCAGGTCGTCGCGTTGACCACCGCTCAGGTGGCTAACCTGACCACCGCGCAAGTGGCGGCACTCAAGCCTGCACAGATCGCAGCGATGCAAAACGCCGATGTCGCGGCCTTGACCACCGGTCAGATCGCAGCCCTGACTACCGGTCAGATCGCAGCGCTGAAAACCACCCAGTTGGCCGCTTTGACCACCGCCCAAGTGGCGGCGATTGAAACAGCCGACCTGGCCGCCCTGCCGGTTGCCAGCCTTGCTGCACTGACCACCGCCCAGGTGTCCAAGCTGACCACCGCGCAAATGGTGGCATTGAGCACCGCGCAAGTGGCCGGTCTGACCACCGCTCAAGTGGCGGCGTTGACCACCACGCAAGTGGCGGCCATGCAAACCGTCGATGTGGCGGCGCTGACCACCGCTCAGGTTGTCGCGTTGACGACCGCTCAGGTGGCCAACCTGACCACAGCCCAAGTCGCAGCGCTCAAACCTGCCCAGATCGCAGCGATGCAAAACGCTGATGTCGCAGCCCTGACCACCGGCGGCATCGTGGCACTGACCACCGCCCAAGTGGCGGCGCTGAAAGTGACTCAGGTTGCGGCACTGACCACCGGCCAGGTCGCGGCAATGGAAACTGCCGATGTGGGCGCCTTGACCACCGCTCAGGTGGTTGCTTTGACCACCGGCCAGGTCGCCGCATTGACCACAGCCCAAGTGGCTGCACTGAAAGTCACTCAGGTCGCTGCCCTGGAAACCGCTGACGTGGCCGCTCTGACCACCGCCCAGATCGTCGCCTTGACCACAGGTCAGGTCGCCGCGCTGAAAACGGCCCAGATCGCTGCCCTGACCACAGGCCAGGTCGCCGCTCTGCAGACCGCCGATGTCGCCGCCCTGTCGGTGGCCAGTGTCGCGGCCCTGACCACCGCTCAGACTGCAGCCCTGACCACCGCTCAGGTCAAGGCGCTGAGCACCGCTCAAGTGGTTGCGCTGAAAACGACCCAGATCGCGGCCTTGACCACCACTCAGGTCGCCGCTCTGGATACTGTTGATGTCGCGGCCTTGACCACTGCACAGATCAAGGCCATGACCACCGGCCAGGTTGCTGCATTGACCACGGCGCAAATCGTGGCCCTGAAATCGACGCAGCTTGCGGCGATGGAAACCGCCGATATCGCGGCGCTGACCACCGCTCAGGTCCGCGCGATCGAAACGGCTGACCTGGCGGCGATTACCACCGCTCAAGTCAAGGCGCTTACCGCCACCCAGGCGGCGGCACTGACCACCGATCAGCTGTCGCACCTGAAAATGACCCAGGTCGATGCCTTCACCACTGTGCAGCTGCAAGCGATGAGTGCAGCCCAGATCGACGCGCTGGCCTTGTCCACGCCGCTGGTTCTGGACCTCAACGGTGACGGCGTGCAGACCTCCCACCTGACCACCGGCGCGCGCTTTGACCTCAACGCCGACGGTCATAAGGAAGCTACCGGCTGGACTGCCGGCGGTGATGGCCTGCTGGTACTGGACGTCAATGGCGACGGTCAGATCAACGATGGCTCCGAACTGTTCGGTTCCTCGTTCCGCCTGCCGGACGGTTCGCTGGCCAAGGACGGTTTCGAAGCCCTCCAGAGCATGGACAGCAACCACGACGGCGTAGTGAATGCCGGCGACCAGTTGTTCGGTGCCCTGCAGGTCTGGGTCGACAGCAACAACGATGGCATCAGTGAGGCGGGCGAGCTGCACACCCTGAAAGACCTGGGCATCACCCAGTTCAATCTGGACGTGGCCACCACCACCGAGCTGAACCACGGCAACCTGATCGGGCTGCACAGCAGCTTCGAAACCGGTGATGGCCAGACCCATACCATTGCTGACGTGTGGTTCCGCACCGATGGCAATGGCGGTCAGTCCATCGACCTGACGCAACTGGATGTATCGGTCGTCGGTGCCCATACCCTGGGCAGCATCGATCTGGCGGCCGACAACGGCGCCACCACCTCGCTGACCCTGGATGCTCAGGCCGTCAGCCAGCTGGGCCAGGCCGGACAGGTTGATGTGAGCAACGGTGCTGCTGCACCGGTGCAGATGATCATCAACGGTGACCAGAACGATACAGTCCACGTCCAGGGCGCTGCCGGCGAGTGGCAAGCGGCAGGCACGGCAACCGTCGATGGCGCGAGCTACAACGTGTACAACGACGGTGACGTGCAATTGCTGGTGGCCACCGATGTTCAGACTTGGATTAGCTGATATTCAGTGTTAAACCTTTGATAGACCTTGATACCGGGCTTGCGAAAGCCCGGTATTTTTTTGTGTGGAGCCTTCAATGCAGACCGAGAACCTTGATAGCCCGGACCTCGATGCGGTGTTTGCCAGCGCCTTGCAACGCGCTGAACGTGTTGCGCTGGAGCCGATGCAACTGCTGCAGATCGCCGACCAGCTCAATGCCGCCCAGCGTCCCCACGATGTCGCGACGCTGTATCAGCGCTGGCTTGGGCATTGTCATTCGGCGATCAATTACATCATTCAGTTCAACCTGGGCGTTACGCTGTCCGGCCTTGGACAAATAGACGCCGCCGAGCAGGCCTATCGCGCCGCCATCGCGCAAAACCCCGAATTCGCCCAGGCCTGGTTCAACCTGGGCTCGCTGCAGGAGCGTCAGCTCAAGCCGCAGGAAGCACTGGCCACCTGGCAATCGATGCTCGACAAGCGCCTGGTCGATGCACAGCAGAGCCGTGACCTGTATGTGCTGACCTGTAACAACCTGGGCCGGCTGCTGGAAGAAACCCGCCAGTTACAGCCCGCCGAAGCCATTTTGCACACCAGCCTGCTGGCCGATCCGGTCCAGCCCAAGGTCATTCAACACTGGGTGCACCTGCGTCAGAAACAATGCGTATGGCCGGTGTACGACGCGCCTGAAGGTTTGAGCAAAGGCGATCTGCTCAAGGCGTCTTCGCCTCTGGCGTTGCTGGCCGGCAGTGGTGACCCGGGCCTGCAACTGGCAGCGGCCATGCATTTCGTCAAGGAAAGGGTCAATGTGCGCGTGCCGGCCCTGGCCACGGCGCAAGGGTATGGCCACCAGAAGCTGCGCATCGGCTTCTTGTCGTCAGACTTCTGCCTGCATGCCGTGTCATTGCTGACGGTCGAGCTGTTCGAGTTGATCGACCGCGAGCGCTTCGAGGTCTACGGCTTCTGCTGGAGCCGCGAGGATGGCTCGCCGCTGCGTGCGCGGGTGAAACAGGCCATGGATCATTTCGTGCTCATCGGTGCGATGAGTGATGCGGCCGCGGCGCAGTGCATCCGCAGCCATGAGATCGACATTCTGATCGACCTGCACGGGCTGACGTCCGGGGCGCGCGCGGACATCGTGGCCTACCGGCCGGCCCCCGTGCAGATGACGTACCTGGGCTTTCCCGGCACCACGGGACTGCCGGCCATCGACTACGTGATTGCCGACCGCTACCTGATTCCTGACACCGAAAAACCCTACTACAGCGAAACGCCGCTGTACCTGGACAAGATCTACCAGTGCAGTGACCGGCAGCGGCCGGTGGCAGCCCTGCCGACCCGGGCCCAGTGCGGCCTGCCGGATGATCGCTTCGTTTTCTGCTCGTTCAACAATAACTACAAGTTCAACGAGGAGGTCTTCGACTGCTGGATGCGCATCCTGCAGCGCGCCCCTGACAGTCTGCTGTGGTTACTGGCCGATAACCGCTGGGCCCAAGACAACCTGTGCACCCGGGCAAAGGCGCAAGGCATCGATCCGGCTCGCCTGCTGTTCGCCCCGCGGGTGGCACCGCCGGAGTACCTGGCGCGCTACACGGCCGCCGACCTGTTTCTGGACGCCTATCCGTTCAACGCCGGAACCACGGCCAACGATGCGCTGTGGATGGGACTGCCGGTGCTCACCCGCTCAGGCCGCACCTTCGCCTCGCGCATGGCCGGCAGCCTGCTGACGGCGCTGGATCTGCCGGAGCTGATCACCACCACCCTGGCCGACTACGAAGACCGCGCCGTGCAACTGGCGACCGAGCCCGATCTGTTGCCCGGCCTGCGTCAGCGTCTGATCCAGGCCCGCGACACCTCACCGCTGTTCGATACACCGGGGTTTGTGCGCGATTTCGAAGCGGCAATCAGCCGCGTGGCGTTGTAGGAGCGCGGGGGCGGCCATCCGTCTTGCCGGCGACCGGCTGCGTAGCAGTCGTAAATTTGCGGCGTTTCGCAGATTTCTGCGAGCGCTGCGCACTCGGTCGCCGGCAAGCGGGCTCCTACGGGTGTGAATTTTATAGCCAAGAAAATCAATAAGTTATTTTATGTTTGATGAGCGCGCGGGGACGGCCACAACAGCAACCGCCTGTACATCAGGCGGTTGTTTTCAGAACAGCCCCTGCACCTTTTCCAGTTTGCTGCGGGTCATCTGGCCGGTGCGGGTGTGCAGGTTGACGTAGCTTTGCAACACTGCCAGGCGGGTGTCGAGCAGGTCGCGCCGGGCCGAGAACAGGCGTTGCTGAGCATCGAGGATGTCCAGGGTGGAGCGCACGCCGGCCTGGTAGCCCTTTTCAGCTGAAGTCAGGGCGACCTGGCTGGAGCGCACGGCAGTGATCAGCGCACGGATTTTCTCGAAGCCGGCAACCACGCCCAGGTAGTTGGCCTCGACATCTTCGGTCAACTGCTGCAGTTGCGCGTCATAGCTGGAACGGGCGCTTTCCAGGGCCGAGCGGGCCTTTTCCGACGAGGCACTGACGCCACCGCCCTGGTACAGCGGAATGTCGACCACCACCCCCACGTAGTAAGTCGACTGTCGCTGGGACAACTCGTTGATGTCGCTCTGGTCGACTCGCGCCATGCGTCCGCTCAGGGCGACGGTCGGGTAGTGTCCGGACTTCTGCAGTTTCAGGTTGGCTTCGGCCACCTTGATCGTGGCCCGGCTGACGCCCAGTTCGGCGGCGGCCTGATCGGCCTTGAGCATCCAGTAATCGAGGTCTTCCTCAGGCGCCAGCAGGGCGTTGGCCGGCGAAGGCTCCTGCATGGGCTGAATATCGTTGACGGGCAGGCCGGCCCGGCCGGAGAGTTTGCGCAAGGCGGCGCGGCGCCGGGCCTGGGCTTCGATTTCCTGGGCGCTGATGGCATCAAGCCGGGCCTGGGCTTCTTCAAGGTCAGTGATGGTGCCTTCGCCGGCCTCGAACAGGCGCTTGGACTGTTTGGCCAGGGCGGCAATGGACGCTTTCTGCTGGGAGGTCAGTTTCAGTTCGTTTTCGACCTGTGCCACATCGAAATAGGCCTGTACCACCCGGTCGTACAGCGCTTGTCCGGCGTTGTCGTGCTGAAACTCTCCCAGCCGGGCACGGGCCTTGGCCTGCTCGTAGGCCGCCCAGCGGCCTTTGTCGAACAGCGGCTGGCTGACCGTCAGGGCAATGCTGTCGGAGGCAAACTGGTCTTCGCCGCTGTTGGCCGCCGACTCCTTGTTGAATTTGCCACCATGGCCATAACGCGAATTGATCGCCACCTGGGGCAACAGGCCACTGCGACCGATCGCTTCTTCCTGGCGCGAGGCTTCGTAATCATGGTTGGCCACCTGGTAGGCCGCATCGTTCAGGCGCGAGGCGTCATACAAGGCCACCAGCGACAGTTGATCGTCGGCCGCCAACAGGTGGCAGGAGAACAGCAGGGCAAATACAGCGACAGGCAGGCGCACGGTCATTCTTCCTTGAAGGCGCCGGCCATACGCTCGGCGATCGGCTGCATCAGATAGTTGGCCAGGGTGCGTTCACCGGTCTTGACCAGTACCTCGGCCTGCATGCCCGGCTTGATGTCCAGGCCCAGGTTGTGCAGCTCTTCGACTTGCTCAGGATTGACCGAGACCTCCACCGAGAAATACGGCGAGTTGGTGTGCTCATCGATCAACTGGTCTGGCGATACGGTCTGGACCTTGCCGACAATGACCGGGGTGTGTACGCGTTGCAACGAACCAAAGCGCAGGTCCACGACCAGCCCGGGCTTGAGCCGATCGGCCATCATGGGCGGGAATTGCGCCTTGACCACCCAACTGGACCCTTGCGGCACGATGTCCATCAGCCGCTGGCCGGGCTGGGCGATACCGCCAACGGTGTGCACGGCCAGGCTCATCACCTGACCGGCGACCGGTGCCACGACAGCGGCACTGTTGAGTTCAAATTCCAGGGCCTTGATCTGGTCGGCCAGGCTTGAGCTCTGGCCTGAGACCTGGGTCAGTTGCGATTCGGCATCGCTGCGAAACAACTGACCCTGCTGCAGGGTCTTGAGCTTGCTTTCATTGATGCCCTGGCGAGTGCGGCCGATGTCGGAAATCGTCGCGGCCAGTTGTGCGCTCAATTGTGCAGCATTGCTCTCGGCCTCGAACAGGCGGTTGCGCGGCAGATAGCCTTCGCGGGCCAGCTCACGCAGGCCCTTGAGTTCCTGCTGCTGAAATTGCAGCTGTGCCGAGTGGTTGCGCTTGATCTCTTCGTAACCGGCCAGTTGTTCGTTCAGCGAAGCGATTTCGTGCTGGTTGATCTGCAAGCGGCTGGCCAGCTCGGCACGGCGTGTGGCGAACAGGTAGCCTTGCAGTTCCATGGACGCTCGCGCCCGCGGGTCGTCGGCGCGGGCCAGCAGGTCGGGCGACCATTGAATATGGTCACGGTCCAGGCGCTCGGCCATCAGCCGCTCTTCGACGGCCCGAGCACTCAGCCATTGGCCGATGGCGACATCAAGCTGCGACTTGGCCTGCACGGTGTTGAGCTGTACCACCACCTGACCTTGCTGCACCTGGTCGCCTTCACGCACCAGGATGCGCTCGATCATGCCGCCGCTGCGTGATTGCACTGTCTTGCGCTCGCCGGACACCACCACCGAGCCACTGCCCACCACGCCCCGGTCGAGCGGTGCAAAACCGGCCCAGAGAAAAAAGCCGCCCAGGCCCAGCAGCAGGCACCACATACCGACGCGGGCGATGTTATTGGCATCGGCATCGGGTTTGGAGACCGGGGTGGACAGGTCGTTCTGACTGGCTTGCATGGATGCCTCAGGCTTTTTGATTGCTGGTTTCCGGGTTGCTGTCGGGTGCACTGGCAGGCGCGACCGCTTTGGGCGCCGCCGCCGGCATCAGGGTTTTCATCACCTGGTCGCGCGGGCCGAACAGTTGCTGAACGCCTTCCTTGAGAAACAGCAGTTTGTCGACCACCCCCAGGATGTTCGGCCTGTGGGTCACCAGCACCACGGTGCTGCCTTTGTCCTTGAGCTTGCGCACTGCCTGCACCAGTGCAGCCTCACCGGCGTCATCGAGGTTGGAGTTGGGCTCATCGAGCACCACCAGCGAAGGGGTGTCATAGAGCGCACGGGCCAGGGCGACACGTTGTTTCTGGCCGCCTGACAGACCCAGCCCCCCTGTGCCCAGCAAGGCATCGTAGCCTTTGGGGAAGTGCAGGATCATTTCGTGGATGCCGGCCATCTGCGCGGCCTCAATGACTTTGTCGGAGTCCACTGCGCCAAAGCGGGCGATGTTTTCGGCAATCGTGCCGTCGAACAGCTCGATGTCCTGTGGCAGGTAGCCCAGGTGGGGCCCCAGCGCCTCGCGCGACCACTGGCTGACTTCGGCATTGTCCAGGCGCACCGAACCGTGGCTGGCCGGCCAGATGCCGACCATGGCGCGCGCCAGGGATGATTTGCCCGAGGCGCTCGGGCCGATGATTGCCAGCACTTCGCCCTTGGCCAGCTTGAAGGTCACACCGTTGACGGCCGGGCGCTGCAGGCCCGGCGGGGTGATCACCAGCTTGTCGATGCTCAGGGCACCGGTGGGCGCCGGCAGCGGCATGCGTGCGGTGTCCTTGGGGAATTCATTGAGCAGGCGGTTCAAGCGTTCATAGCTGCTTTTGGCATTGCCCATCTGCTTCCACGAGCCGATCAGCGCCTCGGCCGGCGCCATCGCGCGCCCAAGCAGGACGGAGACGGCAATCATGACCCCGGCCGAAATCTGATTCTCGATCACCAGTATCGCGCCCAGGCCCAGGGCCAGGGATTGCCAGGTCATGCGAATAAAACGCGAAATCGCCGCAATGCGTGAACTGCGGTCGCTGGCCTCGCCCTGTTCGGTGATGACCTGTTGCTGGACGTTGTACCAGCGACGACGCAAGGGCTGGAGCATGCCCATGGCCTGAATGACCTCAGCGTTCTGCAAGGTACCGTTCACATAGCTCGAAGACGCCACCGACAAGCGGTTGGCCTCGCTCATGCTCTTGCGCGTGGTCAACTCGTTCCAGATCGCAAGCCCGGCCAGGATCAGCGAACCGATGACCGTGAACACACCGAGCAGAGGGTGAAACAGAAAGGTCGCAATGACGTAGATCGGCAGCCACGGCGCATCGAACAGCGCAATCAACGCAGGCCCGGTGACGAACTGGCGAATGCTGTTCAGATCGCTCAGGACCTGGGCCGGGTTGCTACTGTTTTCCTTGAGGCTGCGCTGAAAGGCGGCGTCAAAGACCCGTTCACCCAGCTGCGTGTCCAGACCCGCGCTCATCTTGATCATGACCTGGCCACGCACCCACTCCAGTGCACAACTGACCGCAAAGAAGATGAGCAGGATCAGGCTCAACATCAGCAGCGTGGTTTCGTTACGGCTGGTCAGGACACGGTCGAAGACCTGCATCATATAAACAGAAGGCACCAGCATCAGCAGGTTGATCACCCCGCTGAACAGGGCAAGCACCCCGAAAAGACGACGGTAGCGCAGCAGGGCTGCATCGATGTCTCGCTTGGGATCAAAAAAGAGTCGCATGGCGTCCAGGAGAGAAAGTCACGATAGGAAAAGGGCTGCTGGCCAACAGGCCGGCATCGCATCACGCAAGCTTGATGCCGCGGATGCTAGCACTTTGGCAGGCGAACTGCTCAAGGCCGGCCCACACACCTATATCATCGGCTCCAACAGCCTGATCTTGAACCTGTTGACTAAGGCTTCATCGTTGAGCGTACGGTCACGATGCAGCCTGTCGACAAGTACCTGCCAGCCCTTTGCCGCTCGTCAGCACTGACTGGATCCGTTGCGGCCTTTATATCGCGCAAGACGTTTCTTGCCTGATCGCTCAGGTGCATGTTCAAGCTCTGGGCGGCCAGTGCTATCGACTACAAATTCCGGCTACAGAATGTTTCGGCCTTTGGTTTCAAGTGACAGGCAAAAAAACAGCTATCTATATAGCTATCTATCTATACGGATCAGCACGCAGTTGCGCGAAAAATGACGTGCAGCCCCCGTAAAAAGCGATGTGCCGATGCCTGGGCTCTACAGGACCGGTTTACCAGGCAAGGCAGCCGAATCGGCACGGCCGACACCAAAACCGACGTCGCAGGTGAACCGGAGCGGTGCATCGACTACAAATTCCGGCTATGGTAATAACGAAAAACATAGATAGCTATCTAGATATATAGCTATCTTTTAATTCCGCAACTTACTGTTTTAAATACTAATCTTTCAAGATATCCAGCGGGTTTTCGGGAAGTGCCTGCAAGGTATCCCCCAGTGACAGTCGCAACTGGGCAGCCTCTTGAAAGCGGAACACCAGGCTTTTCACGGTCTTGCCTTCGGTGATTGTCTCGTAGGTAATCGAGATGCCCGACTTGGCCATGATCTCGTTGATCGAGGGCGTGATGACACGCTGACGCAGGTTGTTGAAGCGCTTGTAGCTGTCGCCCAGGTCCAGAAGGATGCGCAGCCTCTCGACCTCGATGACCAGAACGCCAGTGCTCTTGAACTGCATCATCAGCTCGAACAGCCGAAAGCTGTGCATCGAATTGAGGTTGGCCACACGGCGTAGGTCGTACGAGGTCAGCTTGCTGTTGAGCATCGACAGGTAGGGGATCACATCCACCGTGAAATTCAACGTCACACGTCCCTCGCCCTCGGCATAGGTCGCCTTGTACACCCAGCGGATGCGCGTGCGGTTCTTGCCGTCGAACGTCTGGATATCGCGCTCGTAGAGGGAATCGGCCGCTTCCTTGAGATTGGTATAGGCAAAACGGATCGGCACACCGTAGATCTCGGCAAAGCTGGCGGCGGTCACGGTGATCTTGGAGGGCATCGGTTTGCGCGGGTCGACCTGGGCGATCGCGGCCAGCAGCAGGCGCTGTTCCTGCAGGGTCAGGCGGTAGGAAGCACTGATCAGATCGTTGGCTTTCGTCACCAGCAGTGACGAAGGTTCTTTGGCGGTCATCGACTACTCCGGGCGCGTTGATGAGTCGATAGTAACAAGCTTGGCAACCGTTTTTCGTCTGGTTTGTGCATGCCTGAAATATCCAGTCGTTAATAGCCATAAGCCATAGCCGGAATTTGTAGTCGATGACCGGCACCGGTTTGACCTGGATTTTCAGTTGCGGCGCCATGATCGACGGTAGCCGGAATTTGTAGTCGTTACCCGCAAGTCTGGCAGTAGCCGGAATTTGTAGTCGTTATGAGCACATGAAGGGCGTGTAGGACGCGTCTGTCAGACGCACTGGCATGGCTGAGGGCCACGTTTGGCGAGGCGTTGAGCCATAGCCGGAATTTGTAGTCGATAGCCAGCCCCTGTTTCGCCGCTTATTTTCGACCTTTGTCGAGCCTGCCGGGATGACATCGAGGCAAAGGATCACTTAGCTTAAATTGGGATCCAAAAATCGTTGACTGCCTGTGGATAACAGCCGGAATTTGTAGTCGTCATAGCTGAAATTTGTAGTCGATACAGCTGGAATCTGTAGTCGTCATAGCCGGAATTTGTAGTCGTATAGCCGGAATTTGTAGTCGTTGCACCTCTGGAGGCCACGTAAATCAAGGCCTCCAGAGGTGCTAAAAACAAGCTTTAAAAACAAGCTTTAAAAACAAGAAAAAAAGATTTTAAAAACACACGCGAAGAGCTGATTTTTTTCTGGGATGAAAAATCAAAAGCACAGAGCAAAAAGGAAATAGCGCCAAAACCTCCTGAGAGCTTGCAGGTTGCACGAAATGCATGCCTAAGCTCCACGGATGTGCAAACAAGGGTAAAACCGCTCAAAACTCTTCTCAGGGTCTTTTGAGGCTATTGCTACGAGGTGTGCAGATGAGTTTTTCAGGTGCCATGGAAAATTTTCTGCCGAATTGCCGGCGTGATGAAAAAACACCAGGTGCAATGCATTCGACGTCATATCACTGCAGTCGCGGGCATCGGGGCCGCACTTTGCCCATGATCACCAGAAACGTTACCGACAAGCAAAGCAGAAGAAAACGCGCAATACAAAAAGCAGAATCTTTCAAAGTGTTCGGATTTTCCCTACAAGCACAAGTCACTCAGCTGACAGCTGGAATGGAAGACCTGCGCTCGGAGGAAAGCGCATTTAAAATAGCTAGCTATATAGATAGATAGCTATAATGCACGTCGAAAGAACGGCCTATATATAGCTGCCGCAACGAGAAGGAGACCGCAGTGACTATTTTTGCATGCGTCAATACCAAAGGGGGCGTTGGCAAAACCACCACAGCCGTGCACCTGGCAACCATGCTGGCAACACGAGGAAAGACATTGCTGATCGACGGCGATCCGCAAGCCAGTGCGGCCAGTTGGGCCGCCTGGCGCCGTGATAACCCCGAGTACAGCCCAAGCCCGACCACGGTCTGTCTGCAAGGCAAAGCCATCAATTCGGAAGGCCGCCAGCTGGCAACGTCTTATGAGCACGTCGTTGTCGATGCCGGTGGCCGAGATTCGGTGGGACTGCGCTCTGCATTGTTGTTGGCTGAAGTCGTCATCGTGCCCGTAGGCGCCAGCTCGTTTGACGCAGCAGCAATGACGGATTTGTTGACGGTCGTTGACCTTGCACGCGACTACAACCCCGACCTGAATGTGAAGATGCTGTTGTCCCGAGTCGATACCCGCACCAAGGACACCGGTGAGATGCTGCACTTCCTGGAAGAGCAGTCATTCAGTGTCTTCAAGACCAAAATCTGTGAGCGTGTGGCTTTCCGTCGCTGCATCAGTGAAGGGGCGATCGTTCATGAGCTCAAGCGTGATCATGCCGCCATTCAGGAAATGAACGCGTTCTTTGCCGAGGTACTGGCATGATCAAGTCCAAGCCAGACATCAAAAGCTTCAAGAAGGACCCGAACGATTTTCTCGAAGGCGGGGAGGCCGACAAGGCCTTGAACAAAATGACAGTCCGTGAAGAACCTGTGGCCCAGGAACCGACCATTGAAGCCTTCAAGCCAGAGCCGACCATCCAGAAGCTGTTTCGCTTACGGTGGGACATTGCCAACGCACTGAAAATGGGGGCTGCACAAGAGTCAGCCAAGAGCGGAAAGCGCGTCACTGAAACTGACATTGTTCAGCAGCTGTTAAAAAAGCACTACAACCTCAAGTAGTTGAAGAGTTGGGCAGGTAATCCATTTATCGATAGCTAGATAGATAGCTATCTCTTTGGTTCAATCACAGCGCTCAGCCTGCCTGGCTAGGGGTTAGCTAAAAAGATAGCTATCTATAAAGATAGATAGCTATCAAAATCAATACCACCCCTAGAGAACCAAAAGAGGTTAGCCGCTCTACCTTCCCGGATTACCCGACCCGGTTTGCGCAGAATGTGTTGTTTTATTTGGGGTCTTTATTTAGGGGTGGTATTGAAAAGGAGAGCATATGCTTACTGAAATCGTGTCCGTGCATGAGCGCCTGGTTTCCAGGCTTCATGTCTTTAATCAACTATGGCCCAGCCTGGTGGTCAACGGTACGGTCTGGAAGTTGCCTGTCCTGGCAGAGCAAAAGGCACCTGATCGTATCGATGCACAACGCCTTGAAGGACAGGCCGCCATCGAGGCTGCCATACAGGCCATGACGGCGTTTGAACGTGTTGTCGGCCAGGCACCCGGTACGGTCATGCGCTTGCCGGGTTACTTTGCCGTGCGCGACAGCGTCTTACCTTGGGTCCGTGAAATCAATGATCTCAAGGACGAACTGATGGCCATGATCGAAAAGACCCGCCTGGAACTGAATCTGGCCACCACGGCACGCTCCAAGATTCTGCGGCAGGCCCTGGGGCATCAATTCAGCATGAAGCAACTGGGCCGTCATACCCAGGCCTTCGACAGTTGCCCGCGCTTGATTGTCTTTACCTGGGCCGGCCACACCACCGGCGGTGAGCGGGTTGAGGTCGGCAAGGTACGCGAGCTGTTGGCCAAGGCTGCCGAGCAGCAGTCGGACCGCGACAATGTCGCGCCCGGTGAGACCCTTGCCGGCGCTGAACTGCGGCGTATCGTCAACCTGGCGGACCATGCCACCTTGGTCAAATACAAGAAAGTGGCGCCACACCCACGGGCGATGCTGTATTTCTCGGCCAGTTCCCGTTACGACGCGATGATCCACAGCAATTTGCCGCTGTTTGTACTGGCCGGTGAAAAGCCGATCGAGGTTCACGAGTTGCGTGATTTTGATCGCCATGTACGCCAGGCCGAACGGCCGGACAAGAAAAGTCGCATTGAAGTCATCCCACGGATGAACCTGTACCTCAATCCCAATGACTTGGTCGGCATGCGCAAGTCTCAGCTACCCCAGAGCCGCTCCAGCCTGGTGGCCTCCACGTACTCCGAGAGCCGCGCCAGAACGTCAGAGGACAACCTGCCTCACAACGACGATCAACTGGACCTTAACCTTCCGGCTGTAGATGACTGACGACCTGGCGGGTGCCTTGCTCGATAAAGGCGCTCCAGGCGGTCATGAGCTGCCGGCGTTTATCCAGCAGGTCACCCCGGTGATAAGCCGCTTCAACCTTGTCGCCCAGGGTATGGGCCAGGGCCATTTCGCAGACGTCCCTGGGGAAATCGGTGTGTTCGGCCGCCCAGGTGCGAAAGCTGGAGCGGAAGCCATGCGGCACATAGTCATCGGCATTCAATTGCGCCATGACCCGGCGAATGGCGTTGCCCGGGAGCGCACCGCTATGGCGGGCATTGGGAAAGACATATAAAGGGTGTTTACCACGCTGTTGCTCCAGTACCTGCAGCGCGGCCTCCACCAACGGTACGCGATGAAGCTTGCCGGCCTTCATTCGTCGGGCGTCGATGTTCCAGACCCGATTGACCAGGTCGACCTCCTCCCAGCGCGCTTCACACACCTCCGCACTGCGGCAGGCCGTATGGATGATCAGCTCACAAGCGCGTGCTGCTGTACTGTCCAGGCTGTCCAGTTCACGGACAAACGCGCCCAGCCGATCAGCCGGCATGGCCGAAAATGGCATCTGGCTGCGCTTTTGTCGCGGCAACAGCTTGTCCAGGTGGCCGCGCCAGCGAGCCGGGTTTTCGCCCGTGCGCAGTTTGCGCGCCTTGGCCGCATCGAGCACCAGCTCGATACGGTTGCGCAGGCGCGAAGCCGTTTCAGGAATGCGGCTCCAGATGGGTATTAGCACATCCAGCACATCGTCGGTCTCAATAGCCTCGACCGTCATTGCGCCCAGCCGTGGATAGACATGATCGTCCAGCGAATGCGTCCATTGCTGGGCATGCCGGACGTTTTTCCAGCTCTGCTGGTGTGTCTGGATATAGCGCTCGGCTTCTTCGCGAAAGGTCACCGGACCTGCTGCCGCCAGAACGCTCTGTTGCTCGGCCTGGCGTTGTGCCAAAGGGTCGATTCCCTTGCTCAGGGCCAGACGATGTGTGTCGGCCGCCAGGCGTGCGGCCTTCAATGAAACGGCTGGAAACGCGCCAAGACCCAGGTCATGCCGGCGTTTGTCACGTTGGTAACGTAACACCCAGCTTTTACTGCCGCCGGCACTCACCCGCAAAAACAGGCCACGCTCGTCAGCATACCGGCCTGGTTTTTCCACGGTTTTGATAAATGACAGGGTCAGCTTGCTCATTTCTTCTCGCAAGGAAAGGACACACAAAGAAGCAAAGTTTACAGCGCAATGTACGCGGAGGCACCCTCCGCGTACATTTGCGGTTAAAGCCTTTATTTGCAGGCACTCAGGTTCTGATCAGGTTAATGAACCCTCACTCAGGCCCTCATCGAAATGAAACGCCTCCGATGATAGGGGGCGTTTCATTTCAGCGGGCTGAAAAGACGTCAGATCTTGAAGCTGTCAACCAGTTGCTTGAGGCGACCGGCCTGTTGCGACAAGGCGGCGCAGTCTTTGAGAGTTTCGTTGAGGTTGGCCACACCTTGCTGATTGAGGGTGTTGATCTGGTTGATGTCGACGTTGAGGGTTTCTACCACGGCGGTCTGCTCCTCGGTGGCGGCAGCGACCGACTGGTTCATGCCATCGATTTCACCAATGCGCCGGGTGACATCCTGCAGGCGGCTGCCCGCCTGGTTCGCCACCTCGACACTGCTCTGGCTGGAAGCCTGGCTTTCATTCATGTTGATCACCGCTTCGTGAGAACCACTTTGCAGTTCACCGATCATTTTGTGGATTTCGTCCGCCGACTCCTGCGTGCGATGCGCCAGGTTGCGCACCTCGTCGGCGACCACCGCAAAGCCGCGCCCGGCCTCACCGGCCCGTGCGGCCTCAATCGCTGCGTTGAGCGCCAACAGGTTGGTTTGCTGCGAAATACCCTTGATCACGTCGAGAATGTGGCCGATGTTGTCGGTGCTGGCGTTGAGCTTCTCGATCTGTACACATGAACCACTGATCTTGCTCGACAACTCGCTCATCGAGCGAATCGTCTGTTCGACCACACGCCGACCGTCCTCGGCCTGCTCGCGCGCATCACTGGCCTGGCCCGATGCATCAGAAGCATTACGGGCAATTTCCTGGGTCGCCGCCCCCAGTTCGTTGATGGCTGCCGCAACGCTATTGGTGCGGGCGCTCTGTTCATCGAAGCCGATGATCGACGAGTTGGACGACTCTACCACCCGTTGTGACAGGTCATGCACCTGCAAAGTGGCCGATGAGACTTCAGCAATCGAGGCATGGACGCGCTCGACAAAGCGGTTGAACGAACCGCCCAGTTCGGAAAACTCGTCATTGCCCTGCAGTTTCAGGCGGCGGGTCAGGTCACCCTCACCCTCGGCAATGTCCTGCATCGCACGGCCCATATCAGTCAGCGGACGCATCAGCGCACTGATCAGCAGGCTCAGCAGCAGAGCGATCACGGCCACCGCAATCAGCACCGCAATCAAGGCCGACTGGCGGAACTGGCGCAGTGGCGCATAGGCTTTTTCCTTGTCGATCGACAGCCCGATATACCAGTCAGCCCCTGGCAGGCCGGTGATCGGGGTAAAGGACAGCAGCCGCGCCTGACCATTGAGCACGACTTCACGCAGGGGCTTTTCCAGCGCCAGGGTCTGGCCCGGATAAAGATCCTTGAGGTTTTTCATGACCTGGTCCTTGTCCGGGCTGACGATCACCTGCCCGTCGCGGCTCACCAATACCGCATGGCCCAGGCCACCGAAATCGACCGAATTGATGATCTTGACCAGGACATCGAGGCTCAGGTCACCCCCAGCCACGCCATTGATCTGCCCACCGGACCGGATCGGGCTGGCAATGGTAACGACAAGCCCCCCTACCGACGCCTGGTAGGGAGCGCTGATGATGGTTTTGCCCGCCGCTACCGTCGAGCTGTACCACGGTCGTTTGCGCGGGTCATAGCCGGCCGGCATCTGTGCGTCCGGGCGCTGGGTGAATACACCGTCGCTGTCACCGATGTAGGTGAACTGGAAAGTGGAAAGCAGCGATTGCGCACCGACCAGACCGCCCAGGTCATTGGTCTTGATGCCTTGGCGCTCCACGTCCTGTGTGAGGTTATCCAGTGCCAGAATCCGGCCGCTCAGCCAGTTCTGCACACTGCTGGCCGTCAATTCGCCCGCCTGGCCGACCGAGGCCTCAAGGTTCTGGCGGATGGTCATGCGTTGCAGGTAGTCGTTGTACAAGGTGAACAGCGCAAAGGCCAATACCACAACGCCCGAGGCGGCCAACAGGATCTTATGACGAAACTTCAAATTCATCAGGGTTTATCTCAGCAGTCATCAGGAACGGGAAAATAACGGACACGTCTTAACGTTCTAGAACTTTAAGGTTCTTGAACAAGAACGATGTCGTACGTCAACTAGGAATAGATGAACGGAAGTATAGATGAGTTGCAAGCGGCTTTTCATTCGGTATCGGCCCGGTGGCATTGTTTTTATGAAGGGTCCTGGAGCCCTTTATAAACGTGGCCTGCACCAAATGAAAGGCTGGTGAAAGAAGAACAGGCTTTTTTCAAAAAATTACTCATTTTTCCTTACAGCCAGACGTTCTGCCGCCGATAGCGTAGTGCGTTATACCTTGCGATGGCCTCACAAAAACAATCCCAGCGGCCCGAATCATTAGAATAGACATTCCAGGAGAACGTCGAATGAACAGCTGGTTTTCCAATATCAGCGTCAATATGAAACTGGCGCTGGGCTTTGGTCTGGTGCTTGTTTTTACTGCCATTTTAGCCCTTGTCAGCTGGACCGGTCTGGGCAAGCTCATTGACCGCAGCAACTGGATGAGCGACATCGGCACGCTCAATGTCCAGTTGACCAAATTGCGTGTTGCCCGCCTGCAGTACATGGTGGCCAACGGTGACGAAAAGGTGGCCGACACCGTGCAGGCGTCCTTCGATGGCTTCAAGGGCCAGATCGACTACCTGCTCAAGACCTTTAAAAGCGCCGACAACCTCAAGATGCTCAATCAGTTGAGCCAGGTCAGCAGCGCTTATCAGCAGTCGTTCAACGACATGCGTACCGGCTACAAGACCAGCAATCAGGCGCGGGCCGACATGGCCATCCAGGCACAAAAGGCTGCTGAGCTGGTCGACCAGACCCTGGCTGAAGTCCAGGGTGATGCCGAACAACTGGAGCAATACCAGGTCATGGTCCAGACCCGCCTGGACCTGCTCAAGGTGCGTTACGAAGTGCGTGGCTACGCGGCAGCTCCCAATCCTGAGGGCGAGCAAAAAGCCTTCGGCCAGCTGGAGACGACCCTCAACGGGCTGGAGCGCATGAACAGCGTCTTCGCTGGCAGCCAGGCTGCACGCGTCAAGCAGCTGGAAAACGCGCTGCTGGGTTACCGTGCGGCCCTGCAAGGTTTCAAGGCAGGTGATGCGCAGATCGTTCAGGCACGCAAGGAAATGACCACTCAGGGCCAGGACATCGTCAAGATCAACGAAGACCTCAACCAGCTTCAACTGGACCGTCGTGACATAGAAAGCGCCCAGGCCCGTCAATGGCAGGTCATCTGCACCTTGCTGGCCCTGATCCTCGGTATCGTGGCGGCCGTGTTGATTACCCGCCAGATCACCCGCCCGCTGCAGCAGACACTGGAAGTGGTCGAGCGTATTGCCTCGGGCGACCTGACCCGCACCCTGGAAGTGACGCGCCGCGACGAACTGGGTGTGCTGCAACAAGGCATCCAGCGCATGGGCAGCACCTTGCGCGAGCTGATCACCGGCATTCGTGACAGCGTGACCCAGATTGCCAGCGCCGCCGAAGAACTCTCGGCCGTCACCGAGCAGACCAGCGCCGGCGTCAACAGCCAGAAAACCGAAACCGACCAGGTGGCCACGGCCATGCATGAAATGTCGGCCACCGTCCAGGAAGTGGCCCGCAATGCCGAACAGGCCTCGCAAGCCGCTTCGGCCGCCGACCGTGAAGCGCGCGATGGCGACCGGGTGGTGGGCGAGGCGATTGCCCAGATCGAACGCCTGGCCACCGAGGTCAAGCGTTCCGCCGATGCCATGACCGAGCTGGAACAGGAAAGCGACAAGATCGGCAAGGTCATGGACGTCATCAAGTCCGTGGCCCAGCAGACCAACCTGCTGGCCCTCAACGCCGCCATTGAGGCGGCACGTGCCGGCGAAGCCGGGCGTGGCTTTGCCGTGGTCGCTGATGAGGTGCGTGGGCTGGCCCAGCGCACCCAACAGTCAACCGAAGAAATCGAAGGCCTGGTCGCCGGCCTGCAGAGCGGCACCCGCCAAGTGTCGAGCATCATGCTTGGCAGCCGTGAGCTGACCAACAGCAGCGTGGAGTTGAGCCGCAAGGCCGGTGATTCGCTGGGCAGCATCACCCAGACAGTCTCCAACATTCAGGCCATGAACCAGCAGATCGCCGCTGCCGCCGAACAGCAGAGCGCGGTGGCCGAGGAAATCAGCCGCAGCATTGTCAACGTGCGTGACGTGTCTGAACAGACCGCTGCGGCCAGCGAAGAAACGGCGGCTTCAAGCGTCGAACTGGCGCGTCTGGGTGGTCAGTTGCAGATGATGGTCAGCCGCTTCAAGGTTTGAGTCCATTTGATGTGGGAGGCGCCGGGCGGCACCTCTCACGACAGAATCTCTCTTGAAGATTCCTCCACTCAATCCCCGATCCGCTTCGTCACCCATTGACGGGTGTACGCCAGCACCTTGTTCGCCATCGTCGTGGGGAAATGAATGAACCCATGCGGTGCGGCCGGCAACCTGTGCATTTCAACCTCTGCCGACCGGGCCCAGCGTTCGGCCAGGCCGAAGGTGTCATCGCTAAGCGGATCCAGCTCGCCAACAAACATCAGCGCAGGCGGGAAATCGGTGAAGTCGCCATACAGCGGTGAGACCGGAGCCTGTCGACGTTGTGCATCGCTCAGTCCAGGGGTAAGCATCTGAAACGCCTCGACCATGCCCGGGCCGTCCAGCAACAGTGTCTCCGGGCCGGCGGTGCGCACACTGGGTGTGCCGCTGAGGTCGAACACCCCGTAGTACAGCACCGTAGCACTGACCCGACGCAGCAGGTCAGGCCACGCTTTCAACGCCAGTAACGTGGCCACCGCCAGATGGCCACCGGCTGACTCGCCGACAACAATGACGGGTAAACCGGCAAATTCCGGAGCGTCCCCCAGCAGCCAGCGGGCAGCACACAGGCAGTCCTGGAGCAGACCTTCGATCGGTGTCGACACGGCAAGCCGGTAATCCACTGAAATGACCGCCACGTCGCAGGCCTTGACCAGGCCGGCGTTGAGGTCGTCATTCATCTGCGCGTTGCCGATCACCCAACCGCCACCATGGAAATCGAGCACGATCCCCCTGGCCTTGCCAGCGGGCCTGATGATCCTGACCGGCACCGTCGTTCCGTCCACTGTCACGATTCTGCGTTCGGCGTGCAGGCCATGCCTGTGCAGACCACGGCTGCGCCCCAACTGGCTCATGCGCAGCAGGGCCTGAATGGCCATGGGTGTGAGGCGATTTCTGATGCGAAAACGCGGCAGCCAGGCAAGCTTCTTATTGAACTGCCTTGCCTGCGCGATATCCTGCTCTGAACACAGGCATGCGTCATTCTCCAATGGCCGGCCTCCTTGGGTGCTCTCTTGAACTACCTGAGGCTGTCGACATATTCGCCGACCGCAATACGCTCGGCCTTGCGCTTGCCAGCCTCTACAAACGCCTCGAAAGACGCGCTGGCCATCAGCTTTTTAACCTGGATTTCCAGGTGTTTGAGCACCGGCTCCGGCACTTGGGCCAGGTCGTGTTGCAAGGCATGGGAGCACGCCAGTGTTTCCACCAGCTTGGCGCGGAACTTGTCCAGGCCCCGACCGCTTTCAACCCGTTTCCAGGTCGAGATAAAGAACGTCTCACCACGGCCCGGTCCGTTGCTGGTGACATAGGACACCGCACACAGGCCCACCCCACTGCGCTTGCGCCAATGCACAGCGGCATGCTCGTCAAGTTGCAGGATGTCTTGCTCAAGGCACGCATGACCACTGTGCTTGAGGTGAATGCTCGCCGCTTCCAGCGCACCCAGCGTGCTGCCGAATGTGGCATCGGCAAATCGCGACTGCAATATGACACGCTTGTCGCGCACGATACGCACGACCCAGACCGCGCTGCGGACCTCGCGGCTGATGCCACGGGGCACGTTGTAGGTCAGCCCATCGATGGTTTTCTGATAACAACGCAGGCCAGAGACATCGACCGAGGAGCGCACCCAGACGTCGGTGCTGGGCTCCAGTGGCTGGTTGATGGGCTGGCCGTTTCGATGCAGGAAACTCAGGATCTGTATAGATCCGGGTGTGACATGGTAGGTGGTCAGGAACGGCCAGCGCTTGAGCGCCAGTTCGCGTACGGCCGGCATGTTCTGGGGATGGGTCGTGTCCAGCGCGCTGCAGCGTTCCAGCGCCTGACTCTCGGCCATTACGTCATCGACAATGGCCTCGGCCTGTTCGGCACCGACCAGTTCCTTGTAATGCTGGAAAATCTCGTCCAGATCCAGGCTGGCCTTGCGTGTCATTTTCAGCATGATGCCTGCCTCGATTGCGCTGTGCGGTGTCCGCCTGATCCGGTGGTCCAGGCGTTCGCCCTGAACGCTGTCCGGAATCTGTGAAACGTCAGAAGCCATGAAAAATATCCTGCTGTCATTATCCGGGCCTGGCAGTAAAAAACCTTGCGCGGCACCGTCGTTTTGCGAACCGGTTCACTGCAGGATCTGTAGATATGGCAAAGCAATATTAAATGGCCATATCTGCACAGTTCGTCATCATGGATCAGGCAACTAAAAAAATGACAAACGCCTTAAGTTGGAGTTCCCTGTTTTAGTGTAAGCCCATCGGGACAACAGGCTGAATCGGCTGACATTATCCAGCGCGCCAGCCCAGCGATTATTCATCATCGATCAGGGCTGATCAAGCCAACGGTCTGTTTCAACCGCCTATCGGATTGTACAGGGGTCGGAAATAATCAGCAGGCGCCGTGATATCCATGGGTTAACGACACTCTTCTACACCCCTGTAACAAGTTGGATGGGCTTGAATATCCCCCTCATTTTAATATTAAACGCGGCCTTTTAGAGCATCACCAGCGTCCCTTGTAGCGGTTCAGGGATTCCACATACTGGGCCACGGCAATCTGGTCAACCTTACGTTGTCCGGCCTGCTTGAAACGCGTAAATACGTCACTGTCGAGCAAGCGATCGACTGCCTGGCGAATGCTTTTCTGCACCGGATAAGGCGTGTCCCTGGCCTCGTTGTCTATTTCCCAGGCCCGTTCCAGCACACTCACCAGCTTGCCGCGAAACTTCTCCATGCCCCGGCCACTGGCCACGCGCCGGTAGGTGGAAAGAAAAAAGGTCTCGCCCCGCCCGGGTCCCCGATGCGTGACATACGCCACGGCACATAATCCGACGCCACTGCGCTTGCGCCAATGAACCGCCGTACGTTCATTCAATTGCAGCACATCGTCGCGACGCCAGGCATGGCCACTATGAAGCAGATGAAGAATGGCGGCATCGAGTGCACGCCGCGTGCCCCCGAAGCGCCGATCGGTAAAGCGGGCGGACACTTGCACTTTCTTGTTTTTCAGGACACGAACGATCCACACACGGCCTCGGGTTTCCCGGGTAATGCCGCGCGGAACGCTATAGGTGACATCATCGACACTCTTGTCGTAACACCTCAGGCCTGAAATATCGATTTCAGACTCAGTGTTCATACAGGCAACCGACTGTCTGTAAAGTGAATAAAGCGGCTGATACCGCCGGTTGAATAATCCGTATCGCTGTTCAAGGGCAACTGAACCCGACGGGCCTGTTCACGCCTGTAACAAGTAAGCGTGCAACGGATTTGATCGTGCAGGACACTTCAGGGTGACCACCGCCGTCGACAGGAACCTTGACGCATGGCGCCCGATCTACACGGTTTCCAGGTTCGGGATACAGACGTCAATCAGTGTGGCAGTCAACAGGCGACCCGGCCCGATCAAGCGATGGATGGACCCGTACCGGGCCCGAAATCTGCCGCCAATTGCCCTCGGTTGCCCGACGCCTGCGCGTTTTTGCCACATACTTGCCGATTCAAGTGACAGCAAGGTCAATCTTCCATTGAAAAATCTACTTCCCTGGCTGCTCGGCGGTGTTCTGTCTTTTCTGCCGCTGTCTTTTGCGTATGCAGCCACTGCCAAGCCTCTACAACTGATCGTTCTGGCCTCCAGCGCCACCATGGGCGCTTTCCAGGCACTAAGCACCGACTATGAGAAGCGCACTGGCGTACGCCTGGTGGCGCAACTGGCGCCCTCGACAGGCAATGCACCCTATGCGATAGCCAATCGCATGGCTCGCCAGGAGCCGGCCGATGTTGTGCTGTTGAGCCGTCCGGCCCTGGAACGGCTGATCAAGGACGGGCATGCCGATGCCGACAGCCGCGTCGAACTGGGCAAGGCCTTTATTGCCTTGGCCGTGCCGGCCGGGGCGCCCAAGCCGGATATCAGCACCATGGAGAACTTCCGCCAGACCCTGCTGGACGCTTCGTCCATCGCCTATTCGGACAGCTCCAGCGGTCTTTATGTATCGCGGGTGATGTTCAACCGGATGCACATTGCCGATCGTGTACAAGACAAGAGCCGGATGATCAGCACTGAGCCGGTAGGCGATGTCCTGGCGCGTGGCGAGGCGCAGGTGGGTTTTCAGCAGCTCAGCGAGCTCAAGCAGGCGAACGGTATCCAGATTGTGGGGCTGATCCCCGATCAGGCACAGCAGATGACCTTGTACTGCGGCGCCGTGGCCAGTCGCAGCAATCACCCGCAGGACGCCCAGGCGCTGCTCGATTACCTGGCCTCGAGCGAAGCGGCCGGCACAATGCGTGACAACGGGCTGGAACCCATGAAATGACAGGCTGTTGCCCCGTTCAACTGGTGACCAGTACCCGCACATCACCCTGGCGTTGCAATACCTCGCTCAGCACGCTGCTGCCCGAGCGCCGCAAGGCCAGGTCGACCGAACCCTGGCCGACCGGCAGGCGGCGCAACAGAACCTGATCGAGAAAGGCCGGCAGCACCGGCTCGTCGAAGATCACGCGCAGTCCTTGCGGGTCAAACTGCAGCCCCAGGCATGACTGCAGCATCGACAACGGCGCCGCCGCCGCCCAGGCCTGGGGCGAGCACGCCACCGGGTAGAATGTCGGTCCCTGGGTACGCTGGCGGGCAAAGCCGCAGAACAGTTCCGGCAGGCGGCGCAGGTCGAGGTAGGTCGCGGCCGCGAACAGCCCTTCGCACAGATGCGCCGCTTCACGACGAAAGCCATAACGGGAAAACCCGGCGGCAATCAGCGCATTGTCGTGGGGCCAGACCGAACCGTTGTGATAGCTCATCGGGTTGTAGCGCGCCTGCGCCGAAGCCAGCGTGCGCACCCCCCAGCCACTGAACGATGAACGCCCCATCAGCGTGGCCACCACATGGCGGGCGCGTTCGGTGTAGGCAATGCCAGTGAACAACGCATGCCCGGCATTGGAGGTGCGTACCCGGCAGGGCTGCTTGTCGCCATCCAGGGCCAGCACATAAGTGCCCAACGCTTCATCGAAGAACTGCTCATCGAACTGGCGACGCAGACGCACCGCCTTGCCCTTAAGTTGCGCGGCCCGCTCGGTGTGCCCCAGGCGCCGGGCGATGCTGCGCGCGGCTTCCCAGGCGCCATAGACATAGGCCTGGACCTCGACCAGGGCGATCGGCCCTTTGGCCAGCCGGCCATCGGCATGAAAGACCGCATCGTGGCTGTCTTTCCAGCCCTGGTTGAGCAAGCCGCTGTCAGCACGCCGGTGGTACTCGAAAAAGCCGTCGCCATCACGGTCGCCGTAGTGATCGATCCAGACCAGCGCCGCTTCGATCGACGGCCACAGGTGCTGCAGCGTGGCGACATCACTGGTGCGCGAAAGATAGGCACCGGCCAGCATCACAAACAAGGGCGTGGCATCCATGCTGCCGTAATAACAGCGAAACGGCACCTCACCCAGCACGGCCATCTCTCCGTGCCGGACTTCATGCACGATCTTGCCAGGCTCGGCATCGCTGTCAGCGCACAGCTCCCGGGCCTGCTGCGCCGCCAGATGGCCCAATACACCGCGGGCAATACCGGGGTCGACCCAGAGCATTTCCAGCGCGGTAATCAGCGCATCACGGCCAAAGACCGTGCTGTACCAGGGAATGCCGGCATAAGGATAAAGCCCGTGCTCAGTCTTGGTCATCAGCATGTACAAGTCGGAAATACTGCGCCGTACCACCTCGTTGAACACCTCATGTGAGGTCTGGATCGCCGCTGCCCGCGACGAAAACGTGCGCAGCTCGCGCCGGGCATCGCGCACCGAACTGAAAAAGGCATGCCGCACCGGCACAGGATAAGCGCCTGCATCACAGTCGATGGCCACGAACAATGAGCGACGTTCACCGGGTGCCAGGGTCAGCTCGAACACCGCCTGTTCGCCGTCGAGTTGCTGTGGCGGTGGATCAAAACGTACCGTCGTGGTGCGCAACCGTCCGTCCAGCCCGGTGTAGGAAAGCTGTGCCTGCTGTGCCTCCAGCGCCGCCGGGTGCGGCTGGCCGGTCTGACGACGCGATGTGCCACGGACCTCGAACAGGTCTTTGAAGTCGGCGCCAAAGCGAATCTGCAGCTGTACCTGCCAGGGCTGCTGGTCGAAATTGCGCAACGTGATCCGCTCGAAACATGAACGCTGCCAGAGAAATCGCGAGCGACGCAGATGGATCAGCCCGTGGGGCATACCCTCTGCATCCTGGGTGTCCTCAAGGCCCGGGTTGCTCAGGTCGCACGTCAGCATGGCATTGTCGTCACGCAGGGTCGAGCTGAGCAATAACGGACGCACTCCGTTAAGGGTCAGGCGCCAGTGCGACAAGTGCCGTGTGTCACGGTGAAACAGGCCTTGAGGGCTGTCGGCAGTCGCCTGCACATCGCCATGAGGATCAAAGACCCCAAAGGTGTCGTTATGCTTGAGGGTGCGCGGACGCAATTCCTGCAACGAGCTGCCGCTGGGTGCCGGTGAGCGGTCGGCCTGCCCGCCCTGCTGTCGATACAGCGCCAGGTACTGCGCGGCCATGCGTTCCACTGTGAATCGCTGCTCGAATGCTGCGCGCACCCTGCGACGCTCAAGGCAGGCGAGCGTGCCGATGGCCGCCACCGCCTGCTCGACGCTCTCGACGATAAAGCCCGATTGCCCAGGCGTGATGACCTCCGGTACCGATCCCTGATTGAAGGCAATCACCGGCGTACCACAGGCCATGGCCTCGATCATCACCAGCCCGAACGGCTCTGGCCAGTCGATGGGAAACAGCAAGGCCCTGGCATTGCCAAGAAACGCGGCCTTCTGATGCTCGTCGATTTCACCGATGAACTCGATCGAGGGGTTGGCCTCGATCAGCGGCTGGATCTGCTGACGCCAGTAAGCCTCATCGGCCGGGTCGACCTTGGCCGCAATACGTAGCGGCAGACCGCACGCCAAGGCAATCTCGATGGCGCGATCCGGTCGTTTCTCCCTGGAAATACGCCCCAGAAAAGCCAGGTAGTCGCCTGAGGGCCGGGCAGTGAAAGGCAGCAGATCGTGCGGCAACCCATGCGCAATATTGGCGACCCAGTGCACACCACGCTGCAGATGGCGCCGCTGTGCCATCGAAATCGACACCAGCGGTGCTTCGGGAAAGCCGGCATGAAAGGCCAGCAGTTCCGGATGCTGCAACGGCCCGTGCAGGGTCGTGACGGCTCGTGCTCCCAAGGCGGCACTCATGGGTAGATGGGCGTGACCACCATGAAAATGCAGCACGTCGAACTGTTCCGCCTGCCTGATCACCCGATCCAGCATCAGCAAGGGGAAGGTGTCGGGAAATTCGGGCCTTGGGCCCAGGCGCAAGGCCCGAGGCACGCCTGCCACCAGGCGCGCCCGGGTCTGCGAGTCGCCGCTGGCAAACAGCGTCACCTCATGCCCCAGGCGAACCAGCTCTTCGGTCAGGTACGACACAATGCGTTCGGTGCCCCCGTACAACTGCGGCGGGCAGCTTTCGGCCAGGGGCGCGATCTGGGCGATTCTCATCAGGTGGTCTCCTTGACGGTTCCCTCCTACGCGCGATGAACGACCAGAGCATTATTTCAGGAGTGTCATTGAGCATAGAGAGGCCACCGGCCGAGGCAGTTCAACGCCATGCCCTGAATGTCACACCGGCCTGACGAACTGATCCTGACCCGGGCACGTTGTATGACGACATGAAGAAATTGGCATTTTGCGAGCGGTGGCCATCCTCTCAATAAACATAAAACAACTGGCTTTATCGGATATGAACTCACCCGTTGCAGGAGCGCGGGGGTTTGCTGTACGACAGCGCTGCGCCTTGGCGCGGCGGGCGGACTTTCGAGGCACGAGGTTTTCTCACACCCGGGCGCATTGACAATAGCGCATGAAGCTCCGGATAATCCGGAAAAGTCATACGACGACATACAACAAGGTCTAGCCCATGCCCTCTTCTTCTCTTACGCCTTTCAATCGCCTGTTGCTCACCGGGGCCGCTGGCGGCCTGGGCAAGGTCCTGCGTGATTCATTGCAGCCCCACGCCCAGGTTCTACGCCTGTCCGACATCAGTGAAATGGCACCGGCCCGCGGTGCCCATGAAGAAATCCAGCGCTGCGACCTGGCCGACAAGCAGGCGGTGCACGCCCTGGTCGAGGGGGTCGACGTGATCCTGCATTTCGGCGGTGTCTCGGTCGAGCGGCCGTTCGAGGAAATCCTGGGCGCCAATATCAGTGGCATCTTCCACATCTATGAAGCCGCGCGCCGGCACGGCGTCAAGCGGGTGATCTTCGCCAGCTCCAATCATGTGATCGGCTTCTATGGGCAGGACCAGGTAATCGACGCGCAGTCGCCGCGCCGTCCCGACAGTTATTACGGCCTGTCCAAGTCATACGGCGAAGACATGGCCAGTTTCTACTTTGATCGCTACGGCATCGAAACCGTCAGCTTGCGCATTGGTTCTTCGTTTGCCGAGCCGTTGAACCATCGCATGCTCGACACCTGGCTCAGCTACGACGACCTGACCCGCCTGGTCGAGCGGGCCTTGTACGCGCCCGATGTCGGGCACACCGTGGTTTACGGTGTGTCGGCCAACCAGACGGTGTGGTGGGACAATTGCCTGGCCGCACATCTGGACTACCAGCCGCAGGACAGCTCCGAAGCCTTTCGGGCCCAGGTCGAGCGCCAGCCACTGCCAGCGGCCGATGACCCGGCCCGGCGCTATCAGGGCGGTGCATTTGCTGCCAGCGGGCCATTCGGGGATCATTGACAAAGGCCGGATGGGTGCACGTCAACGCCAGGCAGGCTTTCACTCGTTCGAGTGCAGCGTGAACGTGCATTTTTCCACGCTTTCACTGCACAGGGGCAAAGGATCATCCTGCTCGCCCCAGTATTCACCCTCTGCCACCACAGGCGTCGTGCTCTGGATCTGCAGCAGGGACTTGTAGGAGCCTTTTGTGTATTCGCAAAAAATGATCTGGCCTTCGAGGTACAGCAAGACCGCCTGAAACGCCATGGTCGTTCCCTGGCCTTTCTGGGTAAAGTCGGACACTTCAGGGCATTGATCGGCCATGGCCTGAGTCGCCTGTCCAAAGAGCAAAAAAGGACAGGTACCTATAACAAGTTGTTTGATGAAACGGTTCATGATCAAGCCTTCCCTGGCCGTTGCGAATGACACCCGCTGTCCCTGCGGGTGGGCAGCGATGGCTACCCTGCCTGATCAAGCATAGTTCGCCAGGCTCTGGCCTGGCGCAGGCAAGGACCATCGGTGCCTGTACCTGCGCAACAGGCGAATGTCAGGTACTTCTGCAGCGCCCTCAAGCCCTCAACCCTGACGCTGCAACTGCACGCCCAGCGACTCCAGCGCCGTCCAGTAGCCCGGGTAGGTCTTGCCGACGCACAACGGATCAAGAATGCGGATGCCGGCCACTTTCAGGCCCGCCAGGGCAAAGCACATGGCGATGCGGTGGTCGGAATGGGTGTCGATCAGCGCATCCACGGTACGACCGGCCAGCTGTGGATCAGCGTTGACCACCAGGTCATCGCCCTCTTCCACCGCCAGTTTCGGGTCGATGGCACAAAGGCCGTCAGACAATGCGCGAATCCGGTCGCACTCCTTGACCCGCAGGTTGGCAATGCCCACAAAGCGTACCGGCTGGTTATTGAAGGCCGCCAGCACCGCCAGCGTCGGAATCGCGTCCTGCATCTGCGAGCCGTCGATCACCGCCGGCATGTCCGGGAAGCGCTCGATGATCTGGCTGGCCAGCGCGTCGGGCTGGGTAAAGGCCTCGGTGGCCACGCCCAGGTCGATACGGCCTGCGGTCAGCGCCTGGGCCGCCCACAGGTAAGTGGCTGCCGACGCATCCGGCTCGATATGAAAATCGGTGGCACGGTAGCCGGTGGCCGCTACTCGCCAGGCTGACTCACCGATGGCCTCGACTTCGGCACCGAAAGCCTGCATGGCCGCCAGGGTCAGGTCCACATAGCCGCGTGCGCCGATCTCGCTGCCGGTCAGGGCCACCTCTAATGGGCCCTGGCCGCACGCGCCGGCCATCAGCAACGCCGAGACGTACTGGCTGGACAGGTTGCCATCGATCTCGATGCGTCCGGCCGCCAGGCCGCCACGGCCCTTGATTGCCACCGGCGGGCAGCCGGTCGGTGCGCTGGCCTGCACACCCATGCGCTGCAGCGCATCGACCAGCGGGCCGATGGGGCGCTTGCGCATGTATTCGTCGCCATCGACCACGAAGTCGCCCTCGAAGTTGGCCAGCGCCGCCGTCAGAAAGCGGGTGGCGGTGCCGGCATTGCCCAGCATCAGCGGCTGGCCCGGCGCCTGCCAGTGGCCGGTGCTGGTGACCACAAAGGTGCTGTCGTCCGGCTCGTCGACCTGCACACCCATCAACCGCAGGGCCTCGGACATCACCCGGGTATCGTCACTCTTGAGCGCGCCGGTCAGGCGGCTGGTGCCTTTGGCCAGACCGGCCAGCAGCAAGGCACGGTTGGTGATGGATTTGGAGCCCGGCGGGCTGACACGACCGGTCAGCGGGCGATTGACAGGCACTACGGTGAGTGTGGATTGAGGTCGCATGATGGCCCTGATGAAGATTGGCGGAAAAATCGCGATCCTAACATGCCCGGCGCTCCTCACGGACCTTGCCTGTCGACAGCAATGGGTCCATCAAGTTGGATCCCATATAACGTATAAACAGAGAAGCCTTTTCGAGGTTATTTTTATAAATGTATCGAACTTTTAACACCCTTTAATACTGCGAATTTTCTGGTAAAAATTTTCAAACTTCCTGCGCGCAGCAAGAGTCATTGCTATGTGCACCCCATGCGGTGCCCCTGCCATTGACTGAAGGATGACCACCATGATTCGCGATGATCGAAACCCACCGGCAGGCTATGCCGCACCGGATTACTACACAGCCAATACTGTGGCGCCTTTACTTAAACGCATTTCATGGAGTGCCATTCTGGCCGGTGTTGTTCTGGCCTTGATCGTTTCACTGTTGTTGAACTTGCTGGGGACTGCCATTGGTACGGCCGCCATCGATCCGATGCAGGAAGCCAACCCGGTCTCCGGACTGGGCACCGGCGCCGGTATCTGGGTGGTCGTCAGCGCTGTCATCTCGCTGTTCGTCGGTGGCTGGGCAGCAGGTCGCCTGGCGCAGCGTGAAGGCGCTTTCCACGGTCTGCTGGTCTGGGCCTCGGTCTCGCTGATTACCGTGTACCTGGTGTCCAGCGCCGTGACCGGCGTGGTCCGTGGTGGCCTTAACCTGGCCGGCAGTGGCCTGTCAGCCGTCGGCAGCGGTATCGCCCAGGTGGCGCCGGCGCTGGGCGACAAGATTCAGGACCAGCTCAAGCAACAGGGCATCGATTTCAACCTCAATGACATCCAGAACGAAATCGAACTGGCCATGCGTCAGACCGGCAAGGCCGAACTGAACCCGGACAATGTGGCACAACAAGCACAGTCCACGGCTCAGGATGCGCAGAACACCGCCGAACGCAGTGCCAACAACCCACAACAGGCCGATGAGCAGATCGGTGGGCTGCTGGATCGCATCAAGGCCAAGGGCAACGAAGCCTGGGATGCTGCTGACCGTCAGGCGCTGGTCAACCTGATCAAGGCGCGTGGCAACAAGACCGATGCCGAAGCCAACCAGATCGTCGATCAGGCCCAGGCCAGCTATCGCCAGGCCTACGCCAAGTACCAGGAACTGAAGGCCCAGGCCGAGCAGAAAGCCCGCGAAGCCGCTGAAGTGGCTGCCAAGCGCGTTTCGCAAGGCGCGTGGATCCTGCTGATCACCCTGGTGATCTCGGGCCTGGTGGCTGCCGGTGCCGGTGTACTGGGTCGCCGTACCCAGCCTGCCGACAAGGTTGTCACCACCCGCTGATCCATCCCTTACAGCCGGCGCCGCCCTGGCGCCGCGCTGTAGCCTTTATCCGCACTATTCCGTAGGAGCAACCAACGGTCGCGAATGGCGCAAAAACCATGCCGGTCTTTTCGCGACCGTTGGTCGCTATAGACGGGTGTTGGCTGCACGATAGCCCAGGGTCTGCTCAAGCCAGCGTCACCTGGTTGCGCCCATTCTTCTTGGATTGGTACAACGCCTGGTCGGCAGCCTCGATCAGTGTCTTGTAGTCGGTCGAGGGCTGGCTGAGGTCGGCCACGCCCAGGCTGATGGTGCAGCGGATCTGCTGGCCATCGTGATCCACATGCAGCTCTTCCACAGCCTTGCGCAGCCGTTCGGCAAAGACCTGGGCACCGGCCTTGTCGGTGTCGGGCAACAGCACCGCGAACTCTTCACCGCCATAGCGCCCGGCAATGTCTGCGCTGCGTATGTGAGTGCGCATGGCTTCGGCCACGACCTGGATCACCTTGTCTCCGGTCTGGTGGCCCCAGGTGTCATTGACCCGCTTGAAGTGATCGATGTCGATCATCACCATCGCCACTTGCGTGCCGTAGCGTCTATGCCTGGCGTATTCCTGGCGCAAGGACTCTTCCCAATGGCCGCGGTTGTTCAGGCCGGTCAGGCGGTCGGTGCTGGACAACCGTTGCAGCTCGTTGTTGGCATTGAGCAATTGATGGCGATTGGTGGCCACATCGGTCACGTCATAGATCACCAGGCAGATATGACTGATCTGGTTATTGGTGCTGCGCAGCGGAAACAGGGTGGTGTTCTGGTACATGAACGCCTCCTGCCCGGTAATCGGCTGGTAGTTCTTGAAGCGCACCAGATAAGGTCGCTGCTCCCAGATGGTGAATGCCGGCGTGCCCAGGGTCACGACGTTGTCGACCTTCTTGCTGAACCAGGCACGATTGACTTCCGGGAACAGCTGGAAGAACGACTGGCCAATGGCATCGAATGGCACCACCCCGGAGCGGTTTTCCATGAAGGTGTTCCAGATCTGCACAGTGAAGTCACGGTCGAGCACCACAATGCCTACATCGATGTTCTGTGTAACGGCCAGCAGCCAGTGAAGCTCTTTGATATCGATTTGCTCGTTCATACATCAGCTCATCAGGTAGGCCAGTTTGCGCGAGAGTCGCTCGACCGAGTCCTCGGTGAACAACATCAGCAAATCGAAATGAATGTCGTGCCCTTCCACGCTGTAGCTGACCTCCACGGCCAGGGTCTGTTTCCAGCGTTGCTGGCGGACGTTGATCAGCTCATCGCTGCCGCCCTCCTGGGCCAGTATCTGCGGATGCCCCAGGGAAAATGGCACATCGATCTGCTCACCGATCCCGCTCAGGCAGGCACCGATGAGGATGGTCGACAGGTCCAGGAGCACTTCCATGTCACTGTAGTCGGGTGAGTCGCGGTGCATCAGCCGGGCGATGTCGGCAATTTCCGAATCGTGCAGCAGCAATAACGCTTCGCCGGCGATGCCGCCGCCAATGTAGCCCTGGCACACCGCAGTCAGGCGCTGGCCATGCTGGGTGTCGGCCAGTGCCATGTGCAACTCGCCCACCTCCAGCATGTTGACGTTCGGTACCGGCAATTGCACAAAGACTCCCAGCACCTTGGCCAGCAAGGCCGCCGCACGCCCCATGGCGACGTTGACCGTCTCGCGCATGGCGTCCTGAAAGCTGATGATGCCCTCGCCTGCACGCGGTGCCTGCGCCGTTGCCGACGCCGCCGGCACGCTGGGCGCCTGAGCCGCCAGCGGCTCGCCAAGCAGACCCAGGCGCATCAGGGTGGACGCCAGTTCATCGGGGTCGGCCGGTTTTTTCAGAAAGGCCAGGGCGCCCAGCTCCATGACCCGGCGCACCGCTTCTTCCTGGACATCGCCGGAAACCACGATCACCTGGGTCTCCAACCCTTCATCCCGGATCGCCGCCAGGGCCTGGTAGCCGTCCATGACCGGCATGGTCAGGTCCAGCAGCATCACCTGGCCCAAGCCCTTGCGCAGGGCCTCGAGGGCTTCGAGTCCATTGGCCGCCAGGCTGACCGAGACATCCCAACCGGCCGGCAGCGCCCGGATCAACTGCTTGCGCGCCATATTCGAGTCATCGCAGATCAGTAGCGCGATTGTGGGCATTGCATGGTTTCTCACGACAAAGAAGGTTTCAGGTCAACCCGGACACTGCAGGGGACGCTTCTGGCGGCATTTGCAATGCCAGCCTGAGCGCCGCTTGTCAGTGTAGGACAGGGGCTGTGCAGGGGCCCGATGGGTCGAATATTCCCCTTTTTTTCTTTCAGAAAAAGGTGATGCAATTAACGTGCTCAGCCTGTCGGCCCATGAGACGGGGCACCGTCGAGGGTGAGCGTGCTACGCACACTATCGAAAACCATCAGTAATGGCCAACTAATGGCCAACTAACTTGAACTTTCTATTGTTCGGGTCGCTTGTATGGATGTGGCGGGCACGCTGGTCTCTTACACCACACGGCCTGAATGTGATGTTCCTCACCCAGGGTGTCGAAACTTTATCGTTTTATCGCGGTCGCTCTTCTATCGCCTTTAACCTTTATTGAACCTTTTCCGACGTCAATAATACGCGCGCCTTGCACGGCCTCATGAATGCCAATATTCAGGCGTCATTAAGGCGTCTACCCGCGTTCGCTCAGCGGCCTTGAGGGCGTCCCCTTAAACCGCTTTAGCCCCCTCAAAAAAAGAAAAACCAAAATCAATAAAATAAAAAACACCTTCAAAATCAATTTCTTGCATTGATAACACACCTTTCAATAGTGTTTATACCCTCGTTTGAATATCGCCATGACTTCAACTTTCAAAAAAAGTTTCCGCTCTTTTATTTCCAAAAAACAGGCATTTAAGTTTTGCAAAATCCTTAGGCAATGCTAATAATCGCTCCACTTCCGGGAAACAAGGCAGTGCCGTTTATTCACATGATGTGTCCCCGTGATGATTCTGTTGACCCCGGTACTACGATAGAACCCATCTCACTGCTTGGACCCTTGGCGGTCCCGCTGTTGTAAGCGCGTTATTGCGCAGGAGGCCATCATCGCTAGCAACCACACGCCGATCAAGATTCTGTCCATCTTCGGTACCCGTCCAGAGGCCATCAAGATGGCCCCACTGGTCAAGGCGCTGGCCGCCGAGCCCGGTATACAGTCACGCGTCTGCGTCACCGGCCAGCACCAGCACATGCTCAAACAGGTACTGGAACTGTTCGACCTCAAGGTCGACTACACCCTCGACGTCATGCGCCCCGACCAGACGCTCAATACCCTGAGTGCGGCCTTGTTCGATGCCATCGATCCGATGCTCGACATTGCCCGGCCCGACCGTATCCTGGTGCACGGCGACACCACCACCGCCATGGTCGCCTCGATGGCTGCGTTTCACCGCCGCATTCCGGTCGGCCACATCGAAGCCGGCCTGCGCACCGGCGACATCCGCCAGCCGTGGCCGGAAGAAATGAACCGGCGCTGCATCGACATGACCGCCGACCTGCTGTTTGCGCCCACGGCCGAGGCGCGCCGCAACCTGCTGGGCGAGCGCCAGCAGGGCCGTTCATTCGTCACCGGCAATACCGTGATCGACGCCCTGCAGCAGACCGCACGGCGCATCGAGCGCGACAGCGCCCTGCGTGACCGCCTAGACGCGCAATTCGACTTCCTGCTGCCGGGGCGCAAGCTGCTGCTGGTCACCGGCCACCGCCGGGAGAACTTCGGCGAAGGCTTCCTGGACATCTGCAAGGCGCTGGGCACCCTGGCACAGCGCCCGGACATCCAGATCGTCTACCCGGTGCACCTGAACCCCAACGTCAAGGGCCCGGTCACCGAGCACCTGGGCAATGTGCCCCATGTGCACCTGATCGAACCGCTCGACTACCTGTCATTCGTGCGCCTGATGCAGCGTGCTCACGTCATCCTCACCGACTCTGGCGGCGTGCAGGAAGAAGCGCCATCGCTGGGCAAGCCGGTACTGGTGATGCGCGAGGTCACCGAACGCCCCGAAGCGGTCTCGGCCGGTACTGTGCGTCTGGTCGGCACCTCGGCACAGTCGATCGTGCACGGCGTCAGCGCCCTCTATGAAGATGAGCTGCTCTGGCGGCGCGCGGCGCAGGCCAGCAACCCGTACGGCGACGGCCTGGCCTGCTCACGCATCGTCGACGTCCTGATGGGCCGTCCGGTCGATGACTTTGTGCCCGGACAACGCGACTGGCAGCGTGCCGATGCGCTCATCGGCGCAGGCTCCTCAGCCCTGTGGCTGCCCTGTAGCCAGTCGCTGCCCAGCTAGCAACCGCTGTATTGCGACACCGTTGACGCGGGCGGCCATGCTGCCCGCTCGACCGCCAACGCTCACTCGTTTATTACTCGTTCGAGACCACGTCCGATGAAGTCCATCCACCTGGGTGCATTCAGCGCCCTTGCCTGGGGTGCGAGCCTGCTCGCGCTCATGCCGACCCAGACCCTGGCAGCCGAAAGCCCGCTGGCCCAAGCCATTGCCCGACTCAATGCCGACCTGCGCCAGGAGCGCGAAATACGTCTGGACGACCTGGGCATCAACGACCCCATTGTCCTGGGCGCCAGCGACGCGCGGCGCGAGCTGTACCTGCCCGTGCCGGCGGGTGTGCCACTGACCGATGCCTCGCTGACATTCGACGCCAGCTACCTCAATGGCGAGGGTGGCCGTAACACCCTGCTGTTGTCGCTGGACGGCTACCCGGTGCGCGCCCAGGGCCTGAACGAAGCCCAGGGCGATGCCAGTGCCACCCTGGGCGTCGACAAGGCCCCGCGCGACAGCGGTTCGGTGCGCCTGGGGGTGGCCTGGTCGTCACGGGTGGAACGTGAACTGTGCGAAGACGAGCGCGCCATCGGCAACGTGCTGCGCATCCAGCCCGACACACGCCTGACCTACAGCTACGATGCCAGCCAGTTGCGTGACATCGGTGCGGCCTGGAATGCCCTGCCCGGCCAACCCGGCGTACTGATCGCCCCGGGCACCTTGTCCAGTGCCAGCTACGACGCGGTCTGGCGCCTCGGCGTGGCGCTGGAGCGTATCGGCAAACAGGCGCGCATCCTGCCGCTGCCCGGCGTGGGCGACACCGTTCAATTGAGCGCCCGTCGTGTGCCTGAAGCACTGCGCGGCGTGCCAGCCTTCGCCAGCCTCGACGGCGAGGGTCGCTACACCCTCAAGAGCGCCGCTGAAGTCGGCGCACTGCTGGTGCTGGGCAAGAGCCCCGACATCCAGGCCGACCTGGCCATCGATGACGCGCAGTTGCTCAAGGGCATCGACACGGCGCTGGATGCCTTGCAGGCCGAAGTCCAGGCGCTCGACCCCCAGGCCGCCACCGCGCTGGACCAATGGCGCGAACACCACATCCGTACAGGGCTGGGCTCGCTGGGCAAGGACGAGGCGCGCCTGGCCCTGCTCGGCACCCGGCCGATGCTGTTGATCGCCCCCACGGCCACCATCAAGGCCATGACCCTGTTCAACTCGGCGTGGAACACACTGGCGCGCAACCACCAACTGACCATTGCCGAAGCACAACTGCCGCTGACCCAGGACGGTCGCCTGGCCCTGTCGCGCCTGGGCGGCTCGCCCGGCAGCCTGGATTTGCTGGCCAAAAGCGACTGGAGCGCCACGTTCCCGTTGGGCAACGTTGCCTACGACGGCCGCCTGCCAGTGCGGGCCGTGGTCGACGTGGCCAGCGCGCCCGGAGCCTCCAGCACGGCCCCTGTGGCCTCGGTGTTTCTCAACGATTACCTGATCGGTGCCGCACAACTGGTCAGCGATGGCCAGAAACAACGCATCGAGGCGCGTATCCCGGCCTATGCCCTGGGCTCGCGTAACGTCTTGCGGGTGTCGTTCCAGCGTCAGCCGGTCAGTAACCGCTGCCTGGAAACGCCCCAGGCGTTCCCGGTCAGCGTGCTGCCGACCAGCCATATCGTGCTGGAGAACAGCACACCGGGCAGCGACTTTGCCGGCATGGCCGCGCGCTTTGCGCAACACACCCAGGTGCTGGTGCCACAAGCCTGGCTCGATCACCCGGCCAGCAGCCTGCCGACCCTGATCAAGATTGCCGACGCCACCGGGGTCTCGCCGCTGCGCGCCCAGCTCAGTGTGCAGGCCGACGACAAGACGGCCGTGAGCCCGGACAAATCCTTCCTGGCCTTCGAGCTGCCGGTCAAGGACAGTGCCGAGGCCTTGCAGGTCGACGCGCAAGGCCGCCTGCTGATCAACCACAAGGAACAGCGCCTGCTGGACCTGCAGCAGCTGGACAACATGGCCGCGTTGCAAGTGATCAAGAGCGGCAGCCTGCACGGCGTGGTGTATCGCACCCTGGGCAGCCAGGCCCCGCAGTTCAAGGAACCGTTATTGCTGACCCGCGGTAACGCCTCGATCCTCGGGGCCGAGGGTGCGCTGTCGACCTTCGACACCCACGACCCCAGTGGCAGCCAGTTGATCGACGCCGACGAGCCACGTGGTCTGGACGCCTGGCGCCAACCGTCGCTGTTGTGGCTGATCCCGGCCGGCGTGCTGCTGTTTGCGCTGTTGCTGCTGGCCGGCCGTCGTGCCCGCCGTAATCGTCAATAACGAGGCCTGTCGATGACCTCGCTCTATTGGCCCTACTGGCTGGCTCACTACTACAGCTTCCTGGAAGCCGCGACCCTGGTGGTCGCGGTACTGATCCTTGTGTCCAGCCTGGACGACCTGATCGTGGATGTGTGGTACTGGTCGCGTCGCCTGTACCGCAAGTTCACCGCCGAGCGCCGCTATCGGCCGCTGACCGAGCAGCAGTTGCTCGACCGCGACCAGCAACCCCTGGCAATCATGGTGCCGGCCTGGCTGGAATACGACGTCATCGCGCCGATGATCGAGAACATGGTCTCGACCCTGGATTACCAGAACTACATGGTCTTCGTCGGCACCTACATCAACGACCAGCGCACCATCGATGAAGTGGAGCGCATGCGCCGGCGTTACAAGCAACTGCACCGTGTCGAAGTGCCTCACGCCGGCCCCACCTGCAAGGCCGACTGCCTGAACTGGATCATCCAGGCGATTTTCCTGCACGAGAAAACCCACGGCATGACCTTCGCCGGCACCGTGCTGCATGACAGTGAAGATGTGCTACACCCGCTGGAACTGCGCCTGTTCAACTACCTGCTCCCGCGCAAGGACATGATCCAGCTGCCGGTGGTGTCGCTGGAGCGCAACTGGTACGAATGGGTGGCCGGCACCTACATGGACGAGTTCGCCGAATGGCACGGCAAGGACCTGGTGGTGCGTGAGAGCATGACCGACACCGTGCCCTCGGCCGGCGTCGGTACCTGTTTTTCCAACCGTGCCCTGCAAGTGCTGGCTGCCGAAAACCAGAACCAGCCGTTCAACACCGACAGCCTGACCGAGGACTACGACGTCGGTGCGCGCCTGGCCAAATACGGGATGAACGCCATCTTCGTGCGCTTTGCGGTGCAGTTCCGGGTGCTGCGCAAGTCGTGGTTTCGCAAACCGTACGAATCGACCCTGCACATGCCCTTGTGCGTGCGCGAGTTCTTCCCCGACACCTTCCGCACCGCTTTTCGCCAGAAAGCCCGCTGGACCCTGGGCATCGGCCTGCAAGGCTGGGAGCAGATGGGCTGGAGCGGCTCGCTGGCCAACCGCTACCTGTTATTTCGCGACCGCAAGGGCATCGTCACCTCGTTCATCAGCATTCTCGCCTACGTGATCCTGCTGCAACTGGTGGCGCTGATCGTGCTGCGCTACAGCGGCCTGTGGGACGTGAGCTTCCCGGCCTGGTTCGATGACAACGACACCTTGCAGGCCCTGTTGCTGACCAACGGCATCGCGCTGCTGTGGCGCATGCTGCACCGCTACTACTTCACCAGCGTGCTGTACGGCTGGCAGCACGGGTTGCTGTCGATCCCGCGCATGGTGGTGGGCAACTTCGTCAATTTCATGGCCGCCGCCCGCGCCTGGCGCATGTTCCTGATCGGCAAGCTGCTGGGGCGCAAGCTGGTGTGGGACAAGACCATGCACGACTTCCCGTCCACCGACCTGGTCGCCGCGGCGCCACGCAAACTGGGCAGCGTGCTGCTGTCCTGGCAGGCAATTACCGACGCCAGGCTGCAAACTGCCCTGGACGAGCAACAAAGCCGGCCGCTGCCACTGGGGCGCATCCTGCTCGGACGTGGCTGGCTCGACGACGAAACCCTGGCCGAGGCCATTGCCTTCCAGAACGACCTGCCGCGCATTTTCGAACTGGACGCCAACCGCCAGGACGGCGCACTCGACGATGAGTTCTGCCTGCGCTGGCGCACCGTCCCCCTGACACCGGCGCCCAACGGCCAGCCGCGTATCGCCGTGACCAGCCCGTTGCCGGACGAAGGCCTGCGCCAGGTCAGTGCCGCGCTGGGTGGTGAGCCGCTGCAATTGATCGCTCGCGAAGGCGAGGTGGTCGAGCGCCTGCGCCAGATCGGCAGCCGCCCCGGCACGCAGCCACCGGCCGCCGGCACACCGCTGCTGGGCGACCTGCTGATCGAGGCCGGCCTGATCGACCGCCAGGTGTTCGACCGCGCCATGCTCAACTATCGCCCGCAGCACCACGGACGCATCGGCGACTACCTGGTGGACCTGGGCGTGTTGCCCCGCGACACCATCGAGCAGGCGGTCGCCCGCCAGCATCGCCCTGCCGCTCTGGAGCCTACGTCATGATGCGCCCGCTCTTGCCCCTACTGGTCTTGCTGGCCCTGTTACCGCTCAGTGCCACGGCTGAAATCCTGCCGTTGCCCCTGAGCGGCTCGGCCTACCAGCTGGCCAGCGAGGCCTACCGTGCCTACGACCGGGAAAACTACGACCTGGCCATCAGCAAGGCCCGCGAAGCCCTGCGCCAACGCCCGGATGTCGCCCAGCTCAAGACTTTGATGGCCCTGGCCGAGCGCGACAAGTACCGCCGCGATCATCCGCAACGTTACCCGCAAGCGCGACCGGCACCAGGCTTTGGCGTTGCCGCCCAGGCCTTCAAGGCCTACGACCGAGAAGACTTTGCCGGGGCCGCCCGCGCTGCCCGCCAGGCCATCAGTCAGGCCCCTGGGCGTATGGATTACCGCCTGCTGCTGATCGAGTCACTGCAGCGCCAACAGGATCTGCACGCCGCTGACCAGGCCACCACCGACGCCTTGCGCAGTTTCCCTGACGACGACACCTTGTTGATGCGCCGCGAAGCCATCCGCCGGCAACTGGCCGCACCACTGGCGATTGCCGGCTACCGGGCGCTGCAACAGAGCAACCTGTCGCTGGCCGTGGATCAGGCTCGCCAGGCGGTGGCCTGGGCCCCTGAAGTGGCGGCCAATCAGGAACTGTTGATCAGCGCCTTGTTGGCCGCCAAGGACTATCAAGGGGCCGAGCAAGCGGCCACCGGCGCGCTGGCCCAGGACGACGGCGAGATCGCCCCGTGGATCCTGCGCAGCTATGCCCTCGATCGTCAGGGCAAGGCCCAGGCCGCCCAGGCCGACCTGAAGCGGGCGCTGGCCATCAAGGGCCTGCTCGATTCCGAAGTCCGCGAGATCCGCTTCTTCGCCGCCGACCTGGCGCTGCTCGACCAGCACCCGCAACAGGCCCTGGAACATTTGCAGGCCCTGCCCGAGGATGATGACGGCGAACTGACGCGCCGCCGCGGCGTCGCGCAGGCCGCTGCACGCCAACAACGCAAGGGTTTGCAAACCACGATGCGCTTTCCGGCCCCGGCCCTGAACTGCCAGGAAAGTGCGTTCGGCCTGGTCTGTGACCTGTGGCCGGGCAATCAGCGTGATGCCGGCACCGACCTGGCTGTGCAGGCTTATGCGGCCCTGGCGCGCAAGGACCCCGTAACCGCCGCTGCACTGGCCGACGAAGCGATTCGCCGCGCCCCCGGCAATCCGGCGTATTACGGCCTGAAGGCCACCGCCCTGAGCGAGCAGAAGCACCTGTCGCAGGCCATCGATGCCCTTGGCCAGGGTTTGCAGGTGGCCGGTGATGACGCCCGCCTGTTGACCCAGCGTGGACGCCTGCGCCAACAGGCCGATGACGATGCCGGCGCCCGCAAGGACTTCAGCCAGGCCCTGGCCATGGGCAGCCTGCCCAATTACGAAGAGGCCAGCCTGTATGCGGCCCTGGGTCAGCAGCAGACCGCCCGCGAGCGCCTGCAACTGGCCCGCGACGGCGGTGAATTGAATGCCATGAGTCAGTTGCAGGTCGCCTACCTGTCGATCCAGGCCGGCGATGATGAAGCGGCCCACGCCTCATTTGCCAAGGCCGACAGCGAAAGCGGTCTGCCGCCGACCGCCACGCAGGATGCGGCCTACACCGCCATGCGAGTCAATGACGACAAGGGCGCCGTGGGTTACTTCAAGCGTGTCGTCGATGCTGAAAAGGCCGGCGAACTGCCCCTGTCGGCGCAGCAGGTGTTCGACACCCGGCGCGCGGTGGCTGATGTCTCGCGCAGCGTGGGCCTGACCAGCACCACCACTTACCGCGGCAACAGCTCGGCCAGCGGCCTGAGCGCTGCCCCCAGTACCGGCAACACCACCGGCGGCAGCGGCAGTCGCAGCAATGACAGCCTGCAGAACAGCACGGAAGCGTCGTGGCGCCCGCTGGGTTACCGCAACGCACGCTACGTCGAAGTCTATGGGCGCCTCAGCGACACGCTGTGGAGCAAGGACGGTGACGCCGACACCGGGCTGGAGGCCTTGCAAGGCGCGCTGGGCGTGCGGGTCAAACCGCTCTCATCGGTCAACGTGGTCGCGGCCGTGGAGCGCACCTTCCCGCTGGGTTCGTCCGACATCGACGGCGACTGGCTGCTGCGCCTGGGCTATGGCGCCAGTGTCGGCACCGACCTGCGCGTCGATACGCCCAGTTGGTGGACCTCGCAGCTGTTCGCCGAGGCGGGCCGCTACCTGGGCGACTCGCGCAACTACTTCAACAGTGAATGGCAGGGCGGGCGCAGCTACGCCATCGGCGGCACCGGCTCGCGCTGGGTGAGTTTCCCGCATGTGGTCGCCGCGTTCGACTACGACTCGAAGATGGACGCTGAAATCCAGGCCGATGGCAGCACGGACTATGCCTCTGGCAGCGCCGGCGGCCTGGGCATCGGCAACAACGTGCGCTACTGGTTTCGTGAAGACGCCTACAACGCACCGCGTTCCTATGTCGATTTTTCCTTGCAATACCGGCTGAGAGTCTTTGGCGATGACCGTGCCAAAGGTGTGTTCTCCCGACTGACTTACTCTTACTGAGGACCGCTCATGTACACCCGTATCAGCTTGCTGCTCGGCCTGGGGCTGGCCTGCACCGTGGCCCAGGCCGCCGCCGGCATCGCCCAGCTCTATGCCCCGAAACTGCCTGAAGGCTCGGCCTGGGTGCGCGTGGTCAACCCGGCCGACACCGAACAACAGGTGCGCATCGGCACAGGGGCCGCCCAGGCCCTGTCGGCCCAGGCCATCGTCGCCAGCCCGTTCCAGGCGGTCGATGCCCGCAAGCCGCTGCCGATCACGGTCAACGGTCGAGCGCTGCGCGACCTGAAAGCACCGGCCAATGCCTTTGTCACCCTGATCCTGGACCGTGACCCGGCAGCCGCGCCACGCCTGGTCATCGACCCGCCGCCACGCGGCAAGGACCTCAAGGCCGAGCTCAACACCTATAACCTCAGCACCGGCTGCGCCCAGGCCGATATCAAGCTCGCCAACGGCGGCAGTGTGTTCAGCCAGGTGGCCTCCGGGGGCCAGGCCCAGCGCACCATCAACCCGGTGCAGGCCACCTTGATCGGCCACTGTGGCCAGGCCGCCAGCCTGCCGCTGCAACTGCAGCCCTTCCAGGCCGGTGACCGCTACAGCCTGTTCCTGGTCGGGACGGCGCAGAACCCGCGCCTGATCGGCCTAGTCGACAAGACCGCGCCATGAAGGCTGCCGTCCATCCTGCCCGTCGTGCCTGGTCCTCGTGCGTAGCCGCTGTGCTATTGAGCCTGTCAGGCACCGCCGCTCAAGCCGCCTCGGCGGTGATCGTCGGCCAGGACGGCTGGCTGTTTCCGGCCTGGGAAAGCCTGAGCCAGGTCGATAACGCCGGCCTTGCACGCAGCACCACCCTGGTCAGACAGGTGCAGCAGCGCCTGGCCCAGGCCAGGATCGAACTGGTGGTGCTGGTGGTGCCCATGAAAGCCCCGCTCTATGCCGCACGCCTGCCACAGGGCCAGGCCCTGAGTCCGGCGGTGTCCCAGCGCTACGAGCGCCTGCAAGGCGAGCTGAACAAGGCCGGGCTGACCACGCTCGACATCAAGCCGATCCTGCAACGTACCGAACACGGCGAGCAGACCGCGTTTTATCGCGCCGACTACCACTGGACCGCCTGGAGCGCCGAAAACACCGCCGACGCCACCGCGCAACTGATCAACCAGCGCTACCGTCTGACCGGTGCGCCGGGAGGTGGCGCGGTATTGGGCGAGTGGTTCGACAAACGCGCCTTTGGCGACCTGGCAGCCAACTTTTTGCCGGCCATCAAGCGCAAGGCAATCGGCCGCGACATCTACACCGTGCGCCATCAGGTCGAGAAAGACCTGCTGATCGACGACGCGCCGGCGCCAGTGCAGGTGATCGGCAACAGCTTCGTGCAGCCTTACCTGGGGTTCACGCAAAAGCTCTCCAACGCCCTGGACCGCCCGGTCAACCTGACCTGGAACCCCGGCGATGTGGGGCCATGGGCCACGCTGTTGCAGTACCTGGAGTCGCCGGACTTTGCCGAACACAAACCGCAGGTCATCGTCTGGCAATTCAACGAAGGTCAGTTCCACCTGGGCCCCGACGCCACCGCGCAATGGAACGCCAAGGGTGTGATCTCGTTGAACCTGTGGCAGCAACGCATCCAGAAGGCGCTCTGATTGAATATGTTCGGCCGCACCCTGAACCGCACCACTGCGGGCCTGCTCCTGCTGGCGCTGACCTTCGTCACCGGCACCACGCTGCTGTACGTCACCGCCGACAAGCCGCTGCAGCCTGGCATCGTCGGCATGGTCTGGCAGCCGGACAACGCCACCGTCGGCATTCGCGGCGACTGGCACACGCTGGGCGCCAGGGAACTGCTGGTGCAATGGTCGGTGGTCGACGACCAGGCGTTCATCCCCGGCACCGGCCTGCCCGGCGTACCGGTGATGCCCGACTGGCAGCGCATTGCCGGCGAGCCCTGGGCACAGGATGTGATCCTGGGGCTGGCCGGGTACTACAGCGAAAACCGCTCACGCGACAACATCGAGCACCTGGCGGCGTTGTCCGAAAAGGTGGCGAAGATCAAGACTCCACTGCATGTCACCGGCTGGTACTTTCCCGCCGAAGTCGACCCCAGCTGGACCCGCGCCAGCGAGCTGCCGGCGCTGCTGGCCAGACTGCCACGACCGCTGTGGATCAGCGTCTACGACGGCGCCAACATCGGCCCCGCCGCCACCGCCGAGTGGCTGCAGCAATGGCTGCCCGATGACATCGGCGTGTTCTTCCAGGACGGCGTCGGCGTCTACGCCCGCAGCGCCCCGGTGGCCCGCACCTACGCCGACGCGCTGAGCCAGCGCCTGGGCAAGCACCGTGTGCGCCTGATCGTCGAAGCCTTCCGCCCGCAGGTCGGCGGCGGCTTTCGCCCGGCGACCGTCGGCGAGCTCAAGCCCCAGTTGGCAGCCTATGACGGCTACCCGTTGTACCTGTTCGATGGGCCGCATTATGTGACGCCCGAATTGGTACAGCAGTTGGCGCGGTGAACGCCTGGAAGAGTTCGAGCCACGGGATGTGCGCCGGATTCAGATCGGCCATTACGAATTGCGCTATGAGATACAGGCCTCGACCATTTACCTGTTGCGCCTGTGGCACACACGCGAAGATCGCGCCCCTTATAAATAAAATAACTTACTGATTCTATTGGATATTAAATTAATTCCTGGCGGAGACTACCAGCCGCCTTGGCGGAGCGCTGTCGCGCAGCAAACACTGGTCTTATACCAGGCACGAGGTCCTGGGCGACATCAATCCTGCGGGAGGGGGCTCTGCTCCGGGCGGCGATCCGACGATGAGGCCGGTAAGGCCAACACACCTGCTGCGTCTGTTCCATCGCCATCGCCGGCAAGCCGCCTCCCACAGGAGGTGAATTCAATATCCAATAAAATCAGTAAATTATTTGGTGTTTGATGGGAGGCTGTCGAAACAACACGCCCTCACCCCAGATACCGCTTGCGGTACTCACTCGGCGACACACCAAAGCGCGCCTTGAAGGCCGTGGAAAAGTAGCTGTAGTCCGAGAACCCCCACGCGTAGCCCAGCGTCGACAGCGTCTGGGTCTGATGCGCGCTGCGCAGTGATTCGGCGCACAGGTCCAGGCGGCGGTTCTTGATGTACTGGGCGATGACCAGGTTCTTTCTGGCAAACAACCGGTACAGGCCACGCACCGAAACGCCGACTTCGGCGGCCACCAGGTCCGGGCACAGCGCTTCATTACCGATGTTTTCGTCGATGAAGTCCAGCGCCTTGCGCAACAGCCGCTCGTGGTTGTCGGTTTCGCGCCGGGCCACGCCGATGGCCGGTCGCAGCAAGTCAAGCACAGCACCCAGAATCGCCTCGCTTTCGGCAAAGCTCAGGCACGACTGGTGGGTCGAATCGAGGATCAGGCGGCTGGCCAGACTGGCCAGCGGTGAATGGCCCGGGATGCGCTGGGCGCAGCGCACTGCGGCAAACTGCAGGCTCTGCTCGACCAGCGGCCGGGGCAGGATCAACGACAATTGCCGGACATTTTCGCCATACAGCAGGCTGGCCGGGCGGGCCGCATCCAGCAGCGCGATGTCACCTGGTTGCAGCACGACGCTGTCCTGCTCCTGTTCCAGGCTGGCGCTGCCCTGCAGTTGAAAGACCGCGTAGTAATGGTTGTCGTCGCCGTGGGCCAGTTCGCGCGCCCCCCGGTAGAGCTGCACATCGTGTACATCAACAATGCTCAGCTTGAGGGCGCCGGAGCGATGCTCGCGCAGGGCACCGCCGTACTGTGCACCCAGCGGCCTGGCTGCGAAGGCACCACAGGCCTGGTTGACGTCATGCAGCCACGCCTGGAACTGATCGGTCTGTGTGCTCTGGAACATGCCCATGGCGTTTCGCCGCCTCGCCTGTCTTGTTGTATTTTATTGCACCCTTATCCCGATAAATACGGTGTTTGTCTACTGCCGCGCCTGTTGGCTGCGGCGGTTGACGGATGGCAACTCGCCAAACAACTTCTGGTATTCAAGGCTGAAATAACTGGGGTGTTCAAAGCCCCAATGCGCGGCAATGTCGGCAATGCCCAGTTGCGGGTCATGGCGCATGCTGCGTCGCGCCCCATTGAGTCGAACCGAGCGTAAATAGTGCACCGGACTGACCGCCGCCACCGATTGAAAACTGTATTGCAGGGTGCGCCGGGATACTTTCAGGCGCCGGCACAGATCGATCACACTGGGCGGCGCCTGGTATTCCTCCAGCAACCACTGGTGGCAGCGGTCGACGATATACCGCCGTGTGCCGGCACACGGCACTGCACGAGGTTCGCCCGCCAGGCTTTCCAGCCACTCGGCGGCCAGCAGGACCAGTTGCGTCTTCAGCTCGGCAGGCGGCGGCAGCTCACCCTCAAGCGCGACCAGCAACGGCTTGATGTCAGCGGCAAACCGGGCTGAGGTCACGTTGATATGCTGAATCACCGACGCGCTGTGCAGCCGCACCAGGGTTTCTTCATCCAGCACGCACGCCAGCATGGCGACCGGAATGGACAGGCACAGCACGTCCATCCCGGCCGGGCTGACCACACGCAGTTCTTCATGATCGGGCAGCAGACTGGGCTGCAGCACACGAATATCACCGTGTTCATCCCACTGCGGCCAGGCCAGCGGGACCAGGAGCGTGAGCGTCTGCGACGGAAGGCGCAGCGATTGCACCACCGAACGATTCAGGCGCTCGCGAAAGACCTGCACGCCATCGACCTGTGCCATGGCCAGCCAGCCGTCCAGCCGGCCGGGGCTGAGCTGGTCATAGCGCTGCTGCCAGCCCGGCAAGGCGTTGGCGTGCTCGTTGATGTCGGTGGTATGAACGCATTGGCGCATGGGCAAATCCGGAAAGCAGCTTCTGATAATCCGCAGGCTGAGACGGTCATTTCAAAATGTTGCAACACTCATGCCGCCCCTCTTAATGCGGTCTGCAGCGGCAACTAGCGAATAAAAACAGCCGCGGTCGCACGGTCATGCAGCTTCATCGAAGTTTTATTGCTCCCGCACGGTGCAGCGTTCTATTGCGCGCCTTTTGCACGGCCCTCATTCATCAATTGCCAATTTGTGTTACTTGCTCATGGCGCCGGCGGACTACAGTCAAGCCTTCATGATTTCACTCTTTAAACACTGACGCTGTTGTTGCTGTCACGCCCAACAAACTGCCTGGCAGGGATTCAAAAAAGCGTGAGCGTTGTTGTTACCAAAAGAACCATAAAAAATTTCCGACCGGCTCCTGAGGACTCACACCATGTTTAATGAACGACTCACCGGCCCGCGTATGGCACTCAGGCAACTGGCCCTGGCCGTGGCCATCGCCTCAGTGCCCATGCTGGCCCAGGCGCATGGTGGAGCGGCCGAAATGGTGCCGCTGCAATCGACTCTGGAAACGTTCGGTGCGCGGGTGAAGTGGGACGACTATGCCGACCTGTTCACCATCACCAAGGACGGCGCCTACGTGAAGGTCAAGCCGGGTGCCGCTGTGGCGCAGCTCAACGGCAAGCGCGTAGCGCTGGACGTGCCAGTGGTGTTCAAGGGCAAGACCGCCTACATGTCCAAGGACTTCATCAATCAGGTGTTCCAGTCCGGGCTCGACAAGACCTTCGTCGTCGAGTCCCTGCCGCACCCGCTCAACCCGCTCAGTGCACAGGAAATCGAGCAGGCCGTGGCCATCATCAAGGCTTCGGACAAGAACAAGCCGGATCTGCGTTTCAGCCTGATCACCCTCAACGAGCCGGAAAAGGCCAGGGTCTGGGATTTCGCCTTGACCGGCAAGGCGGTCAATCAGCCGCGCCAGGTCAACGTGACCATGCTGCACGGCCCGCATGTCATCGAGGCGCGCGTTGACCTGGTCAGCAAGCAGCTGTTGTCGTGGCAGCCGGTCGAGGGCGTGCATGGCATGGTCCTGCTCGATGACTTCGCCACCCTGCAATCGATCATCGAGACCAGCCCCGAATACGCCCAGGCCGTGGCCAAGCGCGGTATCACCGACATCAAGAAGGTGATCACCACGCCGTTGACCGTCGGCTATTTCGACAACAAGGATGGCCTTGAGCAGGATAAGCGCCTGCTCAAGGTGGTGGCCTACCAGGATGTCGGCGACGGCAACTACTGGGCCCACCCGATCGAGAACCTGGTGGCAGTGGTCGACCTGGGGCAGAAAAAGATCATCAAGATCGAAGACGATGGTGTGATTCCCGTGCCCATGGCTCCACGCGCCTACAACGGCAGCGACCGGGTCCAGGCCGCCGTCAAGCCGCTGGACATCATCGAGCCCGAAGGCAAGAACTACACCATCAAGGGCAACAGCATCCACTGGCAGAACTGGGACCTGCACCTGCGCCTGGATTCGCGGGTGGGGCCTGTGCTGTCCACAGTCAGCTACAACGACAAGGGCACCAAGCGCAAGGTCATGTACCAGGGCAACCTCGGCGGCATGGTCGTGCCTTACGGCGACCCGGACGTGGGCTGGTACTTCAAGGCCTACCTGGACTCGGGTGAATACGGCATGGGCACCCTCACCTCGCCGATCCAGCCGGGCAAGGACGCGCCCGACAACGCCGTGCTGCTCGACGCCACCATTGCCGACTACACCGGCGCGCCGACCACCATCCCGCGCGCCATCGCCATCTTCGAACGCTACGCCGGTCCCGAGTACAAGCACCAGGAAATGGGCCAGCCCAACGTCAGCGCCGAGCGCCGCGAACTGGTGATCCGCTGGGTCAGCACCGTGGGCAACTACGACTACATCTTCGACTGGGTCTTCCAGCAGAACGGCACCATCGGCATCAACGCCGGCGCCACCGGCATCGAAGCGGTCAAGGGCGTCACCACCCGCACCATGCGCGACAAGACCGCCGCCCATGACACCCAGTACGGCACGCTGATCGACCACAACATCGTCGGCACCACGCACCAGCACATCTACAACTTCCGCCTGGACATGGACGTCGACGGCGAAAACAACTCGCTGGTCGAGATGAACCCGGTGGTGGCCAGCAACGACCGTGGCGGGCCGCGCACCAGCACCATGCAGGTCAAGCAACGCACCGTGCCGGACGAGCAACAGGCCGTACAGAAGTTCGACCCCTCGACCATTCGCCTGCTGAGCAACCCGAGCAAGGAAAACAAGGTCGGCAACACCGTGTCATATCAGTTGATCCCGTATGCCGGCGGCACTCACCCGGTGGCCCAGGGCGCCAACTTCGGCAAGGATGAGTGGATCAACCACCGCCTGAGCTTCATGGACAAGCAGCTCTGGGTCTCGCGCTACAACCCGCAGGAACTCTACCCCGAGGGCCTCTATCCGAACCGCTCGGCCAAAGACACGGGCCTGGCGCAGTTCACCGCTGACAACCAGTCGATCGAAAACACCGACAACGTCGTGTGGCTGACCACCGGCACCACCCACGTGGCCCGTGCCGAGGAATGGCCGATCATGCCGACCGAATGGGTCAACGTGCTGCTAAAGCCATGGAACTTCTTTGACGAAACCCCGACGCTGGGGGCCTTGAAGAAGCCTTGAGGGACGTATCCTGCGGTAATGCGCAGGGTTAATGCCGATCAGTCAAGCCTCGACGCGGGCCTGTGGGAGGCAGCAAGCTGCCGGCGATGACTACGGAACAGACGCAGCAGATATATCGGCCTTGCCGGCCTCATCGTCGGATCGCCGCCCGCAGCAAGCCGCCTCCCACAGGATTGATGTAGCCCTGGGTTTTGTGCCTGACACCAGACTGTGGGAGGCGGCTTGCCGGCGATGACTATATGACAGGCGCAGCAGGTGTGTCTGTCTTGGGTCAGGGATCGGACGTGGAGGATCAATCGCCAGGGCGCACTGTCTGAATCAAGCCGGTATGCTGGCGATTGCCCGATCATCCTGACCGCTAGAAGGACCTGCCCCATGCGCCGCTCACTCCTGCTGCTCGCCGTCCTGGCCCTGCCCGTCCACGCCAAGGAGCCGCAATACAGCACCACCTACGACCGTTGTATCGACACTGCCGGTGGCGTGACCAGCGCCATGGTCGAGTGCATCGGTGCCGAGATCAAACGCCACGATGGCCGCCTGAACGCCCAGTACAAGGCCGCCATGGCCACGCTGGATAAAACGCAGCAAGACCTGCTGCTCGACGCCCAGCGCCAGTGGCTCAAATACCGCGACGCCAACTGCATGTTCTATGCCCAGCAGACCGGCGGCACGATGGACCGCATCAACAGCAGCAGCTGCGTGCTTGACGCCACGGCCCGCCGTGCCGATGAGCTGGAAGCGATTGCGGGGATGTAAAACATTGTGACGTCTGCCTCGGTCAATGAATTGATCGAGGACATCCGCAGAACACCCTTTACTGACACAGGCGAGCCAGAACCGTTGAAAGGTGATCGTTCAGGGTTCTGGTCACAGGCAGAGATAAATTGCTAGCTAGATAGCTATATATCTAGCTATTAGGTTCACCGCCGCCCCACCACCCCTTTGAAATACGCATACAACCCCTGCGCACTCTGGCGATAGCCATCGGCTGTCATATGCACCAGGTCCGGCCGGGCCAGGTCGCGAGCCTGCCAGCGTTCGATCGAGCAGTTGCCGCCCATGAACGCCTGCCAGTCCCAGAACAGCGCACTGGTCTGCGCGGCGACGCGGCGCTGGATCTGGATCACCTGGCGCAGGTGGTTGGCCTGCTTGTCTTCACAACGGGCCGCGCGTTTGTTGCGCACCGAATCTGGCGCACTGGTGACCAGCAGCACGGTACCGGGCAGCGCCTTGCGCAGCATCTGCAGGCGTTCCCTGAGGCGCTGCTCGTAGAGCACGGTGTCCAGGCTGTCGTCATAGGCTTCGTTGGTGCCATAGGCCAGGATCAACAGGTCCGGGCGCAAGGCCTTGAGGGTCTCCAGCCAGCCGGCCTGCCACTTGTCGACCACATCGAACGTCGCGCCATTGATACCCAGCGCCGAGTACTCGACGCCGGCGTTGCGCTGTGACTGCAGCAACCAGCCGCCAACCGCCAGACCGTTGCCGCTGGCAAAGCTCAGGTCCACCGGCAGGCGCACATTGTTGATCGGCTGGCTGAAGCGCCACTGGCCCTGGGTCACCGGCAGCGCCCTGGCCTGGGTCGCACTGTCGCGGGCCTGGAGGATCGTGCTGCGGCTGGCCTGGTACAGCGTCGACAGGCTGTAGCGCTGTTCATCCGGCTCGCGGCTGGCCAGGTTCACGCCGGGACGGCTGCTGAGCGGCACCGACAGATAGCCACCCAGCGGAAACTGCGAGCTCTGCTGGTTGCGGCTCGACACCAGGTCCCATTGGCGCTTGCCGGTGGTGATGATCACCTGGTCATAGCGCGTGCCAGGCACCGGTGTGGCGGCGATGAAGCCGATCCCGCCGTTACCGTAGTCCTGCTGGAACAGCCGACGCATTTCACCGCTGAACAGGTCGGCCGCGGTGTGCGAGTCGCCTAGCTGGACGATACTGACCCGTTTGCTCCGCGAGGCCTTGAGCTTGCTGGCCAACAACGCCAGGTTCGGGTCCTGCCGGGTGGCCGGCAACAGTGGCGTCCACGCCTTGGTCACGATGCGCTTGGGCGCGACGGGGGTTTCTGCCCGGGCTGTGCTGGTGCCCAGCGACAGGCCCAACAGCAGCAAACAAATGGCGTGCTTCAACTCAACGCTCCGATAAGCCAGGTTGGTGAACATCGATCAGGGTGAGCACCTTGTTGGCGATCAGTTTCTGGCCGAATGGCGTGAAGTGGATACCGTCATCCACGCGGATCTTGCTCTTCTTGCCGGCTTCGTCGGTCATATAGAACGAAAAATCTTCTGCCTGATAACCGAACACCTCGTTGGCCGACAGGTAGATCTGCTGGTACTGCTGCGCCTCGGTGCGGTACAGCTCGCGCAGATATTGCATGCCTGTGGAGAGCTTGGCCGCGTTCATGTTCGGTGGCCCGACCCAGATTACCTGCGCATCGAACTGCTGCGCCTGCTCGAGAATCGAGCGCACGCGCTGACGGTACAGCGCTTCCCAGGCCTCGCTCTTGAAGCGCAGGAACGGCTTGCCGCGCGACTCGGGCATGTCCCATGGATCGTTGGGCCCCAGGAAGATCACCATCAGGCGGATATTGCGATGCGCCTCCAGTGTTTCATGCACCGTCTGCGGCCAGTTGAAAAACCCTGGGTACGCCAGTCCGGTGCTCTGCTTGCTCAGGTTGATGCTCTTGATGTTGTAGCGCTTGAGCAGCGAATTGGCCAGGTGCGGCGCCACGCCCTGCATCAGCGAATCACCCACGAAGAACACCTCGTCACCCGGCTCCAGCACCACGTGTGGCGCACCTGGTGGTCGCCGGCGGTGCGGCGTGACGGGCACCACCGGTGCCGGTGACAGGGCCACGGCTGGTGCACCAGGTCCAGGTATTGAGGCAGGGACTGGGGCCGCCACTGCAGCAGGCTCCACCGGCTTGGGCCTGGCCGGCTCGGGCGTTGCGCCAGGCAGGGCAGCACTGTCGGCCGGCGCCACAAATCCTGGCGCGTCACGGGTTCCGGCGATGACCGTGACCGCAGCCACTGACGGCGGCAGTTCCACAACCGGCACGCCTGGCACCGCAGGTTCGACAGCCTCGTCCTGCGCTGTTCCGGGGGCGGCTTCATGCCCCGAAAGAGCGGCCACAAAGGCCTCGCGCCCCTGCCCCAGCGACCGGGTAATGTCCGCCCCCAGGCGCCAGGCCGGCAGCTCGCCCAGCCCCGGCAGTTCGCAACCGCTGTGGTACTTCTGCTGGCAATACAGGCGCATGGAATCCTGGTTCAGCCAGCTCAGGATGCCGATGACCACCAGCAGCATCATCAGGGTCTTGAGGGCAATGAACAGGCTGCGACCGGCCGTGGCGGTGTCAGAAACTGGCATAGATAAAACCCGGTACGCCGGCAGGCGAGGCAAAGATGACCACAGAAATGAACAGCCCCAGCACCACCGGATACAGCACCGCCGGAATTCGCTGGCTGGCCGCGAACAACTCACGCATGAAACTGACCCACGCCGGGTACAACAGCAGCATCACGCCACACGCCAGCACGCTGATGCCTGCTTCGCTGTCCAGCCCTTGCAGGGACAGGCCGCCCAGGCCCTTGAGCAATTCAATGGCGTCGTCCAGCGTCGCGCTGCGAAAGAAAATCCACGCCAGCGCCACGTAGTGAAAGGTCAACAGGCGGGCCAGCAGCCGCGCCACCGGGTGGTTCGACTCGCCCGGGCCCCAGGTTGCCCACAGCTTGTAGATCGCCAGCCCCACGCCGTGCAGCGCGCCCCAGACGATGAAATTGACACTTGCTCCATGCCACAGGCCGGAAATCAGCATGGCGATCATCATGTACAGCATGCCCAGCCACAGCCCGTGGCGGTTGCCGCCCAGGGGAATGTAGATGTAGTCACGGATGAAGCGCGACAGGCTGATGTGCCAGCGCGCCCAGAACTCCTTGAGGTTATGCGCCAGGTACGGGTAGTTGAAGTTCTCCGGCAGACGAAAGCCCAGCAGCAGCGCGATACCGGTCACCAGGTTGGTGTAGCCGCTGAAGTTGAAGTAGATCTGCAGCGAGTAGCCATAGACCGCCAGCAGGATCTGCTCGGCCGAACTGGCGGACGGTGTATCGAACACCGGGTCGACCCACTCATTGGCCAACCACGAACTGAGCAGGAACAACTTGACCGCCGCCAGGCCGATCAGTCCCAGCGCGCGGTAAGGGTCCAGCACCTGGCGCACCTCGGTCGGGCGAATCTGTGGCATGAAATGCAAGGCGCGGTTGACCGGCCCGGCAATCAGGCTGGGGAAAAACGCCAGGTACAAGGCCAGGTCCGGCAAAGCCACCGGCTTGAGCTCGCCACGATTGATCGACACCAGGTAGCTGACCGAGTGGAACACGTAGAACGACAGCCCCACCGGCAGCAGCAATTGCAGCACCGGCCACTGCAGCGGCAAGCCGGCGGCCTGCACGGCACTGGCCATCAGGTCCTGGTACTTGAAGGCATAGAAACAGCCCAGCACCACCGCCAGGATCAGGCCGCGGACAAACCAGCGGCCCGGCCAGCGCGCGCTCAAATGCCCCAGGCCGCACACCACCAAGGTGTAGCCCAACAGCACATAGAGAAAGTTCAGGCTGAAGGTTGCCAGGATGCCATAGCTGGCGGCCAGCAACAGCGCATTCTGTAAGCGCGTACTGGCACAAAGACACCAGTAAAGAATAAAAAAAGGCAGGAAAAACAGACCGAATTCGATCGAAAAATAGCTCATCAACGTAGTCCGTTACTTCAAAAATCAAGCGGGCTGGGGCGTTGCGGCGCGATTATGTCAGAGCCTTAACACATGTAACAGGATGTATTCGAATGGATAGAATACAACCATCAAACGATCCGACCTGTATGCAAGTGTGCTACACAGCGCAGTCAACTATTGGGTCAAATGGAATTTCCCATGTCTTTCGACTTCCCTCGGACAACAGGTTCGGCCGAAGATTTCTGGCACTGGCTGGGTCTGGCGCCGCGTGGCGTGCAACTGCATGACGCCCTGCGCGAAGGATTGCCTTATGCGGTGTTCGATCATATGGCCAACGCCCTCGACATCAATCGCTCGACCCTGGCCGAACACCTGGGCATCGCCCCGGCCACCCTGCAACGACGCCTGAAAGCCGGCCGTTTCAATGTCGAGGAAGGCGACCGCCTGTTTCGCCTGGCCTCGATCTACGCCGCCGCGCTGGAATTGTTCGAAGGCCATACCGAGGCCGTGCAACGCTGGCTGATCCACCCGGTCGCCGGCCTGGACCAGCGCCGACCGCTGGACATGCTCATCACCTCGGCTGAATCGCACAGCGTGCTCGACCTGATCGCACGCCTGGAGCATGGAGTGATGGCGTGATCCGCATCTATCGACTGATCAAGCGCCGCTGGCTGGCCCAGGCCTTCGACGGCGAAGTGGCCAGTCGTCATGGCGGCCGCTGGAACAGCAAGGGCCAGGCTTGCGTGTACGGCGCCGGCAGCCAGGCCCTGGCCCGTCTCGAAACGTTGATGCACCTGAACGACGGCGCGGTCATGCGCCATTTCGCCATGCTCGAACTGGCCCTGGATGAAGAGCAAGTCCTGCACCTGCCCTGCGCCGACCTGCCTGCCGACTGGCGCTGCGAACCGGCCCCGGCCACCACCGCCTGGCTGGGTGATCAGTGGCTGGCATCCAACCAGAGCCTGGCCCTGGCCGTGCCCAGCGTGCAGGTGGCGCATGAGTTCAATTACCTGCTCAACCCCCGGTATCCAGGCTTTGCAGGGATGGTTAAGGGCGCTATCACTATATATAGCTAGCTAGATAGCTATATATGAACGTCATAGCTATGTAAATCCGGGATCACATCGAATCTTTGGGAGAGCCGGCCGGCGTCCCGATCTGCCGGCGATGAGGCCAGCAAGGCCAACACACCTGCTGCGCCTGTTACATAGCTATCGCCAGCAGAGCTGCCTCCCATAGCCCAGTGTTTGCTGCGCGACAGCGCTCCGCCTTGGCGCGGTGTCAGTGATACGGGGCGAGCTACAAGGGTGGATATACCGCTCACTGCCGCCCGATTTCCACCGGCACATACCCCGTCTGCAAATCACGCTCCGGAATCTCCCAGATCAGCACCCTGGGCGGGGTCTGGGTGAAGGCCGGGCTGGCGAAGTAGGCATTGGCGGCGCCGGAAAACTCGCCACCGTCCTTGGCGAAGTTACCGAGCGGCGCGCCCAGCGCCCGTTGCAGAAAGTCCACGAACGCCGAATTGCGCGAGAACGAGGTGCCGATCAGTGCGACATTGGGCAGGTCGGCATCGCCAAACAGGTCATCCAGGCTTTCACCGCCCACCGAGGCCGCTTCGACCTTCTCGCTGATGGTGGTCCGGGCCACGCTTTGCGGCGCCGGTTGCAACGACAGCGGCAGCCAGTCGAGCCCGGCCAGGCGCACCAGATCACCAGGGCGAGGCGCCAGCGGGGCCACACGGGTGTCGAAGGTTCGACTTGGGGTGGCCTTGAAACCGACGTCCTTCAGGCGCCGGGCCACGGCATTGGCGGCGGCACTGGCGCCGGTTTCGCTCCAGTGCGTGTCGGTGCGCAAGAAGGCCGCATCGCCCAAGGGTTGCAAAACGGCAGTCAGGTCCAGGGTGTGGACATTGGCGGCCTGCAGCATGCCGCTCCAGCGCGTCACCCGGTTGTGCAATTGCCCGGGGCGATACAGCCCGCACAGTTGATTGGCGGCGATGCGGCTCTTGTCCGGCACCACCACGACCCACAGATCAATGCCCTGCTTGTCCAGCCGCTGCTTGAGGTCGATGACCGCCTGGGCCTTGGTCCGCTCGTTGGCCTGGGCATGGCGGTTGATGCGCTGTTCGTCCGTCAGGAACAGCCAGCCAGGACAGCCCTGGCGCACGCGCGGCCCGGTATCCTCGAGCAGCAGCCAACTGGCGCCGCGCTCCAGATTGGCCGCCTGCTGCGCCAGGAACGTACCGGACAACTGCCTGGCCAGCGCATGGGTCACCTCACCGTGCAGCAGCGTGTCGCGGTCGACCCTGGCCGGCAGCCACTGGACCTTGCCGCTGGCCATCAACCACCCGCAGGCCAGCAGGCCGATGCCCATGAACACGGCCAGGGTCACACCGGCCACCGGACTGATGCGCTGTGCCAGCTCGCTGGGCGGTGGCGGTGTGTTGGACGATCGGGTCATGGCCGGCCCCTCAGAACTGGAAGTACAAGAACGGCACCGTCTCACGGCTGGCGATCAGCGCGAATGACAACAAGAAGCCCGCCACCGGCCATATTGCCGCGCCCGCCACGAACAGCCCATTGTGCGACCAGCGCTGTTCGACCCGAGGCTGCAGCAACGGCGCCAGTACACACAACACGCCCAGCAGCGCGGCCATGCCATGGGCCGGGCGCAGCGTCACCGCCAGCGCATCGCCCAGGGCCACGCCATGCAGGCCGAACTGACCGGCGTACATCGTCATGGCGGTATGGAAGTCGGGCGAGCGAAACAGCGTCCAGGCCAGGCACACGAACAACAGCGTCAAGCCATGTGCCAACGGCCTGGGCACCGCCGGCAGGCTGGAATGCGACCAGGCGCGGTCGACGCACAGCGCAATACCGTGCGCCGCGCCCCACAGCAGGTAATTCCAGCTGTCGCCACCGTGCCACAGGCCGGCGATGGCCATGGTCAGGAACAGGTTGCGGTAGGTGTTCCAGGTGCCATGACGGTTGCCGCCCAGGCCGATGTACAGGTAATCGCGCAGCCAGCTCGACAACGACAGGTGCCAGCGACGCCAGAAGTCCTGGATGCTGCGCGCCAGGTAGGGCCGGTCGAAGTTTTCCGGAAAGTGAAAACCCAGCATCAGGCCCAGGCCGATGGCCATGGCGCTGTAGCCGGCAAAGTCGAAGAACAGCTGCAGCGAATACGCCAGGCAGCCGATCCAGGCATCGACAAGCGTCGGCTGTGGCAAATGAAAGGCCACGTCCACCAGCGGCGACAAGGTGTCGGCCACCAGCACTTTCATGCTCATGCCGATCATGAAGCGCCGTGCGCCGAGGGCGAAGTTCTGCCCGTTGAAATAGCGCTGGTTCAGCTCGCGCCGCACCCAGTCGTAGCGAATGATCGGGCCGGCAATCGAATGCCCGAACATCGAGATGTAGGTGGCGTAATTGATAAAGCTGCGCTCCACCGGCACGGTATGCCGGTGCACGTCCACCAGGTACGAAATGGCCTGCAGCACGATGAATGACAACCCCGCCGGCAACGCCACCCGCTGCCAGGCGAAGGGCATGGCGCCATAGGCGGTCATCAGCTCATTGGCCGTCAGGGCCAGGATGTTGGCGTACTTGTACCAGCACAGGACCGCGACATTGAGCACGATCAGCCCCACCAGCCAGCGCAGGCGCGCGGTGGTGCCTTCACGCGTGCGGTCGACGACCAGACCGCCGCCCCAGGCCACCACGGTCAACACCATGTGCAAGGCCAGGAACAACGGGCTCAGCCAGCCATAGAACAGCCAGCTGCCGACCAGCAAGATCGTGTTGCGCCACGACGGCCGTCCCAACGAGTAGACCAGCATGAACGCCGGCAAAAACAGCAGGAGAAACTCAAGGGAGGCAAAGACCATGACGACAACTGCCCGATCTGATCAGTGGGACAACGCATCCATAGTCGACAACAGCCGTGGGCCGCTGGCGGACGGCAACAGCAGTACGCTGTAGCGTTCGCCGGCCTTGAGTTCGCCCAGATCCAGGGGCTCACCTACCGTGGCATTGGCACACACCAGTTGCACCGCCAGCCTGACCGGATTGATCGCGCGTCGTTGCAGGGTGCCATCGGCCACGGCCTTGAACAGATCGGCCGTGCGCCCGGCCGGACGCAGGCTGGCCTCCACGCAACCGGCATCAAGGCTGAAGAACGCCAACGAGGCTTTCAGAGCATTGAAGTCATCGGGCGCTTCACGCACCGCGACCTGAGCGACCCCGCCATCGGCCCGTGGCACGGCCACCACCGTGGCGAACTCGCCAGGAGCGACGGTCTGGGTCATTTCCAGCGTCTGTGCACCACTGACCAGCGTGCCTTTCACCGCACCCTTGGCCTGCACCGGAAAAAACGCCGACACCGGCGCAGCGGTTTCCAGGCGCAGCGGGGCCTGGCCCGACTGGGCGATCACCTCCAGCGGTACCGACGCGGCGTTGACGAAACGGATGAACGCCGAGTCTTCAGCGGGACCTGTGGGGTACAGGGCAATCTCGGCGGCATGCGCGCCAAGACTCACCAGCAGGCCAGCACCTACGCTCGCCATCCAGCGCACGCAGGTCACTTCTTGGCTCCGCCGGCGCTGACGCTGGAGGCCGGCAACTGTCCCAGTGCATTGCCAATGGCGGTGCCCCAGGCCTTGTAGCCGGCCACGGTGAAGTGCTGGCCGTCAGTGGTGATCCACTGGCCCGGTTTGGAGAAGCTCAGCGAGTCGATGTAAGTACAAGGGGCCACGTTGGACGCCAGGAACTTGGACATCATTTCCGTGCGTGCATCGTTCTTCTGGTACATGCCGCCCACCTTGCCCCAGGCCGGTCCTACCCAGGCGCACCGGGTGCCGGTGGCCGCAATGGCCTTGGTCAGGCCGGTGACGCTCTGCCAGGCCCAGGTCTTGGGAAACGAGGGCTTGTCATAGGACGCCATGGTGTCGCCGATGACAATCACCACCAGATCCGGCTTGTCGGCGGCGATCAGGTCGCCAATGGGCGTGGTAGTGGCGTCACGGCCCTTGATGACGATCTTGCCGTCGCCTTTCTGCTCGGCACCACAATCGACCTTCTTGGTCAGCAGCCAGTCGCCGGCACTGGCACCGCAGGCGCCGATCGAATGCACGATGGCGCCCTGACGGGTCAGGTTGTCATGCAACGGCTCCATCAGGTGGTCGGCCAGGCTCATATGGCTTTCCCCCAGCACCAGGAGCGTCATACCGGCAAGTACGGAAGGCATCGGGTTCTCTCACAATCAGTTGGAATAAGGCGAGCTGTAAGGACTGACCGGCAACTCCATGGGACCGGTCATGTTCTCAAGCATGTAGCGCATGTACAGGGCACCACTGAGCTGGCGGTAATCGCGGGCGTTGTCCAGTCCCACGTTGCCCCCCAGGAACATGTTGCCGCCGATGCGATACTCGCCGGCCGCACTCAGGCTGTAGCCGATGCCGGTCTTGCTCTGCCCGTCGTAGCTCTGCCCGGAAGCGGCCTGCATGGCGCTGTCGTCGGGGAAATACTCTGCGCCATCCTGCTTGAAGTGCTGAACGCCGACCGAACCCTTGACCTGGTAGCTGAAACGCTCGGAACGTTGCGACCACATCACCGGGATGCCAATGGCAAAGAAACTCTGCGGGCTGAAATAGCCGCCATGGCCATAGGTGAAGTAGTTCTGGTCGTTGTCGTAGCTCAGGGCCATGACACTGACACCGGCGGTCAGCTTGCTGTTCTCGGTATTGTTCAGGTACCAGTAGACGCCACCGCCGATTTCGCCACGGCTGTTGGCCTTGACGTTGTTACCCACCAGCTTGTGCCAGGAACCGTAGCCGTAGCCGCCAATGGTCTGGTTGTCGTAGCTGATCTGGCCACGGCCACCGTTGGCCGTCACGCCGCCCCAGGACAGGCCGCTGCGGTCGTCGGTGGAGCCTGCGAACGAGGTCACGCTGTCGGTCACCGGGCGCCGCGAGATGTTCAGGCCGTAACGCAGGTTGGGGTTTTCACCCAAGGGGCGATCCACGCTGACACCACCGGCGACGGTGGTGTACTGGAAGCCCATCGGCGTCGAGCCGATGTCGGCCTTGAGGCCTTCGGCCGGGCGCTCGAAGCCCACCGAAAGGCCCACGCCGGTTTCACGGTTCGACCCTGCAGCACCGGCCGACCCATCACCAAAGCGACTGCCGGCATCGGCCGATACGCTGCCGCTGTTGAGCGTCACCGGCGTGGCACGTACCACCACGCGGTTGTCGCCCAGCGGAATATTGACCTCCAGCGGTGCCTCGACCATCGTCAGCTTGCCCAGGCCGGCCTCGCTGTTGTTGCTGGTCACGCTCAGCCCCTGGCTGACATAGCCGCTGCGTTTTTCAAGAATGCGGTTGAGCGCGCTCTGGGCACCGGTGAGCGCACTGCTGTCGGCGTCGCCGTTGAGCGTGGCCTGGGCCGGTGCCGGAATCGCGTCGTTGGCCGCCACGCTGCGCGAGGCACTGGCAGCGCTCGGACCTGCGGACTGCGTGACCTGCATGGCCAGCGCCCGCTGCTTCTCGCCCTGCTCGATGGAAACCGCCTTGCGCAGCAGTTCCTCGGCGGCGCCGCTCTTGCCAATGCTCTCGTAGATGCGCGCCGCTTCGGTCAGCGTCAGCGCGTCATAGCGCCCCAGCCTCAGGAACTGCGCCAGTGCCTGGTCGGCAAACGTGCGGTCATTGGCCTTGACCGCCGCATCGGCCGCACCCAGCAGCACTTGCGGGTCATTGGGCTGGCGCTGCAGCAAGGGCTTGTAGAGCTGGAACGCCTTGGCGCTGTCACCCTTGGCCGTGTACAGCCGGGCATGCGCCGACACACCCTGAATATCATCAGGGCGCTGGGCCAGGGCCGGGGCCAGGGTGTCGTAGGCACCGGTCAGGTCGCCGCCTTCGCGCAGCAGGTCGGCCTGGCGAATACGGTATTGGTACAGCAGATCGTCATAGCGCTTGCGGGTCTGCGCGTTCATCGACTGGCTTTGCAGGTTGCGCAGGATCAGGTTGACCTGTGCATCGTCGCCTGCGGTCAGCAGCACGCCGGCGTATTGCAGCGTGCGATCGGTCGAAGGCGTGCGGATCTGGGCGATGGCCGTGCGCGCCATGGCACGTCCGCGCTCGACCTCACCGGCGTCGATGTAGGCACTGGCCAGCGTCAGTTGACGCTCCGGCGTGGCACTGGCCATCGGCAGCAGCCGGTCAAGCAGCGCCAGCGCTTCCTGACGCTGACCGCGCTTGGCGATGCTGACGGCCAGGTTGACCTGCACCGTCATGGTGACTTCTTCGGCCAGCGCTTTCATTTCAGGGGTGCGCTGGTCAACGGGAATGCGTGCAAACGCGGCCTGGGCATCTTTCCACTGGCCCATCTCCACCGACAGCAGGGCGCTGGTGTAGAGCGCATCGATGTTGTTCGGCTGGCTCTTGAGCAGGTCGTCGATCAACGCCCGGGCCTTGGAGGCCTCATTGGTCTTGAGGTACAGGCGGGCCAGGTCGAAACGTGTCCAGACATTGTCCGGATCGTTGCTGACCGCCTCCCTCAGGGCGGCCTGGGCCGCCGGCGTATCACCGCGCTGCTCGGCCAGGCGTGCGACCTGAATGGCACGCAAGGCCTTGAAGCTGCCGCTGTCGTCCAGCTTGGCCTGTTCGGCTGCGGACAAGGTGTCGATCAGGCGCAGCGCTTCATTGACCTGGCCACTCTGGGCCAGGACATTGATCAGCCCGCGCGTGGCCCGTGCATTGCCACGGTCGGCGGCCAGCACCTGGCGATAACTGGCATGCGCGGCTTCGAACTGACCGGCCTGGGCCTGGATATCGGCCTGGGCCAGGCGCACATCGACATTGGCCGGGTTCTGGCGCACCGCTTGGGCGGCGGTTTCCAGTGCCTTGCCGCCCTGCCCCTTGGCCTGCAGGTCGCGGGCCTGCTGCAGCTGCGTCCAGGTCTGGACATTTTCCAGCGCGCTTTTCCAGCGGCCACCACCGGTCTGGCGGACGGCGCGGGTCAGCAGTTGCTCGGCTTCGGCCGGGCGGTTCTGTTGCTGACGCACTACGCCCAGGCCACCGAGGGCATCGGCATCATCGGCCTTGGTTTTCAACCGCTCGTTGAAGGCCGCCTCAGCGGTGGCCAGGTCGCCTTTCTCCAGGGCCTTGAGGCCACGGGCCACCTGCGGGTCCTGCTGCCAGCCTGAAGCACCGGCACCGGCACCGGCACCGGTGCCGGCCTGCTGGCGACCCTTGTTCATCAGATCACGCACTTCCTGATCATCTGGATGGGTCTTGAGAAACGCCTCGAACAATGGCACCTGCGCCGCCGTCGGCGGCCCGCTCCAGACCAGCGCCAGGCGCCAGCTCTGGTCGGCGTCGCCGGCGATATCGGGGTGGGTGGTCAGCCGGGCCAGGGCACGGATGCCTTCTTCGCGGCTGTCTTCGCGGCGCGCCAGGTGCTTGGCGAAAAACAGCGCCAGCACCGAATCGTTCGGGCGCTGCTTGATCAGGCGCTCGAAGCCCTGGCGGGCCTCGGGCCAGTCAACATTGCTGAAACCCAGGTTGGTGTAGTACTCACGCCCGATAGAGCCTTGAGGCACACGGCCATTGAACAGCTTGCGAAACGCCGCCGTGGCCTTGTCACGCTCACCGGCATCGGCCAGACGCCTGGCCTCCTCGAGCAAGGCCTTGTTTTCCGGCTGGGTCAGGGCAATGTCCTGCTCCAGCTGGATCGCCTGCGCCGGCATCGGCGACAGGGCGCGCAGGCGTGCCAGGTAGGATTGGGCCTGCTGGGGCTGGTTCTTGTTGACGCCAATCAGGCCCATGCCATACAGCGCATCCACCTGGTTGGGGTCTTGTTGCAGTACTTTCTGCCAGACTTCGGCTGCCCGCGAGGCATTCGAACGCGCCTGCCAGTACTGGCCCTGCTCAATCAATTGAGCCTGTACAGCGGAGGTTTCAGCATTGGCAACGTTGTTGGCGGCGATTGCTGTAAGTAGCCCGATAACTAACGTGTGGCGACTGGCGGGCATGAAGTCTCCCAAGACAATTCAAGCGTTCCGTCAGAGCGGAACTGATAGCGTTGTTCAATCCAGCCCAAGGCAAACAGGCTGAGCATAAGGTTGTAATAAGCAGGTTCCGAGCGGTCTTGCGGGTCATGCTTCATGACCCGGGCAATCCCCTGCTCGACAAGGCGTCGTTGTTGCGCAACCAGCCAGGTGTGTCCCTTGGCCTGGAAGTAAGGCAACAACGCCGCCGAATAACCGAAAGGCGCCTGGCCCTCGCTCGCGCCGCTCATGACCTGGACTTTTTCCGGCGGCACGCCACTCGAGGCGGTGCTGGCCGACATGCCGTCCAGGCGTGCCAGCAGAGCAGCCGCCAGCGGGTCGGAGGCTGGCGTCATGCCAGCCCAGAGGTAAACGCGGATCGCATCATAGCTGCCCAGCTCGCCTTTGGCAGGATCAATCACGAAAAGGCCGGTTTTTGGCGAAGTGCCACGATACGCCAGCCAGTCTGCCACAAAGCCCTTGGGGCTGGAGGCCTGGATCATCTTGAGGGTGTTGTCGGCGATTTCCTTCCAGGGACCGTTCGGCGCCTCCTTGGCCAGGCGGCGCAACAAGGGAATGGGCAGGTAACTGGGATTCAGGCGCCATAAGTGATCGGGCTGGATAAAGCCTTCAGGACCGGGCAGCACCATTTTGCCTACACCTGGCAGGTCGACGACCAGTCGCGACTCGATGGTCTTGAGCAACGCGAGCGCATCGGTGCGGTAGGCCGGTGCCTGCCAGAGCCGCGCCGCTTCAAGCAGCGTGTAGGCCATCCATAAATCGGCATCGGAGGCCGAGTTGGCATCCTGGAGCTGCCAGGCACCGTCCTTGCCCTGCCCCCATAACCAGCCTGGCAGACGAGTCTTGTCAGACCCCATCATGTTGGCGACCGTCCATGACCACAGCGCGTCGAAGCGCTTGCGGTCATTGGCCACCAGCGCGAAAACCATACCGTAGGACTGGCCTTCGGAGGTGCTGTGGTTGGGTTCCATGCTCGACTCGAGCATGCGTCCATCCTCCTGGACATTGCGCTGGGCGTAGTTCTGCCACAGTGGCCAGGTCGGGCCGTCGCAGCGCTCGGCGGCCATCAGGGGAGTCAGTATTGCCCAGGCCAGCAACGCTGCCAGCCAGCACATCCTGCGACGTGGGGTCATCAGTAAAGCCAACATGGGTTATCCATTTCCCAGACGACGCTTGGCCAGCGAGCGCAAAGCCAGATAGGCCAGGCCACTGACCAGGGCAACGCAGACCGCCAGGATGAGCAAGACAAACAGGACATTGCGTGACATCAGCCATTGCACGTACTTGACCGGGTTCAACTCACCGACAAAATACTGCTGATCGGCCACCAAGGCCTCGACCGAATCACCACGCACCACGACCAGACTGCCCTGCACCTTATCGCTGGTATCCAGCGCACGGGTCATGTCGGCCAGGCCAGAAGACTGGCCACTGGACATTAATATCACACTGCGTCCTTTGTGCAAGGGCGATTCGAAACCGGTCAGGAACGTGCTTTGCGCACTCCCGGAAAACACAACGGCGACACGGGCGCGCCGCAGGTTTTCATCAGGATCCGGACTCATCCAGTCACGCAAGCGAAAAGCCAGGTCGGAAATCTCGAAACTGCGCCCCTGGCCCTCGCCAAGGGCTGGCAGGTGCTCGGCCCATTGCTTGAGCAGGGGCTGGCTGGCCCCCGAGGACACCACCAGAATGTCCTTGTCGGCGGCGCTGGAGACCTCTGCCGCCTGGATCACCGAAACCCCGGTCGCGGGGTAGCCGGTCGACTCGCCGAAACGGCCCAGCACGCTCAGGTAGGCGCTGATGTCTTCGCCCGTTGCGCTGTCGGGCAACACCACGGCGGTCTGCGACAGATCGGCCAAGCGGGTGAACGGAAAGCCCGAATCCTTGAACACGCCCAGGTTCGGCATGGCCATGAAGTGGTCGTAGCCGCTCAGGTCCAGGGTCGACTCGGGGTCGATGCTGCCACGCATGTTGTCGATGATGATGTCCTGGCATTCGCCCTGCTTGATGTAGTCGTACATGTAGCGCAGTTGCAGGCGCGATTGCAGGGCCGCCGCATTGAGCGGCAGGTACATGTCCATTTCACGGCTGACCATGGCGTTGTCGCCGGTGAGGCTGGACAGGGTCGAGCCGGCGAGCTTTTCCTCCGACGGCAGCGACTCGGCTCTGATCAGGCGGTCATTGAGACTGACGATGATCGACGAGTTGTTGAAGCGCTGTTGAGGCGTGTAGCGGTACTTGAGCTTCAACGGCACGCCCTCCTCACGCCAGTTGAACAGGTCCGGGGGCAGGTTCAGCGGGATGGTGATATCGCCCGGTGCGTAACCGACCACATCCAGCTTGCGGGTCTCGATCAGTTCACCCAGCTTGACCGGCCGGTCGCTGGGCAGCCAGTTCGGCGCGTCGTAAGGCCGGCGTGGCTTGAGCACCTCGACCCGCTCGATCAACGCGCTGCTGCCAGCCAGGCCCTGGCTGCCGAGCACCACGGCATTGACCGCCAGTTTGAGCTCGGCCGAGTCACGACCGGTGATGACCAGCAGTTTGCTGCCCGGGTCGTTCGGGTGCGGCATCATCGTCAGGGTCGGCCCCTTGGCGGCCGGCATCGTCAGGCCGCCCAGCTGCAGGGGGCCGCTGCCCTTGAGCAGCACCAGGGCATTGCCCTCGGCCGGCAGGTTGTCGAAATGCGTCGGGAACGTCGCGATTCGCGAAGGGCCCTTGAGCGCGCCGATCCAGGACGCCAGTGCGCCGGCGGCTTCAAGCGTGGCGTGGTCGGGCGAGGCGCCCATGACCACCGGCAGCGTTACATCACGGTCGTCACGGCGATCAAAAAACGGCAGCGGCAGAATCGACAGATCGTTGGCCAGGGTGAAGGGTGAAACCTGCAGGTCCAGGCGCGTGTCGCTGTTGATCCGCGCCCACAGGCTGGAATGCTGCGGGTTTTCGCAGCCCATCGAATAGTGGCCGATGAACTGCAGGCTCAGGCGGTTGAACTCGGTGATCAGGTGCGCCGGAATCTCGACCGTGCGGCTCTGCGGCTGGCCGGCGCCTTCCTTGAGTAACGGCAGGCTGGCCGCCACTTCGTCGTTGACCAGCACGTTGATCTGCGACAGGTCCGGTAACAAGGACGGTGAATAGCTGTATTGCAACGTCAGGCGCGCACCGGTCACCACCTTGTCGGCGCGCACGTTGAAGTTGACCGTGTCGTTCGAATCAACGCCGCGCAGCACCATCGGGTAATTGCGCCCCAGTTGCTCGAGCGTGACGGAGATGTCGTTGCCAGGCACGCCTGGTGCGGGCACCGCGACGGGCGGGCTGATCAACGGGGCGGCCGGGGCGGCCATGCTCGAGGCACTGCTCCCCAGCAGCAACAGCGACGACACAAAGGCCGCCAGGCAGCGTGATGCACCGCCGGCCTGACGGCTGGCAATCGATTTGCAGATCATGATTTTTCCATTACAGAGTCGCAAGCGGGTTCAGCAGTACGTCGGGCGTGCAAGGCCTGGCGGGTGGCGCTCAACAGCTCGCGAACCCCGCGCAGACTGACCTTGCAGACTTCACACATGGCCTTGAGCGGGGTGTCGATGGCGCCGCGGCCCCAGGTCGCCGCCCAGGTGTCGGCACGTGAAAAGGTCAGGCGCACCAGATCGCTTTGCTGGCGCAGGGTCAGAGGGTCGAACTGCACACCGGCCATCGAGCCATGGCTGAAGACCACAGTGGCGGGAAACCGGCTGAGCGTGTCTTTGCGAAACAGCACGACCTGCAAGGCTTCGCCCCGTGCGATGCCTTGTCCTTCGGGCAACCGCAGGCCCAGGCCCTGTTGCGAAAAATCCAGGGTCACGGCGTCCAGTACGCTGCCGTCGGCCCGCTCCAGGCGGATCGGCAGGCTGGCGGCCACCCGCGGCTCACGGCGCACTTGGCGGGTTTCGCTGGCCACGGCCACGGCCGCGCCGGTGATCATGATGTTGTACAGCGTCCAGGCCAGGTTGATCAGCACGGTCACCGCCACACCTTCTTCGTTGCTGCCCCGGACCAGCATCGTCAAGGCCACCACCAGACCGCACAGGTTCAGCCCCAGCAGCACGATGTACGGACGCGCCAGGCGCCACTCGAAGAACTTCTCGTCGATGATCCCGCCCTTGTCGGTGACGTTGAAGCCACCGAACCTGGGATTGACCAGGGCCATGATCACCGGCCCCAGGATGTACCAGGCCAGAACCGTCTCGTAGACCTCGTTCCAGAACGAATGGCGAAAACGCCCCTGCATGGTCGAGTTGGTGAGGCTGGAATGCAGGATATGCGGCAACACGTACACCGCGATCATCAGCGCCGAGGCATGGAAGATGCGCGCATCGAAAAACAGAAAGGCCAGCGGCGCGGTCAGAAACACCAGGCGCGGCAGGCCATAGAAAAAGTGCAGCATGGCGTTGAAATAACAGAACCGCTGGCCCAGTGTCAGGCCACGGCCCAACAAGGGATTATCGGTACGAAAGATCTGCGCCATGCCGCGTGCCCAGCGCACCCGCTGGCGAATGTGCCGCGACAGGCTTTCAGTGGCCAGGCCCGCCGCCTGCGGGATGGCCAGGTAAGCGGTGTTGTAGCCGGCGCGGCTGAGCTTGAGTGCGGTATGGGCATCCTCGGTCACCGTCTCGGTCGCCACGCCGCCGATTTCTTCCAGCGCCTGACGGCGGATGATGGCGCACGAGCCACAGAAAAACGCGGCGTTCCACAGGTCACTGCCATCCTGTACCACGCCATAGAACAGCTCGTTTTCGTTGGGTACGCTGCGGAAGGTGTCGAGGTTCTTTTCAAACGGATCCGGCGAAAAGAAAAAGTGCGGCGTCTGCAACATCGACAGCCTGGGATCCTTGATGAACCAGCCCATGCCCATCTGCAGGAAAGAACGGGTCGGTACGTGGTCGGCGTCAAAGATGGCCACGTACTCGCCATCGGTGACCTTCAGCGCTTCGTTGAGGTTACCGGCCTTGGCGTGGTGATTGTTGTCACGGGTGATGTAGTTGACCCCGATCTGCGCGCAGAACTCGCGAAACTCGTCGCGCTTGCCGTCATCGAGCAGGTGCACCCGCAATTTGTCGCGCGGCCAGTCAATGGCCTGGGCGGCAAAGAGGGTCAGCTTCACGATCGACAGCGACTCGTTGTAGGTGGGAATGAACACATCCACCACCGGCCAGGTGTCCGGCGCGCCCTGCATCAGCACCGGCTTGCGATGCAGCGGCCAGCAGGTTTGCAGGTAGCCGCACAACAACACCACCAGCGCATACAGCTCGGCCAGCAACAGGCCCAGACCAAACATCATGTCGAGGCTGTTCTCGAAGCCCAGTGTGGACGTCATGCGCCAGTACACGTAGCGCAGCGACATGACCAGCGACAGCACGATCATGGCCAGGATTGCCAGACGGCTGGCCGATCGGCGCAGCAGCACGGCCGCGAAGAAACACATGACACCGAAAACACCCTGGGTCAGCAAGTCGAAGGGCACTGAAATGATCGAGAAAAACAGCAGCGTCCCCACCAGCATGCCGGCCCGCTTCAACCGCTTGATCGTGCCCGGCGAGCGTGCATCAAACCACCCCTGCAAGCGCTGCAGCCGTCCTTGCGCAGAGGTCGGCAGCCCAGGCACTTCGGGTAACGGCGCATTCATGAGCGTTCCACCGCTTGCTCTCGCCCGGCCATGAGAAGGGCGGTGAGGCGGCGTCCCAGCTCAGACAGGTCCTGCACGCCCTTCGTCGGGGCCTGAGCCGGTAAAAGAGGTGTACCGAAAGCCAGCGCCTCGGCGATCTTCTGATCAAGCCGCACCCGGCCCAGCACACGCTCGCCCAGACGACGGCACAGCACTTCATGCATGTCGGCACTGAAACTGCGGGAAGCCTCGACGCGGTTGATCACGTAATGGCACACCGGCGGCTGGCAGCGCTCGGCCAGCGGTTCCAGGGCACGCTCCATGGCCTCCAGCGTCAGGTAGCCAGCCGCCTCCGTATCGACGACGACCAGCACATGGCTGGCCGCGTTGAGTGCCTGGTCCAGGTAACGCGACGGGCCCGATGCAACGTCCAGCACCAGTACATCGCGAGCGGTGAGATTCAGGCGCTCGAGCTGCCGGACCAGCCAGTGCGGGTCGTGATCGAGGTACTGTTCCAGGGTGCTGCGCTCGTCGGCCGTCAGCGTGCCATAAGGCAGTACCTGGGTGGCATCCGGGCCGGTCAGCAGCAGGTCACTCCAGGCCTCGCCGCGCAGGCTGCCGGGGGCCAGGCCGGCGACATCGGGACTGGCATCGAAGTGATGATACAGGCAATTCTGGGGGTCGAGCTCCACGGCCACCGTGCGCCCGCCGGGCAACCCCACCAGACGCGCCAGCGCGGCGCACAATGTGCTCTTGCCGACCCCGCCCTTGGCCGACACGAGCGCAATCACACAGGCCTGGATGGCCGGCGGTGCCGACTTGGACAACGCCTGTTGCAAGGCTTCATGGTTGCGCTTTTCCGCTTCGGCCTGACGGGCACTGGCCACCTCGGCCAACAACGAGCGCAATGGCATCGCCACAGGGCGCGCAGGCGTTGGCGCGGACGTCGAAGCGTGGCCAGGCTCAGGAGCTGCCACAGGCATCGCCGGGGCCTGTAATGCAGGCGCACTGGCCTGTTGTGCCCTCAAGGAGACCTGAGAATCCGGCTTTGCAATACGCGTCTCGATCACCGGCTTTACAGCCACAGCCACCGGGCGCGCTGGAGGCGCAGGTGGCTCCTGAAAATCGAATTCGGTGTTTATTTCCACATAGGCGTCCGTACTCGTATCCAGTTTCTGGAACAAGTTGGCTATATCATCGGCGCGATGCATCGGGGTCGACCTCTTAAAAGGCTGGGAGCAGCAGCCCCTGTAAGAAAGCATTAGGCGGTAATGTGTAATATCAACGTGACAGTGTCAATAATTTGATACCAATTAGGGTGTGAGCGCGCTCGACAGAAATAGCACGCACCCTAAAAGTCATTTTTTTGGCGACTTAATCTTGTTGTTTTTGCCAATATGCATTTTTTATTAATATAGCTAGCTATCTAGCTATACATATCAAAGAAATATTTTTGAACACAACCAAGGCCAGGCGGCAGCTTTGCTGGCGATGACGATGGGACAGGCGCAGTAGATATATCAGCCTTGCCGGCCTCATCGTCGGATCGCCGCCCGGGGCAGAGCCCCCTCCCACAGATTGATCTGCACCCCGGATTTTGTGTCTGGCACCGGACTGTGGGAGGCAGCTCTGCTGGCGATGGCTGTGTGACAGGCGCAGCAGGTGTGTTGGGCTTGCTGGCCTCATCGCCTGCAGAGCAGCCTCCCACAAGTTGATATGGTCTTGGGTTTTGTGCCTGGCACAAGAGCTGGGGGAGGCAGCCCTAGACCCAGACAGCATCCCAAAGTGGATAGTCCCGTACGCTTTTGACCAGTCCTGCTCGAACAGGATTGGCGACAATATAACGAGCAAAGTGCACAAGGTCCTGCTCCCGGCGTACCGCTTTGTCGTGATAGCCATCCTGCCAGAGCGTGCCTTGCCGGCCACAGGCTTTATTGACTGCCTTTGCCGTTTTTGACTTCACCCTTTGCATGATTTCCGCCAGTGAGCCTGTACGCAACTCGAACAGCCAGTGCAGGTGATCGGGCATAACGACCCAGGCCAGTGAATGGACCTGTCCCCGTTCCTGCGCGTGTTTCAACTCTTTGACCAGTAGGCGTCCGAACGGCCATTGGGCGAACACAGGCTCTCTGGCGATTGTGGTCGCGGTCACCAGGTAGATTTGGCCCGTTTGCGAAAATCGACCTGCGCGCAGGTCTGATGAATGTGAAGTTTCAAGCATTCCCTTGCCCTTGTTCACTTGAGTATGGAAGCCCAATGTAAGGCTTCACTGCCGCAAGCAAGTGCATGGGGTATCGCAAGATGTTTCAGGCAGGAATGGCATATTCAGAGCAACACAGCACCTGTGGGAAGCAGCTCTGCGATGGCTATAGGGCTGGGGCAGTAGATGTGTTGGGCTTACTGGCCTCATCGCCGGCAAGCCGCCTCCCACCGGATTGATGTCGCCCAGAATCTCGTGCCTGACACCAGACTGTGGGAGGCAGCTTTGCTGGTGATGGCTATGTGTCAGGCGCAGCCGGTGTGTTGGCCTTGCGGGCCTCATCGTCACTTGGGCAGATCGGGGGGCCGGCCCCTCTCCACAATCTGATCGACACCGCGATACGCCGACCTTCAGCGCATGTCCGCATATGGCGAGACCGGCTCGATCGGCATGGGCAGGTTGCCTTGCCATTCGTCGAAGTTATAGCGCAGGTACAGCATGGCCCGGCTCGGGGCGTAGCCTTCGCTGTGCTGCAAAGAGACGCCCGTGCCCAGCATCAGGTTGTTGCTCAGGCGCCGTTCGACCTGCGCCTGCATGCGCACGCTGGCGCCGGTGCTGCTGCTCCCGGACTTGCTCAGGGTGGTGTCGGCGTCAATGTCCAGGCCGTTGCTGGCCTGTTGCGCAAACAGCTTGCCGGCCGGTCCGTCGAGCGGGTACAGGTCGCTGCTTTCGGTACTGGAGAACGACCAGCCCACCGAGCCTTCCACTTGCGCCGACCAGTTGGCATTGCGCCAGGCGTAGCTGAGCGGCACGCCGATCGAGTAATACTGCTGCGGGCTGTAGTAGCCGCCCTGCCCCAGGGTGTACTCGCTCAGGTCCTTGTCATACCCCCAGTACATCAAGGTCAGGCCGGTGCGCATGCGCTCGTCGGCGCTGTCCCTGAGCCGGTAGTAATAGCCACCCATCGCCGAGAGCCGGTAGTTGTCGACCACGTTCTTGCCACGCAGCCAATGGGTGCCCAGGCTGGCCCACAGACCGTCGACACCGCCTTCGTCATGGCTCAGGCTCAGGGTAAAGCCGTTGCTGGTCACCCCGCCCCAACGTATGCCGGTGGCCGGGTCCACGGCACCGGCGTAGGAGATCACCGAGTTGGTCAGCGGCCGGCGCGAAGCGGTCACGGTCCAGCCCACCGACTTCCAGGCACCGCTGTAGGCGACGCCGCCCAGCCAGTTGCCCACCTCGAACCCCTGCGGCGTATGGCCGATGTCCACCGCCACCTGATCGTTTTTCCAGCCCACTGCCAGGCTGGGGCCACTGACGCTTTGTGAAGTGCTGCGGCAGCCGTTGGTCACCAGCTCACCGGTGGCGCGGTCACGGACCCGCACGGCACAGGTGCCGAACGCTTCGGTGTGCACCCCGTTTTCGGTCTCGAAATCGCTGGCCTTGAGATCGGCCTGCTCGGCCTGGATAAAACCGTGCCCCTGGGCCACAGGCGTGTCGACGCGCACGATCGTGGTCTGGGTGGTCAGGTCGGAAATGCCCGGCGAAGTACTGTCCGTGCGCACGGTGAAGTCGCGATAGACGTTGACCGTCGTATTCTGCGCCTTGTACAGCTCTTCGACATCGCTGCGCAGGCCGCGTGGCAACCAGTCGTCGCTGTCCTGGGCGCGGCTGGCACGGGTCAGGGCCACGTTATTTCTGGGGCTGGCCTCGTCAGGCCTGATCAGGCCCGCGGCGGCCATGGCCTGGGCGTAGCGGTCCAGTGCCTGCTGCGGATTGTCTTTGGCCTGCAGGCGCGCCGCATCGCGATAGATCAGCGGGTCGCTCTGCGGGGTCTTGAGCAGATCGGCGAGCAACGCCTGGGCACGAGCCTTGTCGCCGGCGCCCAGCCAGGCGTTGGCCAGCCGCCTTTGCCAATTGGCCGAGGCCTGGGGCAGCATCGACAGGCCGGCCAGCGCCTGGCGCGCTTCGGGCACCCGCTGCGTGGCCAGCAAGACCTCGATCAGCCCCAGTTGCGCATCGGCATTGTGCGGATCGGCCGCTAACACTTTCCTGTAGGCGCTTTCGGCCGCCGGAAAGTCGCTGCGCTGGGTGGCCCAGTCGGCCAGGGTGGCATAGTCATCGGGAGTCGGGTTGCGCAGCAACAAGGCGATGGCCTGTGGCTCCTGGCCGCTGTTGCGTAACTGCTCGACCCGCGCCAGCAACTGCCGGCGTTCAATACGGGTGGCCAGTTCGCGCATGTTGTCGGTCCAGCCGGCCTTGGCAATCTTGCCCAGGCTGGCCAGCACTTCACTGTCGCGGTTGGCATTGGCCAGGTACAGACCGTGGGCATAACGGGCCTCAGGGTTGTTGCCCTGGCGCACCAGCAATTGCGCGAACGCATCATCGGCCTGACGCGGGTTGCCCAGGGCCACTTCGGCCGCCGCCAGGCGGTAGGCCAGCCACGGATTGTCCGGGTCCAGCACGCGAATCTTTTTCAGCAAGGGCACCAGTTGCGCCCAATCGGACTGCTGGCTGAACTGATCGGCCTGCTGGTTCATGCGCGCCAGTTCAAGGCTCTGGCGCAACGCGGCGAACTCCGCCTGGTTGCTCGCCGGCAGGGTATTGAGAAAGGCCACGGCACGCTCGTCGGACTGTGTGCGATACAGCCGCACCAGGGCACGGATCACGTTGCCATTGCCTGGCTCGAGCTTGCGCGCCTGCAGCAGCAAGGCTTCAGCCTGAATGTCGTTCAGTTCGCCACGGGCCACCTCGGCCAGGCCGATCAGGGGCCCGGCTGACTGAGCATCAAGGCTGCGGGCTTGCTGATACGCCTTGCGTGCGCCGGCATAGTCCTTGCGCGCCAGCGCCTGGTCGCCCTGTTGCAGCACCATCCAGTTGCGTGCGGCGTTCTGCAGGTCCTGCCACTTGCTGATGTAAGAGGTGTCCTGCTCCAGCTTCAGCGCCTGAGTGAACGCCGCGTAGGCATCGGCATTCTTATCCTGGCGCGCCAGGGCAGTGCCCAGCGCACCGTGCAGGCCTGGGTCTTGCGGGTAGGCTTTCAGGGCCCGGCGCAGCAGTTGCTCGGCGCGCGCGCTGTCGCTGACCGTGGCCGGTTCCTGCTCCAGCAAGCGCTTGGCCTGGGCACCGGCCTGCCAGGCCGGGTCACCCTGCAAGCGTTGCTGGTCGGCCAGTTGCTGGCGGGCGTCCTTGATCAGCGGCGAATACGGGTAGTGCCCGATAAAGGCCTGCCAGGCGCGCAAGGTCTCGGGGGTGATCGGTTGCTTGAGCAGGTAGTTGTATTCGGTTTCGGCGGCACTGTTGCTGGCCAGCGGATCGCCGGCCAGCTGGTGCAACACCGCCAGCGCATCGCCGTCGCGCTGGTCGGCCATCAGCAGGCTGGCCAGCATCTGCCGCACCCCGGTATTGCCGGGATAATCACGCTCCAGGGCCTGCAACTGCTTAATGGCCACCGGCCGCTGGCCGTTGAGGCGGCTGCGGCTGCCCCAGTATTCCAGCGCCATGGCCAGGTTCGGCGGCTGCTCGCCCAGAACCTGCTCGAACGCCTTGGTGGCTTCGTCAAAGCGACCGGCAGCGGCCAGCAGCCGGGCTTGTTGCAAGGCCTGCTGGCCCTCCTGGCTGCGCAGCCTGACCAGCGCGTAAGCCTGGCGCCGCTGCAGCGAATCGGGGTGTTTCTGGTCCAGTTCGCGCAACAGCTGATTGATCCAGGCTTCGTTGGCTGACGGATTGGCCAGCGCCTGGACCAACTTGCCCAACAGCACCTGGGGGTGCTGCGGGGCGACCAGCTCCAGGCGCGCCAGAGCGTCGTTGACCACGTCATCGCGGTACAGCGCCTCGCCCATGCGCATCTGCTGCAACAGCCATTGCTGCTGCTCGCTCCCCGACTGCGGCGCCTCGGCCGCCAGCGCCGCAGCGCTCAGGCACGACAGCAGCAAGGTGTAGCGCACGGTCACCGCCTTGAGCGCGCGCACCGGTCTATTGCCCATAGGCCAGGCGACGACGGGCCGCCCATTGCAGCGCACGCATGACCACCAGCGAGGTCAGCAGCACACCGAACACCGCCATGACCGCCAGCCACACCGGATGCTCCGACAAGGTGTACCAAAGCAATAGCCACCACGGCAGGCTGCCGACGTAATAGCGCTCGCCGACGATCTGGCTGTACACACCGCTGCTGCGAATCAGGGCCACGGAACCGGCCACCGCATTGAGCTTGCCACTGTCGCTGAGCACCTCGCGCAACAACTGGAAGTCGGCGTCTTCGGTGGCCAGCAAGGCGACGATGCTGCGCTGGGCATGGAACGGCGACTGCAGGCCGACGATGGCTGCAATCGGCCCTTGCGCCGACACCTCGACCCGCGTCGAGGGTGGGTTGGACTCGCTGTAGCGGCCCTTTTCGCTGGACTGCAACAGCCAGTCACGGGAGCGGTCGAGCAACAGGCTCAGGTCATTGTTGGTGCGCATGTCCGGGGCAAAGGTGCCCAGCACCAGCAGGTCGGCGTCCTGTTTTGCAGCCTGCTCCCAGTTATCGCTGATCTGCAGCTTCATGGCCGGCAGGCCGGAGCGGGCCGAGATGCCGGCCAGCGCTTCCAGGTAAGTGCTCAACTGCAACGCATTGGGCTGCGCGGGCAGCACTACCACGGTGTCGGACAGGTCGGCCATGCGGCTGTACGGAAAACCGCTGCGGGCAAAGGCTGACAGGTCGGGCATCGCCATGTAGTGGTGATAGCCCGACATATCAATACTCGACTGATCATCGATCACCGCCTGGGCATCGATCGGCAGCGAGGTCTGGCAGCGGTCGCGCTGGGCGCTGCCGCCGGTGGTGGTAAAGCTGAACTTGAACTGCAGAATGTTACGGTCGCCCACTTTCAGCGCCGGCACCGAAAGTTTCTCGTTGACGTTAGCCGACTCGCTCGACAGCACCGCCATGCGCAGCTCTTCAAGCTGGTCATTGCTGTGGACCTGCAACGGCACACTGCTGATGAACTCGTTGTTGAGGCTGATGTTCAGCCGTGAACCGTCATTGAACGGCGGCGGCGTGTAGCGGTAGCGCGTCTGCAGCGGGATGCCCTGGTTGCGCCAGACGAACAGGTCCGGCGGCAGGTTCATTTCCACGTTGATCGGCTGCGGTTGCAGGCCACTGACGCGCAACTGCTCGGGGTACTTGATCAGCTCGGCAAAGCGCACCGGGCGGTCGGTGCGCATCCAGTTCGGTGCATCGTAAGGCTGGCGCGGTTGCAACTGCTGCACCTTGTCGATCACCACCCGCTCGCCGCGCAGCAGATCGCCGCCCAGCGCCAGGGCCTGCACGGCGGTGAGCAGATCGGCCTCGTCGCGACCCATGACCAGCAACACCTTGCTGTAGCGGTCCTGCGGATGATCGATCATCTGCACCACCGGCGCCTCGACCGCCGGATACTTCGTCAGGTCGCTCAGGAATGCCGGGCGATGGCCGTTGGTGGCAAACACGATGGAGGCGCCGGCCGGACGCTCGGCCGTGGCCGCCGGCAACTGGTCGAGCAGCACCGGAAACTGCGTGCCGCGCCAAGCAGCCTGGCTGCCGAAGTACGAGGCCAGCACCCCGGCGGCGCGCTGCTCGCCCAGGGTCGGCTGGCCGGCAAAGACCATGTTCAGGGTCGGTATGCCGTAGCCACGGGCATCGAAGAACGGCACCGGAAAGTACGCCAGGTCGTTCTTGATCGCCAGCGCCTGCTCGGTCAGCGTCACCTGGCTGGTACGGCTGATGTTGACCCACAGCGCACTGTTGGACGGCTCTTCACAGATGTCGGTGTAATGCCCGACGAACTCCAGGCGCACGCGGTTGAAGTCACTGACCAGGCGCGGGTCCAGCGCCACCTGGCGCACGGTCTTCTTGCCCAGTTGCTCCTTCTCGATGGGCACCACGCTCATCAGCACATCGTTGAGGTAGATGCGCAGGTGCGACAGCGTCGGCAGCAGCGCCGGCGACGGGGTGTACTCCAGTTGCAGCCCGGCCTGGCTGGCAATGCGGTCGCGGCGCAGGGTGAATTCAAACTGATCGGTCGTGCGCGTACCCAACAACAGGCTGTCGGCAGTCCGGCCCAGGCGCTCGAAGCTGTGCTCGACCCCCCAGCTCGGCGGCACCGGCGCGGCCACGGGGGCTGCAACCGGCGCCGGCACGGCCGGCCTGGGTGTCACTGCGCCCGGCAGTGTCGGTGTCTGTGCGTGGGCGCACCCCATGGCCAGCAACAGCAGGCTGGCAAGCCTGAAAGTGAAAGAACGACTCATGGGGCAGACACCGATCGGGAAATTGAAGAAGCAGACGTCCTGGCGAACCGTGGCACATAGCTGATCAGCCAGGCGCAGGCACGCACCAGCGGCCGCGCCAGGGTGCGCAGCCAGGACGGCAGGTACTGATAAAGACGGTAATAGCCGGTCGCGCCCAGGCGCAGCACTTCGACGAAACTGTGCAGCGGGCGGTCAGGGGTGAAGTTTTCGTTCCAGTTCAGCCAGGCATCGGCACGGGCGAAGGTGCACTGCACGTAATCGATCTTCTGCGCCGCCGACAGCTCGTTGAAGGCGATGCCGACCAGGTTGCGGTGGCTGCGGGTCACGACACCGGGGAACAGGAATTCGCGATTGCCGCGCTGCATCATCAGCGACACCCGCTCACCGAGCGTGACCGCCAGCCCGGCATCCAGCTCAAGGCCCACGCCGCCATCGGAATAGTCGACCAGCGTGCCGGTGTAAAAGCGCCCATTGGGCAGGCGCAGCGCAGCGGGCAGGCGCGCCAGCACGCGGTGGGCTTCACGTACCTGGCGCACTTCGGCGGCAATCGCCACGGCGGAACCGACGATCAACAGGTTGTAGAACACCCACAGGCAACTGACCAGAATCGTGCCGATCTCGTCGGCCGGCCCATACACCAGCCGCCACCCGGCAAAGCCCAGGCCCAGTACGTTGAGCAGCGCCAGCACCAGATAAGGCCGGGCGATGGCCCAGTCGAACTGGTTTTCGCTCATCAGCCCGCCCTTGGCGGTGACGTTGAACTTGCCCTTGCTGGGGTTGAACAACGCCACGGTGGTCGGCCGGGCGATGTACCAGGCCAGCACCGTTTCATACACCTCGCCCCAGAACGTCAGGCGATGCTCGCCCTGAATCCGTGAGTTGGTCAGGCTGGCGTGGACCATGTGCGGAATCACATACAGCACGATCATTACCGCCGGGGCGTAGATGATGTAGGCATGAAACAGCAGAAACGCCAAGGGCGCAGTGAGAAACACCAGGCGCGGCAGGCCGACCAGAAAGTGCAGCATGGCGTTGGCATAGCAGATGCGCTGGAAGAACGTCAGGCCGCGGCCCAGCAACGGGTTGTCGGTGCGAAAGATCTGCGCCATGCCGCGAGCCCAGCGAATCCGCTGGCCGATGTGCGCCGACAGGCTCTCGGTGGCCAGGCCCGCGGCCTGCGGGATGCGCACATAGGCCGAGTTCCAGCCCCGGCGGTGCATGCGCAGCGCGGTGTGGGCATCTTCGGTGACGGTTTCCACGGCAAAGCCGCCGATGTCTTCGATCGCCGCGCGGCGCAACACTGCACACGAGCCGCAGAAGAACGCCGCGTTCCACATGTCGTTGCCGTCCTGCACCAGGCCGTAGAACAGCTCGCCTTCGTTGGGGCGCTTGCGGAAGGTGTCCAGGTTGCGCTCGAACGGGTCCGGCGACAGAAAGTGGTGCGGGGTCTGCACCAGCGCCATCTTCGGGTCGCGCAGGAACCAGCCCACGGTCAGTTGCAGGAAAGAACGCACCGGCACATGGTCGCAGTCGAAAATGGCGATCAACTCGCCGGTAAGCTGGCCCAGCGCCCGGTTGAGGTTACCGGCCTTGGCGTGCTTGTTGTCGGTGCGGGTGATGTAGTTGACCCCTGCCTCGGCGGCGAACTGCTTGAACGACTCGCGCTTGCCGTCGTCCAGGATCGAGATGCGCAGCTTGTCGTGCGGCCAGTCGATGCCCAGTGCCGCGTACACGGTGCCGCGCACGATCGACAGGTCTTCGTTGTAGGTCGGAATCAGCAGATCGACCGTCGGCCACAGGTCGGTGTCGCGCGGCAATTGCGCAGGCTGACGCTGCAAGGGCCAGCAGGTCTGGATATACCCGAGCACCAGCACCAGCCACGAATAGGTCTCGGCCACCAGCAGAATGACGCCCAGCACCAGGTCCACCGGGCTGTCCCAGTTCAGGGTTGCGGTGTAGCGCCACCACAGGTAACGGCACGACACAATCAGCGACAGCATGATCAGCAGCAGGGTCGGAAAGCGCCCCGGCACACGTCGCACCAGCATTGCCACGGCCCACAGCAGGGCCACGAACGCCACTTGCGAAATCAGGCCGAACGGCTCGGTGATGCACATCACCACCAGCAGCACGCCCAGCACGGCACACAGAGTGTTGAGCCACAATTGCTGGCGTCGCCCCAGGGCCGCCCACCACTGGCTACTGCCTTGCATCGAACGGCTCTGGCTGACCTGATCAGGCAAGTTATTGAGAAAATGCGCCAGCCGCGCCCAGAGCGCGCGGTTGAAACGACCAGCCTGGAGCAGCCACGCCGGCATCGGCCGCCGGCGCACTTCGGGCCAGGGCTGGAACAGCATCAGCCACAGGCTTTGCAGCACAATGCGCAGCGGATCACCGGCACCGGGTGCCTTGTCGGCCAGGTGCGGGTACCAGCGCCGGCGCTGTTCGATCAGGCGCTGCCAGACCGGCGACTCCAGGCGCAGGAACACCCAGGCCAGCGCGCTCAGCGTGGCCAGCCACAGCGCGGTAGGCGGATAGCAGTCATGCTGGCGGCGCAAGGCCCGGTAAGGAAACCAGCGCCCGATCATGCGGCCTCCAGTTCGTGGCGCCGGGTCAGGCACCAGGTCGCCAGGCTCAGCGCATCCTGGGCGGCCAGGCTGTCGGGGGCGTACTGACCCGCCGGCTGACGAAAAGCCATGGCCTCGCGCAGGGCCTCATCACTGTGCACGGTCAACGGCAGCAGGCGGTTACCCGGGCTGTTGCGCCACACCAGCAACAGGTCGCGCTGCAACTGACTGCCCGGATCGAAACGATTGACCAACAGCAGGGGCGGCACATGACCGGGCTCCTGCCGGGCCTGCTGCAACAGCGCCAGGCACGCAGGATCCGCTTCGGCCACCCGGATCGGCAGCAGGCACGGTCCCATCGCGGCATGACCCGGCAAGCGCTGCGGCAGGTCGAACAACAGCCAGTCGTATTGCCCGGCCAGGCTGGCCTGGCGCCGGGTCCAGAGCAGCGGGTCAGTCAGCAGGCGCTGCTCGATCACATGGCTCTGGGCCGCGCTCAGGCGGCCATAAGGCAGCAGGTGCAACTGCTCGGTCAGGCGCCAGGCGTGTTCATGCCAGGGCTGGCCATCAAGCATCGCCCGCGCCCAGCCTGACGACTGCTCCAGGGGCAGGTTGAAGTGCAGGCGCAGCTGGTTTTCCGGGCACAGGTCAATCATCAACACCCGTTCGCCCAGGCTTTGCAGGGCAAAGCCGAGCGCGGCCAGCAGCGAGGTGGTGCCCACCCCGCCGCGCACGCCGGACAGGCTCAGGACCGTCACAGGCGCGCCTCACGAATAATGGACCGCTCGTCTTGGTCGTCAACGGCCTGTTTATCCGGCTCGTCGGCGCGGATCAGCTCGACCAGCAATGGCCAGCGCTTGAGCGCCTGACTCAGTTCCAGCTGCGCGGAGATATCGACGTAGTGCAGGTCCGCCAGATTGAGGTCGGCCTTGAGCCTGGCGATATCGTCGGCGCGCTCGTTGCGTGTCAACGGCGCTTTGTTCATTTGAACCGTTGTGGGTAAGGCAGCCATGCGCCCTTCTCCTTGATCCGAACGTAAGGCTTGCCGGCGTAATCGAGCACCACGGTGCCTGAGTTCTCCGACACCATCGGGGTCTGCGGCAGGTTGGCCAGCAACGCCTGCCAGTCCGGCTCCTGGCCTTCGGCCGTGGGGCCGGCGGCGTACAGGCGGGCGATGATCTGCGACAGCGCCAGATAACTGCTTGGCGCGCTGACATGGATCGGGCCATTGGCCGGCGGCTTGCCCATGCCCACCAGCTTGATGCCGACCGGCACATGGGTGATCGAGGGGCTGGGAATCTCGCGCATGCCGTCGATCTGCATGCGGTCGCCGTGCAAGGCTGCGCCGTGCTCGGGCACGATCACCACCGCCACGCGCCGGCCGCTCTTTTCCAGTTGCTTGAGAAAAGTGTTCAAGTCGTCGATCAGCGCCTGGGCGCGCGGCTTGTAGTCGGCGCTCCGGGTGCCGCCATCGGCGGTCAGCGCGCGGTTGCCGTCGTGCAGCGTGGTGGTGTTGTAGAACAGCGCCACGCGCGCATCCTGCTGGCCGACGCGGTTGAGCCACCACTTGTCGAGCACCTCGCGGTCGCGCCAGATCGGCGAGCCATCGAAGCCGACCAGTGCCCGTGGCAGGTTGGCGGTGCTGACCTGCGGCGCCGGTAGCGAGCCCTGGCTGCGCACCTCATCGATAAAGCCTTCGAACTGGCCGGTGTGGTTGAGCATCACCTGACTGCTGAAGCCCAGCTTGCGCAAGTCGTCCATCAGCAGGCACTGCTCGGCGGCCATGCCGTATAGCTTGCTGTGCGGTTGCTGGCCGCAACTGGCGCGCAACAGGCGAATGGCCGCCGGGCCGCTGTAGGAGGTGGCCGAGTTGAAGTTATCGAAGACCATGTCCATCTGCTGCAACAGCGGGTTGTCGCGCAGGCCCACCGCCTCCAGGTCGTCCCAGGCCATGGAACAGATATTGATCAGCAACAGGTCGAACGGCTGCGCCGCCGAGGTCGACGGCTCGAACTTGACCTGCCGTGCGGCCTCGGTGGTGTAGAACTTCTGCAGGTAGGCCTCCAGCGTCGGGCTGTCGGGCTCGGTATTGCTGACGGCCGCAACGCCCGGAACCGGCGCCACGCTTTGCGGCGCCGGCGCCTGCATGGCCAGCAGGCTGGCACTGCCCAGCCAGGCGAAGCCGGCCAGGGTCAGGGTGGTCAGGCGCAGCCACTGGCGCACAAAGAAGTACACCACGGTCAGCACCAGCAACTGGCCACACAGGTGCCAGTCGATAAACCGCCCGGCCAGCTCCAGCAAATATTCGCTGCTGAAATTCAACACGCCCGGCTGGTCCAGCAAGCGGCTGAACGGCGGCAGCCAGGTGTCCTGATAAAACAGCGCCACGCCCACCGGCACCGCAATCAACGTGCGCAGCCACACCAGGTAACGATGCGGCAACGGCACCAGCAGCACCGCAGCCAGCACCAGGTTGGGCAGCAGTTGCAGGTTCAGGTAGCCGGCCCAGAACAGCGCCAGTTTGACGATGAAATACAGGTTCCACAGGCCCAGCCCCGGCCAGGTCCAGACCGTGGCTGCCGGGACGGCCTTGTCGCGTTCAAGACTGCTCATGGACATCACTCCCGGCCGCATCCGCAGACTGACGGCGGCGCACGCCACGCGGTTTCAGGTGACGTGGCGGCAAACAGGTCTGCCACCAGCGGGCCAGGCGCTGGCGGACACTGCGCAGCAGCAGGATCAGCGCCACCGTCAGCAATACACTGACGGCCATGACCTGCAGCAACTGGGCGTAATTCATGAACCGGGCTCCGACAGCGTGAGCGTGATGCGTTGCGGCACAAAGCCGGTCTGATTGATCGACCGGTGCAGGTCGGCGGTCACCTGTTGCAGCGCCTGCTGCGAGAGGTCCTGCATTGCCGGCGCCAGCACAAAGGCCTGGCGCGGCAAGGCGTCCACGCCGGGCAGCACGGTGCAGTCACTGAACAGGTCGCGCCACGGCAGGCGGCAGACGTTGCCCAGCGCCGGCTCCAGGCCGTCGCCGCGGCAGGCAAACAGAAACAGGTAGAACTGCCCGTCGACCACGCAGGCGACATCGCCGAAGCGGCGCAGGGTGATCTGGCCCAGGTACTGTTCCAGGTTCAATTCACCGCGAGGCTGCAGCCTGAGCAATTGGTGATCCAGCTCGCCGCCGGCGCCGCCATAGACCTGATCGAGCAGGTCGATGAATGCCTTGGGGTCCAGCAGGCCGCGCTGGGCCGGCGGGCGCAGCCGATCCAGCAGCGACTCGATGTCGGACGCCTGGCGGTGACGCCAGACCTGTCCCTGAACGCTTTCGACCATGCTCAGAAAGCGGGCCAGCGTGGTGTTGCACGGCACGATCAGGTTGGCCCCGCTGGCCAGCAGCAGGCGTTCGTCGCGATACCGCAGGCAAGGCTCCATTTCGCGCACGATGATCTTCAGGGACACACCGCAGTGCTCACGCAGTTCGTGCAACTGGCCGGCCAGCGCCTCCACATCCTTGTTGCTCTCCAGTGCCACGATGACGCTGGCAGCGCGCGCACTGCGCGCCTGCTGCAACAGCTCGCTGCGCTGCTCGAACAGCCGCCACTGCCTGGACAAGGGCGGCGCGCCCTCAAGTACCAGACGCTGGGTCAGGTAAATGCGTTGATCGTCGGTGCGCGACTTCGCTGTAGCGCGTTGCGTCTTGTCCAGGGCAAAGCCGCAGGCGCCTTGTTGCAGCTCGAACATTTGTGCGGCACAAACGCCCAGCGGGCTGTGCCAGTAATTCAATTGATAACGAATCGCACCATCCTGGCGATACAACTGCGCCAGCCCGGAAAGTTGCTCGTTAAAGCCCAGCAAACATTGATGAAGTTGTGGCGACTGCCCGCTGCTCAATACCAACAGCGTGGCCTCGAACGACAATAACCACTGGCGCATATGCACGCACCAGCGTTGCAGTTCAAGCGTGTCGAACGTGTCCAGCCAGGCGGCCGGCACCATCAAGACCAACTGGCTGCCCCGGGCCAGGCGGATGCGCTGCAGGTCGACACTCAGGGCCGGCAATACCGCCGTGGCTGCCGCGTCGGCGGCCACGGCAAACAGGCGCAAGACAGAGGGGCCGCTGTCCGCAGCAAGGCGCCCGGCAAGGGCTTCAGGTTCAGTGCCGACACACACCAGCGTCGCCTCATGCTGCGCCGACAAGGCGCCCAGGAACTGACAGGCAAGCGTCTGCGCATCCGCCGGCAGATCATGAGCGATCCAGTACAGGCCTCCCTGGCGCAGTAAAATATGCTCATCCTGCAAATGCCGGATGGCCAAGGTGACAGGCCCCAAACCTTTCTACTCCATCAATACGAATGCACAGACAGGCCTCAACCGCAATGATTGAGCACTGGCCGTAAACCAGAACGTCGAGAACTTGAACCTGAAGAGAAGACGAGTGGATTAAGCGATTACCCGTGCTATCGGCAAGCGGGCTTATAACTAGAGTGCGCGCATGATACGGAGGATGCTTATCGGCTGACCAGCGTTAAAACAGGCCTGTCATGATTGTGTAATACCGTTCGTCATAAGAGACATAGTGTGGCATCAAACTGCCACTGTCAATATTATGTGATGATTGGTTTTATATTGAGTAGACGTTTAAAAAACGCCAAATTATTGACCTTCTGGCCTTTCGCTGCAGCACTTGTGGGAAAGACCAGCAAGACCCACACACCTGCTGCGTCTGTCACATAGCCATCGCCAGCAGAGCTGCCTCCCACAGTCCGGTGCCAGGCACGAGGTCCTGGGCGACATCAATCCTGTGGAAGGGGCCGGTCGGCGCCCCGATCTGCCCGCGATGGTCATGATTCCAGCCTTTCGCAGGCAGAGAAGTGCAGACCGGCTATGACTCACCCTTGGCTGTCACCCAGTCTTCAATTCGCAAACCCGGTACTCGTTCAAACTCGCGAAGATTGTTGGTAACCAGAATCAGCGCTTCAGCACGCGCATGACCGGCAATCATTTGATCATAAGGTCCGATCGGCGCTCCTGCCTTTGCCAGCTCGGCACGAAGCTGGCCGGTATGCGCAGCTGCATTCACGTCATAGGAGAACACTTCAAGACGGGCCGTGAACCCTTCAACGTCTGCCATATTACGTTCAGGCCTTGAAGACTTTTCTGCGCCGTACATGAGCTCCATCAACGTTATCGTGCTGATGCACATTTGACCGTGGTGCCGCTTGAACAGGTCGCGGACCGACTCAGGGCGGTTCTTGATGGTAAAAATACAAATATTGGTATCGAGCATGTACTTGATCATTAGAACGACTCGCGCTCCTGATCGCAAGGTTGCTCCCGATGAGTCATGAAATCGCCAGTAACACCCTCCTGATCAAACCAACTGTCCCAGGACTCGCCCGCCGGGGTAATGATTCGTGTCCTGCCAATCGCCACGACATCGACCCGTTTGACATCATCGGGAAGCGCTGCCGCCTTTGGCAAGCGGATTGCCTGGCTACGGTTGCTCTGAAAAACAGCACCTTGCTCCATGGAACACCTCTTGGGATATGTCACTTGTATATCCCATGATAGGCCTTCACATGGCTACAACCAACCTTCTGACATTGACAAAACGTGGCCCTTCATCAAAACAACACAATAGCCATCGCCGGCAAGCCGCCTCCCACAGTCCGGTGCCAGGCACGAGACCTTGGGCGACATCAATCCTGTAGAAGGGGCAGATCGGCGACCCGATCTGCCCGCGATCGAGTCCGTGCCTACTGCGCCGGCAATGCCGTGCCCTTGGGCCACAGCAGCCACACATTACCTTTCTGCTTCATGTCGCCGGCCAGGTGCCCGGCGGCGTCACCGGTGCCCCAGAACAGGTCGGCACGCACTTCACCGGCAATCGCCCCGCCGGTGTCCTGCGCGGCCACCGGGCGCACCAGCGGCGTGCCGTCCGGGCGGGTGGTCGACAGCCACAGCAGGCTGCCCAGCGGAATCACCTTGCGGTCGATGGCCACGCTATAACCGTCGGTCAACGGCACGTTCAGCGAGCCACGCGGACCTTCGTTGCTGTCCGGATTCCGGGTGAAAAACACATAGCTGGGATTACTCGCCAGCAGCTCCGGCACCCGCTGCGGGTTGGCCTTGGCCCAACCGGCGATGGTGCCCATGGTGACCTCTTCTTTCTTCAAGGCCCCCTGCTCCACCAGCCAGCGGCCAATGGCGCGGTACGGGTGACCGTTCTGGTCGGCATACGCCAGACGCGCCTGCGAGCCATCCGGCAGGCTCACCCGGCCCGACCCCTGAATTTGCAAGAACTGCAAATCCATCGGGTCGGTCAGCCAGGCAATCACCGGCGCTTGCAGGCCTTGGGCGTTGATGGTCGCGGCATCGTCATAAGGCCTCAGCACCCGCCCATCAAGCCGGCCACGCAGGCGCTTGCCCTTGAGCTCGGGGTACAGGCTGTCGAGGTTGACCACCACCAGGTCCTCGGGAATGCCGTACACCGGCACCGTGGCCTGCTCGGTGCGGGTCAGGCTGCCGGGGTAGACCGGCTCGTAATAACCGGTGATCAAGCCATCGGCGCTGCCGCCCTCGGCACGCAAGCTGTAGACCTGCAGGTTGGCCTGCAAAAAGCTGCGGATCGCCATCGCCTCAGGCGCCGGCGCCAGACTGGCTGCCGCCGTACAGGGCGCGCCCCACACCGGATCCGCCTTGAGCCGCGTGCAGGCGCTGCGCCATGCACCGAAACCGGCCTGCAGGTCGGCATCCGCCACCGCCGGCAGCTCGTCCCAGCCGGCCTGCCGGTACGTGGTGTGCGGCTCGGCCGGCTTGACCGGTGGCGTGGGCTTGGCGGTGTTATCCGTGTTGTCGCACGCGGCCAGCAACACCAGCGACGAAATGACCAGGGCTTTGCGCCAAGGAGTAAAAAAGACAGGCATCGGCGGGCAGTCCTAACTAAAAAGCGCCCATTGTGGCGGATGTGGCGTGAGGGGCAAGTGATTGTCGGTCAAAGGTAACCATTGGCCAGGCCGTGACCTGTATCGGCTTTTATCGAGGTCTATCCTGCAAGCGTCTGATGCATGCAGAACACACCTGCTGCGCCTGTCACATAGCCATCGCCAGCAAGCTGCCTCCCACAGTCTGATGCCAGACCCGAGACCTTGGGCGACATCAATCCAGTGGGAGGGGGCTCTGCCCCGGGCGGCGATCCGACGATGAGGCCAGCAAGCCCAACACACCTGCTGCGCCTGTCCCATCGCCATCGCCGGCAAGCCGCCTCCCACAGTCCGATGTTTTCTCATCGCGTGCTTTCGCCGTTGATAGCCTCCGGATCAATCACATAAAGCCCGGCCGAACCGCCCCCCGGCAGCCGATACTTCTTGGTGTGCCGCTTGCGGTCGCTGTCGCGCTTGGCCAGGCCGCCCACGCCTTCCAGCGCCTTGATGATGCGGCTCAACGCATGGCCATTACCCGCCTCGATCAGCGCCGGCTTGTTGAACAGGTACAACCGCCGCTCGCCCGTCACCTCCCAGTAGCCGGCACGGTTATGCACCTTGAGGTCGGTGGTGTCGTGCTTGATGCATGAAAAGCGGCTGCTGCCATGTTTGTCGATGAAGTCCGAGAGGCTGGCGAGGATCTGGCGGTCTTCGGCGTTTCCGCTACCGATCTGGGCCAGCCATTCGCCATAGAGCAATCGGCAATGATCCAGAGCGCTGCCCGGCGTCCAGGGCAACAGGTGGTAGGCGATTGCCATTTCCGCCGCCAGCGCGATCACGGCGAAGCGATCCGCCACCCGACCGGCCTGGGCGTTGTCTTCGACAAAGCGGGCACGAACACTGGCGAACTCCTGCAGCAACCCGGCCCGATCATCACTGGCCAGCAGACACTCGACGAACGCGGGCCCAAGATGACCATGATGCTTGCTGACGGCCACAGTCAGCGCCCGATGAAAGTCAGCCCCCGCCAGCCCGTGCAGTTCATCGAAGGCGCGGTGCGTGCGGGTGCCGGCGTTGACGTCGACCATGCGCAACTCGGCCCCGGCATGAGCGCTGTTGCCGCTGATGGCCGCATGCATGGACAAGGAACGCTCGCCACTGGACAGCGCCAACAGGCGCCAACTCAATTTGCCCCGCGCTTCACGGTCGCGGGTCATGGTGCCTTTGCCTTGGCCATTGGCGAGGCTGTAAGCCATTTCCTGTATGCGCTTGGGGTCGGCACGCTTGATCTCGTCCAGCGGCAGCATGGTGTCATTGCGGCTGGAGGCTTCGATTTCCAGCCCGCCCTTGGTCATGTCCCAGGACGCCGCAAACACCCCCGGATCGCCCCAGACCGACGAGCCGATCAACTGCACCAGCGACTTGCCACTGGAGCTGTCGCCCACCAGATGCACGCCGCCACCCAAGACACCCACAAGGCTCAGCAGCGGACCTGCCAAAGCGCAGCCGATGGCCAGTGTCAGCACCGGATTGCCTGCGCATCGGGTGGCGACTTCGACTTGCCATCCATCCAGGCTGCCACGACGGTTGAACAGCACCTGAGTTGCAGGATTGCTTTGATAACGCACCTTGTCGCTGCCAAGGGTAAGGCCAGGCAGTACGAAAGCGCCGGACTCATGCCAGCCCGGTCGGCTTGTGGTCGCGAAGGCTTCGACAGGCCTTTGCTCCAGCAAGTAATCCATGAACTGGCCACGCTTCTTCATGAGAATAATGGCGCCCATGTGGAAGAGTTGCCGTCGAATCTCTTCGCCGCTCCCACCGAACGCCTCCATGGCGATGATTAGCTCCTTGGGTCCATCATCGGTCAGTAGACGCAGCAAGCGCCCATGGCTGCCGTCATCACTGTTGGTAGTACGGGTCACCACCGTTACAGGGGTCGACACCCACTCATCGACGATAGGCAAACTCTGCTCACAGCCTGATTCCTCGTCGCCAAGCATGCGTTTGTAGCCATGCCAGTACACACCGGGCCGCAGACGCCGGCCCTTTTCATTACTGACCCAATGTTCATATACAGCCCAGCAAGGCCGTTCAGGCGCGATCACCGGAACATCAGGATGCAAACTGATGAAAGTCTGTTCAGGCACGTCCATGCGCACGCCTCCAAGCCACCAGGTCGTTGTAGTCGGTCAGGGTCAGTGGCGCCTCGGCGGGCCAGTCCGGAAAGGCGACCCCTGCGAACGCCGCCACCGCAGCGGCATTGGCCAGGGTGCGGCCCGGGTTGCCCTCGGTCTGTCGATCATCGTCGCCGGCGATGATGATCTGCAGATGGGGATACCGCATCCGCAAGGCCTGCGCCACGGGCTTGAGGTTGCCCGCATTCATCGCCGCAGCCACCGCATAGCCGCTATGGTGCAACGTGGCCGCCGTGGCCCAGCCTTCGCAGATGCACAGGGGTTTGTCAGGCTTTACCGTGCCCAGCGGCGAGTAACTGCGCTGCACCTTGCCGCCACGCAAAAAGCGCTTGCGACCGTCAGCGCCGATACGCTGCAGATTGACCAGATGGCCATACTCGTACAAAGGCACCAGCAGCTCATCCCCACGTTGGCGCAGGGTGTAGGCCCTGACCTGTTTCGCCACCAGATAAGCATGTCCAGGATCGGCAGGCTGTGCCCTGCGCCACCAGTTTCGCGCCAACTCGGCGGCCTGTTTCTGGCCGCGCACACGCTCGACCTCCCGTCGCATGCGCGCCTGCTCGATGTGCTGGCGCACCTGCTCGGTCTCTTGGCGAGTATGCGGTTGCCGGCTGCACCAGGTATGCGTACCGCCAGCCTTCCAGCTGCCGAATGCACCCGACGCAATCGTGTCGACAAACAACACGTACCACCCATTGAGCCGCCCCGGCTTGTCACCCGGCACATGAAAGCGATGGATCTCGCCATCGCCGATCGGCACTCAGTCGAGCACGCCATAGGCCGATTGCAGGGCCTCACGAAACAGCAGGGTCTCGACCTTCATGCCTCACCCCTGGCGATCTGCTCGCGGATTTCGGCGGCCGTCTTGCCTCGGGTTTCTACCTTGGTCTTGAGGGCCTGAATACGGGCGATTTCCTCATCGGTCAGGCCGAGACTGTGCAGGCCATCAATCCATTGCTGGAAGCGCACGGGGGCCGTTTGCCGGGCATTAGGGCCTTGGGCGCGCTGGCACACCGTGCACATGTCTTCAGGAAACGGCTTGCTCAACCAAGTGCCGGGCCGACGGTATTCGTACAAGCCACAGGCGCAACGGCACAGCCATACGGTGCCCTTGCCTGAATGACTGGCGCGTACCCAGGCAATGGCGGTCATCTTGCCGCGCTGTTTGCCGGTGTGGTCGGTAGCCTGCGCCGGACGCGGTGACAGTCTGGGCAGATGATCGAGAGTGAGGCGTTTCGAAGAGTCGTTCATGCCCGCCTCCATTGAGTAGCAATACCCAGCAAGGCCCGGCACACCCACCCATTGTTAACGGCATGCCCGCGAATGAAATCGTCAACCGCAAAGACCTGACGGGCCTCGACAGCAGCGCCAGCGCTGCGAATGACAACCCGTGCGCATTCGGCATCCGCACGGGTCAGGAACGGTCCAAGCAACGGCTTGGCGACCTTGGGATGAACGATAAAAAACAGTTCGATGGCTTTTTTCAGGCAAGCCGGTCCTGTTGGCGCCAGTGCGCCGTTTTGATTTTTCATGAGTGTTCCGCCGGCCTTGTGGCCCTGGAATTCAGATCACTATCGCAGCCACCCGCCAGGGTGACCGCGATCCCGTTTTGCTCAGGGGCAGCCGGTCAGGTCGAGACGACGCAATCCGGGCATGGCTGAGTCCCCTCGGCCTGTTCAAAGGCGCGAGCGCGGGCCATGTGGCGGTTGTAGCGGGCCAGGCGTGTAGCAAGGGATGAATCGGCGTGCAGTGCACTCAGGGCCATGCGGCGATGAGCAAAAGCACGGATTCTGGACGGACTATGGGTAGGCATTGATGTAGCTCCTTCGTCAGATAGAGCTGCTGGCTTCACTTCCACATGAAGGGTGGCAGCTGTGCGAAGGTGTGGAAGACCGGTGACAAAGGAAACCGGCAGGCCGAAGCCTCCAACGCACAGCCGCCATAGCACGAAACCTCAGACGCAAAAAAAGCGCTCTCAGTCGTGGTCTGGGCGCTGTTGCGCCTCTGTCTATTCGGGCTTCCACACCCGGCCATGGGATTTACCATGGCTTGGCGGAAACCATACCGGGCATCACCATGACGTGCAACCGGGCCAGCCGTATTCAGGCTGTCTGAAAACGGGCCTGCAGGTGTAGGGCTGTTCGTGTTGAGTCGGAGCCTCGCCAACTGTACCCAACAAAATCGTGACGGGAATGACGAACACATGCCAATTCCCCGTAAACATTGGCTTTTCCTTGCATTCCCAATGTTCCCGCCGTTTTGAAATCACAGGCACATTTCATGAGAAGGATCTCTGAGGTCAGAACGTCCAGATCTGAAAGCATCATTCACAGGAACCTGAACGCCACGGGAACAGTGAGAACGCTGCGAACAACCAGCAAGTACGGGGCTTTGCGGCGTACCCACGTAATAAAAAAAGCAGGAACAGGTGTGAACACAAACACCTTTCTGACTATAAGCGCTTACGACCTCCTGCCCATCGTCCCCACAACATCCCTGTACATCTGGTCAGCCACCTGGATCTCCAGGCACAGGATGTCTTTGGTCTGCGGGCAACGCGTCACCCTGAACGCCTTGATCAGGCTCGCATGAAGCACAACCGTCTGCGGCACCCGCTTGCTCATAAACTTGCGCTCAGTCTTCAGAAACGTCGTGCTCAGGCGCTGCAAGGCGTTGCTCAGCGCGTTGTCGGCGTAATCGCCGTGGTTCTGGCGGTAAAGGTCCAGCACGACCTCCAGAGGCATCACCACAGTCTGCGCGGGCCGCTCGCCGCAGTCCTTGCGATACGTCCTTGTTGCCTCGGTCAAGCATGAGCGCGCCAGTTTCACGATGGCGTAGTCCTCGACCAGAGCCATGCCATGAAACCCGGCTGACAGCTCAAGGTAACCATCATTCAGCGTGAACCGGATCGGCGTGGTAAGGCCCAGAGGCGCCCTGGACAGAAACCTCTCGGCCAGGTACTCCATCGGCGGATGGTAATTGGCGCCCATGACGTAAGTGATCGGCACGCCGTCGATGTCATCGTCGTAGAGCAACGGCTCGTGCAACCAATACCCGGCTTCCACAGGCTGCAGCGGCTGATGGCCAGCCGAGCGCTCGGTCGGCTCGTGCGGCACAGTCGGGTCCATCGGCAAGGGGTGTCTCAGGTAAAGCGGGCGAAGTCGCTCGTCGGTCGGCATGGCAAAGCTTCCATCGTGAAAAACATGCCAGCAAGAACGGGCAGCGCACGATGGTAGGCGCTTGTACGGTAAGAAAAAATCAGAGCGCGGCAACGCGTGTTGCAGGACGTGTGTGTGAATTACGGGATATTTCTTCCTGGAGCGTGTAGGAGATTACCCGCCCAGCCCAGTGGGAGGGGGCTCTGCCGGAATGCCGGCAAAGCCAAGCAGCGCAAGCGATGGGTAATTTACGCAAAGCCGTCTCAAGGACTGGCCGAAACCCCGTATTTACAGGCCTTCGGAAGACCGTGGGGGTTATGAAGCGGGTGAAAGCATGGGGGAAGGCGTAAATCACCCATCCATGGGGCTGCGAAAACACGGCGTTGGTGGCTGATGCAGCGGCCTGCAGGGCGGTGTGTAAAGTACATGAAATGTGCGGTCAAAAATTTGGAAAACCCAGCAAATACGGGGTTTCGTAGCCAGAAAGCGGTAAGAAAAACAGCTTGAAACGGTATTTTCTGTACTTTACACACCGCATGAATATGGCCAGCGATAAGCAGCAAGCGAAACACACTGATCAGGCCGGCCAATTCTGTACTTTACACACCCATCCACAGGGTTTTGGAAGCCACTAAGCCTTGCCTACAAAAGGCTTGGACCATTTATCCACAAACGAACAATCTGCGTTAACGCAGTGACCGACGTGTCGACGGCGCGGACGTGCCTTTTCATCACTGGATTGCGTATTGAAATCGGTACATTGCACACCGAAATCGGTACTTTACACACCAAAACCTGTACTTTGCACACCCATCCACAGGCTTATTCAGCCCGCCACGCCTTGGAAAACAAGGGCTACACGGGTTATCCACACGGCCTATAACTATATTAAAACTATATTAAAACTAAAAACGCGTGTGACGCGCGCAAACGGCCGGCACTCGACTTCGTATTTGGTCGGGTCAGTTTGAAAATGGGCATGCCGCTTCATGCCATCGGTTAACACTTCACTAAGGATATGTCCTACATACCACCAAGGAAAAATTTCTCACTATTACTCATCAGTCCTATGACAACTGGTGCTGTTGTCTGATTTTCTCGTATTAACAAAACCCTTAGCATTCCACGCCGCCCCGTAATGCCGCAGCATGCTCACCGATCATGGGAATGTCCCAATGCCACTCAACAAACACGCTCGGCGTCTGGACGCCATCAAGGCCAGAAAGGGACAGCCAGACCAGCTGAAAGTGGCTGATGAAACCGCAGGCAGCCCCACGGCTGTACCGACCCAACGCGCACCAGCCAAGGTCAAACTGCCCTCTACCACCAAGCGTAAGGTGGGCGCTGCCACTTCCAGCCCTCCCTCAGCGAAGAAGCCTGTTTGTGAAGTACCTACCTGTATCTTTCTCCCCTTGCCCTACGATGTCAGCCCACGTGACAATTTGGGGACCATGGAATATGCCTTGTTTCGTTTATCAAAAAGAGAAGACCGCGCCAACTCGATAATTAACTATCATTTGCCCAATGGTTATATACGAGTTTCCTCAGGTGTTCATGGCATGGCCTCTGTGTGGGACTATGACATTGTTCTAATGGCCATCTCTCACCTGAACGAGGCTATGAACCAGCACCGCGCAGGCAAAGGCGAAAAGCCGGGTCGATTATTTCGCCCCCGAGTTGACGATGTATTGAGGTTCTGCAAGAAGGGCAAGGGTGGAAGCCAGACAGAAAAATTTCTAGATGCTTTGGTCAGGTTAAGCACCACGCATGTACTGATACAGCGTACTCGTGGTGTAACGACCCACACCAACGGTGAAAGCCTGATCTCTTTTTTCAATGTCGTTAACGACAGCGAAACCGAGGCTATTGAGTATGTTGAAATTGAAATAGCCAATTGGATGTACGAAGAAATCACCAAGTGTCAAAAGCCTGAGGTACTCACGGTTCACCCGGATTATTTCACAATCAGTCAGGGCGTCGGCCGGTTCGTGTATCGACTGGCACGCAAGTCAGCAGGCAAGAACATGGCCGTGTGGGGTTTCGACACCTTGTACGAGCACAGCGGCAGCACAGGTACGCTCAAGGAGTTCTCCCGCCTGGTACGCAAGGTCATCAGCTCCAAGTGTCTGCCTGAATACGATCTGGCTGAAGAAGAGGGGAAAATGGGGTCAGTGCTGCGGATTGTGCATAGGTCGCAGGCAGAAAAATGGGCTAGCTGAGAAAGCTGACAACTCGATAGTATTGCATCGCACCACTGCAAGGGGAGTGAATAATTTACAGCTTTTAGCGATATTTCGTAAATAGAGCCGAATATTCATGGGTGAAAGCAGCCTTAAATTTTTTCCTCGAAATTAACAAAGCTTCATAAATAACCACGATGTTTTGCATCTGCGTCAAAGTACCTATTATCCTAAGCGTAACAATTCAGTAACTACCCAATCTGAAGGATTCATGCTTACCTACCAAGCCGGAAGTATACGGAAGCTAAGGCGCCACGAAATCGCGGATATTGAGATAACCGGAGCCTGACAGGTTGAATTCATTGACGTTTAAATACAGTTGTAATGTAGATACCTCAAAACAGGAATCTGGAAAGCAAACTAGACGTCAAAGCGTGAGCTCCTTTTTTGCTCAGATGCAGATCATCCACCCACATACCGAGAGCTTTCATTTCCGCGAAAGATCCCCACTGATCGTGCATATTGTAGAACTCATGTCCATTGTTGATACAGAAGGCATAGAGCGCATCGCGGTAGTCCGTCAGCGGACGAATAGCGACACCATTTGAGTCTGCCGGCGCAATGAAGATAAACCCGGTATTTGGCGAGGCTGTGCGGTATTGGGCGACCAACGCTGTCAGTCCGGCAATGTATTTCTCAACAGTCGGAGAGGTACGCCGATAATCGTTGGTGCTCAGCATTACTACGACCACGTCCGGTGCGAAGTCGACAGCGATCGAGTTAATATTGCCAGCAAAGCGCGAAAATTGTTCACTGTCTAGGCCTGCATTACCAGCCTTAAGGAGCTCAACACCGACGGTTGCTGGACTATAGGCCCTGAAACCATCAAGAACCACAGTACGGCTGTTCCCGACAGTATCGATCTCAAGATTGTGCAACGCGTCAGCTAGGCCCGTGATGCTGACCTTACCCAGTCTGCCAGAGGTGTCGGCTGTCACCGTAGTCCATATCCCGCCGTCGACCCGCCAGCGAAATGTGCCGCCATGCTTGCGATAGTAGATGTCGTAGTTTGTGGCCTTCGCATTGCCGATTGTTAGGGTCGCGGTAGTGGTTTCGGCCGTTATATACATCCCGTCTACACCAGTGCCGTAGGCCGGGATTGCCCCAGTGGAGGCGTCATAAACAGTCCAGCCCGCTTTTGTCAGCATGACACCATCGAGCATGTAAGTTCCATTAACGCTGAGCCAACCCTCACCTGCTTTACCAAACTGGTCGTGCAGCAAAGTCGCAAGTTGCTGAGGGATGGCTACGAACTCAGTCCAACTGTCACCCGTAAGTAGCACCTTGGCCTGCCCGCTACCTGTCTTGATCTTAGCCAAGCGAGAGCGCCAAGCATGAAGTGAGAGCCCGTCAGTAGCGGCAGGCAGAGTAGACGCGACCGGCTTATTCGCGGGTGCGTACGCGCGTCTAAGTCCAAGCGTGGCTTTCAACGACTCGCTTATCCCCAAGGCAGACAGCTTTCCACCTTCAAGCCACAAGGCCACATCACCGCGCTCATCAAAAAGCACGGGAATAAACCGGGGTTTGCTGTCGCTGACAGCAGAGCCTGCAATATCAGCCACTTGAGCAGCATTTTCTAGACCAATGTCCATTACTTCAAGTGCCTCACTCCGAAGTCATAGCGGTACGTTGCCGTAGGGCATCACACAGTACAGGTATCAGCTATACGCGCAAATTTTCTCCTCGACGCCCCCCACTACATCTCCAACCTTTTTCATCAACCCTTGGATTAACAAGGGCTCTTCGAGCGTGATCTGATCAAAAACTCCTGCCCAACCTGGCTTTTCAAAGCTGCAAACTCGCTTGCCTGAGCGGCTGCAAAACCAGTCAGTACCTGCTCGGTTTGGGTGCGAGAGAGCGCAGTCTTCGTATAGGGGTTCGTCGACTCCACCAAAACGATCGGTGCCGGGGGAGGCTTTATGATGGCTGCAGCGATTACCCATGGCGAATTTCCACAGGCGCGCATCAGGTACAGCCTGCGCAGCATGACAGTAGAAATTTTCCGATAGCCGGTGCGAATTTGATCGATTTTTTCTCGATTCCAGCTTATCCATACGAAAAGCGCGTCATTCGACACTGACAATTCCAGCAATATTCAGGGTGCGTTGCACTCACTAAATCAAAGGCTTGGACGGCACCGCCTTCACTATATTAGGATGTTGTGACAATTTTAGTATCACGAGGCGTCGACCTAGGTGAAGGTACATTTGTTAACGGCCCTGCGGTGGGTTCACACGTCGCAAAACACGCTCGACCATGCTCATAGGGCAAAGCATGAGTCAGCTCATGACGCCTCGTTCATCTCCAGTCATTTCGAACCGTCAACACATCAAAAAGAGCAAAGGATATAGCCTCTTGAAAATTAATAGCCTGTTCAAAGAGTTATTCCCTGGTGCCATATTCTTTGGTTCTAACACAGAAATGTGCCTTGAATTAGATATTAACAAGGCGATTCAGGGTGTTAGATTTTCAATATGCTCTAGCGCTCCAGAGTTTTTAAACTTTTCTAAGTTTATGCTTTTTTCTGAAAGCGGAGCACCTTTAGGAACAAATAAACAAAACTGCTCGATCAGAATGAGCAGCGTATTTAATGGAAACCATACAAGATTTGGTGCTGACTACATCCAAGGTAATCATCACGGAGAAATTCATACTGAAAAAGAAGTTGCTCCTTATGTCGAAATTCTCTTCAATACAGAATTGGCCGTTTCAAAAATCAAGGTATTGAACCGAGCGGACCGATGGTCAAAGCGTAATAAAAATCTTAGACTCGAACTTCTTGTAGATGGCGCTTGGGAATTACTTTGGCAGAATGCTAATACCGAAAGCTACATAGCCATTTACAACTCGATGAATAAGTGGTTTCCAAAAAGCTTCCTAGAAAGCTTAGACAGTAATAGTATCGCTGCTAATCGCCTGCAAATAAAGAGAACTATGACAGGCATTTTGAGAAGCGAACTCATACACAAGTTCCTAGAAGATGACATGTGTCTTTTCTCAGTACTTGATTACTATGGCGATAGCCCAGCAGACGAGTACGATCTAGAGATTCTGAGCGCTTATATTGCTGCCGCCCTATCAAAAGATCGAGTCCTGTCAAATTTCCTATTCATGCAAAATATCATCACAACTAAAGATCTGACATTCAAGCTTCAAGAAAAAATCAATGAATACACGACCAAGCTATTTAATAGATCATCTTTTATTCTGACACGACACGGAATTCGTAAAAGCTATCTATTGGAAAGAAAAACAGATCTTCTCGAGCATACAAATGAGGTGATGAACTTTGTTTCATCTCTGGGTTATCCGTGTACTTTATTGTACGGCACATTACTTGGGGCTGTTCGAGATAAAGGCTTTATCCCGCATGATGATGATTTGGACGTGGGCTTTTTTAGCAGCCACCCTGATCTAAAATCGGCCAGCGAGGATATGTACACAAAACTAAAGGCTCATGGTTATAACGTTGTGCGAAATATGGGGCACAACTTACACGTTCTAGGAAAAGGTTCTGTTTGCGTCGATCTGTTTCCTGGCGTTATCTCCGACGGAGAAATCTCACTGCATATGGAAAAAATGCAGATACGTAAAATCAGTGCTGACTATATTCTACCAATAAAAACAATGACCTTTTACGATAGAACATTTAACGTCCCCAATAACCCAGCAGCTTTTTTAACTGAAAGATACGGGGCGGACTGGACTCAATCAAATCCCTTCTTCGAATGGCCTTACACTCTATCATGAATAAAAAAACCCTTATTACATATGGAACCTTCGACCTTTTGCACACAGGCCATCTTAATCTTTTAGAAAAACTAAAAGCAATGTGCGACACCCTAATAGTGGGCGTTTCGACTGATGAGTTTAATGCTTTAAAAGGGAAGAAATGTATTGTTCCTTATGCTGATCGGGCTCGCTTGGTGAAAGCACTCAGTGTGGTGGATTACGTCATCCCTGAAACTCATTGGGAGCAAAAGAGAGTAGATATTATAAAATATCAAGCCTCTATGTTCGCTATTGGCAATGATTGGGCTGGAAAGTTTGACGACTTGCAGGACATTGTTCAAGTACTTTACTTGCCAAGAACTGAAGGCATTTCTACAACAGAAATCAAAGACATCATCTCAAAATCAAAAGACGAAAAAATATTATCCATAAGAAACACTCTTCAGCATGCATTATCCTTACTTGACGCAGTGGACGTGAAATAATATTACAGCGTAGAAAGGCGATGATTGAAATCATAGAGCGGAACTCCACCTATCAATCATCGCCTTAAATTTAGGATAAGAAAAACCTAGCCGTAAAACAAAAATCACAATTAACATACCTTATGGCGATAGCCTATAATCTTAAAGAGCCAAACGTATTTTATACTTATCCTCAAACGCCAAAACCAAAATTTAACACATTTAAAACTGCACCCATGCCCACCACTGCAACTTCGCTTAGCTCAATGTAGGAAAGGCTGATATGATATTCAACAGGACCGTAGCGGATAATTTTTTTCAGGCCAAGATTTTTCTGCACTTTAATATAGGCCATAATACTGAAAGCAAGTACGGCTGGATGAATCTTCCTACAGAGATAGATACTCGCCATCCTATACGAATTGAAGAAAGAGTAGGATTTTATGGCGGGCCTTATACAGGCAGTAATGGTGCCCCCCCGTCACATGGACTTTGCAGTATCGGCTCGTTCAGTTACAGTGTATCAAAACTTCCAGCCAAACTTGAAGTCGGAAGATACTGCTCTATATCTGGCGGGCTTATATTCCTTGACAGTCACCACCAAACGCATTTGCTTACTACTTCGGCAATAACTTTTAGGCCACAAAATCTCCTATGGAAAGACTTGTTGCAGAACGTTGGGACTCCACAAGACCCTACGTGGAATATTTACGGTCATAAAAACTTCCCAAAGATAGGTAACGACGTGTGGATTGGTCGTGATGTTACTATGTCCATGGGAATATCAATCGGTGATGGTGCAATTATTGCTGCGGGAAGCGTGGTAACAAAGGACGTGCCTGCATATACGATCGTGGGCGGAAACCCTGCAACGGTCATTAGAGGTCGTTTCCCTAATGAAATTGCCTTTCGGTTGCAGCAAAGTAGATGGTGGGAAAAGTCACCCGAGTTTGTGGCTAGAATTGCACCTCTGCCTGTAGAGGAAGCACTTCGTGAGTATGAATTTAATCATGATAGTGTTGAAAATTTTGTACCAAAAACCATTATCTTAAACGCGCATGGTTTGAAAGCACTTTAAAACTCCTTATAAATAATCACAATTTTACGATAGCGATATTCTTCGGATTCCACATATATACCATTTTAGAAAATGGAGCGTAGCCTAGACTCGCTCCATTTAATAGCTCAGTCGAACAGGTCGGCATCTTTCAACGCCACACCCAACTGGTCCTTGCCCGACAGCTGCGGCGTGCAGTCCAGCGGCCATTCGATCCCGATTTCCGGATCATTCCAGGCAATGCAGCGCTCGCATTCTGTCGAATAGAAATCAGTGGTCTTGTACAGGAACTCGGCCGTGTCGCTCAGGGTGATGAACCCATGGGCAAAGCCTGGCGGGATCCACAACTGGTTGTTGTTCTGCGCCGACAGCAACGCGCCCACCCATTTGCCGAACGTCGGCGACGAGCGGCGAATGTCCACCGCCACGTCAAATACTTCGCCCTGCACCACACGCACCAGCTTGCCCTGTGCATGCGGGTTCAGCTGATAGTGCAAGCCGCGCAGCACGCCTTTCACCGAACGCGAGTGGTTGTCCTGGACAAAGTCCGGCTCAAGCCCTGTGGCGTCCTTGAAGGCGCGTGCGTTGAAGCTCTCGTAGAAAAAACCACGCTCGTCACCGAATACCTTGGGGGTAAACAGCACGACTTCAGCGATGGCCAGAGGAGTGGCTTGCATCAAAACACCTTTTCTTTGAGCAGGTTCTTCAGGTATTGGCCGTAGCCGTTCTTGAGCAGCGGCTGCGCCAGGCGCTCCACTTGTTCGGCATCGATCCAGCCGGCACGGAAGCAGATCTCTTCAGGGCAAGCGACTTTCAGGCCCTGACGGCGCTCCAGCGTGGCGATGTACTGGCCGGCTTCGAGCAGGCTGTCGTGGGTGCCAGTGTCAAGCCAGGCATAGCCGCGGCCCATGATCTCGACGTTCAGCTGCTTTTGCTCGAGGTACAGAATGTTCAGATCGGTGATTTCCAGCTCGCCGCGGGGCGAAGGCTTCAGATCACGCGCCAGGTCGACCACCTGGTTGTCGTAGAAATACAGGCCGGTAACGGCATAGCTGGATTTCGGCGCCTTGGGTTTTTCTTCCAGCGACAGTACACGGCCGCTGTCGTCGAACTCGGCCACGCCATAACGTTCAGGGTCGGTAACGTGGTACGCGAATACCGACGCGCCGGACTCACGCTTGTCGGCATTGAGCAGCAACGACTGGAAGTCATGGCCGTAGAAAATGTTGTCGCCCAGCACCAGGGCCGACGGATCGTTGCCGATAAAGTCGGCACCGATGGTAAACGCCTGTGCCAGGCCGTCCGGTGTTGGCTGCACTGCATAGCTAAGGTTCAGTCCCCACTGGCTGCCGTCGCCCAGCAGTTGCTGAAAGCGCGGGGTGTCTTGCGGCGTGGAAATGATCAGGATGTCGCGGATACCGGCCAGCAACAAGGTGCTGAGCGGGTAGTAGATCATCGGCTTGTCGTACACCGGCAGCAGTTGCTTGGACACTGCCAGGGTGGCCGGGTGCAGGCGAGTGCCTGAACCGCCAGCCAGAATGATGCCTTTACGAGCCATTGAGTCAGTCCTTATTGCTGGGTTTCGTCCAGCATACGTTGTACGCCCTGTTGCCAGAGCGGCATCTTCAGTTGAAAAGTGGTTTCGAGTTTACCCAATGCCAGGCGCGAATTGCGCGGGCGTGGGGCCGGTACCGGGTATTGTTCGGTACTGATCGCGCCAACCTGATCGGGGGCAACCTTCAACACCACGCCGTTACGCTCGGCATGCTCCAGCACAAAGCGGGCAAAGCCATGCCAGGAGGTCTCACCGGCTGCCGCGAGGTGATAGACACCGCTCAGGGCTGCTGCGTTCTGGGCAGCGAAAATCTGCCGCAGAATGTGCGTGGTCACATCGGCAATCAGCTCGGCACCGGTCGGGGCACCGAACTGGTCGGCCACCACATTCAGCGTGTCGCGTTCCTTGGCCAGGCGCAGCATGGTCTTGGCGAAGTTATGACCGCGTGCGGCGTACACCCAGCTGGTGCGCAGCACGATGGCCTTGGCACCACTGGCGGCAATCGCCTGCTCGCCAGCCAACTTGCTGCGACCATAGGACGACAGCGGGCCGGTCGGTGCGTCGACTTCCCAGCGCTGCTCGCCGCTGCCGTCGAACACATAGTCGGTGGAGTAATGCACCAGCCAGGCGCCCAGCGCCGCGGCCTCGCGGGCCAGCACGCCCGGGGCCTGGCCGTTGATCACATCGGCCAGTTCCGTTTCGGTCTCGGCCTTGTCCACGGCGGTGTAGGCCGCCGCGTTGATGATCACGTCTGGCGCCACCTGGCGCACCGTGGCGGCCAACCCTTCCAGGTCAGCCAGGTCGCCACACAGGCCATTGGCACCCTGACGGTCCAGCGCAATCACGTCACCCAGCGGCGCCAGGGCACGCTGCAGTTCCCAGCCCACCTGGCCATTTTTGCCGAGCAAGAGGATTTTCACGCTGGCGTGACCTCGTATTGCTTCTGGACCCAGTCACGGTAGCTGCCATCCATGACGCCAGTAACCCATTCCTGGTTAGCCAGGTACCACTCCACGGTCTTGCGGATACCGGTGTCGAAGGTTTCTGCCGGCTTCCAGCCCAGCTCGCGCTCGATCTTGCGGGCATCGATGGCATAACGACGGTCGTGGCCGGGGCGATCGGTGACGTAGGTGATCAACTCGGCATAGCCTTGTACCGGCTCGCCGGTCTTCTGGTTGATGACCTTGCGGGCAGTGGCCGGCGCCATTTCATCGAGCAGCGCACAGAGGGTGCGCACGATGTCGATGTTGGCCTTTTCGTTCCAGCCACCGATGTTGTAGGTCTCGCCCAGGGTGCCGGCTTCCAGCACACGGCGGATGCCCGAGCAGTGATCTTCGACATACAGCCAGTCGCGGATCTGCTGGCCATCGCCATAGACAGGCAGCGCCTTGCCGGCCAGTGCGTTGACGATCATCAACGGGATCAACTTCTCGGGGAAGTGGAACGGACCGTAGTTGTTCGAGCAGTTGGTGGTCAGCACTGGCATGCCGTAGGTGTGGTGGTAAGAACGCACCAGGTGATCGCTGGCCGCCTTGCTTGCCGAGTAAGGGCTGTTGGGCGCGTAGGGCGTGGTTTCAGTGAATGCCGGATCGGTCGCGCTGAGCGTGCCGTACACCTCGTCGGTGGACACGTGCAGGAAGCGGAACGCCGCTTTCTCTTCGCCTTGCAGGCCATTCCAGTGCGAGCGAGCCGCTTCCAGCAGGCGGAAAGTGCCCATCACGTTGGTTTCGACGAAAGCTTCGGGGCCAGTGATGGAACGGTCGACGTGCGATTCGGCGGCGAAATGCACCACGGCACGTGGCTTGTGCTCGGCGAACAGCCTGGCCAGCAGGTCGGCGTCGCCGATATTACCCTGCACGAAATGGTGCTGCTCGTTGCCTTCCAGCGACTGCAGGTTGGCCAGGTTGCCGGCGTAGGTCAGGGCATCGAGGTTGATGACCGGCTCACCGTTGCGAGCGCACCACTGGAGAACGAAGTTTGAGCCGATGAAGCCGGCTCCGCCTGTGACTAGGATCATGCAATACCTGTAATGGGTTATTCAGTAATTATTGATGGATGCTGACCGGCACCCTGACCAAATCTCGATCAAGCGTTAAACGACACCCATCCGATAGGTTGAACTGGGTGTAGTAAAGATAGGCCTGATTGCCTACGGTACCAAAATTAAGGTCTTTTGACTCGCTGTCTATTAACGACGGGTATGCTGCGATAGCCTGAGCATGATTACAAGAGCCAGGGCTATCTATTGACATGATTGTTTCAGATTTAGTCCAATCAATGAGATTTTCGGACCACGAATAATTGAAATTCACGCTCACCTTATTTTTATCATGAGGATTTATTTTAACTTCTTCGAATACAGCTAAATATTTTTTACTTTGCTCATGCCAGACTAAGCTCCTTATTTTGTAAGGAAGTGATTCAATCGGCTTGCAATAATCTTGAGAGTTGTATGACTGCTGGTTAGGCGAAGTATAAAAAACCTTGCTAAAACTTTTCCCATCCCAAGCACGCCAGGAAGAAGGCTCATCAAGTTCAGCGGTACGGGCTAGACAATTGCCTCTGAATTTACCGTTATTGGCAATAAAATTAAAAAAAGAATAATAATAACCTTCTTTTTTATGGATATTAGATGTTGTAAAAAAGCCTGTGGGACCGCCTGAATCTGGTGAAAAAAACTGAGGAGAGCGGGCAATAATATGCTGTGGTGGAGGAGCTATCTTAAAAGTAGAACCGCCATCATTAGATTTTGCTAGGACAATAGCACTCCACCAGCAGCCCTTATTTTTTGAGTTTATATTTGGGCATTTGCCAAACCACGATGCGTGATAATCCGAACTACCCAAGCTGTAAACTACTTTCCCATTGTTTTCGGCATAAAATGATTGAAGCCATATTCTAGCATTATAATTATCTGGAACGGGATCCATGGGCGCAGAGTAGACATTATTACAAGCAGGCTCTACCTTATCCAAGGATTGTCCTATAAAAGGTATATTCTTATAATGAGTTGCGTAAAGATAGACATGACCACCTGATGATCTAAAGGCGCGCGCAGGAGAGTCAGGGATATTTTCGTCGAAACACTTATGCTGGCTCCAGTCAAAAACAGTTTCTACACCTTCTTTATCAACCAATAATGTTGGATTTCTATCGGCAGCAAGAGGAATTCTTGAAAAAACCAAAAAAATAATAAGCAAGAAAAGATTTTTAAATAAGCGCATTTAACTTACCTTATTCAAAATAAAATATAAATGGCCTCTAAACTAGTTAGCGCAACCTGCATTAAAATCTCGAGGCAACACATAAAAAAACGCGCAGAAAATATGAAGACAAAACCATGCACATATTTTCTGCGTCTTGCTAATTAAAATAAGCCGTCTTAAACTGAGAAATCACATTGGCTACGGCTTCAGGCTTTACATGAATACCATCTTCCAAAAATGTTTTGCTTCGCTCAGAGTTCATGATTATTTCATAGCTTGGGAAGTAATCCACATAATCTAAACTTTCTGCAATGGCAGAAGCGACAGTACGCAATGTTGATTTTGATAATTGATTGGCAATAACAACACTTTTATCAGTAAAAGTGGCACTCAGCGGCACAGGGGATACAGTAAGTATTATTTTACATCTTGGAGAAAACTGATTAATCATCTCCAAGGCTTTTCTAACCAAAGACAATGAAGCATCATAGCCTAAACATTCAAAATAAAAGTCGTCTATTTGGCGTCTCAACATGACATGGGACGGTGTGCGATTAATATAGCAGCTCTCAGGCTTGTAAATCCAAGACTCGTTATAACCCAATGTAATGATGACCGCGTCAGACTCAGGAAGCTTGTTGTAAGTTTCTATTAGTCCGTCCCTGACACCTTTGACCCTAACTTCATCCAAAGGAATCAATCCTGAAGTTAACAGATCAAGATATTTATCGTTAGAGCCTACAATAGAATGATGGGGACTCTGAACACTGCAGAGCTTTACCGCCTCAAGGATAGATCCTGGTGTATAAACATTCTGGTAACCTGTGCGTGCATCGCCTCCAAGCTCATAATATTCACCTGGCAAGGAGGGGACACTGCTCAGGATGGAAACTCCGGCACTTCGCAAAGCATTTTCAATGTTTCTTGCAAAACACGAACCAATAGTAAAAAACTTTCCGCTGCTTGGAAGTTTAAACTTCGCAACATGAGGAACAGTCGGGTACTGTGGAAGTTCCTTAGCCCATACTTGCATCAGCCGATGAGGATTGCATTTGGCGACTTCAAACGCTTCTTTTCCAGGCAGTCTCATGTATGTACTCGCTAGTCAGGTTTTAATTAACCACTAAAAGGCTAGTGAATGGAAATACCATTCTGAGCAAAAAAAATCTTGTACTGCTCTGCAATTTTTTCGCGATTTTTATCAAATGCTTTACCATCAAATTCTGATAGCGCTTTTAAATCATTAAGAGTGATGCCATCCTTTATTTTATCAGCCATCACATACGGTATTTTACTTTTCTCACATAACTCACGAATTCGGGAGTCGTGCGCAATACATAACCCAGGAACACCTGCTTGAAGAGCAAGCATTACACCGTGTATTCTTGCACCTACAATAAAATCAAACCTTTTTAAATATTCCATCCAAGCTGGAATATTATAAAAAGATATAAAATATTGCCGAATCCATTGCTTGAATTGCGCGTCGTCCAGGTTTAACTTTAAATAAGATTTAAGTTTCTCAATGTACGCAGGCTTTACTATCTCAAAATCATTACGCGACAAAGCTACTGCTTCATCAGTTGCCTGCACAATATACATACCATGTGTATCCTCCATAATTCTCACTAAAGAGGCCTCGACTGCACTTAATGCCTTCCAATTAGGATGGCCTGACGCAACAGCTACTTTTTGGTAATTGGCTTTGTAACGCTTTTCCAGTGTTTCGCCTAAGTGCCTAGACTTATTTATAAGCAACGAGGGGCAACCTAAAGAAATCGCTTTATCACCAAAACCATAATGCTGCATTACCTTAAGCGTATAGTCACCGCGTACCGTGATATTAGGTTTCCCAGATGGAGCGCGAGCAACTAGCTGATCAAGCCAAGACAATGTACCTTGGGGAAGAACAGGAATATCTTCGTGACTAACACCACCTTGAGCACCAAGGCCAATTGCAAGTATTTTAGTCTTCAAATCTTTGAATGTATTGGCAAGCCCCGCCATGTCCATATGAGGCCCCAATTGGTTAGCGCACGGCATAATGCCAATATCACCCATGAGATTTATTTTTTCTGCTTTTGAACTCCATGGCACTGATTGAGGCACAGTTTTTATCAAGCGATTGATTGCGTAGTGGAATGCAAGATTGCCGGTATTGTGCCCTACCAAGTTATAAAGCTCTTTGGTGTCTATGCTTGAGGACGAAGCAATAGACTCATTCAGTCCAAACGTGAATATTTTCGCCATGTAAACTCCATTTAACAACAGTTCAGCTCAGATTTGTTGCCTTGGGTCTTTATAAAATTTAAACTCCCGAAAACAACAACACACGAGCTGAACATTGTAGCTGACGAATGTTAAAAAAATATTACAAGTTTAATTTACGCCAGAGATGATGTAAGTGGTATTACATTTACACGAGCAATACCTCCTGACTCTGTTAATAATTCAAGATGAACTTTTGCGCAATCAGTATAGCTGATGGGCTTCACGATATTACTATGCAGTGTCTCCCATTGCCCTTCTGCCGTAGCCGCGCTCAATAAAACTTCGGCAAGATCTATAGAGTTTCTTGCTTCAAAATGAAGACCATCAACACCGTCTTTTACTTTCTCTGCCATACCACCAATATTTGCGCAGATCACAGGCCGGCCGTAAATAAAGGCCTCTTGAATAACCATGGGCGAGTTTTCCCACCAGATCGACGGCACGATAACCCAGTCGACTTTAGACATTCTATTTTTAAGCTGGCTGGCTTGATAAGGACCTGCCCACCGTACGCACCCTTCAGCAATCAACGGATCCATCATCTCTTTAATGCGACGTTGAAATTCATGCGACTGATGCTCGAGATTTGCACCATGAAATTCAACTACCAACTTTTTCCGCTCTTTTGAGGACAAACGACTAATGGCCTCCAGCAGAAGGTCTGCACCTTTAAACTGATTAATCTGACCAAAAAAACCAAATCGATTACGATAGGGAGATGTTATTGGCCTCGGCGGTGCAGGCAGACATTCATCCTGACCATTTTCAATTACAGTTATTTTGTTAGGATCGATGCCCCAAGCGATATATCGCTGACGAAGGAATTCAGAGGGCGAAACAAAGTGGTCAGCAAATTCAAAATGGTTCTTGATAAACTGCTCTCTCAACCAGAACTGCTCTCGGCTAAAACTCGGTATGCAACGGTGACAATCATCGATCGATGATTCAGTGCACAGCTTATTAGTTCCTGCCTTAACCATTTGGCCTTGCTGGTGACAAATGGCCATGTATTCGTGAAGTGTAACAATCAACTCTGCATCAGGGAGCTCTTGCTTGATGATTCTAAAGTATTCAAGCCCTAGGTGAAAGTAGTGATGCGCATAAACTTTAGTCGGCTTCAGGGCTCTAATCATGGCTCTGAAACTGTGCCAGACCGAATAGGGATTAGCTGCTTTAATTAAAAAAGAATCTCCTAACGACTGCTCCCAAAGATACTCATCCTCACGGCGAGTGCTGAACGCACCAGTTGCACCATTGCCACGGTCTACGCGACCAATAAACCAGGCTTTTTCTACATCTGGATTATTTTTAAAAGCCTTGAACAGGTTATAGGCCGCAATCTCACCACCTCCCAAGTTAAAATCAGGATGGCCATGCGCTAGAACCAATACACGGTGATTACTCATAATTATTACTTAGCCTCGATATCTGTCATAAGGTTTTTAATATCATTGCCCCATTTCTTGCTATGACGCCAAGCATTGTAACGAACGACCAGGGTTCTAAATGATGTGTCACCAAGTAATGTGAACGACTGACGCTCCAGGTGAGTAAGCACTACAGAAGGTAAATAGCCAATTCTTAGACCTTCAGCATGTATTTTCATACACAGATCAGAGTCTTCGAAATCACCGATCAAATAACCTTCGTCAAACCCATCAATTTTTATATAGGTAGCTCTGCTGATTGCCATACAGGCACCCGTTACTGCGGGCTTTTCCATCAGATCTTTAGAGCTATCAATATTTGGGTCCAACCCGGCAAGCGGATGTTTGTTGAGCCAAACGGACCAGCTTTGAGAATAAACAAACTCCATTCCCCCGTGCTGGAGGCCGCCATCCGGGAATAGCAACTTCGCACCAATGATGCCATAGTCTTGATTGGCTTCGAGGGCATTGCACAGTTGCTCAACCCAACCGGTGTGTGTCGGGAACACATCACTGTTCAAGAGAATCAAATACTCTCCATGAGAGTATTTTACCCCGAGGTTATTAGCGCCAGAAAAACCTCGATTACGGTGTCCCCATACAAAAGTAAATGGAATCCCATACAGTTTTAGCAGGTTTTCTGCTTCGTTAACCACAGGCGTAATGAGTGCTGGATCATCGAAAACATAGACAATCTCGATATTTTCATAGAATGCTCTGTCTTTAGAGAACTCATTGAGTTGATGTTCTATAAAATCCCAGCGACCATACAATGGAATGATAATACTGTATTTAATATCTTCCTTTTTTTGAACACCAAACTTCCAAACAACAGGGTCAATTTCCGAAAGCCGATGAGCTGCGTTTCGCTCTTCGATTAAAGTACTGATCGCTTCACCTTCCCAACTGTCCAAACGATAGTTAAAGTCTTGGGCTGGTGTTGGAACTTGAAAAGCATATTTGGCGTAGCTAACAGGATCGTTTGAAATAGGAGTCCATCTATTTAAAGTGATTTTTTTAAAAACACCCTTATCCTCTTCAACGATGGCCAATAAGTCTTCTGGATCCTGTGGATATGGCCAATTAGTCACAAAGCCTGAATATATTGTGTGCGAAGCATATTCATCAGAAAAAATTCGAGTAATATCGTCACGATGAAATCTCAGACATTGACTTATGTCTTTTTTATTTCCCTTGCTATCCATTAACCATGTTACAACACCAGGTTTGGCGATGCACCATCCTGCAACGACACCAAACTTCTTTGTTATCGCACCGCAAAAGTCAATGTGCGCTTTTGATTTTTTAGAATCAATTAATTCTAGATTTTCAATCTTTAAGTCAAGAGTTAAAGGCGAAACATATACGGTCCCGCTGATGTTAAATGTCAAAAATAATGGCTTAACTGATTGCTCCGTCGTCACTTTTGTTTTAATGACATAGCCTTTTACAGGTTGACTTTTCCCAATCAGCGCCAAAACATCCGGTCTTTCGACTAACAATGTCTCGCACGGAATGGCTTCGTCAGGCGAGGCTATGCAGAAATTCAGCTGTGTATGCGTTGACCATGCAATAACGGTCATCTCACCATTCTTTATAAAGGCTTCATCGACCTTTATAAGGATCTCTGTGCCACCATTCACAGGGATAATCGATTCTGGCTTTTTCTGAATGTTGTTTATGACAACGGGTGGTGATGTAACGACATTTTTTGGCTTGGCGACTGGAGTACTGACAGCGCTTGTTGGAATAGCTTTGTTTGTGGTGATGGTTTTGGATGGTTTCACAAAATTTTCCTTGAAAGATTACGGCTCATCAGGATGTTATTGAATCTCTGGATACCCTTCCGGGTAGTTACTCTGCCATCGCCACGTATCGAGTATCATGTCGTCTAAAGTTCTTATGGCTGTCCATTTTAATTCACGTGCGGCCTTTTGAGCATCAGCCCATGATGCTGCAATGTCACCAAATCTGCGCTCAGCATAGCGATAGGGTATCTGCTTCTCTGCTATTTTTTCAAAAGCATTTACAATTTCAAGCACACTGTAGCCACGACCAGTGCCCAAGTTCCATGTGTGTATACCCGACTCATTGCTTATAAATTTAAGGGCACGTATATGACCATCGACTAAGTCCACCACATGGATGTAATCCCGCACACCGGTACCATCGTGTGTGGCATGGTCATTGCCAAAAATAGTTAATTCTTTTCTTTTCCCAACCGCCACTTGACTGATATAAGGAAGAAGGTTGTTGGGCGTTCCCTTGGGGTTTTCGCCAATCTGCCCACTCTCATGTGCGCCAATAGGATTAAAGTACCTTAAAATGGCAATGCTCCAGCGCGGGTCAGCAGCACTGAAATCACCAAGCATTTCCTCAATGATCAACTTTGTTCGACCATAAGGGTTGGTGGGCTTTCCTGTGGGCGAACTTTCGCTGATGGGCATATGAGCGGGTTCTCCATAAACGGTAGCTGAAGAACTGAAGATGAATTTGAAAACATTATTGGTTGCCATGCATTTCAAAAGACGCAATGTGCCAACCACATTGTTTTCATAATAGATGACAGGTTCACTGACACTTTCACCTACTGCTTTGAGTCCAGCAAAATGAAAAACGCTGTCAATCTTATATTTTTCAAATATACAACCCAAAAGTTTTTCATCAGAAATATCGCCCTCAAAAAAAACAGGTTTCTTTCCTGTGATTTTGTAGAGATTTTCCAGTGATGACGAAGAGCTATTGCTTAGATTGTCAAGCACTACGACCTGGTGGTCAGCTTCCAACAGTGCCAATACTGCATGTGAGCCAATGTATCCGGCTCCCCCCGTCACCAAAATGGTATTTTTCATGAAGTACTCTTGTAAGACTCTTACTGTTCAGTTTTCGGCACGCTACCGCCCCAAGATTTAGCGTGCATTCTTGACGACGGTGCCTATTTTCATCACGATTCCAGGTTTGCTGTGTCAGCCTATTAAGGATCGTGGCATGTGGTATATCAACAGTTACATCGTTTTCTGCATAAGCTTGATCAAGAGGCATGTCCTCGTCAATGAGTCAGCTTCTTTGAATATTTCTTCAAGCCATACAGAGTAGTGTTCTCTACTGCAGCTTGTGGTTTGACTCAACGCAAATCCAGATAATCGTTTTTTGATTTCGTCTATAATCGTTGCAGAAACACTTTTAGGCTCGACTCCAAACTGAACAAAACGCTGGATACCTTTGGTCGAGCGAATAGGGGACCAATCTTGATTTCTACTTAAAAAAACGAATATGTAACCAGGAAAAAGCGATTTTTTTACCGGTTTCCCGTTGGTTGTCTCGATGACTTCCGGCCGATAACATGTGAATCCCTGCCGCATCAGATTTTCTTCAGCCACATGATCCTGCTTTGCTTTGCACAACAGCACATACCATCCCTTCGCATGAGGGTTGCTGCCCACATGAAGTTCCTGTTTGTTACTGTTCGCGTCATCAGCATGATTCATTATTTGCAGGTCAAGGTTTCGTTAATATGGAATATGTTAATTTTCATAAAATTACCGTTTGGTCTGACCCAATGCCTTACCGGCCCTGACCTTAAGCGGCCGGCACGGTATTGCCAAGCCGCCGTAAGGACCACTCAGGTAGTCCAAACTAAGGGCTGGATGATAATACAAATCATTCTGACCAACGTGCGACCAGCGCTCAATAAACCCTTGCTGTTCGCGTGACGCACGAGCCCGTTTTTCTGGGATTTGATCCTTACCTCGGCTCGCTGACTCAGCGTGAATCAGTTGTGCAAAAGGCGTCCAGATCAAATGTAAACCTAGTTGCTGAATGCGCAGACACAAATCTACATCATTGAAAGCCACCGGAAAGGCGCGCTCGTCCAGTCCATCCACTGCGTCAAAGATGGATGCTCGTAACAATAGGCAAGCTGCTGTTACGGCACTTTGTCGGCGTGTAATCTGATTCATTCCCAGGTAGCCTGGGTCCTGTTGCTCAAGGTTGTTGCCGGTGTGCGCAGCCAGCCCATTGACTCCCACCACAACACCACCATGTTGAACCATACGATTAGGCCATAACAGCTTGGCCCCAACAGCCCCCACATTCGGGCGTAGCAGCTGCCTGACCATCTCTTTCAGCCAGCCCGCTTCGATAATCTCGATGTCGTTGTTGACCAAACCAAGCAGCTCGCCAGTCGCATGATCTGCTGCGTAATTATTGATGGCCGAGTAATTAAAGGGCTGCGGGTAAGGCAGCACTTTTACTCCTTGAGCAGGCAATGCGTCTAAATAACTCAGCGTGGCCGGATCGCTAGATTGATTGTCGACAACGATGATTTCTAGATTCGGATAGTCGGTGTTGTTTAACAAGCCGTCGATACAAGTGCGCAACAGTCCAACTTGATCTCGCGTGGGAACGATTAGGCTGACTTTTGGCAGCTCGGCTGGTAGCGGCCATTGTGCATGCAGCAAAGCTGGATACTTAGGCAAGGCCCTTACCAGCGCGCCCGGAGTCAGACACTGGCACAACCAGGCTATGGCTTGGTGACGGTCCATTGAGGCTGCCGCCTCTTCAGGACTGGCCGGAGCCAGATGATGGCGGTGATACAAGACCTGTGGCAGGTGCGCTACGCGGGCATGGCTCATTTCAGTTGCCAGTGCGATACCGGCAAGCAGGTAATGCCAGTTAAGTGACTTAAGCCCATCAAGTGGGGTCAATAGAGCCAATGCCTGATTGAGGATGGTTGAACTGAAGATCGCTCCGGGCGTAAAGATATCGGCGCCGATAAACAGGTCAATGTCCCAAACCGGCTTGAACCAAGGCAGACTTCGTTCGCCATGTGAACCGTCACGGTCGCAGTCGGCATATGCCCAAGCATTGCCGTTATCGAGCAAACCGCTTAAATGCTCAAGTGCATTGACGCCCAGCCGGTCACCATCAAACAGTGGCACGATACGGTCGCACCCATCTTTGAGCAGATGGGCCAACGCAGGCAGGATGTCTTCGGCCGAGCCCTTGGCGATCTGGTACTGCATTGGTCTCTGGCTACGCAGACTGCCCAGACTGATGCTTTCTAAGGCAATATCGCCCTCACTGATCAACAACAGACCGAGTTTACCCTGAGATGGCCGGTTTTTCGGCGGGGCATTGTGTTGAAAGAGTTCGAACCATTGAGGGTAATGCCCGAAGCCTGCGCTCTTGGGTAAGTACAATGCTTGTTCTTTTGCCACTTGAGTGAGCAGTGTCATGGTCTGCTCATCTGGAATCTGGTCATACTGGTGCAGCAAGCCTTCCAGCCCTTCGGGCCAGCAGCACACCTTGATTGGGCTGCCAGCTAAAGGCTGTCCCATATCATTTTCAACATCTATGATGTGTAGTTTCCCGTCAGCCAATGACCATGGGAGGTCAAAAACAAATCCATGATCGCTACTGCTGCGGTAGCTGAGTGATTGCTGATGCTTATCGCAAAATATCCTACCAAGTACTTTATTACTTTCACGCACTGTAACTTGGACATGTCGCTGTGGCGCTTGTGGATCCCATGACCATCCGCCAATACGCAGTCCGCCGCTATGCCAAACGATAGCCGCTACAGGTGCTGGCTCCTTACTCGGCAAAACAGGTATCTGCAATTGACCATCGAGCCAATGGTCCTGGTTAGCGACCATGGCGCTGATACGTGTAGCACCCTCAAGCCAGTGCTGTTGAAGCTGCGCACTGAAGCCATGAAACTGGTCACCCGCTTGAGCATTGGGCTGGAACTGGTCAGCTCGCACCAAAGCAACACTGGCGCCGTCGATACAAATATCTATGATCAGGCGCTGGTCTGGTTGTGCACTGTTGAATGCCCACCCCTGCAGCACATCCCCGTACAGGCCTGTAATGGCGCCATTGAAAGTAGAGTTTTCGCCTGCGTTGGGCTTGTTCAAGACTTCTTTTGGCATCAGACCTGGCCCAGAGAAAGAGGTAGCAGTTTAAAAGAAATTGCGCCGGCCTCATTTGTAAATGTGCCTGGCGGAGCATATAACGGTACGCATAATTCGCTAGCCAGAGCCGGTGCATTCCAATCAGCGCCTGGATTGCACTCTAGGCTTATCGCTGCCTTGCAGCCAGAAAGCAGCATACACTCAACAGCATCAAGGCCTTGAACATTAGGTAAGGCATGAACTGCACCAGTGGCTACCAAGGCTTTACTCCAAGAACTGTTTCCGTAGGTCAACAGTTGTATGGGTAATTTTTCACGAGTGATGCGACGACCTAGCTCAAGCCATTGATGCGCCAGTTCGGCATTGTGCAACTCATCTGCAATCAATAGCACACTGGAGGTGTTTTTGGCTGCTGCAACGAATCTGTGCTGTTTACCAACAGAAAACTTTACGGTTGGCAGTGCTGTAGCGTAGCGCTTTTGCAAGGCTTTAAAAGGAAGCTGGACGCTGCTTGCCAATTGTGCAAAAGCAGACCAGTCATACGAACTGTCTGACTTCAACAACTGATCGTCTCGGCAAACAACACGATACGGCTTACCTAATTGATGAGGTAAATCGAGTAATAAGCGAGGGCAACTGTTCAGTTGCTGATAAAAAATCTCATCAATCGGGAGGGTTTTAAGGTCCTCTAATAAGCGCTCATGTTCAGAAGGCCAGAGGTAGTCAAGACTAAAAGCAAGCGGTTGTAGGTTCGCTTGAAGCGTTACCCAGACCTGCTGGTTTTCATATCGCCAGATGAGGCTCAGTGGCATGTCATCGAGTTTGCCAGTGTGCAGATGTAGCTGTTTCAAACCAGTCTTAGGCCATCGTCTCTCTGGATGTGTCGCGATGTGATCGCTTAGCTCACCAAGACGAGCACGTTGTAGCGCCTGCCGTGCCGGTTTTATAGTGTCTCTCAAACAAAAAGCGCTATACCGCGCCGAAGCATCCGGATAACGCTTTCTGAGAATGGCGTTGTTGTACGCCACACGAATGATCTTTTCGTCGCCAAACGACGCACCGCCCTGGTGCGCCACAAACACATTGGGCGCGCCCATGTGTCGCCAGCCATGGCTACGGGCGCGCAGGCACCAGTCGGTTTCTTCACCGTAGCCGCGCATCAGGTGCACCTCGTCGAGATAACCGACCTCGACGATGGCGCGACGCTTGATGTACAGGCAAAAGCCACAACCGGTCTCGATTTCCATGGCCGGGCTGTCGGTCTGCCTTGCCAGGTTGTCCAAATGCGCTTGTTCTTCGGCGCTGGGCATGGTGTGACTGACGCGACTTTGCGGAAAACTCATCAGCTCGCCGTTATTGGTAAACGGCGTCACCGAGGCAATGCCTTTGTCGCTGTAGGCAACCGCACGAAGGCGATCCAGCCAGTCGCCGTGCACGCGGGTATCGGCATTGAGCCATACCACGTCGCGCTCCGGGCTCAGCGCCATGCCGCGATTGACGTTGCGGATAAAGCCCAGGTTCACCGGGTTGATCACATGCTCGATGTCGCCGGCGGCGGCCATGGCCAGCAGCGCCTCGCGTAGCCGGGCATTGGGTGTGACATCGTCCAGTACCACCAGGCGATGCGCCGTGCGATTCGCACCCCGACTGCGGATGACGCTGTTCAGACACTCGAGGGTTTCTTCATAACCGTCATACACCGGCACCAGGATATCGACCGGCTCCTGGCGGCTGCGGGTCTTGCCCACTTGCACCGGCGGCACGAAAGGCGGCTGGTTCAACAGCGGGCTGCCCAGCAAGGGCGTACCGTCGCTGAACTGCACGTCCAGCGTGAGTGCCGCATCGCGGATGATTTCCTGAATGCCACCGTGGGCAGCCGGAAAGCCCGCCTGGGTCAGCAACGGGTGAGGTTTGTCGGCCGCACATTGAGTGCTTTGCCCGGCATTGATAATGCTCAGGCCAACGACCGATCCGGGGTTGCGCAGGTCTACGGCCCAACCCTGGACCTCACCGGTTTCAACCTCATAGGTCACTACGCCCACGCTGGCCAGCGGGTTAGGCTGGGTGGCCAGCAGGCTCAGCACCAGGTGCAGTTCCTTGGGGTCGGTGATTTCCGGCAGACGGGCAAGAATCTGCTTGCGCAGTTTTTCAGGGGTTTCGGTTTTACTGCGCACTTGCCAGAGCATGATACGCAACGCCGGGTCGGCGGGCATCTGTTGCCAGGCAGCGGTCAGTTGCCGTGCAGCGAGCGCGGGCTGCTGCTGGGCGAGAATGCTGCGACCTACAAGTGCACGAACGTCAGCCCGGTCGGGCAGCGCATTGGCGGCACTGGTGAGGTAAATGAATGCGTGGGTGGGGCGTTGTTCCTGCAGCGCTTGAATACCTTTCCAGATCAAGGCTTCAGGACGGTATTCGGGGGTTTGCAGCGCACGTTCCAGACAAGCCGCGGCATCGCCATGCTGGCCGCTTTGGCGCTGGCGATGGAAATGATCCATGAGCGTGCCTCGCTCATGTACGACGTCTTTAGACATGGGCATGGTATTTCGCTGTTAAATGAAAGAGGGGCGCCCGAAGGTGCCCCTTTTTTGAAAACCCCCAGCCTTGCGGCTGGAGGTGTTCAGCTTTGTTGCAGCGGAGCAGTGATTAGACTGCGCCTGGCACCACGATTACGTGGGTAGCGTCGGCGTTCAGGTCAGCCTGACCGATGACCGATACAACCACGTCGGAGTGCGAAGCACCGCTTTCCAGGGCCAGCAGGTAGCCAGCTTTGGTTGCAGCATCGCCACCAACAGTTTCGAACAGCGAGTCAACGAACTCGGTGTTGGTCTTGGTGTTGGCTTCAGCCGAGGCGAAGATGTCGTTGGCGACGTCAGTGCGCGAAGCACCCGACTCCAGCAGCGAGATCCAGCCATTGGCTTCGTTACCAGCGGTGTCGCGACCCAGTGCAGCTTCGTACAGAGCGGAGACGAAAGTGTCGTTGCTCAGAGCCGAGGCTTCAGCGGAACCAGCGATACCGGCGATCACGTCGCTACGGCTTGCACCTTGTTCGAACACCGACAGCCAGCCTTGCAGGCCAGTGTCGTCAGTCTCACGACCGAACAGACCGGTGTACAGGTCGCTCAGGAAGTCAGTGCGCTCGATGGTCTGATACTCGTTCGAGTTCAGGAAGTCACCAACAACGGCTTCCAGCGAAGCGCCGCCGTCAACAGCGTTGATGAAGCTAGCAGCGCCATCTTTGTCTGCATCACGGCCCAGCAGGGCTTGGTACAGGCTCAGAGCTTGTGCTTCTTCTTGCGACTCAACGATGGTCAGAGTCTCGCCACCAGCGAAGGTCACGATCTCGCCGCCAGTTACGCTGACGCTGTTACCAGCGGCACCGTTGACACCGGTCAGAACCAGCGCATCACCGTCTACAGCTTTGGTGAAGTCAGCGAAGTTGCCCAGTACTTCAATAGTGTCGTAGCCAGTGCCTGCGTCGATAACGTCGTTACCTTCGCCAGTCACAATGACGTCATCGCCGCTGTCGGTGGTGATGGTGTCGTTGCCAGCGCCGCCAGCTACCAGTACGTTTTCAGTACCGTTGTAGGTGATGGTGTCGTCGCCGTTACCGCCAACTACTACACGAGCAATACCGTCAACGTCAGCAACGGCAGCTACAGCTACGTCGCCAGCAACGCGAGCCGAGGCAGCAGCGTCGTCGCCGATGGTCAGGGTCACGTCAGCTTCGCTGTCGATGATGATAACTGGAGCGTTTTCAGTGCCAGCAGGCAGAGTCAGATCAACCGGGGCGGTGCCAGCAACGTTGATCGACAGAACGTCGATAACTTGACCAACAGGTGCATTGACAGCACCAACGCCATTCCAGCCGGCTACAACCAGGGACGCCGAAGAATCCAGGCCCAGTACGCTGTTGATAGCAGCAGCGGTGGAGTCGGAAATGTTGGTGTTGGTAGCCAGTGCTGCTGCGAATTCAGTGCTCGTTACTGGGGTATCGTATTGCAATGCCATGAGTCAAATCCTGCCATATCAGGCCAATTGGCCTATGTTGCTATCTGTCTGCGTAATCGCAGGTTGTTCCCTGAGAGATGTATGGCGGAGGGCGTTGATCTCGTTTCTGGGAGTAATCGTTAAATTCAGTGCAACCAGAGGCTCAGTGCCGCTGGGTCCAAAAATCATCTGGTCGCTCACAATGGCTTGTCGCTCGCCACCGGCAAATACCGCATGGCCGGCCAGTTCATAATCGGCGCGTTCTGCGCCAATCAGGCTGAAGCCTACCGCTACGATTGCTGCAGCTTTATTACGAGCACCTGTGAAGCTACCTGTCGTCACTTTCTGGCCTGGGCCTGCACCTGCCAGCGTGGTGGTGTAAGCCAGATCAACACCTTGAGGCTTGTTTGCCCAATTAATGGCAAAGCCTTCAAGGCGATTTTGCCCGGCTTCATCGCCCAGGCACTGGTTAATGACCGTGACATCGCCGGTTTGTTCGATATGACCGGTCAACGTCAATACGACTGCACCAGAAGCGGTGTTGGGCAGGGCGGCAGTGTCTGGAGCAGAAATGTTAGGTTTGAGATTGCGCATGATGGCCGGCGAGGTGTCGATGCGATCAATACGCAAATCCACTGGCTCAACTTCATGATTAGCCAAGAAGTACTCGGTGATCAGAACCGTGGTGACGCCGCCTTTGACGCGGCCGATGATGCAGTCACCCAGCTTGGTGAGAATGTTCTTGCTCACGCCTTCAGCCGGAAAAAAATCGATCGCACCCTTGCCCAGCGGCGCTTGCTGCAAGGCGATGCAGACGCTTTTTTCGGCGGTGGGCTGGGAGGCGTAGCGGAAAATGTACATTCCCGGTTCCAGCAGGGTGATCCGGGAATTGATTTTCAGGCCATCGTGTTTTTGCGACTGCACTCAATAAGCTTCCTTCTCATCTTGAGCGGCTACATCTATTAGCGGCGTCGAAGCCGCTAACCAACTTCTCTAGATGTAATTGTTCAGGCGACTCAGTTCGAGTCACGAAGTCGAGAGGGTAATCCATTTGTGGGAAAAGTCAATTGACTTGATAGGAAAATTCCATAGGCGGCGTGGGAAATTTTCCCTGCCTCGAGATGAGCCTGCCATCGAAAACTGACCTGTGATAGTGCAATGCATGTTCATCTTGACCTAAGACGAGGCTATTACCCGCAAGGCGTCTCCGCAGCCCAGTCGACGCATGCTCGACGTCGTACGACATCGCCTCCCAAGCAAGGATTCCGGCCTTTCGGGCCCTTTCGAACCCGCCCACAGGTAAAAAACGCTTGGTATTATTTTTCTCCCCACGGAACAAATGATGGCGAACGCTGTCCTCATGAACCACAGGTTTGTATATGTCATGGAGAGCTGCTGATAATTGCTGTAGCGCGACATGCAAGTTATGCCGTGGCGTTATTTGCTTATGCAGGATCCTCAGTGGTGGCAGGCTCGCTAAGACAGCCCCCTCTAGCGCGCACCTAAGACTGCTATTTGCATTTTTCACAAGAAAAATGGAACTTTTTTTGAAGTTAAGAAGCGGCGCTTGGCATTTTTTCAGACGCTTGCCAATGCTTTTGGGGAAATATTCACTTGTGTTTAACAGCGCTTTGGTTAATTTGATGGCCCTCTAATGCTGCACCTGCACCAAGGCCGGTGCTACACTGCCGCGCCTTTGCCGCCCCCTCATCAGTACGGATTCTATGAGTCGTTCACACGAAAATAATTTGCAGGCAGCCCTCAAGCTCTGCAAAAGCAGTTTTCTCTCCGTTGGCTTCTTCAGCCTGTTCGTAAACGCCTTGATGCTGGTTCCTACCTTCTACATGATCCAGGTTTCTGGACGAGTGGTGCCTACCTCAAGCACTCCAACCCTGATCATGTTGACCCTGATTCTGACCATCCTGATGCTGACCTTGGGGTCTCTGGAATGGGTTCGTTCAAGAATTATGGTGCGTATCAGTAACCGCTTGGACGTCTTGCTCAGCCGCGATGTTTACCGAGCCAGCTTTAAAAAAGCACTCAACAGTGGTGGTATGGATGCATCGGCGCAGCCGCTGAATGATCTGACGTCCTTAAGGCAGTTTCTGACAGGTAACGGTCTTTTTGCCTTTTTCGATGCGCCTTGGCTGCCGATCTATACCGCTGTCATGTTCCTTTTCCACCCCTGGTTCGGCTGGATGACCGTTGCGTCTGCAATTGTCTTGGTTGTGCTGGCCTTTCTGAATCAGCGTTACACAGGTAAAGCTCTTGCGGACGCTAATCAGCAAAGCGTGATCGCTAATTTGCAGACCACCAAAACGCTACGCAACGCCGAGGTCATCGAGTCAATGGGTATGCTCGATACCCTTATGGGGCGCTGGGCCAAGCGGCAGCGGCGCGTTTTGGTACTGCAGTCCAATGCCAGTGACAAAAGCAGTGTTATCAGCTCGATTTCTCGGATATTCCGGTTGTGGGCTCAATCAATGATGCTGGCCATCGGTGCGTACTTGGTCATTCTTCATGAGGTAAACCCTGGCTTGCTGATGGCCGGCTCGCTCTTGCTAGGACGTGCGCTTTCACCTATCGACCAAATGATTGGTAGTTGGAAAGGGTTTATCTCAGCACGCGTGCAATATGAGCGCCTGAACGAGACTATGGAGCACCTCAACGCTGAGCCTCAGCGCATGACACTGCCTGACCCCGAGGGTCATATTCAGGTCGAGAACCTGGTGGTTTCTCCACCAGGTGCAAAATCTGCCGTCATTCGTAATATCAGCTTCGTAACTCCAGCCGGCAGCATCGTAGGTATCGTCGGTCCTAGCGGTGCAGGCAAGTCGACCTTGGCTCGTGCGCTACTGGGCATATGGACTCCAAAGGGTGGTACGGTCCGCCTGGATGGAGCTGATATAAGCAGTTGGGATAAAGAGCTTCTTGGTCCGCATCTGGGCTATCTACCCCAGGATATCGAGCTGTTCGAAGGGACCATCAGCGATAATATTGCCCGCTTCGGCAAGGTTGATCCTGACAAGGTTGTCTTGGCTGCACGTATGGCCGGTGTGCATGAACTGATCCTGCAACAGCCTGATGGCTACGACACCGTGATCGGCAGCGAAGGCATCAACCTGTCGGGTGGCCAGCGTCAGCGTGTCGGCCTGGCACGTGCCTTGTATGGCAGCCCGCGCCTGATCGTGCTCGATGAACCCAATTCCAACCTGGATGATGTCGGCGAGCGTGCATTGAGCGTGGCCTTGCAGAAGGTAAAGGAAACCGGCGCCACGGTTTTCATCATCTCGCACCGACCAAGCATTCTGTCACGCCTTGATCGGGTAATGGTGTTGAGCAATGGCACCATAAGCATGTATGGCGCACGCGAACAGGTAATTGCCGAACTCGCTCAGCAGCAGGCCAAAGCAGCGCAACTTCAGGCTCAACAGAAAACGGCCTCAACCGGTACCGACGTTGCTCCCGCGCAACCTGGCGCGTGAAAGGAATTTGTAGATGAGCAGTAAAGCAGTGAATGTGCTCGAAAAGCATTCCGATGAGCAATCTGATGATATGCCGACTTCCGATCGCGGTATCCGCCGCATCGGGATGACAATCGTACTAGTGACTTTCGGCCTTTTTGGTACTTGGGCAGCCTTCGCGCCACTGGACAGCGCTGTATACGGCACCGGTGTGGTAACGGTACAGAGCTATCGGAAGACGGTTCAGCATCTGGAAGGCGGTATTGTCAAGGAGTTGCTGGCACGTGACGGTGACACGGTACATAAAGGCGACCCACTGATCGTCTTGGATGAAGCACAGCTAAGTGCTGAATATGAATCCACTCGCAACCAGTTGGTTTCTGCCAAGGCAAAGGAAGCACGCTTGCGGGCCGAGCGCGATGATCTTGACGAAATACCTGCGTTAGTCATTAAAGATACTGATAGCCAGCGTGCGCAAGAAGCGATTGAAGGCGAGGCACAGGTATTCAGGGCACGCAAGCTCTCCAGGCAGGGAGAGATCTCTGTACAGCGAGAGCGTATCGGCCAGTTGAAGCAGCAGATCATTGGCCTTAAGGACATGATTCGCACAAAGGGCAGCTTGCAACGCTCTTACAGCAGTGAAATCAGCGAACTCAAGCCTTTGCTGGCACAGGGATTCGTCGAAAAACAGCGATTACTCGAGCAAGAGCGTCGGTTAGACATGCTCAAGTCTGAGGTGGCTGACCATGAATCGACGATCACCAAAACCCAGTTGCAGATCAGCGAGACCGAACTTCAGATCGTACAACTGAACAAGAAATTCAGTTCTGATGTAGTGAATGAACTGAGCGATGTACAAGCCAAGGTATTCGACCTTCAGGAGAAGGCATCAGCCCTTGAGGACCGCCTGTCACGAGTTGTAATCCGCGCGCCCGAAGACGGCATGGTACTGGATATGAAGGTGCACACCGTTGGTGGTGTGGTCAGCCCTGCAACGCCATTGCTGGACATCGTGCCGGAGTCTTCCGAACTGGTTGTCGAAGCGCATATTTCGACAGTGGATATCGACCGTGTCGAATTGGGTAAGCTGACTGACATTCGCTTTAGTGCCTTTAATAGCGCCACAACTCCAGTGATTGAGGGCACCGTCGTTCGTATCTCTGCTGACCGTCTGACTAACGAACAAAACGGCGAAGCTTACTATCTGGTACGAGTGAAGCTCACGGATGATGGTATTAAGAAGCTTGCAAACCGTAGGCTGCAGCCTGGCATGCCAGCCGATGTGCTGATCAATGCTGGTGACCGCACGATGCTTGAGTATTTGCTCAAGCCAGCTCGCAACGTCTTGGCCAAATCGATGATCGAGGAGTGACCGTGCTGCGTTTATTACCACTCGTTCTGGCCTTGGGCCTGACTGTTCCCCAAGCCCAGGCCGCCCAGCCGGATGCACCTCAGGTCACTCGTGAATCGCTGCAGACCGTCGACCTGATGGAGCTGTTTCGACAGTCGCGCCTTGAGGACCCGCGTGTTCTGGCAGCCTATTTGCGGGCCAAGTCGGCTGAAGAGAAAGAGCGTGAGGCCTTCGGTACGTTGCTACCGCAGGTGTCGGCCAACGGCAGTTTCAACCGGGTGCTGCGCAAGAATGCGGCCGAGCGCGATATCTATAACAACTCCAACTATGGCCTGAGCCTGACCCAGCACCTGTACAACAAGGCGGTCTGGGAGGGCTATCAGAAGTCCAAGAGCGTCACCAAGCAAAAGGGCCAACAGGCCGATGATGCCCAGGCGGAAGCCACGGTCGATCTGGCCCAGCGTTACTTTGTTGCGCTGTCGGCCGATGACGAGCTGGAGCTGTTGATGGCCGAGCGGCGTGCCACGCAGAAGAACCTGGACCTGGTGTCGGCGCTGTACGAGCGTCAGTTTGCCAAGAAGACCGATGTGCTGGACCTCAAGGCGCGGGTCGACTTGCTGGCGGCGCAGGAGATCGAGGCGCGTAATCAGGTGCGTATCAGCCGGGCTGCGTTGTCGGAGCTGGTCGGGCGGCCAATTGTCGAGCCGTTGAGCCGTATTCGTAACGATATTGCCTTTCAGGTGCCGGGCAACTCGCTGGAAAGCTGGGTCGCGCAAGCGATGGACAGCAACCCGATGCTCAAGTCGCGTGAAAGCAACGTCGAGGTTGCCAATGCGGCCGTGCGCGAGGGCAAGGGTGGGCATTATCCGACCCTGGGTTTCAGCCTCAGTGGTCAGCAGAGTGACGTCGGTTACGACAATACCCTGACCAACCGTAGCGATAGCTACGTGGCGACCATCAACCTGAAGGTGCCCATCTACAGCGGTGGCTCCACTTCGGCGCGGGTGCGGGGTCTGTATGACGAGCAACTGGCGGTCGAGCAGGAACTTGAGGCCGCGCGCCGCCAAGTGGTCAAGGAGACGACCAATTCGTACCTGACCGCGTTTTCCAGTGTCGAGAAGGTGCGCGCCAACAAGAACGCACTGGAGTCGGCCAAAGAGTCGAGCAATGCCGCCGAGCAGGCGTTCAAGTATGGCGTGGTGAATGCGGTGGATGTGCTCAACAGCGTGCAGACCGAGTTCAAGGCACGGCGTGACCTGCTCAAGGCGCAGTACGATTTCATCACCAACCTGTTCATCCTGAACCGCTGGGCCGGTCGCCCGCCGCAGGACAGTGTCGACAGCGTCAATGTGTGGCTGGGCGGCACCGCCGTGGCCCAGGAACCGGCCAAGCCGGCCCCGACCGGGATTCGCTGAAAGAGCACCCTCTCACAAGCTGATCTGCCTCCTCCCCCAGGTTTGATAAGCGCCCCGGATCTTGTGCCTGGCACAAGACCTGTGGGAGGCGGCACTACAGCATCTGTGGGAGGCGGCAAGCTGCTGGCGATGGCTATCGGGCAGACGCAGCAGGTGTTTTGGGCTTGCTGGCGTCATCGCCGGCAAGCCGCCTCCCACAGGTTTGATGTCGCCCAGAATCTTGTGCCTGACACCAGACTGTGGGAGGCAGCTTGCTGGCGATGGCTGTGTGACAGGCGCAGCAGGTGTATGGGCCTTGCTGGCCTCATCGCCAGCAAGCCCCCTCCCACAGGATTGATGTCGCCCAGGGTCTCGTGCCTGGCACTGTACTGTGGGAGGCAGCTTGCTGGCGATGGCTATCGGGCAGACGCAGCAGGTGTTTTGGCCTTGCTGGCCTCATCGCCGGCAAGCCGCCTCCCACAGGATTGATGTCGTCCAGGGTCTCGGGCCTGGCACACGACTGTGGGAGGCAGCTCTGCTGGCGATGGCTATCGGACAGGCGCAGCAGGTGTATGGGCCTTGCTGGCCTCATCGCCTGCAGAGCAGCCTCCCACAGGTTTGATGTGACCCTGAATTTCGGGCCTGGCACCAGTCTGTGGGAAGCAGCTTGCTGGCGATGGCTATGGGGCAGGCGCAGCCGGTTTGCGCGTCAGTGCTTTTGCGCCAGTACCTTGCGATACACGTCCAGCGTCTGCTGTGCACAGGCGCTCCAGGTGAACTGGCGGGCGCGTTCCAGGCCGAGGCGGACCTTGCGGGCGCGTTCTTCAGGCTGGGCCAGCACGGCCTGCATCGCGGCGCTGATGCTGTCGGCATTGTTGGGGTCGACCGGCCAGGCGGCTTCGCCGGTGACTTCCGGCAGCGAGGTGCTGTTGGAGGCGATCAGTGGGCACTGCGCGGCAAAGGCTTCGATGGCCGGCAGGCCGAAACCTTCGTACAACGAGGCAAACACCAAGGCGCCGGCGCTTTGCAACAGGGCGAATACATCGCTTTGCGGCAGGTAGCTCAGCCAGCGCCCTTCCCCACGCTGTTGCAGCGCTTCAAGCCTGGGCAGCAGCGCTTCGTTGTGCCAGCCATCGCGACCGACCACGATCAGCGGATGCTGCTGGCGCACCTCGGCGGGCAATTGCTCGAAGGCGTCGAGCACCCGCAGCAGGTTCTTGCGCGGTTGCAGGGTGCCGATGGACAGGAAAAAGCCCGGCTGCAGGCCATGCCTGGCCAGTACCGCTTCACGCTCGGCGTCTTCCACGCGCTGGAAGTACACCGGGTCCACGCCCAGCGGGGTGACGCTGATGCGCTCAGGCTCGATCCCCAAGTGCGTGACCATGTCCTGCTTGCTGTATTCGGAGATGGTGATGATGTGGTCGGCGCGGTGGATGCTGTTGACGAACAGCCAGCTTTTCAGGCGCTTGAGGTCTTGCTTGATCCACTCCGGATGCAGCAGCGGGATCACGTCCATGATGGTGGCGATGGTCGGCACACCGCGGATCAGCGGAATATGGTGGTCGGTGGCGTGGAACAACTGCACGTCGCGAGCGATGTCGGCCGAGCGGCTCAGGGGGCATTTGAGCACCCCGCCGAGCACGGCATGGATGCGAAAGTCCCTGGCCAGCACTTGCGGCGCGCCAAAGGGCATGGGCGGCAGGTTCTTGCCAAAGGCATAGGGCTTGATGCGCAGCGCGTTATCCTGGCTCAGGGCCGTCAGGCCTTGCCAGAGTGCCTGGGAATAGATACCGATACCGTCCAGATGTCCCGTTCGTGCGCCACCGGCCCAGACGGTGCAGCTCAAGCCTATATCCATGTTTTGCTGTTCTCTACTTCAATCGGTTGAATCGCGATGTTCAGGTTATTTCGGCGGCGAATAGCGTCAATTCGGGCCAATCACTGCAGGCGCTGCCAGGCAGGGCGCGCAGACTACCATGTGCTGACTGGCTGGATATGCATTGACATCAGGCCATACGGGAAATTTCCGGGGGTTTTGAGGGTCGTACTCGCGCGCGGGCGTATTGAGCGTGTATTGCATCCCTATTACAGCCCCCGGATAATGCCGGCCTCATGACGCCTTCATGGCTAAGGAATGGAGTTTCTATGTTCACCCCCGTAATTCTGGCTGGCGGTAGTGGTTCGCGTCTGTGGCCCCTGTCGCGACAGAGCTTCCCTAAACAGTTCCTGGCACTGGACGGTCAGGACCAGGGAACGATGTTTCAGCGCACGCTGGCGCGCCTGCAAGGCCTGGAGCATTCCCCGGCCGTGGTGGTGAGCAACGAAAATCATCGCTTTATCGTCGCCGAGCAATTGCGCGTGGCGAAGATCGGCAGCCGCCGCATCATTCTTGAACCGCTGGCGCGCAACACCGCACCGGCGATCGCCCTGGCTGCGCTGGAAGCGACCGCCGATGGCACGGATCCTGTGCTGCTGGTGCTGGCCGCCGATCACCATATTCATGACGAAGACGCCTTCCGTCAGGCCGTGCAAGTGGCCCAGGCGCATGCCGAGGCCGGCCGCCTGGTGACCTTCGGCATTACCCCGACGCATCCGGAAACCGGCTTTGGCTACATCCAGTGCGGCCAGGCCATCGATCAGGGCGGCTTTGCCATTGCGGCGTTCAAGGAAAAACCGTCGCCTGAACTGGCGGCTGAATACCTGGCGTCTGGCAGCTACCTGTGGAACAGCGGTATGTTCATGTTCCGCGCCTCGGTCTTTCTGGCCGAGCTGGAGCGTCATCGCCCGGACATCCTCAATGCCTGCCGCGTAGCGCTGGCACACGCTCAGGTCGACAGTTACTTCTCGCACGTGCCGGCCGAGCAGTTCGCGCTGTGTGCCGACGAGTCGGTGGATTACGCGGTCATGGAGCACACAGGCGCCGGGCTGGTCGTGCCGCTCGATGCCGGCTGGAACGACCTGGGCAGTTGGGCGGCCATCTGGGATGTGGGCCCGCACGATGCCAACGCCAACCGCCTCGAAGGCGATGTGCTGGCGATCGACACCAATAACTGCCTGGTGCAGTCGCACCACCGCCTGGTGGCCACTGTCGGCGTCGAGGACCTGATTGTCATCGAGACCAAGGATGCCGTGCTGGTTGCCAACAAGCACGACAGCCAGCAGGTCAAGGATGTGGTCAAGCGCCTGCAGGCCGAAGAGCGTCCGGAGTTTGTCACTCATCCATTGGTCAATCGCCCGTGGGGTCACTACGACACGATCGACATGGGCGACCGTTATCAGGTCAAGCGCATCAGCGTATTGCCGGGCGAGTGCCTGTCGCTGCAGATGCACTACCATCGCGCTGAACACTGGATCGTGGTATCGGGCACCGCCAAGGTCATTTGTGGCGAGCAGGAGCTGATCCTCTCCGAGAATCAATCGACCTATATCCCGCTGGGCGTCAAGCACTCGCTGGCCAACCCGGGCAAGGTGCCGCTGGAGCTGATCGAAGTCCAGTCCGGTGCCTACCTGGGCGAGGACGATATCGTGCGCTTCGAAGACCGTTACGGGCGCTTGCCGAAGTAATCAGATCGCGCAGTGTTCAAGGTGTAGTAGGAGCGCGCTTGCCGGAATGCCGGACCACCACGACCGAGTGCGCTAGCGCTCGTAAAATCTGCGAAACGCTACAAATTTACGACTGCTACGCAGCCGGTCGCGGGCAAGCGCGCTCCTACGGGTAACCAGGTCACGCGAGGTGGGCAAGCCGGATGATTTCTTTCATCCGGCCCGCGACAGGGCAGGTTTTCGCTATTATTATGGCGATTCAATATCACTCCCCTCCTCGTTCGAGAATCCCATGAAGAAAGCCCTTGCTGCTATTGGCGCGTCGATCCTGTTGATGCAAGCCGTGCCTGCTGTTGCTGCAACGATCAAGATCGAGAACAAGTCGTCCTGGGAAATCCACGAGATCTATTTCGCGCCGACCAGCCAGGAAGACTGGGGTGATGACCACTTGGGCAAGCAAGTGCTCAAGCCAGGTATGGTCCTGAGCCTGACCAATGTCAAACCGGGCAAATGGGATGTGCGCCTGGTGGATGAAGACGCCGACGAGTGCATCGTCGAAGGCCAGAAAATCAGCGCGTCGGAAAAATTCGTGATCGAAGACGAAGACCTGCTCAGCTGCCAGGCCGGCACTGATCAGTAAGCGTCGGTTCATGATGAAAAGCCTCGATTATTCGAGGCTTTTTGCATTCTATGGCCGGTATTTTTAAAACCCCGACTACGCTTGCCGATAACAGAGTGTCCCCTCTCATTATCGTCGGTGTTGCCATGTTCAATTCTCGCTTGAAAACGGAGTTACAGGCGCTGCAGTCCGAGTTGTCGATGTACCGACAAATGCAAAAAGGCGTTGATGCCTGCCTGATAAGCCTGACGCTGGATACCCGGTTTCATATTGTCGATGCCAACGATCGATTCCTGCGCATGCTCGGCTATCGGGCCGATCAGTTATTGGGCAAGCCGATGGACGACCTGGTGCCCGGTTACGTCAAGCAGCTCGATTGCTACCGCAACCTCAGGCTGGGAGTGCAGAAAGGTGAGGCGGTGACCGATACGTATCGCTTTTTGCGGGCCGACGGCAGCCTGGCCTGGATCAGCGCCATCTGGCAGCCGATCGTGGATCAGGCCGGGCAGTTGCAGAGCATTCATTGCCGTGGTTCGGACATCAGCAAAAGCATCGACACGGCCGCCGAGAACGCCGCCTTTATCCAGGCCTTGTTGCGCTCCACTGCGGTGATCGAGTTCGACCTGGGCGGGCATGTGCTGACCGCTAACGATCAGTTCCTGCACGGCATGGGCTACACGCTGGCGCAGATCAAGGGCAAGCATCACAGTCTTTTTTGCGAACCCGGCGAGGTTGCTTCCAGCGGCTATAAGGATTTCTGGACCACCCTCAACCGGGGTGAGTTCGTCGCCAGCCGTTTCAAGCGGGTCGACAGCCACGGCCGCCCCGTCTGGCTGGAAGCCACCTACAACCCGGTGCATGACGCCCAGGGCAAGCTCTACAAGGTGGTCAAGTTCGCCACAGTGGTGACCGACCAGGTGGCCCGCGAAGAAGAAGTCAGCCAGGCGGCGAGCATTGCGTTCGAGATCTCGCAGAAAACGGATGTCAGCGCCCGACGGGGAGCCGAAGTGGTACAGAACACCGTGCAGACCATGCGCCGGATCTCTGAAGAAATGCAGTCGGCGTCCACGGGCATCGAGGCGCTGGGCAAGCAGTCGCTGTTGATCAGCTCGATCGTGCAGACCATTGGCGGTATTGCCCAGCAAACCAATCTGCTGGCCCTCAATGCCGCCATCGAAGCCGCACGCGCCGGCGAACAGGGGCGCGGGTTTGCCGTGGTGGCCGATGAGGTGCGGCAACTGGCTGGCCGTACCAGCGCCGCTACCGAGGAGATCGTCACGGTGGTGCAGCAGAACCAGAACCTCACCGACGAAGCTGTACGCGGCATGGCCAACAGCCGCGGCCAGGCCGAACAGGGCCTGGCGCTGGCCAACGAGGCAGGCTCGGTGATCGTCGAGATCCAGGAAGGCGCCAGGCAAGTGGTCGGTGCGGTGGGCCGCTTTGCCAATCAGTTGTAAATAGCCTTAGCAGGAGGCTGCTCTGCAGTACAGGTGCACCTGCTGCGCCTGTCACATCGCCATCGCCAGCAGAGCTGCCTCCCCAGTCTGATGCCAGGCACGAGATCCAGAACAACATCAATCCTGTGGGAGGCGGCTCTGCCGGCGATGAGGCCAGCAAGGCCGATATACCTGCGGCGTCTGTGACTCAGCCAGAGCAGCCTTCCACCGACCTGAGTAAAGTATTGGCCTTGGCCGGAAAGCAGGCGCTACCATCGCGCGGTAACGCCATTCGCAGCTGGAGCGGTAGACCGCCCGGCAGCCTCTCCATGGAACAGGGAAACAGCCGTGAGCCAAAGCCTCAAACCCGGTGAAAACACAACCCTCGATCAAACCCAGGGCCAGGTCGTGGTGACCCACGGCGCCGATGCCCGGCTGGACGTCAACCTGACTGCGTTTCTGGTCACTGACAGTGGCAAGGTGCTTGATGACAGCGGCATGGTGTTCTTCAATGCGCCGGTACATGCCTCGGGCGCCGCTACGTTTTCTGACCCGGTGACAGCGGGCGGTACGGTCAGCCACAGCATTCGGTTCGACCTTGCCCGGTTGCCGGCCGGTATTTCGAAAATCGCCATTACCCTGACCCAGGATGGCGGCAGTGCAGGCTTTGCCGAGGTCCAGGCCTTGCAGGCGCAGGTGACGACAGGGACTCAGGTGCTCGAACTGGCCCCGGGTGCCTTCAGCGCGGAAACCGGAATCATCGTGCTCGAGTTGTACGTGCGCAATGACCAGGTCAAGGCACGTTCGGTCTGGCAGGGCTTTGCCAGCGGTCTGGCGGGGCTGTGTGGGCTGTATGGCATCGATGTCGAGGAGCCGGCACCGGAACTGGCACCACCAGCACCGGTTCCAGTCCCCTCCCCGGCAGTGAACATCACCAAGTCGGTGATCACCCTCGATAAACCCGGGGCGACCCACAAGGTCACGCTGGACAAGGGACCGAGCGCACCACGGGCCATTCGGGTCAGTGCCACCTGGATCGATAATGGCGATGGCCGGGACAACGACGACCTGGACCTGCGCATCGGCATTCTGCGGCCCGATGGCAAGATGTCGATCATCCAGGCCCCGGAAAAACGCGGCGCTTTCGATCTCTATCCGTTCGTGTTCCACACCGGCGATGTGGTCCAGGCCAGTGCCTCGCAACCGGCGCAGGAAACCGTCGAGATTAACCCGGACATTTCCAGGCAACTGGGCGGCAAGGTCGCGCTGGTGTGCAGTGTCTATTCGGCGGTGAACAACGGTAACGTTTCGGTGGCCTCGCTCAAGCCCAGAATGCGCATGGAATATGGCGATCAGGTGGTCGAGTGTGCATTCGATTTCCCCGATGGCAAGAAAGGCTTCTTCGGCCGCAAGGTCAGCAGCGGCATCTACACCTATGTGATCGGCCTGATCGAGATCGATCAGGATCACATCGTGCTCAGCCCTTCGGGCGTCACCTCAGAAAGGGGCAGCGAAGCCACACCCTGGCTGACCTGGAACAACGGCTCGGTGCTGTTGACCATGGACGGTCCGGCAGTGTTCAAGGGTGATGATCATGACGATGACGACGAGTATGACTACGACGATCAGGGTCGGCGCTATGTCTGATATCAATAGGTCGCTCTGTCAGCACTGACCTGTTCAATTGCACGTGAGGCGCAGGGTCGCCTCACGCCCCTCATGTCGAGTGTGTAAGTTCTCTGGTATCCTGCCGCCCCTTTCAAGTCGCACGAATGCCCTGATCAACAGGGCATTAATAGCTGTGCTTGTACACGCGATGACAATAACGTTATGCACGGTTGCCTGACGTCATGTGCTGTTATCGCCTCCCCTGCCCCATAGGATGTGCAATGCGTGACAACCAATTGAAATCGACCGGGTGGGTCGGGTTGTTGATCGCCATCGGAATTGCGGTGTTTTTCATACTCCGCTATTTCCCTGACGGTTTTCTGCTCGGCACGTCGTCGTACTGGAATACCGAAACCGAGGATGTCACGCAGTACATCTCCGGCTTCAATGCGTATTTCCAGGCACCGTTCAGCTGGCCCTTGCTGGCGTTCGACAGTTTCAACTACCCGGTGGGCACACGCATTACGTTTCTCGATGCGTTGCCGCTGTACTCACTGTTATTGAAAGTGTTCGTGCCGGCGCATGTTGCGCCCTTCAATCCCTTCGGCGTCTGGATCGGCCTGGCGTTTGTCCTGCAGGCGGTGTGTGCCTGGTGGATCCTCAAGGAGTTGCGCATCGCCTCATGGCTGGCACTGATCACCCTGGTGGTGCTGTTCATCCTGTCACCGGCGTTTCTGGCCCGGGTGCCGCACACCTCGCTGTTTTCGCAGTGGATCGTGCTGGGCGCGCTGGCGCTGTACATCCGCTCGGCACGGCTGTCGCAGTTAAGGCCGGTGGCCTGGACACTGTGGCTGGCGATGGCGTTCTACCTGAACATCTACCTGTTCACCATGGCGACAGCGATTTACATCGCGACCTTTTTCACCGTGCGCAGCTACCAGAGCCTGCGGCAGCTCGCCTGGGCAGCGCTGCCGGTGGTGGTGATCGGCCTGAGTCTGCTGATTACCGTGTTGCCGCTGCCACGCGAAGCCGTCGCGCCTGAGGGTGGCTTTGGCGTTTACTCGATGAACCTGCTGTCGCCCATTGCCGGTGCCAGCCTGATGAGTATTCCCAATGCCTCCATGCCGGGTCAGGGCGAGGGTTATAACTACCTGGGCCTGGGCGTGATCCTTGCCTTCCTGATCGCCCTGCGTGTGCACCAGACCCACCCGAGCCCTACATTTACCCGGCATCGGTCGCTGTTCATCCTGATGCTGTTGTTCACGCTCTATGCCCTGTCGAACCGGATCTATTTCGGTACTGTCGAGGTGCTGACGCTCAATTACCCGGCCTTCATGGACATCCTGACTTCGCAATTCCGGGCTTCGGGCCGGTTCTTCTGGCCGGTCGGGTACTGCATCATCGTGTTCACGGTCGTCATGCTCTACCGTCATACCCGCCGGGTTGTATTTGCGGGCCTGATGCTGGCGTTACTGTTTGTACAAGTGATGGATCTGCGCAGCGTCCGGCATAACTTCGTCGACACGATCAATCGGCCGCCCAGCCAGATACTGACCACCGCATTGTGGGACAAGGAACTTGGCCCGCAGGCGGCCCATCTGTATTTCTATCCGAAATTCCGCTGCCCGAGTCCTGATGTTCTGCAGACCCTGATGCCCATGATGCGTTACAGCGCCGAACGCGGCCTGACCCTCAATACCGGTTATATCGCCCGGCACCAGCCACCGTGCGACACGGCCAGCCTGCAGACTGAAATAAGCCAGGCGGACCGGGCCCGTTCAGCCTTTGTGTTCAACCAGTCGGTTTATGGATCGGTGGAGTCGATCACGCCGTTGTTCCCGGCCAACGTGACCCTCCACTGCAATCGCGTTGATTTTGCTTTTGTCTGCAAAGCCCATGAGTCCAAGGAATAAGTCGTATGAACTCTGCCGCGCGCAAGAAAATCTCCCTGGTCGCCCCGTTCTATAACGAAGAAAACGGCGTGTTCGCGTTCTTTGAACGGATCGAGGCGCTCAGGCTGCACATTCAGGATCGCTACGATCTTGAGGTGGTGGCCGTCAATGACGGCAGCCGTGACAAGACCCTGGAAAAGCTGATTCAGGCCAAGGCCGTCTGGTCCTTCATCAAGGTGATCGATTTTTCGCGCAACTTCGGCAAGGAAGCCGCCCTGTCGGCCGGTCTTGACCACGCGAGTGGCGATGCTGTCGTCCCGATCGACTCGGACCTGCAGCATCCGCCCGAGATGGTCATCGAGATGATTCAAAAATGGGAAGAAGGCTTTGAAGTCGTGCTGGCCAAGCGCACGGACCGCGACACCGATCGCGCCGTGCAACGGGTCACCGCCAACTATTTCTATCGGCTGCACAACAGCATCTCGGACATCGACATTCCCGCCGACGTGGGCGATTTCCGGTTGATGGATGCCAAGGTGGTCGAGGCCATCAAAGCGTTGCCCGAGAGCCGCCGCTTCATGAAGGGGCTGTTTGCCTGGGTCGGTTTCAAAACCACCACCCTTGAGTACAAGGTGGCCGCACGCGAGCACGGCCACACCAGTTTCAATACCTGGAAGCTGTGGAACTTCGCCATCGAGGGCATCACCAGTTTCAGCTCGGTGCCCTTGCGGGTCTGGACCTACCTGGGCTTTGCCATTTCTTCGCTGGCGTTTCTGTATGGTATTTACCTGATCCTCAAGACCCTGTTTTTCGGCATCGACACACCCGGTTATGCGTCGATCATGATCGCGATCCTGTTCACCAGCGGCGTGCAGTTGATCGGCATCGGTGTGCTGGGCGAGTACATGGGCCGGATCTTTGCCGAAAGCAAGCGCCGGCCGGTGTACATCATTCGCGAGATCATCAGCTAAGTGAACGCTATCAAGTCCCTCATGAACCTGCAGTTCATGACCTTCGCCGTGATCGGGGTGTGCAACACCCTGATCCATGCTGCCGCCGTGGTCGTGTGTGTCGAACTCCTGCATTTCTCCCCGACGCTGGCCAACGGTGTCGCCTTCATGCTGGCCAATCTGGTGTCGTATTTCCTCAACAGCGCCTACACCTTCAAGACCTCGATCAGCCTGTACAAGTACTACCGGTTTTTCGTGGCCTCGCTGCTGTCACTGGGGCTGACGCTACTGATTGCCTACATCGGTACGCTGTTGCAGGTGCACTATCTGTTCAGCCTGCTGGCGGCGATCTTCATCGTGCCGGTGCTCAACTTCTTTGTGCTCAAGGCCTGGGCATTCGCAAAGTGACACCCCACCTGCAAGGCTGATGTGAGCTAGCCTCATTGCGGGCCGCCTCCCACAGGCTTGATGTGACCCTGAATTTCGGGCCTGACACCAGACTTTGGGAGGCTCTGCTGGCGATGGCTGTGTGACAGGCGCAGCAAGTGTGTTGGCCTTACTGGCCTCATCGCCGGCAGAGCCGCCTCCCACAGGGTTGAGGTCGCCCAGGATCTCGTGCCTGACACCGGACTGATGAAGCTGTCGTTGACATCCACAGGATGCCGCCGTGGCGCATAGACGCCTCGGCGTGGGCGGGCCCGGAAGATTAGGCCAGTTGTGCCTTGAGCTGCTCCGCACTCTGTTCCCAGGTCAGCCATGGCATGGCGGACGAGGCCGGGTGGTTGCCGGCCTGGTACAGCTCCAGCCAGGCGATGACCGCAGTGCTCAGGTCGGCGGGATTCAGGCCGCTGAAGTAAAACGCGTGCTCGCCGGCAATCTCACGGAACACCGGCAGGTCACGAATGATCATCGGCATGTGGTGCTGGGCGGCCTCGATCAGCGGCAAGCCGAAGCCTTCTCCTTCGGAGGCCGCGATCAGGCAGGTGGCAGCCGAATAGACCTTTTCCAGGTATTCGTCGCTGATGCCTTCGAGCCAGAACAGCCGCTTGCCTTTTTCCGGGTGTGATTCCAGCCGTGCGACCAGGGCATCGACCAGCCAGCCACGCTTGCCGATGATGACCAGGTTGACTTGCTGCCCCTGCGCCCACAGCGTCTCGAACGCCGACAGGGCCTGCGCGTGGCCCTTGCGCGGCTCGATGGTGCTGACCATCAGGAAGCTGGGCTGGTGGCGCAGCAGGTCGAGCAGTTGCGGCGCGTCGTCCGGCAGGCCGGTGGACGGCAGGCTGTTGTCGATGTCGGCACCCAGGTGGAAGCTGCTCACCCGTGGCTGGTTGCCGGCATACAGCTCGGGGTGCGTGTCCAGCCAGGCCTGCAGTTCATCAGCCACGGCTGCCGAGATGCAGATCAGGTTGCTGCCGGCCAGGGCGATCTTGTGCAGCCAGTCATTGAACATGTCACCGGTCGTTTCTGGCCACCAGTCGGGACGATGGTAGAGCAGCAAGTCGTAGACGATGTAGCTGATCTGCACGCCCATCAAGCGCATCTGGTGATGCAGCGGGTAAAGCTGATTGGCCAGGTGCATGTTCAGGTCCAGGGACAGGTAGATATCGTCCTGGGCAAAATCGATCAGCGCGTCCTCGGTGTCAGGAAACGGCGGGTGAATGCGCGAGGTGAAGGCATTGGCATAGTAATAGCGGCCTTCGGCGTAATACACCGGGCGCACATTCAAGCCTTCGGGCGGGGCACTGAGAAACTCATGCAACAGGCTGCGGACCACGCGCTGGATACCGGACTTGGCATCCTTTTGCACGATGCTGGAGACGTCGAGCAGCAGTTGCCGCTGCCCGGCACCGGCCACGTTGAAGGCAATGCTTTTGGCAACCCGGAACAGCTCGGCGTCGCTGGGGACGGTGTCGGTCAAGGCCACCAGGCGCTGCAGCAACTCGTCAGGTGCGGTGTCCTGCGCCTCGGCCGGACGCGGCTGATGGCGCAGTTCAAGTGCGGCAATGGCTTTTCTGGCCGACGCGTCCCAGGAAAATTTCATGCATTGCTGGCGGGCGCTGTCGATCAGGCGTTGGCGGAACGCTTCATCTTCCAGGCTCTGGGTCAGCTTGGCGGCGATGGACTCGACCGACAGCGGGTCGAACAAGGCCTCATCGCAGCCGATGACCTCAGGCACACTGCTGCTGTTGGAGCCGATGACCGCCGCCCCGCAGGCCATGGCTTCGAGCACCGGCAGGCCAAAGCCTTCGTGCACGGATGGAAACACGAACACGGTGGCTTGCGAGTACAGGCCGATCAGGTCCTGATCGTTGACATACCCGGTCAGTACCAGCTCGTTGGGGCGTATGGCGAACTTTTCAGCCAGCGCCTGCAACTCGGCCCGCTGCGGAGCATGCAGCTTGCTGGCGATGACCAGCGGATAATGGCTTTTCAGGTTCTGGGACAGGCGGCTGTAGGCCTCAAGCAGGCGCGCAAAGTTCTTGCGCGGGTCGAAACCGCCCGGCGCGTAGAGAATGAACGGCGCCTTGATGCCCAGCCGCTGCAGCCGTTCGGCCTGGCCAGGCAGGTCGTCATCGGGCTTGAATTGCTCACCGATGGCGGCCGAAATATTGTCGATACGCTGCGGATCGATCCCCAGGCAGGTAATGGCTTCCTGGCGCGAAGAGTCGGAGATGGCCAACAGCGTGTCGGCGTTCTTCAGCCAGTCAATCTTGCGCTGGTAGTACGCCTCAAGCTCCGGCGTGCCCAGGTACACCTCTTTGTTCAGCAACGGGATCAGGTCATACAGCACCGTCGCGGTCTGGTAACGGGTCGCAATCACGCCGATCGAGGTAACGGCGTTGGACTGGTAGCCTTCGAACAGGCTGCTGACCAGCACCACGTCGGGGTTCAGGGCGGCGATAAAGCTTTCGCGCAGCACTTCGGCCGCCTGCACGGTCCAGGGGCTGGGGTTGGCGCTGACGGCGTCTGGCACGGAGAACACGCGGATACGTTGCGGCTCGACCAGGCCAGCAAAGGCGGTGCGGATATCGGAGAGGCTGTCGGCCAGCTGGCCGTTGAGGACCAGCCATATTTCATGCTCGCCGGCGTTGCGGGCCATGGCCTGGGCCAGAGACAGCGAATAGCGGCCGATACCCCGGAAGCGGCTATCGGACTGTGCGCCTTGCAGATCGATGACAATACGCATCAACGGTTTTCCTTGCGCTCAAAAGCTTGCTTGAGTTCGGCGTAGACATGAGCCACTCGCGGGCTCGGGTGCGCGAATTCGTCTTCATCGGCTTGCATGATGTTTGGATTCAACTCGCTCAGGGACGGCTCGATGAAGCCATGGTCCAGAGCAAACTGCCTGGCCTTCTGGAACAGGCCGGGATGGGCCTTGATGAGCGCGTTCACGCGCAGGGTCAGTACCGGCCGGTCAAGCACAAAACGCATTGAACGGAACAGGACCGAGCGCATGCCCCGCTTGGGCAACCTGAGCCCCCAGCGCGCTGCGCGTAGGCCAACGCGTAGCGGCCGGGTGAGGCGCCAGGAACTGCTGCTCAGCAAGGCGCTGATCTGCGCTTGATAGGCTTGATTCTGCGCCCTCATATGCTCGATCTCAGCGTTGACGCGCAGGGACTCAAGATGACGCTGCTCGACTTGCCCGACGGCAAACTCTTCGATCTGCTGGCAGCGCAAGTGCGCCTGCTCGGCACGCTGGCTGAGTTCATGCAGCTGGGCGTGATGGCTGGCATTAAGCGCTGCCAGCTCGCGAACAGCGGCTTCAAGATGCTCGATCTGGGCACTGGAGCGCGACACCTGGTGGTCATAACGGGTGGCCAGCAGGTCCAGCGACAGCCCGTAATCGCGTTCGAAGGCGGCATCGAAGGTCTGCATCTGCTCGGCAGGCGCCTGCTTCTGGGCCACGATGGCGTAGTCCGGGCTGACGCCGAACAGGACGCTGACCAGGTTGACTTCGTCGCCCTCGACCAGCGGCGCCGGCTCTTGCAGGCGCAGCACCTTGGAGCGCTCGAAGCCGCAGTATTCGGTCAGAAAGCTCAACAGCAGGTGCGGGATCGGCCGTTCGTGGCTGGGGTCGAGGTAAAAATACTGGGCACCGACCACCAGGTTTTCCGCGTTGGGCGTTTCCAGGATCAGCAATCCGCCGGGCTTGAGGACCCGCATGGTTTCGCTGACCAGGTCCTTGAGGACATCGAACGGAATGTGCTCGGCGACATGAAAACCCGAGACCACGGCCAGGCTCTCGTCGGGCATGCGCTTGAGCATCTCCAGCGCATCGCCCTGCTCGACCGGCAGTCCCAGGTCATGGCAGGCCTGGAGCATGCCGGCATCGAGGTCGACGCCCAGGGGGTCGAAACCGTTGCGCTGCAGGATTTCCAGCCACTCGCCACGCCCGCAGCCGACGTCAAGCGCCTTGCGCTCGGGGTAGAGCTGCTTGAGGGGTTCAAGGAACGGCACATAGATCTGCTGACGCTCGTGGATCAACTCACGCGAGCCGCGGTGACGGTCTTCAAAGGCACGATAGAAAAGCCCACTCATCGTTGGCACTCCACGCTCGGCGGTATCCAGGCCAGGCCGACGAACTCGCTTTGCGAAATATTGACTACGTTGAACACGAGCGTTAAATCCACCCATTCATAATTGCGTGCCAGATGGCTGTCGGTGGTGTGCAGGGCGACGGCCACGGAATAGGACCCCACGCCAAGGTTGGCGATGAAGTTGAACGAATACCCCGGCGTCTCGCCCGCCTGCAGGTCATGCAACGTGCAGCCCAGGTGATGGGTGTTGGTGCCGAACACCGGCTGGCCGAGGCGGTCCTTGATCAGGTAGCCCACCACCAGTTCGGGAATGGCGCTGTTGACCTGGGTCTGGATGCGCAGCGACACCGGCTCGCCGACGCTGACGTACTCGATACGCTCGCCGGCGGCATTGTGCAGGGTCACCAGGCCGATATTGGCCTCGCCACTGCCGGAGCGGGTCTGCACGGAGCCGTCGTCCAGCTCGCGGACCTGCACGGTCGAGTTTTCCTTTTCGGCGATCAGCGCGTTGTAGAAGTCCATGACTTCTTCAGGGTTGCCGTCCTTGATGACGGTGCCCTTTTCCAGCAGGATCGCCCGGTCGCACAAGGCCTGGATCGAGCCGCGGTCGTGGGACACGATCAGCAGCGTGGTGCCCTGGCGCTGGAACTCGCGGATGCGCTCGAAGCTTTTGTGCTGGAAGTAGCTGTCGCCGACCGACAGCGCCTCATCGACAATCAGGATGTCGGGGCGGAATGCGGTGGCCACGGCAAAGGCCACCCGCATCTGCATGCCACTGGAGTAGGTGCGTACGGCGTCGTCGAAATACGTGCCGATTTCGGCAAATGCAGCAATGTCGTCGATGACTGTGTCGATCTGGTCGGCGTTGAAGCCCATCAGCCCGGCTGCGTGGTAGACGTTCTGGCGGCCGGTCTGGTCGGGCGAGAAGCCCATGCCCAGTTCCAGGATCGCGGCAATGCGGCCATTGACCTGCACGTGGCCTTCGGTGGGTTGCAAGGTGCCGGTGATCATTTTCAGCAGGGTCGACTTGCCCGCGCCATTCTGGCCAACGATGCCGATGGCCTCGCCCGGCTCGATGTTGAAGCTGATGTGTTTGAGCACCCAGTGCTCTTCGCGGGCCTTGACCGGTACGCCGAACCAGCTGGCGATGCGTTGCAGCTCGCTGGCATAGGTGCGGTAGGCCTTGCCCAGGTTGTTGACGCTCAACAGGCTCATAGGACATCCACCATTTCCGGTGCGGCGCGGCGGAACATGAACAACCCGAGTCCCAGCAGCACCACGGCAATCGCCGCGGTCATTACGAGGCTTTGCAGGTCCGGCGCCCGGGCGTAGACCAGGACGTCGTGGTAGGCGCTGACGATCGGAAACATCGGGTTCATGGCCATGTAGCCTTTGAATTCATCAGGAATGATGTTGAGCGGATAGACCACCGGGGTGAACCAGAACCAGATCTGCAACAGGATCGGAATCACCTGGCCTACATCACGCACGAACACGTTGAGCACGCCGATGATCAGGCCCAGGCCGACCGCCAGTGCGGTGACGACGACGGTCAGGGGGACCAGCCAGAGCATCTGCCATTGCGGCCACTGGCCCAGCAGCGCAAACACCACCAGCAGCGCCACGAACAGCAACAGGTAGTTGAGCAGGCACGACCCGACGACAATCACCGGCAGGGTAATGCGCGGGAAGCGCATTTTCTTCATCAGGTTGCCCTGGTCGATGAACAGGGTCAGGCAGCGGCCGATGATTTCCGAGAACAGGCTCCAGGCCAATATCCCGGCCATCAGGTAAAGGGCGTAGGCATACTTGCTTTCAATGCCGGGCAGTTTGGCAGCCAGCACGTTGGAGAGCACCAGCGCATAAATTGCAACTTGCGCCAGCGGGTTGATGATCATCCACAGCCCCCCCAGACGACTGCGGGAAAAACGCGCGGAAAACTCGTTGCGAATGGACGAAAACACGAAACCCCGGTAATCCCAGAGGCTTCTAAACAACTCCAACATTCATGACTCCTGATAAGGGTGCGGCCGAACGGCCTCACGCTTGAAAGTGTGTTTCGAGGGTTCCCTGACGGGGCCTGCCCCCTGGCAGCAAAGTCCTTTGCGCGTCGGGCAGCGAAACGCAGAAAAGCCAAAAAGCCATTTCTGGAGGCGCACTATATCGCCTTCATCGTAATAGTCATCGTTTAGTCGTTTTCGGAACGTATTGAAGAGGGGGTTGGATGAGGCAACAGGCCATTGGTTCAGCGGCCTCGAGGCCTGTATGTCAAGGCCGTGCACAGACCGGTGTACTTCACCTGAATGAAACAAGGGAATTAAATACCGCTTTGAGTGTCAGTTAGCCGCTCTCGCCCCCTCGGGGCGCTGTCGGACTACAACATTTCTGCTGTTTCGATACAGACCCCGCGCCACCAGTCACATGGCCTGGCGGGTCGTATATAAGCGGCCTAACCTGTATCATCGCGTCCTTTCGTTTACTGGCCGATGTTTGCGCCAGTCGTCCTTGGCTATCCACTCTTTTCAATGGAGTAAAACCCCCAGCATGAAAGCAATCGTTACCGGCATCACAGGTCAAGACGGCGCCTACCTGGCTGAACTGCTCCTCGAGAAGGGCTATACCGTCTACGGCACTTATCGCCGTACCAGCTCCGTCAACTTCTGGCGTATCGAAGAACTGGGCATCCAGAACAACCCGAATCTGCACCTGGTCGAATACGACCTGACCGACCTTTCTGCCAGTATTCGTTTGTTGCAAACCACCGAAGCCACCGAGGTCTACAACCTCGCGGCCCAGAGCTTCGTGGGTGTGTCGTTCGACCAGCCGGTGACCACCGCCGAAATCACCGGCCTGGGTGCTGTGAACCTGCTCGAAGCGATTCGCATCGTCAATACCAAGATCCGCTTCTACCAGGCGTCGACCTCCGAGATGTTCGGCCAGGTCCAGGCCATCCCGCAGATCGAGAGCACGCCGTTCTACCCGCGCAGCCCGTATGGCGTGGCCAAGCTCTACGCGCACTGGATGACCATCAACTACCGCGAGTCGTACGGCATCTTCGCCACCAGCGGCATCCTGTTCAACCACGAGTCGCCACTGCGCGGCCGTGAGTTCGTGACCCGCAAGATCACCGACTCGGTGGCCAAGATCAAACTGGGCCTGCTCGACAAGCTGGAACTGGGCAACATGGACGCCAAGCGCGACTGGGGTTTTGCCAAGGAATACGTCGAAGGCATGTGGCGCATGCTGCAGGCTGACGAGCCGGACACCTTCGTACTGGCCACCAACCGTACCGAAACCGTGCGTGACTTCGTCAGCATGGCGTTCAAGGCAGTCGGCATCACCCTTCAGTGGGAAGGCAAGGAAGAGGCCGAGCAAGGCATCGACGCTGCCACCGGCAAGGTGCTGGTCGCGGTGAATCCGAAGTTCTACCGCCCTGCCGAAGTCGAGCTGTTGATCGGCAACCCGGCCAAGGCCAAGGAAGTGTTGGGCTGGGAGCCCAAGACCAACCTGGAAGAGCTGTGCCGCATGATGGTAGAAGCTGACCTGCGTCGCAACGAAAAGGGCTTCTCGTTCTGATGACTATCGCCGGTAAGCGTGCCCTGATTACAGGTATCAATGGCTTCACGGGACAGTTCATGGCCGCCGAGCTTGCCGCTTGCGGCTGTGAGGTGGTCGGCACCGGGAGCCAGCCTTCGAACAGTGCCGGTTACTACCAGGCAGACCTGACGGATGCCGCTGGCCTGCGCACACTGCTGGCCGACATCCAGCCGGACATCGTCGTGCACCTGGCCGCGCTGGCCTTTGTCGGCCACGGCGCGGCGGATGCGTTTTATCAGGTCAACCTGATCGGCACCCGCAACCTGCTGGAGGCCATTGCGGCCTGCGGCAAGACGCCTGAGTGCGTGTTGCTGGCCAGCAGTGCCAACGTGTACGGCAATGCCTCCAGCGGTCTGCTCGACGAGTCGACCGCGCCGGCACCGGCCAACGATTACGCGGTGAGCAAACTGGCGATGGAATACATGGCGAGCCTCTGGCACGACCGTCTGCCGCTGATCATTGCCCGCCCGTTCAATTACACGGGTGTCGGCCAGGCCGATAATTTCCTGTTGCCCAAGATCGTGTCGCACTTTGTCCGCAAGGCCGACACCATCGAACTCGGCAACCTGGATGTGTGGCGTGACTTCAGCGATGTGCGGGCCGTGGTCAGCGCCTATCGCGGGCTGCTGCAAAGCCGCCCGATCGGGCAGACGATCAACGTCTGCTCGGGCGTGACCCACTCGCTGCGTGAGGTGCTGGACATGTGCCGGGACATCACCGGCCAGGCTATCGACGTGCAGGTCAACCCGGCCTTCGTCAGGGCCAACGAGGTCAAGACCCTGTGTGGCGACAACACCCGTCTGCGCACCCATGTGTCGGACTGGCAGACCCCGCCGCTGCGCGACACCCTGCGCTGGATGTTGTCGTCCGGTTGACCGGACCGCTGTAGGAGCGCGCTTGCCCGCGACCGGCTGCGTCAGCAGTCGTAAATTTGCAGCGTTTCGCAGATTTCCTGATCGTGAATTTGCAGCGTTTCGCAGATTTCAGATCGTAAACTTGCAGCGTTTCCGAGATTTTGCGAGCGCTACGCACTCGGTCGCGGGCAAGCGCGCTCCTACCAACGAGCCCCCCCCATGAAGGTATTGCATTTCTTCAAGACCTATTACCCCGACACTACCGGTGGTATCGAACAGGTCATGTTTCAACTCTGTCAGGGCAGTCGCGCCTTTGGCGTCGAAGGCCAGGTGTTGACCCTGAGCCCCGACCCGGTGCCTGAGCGCATCCAGGTGGCCGATCACCCGGTGGTGCGGGTCAAGGAAAACTTCAACCTGGCGTCCACCGGTTTTTCACTGCCCGCCTTTGCCCGCTTCAAGGCCATGGCCGCCGAAGCGGACCTGGTGCATTTTCATTTTCCGTGGCCGATGATGGACCTGGTGCATTTTGCCACCCGTCATGGTCGCCCGACGGTGCTGAGTTATCACTCGGACATCATCAAGCAGCGCACGCTGCTCAAGCTGTATGCGCCGCTGATGAACCGCATGCTGGGCAGCATGGACCGCATTCTGGTCGCCTCGCCCAATTACCAGCGCACCAGCGAAACCCTCAAGCCCTTTGCCGACAAGACCGTGGTGGTGCCGTACGGACTGGATGAGGCCGCGTACCCGCAGGTCTCGCCCGAGCGCCGGGCGCACTGGCAGCAACAGGTGCCGGAGCGGTTTTTCCTGTTCGTCGGCGTGCTGCGTTACTACAAGGGCCTGAGCACGCTACTCGATGCCCTGGAAGGTGTGGATTATCCGGTGCTGATTCTGGGCGGTGGCCCACAGGAGCAGGAGCTCAAGGCACAGGCCGAGCGCCTGCAATTGCGCAATGTGCGTTTTCTCGGCCGCCTGGACGATGAAGACAAAGCCTGCCTGCTACAGCTGAGCCAGGCGCTGGTGTTCCCCTCGCACCTGCGCTCGGAGGCCTTCGGCATATCGCTGCTGGAAGCGTCGATGTACAGCAAACCGATGATCTCCTGCGAGATCGGCACCGGTACTACGTTCGTCAATATCGACGGCGAAACCGGGCTGGCCGTGCCGCCGGAAAATCCGCAGGCCCTGCGCGAGGCCTTGCGCCGCCTGTGGGACAACCCCGAGGAAGCCGCCCGCTTCGGCGCCCAGGCCCGGGCGCGTTTCGAAGCGTTGTTTACGGCGCAGCGGATGTGCGAGCGCACGGTCGAGGTTTACAACCAACTGGTCTGAAACCTGCTGCCCTGCCGGCCGGGCGACCGGCAGGGCATGCAATCAGGCGTAGGGCTTGATCACCAGGCCCTGGCCTGTCGGCAACTCCAGGACGCTCAGGCCAAACGAGGCCAGCAGCGGGTCTTCGGCGGCTTTGTGCGAGTCATGACTCCACCGACCGTAGTCATCAAGCACAAGCACGGCACCAGGCACCAGACGCGGAATGATGCACTTGAGTGCCTCGACTTCTACCAACGCCAGGTTCAGGTCGACATGGGCAAAGGCGATCTGCTCGGGAAAGTCCTGCTCGAACGAATCCGGTATATCCCCCTGAATGACGTGCACGAACGGATAGCTGGCAAAGCGTTGCTTTACCTGGCTGAACAGCGTCGAGCCGTTATCGTCGTCGGCCGGGTGCTCGAATGTGTCGTACACGTAGTACTGCTTGCCGCTGGTGGCCATGTCGATGCGGTCGGCAACGATATTGGCAGTATTGCCCTTGCACGCCCCTACTTCGATGAAATCACCAGGCAGGCTCCGGGCCAGCATGGCGAAGTGACACAAGATGTAGGTGCGCCAGATGATGGTCATTTCGGTGTTGGAGGTGGCGTTGCGCCGCATGATCTCCATGAAACCTTCATCGGTCATGAAGCTGAAATTGCGGTTCCAGCAGATGACGTTGTCAGCGCTGTAGAAGCTTTCCGGGGTCGCCAGACTCTGGCGCAGGCCTTCAAGGCTGTGTTTGAACAGTGGCAGGTTGGTGATATTGAAATTGTCGCCGCTCACGATCATTACGGTTAACTCCGAAGGTCGTCGGGCCATGCTCTTCAACCCGTCCTGGTCACGCCGTTGTAGGCGCGGGCCAGGACAGGCAGCACGCTGTCAGTCGGGAAAGTGCTGTTTGGCCAGCTCCAGAATTTCCTCTGCGGTGATCGGCGCCAGTGCTGCAACAGCCCACAGGTCATAGGCCGGATGGGTGCGCTGGACCGGCAGTACCATATCGAAGCCGGCCGCCTGCAGACTGCCGGTCAATACACGCTTGGTAAAACCGCAACGGTGCGCCATGTAGAGATTGCCATTGGCCATGGCCGGGCGATGCCCGTAAAGGATATCGATCGGCGCGATGGGACCGGCCGGCGAGATGTAGGCAGGGTCGGTCAATTTGTCTTCGGCCACCAATGCACAGACCGATTGCAGGTCCGGGCAGGTAATCACGATAAAACCGCCAGGCTTGAGTACACGGCGAAACTCCGCCAGCGCTACCGGCACTTCGTGCGGATAAAGGTGTTCGATGTTGTGGCTGGAAAACAGCGCATCGACCGAGGCGTCCTTGACCTGGGACATGTCGGTCATGGTGCCGACGATGTCAGGGTTGACGCTCTGATCGATATCGAAACGCAGCTCATGCCAGTCCGGCGAAGCAAAGCCCTTGGTCGTGCCGTTTTTGTCTTTTGGACCGCAACCTACATGAAGGAAGGTTTTCACAATCTATTACTCGATCAAGGCCCTTGCTGGATAGCCAGAGGGTGGGGGATGACGTGCTCCATACCGTGCGCCGACGAACGGAGGTTCCAACGCACACTAGGTCAAGAGCAACAGAGGGTCAAGACTGAGACAGGCCTTGCAGCCCCTCTGTACCGCTGATCGCACGTCAAGGACGCAAGCATTCAACAAACAGTAATAGCCATGTGATACTAATTTTCCTTGCCCTGAGCCTATAAAACCCGGTTTTTTAATAACCAAAAAACCAAAAAAGGCAAAAAGCCACCTAAAAAGTTCTTAATGTTTATTTAGCCTTGGTCGCTAACGGTGACACATGGGCAACCCATTCTTTTACATCAAGCTAAGGCGGCAACGCTGACGGCGCGGTTATGACCTTAAACAGGACGCGTATATGAGCTTTATTTCTTCGTTGACTACCGCGCAAGTTGCTGCCTTGAGCACCACGACCATCGCAGATCTTGGCACTGAAGACATTGCTGCTTTCAGCACTGACCAGATTGCGGCGCTGACCACCGATCAGGTGGCGGTCATCACCAATGCCAACCTGGGTGTCTTCTCTACGGAACAACTGCCTGGGTTGACCACCGCCCAGGTCGTGGCCCTGAGTGCCGACCAGATCGGCGCACTGCTAACCACGCAGATTTCAGCCCTGAGCACTGCCCAGGTTGCAGCCATTGAAACTGACGATATTGCCGCACTGCCTGTGGCCAGCCTGGTCGCATTGACCACTGCGCAAGCCGCTGCCCTGACCACCGGTCAGATCGTCGCGCTGACTGGCACCCAAGTGGTTGCCCTGACCACCGCTCAGGTGGCGGCTCTGACCACCGCCCAGGTGGCCGCCATTGAAACCGATGATATCGCTGTCCTGCCGGTTTCCAGCATTGCAGCACTGACCACCACTCAGGCGGCGGCCTTGACCACCGATCAAGTGATCGCACTGACCACCGCTCAGGTGGCCAACCTGACGATTGATCAAGTGGCGGCCCTGACCACCACGCAAGCGGCGGCCTTGGAAGCTGCCGATGTCGCCGTCCTGACCACTGCCCAGATCGTGGCGCTGACCACCGCCCAGGTCGCAGCACTGACCACCGATCAAGTAGAAGCGCTCAAGCCTGCGCAGATTGCAGCCCTGGAAACGGCCGATGTTGCCGCCCTGACCACTGGCAGCATTGTTGCCCTGAGCAGCGCCCAGCTGGCCGCACTGACCACCACCCAGGTCGCCGCCCTCACCACCGCGCAAGTGGCCGCGATTGAAACCGCTGATATCGCCGCCTTGCCGACCGCCAGCCTGGCAGCGCTGACCACCACTCAAGCGGCGGCGCTGACCACTGCACAAGTGATCGCCCTGACCACCGCTCAGGTGGCCAGCCTGACCACCGACCAGGTCGCAGCACTGACCACCACACAAGTGGCCGCGCTGGAAACTGTCGATGTCGCGGCGCTGACCACCGCTCAGATCGTCGCGCTGACTACCGCTCAGGTGGCCAACCTGACCACCGCTCAAGTGGCCGCCCTCAAGCCTGCACAGATCGCCGCCCTGGAAACCGTCGATGTCGCAGCCCTGACGACTGGCAGCATCGTTGCCCTGGGCAGCGCCCAGGTGGCCGCACTGACCACTGCCCAGGCCGCCGCACTGACCACAGCCCAGGTGGCCGCCATTGAAACCGCTGATCTCGCCGGCCTTTCGGTTGCAAACCTGGCGGCAATGACCACCACCCAGACCGCAGCGCTGACCACCGCACAGGTCATTGCCCTGAGCACCGCTCAGGTCGCTGGCCTGACCACCGCTCAAGTGGCGGCCCTGACCACCACGCAAGTGGCGGCGATGGAAACCGTCGATGTCGCGGCGCTGACCACCGCTCAGGTCGTGGCCCTGACCACCGCCCAAGTGGCCAACCTGACCACCGCCCAAGTGGCCGCCCTCAAGACGGCACAGATCGCCGCCCTGGAAACCGTTGACCTCGCCGCGCTGACCACCGCCGGCATCGTCGCCCTGGGCAGTGCCCAGGTGGCCGCACTGACCACTGCCCAGGCCGCCGCACTGACCACCGCCCAGGTGGCCGCCATTGAAACCGCTGATATCTCGGCTCTGTCGGTCACCAGCCTGGCGGCAATGACCACCACCCAGACCGCAGCGCTCACTACCGCACAGGTTGTGGCCCTGAGCACCGCTCAGGTCGCTGGCCTGACCACCGCTCAAGTGGCGGCCCTGACCACCACGCAAGTGGCGGCGATGGAAACCGCTGACGTGGCGGCCCTGACCACCGCTCAGGTCGTGGCCCTGACCACCGCCCAGGTGGCCAACCTGACCACCGCGCAAGTGGCCGCCCTCAAGACGGCACAGATCGCCGCACTGGAAACCGTTGACCTCGCCGCGCTGACCACCGCTCAGATCGTCGCCTTGGGCAGCGCCCAGGTGGCTGCCCTGACCACCGCTCAGGCTGCCGCCCTGACCACAGCCCAAGTGGCCGCCATTGAAACCGCTGATATTTCGGCCCTGTCGGTTACAAGCCTGGCGGCAATGACCACCACCCAGACCGCAGCGCTGACCACTGCACAGGTCGTGGCCCTGAGCACCGCTCAGGTCGCCGGCCTGACCACCGCTCAAGTGGCGGCCCTGACCACCACGCAAGTGGCGGCGATGGAAACCGTCGATCTCGCAGCGCTGACCACCGATCAGATTGTGGCCCTGACCACCGCCCAGGTGGCCAACCTGACCACCGCCCAAGTGGCCGCCCTCAAGACGGCACAGATCGCCGCACTGGAAACCGTTGACCTCGCCGCGCTGACCACCGCCGGCATCGTCGCCCTGGGCAGCGCCCAGGTGGCCGCCCTGACCACCGCTCAGGCCGCCGCACTGACCACAGCCCAAGTGGCCGCCATTGAAACCGCTGATATCTCGGCCCTGTCGGTCACCAGCCTGGCGGCAATGACCACCACCCAGACCGCAGCGCTCACCACTGCACAAGTTGTGGCCCTGACCACCGCTCAGGTCGCCGGCTTGACCACCGCTCAAGTGGCGGCCCTCACCACCACGCAAGTGGCGGCGATGGAAACCGTCGATCTCGCAGCGCTGACTACCGATCAGATTGTGGCCCTGACCACCGCCCAGGTGGCCAACCTGACTACCGCTCAAGTGGCCGCCCTCAAGACGGCACAGATCGCCGCCCTGGAAACCGTTGACCTCGCCGCGCTGACCACCGCCGGCATCGTAGCGCTGGGCAGCGCCCAGGTGGCCGCCCTGACCACCGCCCAGGCCGCCGCACTGACCACAGCCCAAGTGGCCGCCATTGAAACCGCTGATATCTCGGCACTGTCGGTCACCAGCCTGGCGGCAATGACCACCACCCAGACCGCAGCGCTGACCACTGCACAGGTTGTGGCCCTGACCACCGCTCAGGTCGCCGGCTTGACCACCGCTCAAGTGGCGGCCCTGACCACCACGCAAGTGGCCGCGATGGAAACCGCTGACGTGGCGGCACTGACCACCGATCAGGTCGTGGCTCTGACCACCGCCCAGGTGGCCAACCTGACCACTGACCAGGTAGCGGCGCTGACCACTACCCAGGTCGCGGCACTGGAAACCGTCGATGTCGCGGCGCTGACCACCGCTCAGATCGTCGCCCTGGGCAGCGCCCAGGCGGCAGCCCTGACCACCGCTCAAGTCGCCGCACTGACCACAGCCCAAGTGGCTGCCATTGAAACGGCTGATCTGGCCGCGATGCCAGTAGCCAGCATTGCTGCGCTGACGACCACCCAAGCCGCTGCGTTGACCACTGATCAAGTGGTTGCCTTGACCACGGCTCAAGTCGCCGGTCTGACCACCGCCCAAGTGGCGGCCCTGACCACCACGCAAGTGGCCGCGATGGAAACCGCTGATGTCGCCGCCCTGACCACCGCTCAGATCGT